>NZ_AZUI01000001.1:0-1200000 GCF_000526995.1 Lacrimispora indolis DSM 755 | reverse complement strand
GAGACAGATGGTCTACCATAAGGATAAATGGGTCAGCAGGGAGATGAAGGCATTTATAGAGCTGGTTCAAAGGCTGGAACAGGAGAGTTAAAAAACCGCCTGCCAAAGCCTTCCAAAAGAGTGATTGTACAGGCTGTTTTCATGTGATATACTGAACATAAACGAATAAAAATGCACGGAGGTTTGAGATATGGATGCGCTAAAAATAGGAATCATGGGAACAGGCGGGATTGCCTCAACACTGGCAAATACAATGGTTCAGATGCCTCAGGTGGCTCTGATGGGAGCAGGATCCAGAAGTCTGGAAAAAGCGGAGGAATTTGCGGCGCGTTTTTCCATAGAAAGGGCGTATGGCTCCTATGAGGAGCTTGTAAAGGATCCGGATATTCAATTGATCTACATTGCCACGCCCCATTCCGAGCATTGCAGCAATGCCAGGCTGTGCCTGGAGAATGGGAAGCATGTTCTCTGTGAAAAAGCCTTTGCAGCCAACTACGCACAGGCAAAGGAAATGACCGATCTGGCAGTGGAAAAGAACCTGATGATAACGGAAGCCATGTGGGTACGCTACATGCCCATGGCAAAGACCTTAAAAGAGGTTTTAGATTCAGGCGTTATCGGAGAGCCAATGACGCTTACTGCTAATCTCTGTTATCTGATCTCAGGCAAGCCGCGCCTGATAAAGCCGGAGCTTGCAGGAGGGGCCCTTCTTGATGTAGGTGTGTATACCCTTAATTTCGCTTCCCTTGTGTTTGGGGATGAGATTTCAGACATCCAGTCCAGCGTGATCAAAACGGACAGCGGAGTGGATGCCCAGAACAGCATTACCCTGTGCTATCCGGGAGGAAAGATGGCGATCTTAAATAGCTCCTTACGGGTGCTTTCCGACCGCCTGGGAATCATCTACGGAACCAAGGGATATATTGTAGTTGAGAATGTTAATAATTTTGAGACAATCCGGGTCTATGACACCAAAAGGCAGCTTGTGGAAAACCATCTTCAGCCGGAGCAGATATCCGGATATGAATATGAGATCAATGCCAGCGGGGAAGCCATCAAAAACGGCTGGACCCAGTGTCCCCAGATGCCTCATACCACAACCCTGTCCATTATGAAGGTCATGGACGAGTTAAGAAGGCAGTGGGGGATCTGCTATCCGTTTGAGGCATGATAAAGAGGAAACAGAATGTTTACTAGAAAAGATTTACTGAAACTGCTGGCTCCTCTGATCGTGGAACAGATATTGATCGTCCTGGTGGGCATGGTGAACGTGGTAATGGCAGCAGCTGTTGGAGAGGCCTCGGTTTCCGGTGTTTCCCTGGTGGAATCCATCAACATCCTGATCATACAGATGCTGGCGGCATTGGCCACCGGAGGGGCGGTCATATCCTCCCAGTATCTTGGGAAAAAGCAGTCGGAGAATGCCTGCAAGGCAGCAGGGCAGCTCCTTGGAGTCACAACCGTGCTGTCCGTGCTTGTAACCCTCATTGCACTGGCAGGAAGGGGAAGTCTGTTAAAGGTCATTTTCGGCAACGTGGATGAGGAAGTCATGAGCGCTGCCGTGGTTTATTTCTGGATCACGGCCCTGTCCTATCCCTTTGTGGCAGTCTATAATTCCTGTGCGGCCTTATTCCGGTCCATGGGAAATTCCAAGGCATCCATGGCAGTTTCCCTGGTGATCAATACCGTCAATGTCATAGGAAATGCGGTCTGCGTATACGGCCTCCATATGGGAGTGTCCGGCCTTGCCTGGCCCACCTTATTCAGCCGTGTGGCTGCCGCAGTGCTGATGCTTTTCATGATTCAGAATCCTAACAATACGGTGAGGATCAACCACCTGGCAGAGCTTAAGCCAAACCTTCCCATGATTAAAAAAATACTGTCCATCGGCATTCCAAACGGCTTAGAAAGCGGCATGTTCCAGTTCGGAAAGCTTGCTCTTCAAAGCCTGGTCTCCTCTTTGGGAACAGCTGCCATCGCCAGCTATGCGGTGGCCTCCAACCTGGTAACGCTGCTGTATTTGCCTGGAAACGCCATTGGTTTGGGCCTGATCACCATTGTGGGGCAGTGCGTGGGAGCTGGGGAGAAAAAGCAGGCAGAGAAGTACACCAGGTTTCTGGTTATGGCCAATTACGGGATCCTTTTGCTGCTGTGCGGGATCATGGTGGTATTTTCAGACCAGCTTGTTTCCGTGTACAATCTTTCAGGAGAAGCGGCAGAAATATCCGCCCAAATGGTGGTAGCCCACAGCTATGCCATGATCGTGTGGCCTCTGGCCTTTACCATTCCCTATGCCTTAAGAGCTTCCATGGATGCCAAATTCACCATGGCAGTGTCTATATTTTCCATGTGGCTGTTCCGGATCGCCTTTGTTTATTTCTTTGTCCGCGTTATGAATACAGGTGTCATGGGCGTATGGTATGGAATGTTTATTGACTGGGTTTTCCGCGCTGTTTTATTCAGCTGGAGATTTCGGGGAATCGAAAAAAGAGCAGTGTCTGTTTCTTAAACAGCACTGCTCTTTTTATGCGGGCAATGAGACGGACGGATATGTCTGCATATTCATCGCAGTTCATTCATCCGTCCGCTGGCATCCACGTAGGAGCCGTCTACAACACGGCTTACGGCCATTAGTCCGAGTAGGCCGTCGGAATTCGGGTTAAAATAGTACCAGAAGCCATCAATTTTATGCCAGCCGGTGACCATGATCCCGATCTGGTTCGTATAAAACCAGCCTTCGCAATCCGGGTCATAAACCCAGCCCGTTACCATAGAGCCTTCCTCGTTTCCCTCATAAGGATTAAAATAATACCATCGGCCGTTTAGAAAATGCCAGCCGGTCGCTATGTATCCATTGTCCATAAAATAATAGGAATTTCCCTGATATTCTGCCCATTTCCCGGCGGGAAAGGTGGAATTCCACTGGTTAAAGAAACGCCAGCCAACCTCATCCTTTATCCAGGTGCCGGCCAGGTAAATGGATTCATCCTTTGTATGGGCAAAGCTGTCAAATGGGCTTGCGCCGGCAAAAAGAACCAGGGAAACAGCGGCAGCGGCAGCTGCACGGCGAATGAAGTTTAAGCGGGAAATATTTTTCATAAAAACGTCACCTCCTGAATGCAAAAGATAAGGATAACTGCTTTGATTATAGGCGAAGGTCCTGAAAAAAACAATGAGAGGAAGAAAACCGTAAGATTTTTGTTTGAATTCCGTCCGAATCTGAGGAAAATCATCTTGACAGGCGAAACACTATTTGTTATATTACATATAGAACAAATAAAGCAATGTTTTACATAACCGGATAAAAAGGAGGAAGCAATTATGAATATCAATAAATTCACCCAAAAGTCAATGGAAGCCGTCCAGAATTGCGAAAAGCTTGCGTATGAATACGGGAATCAGCAGATAGAGCAGGAACACATGCTGTACAGTCTTCTTACCATTGAAGACAGTCTGATATTAAAACTCATTACCAAGATGAATATACAAAAAGAGCAGTTTTTAAATGAAACGGCTCAGGCAATCGAAAAACTTCCCAAGGTCAGGGGAGGACAGATATACATCAGCAATGAATTAAACAAGGTCTTAATTGGCGCCGAGGATGAGGCAAAGGTCATGGGGGATGAATATGTTTCCGTGGAGCATCTGTTCCTTGCCATGTTAAAGCAGCCTTCTAAGCCGGTAAAGGAGTTGTTCCGGAGTTATGGCATAACCAGGGAAGCCTTTTTGCAGGCTCTTTCCACGGTAAGAGGAAACCAGCGTGTTGTAAACGACAACCCGGAGGCTACCTATGATACCCTGACCAAATATGGCTATGATATGGTGGAACGGGCCAGGGACCAGAAACTGGACCCGGTGATCGGCCGTGACAGCGAGATCCGCAATGTGGTCCGTATTCTTTCCAGAAAGACAAAGAACAACCCGGTTCTCATCGGGGAGCCTGGGGTAGGTAAGACGGCTGTGGTAGAAGGTCTGGCCCAGAGGATCGTCCGGGGCGATGTCCCGGAGGGATTAAAGGAGAAAAAGCTGTTTGCTCTTGATATGGGGGCATTGCTGGCAGGCGCCAAGTACCGGGGAGAATTTGAGGAACGCTTAAAGGCAGTTCTCGACGAAGTGAAGAAAAGTGACGGCCAGATCATCCTGTTCATTGACGAACTCCACACCATTGTTGGCGCTGGAAAAACAGAAGGATCCATGGATGCGGGCAATATGCTGAAGCCAATGCTTGCCAGAGGCGAGCTTCACTGCATCGGTGCCACCACTCTTGATGAATACCGCCAGTACATTGAAAAGGACCAGGCACTGGAACGGCGGTTCCAGCCGGTCATGGTAAATGAGCCAAGTGTAGAAGATACCATTTCCATATTAAGGGGATTAAAAGAACGGTATGAGGTCTATCATGGGGTAAAGATCACGGACTCTGCCCTGGTGTCGGCGGCGGCTTTGTCAGACCGCTATATCAGCGAGCGTTTTCTGCCGGATAAGGCCATTGACCTGGTGGATGAAGCCTGTGCCATGATCAAGACGGAGCTGGACTCCATGCCTGCAGAACTTGATGAGCTGTCAAGGCGCATCATGCAGATGGAGATCGAGGAGGCTGCCTTAAAGAAGGAAACCGACCGTTTGAGCCAGGACCGCCTTGCAGAGCTTCAGAAGGAGCTGGCGGAGCTTCACGATGAGTTCACCTCCCAGAAGGCCCAATGGGAAAATGAAAAGGCATCCGTTGACCGGCTGTCCTCTTTACGGGAAGAAATTGAAAGCATCAACCGTGAGATCCAGGCAGCTCAGCAAAAGTACGATTTAAACCGTGCGGCAGAGCTGCAGTATGGAAGACTTCCCCAGCTTCAAAAGGAGCTGGCGGCAGAGGAGGAGCGGGTAAGAAACCAGGATATGAGCCTTGTCCATGAAAGCGTCACAGAGGAGGAAATCTCCAGGATCGTATCCAAGTGGACGGGAATCCCGGTATCCAGACTGACGGAAGGGGAGAGGAATAAGACTCTTCACCTGGATAAAGAGCTTCATAAAAGGGTCATCGGCCAGGATGAGGCGGTATCAAAGGTCACGGAGGCCATCATCCGTTCCAAGGCCGGGATCAAGGACCCCACAAAGCCCATCGGCTCCTTCCTGTTTTTAGGACCTACGGGTGTGGGTAAGACGGAGCTTGCCAAAGCCCTTGCGGAAAGTCTGTTTGACGATGAAAACAACATTGTCAGGATTGATATGAGCGAATATATGGAAAAGCATTCCGTATCCAGGCTGATTGGAGCGCCTCCAGGATATGTGGGCTATGACCAGGGCGGCCAGCTGACAGAGGCAGTCCGTAGAAAGCCCTATTCCGTGGTGCTTTTTGATGAGGTGGAAAAGGCCCATCCCGACGTATTTAACGTACTGTTACAGGTTCTTGACGACGGACGGATCACAGATTCCACAGGAAAGACCGTTGACTTTAAAAACACCATCATCATCATGACTTCCAACATCGGCTCCCAGTATCTGCTGACAGGAATTGATGAAGGGGGAAATATCAGAGGAGACGCGGAGGAAATGGTAATGAATGATTTAAGGAACCATTTCCGTCCGGAATTCTTAAACCGTCTTGATGAAATGATCCTGTTTAAGCCTCTTGATAAGGAAAATATTGCGGGAATCATTGACCTGCTCCTTGCTGACTTAAATAAACGGATCGAAAATCAGGAATTAACCATTGAACTGACTGACCAGGCAAAGGAATTTGTGGTGGAACAGGGATATGATCCGGTTTACGGAGCCCGTCCATTGAAACGATACTTACAAAAGCATGTGGAAACCCTGGCGGCCAGGATCATTCTTGGAGATGAGGTCCGGGCTGGAAATGTGATCGTCATTGATGTGTCAGAAGACGGCCAGAAGCTGATCGCCTATCTGGAATAAGAGGAAAGAAACGAAAGGTCTGATTTAAAAAGGCGCTGCAAAGGGATAAGGATTCATCCCTCTTGCAGCGCCTGTATCTTTTATGCCTGCCAGAGAATATCTCTGTTAATGGTCCGGTAAAACAATTCCCTGATCTCTTTTTCATCCCTGGTCTGGCCCAGAATCCACATCAGCTTTGTTACCGTGGCTTCCAGGGTCATATCATAAGCTTCCAAAAGCCCCAGTTCTTTTTTGATGGAGTGCCCCACTTCGTATATGGACATATTGCTGCCCTCATTGGTCACCTGGGTGGTCATGACCACGGTTTTTCCAAGGGAGATCCACTTTTTGACTGCTTTATAAAAATCTCCTGTGTCATAGGAGGGAAGGCCGCCGACCCCAAAGGATTCTATGATTACCGCGTCATGATGCTCTGCCATATAGTCCAGGACATCCGATCCCATGGAAGGGATCAGCTTCATCAATGCCACATGAGGATTTAATTCCCGGAAAAACTGCACCTGCCTGGAACAGGAGGCTTTGTCGTCCACGTAAAAAAGCACATACCCATCCTGGATCGCAGCAATATAAGGGAAATTAATGCTGGAAAAAGCATTGTAGCTCTTAGTCCGCTCCTTTTTCCCCCTGGTGCCTGCGATGGCCTTTCCGTCAAAGACTATGGTGACCCCATGGGCCTTTGGTTCGCTTGCAAACCGGAGACTGTCTGACAAATTGGTGCGTGCATCGGTATTTTCCATATCAATGGGTCTCTGTGCTCCGGTGATGACAATGGGTTTTTCCGAATTCTGTACCAGATAGGAGAGAGCTGAGGCCGTGTAAGCCATGGTGTCGGTGCCGTGGCAGATGACAAAGCCGTCGTAATCCTCATAATGGGTCTCAATGGCTTTTGCCATGGCAAGCCAATGATTTGGCTGCATGTTGGTGCTGTCTATATTGAGTATCTGCAGGCTGTCTGCCTGACAGAATTTGGATGCTTCCGGAACATAGGAAAGGATCTCGTCTGAGGTGAGGAGTGGTTTTAGGCCGCTGTCACTTCGCTTACAGGCAATGGTGCCCCCTGTTCCCAACATTAGTATTTTTTTCATACGAAATTACCTCCTGAGGGATATCAATATCTGATTGTAACACTGATTTCCCCGTTCGTACAGTGGAATTTTCCCCAATGGTCCTTAATTCTTTCTTTGAGTGATTCACAACTGTGGAAAATTATGATAAAATAAATATGATATCAGAATAGGAGGAGGAAAAAATGTTTAACATACCTAAAGATCCGGCGATTCTGTTAAGTTATATCAATACTCAATTAAGAGATTATTATCCTTCTCTGGAGGAATGCTGTCATAGTCTTGGGATCCGGGAAGAGGACCTGGCCCATTCTTTGGCTGCAATTGATTATCATTACGACAGGGAGAGAAATCAGTTTGTATAAAAAGGGGTCATCGCCGCAGCGATGGCTCTTTTTGCAAGAGCAATTATTCCAAAGAATGTGCTTGCATATTCCTTGGGCCAATGCCGCTTAGACAGGAGGGATATATTATGGAAACGATTTGGACACAGACGGTTGGAATATGGAACTGGTTGATCGATCATTTGATCTATATCAATCTGATCCTTTCCATTATCATTGTGTTTTTCCAGAGGCGTGATCCCAAAGCAGTCTGGACCTGGCTTTTAGCCCTGTATTTTATTCCCGTATTCGGCATTCTTTTTTATCTGCTTTTGGGCCAGGATATGAGAAAGGGCAAGATGTTCCGGGTCAAGGAAGTGGAAGACCGGGTGCGTTATTCCGCAAAGAACCAGGAGGAGTTTTTAAAAAGCCATGACATCAGCCTGGTGTCTTCGCTATCCCGTGATTATGCGGATCTGGTGGTGTATAACTTAGAAACCTCCGGGTCTGTGCTGACCGTTGACAACACGGTGGAGATTTTTACGGACGGGGAGGAAAAATTTAAAGACTTAAGAGCCGAGCTTTCGGCTGCTGCTTATTTCATTCATTTGCAGTATTACATTATTAAGGATGACGAATTGTTTGATTCCATAATCCCCATCCTCATAGAACGGGCCAGGGCTGGAGTAGAGGTGCGCATTCTCTGCGACGGCATGGGAGGACGTTTCATGGCAAAGGACAAATGGAACAGGCTGAAAGAAAACGGGGTAAAGGTGGGGATCTTTTTCCCGCCCATACTTGGCCGTCTCCAGCTTCGGGTGAACTACAGAAACCACAGGAAAATCGTGGTCATTGACAACCGGGTGGGATATGTGGGAGGCTTTAACATCGGCCGGGAATACATTTCCAAGGACACCAAATTCGGTTATTGGAGAGACACCCATCTAAAGCTCCAGGGGGGCTCTGTGCTGAGTCTTCAGATCCGCTTTGCCCTGGACTGGAATTATGCGGCAGGAGAAAACCTGTTTCGGAATATGAAATATTTCTGCGAGGATGAGGACGGAAGATGTATAGACTATATGGGTGTGGTTGATATGAATGACGAGAGAAAACACCTTGGGATCCAGATTATCGCAAGCGGCCCGGATGCCAGGAGCCGCCAGATCCGTGACAATTATATCCGGCTGTTTTCAAAGGCCAGGGACCATATTTACATCCAGACGCCCTACTTTGTGCCTGACGACGCCGTGCTTACCACCTTGCAGGTAGCGGCACGCTCCGGTGTGGACGTAAGGCTCATGATCCCCTGCAAGCCGGACCACCCCTTTGTTTACTGGGCTTCCTATTCCTATGTGGGAGATCTTTTATCCGCCGGGGCCAGATGCTATACCTATGAAAACGGGTTTCTCCACTCCAAAGGAGTTATGACCGACGGAAAGGTCAGTTCCTATGGGACCGCCAATATGGATATCCGGAGCTTTGAACTTAATTTTGAAGTAAATGCGGTGATCTATGACGAGGAAACAACCCAGAGGCTGGAAGAATTATTCTTAGAGGATTTAAAGAGGTGCAAAGAGATCACAAGGGAGCTTTATGAGGAGAGGGGCCTTTTTATCCGGATCAAGGAACAGGGAAGCAGGCTGTTGTCCCCACTTTTATAGAACCCAGCATCACAGGGCTTATTGGAAGCTGTAAAATATCTTTTTGTTTTCATAATATCTCCATATCCGGCGCATAATGAAGGGTATGAAAACACTATCACAATTACAATTAAACCTAAAACAGCTGCCCCTGGATTTCTGCAAATGCGGGGTGACAGGCTGGTGCCTGGAGGTTGTCTTTACCTCCATGGAATCCATTTTGCGCCATGACTGGCGTCTGATGGGGCAGACCTCTCTCTTAATGTTTCCCATCTACGGATGCGGAGCTCTTTTAGGCCCCATTGGAACTATCATTGACCGCTGGGTAACCCCTGATTCCGGATTTTCTGCAAGGAAAGCGGAGCTGGCTATCCGCCATGGATTTCTTTACATGGTCCTGATTTTTGTGGCGGAATATTTTGCCGGTACCCTTTTGCGGGGCGGGGGAATGTGCCCCTGGGATTATACGGGACGAAACACCAATATTGACGGACTGATCCGTCTGGACTTTGCACCTCTGTGGTTTGCCACAGGACTGTTGTTTGAACAAATTACAAAAAAGAAAGGCAGGTAGTATTGTAATTAAAGTCACCATTTTATATAATAGATGAAATGGAGGACTAGAACAATGATACGTTTTATTCTTGTAGCATCAACAGTCATTATTTTTTTGATTTTAAGCATTCCGGTCCTGATATTTCTGTGGCTGACCGGAAGAAAAGACCGCCGCCTGCGGGATGTGCTGAGTCTGGCAGTGGTCCAGTGGATTTTCCGGATCCTCCTTCGAATGGCCGGCGTGACCATTACGGTCAAGGGAAGGGAGAATATTCCCACAGACCAGGCCGTTTTATATGTGGGAAATCACAGAAGCTATTTTGATATTCTTGTGGGCTATGTGACAGTTCCCGGCCTGATGGGCTTTGTTGCAAAAAAGGAAATGGAGAAGATCCCCCTTCTTTCCGCCTGGATGAAGTTTGTAAACTGCCTGTTTCTTGACAGAAAGAATTTAAAAGAAGGCTTAAAAACCATTCTCACAGGGATCGAACAGGTAAAGCGGGGCGTTTCCGTCTGGATTTTCCCGGAGGGAACCAGGAACCGGGAGGAAAATCTTCTGGATCTGCTCCCATTTAAAGAAGGAAGCATTAAAATTGCGGAAAAAAGCGGCTGCCCGGTGGTACCGGTGGCTATAAGCGGAACTGCGGAGGTGTTTGAAGGTCATTTTCCATTCATCCGTCCCTCCCAGGTAACCATTGAATATGGTACGCCCTTTTACACAAAGGAACTGGAGCCTGAATTTAAGAAATTCCCCGGCGCCTATGTGGAAAATCAGATAAAGGCCATGCTGGAAGCGGAGTTAATAAACCAGGGAAAGCTTACCGGCAGGGCTTGAGCACACAGACAGATAAGATAAAGGAATGATAAGGCCCATGAAGACATTGGATTTGCAGGAAATAAGAAAACAGCTTGACGGAATCGACCATGAGATCGTATCCTTATTTGAAAAGCGGATGAGGCTTAGCGGTGAGGTGGCGGAATACAAGATTGAGACAGGCAAGCAGGTTTATGACAAGGAAAGAGAACAGCAGAAGATCGAAGCCGTGACCGGCATGGTGGAGGCGGACTTCCATAAGCAGGCGGTAAGAGAGCTGTTTACTCAGATGATGACCATTAGCCGCCATTTTCAGTACAAGCTTATGGCGGAGCACGGGCTGAGGGCGGAGCATGATTTCCGCCAGGTAAAAAGCCTTCCTGTAAAACAGGCACGGGTGGTGTATCAGGGAGTGGAAGGCGCTTACAGCCATGAGGCTTCCATAAAATATTTCGGAGCGGAAGCACATATCCGCCATGTGGATTCCTGGGAGGATGCCATGAAAGAGGTGGAGGCGGGAAACGCGGATTATGCGGTGCTGCCCATAGAAAACTCCTCGGCAGGAGCGGTGACCCATAATTATGACCTGCTCATAAAATACCGCAATTACATTGTGGCGGAAACCTTCCTTTCCGTGGACCATGCCCTGCTTGGTCTTTCGGAGGCAAAAGAGGATGAGATCCGCACGGTATTTTCCCACCCCCAGGCCCTTATGCAGTGCTCCGAATTTTTAAATGCCCACAGGGACTGGAAGCAGGTCAGCGTGGAAAATACCGCTGTGGCGGCTAAAAAGGTCCTTGAGGATGGAGATCAATCCCAGGCGGCTGTAGCCAGTGAGGTCGCAGGGAAGCTTTATGGCCTGAAGGTTTTAAGACCTTCCATAAACCACAATAAAAACAACACCACCCGGTTCATCATCCTGTCAAGAGAACCCGTTTACCGGGAAGATGCGGGAAAGATAAGCATCAGCTTTGAGCTGCCCCATAAAAGCGGTTCTCTGTATAACATGCTTAGCAATTTCATCTATAACGGGGTCAATATGATGATGATCGAATCAAGGCCTATATTGGGAAGAAACTGGGAATACCGGTTTTTCATAGATATTGAGGGGAATTTAAGCGATGCCTCCATTCAGAATGCCTTAAAGGGAATCTCTGAAGAGGGGAGCAACATGAGGGTTTTGGGAAATTATTAAAGGCTTGCAAATGTTGTTTCTTATGGTTTTACACAAGGTGAAAGGTTGAAAGAAACCCGTCTTTCAACCTTGAGTTTATGAACAGCGTGCCCCGCTTTACCGGGCATCAGCCGGATATGCAGGCCATCGGCTTGATTCATTTAGGAGGCAAATTATGAAGTCCCAGGAATTGATTTTGTACCGCAATTTGAATTATCGTGAACTTTTTGACAAAGTTGCCGGGCTTTTAAGCCTGAAACCGGGAGAGAGAACAGAAACAATGCCGGATTCCTATGCCTGCGCCGGTCAGCTGATAGAGCTGGCGGCTTCCTATGGCTTTGAGGGGAATCTCTGGCATTGTTTTTTAGCATTCTGCCTGGCAAATGATGAAAACGCCTACAGTACCTCCTGTGAGATCGTAGGCCCCGTGGAAGGGACGTTAAATGAACTGGCTGCCCATGATTTCCGGATCATAAAGGAATTATTTGACCATGACATCCGGAAGCTGGACCTCTTAAACAACGGGAAAGGTATATGGACTGCACTGGCCGGCTACCGGAGTGCAGACGGCAGCAGCAAGGTCTATAATAAGAGGATCAGGGATCAGATCGTTGCCCTGGCAATTGCCCTGGAACAGGCTGAGGATGAAACGGTTTTTGCTTCCCAGGTGACGGAGTTTTACCGCAGGCTGGGAGTGGGGAAATTCGGCCTTAATAAGGCTTTCCGCGTAGAAGACACAGAAGGCGAACCTCAGATCCTGCCCATCACCAGCATTGAGCATGTTCATCTGGACGACATCATCGGCTACCAGCTTCAAAAGCAGAAGCTGATCGAAAATACGGAGGCATTCTTAAACGGGCGGGCCGCCAACAACGTCCTGCTGTTCGGGGACAGCGGAACCGGAAAATCCTCCAGCATTAAGGCTGTGCTCAATGAATATTATGACAGAGGACTTCGGATCATCGAGGTCTACAAGCACCAGTTCAAGTCTCTTTCAAAAGTCCAGGAGCAGGTAAAGGACCGGAATTACAAATTCATCATTTACATGGATGATTTATCCTTTGAGGATACTGAACTGGAATATAAATATTTAAAAGCCATCATTGAAGGAGGTCTTGGGAGGAAGCCGGGCAATGTGCTGATCTACGCCACCTCCAACCGGAGGCATCTCATACGGGAAAAATTCAGTGATAAAAGGGAACTGGATGATGATTTACATAATAATGACACCGTCCAGGAAAAGCTTTCCCTGGTGGCCCGCTTCGGCGTGACCATTTACTTTGGTTCTCCGGATAAAAAGGAGTTCCAGGAGATCGTAAGACAGCTGGCTGCCCGCAGCGACATCAATATGCCTTTGGAGGAACTGTATGCAAAAGCGAATATATGGGAATTACATCACGGAGGCTTATCAGGAAGAACGGCAAGCCAGTTTATTACACACCTTTTAGGAAAACCGGAGTGAACTATATGAAAGCTGCCTGGTGAATGGGCAGTAAGGAGGATCAGTATGGCAATAAGATTATTTGCTGCCATTGATGTTGGATCGTTTGAACTGGAGCTTGGCATCTATGAGATTTCCCAGAAGGCCGGGATCCAGAAGGTGGATCATGTCCGCCATGTCATTGGCCTTGGAAGGGACACTTATAAAGACGGAAAGATCAGCTATGAACTTGTGGATGAGATGTGCCAGGTCATCAAGGATTTTGCCTCCATCATGCAGTCCTATAAGGTGATCGGCTACCGGGCCTATGCCACCAGCGCCCTGCGGGAGGCCAAAAACAGCCGGATCGTGCTGGACCAGATCCGGGTGAGGACCGGGATCGAAGTACGGGTGATCAGCAATTCCGAGCAGCGTTTTATCAGTTATAAGGCCATTGCTTCAAAGGATGCAGAATTTCATAAGATCATACAAAAGGGAACCGCCATCGTTGACGTTGGCTTTGGAAGCATGCAGGTTTCCTTGTTTGACAGGGATGCCCTGGTTTCCACCCACAACCTGATGCTTGGAGTCTTAAGAATCCGTGAAATGATGGGAAATGTACAGGTCGACAACCAGATGCAGAATACCCTGATCGAGGAACTGGTGGACAACGAGCTGTATACTTTCCGAAAGGTTTATTTAAAGGACAGGGAGATCAAAAACCTCATAGGCATCGGAGAAAGCATCCTCTATCTTTCCCGGGGCAGCCGGGGAGGAAAGCCTGTGGAGCGGGTCACGGCTGAGGAATTTGCATTTTTCTATGAAAAGATCGTGGGAATGTCCCTGGACCAGATCCAGGACCGGTTCGGGGTCAATGCGGAATACGCTTCTCTCTTAGTCCCGGCAGCCATCATCTTTAAACGCGTCCTGGAACTGACAAAGGCAGAGCTGTTCTGGATCCCCGGGATCCGCCTCTGCGACAGCATTGCCGCAGAATATGCAGAAGACAACAAGGCGGTGAAATTCAATCATGATTTTTCAGAGGACATTCTTGCAGCCTCCCGCAACATGGCAAAGCGTTACAAATGCCATAGCCCTCATACGGTGGATATGGAAAAATATGTGCTTGATATCTTTGACAGCATGAAAAAATATCACGGAATGGGAAAAAGGGAAAGGCTTCTTTTGCAGATCGCGGCCATACTCCACGCCTGCGGTAAGTTCATCAGCATGAGAAATCCCAGCGAGTCCGCCTACCACATCATTATGTCTACGGAGATCATCGGGCTGTCCCATATGGAACGGGAGATCATTGCCAATGCGGTCCGCTATAACGGGGTGGAATTTGATTATAACCGGATCCATTTAAACGAAGAGGTGTTCCGGAACACAAAGGGAGAATTCCTTCAGGAGGACAGCATCATACTTGTCGGAAAGCTGACAGCCATTTTAAGGCTGGCAAATTCCATGGACCGAAGCCATAAACAGAAGCTGTCGGAAAGCCGTATGGCCGTTAAAGACGGGCAGCTGGTGGTGACCGTGCCTTATGAGGGCGACATCACCCTGGAAGCTGTGGCATTTCGCCAGAAAGCGGACTTCTTTGAAGAGATATTCGGAATAAGGCCCATATTAAAACAGAAGAGGAGGTTATCCTGATGGCTGTCAACAATGAAATGATCTATAACAATCCTGAGAATTATGTAAACCGTGAACTGAGCTGGATCGAATTTAATTACCGGGTGCTCAGCGAAGCAAGAGATAAGAGCCTTCCTCTTTTTGAACGGCTGAAGTTTTTAAGCATCACCGCCTCTAATCTGGATGAATTTTATATGGTCCGGGTGGCTTCTCTAAAGGATATGGTCCATGCCAAATATACGAAGCCTGACATTGCAGGCTTAGATCCTAAGTCCCAGCTTGAAAAGATCAGCGGGCGGACCCATGAGCTGGTGGCCCTCCAGTATTCCACCTACAACCGTTCCCTCCTTCCTGCGTTAAAGCAGAACGGGCTTCGGGTGGTACAAAACCATGAGGATTTAAGCGTGGAAGAGGGAAGATATGCGGACAGCTATTTTGAGCGGAACGTGTATCCGGTGCTGACTCCCATGGCAGTGGATTCCTCCCGTCCCTTTCCTTTGATCCGCAATAAATCCTTAAACATCGCGGCCCTCCTTCAGAAAAAAAGCGGGGAAGAAGAGCTGGAATTTGCTACAGTCCAGGTACCCAGTGTTCTTCCAAGAATCGTGGAACTTCCATCCCGGAAAAAGGAAGAACGGGCGGTCATTTTGCTGGAACAGATCATTGAACGGAACATCGGCAGCCTGTTTTTAAATTACAATGTCATCACTGCCCATCCCTTCCGCATTATGAGAAATGCAGACCTTACCATTGACGAAGAGGAAGCGGAAGACCTTTTGGAGGAGATCCAGAAGCAGCTTAAAAAACGCCAGTGGGGCGAGGCCATCCGCCTTGAAGTGGAGGAGAAGATGGATAAGCGCCTGTTAAAAATACTTAAACGGGAACTGAACATCAGCTCCGGCGATATTTTTGAGATCGCAGGCCCTCTGGATCTGACCTTTTTAATGAAGATGTACGGACTGAAAGGCTTTGATCACTTAAAGGCTGTCCCTTATGTGCCGCAGCAGGTTCCCAGACTCATGAATGAGGAAGATATCTTTTCCAACATCCGCGAGGGAGACATTTTGCTTCACCACCCTTACGAAACCTTTGATCCTGTGGTTAATTTTGTGAAAACTGCTGCAAGTGACCGGTCAGTTCTGGCCATCAAGCAGACCCTTTACAGGGTCAGCGGGAATTCCCCCATTATCGCTGCTCTGGCGGAAGCGGCCGACAACGGAAAGCAGGTATCGGTCCTGGTGGAATTAAAGGCCCGCTTTGACGAGGAAAACAATATCAACTGGGCAAAAAAGCTGGAAAAGTCCGGCTGCCACGTGATTTACGGGCTGGTAGGCTTAAAGACCCACAGCAAGATCACCCTGGTGGTGCGCAGGGAGGAAGACGGGATCCGCCGCTATGTCCATTTAGGCACAGGAAACTACAACGATTCCACAGCAAAGCTTTACACGGACATGGGTCTTATGACCTGCAATCCCCAGATCGGAGAGGACGCAACTGCCGTGTTCAACATGCTGTCAGGTTATTCCGAGCCCCTTCACTGGAATAAACTGATTCTGGCTCCCATATGGCTGCGGGCCAGGTTCCTAAGGATGATCCGCAGGGAAGCGAGAAATGCGGAAAACGGGAAAACAGCTCATATCATGGCAAAGATGAATTCCCTCTGTGACAAGGAGATCATAGCAGCTCTTTATGAAGCCTCCTGCGCGGGGGTAAAGATCCAGCTGATCGTCCGGGGCATATGCAGCTTAAAAGCAGGGGTTCCGGGGCTAAGTGAAAATATAACGGTTCATTCCATTGTGGGAAATTTCCTGGAGCACGCCCGGATCTTTTATTTTGAAAACGACAACAGTCCGGAGCTTTATATGGGCAGTGCCGACTGGATGCCGAGAAACTTAGACCGGAGGGTGGAGATCATGTTTCCGGTGGAGGATGAGACCCTGGTGGAGCAGATCCTCCATGTCCTTAAGGTACAGTTTCAGGATAACGTGAAGGCCCACATTCTACAGCCCTCCGGGACCTATGAAAAGCCAGATAAAAGGGGCAAGGTCCTGGTCAACAGCCAGGAGCAGTTCTGCGAAGAGGCGATCAGAAACGTAAAGGAAGAACTTGGTAAATTAAACCCAATAGGCAGCCGTGTATTCATTCCTACGGAGAGCCAGGAGGAATAAGAGAATTCCATTTAATTACCGAATTATAGCTTTTTTGTAAGAAAATAGTAAGGCAAAGATACCTTTCTTGTGGTAAAATGGATAAGAGTCTAAGCGGTGCATGCACCGCTGAACCTTATATATACATACGACAAGGGAGGTATTTTTCATGTCCGAAACAATAAGCATTCTGGTTGTGGATGATGAGAAAGAAATTGCGGAGCTGGTGGAGATCTATTTGGTCAGTGATGGATATAAAGTATACAAAGCAAATAATGCGGAAGAGGGACTGGGAATTCTGGAAAAGAACCAGATCCATCTGGTGCTTTTAGACATCATGATGCCAGGAATGGATGGCCTGCAGATGTGCAAGAAGATACGGGAGACTAATAACATTCCCATCATCATGCTCAGTGCCAAGTCTACGGATCTGGACAAAATATTGGGTCTTGGAACCGGAGCTGATGATTACGTGACAAAGCCGTTTAACCCCCTGGAGCTGACGGCACGGGTAAAATCCCAGCTGCGCCGTTATACCCAGTTAAACCCCAACAGCGCGGTGAACGAGGCGGTTAAGAATGAAATTGCAATCAGAGGGCTGACCATTAACAAGGATAACCACAAGGTGACTGTTTATGGGGAAGAGATCAAGCTCACCCCCATTGAGTTTGATATCCTTTATTTGCTGGCTTCCAATCCGGGAAGGGTGTTCAGCACGGATGAGATTTTTGAAAAGGTTTGGAACGAAAAGGTTTATGAGGCCAATAACACGGTAATGGTACATATCAGACGCCTGCGGGGCAAGATGAAAGAAGATACCAGACAGAACAAGATCATCACCACTGTGTGGGGGGTAGGATACAAAATTGAAAAATGATATCAATCGCCGTTTCCATACCCGGGTCATTGCCAATATTTTTTACAGCGCAGTGGTCACGGTCCTGATCGAGATATTTCTGGTAACCAACGTATCTTTGGTAGCCTCCTACATGAGAAACACCCAAAGGGACAATGCATTTGTGGAAATGCTCACTTCCTTTGACGTGGTGGTGATCCTGATTTATGTGGTTTTCGGAATAGGAATATTCACGGTCACCTTCCTTCTTCTCCAGGAAAAGTCCATGCGTTACATCAGCCGGATTTCTGATGCCATGCGGAGCATTTCCGAGGGAGATTTAAACATTATGGTAGACATTGAGGGAGATGATGAGTTCTCCGTCATGGCTGCCAGTTTAAACAAGATGGTGGGAGATTTGAGAAGCCTCATGGATAAGGAACGGGAGGCAGAGCGGACCAAAAATGAGCTGATTACCAACATTGCCCACGACTTAAGGACGCCCTTGACCTCCATCATCGGGTATCTGGAACTTTTATCCGGAGAAACAAAGCTTGATCCGGAAGTCCAGAAAAATTACATAGGGATTGCATACGTGAAGACAAAGCGGCTGGAAAAGCTGATCGAAGATTTATTCGGATTTACAAAGCTGAACTATGGAAAGATCTCCATGCACGTGTCCAAGGTGGACGTGGTGAAGCTCTTGAGTCAGCTTCTGGAGGAATTTTATCCCAGTTTTGTGGATAAGAACCTTTCTTATGAGCTTCAAAGCAATGTCCCCGCCCAGGTCATTTCGGCGGATGGCAACCTTTTAGCCCGTCTGTTTGACAATCTGATTAACAACGCCATCAAATACGGAGCGGATGGAAAGCGCATCCTGGTAAAGGTTCACGGAAGCGAGGAACTGGTCACGATCCAGGTGATCAATTATGGTTACGTGATTCCTGAGGAGGAGCTGCCCCTCATTTTCAACAAGTTTTACCGGGTGGAGCAGTCCCGCTCCACCAATACGGGAGGAACCGGTCTGGGGCTTGCCATTGCAAAGAATATTGTGGATATGCACGGCGGCACCATTGAAGTGACCAGCGACTTATCTGGTACGGTATTTACGGTAAAGCTTTTAGTGGATTTTGATATTAATAAAGAGAACTTTGGAAAGATAGGGTGACAGAGAATGAAATTCAGACAAATATCCCTGATTTGTGCCATTGCGGTCACCATAGCAGGCAGCGTAATGCTGCCTGCTTTCGGCATGGCATATGAAACATCGGCTGGGATGGAGGCGGGGAATCCCCCCACAGACGGAAATTATGCTGCCTCCAATTCCGGTGTTTCCATGGATGTTTCCTACGGCTATGAAGGAAATGCAAAAAGCGGACGTTACGTGCCGGTAAATATTACATTAAGCAGCCAGCTGGATTCCGGCTTTCATGGGACGGTCCAGGCTATGGCAATGGAATCTGATTATGACATTTACCAATATGAATACCCGGTTTCCTTAGGTGCTTTTGAATCGGCGGAGGAGTCCCTGGATATCCCCGTGGGAAGGGCAGATGTCCTTTTTGTAAAGCTTCTGGACTCCCAGGGAAGAGAACTGATCCGTAAACGCTTAAAGATGAATGTCACGGCGGATATTGCGGAGCTGTTTGTGGGAGTGCTGTCGGATGAGCCGGAAACCATGTCCTATATGGAGGGCGTTGGAGTAAATTACAGCTCTGTCAGGATCAAGACCTTTGAAATGGACGGATCGAAGATGCCAGATAATGTCATCGGCCTGGATCTTCTTGATGTGCTGGTGATTACGGATTATGATACAAAAAGGCTGTCAGAAGACCAGGTATCTGCCATCTGGGGATGGGTGAAGGAAGGGGGAATCCTTCTTCTTGGAACCGGGGCCAGGGCAGATGACACCCTTTATGCCTTCCGTTCCGATATCCTGGAGGAGGATTATGCTCCGCCTTCGGAAAAATCCGTGGACATGGGAGTGGAATATTCTTCCAATGGCCCGGGAGATTCCTTTATGAATCTGGTTTGCGCGGATGTTTCCCTAAAAGGAGGCACCGGAGTGCTGTCCAATGATGAATTCCCGGTCCTCACATCCGTGTCAAAGGGAAAAGGAAAGGTGGGAGTGGCCGCCTATGATTTTGTGGACATCGCCTCCTTTTGCCAGGTCCAGCGCTCCTATGTGGATAAGCTTTTTACGGCGCTTTTGGGAGAAGCCAAGTTAAATGATTTGTCCTCATACCTTTACAGCGGCAATTCCGCCCAGTTCTGGTCCGTCCAGAATATGTTAAATACCGGAGACGTGGATAAGCTGCCTGACTTATTCCTTTATGCAGCGGTGATTCTGGGATATATTCTTCTGGTAGGCCCCGGGCTTTACTTATTCTTAAAAAAGCAGGAACGGAGAAGATTTTACCGGACAGGAGTTGCAGCAGTTTCACTGTTCTTTGCTGCGGTAGTATATTTAATGGGAATGGGAACCAGATTTAAGGACACCTTCTTTACCTATGCCACCATTCTGGATACCAGGTCAGACTATGTGGATGAATACACCTATCTCAACATGAGGACTCCTTACAACAAGGCATATACCATTGCCCTGGACCCGTCCTATGACTTACTCCCCATCACCAGAAGCAGCTCCTATGAAATGAAGCCGGTTCCCAGATTTATGGGAAATGAAGATTACAAGGTGAAGATATCCTATGGGGAAAATGACACCAGGGTTTCTGTTCAGAATGCGGCGGCCTTTACTCCGAAATATTATTCTCTGAGGAAACGGACTCCCAATACCGATCATCAGGGCCTGACAGGGGACATTACTTTGTTTGGGGGAAAGGTATACGGCACCGTGACCAATGAATATCCCTTCCAGGTAGAAAAGGTGGGGATCCTGATGTACGGGAAAATGGTGGTCATTGAAGAGCTGAAGCCGGGAGAGACCATGAACTTAGAGGGGCTTCCTGTGATCAATTACCCCATTAATAATTCCTTTCTGGTATCAGCCCGTGTGACGGGAAGCTACCAGTATCAAAAAGCAGATATTGAAGACCCTGCTTACATGCTGGCCCTGTCAAGGACCAATATTTTAAGCTTTTACCTGGATAAATATTCCTCATTTTATAATCCCGAGGCCAGGATCGTGGCCTTCAGCAAGGACCAGTCAGCCAGTCAGTTCCTTGCCAGGGGAAGTTATGAGACTTACGGCATGTCCATGTTCACATCCACCATTAATGTGAATACAAAGAAAAGCGGAGAGACCTCCCGTTCTGCCCTCATGAAAACGCCTACAGTGGTAAGCGGGCAGTATTATGCGGATTCCAATGCCATTTACGGCATAGACCCGGTAGCTTTGGAGTATTTCCTTGGAAATGATTTAGAGGTGGAAACACTGACCTTTGAAAACCCTTCCGATGAGTTTTTAAACAGCGAAAGCTTTTACTACACCACTATTTTTAAGGGAAACGTCTATTTCTACAATCATGACACGGGAAATTACGATGCCATGGACCCTGGCAAAGGGGTTTATAAAGCCTGGGAGCTCACCCCTTATCTGTCTCCCGGCAACACCCTGACCGTAAAATATGTATGTGACAATACGGCTGAGAACAACTGGTATGTGACTCTGCCCATGCTGACTGTGACAGGAAGGGATAAATAATGTTAGATATTAAGGATTTACGGAAAAAATTTGGAAAGTTCCATGCGTTAAACGGTCTGGACCTACATATTCCACAGGGTTCACTTTATGGATTCGTAGGACCTAACGGAGCAGGAAAGACCACCACCATCAAGATCATGACAGGGCTTCTTTTCGCTGACAGCGGGCAGGTGATGATTGACGGGGTGGATGTGTCCAGGGGCTTAAATGAGTTAAAGCTGAAGATCGGCTATGTGCCGGATTTTTTCGGGGTTTATGACAATTTAAAGGTCAATGAATACATGGAATTCTTTGCCTCCTGTTATGGGAGCGACGGCTTGAAGGCCAGGACCCGGTACATGACTCTTTTGGAGCAGGTGGGCCTGGAGGATAAGGTGAATTTTTACGTGGACAGCTTGTCAAGAGGGATGAAACAGCGGCTCTGCCTGGCAAGGGCTTTGATCCACGATCCCCTTTTGCTGGTCCTTGACGAACCGGCCTCTGGGCTGGACCCGAGAACCAGGTTTGAATTTAAAGAAATTTTAAAGGAATTAAAAGAGCAGGGAAAGACCATATTAATAAGCTCCCATGTTCTCTCTGAGCTTTCCGAACTGTGTACGGATATCGGGATCATTGACCAGGGAAAAATGGTCTTAAGCGGAAGTATGGAGGAGATCCTGCGCAGGGTCAACGCTTCCAATCCTCTGATCATTTCTGTTCTTGGAAATAAGGAAAAGGCGCTGACCATCTTAAAGAGCCAGCCCTGCGTCCAGACCATAGCGGTAAAAGACGAGGACATCCGGGTGAATTTCATCGGAGATAATCAGGATGAGGCCCTTCTTTTGCAGCAATTGGTGGATGCCGACGTGCTTGTGCATGGATTTTACAGGGAACAGGGAAGCTTAGAATCCCTGTTCATGCAGATCACGGATCATGATAAAGAAAAGGCGGTGCTTGTACATGAAATTGAATCCGGTTTATAAGAGGGAAACAATGGTCAGCTCCAGAAGCTTCCGTCTGGCACTGATCCTGGCCCTTTTTAATACCATCCTGGCTCTGGTGGTCCTGCTTAACATGTATTCCGTGGTGGAGCGGGTTAAGCTGACGGCGGAGATTCAGTATTCTTCCTTTACCAATTTGTACGTGTTCGTGGCTGCGGTGGAATTTGTGATGCTGATGTTCATCATGCCTGCCCTGACCGCAGGAGGCATAAGCGGGGAAAGGGAACGCCAGACCCTTGACCTTCTTCTTACCACCACCTTAAAGCCATGGGAAATCATATGGGGGAAGCTCACCTCCTCCTTTGGCACCATGTTCATCCTGATCATGTCCAGTTTTCCCCTTCTGGCGGTGTCCTTTGTTTATGGGGGAGTGATGGTTTATGACGTGCTTCTTCTGCTTTTGTGTTATTTAGCGGTGGCCCTTCTCTGCGGAAGTATGGGAATCTGTTTTTCTTCCCTTTTTAAACGGTCCACCATCGCCACTGTAGTCAGCTATGGAGTTTTGGTCCTCATTGCCGCAGGCACCTATGCAATCAATGCCTTTGTCTTATCCATGGCCCGTATGAATATGAGCAGTGCCTATGCCATGTCCGTGGGCGGCATGGCTGATCAGACCAATTCCGGCGCATTCCTCTATCTGCTCCTGGTAAACCCGGCGGCCACCTTTTATGCAATGATCAACGGCCAGACAGGGGATAATCAGGTGGTGAGGAGCTTAAACAGCTGGTTTGGCCCTCACCCGGATAACTTTATCATGGAAAACTGGGTGGTTTTAAGCATTTTCATTCAGTTGGCACTGGCTGCTGTGTTCATGTTCATCGCCGTAATGGCCATCAGCCCGTCCAAAGGGAAAAAGATAAGAAAAATAAAATGACAGGAGGTTTTTATGCTTACGATCGGATGTCATCTGTCTTCCTCAAAAGGCTATTTTGCCATGGGGAAGGAGGCTGTGAAGATTGATGCCAATACCTTTCAGTTTTTCACCAGAAATCCCAGAGGGACCAGGGCCAAGGCCATGAATCCGGAGGATGTAAACCGTTACTTAGACTTTGCCAGGGACCACGGGATTGAGAGGATTCTGGCTCATGCTCCCTATACCTTAAATGCCTGCTCTCCCAATGAAGGGCTTCGTTCCCTTGCCAGAGACACCATGAAGGATGATCTGGACCGGATGGAATACACTCCCGGAAACTGCTATAATTTCCACCCGGGAAGCCATGTGGGACAGGGAACAGAAGCTGGCATATGCTTTATTTCGGATATGCTTAATCAGGTTCTGACGCCGCAGCAACATACCACCGTGCTTTTGGAAACAATGTCCGGAAAGGGCAGCGAGGTGGGAAGGGAATTTGAAGAGCTTAAGGAGATCCTGGACCGGGTGGAGCAAAAAGACCATATGGGAGTCTGCCTGGATACATGCCACGTATGGGATGGGGGCTATGACATTGTGGGGGATTTAGACGGGGTCTTAAACCGGTTTGACCGGGTCATCGGACTTCATAAATTGAAGGCCATTCATTTGAATGACAGCCAGAACCCTCTGGGAGCCCACAAGGACCGCCATGCAAAGATCGGTGAAGGCTTTATAGGCTTTGAGGCTCTAAAACGGATCACGGTCCATCCGGCCTTAAAGGACCTTCCCTTTTATTTAGAAACACCCAATGACCTTTCCGGCTATGCCAAAGAAATTGCCATGATGAGGGAATCTGTATAGCCAACCGTTTAATGGTGTAGTATAATGAGCGGAAGGGAGCGAAGATGAGCTTGCTCATGGGCGCGAGCGGCGAATGACGATCAGGAACCGCAGGTTCATGATATGGTGAGCGAAAGGGAGCGAAGATGAGCTTGCTCATGGTTGCGAGGGTTGAATGGCGATCAGGAACCGGGAAAATAATATTGTTGAGGAGGAAATAACATGGGAATTGTTAAGGCGCTTACTACCGCAGTAGGAGGTTCACTGGCAGACCAGTGGCTTGAAGTGATAGAAGCAGGCAATATGGGAGATCAGACCGTATTCACCAGCGGAGTGAAGATCCGGAAGGGATCCAATACAAAAAGCACAGAATATACGGTATCTGATGGTTCCGTGATTCATGTTTACCCCAATCAGTTTATGATTTTGGTCGATGGCGGAAAGGTAATTGATTACACCGGAGAACCAGGTTATTTTACCGTGAAAAATTCTTCCCTTCCATCCCTCTTTAACGGTCAGTTTGATGAGGCAATAAAGGAATCCTTTGACCGGATCCGCTTCGGCGGCCAGACACCCACTTCCCAGAGGGTGTATTTCATCAATTTACAGGAGATTAAAGGGATCAAGTTCGGTACGCCCAATCCCATCAACTATTTTGATCAGTTTTATAATGCGGAGCTGTTTTTGCGGGCCCACGGAACCTATTCCATCAAGGTGACAGACCCTCTGTTATTCTATGGGGAAGCCATACCGAAAAATGCTTCCCGGGTCGAGGTGGATGACATCAATGCCCAGTATTTATCTGAGTTTTTAGAGGCTCTTCAGTCATCGATCAACCAGATGTCCGCCGATGGCATCCGGATCTCTTATGTAGCTTCAAAAGGAAGGGAACTGGGACAGTATATGGCGGGTGTCCTTGATGACCAGTGGAAGGACCAGAGAGGAATTGAGATCCAGTCCGTGGGAATCGCCAGTATTTCCTATGATGAGGAATCAAAGAAACTGATCCAGATGCGCAACCAGGGTGCCATGCTTGGCGATCCCGGGGTCAGGGAGGGCTATGTGCAGGGAGCAGTGGCCAGAGGTATTGAAGCGGCAGGAAGCAATGCCAATGGTTCCATGGCAGGATTTATGGGAATGAACATGGGAATGAACACTGGCGGCGGCTTTATGGGAGCAGCTTCAAGTGCCAATTATCAGCAGATGCAGATGAACCGGGCCCAGCAGGATAATTCCATGGAGCGGACTCCGGTAAGCGGAGCGGGTAAGACCGAAAGCCCTTTGGAAAGCCCATGGACCTGCGGCTGCGGAAGTGTGAATACAGGAAAGTTCTGTCCGGAATGCGGAAATCCAAAGCCGTCAGGAACATGGACCTGTGAATGTAAAACTGTAAACAATGGCAGATTTTGTTCGGAGTGTGGAAAACCAAGACCATGAGTGAGATCATAAGCTATAAATGTCCAAATTGCGGCGGGCCGCTTATCTTTGATCCGAAAAAGCAGAAGTATGCTTGTGAATACTGCTTATCAGAATTCAACCAGAAAGAAACAGAGAGCGGGGAGCCGCAGGAGCCTAAGTCAGAAAAGAAAAGCAGGGAGCCGGAGGCACCCAAGGCAAAGAAACAGGGCGGAGAGCCTGTCCTTTATGCCTGCCCAAGCTGCGGCGCCGAAATCGTGACGGATGAGACCACTGCAGCGACCTTCTGCTACTATTGCCATAACCCGGTGATCTTATCGGGCAGGCTGTCCGGAGAATTCCATCCGGACTATGTGGTTCCATTTGCAATGGAAAAGAAGCGGGCAGTGGAAATCTTTGAGCAATGGATGAAAAAGAAACGGTTTGTTCCAAAGGCTTTTTACAGTGAAGACCAGATTGAGAAGATTTCCGGCGTATATTTTCCTTACATGCTTTACAGCTGCCGGGCGGAGGGAAGCTTAAATGCAAAAGCGGACCGTCTGAGGGTATGGGTGAGCGGTGACCGCCGCTATACGGAAACTCAGACCTATGATGTCCGCAGGGAAGGTTCTATGCCCGTGAAATTCGTGCCCCGTAATGCCCTCAAAAAGTCCAACCGGGAGCTGGTGGAGGGCGTGCTGCCTTTTGAAACGGAGAAAATGAAGCCCTTTTCCATGGGATATCTTTCCGGCTTTGTGGCAGAACGGCGGGACATGGGAGAGCAGGAATTCTCTGAGGAAGTAAAATCAGAGGTGCGCCTGTTTGCCGAGCAGTCTTTAAAAAACAGCATTACCTCCTATGATTCTGTGAGGGTTCAGAATCAATCCATCCACCTGGAGGATGAACGATGGGAGTATGCACTTTTGCCTGTGTGGACCCTTACCTACCACGATGGGGCAAAGGACCAGATGTATTATTTTACAGTGAATGGGCAGACCGGTAAGGTATGCGGCAAGCTTCCTGTGGACCGGAACAAACTGATGCTTCTGTTTATGGAAATATTCCTGCCCGTATTTCTTGCCATGTTGATTGTGGGGTATCTGATATGACGAAAACAAAGGGACTGTTCCTTGGGATAAGCCGGGTAACCGTTTTACTGTTTATGGTTCTTCTGTTTCTGATCGTTCTTTCCGGCGGCATGAAAGCTTTTGCCGAAAGCCAGAGTCCGGGAGGTGCTTTAAGTGAAAAACGGGTATATGATGATGCCGGACTATTTTCCCAGGAAGAAATAGAAACATTTGAAACTCAGATCCAGGCGATGAGAAAAGATATGAATATGGATGTGGTGATTACAACCACAGACCAGGCAGGTGGAAAGTCGGCCGGACAATATGCGGAGGATTTCTACATAAGAGGAGCCTATGGAGTTGGGAAGGATTACAGCGGGGTATTGTTCCTGATTGACATGGATAACCGGGAGCTTTACATCCTTCCGGTAGGAAAGATGAACCGCTTTTTAACGGATAAGCGCTGGAATTCCATTCTGGATTCCGCTTATGACGAGATAAGCAATCAGAATTACGGAGCCTGTGCCGGGAGCTTTCTGGATGGTGTGACCAAATATTATAAGGCCGGAATTCCAGGAGGACAGTATAATTATGATAAAGAGACAGGAAAAATAAGTGTTTACCGCAGCATCCGGTGGTATGAGGCAGCTTTAGCAGCCCTTATCGGGCTTATTGCGGCGGCTTCAGCCTGCGGGGGAGTAACCAGCCGGTATTCCATGAAAAAGGAGAGAGGCGGGGCTAAGAACTCACTGATGGCCTATCGTGCAAACTGTCAGTTCCGGTATTCGGACCAGTTCGACCATCTGGTGAACAAAACCGTGACCTATATGATCATTCCCCGGAATCAGGGGAATACAGGCCGGGGCGGAGGCGGTTTTTCCTCCGGCGGCAGGAGTACTACCCATACTTCCTCCGGACGCACTATGGGAGGCGGAGGTCGGAAATTTTAATTAAATAATCATGATTCCATGTCAAAAGCGATGCTCCTGTTTTTTTAACCGAATCAAAATTCTAATATGGATGTCTAATGAACGCAGCGTGACGCTGCGTTTATTTTCCTCTATTCAGCTAGGGTCTATATACTCCGTAACAGCGGTTTCCAACGGTTACCACAACAAGTCCGTTGAAACCTTCCTCACATATCACGTCAGATAGACCGGGATCGGCATGTCCAGGGAGAGGGAATCCTCCGTAACAACACAGTCATATGCTAAAATATGGACGCCTGCCTCCTTCGCCCTTTTTAACGCTTCCGCAAATTCCGGATGCGTTTTTTTATTTGGCGTAAATGCCTCCATCTCTTTCATCTGGATGACAAACAGGATATAAGCTTCATATCCTTCCCTGTGGGCATTAATAAGCTCCTCCATGTGTTTTACTCCCCGCACCGTCGGCGCATCAGGAAACATGGCAAGGCCTTTTTCTTCCAGGGTGACACCCTTAACCTCCATGAATGCAGGGATTTTCTGCCCATGGGTTTCCCGTTTTCCAGGCAGAACTGCCTGAAAAGCCAGATCGAACCGTGACTGGTCGTAGGTAACTTCCCGTCTGATGTCCTTTATGACCGGACGGAAAAGGGAAAGCGTATCCTCCGCCTGGTGAAAAGGCAGGGGAGAATTTTCCCGGGAGGATTGCAGCCACTCGTACGCTGCCTGATTGGGGGCCTGGGAATCCATATTGATGAGGAGCGGCCCGCCCCTTTCCCGTTCCTTCCATACGCCGATCAAAGAGTATTCTGTCCTTCTTCCAAGGGCCGCGGCCTCTGGATGAAACTGCACCAGCACCTTAACGCCGGGGATGAGTAACTCCCGGCAGCGCCCTGTATTTTTAACATGACAGATCACTTCCGCTTCTCCATACCCCTCTTTTGAAATCAGGACGTGGGCAATAAAACGGTTAGGCCGGCTTATAAAGATCCCTGTCAGCATGTGTTCGTATCTCAATGAAGCTGTCTCCTTTCTGTATCCATGGTTGTATCTTACCATATAGAGAATAAAAATGGAACCCTTGTGTCTCTGGTGTGAATACATTCGTCCGTTAGATGGAAACTTTTTGCCCTTTTTTCTTGCGCCCTTAAAGAAAGTGTGCTACAATGCTGGCAAGGTTTTTGATCCATTGATATTATGAGAGAGCAGGAAAGGAATAACATACCATGGAAATATCCTATCAAAGTACCAGGGGCAAAGAGGCCGGCCTGACAGCTTCCCAGGCAATCTTAAAAGGGCTGGCGGAAGACGGCGGCCTGTTCATGCCGTGTTTTATCCCAAAGCTTGACAAATCCATGAAGGAGCTGTCGGAAATGACATATCAGGAGACAGCCTATGAGGTTATGAAGCTGTACCTTACGGATTACACAGAAGAGGAGTTAAAGAGCTGTATTGAACGGGCTTATGACAGCAAATTCGATACAGAGGAGATTGCGCCTCTTGCCAAGGCTGACGGAGCCTATTATCTGGAATTATATCATGGAAGCACCATTGCATTTAAAGATATGGCCCTTTCCATTCTCCCTCACCTGATGACTGCTGCTGCAAAAAAGAATCAGGTGAAAAATAAAATCGTGATCCTTACCGCTACCTCCGGTGACACAGGAAAGGCCGCTATGGCTGGTTTTGCCGATGTGGAAGGGACGGAAATCATCGTGTTCTATCCAAAGGATGGAGTGAGCCGTGTTCAGGAACTTCAGATGGTAACCCAGAAAGGGGAAAATACCCATGTGGCCGCCATTCATGGAAATTTTGATGACGCTCAGACAGGTGTCAAAAGGATATTCGGAGATAAGGAGTTTGCCCGCAAACTGGATGAAAAGGGCTTTCAGCTGTCTTCCGCTAACTCCATTAACATCGGCAGGCTGGTTCCCCAGGTGGTGTATTATGTCTATGCCTATGCAAAGCTCCTTGCCTGTGAAGAGATTTCTGACAGAGAAGAGATCAATGTTACCGTGCCTACTGGAAACTTTGGAAACATTCTGGCCGCCTATTTGGCAAAGCAGATGGGGGTTCCCATTAAGACCCTTATCTGTGCCTCCAATGAAAATAAGGTTCTTTATGATTTCTTCCAGACCGGGACTTATGACAGGAACCGGGACTTTATTCTCACCAGTTCTCCGTCCATGGATATTTTAATATCCAGCAACTTAGAGCGCCTGATTTATTTAAGTGCCGGATGTGATGCAGAGGCCAATGCGGTTCTTATGAAGGAACTGGGTGATAAAGGCAGCTATACAGTAACCACCGGTATGAAGCACTTTATGGAAGATTTTATGGGAGGTTTTGCAGGAGAAGAGGAAACCGGGGCAGTTATTAAGAAGGTTTTTGAGGATACCGGCTATCTGATCGATCCCCATACCGGTGTGGCTGCATGTGTATATGACCAATACAAGGCGGAAACAAAGGATCAGGCAAAGAATATCATTGCTTCCACGGCAAGCCCCTATAAATTCTCAAGAAGCGTTCTGGAAGCCATTGAAGGGAAGCAGGAAGAGCCTGATGAATTCCGGATCATCGATCATCTGGCAGAGTTATCCGGGGTTCCCGTTCCTCAGGCAGTGGAAGAAATCCGCACCGCACCGGTACGCCATAGTACCGAATGCGATGGGGATAAGATGAAGGAAGCAGTGGAAAGCTTTTTAAGCTAATTCATGTTCCGGTTGGCATACCGGCACCATTTTCCGCTTAAGACCCGGGTGGAGAAGAAAATGGCGCGCACCAGCCAGTCAATGGTCATGGCGATCCAGATTCCCATGAGGCCCAGACCGAAATACAGGCTCAGTACGTAGGCAAGGACGATCCGGCAGATCCACATGGAACAGATGGACACTGTCATGGTGAAACGGACGTCATTGGCGGCGCGCAGGCCGTTGGTTAAGCAAAAGGACAGGGGATGGATCAGCATGCAGCAGATGCTGTGGTAAAGCATCAGCTTGACGGCCAGGGCGCTGGTCTCGCCGGATAAATGGAACATGTTGGATATTGGCTTCAAAAATGGTATGATGGAAAGGTTTAATACCAGCAGCCAGATATATGCCGTTTTTAAGAGCTTTCCCATATATTTCCGGGCCTGTTTCAGTTCTCCCGCCCCAATGCACTGCCCAACTACCGTTACTAAGGCGATGCCTATGGCGTTGGCCGGTATGGTTTCCAGGCCGCATATGGTGCTGGCTACCGCATTTGCAGCAATAGCCATGGTGCCGAAGCTGGCGGTCAGACTGGACAGGAGAAGCTTTCCAAGCTGGAAAATGCTGTTCTCCAGGCCGTTTGGTATGCCGATATAGAGGATCTGGCGCAGCATGGTCTTGTCAACCTTTAAGCGGAACTCTATTGGGAAATGGTTCTGCTTCCGGAGAAGGATCACCATGACCACTGCAGATAAGATTCTGGAAAACAGGGTGGAAAGCCCGGCGCCTGCCACACCCATTTGAAAGCCGTAGATCAGCAGGGCGTTTCCCGCAATATTGCAGATGTTGGCGGCCAGAGAGACCTGCATGGAGACCTTGGAGTTTCCGGAAGTTCTGAAAAGGGCTGCGCTGCTGTTATAAAATGCCAGGAACGGATAGGAAAGGGAGGATATGTAGAAATAGACCCGTCCGTTTTCCATAACCTCGTGACCGATATTGCCGTATATGAGCCTTAACAGCTGCTGGTTAAAGATAAGGGTCACTGCCATAAGAAAAATGGAAAGCCCTCCTATGGCCAGGAATAGCTGGCCTGCGGCCCTGGCAACGCTTTTTTCATCCTTTCTGCCGATGTACTGGGCCGTTACGACAGAACCTCCGGCAGCCATTGCCCCGAACAATCCGATCAAAAGGACGTTTATGGTGTCCACGATGGATATGCCTGACACGGCTTCCTCTCCGCAGGAGGCCACCATGATGGTATCGGCCATTCCCATAAAAACAGCCAGTATCTGTTCCACCACAAGGGGAAAAATCAACTGGCGCAGCTGCTTTCCAGAAAACAAATCCGGCTTTTTCTGGTGTTCCAGCATTTCTGTGGTTTCAGAGTCCAGGGGGTGGAAAATGCCCTTTCTCATCATTCGTTTCATAAAAAATCTCCTATCATGTATTTGTAACTTATATTTATTATAAAGCAAAGTACGGATGAAAGCAAAATGTAACTTCGTTATAAAAATGACAATCTGGAAAAATTATTCTTTCCAAATAAGGTAAGATGGTATATAATAAAAAGGATATAAGAGAAAAATTTAAAATGGAGGTTTGTGATATGTTAGTTTCAGCAAAAGAAATGCTTGAAAAGGCAAGAGACGGAAAGTATGCAGTTGGACAGTTCAACATCAACAACCTTGAGTGGACGAAAGCTGTTTTACAGACAGCCGAAGAGCTGAAATCCCCGGTTATTCTGGGTGTTTCCGAAGGTGCTGGCAAATACATGACAGGCTATAAGACCGTAACTGCTATGGTAAAGGCCATGATCGAAGAATTAAATATTACAGTTCCCGTAGCCCTTCATCTGGACCATGGTTCCTATGACGGCTGCTATAAGTGCATTGAAGCTGGATTTTCTTCCATCATGTTCGATGGTTCCCATTATCCCATTGCTGAGAATGTGGAAAAGACCACGGAGCTTGTGAAGGTCTGCGCTGAAAAAGGACTCTCCATTGAAGCAGAAGTTGGTTCCATCGGCGGCGAGGAAGACGGCGTTGTGGGTATGGGCGAATGCGCAGATCCTGATGAGTGCAAGCAGGTAGCAGACTTAGGCGTGACCATGCTGGCAGCAGGAATCGGCAATATTCACGGAAAGTATCCTGCAAACTGGGCAGGTTTAAGCTTTGATACACTGGCTGCCATAAAGGATAAAGTAGGGGACATGCCTCTGGTGCTTCACGGCGGGACAGGCATTCCGGAAGATCAGATCAAGAAGGCTATCAGCCTTGGCGTTGCAAAGATCAATGTAAATACAGAGTGTCAGCTTTCCTTTGCAGATGCTACCCGTAAGTATATTGAGGCTGGCAAGGATTTGGAAGGCAAGGGCTTTGATCCACGTAAACTTTTGGCCCCAGGAACTGAGGCAATTAAAGCCACTGTAAAAGAAAAGATGGAACTATTTGGTTCAGTTGGAAAAGCTTAAGGAAAATATTTTTTAAAAAGTACTTGATTTTTTACGGAAAATGGTTTAATTTAATTTAAGAACGATGGCGTTCTCCTTATACCGGGAGGGCGCCTTTTCTGATGTATGCGCATATTCAGATCGTGAGGAGACTAAAAAGCAGTTTGACTTATCGAAATATGGGAGGATGGAAAATTTATGAGCGAAGTTATAAATGTAGCCGAGCTGTTCGGTAGGAATGTATTTAACGAAGCAGTAATGAGAGAACGTTTACCAAAGTCTGTTTTCAAAAAAATAAAGAAAACCATTGAGGATGGCTCAGAGCTGGATCCTTCGATTGCCGACGTGGTAGCCCATGCCATGAAGGACTGGGCCATTGAAAGAGGGGCAACCCACTACACCCACTGGTTTCAGCCCCTTACGGGCATTACCGCTGAAAAGCATGATTCCTTCATTTCTTCACCTACGGCCGAAGGAAAGGTGATCATGGAATTTTCCGGTAAAGAGCTGGTAAAAGGCGAGCCGGATGCTTCTTCTTTTCCGTCCGGCGGCTTAAGGGCAACCTTTGAGGCAAGGGGCTATACCGCCTGGGACTGCACTTCACCGGCATTTTTAAGGGAAGATGCCATCGGCGTTACCCTTTGCATTCCTACTGCTTTCTGCTCTTATACGGGAGAAGCTCTTGACAAAAAGACACCTCTCTTAAGATCCATGGAGGCTGTTGACGAGCAGGCATTAAGAATCTTAAAATTATTCGGAAATACCACCTCCAAGAGAGTGACCCCTTCCGTAGGAGCCGAGCAGGAATATTTCCTGGTTGACCATGAAAAGTATTTGCAGAGAAAAGATTTAATTTATGCCGGACGCACCCTGTTCGGTGCAATGCCTCCTAAGGGACAGGAGTTGGAGGATCATTACTTCGGTTCCATCCGTGAGAGGATCGCGGCTTATATGAAGGAAGTAAATGAAGAGCTTTGGAAGCTGGGAGTACCGGCAAAGACCCAGCATAATGAAGTTGCTCCTGCCCAGCATGAGCTGGCTCCCATATTTGAACAGGCAAACGTGGCTGTTGACCATAACCAGTTGGTAATGGAGTCCTTAAAAAAGGTGGCAGGCCGTCATGGATTAAACTGCCTGCTTCATGAAAAGCCCTTTGCAGGAGTCAATGGCTCCGGTAAGCATAATAACTGGTCCCTGACTACAGATGACGGGATCAACTTATTAAATCCCGGAGAAACTCCTCACGAGAACATTCAGTTCCTTTTGGTTCTGTCCTGTATCTTAAAGGCGGTTGACAAACATGCGGATCTGCTTCGTGAATCTGCAGCTGATGTAGGAAATGACCACAGGCTTGGAGCAAATGAAGCACCTCCTGCCATTATCTCCGTGTTTATTGGAGAGCAGTTAGAGGATGTAGTGGATCAGCTTTGCAGCACAGGAGAGGCTACCCGTTCCAAGGCAGGCGGTACCTTAAAGACAGGAGTAAGAACACTTCCTGATTTATTCAAGGATGCAACGGACAGAAACAGGACCTCCCCCTTTGCATTTACCGGCAATAAATTCGAGTTCCGCATGGTGGGTTCCTCTGATTCCATTTCTTCTCCCAATGTGGTTTTAAACACCATTACGGCTGAAGCATTTAAGGAAGCAGCAGATATCCTTGAGAAGGCGGCTGATTTTGACACAGCAGTCCATGACATGATCAAAGAGCAGCTGTGTTCCCATAGAAGAATCATTTTCAACGGCAACGGTTATTCCGATGCCTGGGTGGAAGAGGCTGAAAGAAGAGGCCTTCCAAACCTTAAATCAATGGTGGAAGCCATTCCTGCCTTAACAACGGAGGCTTCCGTGAAAATGTTTGAGGAATTCAAGGTATTCACAAAGGCTGAACTGGAATCCAGGGTTGAGATTGAATATGAGGCCTACAGCAAGGCCATTAACATTGAGGCAAAGACCATGATTGATATGGCCGGAAAGCAGATCATCCCGGCGGCCGTGAAATACGCCTCCCTGCTGGCCGATTCCCTTGGAAAGGTAAAGGCAGCTTGTCCGGTAGCTGATATCAGCGTTCAGGAAGAGCTTCTTATCGAAGTGAGCGCCCTCCTTTCCGACATGAAGGTGGCTCTGGCCGGTTTGAATGATGTTGCTGAGAAATGTGCGGCAGTCGAAGGCAACAAGGAGCAGGCAACTGCTTACCATGATGAGGCCGTGCCTGCCATGGCAGCCCTCCGGGCGCCTGCAGATAAGCTGGAGATGATGGTAGACAAAGAATTATGGCCAATGCCAAGCTATGGAGATCTGATCTTTGAAGTGTAGCAGCAGGCTGTGAAATAAGAGAGGTGATGCCCTTCCGGCGGTCAATGACCGCCGGAAGGGCATCACCTTATTATAGTTCCCAGTAAGTGGGCTGCATGTTCTTAAAAGTGCAGAACTGTTTGAATCCTATATCTTTTAACATCCCTTTTACTTCCTGAATGTGATTTCCCAAATGCTCAATTTTATGACTATCTGAGCCAATGGTAAGGATGGTTCCGCCTAACTCAAGATATCGTTTCAGGATCTCCCTGGAGGGTGTTAAGTCCTTTAGGCCATATCTGAAACAGGAGGTGTTCACTTCAACTCCTTTTTTGTCGGCAATGACCTGGCGGAGTATTTTTTCCACCGTATCCATGATTTTGCTGTCCGGATATTCCCCATAGGTGTCATACCGTTTGATCATATCCAGATGGCCAAGAACGGAATAGTTCTTATATGCCTGCACAACTTCATAAATGGCCTGATAATAAGCGGTTTGAAATTCCTTCTGGCTCTTTCCCTCCTGGAACTGGTAATTCCAGAACTCTTTATCATCCACCTGATGATTGCTCAGAATGACGAAATCAAAGGAATAGGCTTCAAAATCCTTTTGGAAAAGGGGGATAGTGTGAGTCTGAACCCCGAACTCAATCCCTGTTTTTATAGTTAATTTTCCCTTGTACTTTTCTTTCATTTCTTTTATTTCTTTAAAATAACTTTCATAATCACAATTTAAATTGGTTTTTACTCCATGATCCACATGTTCTGTAAATGCAATTTCATCAAATCCCAAAAGAACCGCCCTTTGTATTATTTCTTCCATGGGACACTCTGAATCATCGCTGTAATAAGAGTGCACATGATAGTCTGACAGCATGCCTTGTTCCTCCATCCTTATTTTCGTGTACAAATGATTTTTCTTTCAACCTTCTTTGCCGGTTTATGATTTATATGATATAATGATAATGCACTGAGACCCACTTATCTAACACAATTATTTTTATTTATTATAACAATCGTATTTAGAGAAGGTGAAGGGAATTTTATGATAGATACCAATGTCATGCAGGATGCCTCTGAAATTGTCCGTTATGACCAGATGGGGATTCCGCTTTATATCCAGAGGGATAAGCTGTCAGATTATCCTGATTGGAAGGCCCTTTGCCACTGGCATGAAGACTTAGAATTCATCCGCATTTTAAAAGGTCAGATGAACTACCATGTAAATGGAAAAAGGGTATTGCTTAAAAAGAATGACTGCCTTATGGTCAATGCCAGACAGATGCACTACGGTTATTCCTGCAATCGGCAGGACTGTGATTTTATCTGTATCCTGTTCCACCCCCAGTTATTTACAGGAAATAAACTGCTTTTTCAAAAGTACATAGCCCCGATTATGGAAAACCAAGGCATGGAATATATTTACTTTGACGGTTTAAGCAGCGAGGGAAGGGAGACGGCGGCCCAGCTTGATCAGATTTATTTTTCAAAGGAGCAGGCCTCCATTGCCTACGAGATCGAGGTAATAGGGATCATGCTCGCTTTATGGAAACGGCTTTGTGAGCGGTGTGAAGCCATATCCCCGGAAACAGCCGGACAGGCTGGTTCCGATATTTCAGCCCAAAAGGATATGGTGTCTTATATTTACCAGCATTATACGGAAAAGCTGACCTTATCTGATATTGCGGCGGCGGGAAGCATATGCAGGAGCAAATGCTGCATCATTTTCAAACGTTATCTGCAGCAGTCACCCATTGATTTTCTAAATTCATACAGGCTGGAGGTGAGCCGGGGCCTTTTAAAGGACTCAGCTGCCAGCATCACCCAGGTCGCCCTTACATGCGGCTTTAATCATCTCAGCTATTATTCCAAGCTATTTTTAAGAAGCTATGGCTGTACGCCCAGCGAATACAGGAACTTACATTCCTTGTGAAAGGATTGTAAAAAGAAAAATAAAGAAAGAAGAAGGTAAATTACCATGGAAACCATGTCATATGTCATATCAATGTTAGAAAAAATCGTTAATATTCCAAGCCCCAGCGGTTATACCAGGGAAGTCATGCAGGCGGTTGAGGAGGAAGCTGAAAAATTTGGCTGTTCCTTTGCCTATAACAGGAAAGGAGGCCTGATCATTGAAGTTCCAGGGCAGAAACAGGAGGTTTTAGGCTTATCCGCCCATGTGGATACTTTAGGGGCAATGGTCCGCTCCATCACCCCGGCAGGGATGCTCACCCTTGTGCCGGTTGGAGGCTATATGATGGAGACCATCGAAGGGATGTACTGTAAAATTCACACCAGGACCGGGAAAACCTACACCGGGACCATCCTTACAAAAGAGCCATCTGTCCACACCTATGACAATGCCAGGACCCTGGAGAGAAAGGCCAGAAATATGGAGATACGCCTGGATGAATTGGCTGAAAGCGCTGATGATGTAAAGGACCTTGAAATAGCTCCTGGAGATTACATCAGCTTTGACCCCATGTTTGTCCATACGAAAAGCGGGTTCATCAAGTCCCGCCACTTGGATGACAAGGCCTCCGTGGCCATTCTTCTGGGAGTGTTAAAGGATATTTTTAAGTCCGGGCACAAGCCGGAAAGGACCTTAAAAATAGTGATCAGCAATTACGAAGAGGTTGGGTTTGGCGCCAGCTGGATCCCGGAAGACATAGAGGAATTTCTTGCAGTGGACATGGGGGCCCTGGGGGATGACTTAACCGGGAATGAAAGAAAGGTATCCATCTGCGCCCAGGATTCCACCGGTCCTTATGACTATGAAATGACGAACCGCCTCATCGCCGTCGCAAAGGAGAGGGGCCTGGATTATGCGGTGGATGTATTTCCTCATTACGGCTCTGATGTGGGGGCCGCCATGAAGGGAGGGCATAATATCCGGGGGGCATTGATCGGGCCGGGAGTCCATGCTTCCCATGGGACGGAACGGACCCATGAGAAAGGAATGGAACAGACCTTAAAGCTGATTGAAGGATTTATCGGCCTTCCATTTGACGGCAGATCTTAGGGCTTTGATCTTCGCCTTTCGCCTGGTCCATAATTTTAAAATAACGCCACAGGGTAGAACGGCTGACTCCAAGCTCTTTGGCAAGCGCGCCTTTGTGACCCTGGCAGCAGCGGTCTAAGGTGAGCAGCTCTTCAAATGTAACCAGTCTGTGGTTGATCATAAAGCCTTTTTTCTCGGCGGAGACCGCAAAGTCTGATATGGAAAAATCTTTCTGGGTGAGGTGTGCGTAATAAGCACTGTCATCCAGATTTTTCTTTATAAAATCAAGAGTCAGCTCCTCAGGTGCAAAAGAGGTAAAACGCCGGCAAAGGCTTTTCAGCTGGCTTAAATTACCTGGCCAGAAATAAGATTCCAGCAATTCTTCCGCACCAGAGGGGAAAGGAATGCTTTCCTGCAACGCCGGGCCGGGTGTTTCCTGTCTGTATGCTTTCGCCATTTCGGAAAAAAGCGGGCAGATGTCACTTTTGCGTTGGCGCAGCGCAGGCAAAGGAAGTAAAAAGGTGTTCAGGCTGTAATATAATCTGTCAGGAAGAGGGCCGGGCAGGCTTTGGGTGGAACCGGCAATGATGCGGACATCCAGATCCCGGCAAGTGTGATTAGGAAGGATTATGGTATGTGTTTCCAGAAGCCCGGCTAAAAGGGCGGATATGGGATCGGAAATCTGTTCGATGTCACGAATATACAACGTTCCCCGGTTAGCGGACAAAAAATCTTCCAAGGACAGAAGGCGGCTGTCCCGGATGAGAAAGAGTTCACCGCTCCTGGAACTTAAATCATGAATCCATTTGGCAAATACAGTTTTTCCTGTGCCGCTTTCGCCTACGATCAGCACAGGAGCGTCCTGTGGCGCATACCGCCTTGCCATGGAGCAGGCTGTCAGGAAAGCGGGATGTTTTCCCGCCGGGCGTCCTTTAGAGAATTTTTCGGCCGGCTGTCTGGGGGAGGTTCCGTCCGAGTCCGTCCCGGCTGTTGCAGAAACGCCGGAATCCGGCAGGGATCTTACGATGATAATTACGCCTTTGCTCCGCTCTTTGATCATGACCGGATGAAAGTCAAGAATGCATTCCGCACCTCTGATGACAGCCGCGTGCCCTTTTATTTCATCGCCCCGAAGCAGGATCCGGTTGATGATGGCCGTCTCTGCGCCGGAAAACAGCGTGGAATAAGGTTTCCCTGTAATTTCCTCTTCGGAATACCGGAGCAGGCCTTGGGCAGAGGAATTAAACAGATTGATCCTGCCCTTTTCATTGATTCCGATGATTCCGTCGGAAATGGCATTCATCATGATGATTCGTTCCTGAAGCTTTTTTCTCTGGAGCATAACTCCCTTTTGCACTTCCAGGGCCCGTTCGTAGGCCTCTTTTAAGGATTCCATGGAGCTTTCCAAAAGGACGCATTTCAGTCCGTTTTTCTCAGCCAGTTCCTGGGTGTAAACACCTCCGATCACTATGTTTATGTGTTCCCTTTTGGCGCGGAGAATGTTGTCATAGATGTCCTGGCTGTTTTCTACGCTGTAGAGGCGGATTTTCCGGTGAAGGATATCCAGAAAGCCGCTGACAGATTGTATGACGTCTTCCATCCCAATGTAGGCGATCTGAGAATCCTCTTCCCCATATAGTTCCGTGGCTGTGGTGATGGAGCGGATCAATTCAGAGTCCTTGATGGGGATCGTTACAATGGGAACCGGAATATGGGAGGCCTTTAAGAGTTTGGCGGTGTTTCCCCGGGCGATGATCACGTCCGTGCCCGCTGGAAGATGGCGGCGTGCATATTCTACAGCCTGTTCCATATAGGTATTTACGATGGAAAGGGATTCCGGAAAGGCAAGTTTCTTTTGAAGCTGCTTCCCTAAGTTGGAGATGGAGTCTCCGGAGGCGATTAAAACGATATTGGTCATAAAATACTCCTTTCATGGCCGTTCTTGTGATGTTTCAATTATGTTTCTATTATAAAACAATAAAACGTAATTGCAATAAAAATGAAACAAAATAAACAAGAAAATTACAAAAACTTGCCATATATTTTGACAAAGTTTACAATGGTCATGAAATAAAACAAAGGAGGGGAAATATGTTTCCTATTGATCAAAACGAAAATTTCACATTTTCAAAAGCAGAGTTTTATAATTTCCATCCGATACCGGTGAAAAAGCCGTGGCGCGACGCAACCGGCGGATTTGGAAGTTATGTGCCTCTTCAGGGGTGGATACGGATTTATGACCTGGAAGGATATTACGGAGAAAGCTTCTGTTCTCTGGGAATTGTCAATAATATTCTGCCGCTTATCCTGACGGGAGAAACCCGCAGCTACAGCCAGTGGTATGAATATATTTACTGGAAAATGCGAAATTTTGGTTTCCAGAGCGGGCAGATCGTGGATCTTGGGCAGCTTGATTACATTATGCTGGAGATCATGGCAAAGCGCGCGAACAAGCCGTTACACCGCTTTTTGGGAGCAAAGAAGGATTGGGCAGCGGCATATAAGGGCGGCGGTTCCCTGCTGTCAGAGGATGAGGATCTGGTAGCCGATATGGTGCGCTACGTGAACGAAGGATATAAAACCATCAAATTCAAGGTGGGAAGTGACTGGGGCAAGAACATGGAGCGGGATGTCAGAAGGATGAGGAAGGTACGCCAGGCTGTAGGACCGGATATTGAAATCGCAATTGACGGAAATCAGGTCTGGAATGTGAAGGACGCCTTGACGTTTGCCGGTATGGTTCGTCCTTATGAGCCCGCCTGGTATGAGGAGCCCGTCCATTCCCACGATATGAACGCTATTAAAAGCCTGAGAGAACAGGTAAATATGAAAATCGGATACGGGGAATCCATGAGAAATTATTTTGCGTTTGAGACCTATGCGGAAAAAGGTGTGGACCACTTAATGCCTCTAGTGGGAAGAATGAGCCGGATGGAAGACCTTATGAAAATCCGTGGGCTGGCCCATCAAAAAGGCCTGCGGTTCTCCTCTGGAGGGACGGTGTGGGTCAATGCGGTATTCGGCGCGCTGTACGATGAAAATGAACTGCTGGAAAATCATGAGCCCATGACAAGCCCTATAGGTGATTGCCTTTCTGTTAAACCGGAGGAAAAAGGAGGGCGTCTATACCTGCCTGATATTGAGGGAAGCCCTGTCAGACTGAATTTAAAGAAGCTGGAAGAGGACGGTACGATCGAAAGCATCCGCTATTATTATGCGTCTTCCTCCAACACGGCGTTTGCCGTAAGAGCGGCCTATTAGGCAGGGAGGGGTGGAATGTCCAAGCTGGAAGAAATGCTGAAAAACTATGAGATCCCTAAAGTGTGCAGGGTGGAGCAGGAGTTTGACCGGACCGTGGTTGAAGATCCGGAGCAGAAGCTGCGGATGCTATGGGAGCAAAAGCAGATTCTTATACGCCCTGGAGAACGGATCGCAATAACAGGAGGAAGCCGGGGAATTGCCTGTTATCAGCTGATCATGAAGACTTTGGTGGAACTGGTGAAGAACTCCGGAGGAATCCCCTTTATTGTTCCGGCTATGGGAAGCCACGGCGGCGGGACTGCAGAAGGCCAGCAGCGGATGCTGGCGAATCTTGGAATTACAGAGGAGAGTACCGGCGCTCCCATCGTATCCAGTATGGAGGTTGTTGAGGTGGCAAGAACGGAATTGGGGCTTCCGGTGTACATTGACAAAAATGCCTGGGAAGCAGACGGAATCATTCTGCTGAACCGGATAAAAACCCATACATCCATTCGTGAGGAATATCAGAGCGGGCTGCTGAAAATGATGGCGATCGGCTTAGCAAAGCATAAAGGAGCGGCAATGACCCACAGCCTGGGAACTCCCAACCTGGGGCCTAATATGGTACGGGTGGGCAAGGCCGCGTTGGAGCAGCTGAAGGTTAAGGCAGGTGTGGCAGTGACTGAAAATGGATATGAGCAGCTGGCGGACATCTTTGTGCTGCAGAAAGAGGAAATCCTTACCAGGGAACCGCTTATTTTAAAGCAGGCGGTCCGTATGCTGCCCAGAATCTATGTGGATGATATTGACTGCCTGATTGTCTGTGAACAGGGCAAAAATATCAGCGGGACCGGCATGGATCCGGCAGTGATTGGACGGCCGATTAACCGGCGCCCCAATGACGGTCCTCATGTGGAGACACTTGGCGTGCTGCGGCTGACTCCTCAGTCAGATGGAAATGCCAGCGGCTGCGGCATGGCAGATTTTATTTCCCAAGGTCTGAGGAGAGCGATCAATGAGGAGTATACATGCGTCAATTCTCTCACAGGAATGCATCCGGAGATTGCAGCGATTCCGGTTACCCTGGAGACGGAGAAACTGGTTTTCCAAGGCTGTATCAAAGCGTCTGGTCAGATTGACGGAAGCAGGCTGAAGCTGGCCATCATCCGCAATACCAATTCCCTGGAGGAAGTATATTTATCCAGACCGGCGTTTGAAAGCGTAAAGGAGAAAGGCCGGGTCAGAAAGGTGTCGGATTTTATGGATATTCCCTTTGACGATGCAGGAAATCTACAGCTGTATCTGTAACCATATTCAGATTTTCTGCCAGTATTCCGAAGCAAGGCGGATAAATTCCTTTGCTGCATCGCTTAAGTAACTTCCCTTTTTATAGCTGACGGAAATGTGCCAGGATGGACGGGAGGGGAGATGATAACAGGACATGCCGCGGGGATCCAGCTTGTAATAATAATATGGGATAACCCCGCAGCAAAGCTTGGAGCGGATCGTGGTCACAATCGTTCCGGTATTGCTGGTTTCAAACAGTACGTGAGGAGTGAATCCGGCTTCCTGAAAGATGGAGTCCACCAGAGAACGGATTGTAGACTCTTTATACATCAGGACAAAAGGCTCATACCGAAAGTGGAAAATATCCATGACGGATAAATCGGAATCGGCAGAGCTGACCGGGATGGCAAGCTCTTTTAAAGGGTAATTTTCCGGTATGGCCAGGATGATTTCTTCATCAATAATATCCGTGTAGTGGTCATTTGTTTTGTCTGAATCCCTCAGAGTCATAAAACCGATGTCAAGCTTGCCCTGGGAGATCAGCTTTTGCTGGCTGTGCACGCTCAGCTCTTTAGGCTCCAGGATAACATCAGGATATGCATGGTGAAAAGCCGGATATACGACCGAAAACATGGCGACGCCACGTCCGGGAGTGAAGCCTACAGAGAGAAAGCCTTTTTTGTTCTCTGCAATGTCATGGATACGGTTATAGGTTTCCCGCCGCATGCGGATCATCTCCCGGGCAGTTTTTAAGTAGACTTTTCCGGCTTCCGTTGGATAGCAGTCTGAACGGGAGCGGAAGAACAGCGGCGCCCCTAAGTATTTTTCCAGCTTTAGCAGTTGCTGGTTTAAGGCGGACTGAGTGATGAAAAGTTTCTCGGCGGCGCGGGTAATGCTGCGCTCATCAGCAATGGTTACAATGTATTCGATCTGTTTGAGGTCCATAAGAGGTACTCCTTTCTGCGGAATGCAGGTGAATATCGATCTCTTAATTTATTTAAGAGAAAAAGAAAAACTATTAATTTTACATATACCACCAGTAGGAATATAATGTCAATAGCAAACAGGAAATAGTAAAGAAAACCATTAAAAATTCAACAAAAAAAGGAGAGGTATTAAAATGAAAAAGAGGGTTTTTTGTGTGGTAATGGCAATTATGATTGCGTGTTCCATGACAGCTTGCAGCGGCAAAGAAAATGGGGCGGGGACGGCAGCTGCAGGACAGGCGGCAAAGGGGGGTGCCGATACTGTGGCTCCCCAGGTGAAATGGCCTAAGAACGTAGAACTGATTGTTCCGGCAAGTGCGGGCGGAGATACGGATTTTAATGCAAGGCTGCTGGCACAGAAGCTGACAGAAAAGCTACCGGCCAACTTTGTTGTGTCAAATGTGAACGGAAACGGCGGGGCAACCGGTACGCGCCAGGTAAAAGATGGGGCGGCCGACGGAAGCGCAGCCGTGTTTTATCATACAGCGGTGTTGGTAAACAAAGCCTGCGGTGCTACTGATTATGGATTTGAAGCTTATAATTTCGCTGCAATTGCAGGACAGAGCGCAGGAAATGTTGTTACGGTAAATGCATCTCTGGGTATCAAAACCCTGGATGAGCTTTTGGCTTATTCCAAGGAACATCCAGGAGAATTAAAAATGGCAGCCCAGACCGGTGCGACTTCTTATGCGGTTGCCATGCAGATGAAGAATGCAGGCTTTGACATCAACATCGTAGACGCAGGGTCTGCGGCAGACCGTCTGGCGGCAGTTCTGGGCGGACATGTAGATGTGATTCTTGCGGCTTATGGTTCCATTCGGGATTATGTGAAGGAAGGTACGCTGGTTCCCCTGGCAATGGACGGTGAGGCAGACCTGGTGATCCCGGAGGAAAATATCGATGTAAAGGCCATTCATAATTTGGGATATGAGAATATTAAGCTTCCGTTTTACTATTTTGTGGCTTTCCCGGAGAAAACAAGCGACGCTCTGGTAGACGAATTCAACGCTGCATTAAAAGATATTATTGAGAATGATAAGGAATATCAGGAAAAGATTTATGCGTCATATTATCAGAAACCGGTATTCCTGCCAAGAGAAGAGGGGCTCGCAAAGTATGCTGAAGTTGATGAGCTGCTGAAAAATGTTGATTTCTCGGCAAAATAAAATGTTTTATGTTTTGAGGAAGGAGAAGGTACATGGAGAATAAAAAGTTGTCTGAGATTGTTGTCAGCGTTGTTCTGGTGATATTCGGAGTTGTTCTGTGGCTGGCTTCGCAGGAAATTTCAGTCGGGGCGGCTATGGGGCAGGGAGGAGATTTTATGCCCAAGCTCTGCACCACAGTCTGGGTAATAATAAGCGTTATGCTGCTTTTTTCCAATATTACCATAAAGAACCAAAGTAAAGAAACGGCATCCTTGAATCTGAAGGGGTTTATGGCAACGTTTTTCCTGCTGTTTCTGTACATGCTGCTGTTAAAACCAATTGGATTTGTGCTTACTTCCATGGTATATATGTTTTTTCAGATGCTTTTGTTTGTACCGGCAGAGTACAGAACCAGAAAAAATTACGGGCTTTTTGCAATCATATCCGTGATCGTGCCGATTGCGGTAAATGCATTGTTTGTAAACGTATTCTATTTGATTCTGCCGTCGGGCATATTGTAGGGAGGAACGGATATGGCAGTTGAAGGATTACTTTCAGTTTTGAATTTTGGCACGTTTGGCGTGATTCTCATTGGCGTGATTATCGGGATTATTTTTGGGGCTATCCCGGGCCTGACCTCCACCATGGGAGTGGCGCTCTGCCTGCCGATCACGTTTTCCATGACGCCGTTAAACGGCATCACCATGCTGGTAGCATTGTATGTGGGAGGTACTTCCGGTGGTTTGATTTCCGCGATTCTTTTAAAGATTCCGGGAACTCCGTCATCAGTAGCCACGACCTTTGACGGAGCACCCATGGCGGAACGGGGAGAAGGCGGACGGGCGCTGGGAATCGGTATTTTGTACTCCTTTTTGGGGACGATTCTATCAATTATTGCGTTGATTTTTATCGCACCGTCCCTGGCAAAGATTGCACTTGAGTTTGGGCCTTATGAGTATTTCGCTATTTGCCTGTTCGCCCTGACTATGATTGGAGCCATGGTGGGTGACAACCTGTTAAAGGGGCTGATGAGCGGAATTGCAGGAGTCACATTCTCACTGTTTGGGATCGCTTCCATTGGGGGAGCGGAGCGGTTTACCTTTGGTTTACAGGATCTGGAAAACGGATTCCAGCTTTTGCCGGTCATGATTGGCTTGTTTGCAGTATCCGAAATCTTAAACGTAGGGGCAGAAGGGATTTCAGCAGACAAATCCCAAGCCCTTAACTGTAAGATCAAGGGATTTGGTATCAGCTTAAAAGAGTTTAAGGAACAGTTTGTTAATTTTATCCGTTCTGCTTTGATTGGAATAGGAATCGGAATCCTTCCCGGTATCGGAGGAGCGACATCCAACATTGTGGCGTACAGTGTGGCAAAGCAGCAGAGTAAATATCCGGAGAAATTCGGAACCGGAGTGATCGACGGAGTGATTGCAACGGAAACTGCAAACAATGCGTCTATCGGAGGCGCGCTGATTCCGCTGCTGACGCTGGGAATACCCGGTGATACGGTAACAGCCATGATCCTGGGCGGGCTGACGCTTCACGGGATTGCGCCGGGGCCGTTGCTGTTTAAAAACAGCGGAGTCCTGGTATACGGGATTTTTGCAGCATTTCTGATTGCGACGTTTGTGATGCTGATTGTGGAATATGGAGGAATCCGCCTGTTTATCAAGGTGCTCTCCGTCCCTAAGTATATCCTGCTTCCGGTGATCCTGGTTCTTTGCGTAGTAGGAACCTATGGCACGAATCACAGTATGTTCGATGTCTGGACAGCTTTGATCTTTGGAGGGATCGGATTTTTTATGGAAAAGCACAAGTTCCCTCAGGCGCCTATGATTCTGGGATTCGTGCTTGGTACCGTTGTAGAGGAAAATCTGATTCGTGGACTGATGTACTCCAACAATAATTTCTGGGCATTTTTCAAGTCCCCGATTGCGGCCGCATTTATGATATTAACGTTTTGTATGCTGATCTGGACCGCATATAAACAGGTAAAGTCCGTAACGGCGAAAAAGACTGCGGCAGACTGAGGAGGAAGGAGCATATGAAGATTGTATCGGGCGGAGCGGTTTCGGAGCTTTTGAAAAATACAAAGCTGCCGCGGATGTTCCATGCAAGGCAGACCTTTCCCCGTCTGGTCATATCCCCGGAAGAGATACCTGCTGTTATAAACCGGGAATTAGGCCAGGAACGATTTTCTTCATTGATACGGCCTGGCATGGAGATCGCCGTCACAGCCGGAAGCCGCGGGATACGGAACGTGGATATCATCACAAAGGCCATTGTGGATTTCGTGAAAGCAAACGGCGCACATCCATTTATCGTGCCCGCAATGGGAAGTCATGGCGGCGCAACAGCAGAGGGGCAGCTGGAGGTTCTTGCCAGCTACAATATTACGCCGGAAACCATGGAATGTCCCATAAAGTCTTCCATGGAAGTGGTGGAGCTGGGATATTCCGAGTTGGGGAAGCCGGTTGCCATCGACCGAAATGCCTGGGAGGCAGACGGGATCATCGTATCCTGCCGTTTAAAACCTCACAATGCTTTTCGCGGACCCTATGAAAGCGGGCCATGTAAGATGATGACGGTGGGATTGGGGAAGCAGGCAGGGGCTTCCATCGTTCATGGGGATGGGATGGATGTAATCGCCCAAAATATTCCGACCATGGCAAAAGTGGTCCTGGAAAAGGCGAAGATCCTGTTTGCCATTCCCTGTCTTGAAAATGCTTACGATGAGACTTGTAAAATCGAGGCCATCCTGGCATCGGATATTTTAAAACGGGAGCCGGAGTTACTGAAATTTGCATTTTCCAATATGCCCAGGCTGATTGTGGGGGAGGCTGATGTGCTGGTAGTGGATGAGATCGGAAAAAATTACAGCGGTACGGGGGTCGATCCCAATATTACAGGGACCTTCTCCACACCCTATGCAACAGGGGGAATCAAGGTACAGCGAACCTGTTTTCTGAATCTTAGTAAGGAATCCCATGGAAATGCCCTGGGCTGCGGGCTTGCCTCCGCCATTACCAGAAAGATTTTTGACGAAATGGATTTAGAAAAGATGTATCCTAATTGCATTACCAGCACGGTGTTGGCTTCTGCCAGAATCCCCTGTATCGTGGCGGACGACAGGGAGGCCATACAGATCTGCATCAAGACATGCAATAAAATTGATCAAAAGCATGTAAGGGTGATCCGCATTGCAAATAGTCTTCATATCGACCGGATCATGCTGTCTGAATCCTATTATGAAGATGTGAAAAACGGACGATATCCGGGGGTGGAAGCGTTGGGTCAGCCGGAGGAACTTCAGTTTGACGAACTGGGAAATGTGATAACACCGATAAGGTGAGAAGGTCAGAGAGATGATGCGCTGGTGAGACGAAAGGAGGAGCAGAATATGTCACGGCTTTACGTAAAAATAAAAGATCAGGATAACGTGGCGATCGCAGTGGAGGATATCCCAAAAGGAACAGAAGTGATGGAAGGAATTATTACTCGTCATGTTATTCCCCAAGCCCATAAGGTTGCCCTCTGTGACATACCCAGGGGCGGGGAGATCATCCGATACGGTGTGGTCTTAGGATATGCCATTGATCCGATCCGGAAGGGCGACTGGATAAACGAGCATATGCTGGAATTGCCGGAACTGCAGGATGTGGACAACATGGAGTTTGGGATCAACCTTGTGACGGATCTGCCTGATCCGCCGGTGACCCAGTGGGAAGGATATGTCAATCCCCAGGGCGGGCCTGCCGGTACTCGTAATATCCTTGGGATCAGCACGACAGTCCAGTGTGTGACGGGAGTATTGAATGTGGCGGTGGAGCGGATGAAACGGGAGCTTTTGCCAAAGTATCCTTATGTGGATGATATTGTTCCAGTCAATCATGCCTATGGCTGCGGCGTCGCCATCGATGCGCCGGAGGCAAAGGTGCCGATCCGGACCCTGCGAAATCTGGCCAGGCATCCGAATTTCGGAGGACAGCTGATGGTGGTGGGACTGGGATGCGAAAAATTTACGGTTGACATGCTTTGTGACAAAGAGGATATTACGCCGGAAAATGTCATCATTCTACAGGAGAAAAAGGGCTTCGATGAGATGATCAGCGCTTTGATGGAGATGGCGGATAAGAAGCTGAAGGTGTTAAATGAGCGCAGGCGCCAGACCTTACCGCTGTCAGAGCTGCTGATAGGAATGCAATGCGGCGGCAGTGATGCATTTTCCGGCGTTTCTGCTAACCCTTCGGCCGGTTATGCGGCGGATATGCTGGTGAAGGGGGGCGCGACAGTAATATTTTCAGAGGTTACCGAGGTGCGGGATGGTGTATATCTGCTGGCCAACCGCTGTATCAACGAGGAAGTGGGGAAAAAGCTGGCGGCAGAAATGAAATGGTATGACCATTACCTGGAAAATGGCCAGGTGGACCGCAGTGCAAACCCCACGCCGGGAAATAAAAAAGGTGGTTTGGCGAACATTGTGGAGAAATCCATGGGATCTATTGCAAAATCCGGTACATCCCCCATCGTGGAGGTGCTGTCTCCGGCGGAAAGGCCGACGAAAAAGGGCCTGATCTATGGGGCTACCCCTGCCAGCGATATTGTCTGCGGGCCGTGCCAGCTGGCTTCCGGGATCGGTCTGCAGGTGTTTATGACGGGGAGGGGAACTCCTTATGGCCTGGCGATTGCACCGGTGATCAAGGTTTGCTCCAGAAATGAGATGAAGGAGATGTGGTCCGACTTAATTGATGTAAATGCAGGGCCGGTGGCCACCGGTGACGCTACGATCCAGGAGATTGGAACACAGTTGTTTCGCGAGATCATCGATGTGGCCAGCGGGCGGAAACAGAGTGCGGCGGAGAAGTATAAGCTGCATAATGATTTGTGCATTTTTAATCCTGCGCCGATTACATGATGGAATTAATGCCTCCTAGCCTTATACCATTTTATTTTTGCTTTTTACCTTTTTCTTGCAAAAAAAAGTCTCCTGTGCTAGTATATAGGCAAAATTTAAGCACAGGGGGAGTTTGATATGGATGAGAATTATGCAGTTGCGTTTCAGCTCATTATGAACGCTGGAAATTCAAAATCGCTTTCAATGATGGCAATGGAGTCTGCCAGGGAATTTAACTTTGAGGAAGCGGAGAAATACTTAAAAGAGGCGGAAGTGGAGATGAGGTCCGCCCATCAGTCCCAGATCGATTTAATCCAGCAGGAAGCCCAGGGCAACCCTGTTGAAGTAAATATTATTCTGGTACATGCCCAGGACCATTTAACCATGGCCATGATGGCAAAGGACCAGGCAGCGGAGATTTTGAACCTTTACCGGATGATCAAGGATTTAAAGGATAAGATTGAAAAATAAATAAGAGCTTGCCGAAAACAGCCTTCTTGCACACTGTCAGTATTTCAGGAGCAGGAAGGTTTGTTGCAGTCCAGAAAAAAGGAGGACATGATGAAAGGGATCAAAATCGTTACCATTGGCGGCGGCTCCTCTTATACGCCGGAGCTGGTAGAAGGATTTATCAAACGATATGACAAGCTGCCTGTGAGGGAACTGTGGCTGGTGGATATTGAAGAGGGAAGGGAAAAACTGGAGATCGTAGGCGCCCTGGCCAAACGCATGGTAAAAAAGGCAGGGCTGCCCATGAAGGTGATCCTGTCCTATGACAGGCGGGATGCCTTAAGGGATGCGGACTATGTGACCACGCAGATGCGGGTAGGGCTTTTGGATGCCAGGATCAAGGATGAGCGGATCCCCTTAAGCCATGGCATGATCGGCCAGGAAACCAACGGAGCGGCAGGCATGTTCAAGGCCTTCCGGACCATTCCCGTGATTTTAGATATTGTAAAGGACATGGAGGAGCTTTGCCCCGAGGCGTGGATGATCAACTTTACAAACCCTGCCGGAATGATCACGGAGGCAGTGTTAAGATATACGGATTTTAAAAGGGTGATCGGACTTTGTAACGTGCCGGTGAATATGGTCAATGGCTTTGCAAGGCTGCTAAAGGTGGAGGCAGAGCGGGTGACCATGGAGCTGTCCGGCTTGAACCACCATATTTTTGCAACGGATGTATTTGTGGATGGGCAGTCAAGACTGGAGGAGATCCTGGAAATCTATCAGCACATCAGTGGGGAGGATGCCATTTCCATGAAGAATTTTTCCACCCTGCCTTTTTCCCCGGAATTTATCCGGGGGCTTCACTGCATTCCCTGCCCTTACCACAACTACTATTTCTTTACCAGGGAACAGCTGGAGGAGGAATTGAAGGAGTATCAGGAAGGCCGGGTCCGGGGCGAAGTGGTGAAAAGGGTGGAAGAGGAGTTGTTTGAGCTGTACAAGGATGAAAATCTGGATATCAAGCCAAAGCAGCTGGAGATGAGAGGCGGGGCCAGATACAGCGATGCAGCCTGCAACTTAATCTGCTCCCTGTATAACAATACCGGTGATATCCAGTATGTGGATGTCCGCAACAACGGGACCATCACAAACCTTCCGGCAGACAGCGCGGTGGAAGCTGCCTGCATCATCACCGGCGGAGGGCCAAAGCCCATTGCAGTGGGTGAGCTGAAACCCCAGATCAACGGAACCATACAGACCATCAAGACCTTTGAGCGCCTGGTCTGCGAAGCGGCTGTCACCGGAAGCAGGGATTTAGCGGTGACGGCTCTCAACATGAATCCTCTCTGTGCAAGCGATCACGATGCCAATGCAGTGGTTGAGGAATTGCTGGAAGCTCATAAAAAATACCTGCCCCGGTTCTTTAAAAACGAAAAATAAAAATAGGAAAATTGCTGTGAAATTGACGGAAATAGTCTTTTTTACGGCAATTTTTTTGGCATTATAACGGGGGAAATGCCTGTAAATAAGCGAAGTTTTCAAGAAATAAATAAAAAATTTATTTTTATTTTAGAATTTGCTTGTGTTTTTGCATATGATATAGTATTATAAGGGTAATAAGAAGTGGTCTAGACCACAGAAAGGGGTGCGAGATGTATCACATTTTATTAGTTTGCTCTGCAGGAATGTCTACAAGCATGCTTGTAAAAAAAATGCAGGATGCAGCATCAGAAAAAGGCGTGGAGGCCACCATTTGGGCGGTGGGAGATGCTGAATCCGTTGAAGAAGTGAAAAAGGCAGATATCATTTTGTTAGGACCTCAGGTTCGTTACCTGGAGAAAAAGATGAACGAGAGAGTGAAAAATGAGAAACCAGTGCTTGTCATTGATATGATGGCTTACGGCACGATGAACGGTGCCAAGGTCCTGGATCAGGCACTGGGGAAATTAAACGGGCAGGTATGAAAAAGAAATTCCCCTTTACAATGGTTCAGGGGATAATAAAAGAGGGAGAAAAGTTATGGGTGCATTTAATTCATTCATGGAAGCAAGATTTATGCCGATCGCAGCGAGAATCGGCTCCCAGAAACATTTGGTTGCCATTCGTGATGCATTTATCGCCATCATGCCCATTACCATGGTGGGTTCCATCGCAGTTTTGCTCAATGTATTTTTAAGAGATCTTCCAAATCAGGCAGGAATGACCGGGTTTGTTAAGGCCATGACCCCGATCATCAGTGTTAACGGTAACGTATATTTTGGTTCCATCGTAATCCTTGCCCTGGCATTTGTCTTTGCCCTGGGCTACAACCTTTCAAAAACATATGATGTAAACGCCATTGCAGGCGGAGTCATCGCATTTGCAAGCTTAGTCACCTGTATGGGACAAAGCGCTTCCTTCAGCTATGAGCTTCCGGGAGTTGCAGCGTCGGCAGCGGACCAGTTAAAGGGCCTTGGCCTTGATGTGGCTGCTACCGCAGGAGGCGGTGTCACATTAAACGGAGTCAGCGGCTGGGGATACTTAGGTTCCGCATACACCGGTTCCGGCGGCCTTTTTACCGCATTGATTATGGGCTTTATCTGTACCATGATTTACATAAAGCTGATGCAGAAAAAAATCACCATTAACCTTCCGGATTCTGTACCTCCGGCAGTAAGCAAAGCATTTGCAGCAATTGTCCCGGGCGTGATCGCCATTTATGTGGCAGGGATCTTAACCCAGATCTGTATAACAGCAACAGGCTCCACCATTAATGAAATGGTTCTTAAATATATACAGAGGCCGCTCCTCAGCTTATCACAGGGCTTCTTCAGCGTAATCCTCATGGTGTTCTTAATCCAGCTGTTATGGTTCTTCGGATTACATGGACACAACGTACTGGCTCCTATTATGGATGGAATCTACTTAACCGCATTAAACCAGAACATCGAGGCATTTACTGCCAGCCAGAGTACTGCCAGCCTTCCTTACTTATGGACCCGCGGTTCCTTTGACGCCTACTGCCAGATGGGAGGTTCCGGAATTACCTTAGGCCTGATCATTGCCATCTTCCTGTTTTCCAAGAGAGAGGACCAGAGGGCCATTGCAAAGCTGTCCTGGCCAATGGGCGTATTCAATATCAACGAACCCATCACCTTTGGTATGCCTATCGTACTGAACCCGGTATATTTAATTCCGTGGCTGATCGTTCCGCCGGTATGCGCGACCATCGCATACGGCGCAACTGCCATCGGCTTAATCCCACCGGTATTCGTTTCTGTACCATGGGTAATGCCGGCAGGCATCTACGCATTCCTTGCAACCGGCGGAAACTTTATGGCAGCACTTGTATCGCTGTTTAACCTGTTTATATCCTTTGCCATCTGGACGCCATTTGTTATGATGGCAAACAAAATGAAAGAAGAATAATTGCATAGAATAAGAAGGAGCTGCCAGACCAGTTCGCAGGGGTTGTCCTGACAGAACTGATTTGGCGGCTCTTCCCTGTAGATTGAGAAAGAAGGTAGGGTTTTCCATGAAAAGCTGGACTGTATTTTTAATCGCCATAGGCTGCCTGTTCATTACCGTATCACCCCAGCTTCCGGCCTCTGCCATGTATATGACCGTTGGTCTGGTATTTATACTGCTGGGTGCAGTTATGCTGATAAAGAAAAGGAAGGAATGAGGGGGTATGGTATGAGACTTAAGTTTCCGGAAGGATTTTACTTTGGCAGCGCCACCAGCGCTGTCCAGTGTGAGGGAAGCACAGAAAATGACGGAAGAGGAAAAAATATCTGGGATCTCTGGTATGAGGAGGAGAGCTTTAAATTCCATGGAGGCATCGGCCCAGGCACCACTTCTTCCTTTTACCGGAACTATAAGGAAGACATCCGGCTGATGAAACAGACAGGCCATAACTCTTTCCGGACATCCATCAGCTGGTCCCGCCTGTTTCCCCAGGGGTTTGGGGAAGTAAACGAAAAAGCCGCCGAATTTTACCGCAGCCTGTTTCTGGAATTAAAGGAACAGGGGATCGAGCCCTTTGTGAATCTGTACCATTTTGATATGCCGGTAAAGCTTCAGGAGCTGGGGGGATGGGAAAACAGAAAGGTGGTGGATTATTATAAAGAATACGCCTGGACCTGCTTTAACCTGTTTGGAGATCTGGTCAAGCGCTGGTTTACCTTTAATGAACCCATTGTTCATGTGGAGTGCGGATACCTCCAGTGCTACCACTATCCCTGCAAGGTGGATCCTAAGGCAGCGGCAGCCGTGGCCTATCATACGGCCCTTGCCAGTGCCATGGCGGTGCGGGAATACCACTCCATGAAGCAGGGAGGAAAGATCGGAATCATCCTGAATCTGACTCCGGCTTATCCCAGAAGCTCCCATCCGGAGGATGAGAAGGCGGCAAAGATTGCAGAGCTGTTCCAGAATAAGAGCTTTCTGGATCCTTCAGTAAAAGGAATTTATGATCCGGAGCTGGTGGATCTTCTGGAAAAGCACGGGTTGCTGCCGGAAGCTGCCTCAGAGGATTTAGAGGTTATCCGTCTAAATACGGTGGATTTCCTGGGAGTGAACTATTACCATCCGTTCCGGGTCTGCGCAAAGGCCGGCCTTCCCAATCCGGCTGCCCCATTTACCCCGGAATACTATTTTGATATCTATGACATGCCCGGCAAACGGATGAATCCCTACCGGGGCTGGGAAATCTATCCCAGAGGCTTATATGACATTGCCCTTAACATCCGTGACAATTATGGAAATATTGAATGGATGGTCACGGAAAATGGCATGGGTGTGGAACATGAGGAACGTTTCAGAAAAGACGGCATGATACAGGATGACTACCGCATTGAATTCTATAAGGAGCATTTAACCTGGCTTCATAAGGGAATGGAAGAAGGAAGCAACTGCATCGGTTATCATGTATGGACCTTTGTGGACTGCTGGTCATGGCTCAATGCCTACAAGAACCGTTACGGGCTTGTGGAGCTGGATTTGGAGACTCAGAAGAGGACCATAAAAAAATCAGGCTGCTGGTATCAGGAGCTGCTTAAAAACAACGGCTTTGAATAGGGGAAAATAGGAGAGAAATATGGAAGTAAGTCGGAAACTGAATGTAGAGGCAACGGAATTTTTTAATGCTCTGGCGTCTTCGGTAGCCTATGATATCACCCAGGCCACAGGGAAGAAGGTAAGTCCGGACCAGATTTATTCCGGCTTCCGCTATAAAAAGAAGATGAAGAATAAAATGGGGCAGGAAAGCCATGTGGATGTGGTGATCAGGCAATTTGTCTCTCCCAGCTGCTATGAGGCAGATTTCCGTTCCTCCCAGGGCACAAATGTTATTTTTTACGAGATCGAAGATAGCAAAGACGGAAACATTGTGGTACACTACAGGGAGAGATTCGAGGGAGACAGTACTTCCGGTTCCTTAAATTATAAGATTGTTTCCTGGCTTTATCAAAGAAGTTCAAAAAAGAGGATTTCCAGGATGCTTTCGTCCATGGAGAGCTTTATTCATGGGAAGAAAACGAGCTGAGGCGATATGCCCGCCTGTCCATTTGGCGGCTGCCTTTGGAAGGCAAAAGAGAATGAATGGGGATAAGAGGTGATACAATGGGGGCTCCGAAATATCAGAAAATAAAACAGGACCTTATGGAAGAAATTAAGGATGCGTCTGTCAATACCCCTATTGCCTCTGAACGGGAACTGGCTGGCCGGTATAAGGCCAGCCGCATGACTGTGCGTAATGCTTTAAATGAACTGGTGGAAGAGGGAGTATTATACAGAGATAAAAATAAAGGGACGTTTGTTGCAGATCAAAGGCTGATGAAGAAAAACACATCGGCGGAAACTCTGAATAAGCCCATAGATGATACCTACGATTACAATGTGATCTATTTCAGTTCCTGCTTTTCCGATGAAACGATGGCTTCTTATCTGGAAATCGGGCCTGAGGACCGGATGATCCGGATCGTCCGCTTAAACCGGAAGAACGGAAAGCCCTTAAGCGTTGAGGAAATCTATTTGATTCAAAGTCTGATCAATGACAGCGATTATAATAACTTAAATAAGCTTTTGGATTTAAAAGGATACATTGACGAAGGCTCGGTCACACAAAAGTTTCTGCCAATTACGGTGCCTGTAAAATATATTAATCTGCTTCATGTTAAGCTGAATACCCCCATCATCATGGTTGAAAGCATCATTGTAAGCAAAAGCGGAACTCCGGTCGTGTATATCAGGGAGTTTAACAACCCCTTTGAAAAGATTATTGAGATAACTACTTAATGTAAATTTAAAAGGAAAGGAAAGTATGGTTATCTGTTTCAAGATATATCATACAAGACAGCTATGGTTCAGAAGAATACGGAATTACCCAGGGTATTTGACAGTTTCGCAGAAGCAAGAAAAAACGGGTTTCTCGCCATGAAGAAACTTAAATGTTCAGGCAAGGGGGTGGTGGGCCAGTTCTGTACTTATACTCCTCTGGAGATTTTTATGGCCGCGGATTTAGTGAGCGTAAGCCTTTGCTCCACCAGTGACGAGACCATACCGGAGGCGGAAAAGGTGCTGCCTGCCAACTTATGTCCCCTCATCAAATCCAGTTATGGCTTTGCGATTACGGACAAATGCCCCTATATGTATTTTTCCGATCTGGTAGTGGGCGAGACGACTTGTGACGGCAAGGTGAAGATGTATGAGCTCCTTGGACAGACCAAGAATGTTCACGTCCTGGAACTTCCACACCGTCAGAACACCCCCGAAGCCAAGGCTCTTTGGCGGGCAGAAATGGTAAGGCTCGTTGAGCGTGTGGAAAAGGATTTCGGTGTTGCAATTACGGATGAAATGCTTAAAGAAGCCATACGCAAGCGTAATGTGGAGCGCAGGCTTTTAAAAGAAGTGTATGAGCTCAGTACCATGTGCCCGCCTCCTATCAGCGGTCTGCGGCAGCTGCAGATTCTCTTTGGTGCCCAGTTTAAGTTTGACTGGCAGGAAAAAGTGGATGAGATACAGAATGCCATTGACAGCATAAAGGAGGCCTATTGCAATGGAGAACGGCCCATTCCGGAACAGGCGCCCCGGATTCTGATCACCGGCTGTCCCATGGGCGGGGTGACGGAAAAGGTGGTAAAGGTGATTGAGGATGCAGGTGCCGTTGTGGTTGCCTTTGAAAACTGCACCGGCGCCAAGCAGATGGACCGCCAGTGCCGGGAGGAGGGAGATCCCATCACCAACATAGCTGACCATTATTTGAACATAGGCTGTTCCGTCATGACTCCCAACCCTAACCGGTTCGAGCTTCTTGGCCGTCTGTGTGACCAATTTCAAGTAGACGGTGTGGTGGAGATGACCTTGCAGGCCTGTCATACCTATGCGGTGGAATCTTATACGGTGAAAACATTTTTAAAGGAAAGGAATATTCCTTACCTTCATCTGGAAACGGATTATGGAACCTCTGACATCGGCCAGCTTTCCACCCGCGCCGGCGCATTTGTGGAGATGCTGTAGCAATGGGGGGCATAACAGCAGGAATTGATTGCGGCTCAGCCACCTGTAAGGGAGTTCTGATGAAGGATAAAACCATTGCGGCTATGTGCGTGAAGCCTACGGGCTGGAGCCCAAAAGAGACGGCAAGGGCGGTCCTTGCGGAACTGATGGAGGAAGCGGGGACAGTCCGTCAGGAGATGCAGGTCATTGCCACCGGGTACGGCAGGGTGGGAATCGATTTTGCAGACAAAGCGGTGACGGAAATCACCTGCCATGCCCTGGGGGCTGAGTACCTTATGCCAGGGGTACGGACGGTCATTGACATCGGAGGTCAGGATTCCAAGGTCATATCGGTGGAACAGGGAAAGGTGGTCTCCTTTCAGATGAATGATAAATGCGCCGCCGGTACGGGCCGTTTTCTGGAGATGTCCTCCCACCGCATGGGTATTGATTTATCGGATTTATCAGAGCTATTGAAAGCTGGTAAATGCTGTTCGCTCAGCAGCATGTGTGCCGTGTTTGCCGATTCAGAAATCGTTTCCCTTCTGGCATCGGGAAAAAGCCGGGAGGAAATTGCCGGGGGGATCCTTCAATCCGTGGCCACCCGCGTCATGACATTGGCGGGCCGCATGGATCTTGCATCTCCGGTGCTTTTAACCGGCGGGCTGTCAGCGCTTTACGGGCTTCCGGCAGCTTTGGAGAGGCAGGTGGGTTATCCGGTTGAGACGTCCTCTCTGTCCCGTTATGCAGGGGCTATAGGAGCAGCCTTAAGGGGATGAGGACAGCCATATCGTATGTAATATATAAATGAATTTACGAAAGTGCTGGGAAACGGAAGATGTATGCCTGATGACCGGCACTTTTTAGTATACCGATAAACATGGAGATTGGAAGTGATGCAGATTTAAGACCTTAATACAGTCTGTTGAGATATATAGAAAAATCAAATATCTATATGCTTTTTTTCTATTAGTCCCTGCCTGAGAAGAATGGTACAATGAAAAATGGTCTTTCAATACATATGAAAGGAGAATACAGAGTTGTTTGATTTCTCTTATTTTCTTGAAGTATTTCCTAAAATTGCGTCAAAGCTGCAGGTGACTCTCAGCCTGACTTTTACGGCGGCTGTTTTTTCTCTGGTTATCGGAATTGTCATTGCTGTCATCGGTTATTACAGAATTAAGGTTTTATATCCATTGACCCGTTTCTACTTATCCGTGCTGCGGGGAACGCCCCTGGTGGCCCAGCTGTATTTCTTTTACTATGGTCTGGCCCGCCTCAGCGAGATCGTGCTGAATATGGAGCCGATGACAGCTGTTGCCCTGGTTTTGAGCCTGAACACGGGGGCCTTTATGTCCGAGAGCATCCGCGGGGCTTTGTTTTCTGTTGAACCGGGACAAAAAGAAGCGGCGGCCATGCTGGGCATGACGGAGCTTCAGACAATCCTGCGGATTGTTCTGCCCCAGGCTTTTCGTGTGGCCCTGCCGTCCCTGTTTAATGACTTGATCAACCTGCTGAAGGCAACATCTCTGGCGTTCATGCTGGGTATACGGGATGTCATGGGACAGGCAAAGAGCGAAGGCGCCCAGTCTTTCCGTTATTTTGAGATTTATCTGGCCGTTATGCTGATTTACTGGCTGCTGGTTCTGGTTCTTACCAGGATCCACAAGGTCCTTGACTGGAAATGCACACAGATGTATTAATCTTTTACCATAAAGGGAGGAAATTCAAATGAAAAAAATGTTACCTTTTTTACTGACAATGACTGCTGTTCTTCTGGCAGGCTGCAGCAGCAGTCCGGCACCGGCCAATCCACCATCTTCGGCGGAATCCACAAAAGCAGCAGCGGATACTACGGGCGCTGCAGATAGCGCAAGTACTGCAGGCGAGACGAACCAGACCCGTAAGGTCATCGTTGCCACCGGTGGTTCCGGGGAGCCCTACAGTCTTCTTGGCGATGACGGCAAGACGTGGACAGGCATTGATGCGGAGATGTGGAGCGAGATTGCCAGGCGTACAGGCTGGGAGGTAGAACCAAAGCAGGTGGAGTTTTCCGCCCTCTTCGGTGAACTGGATACGGGGCGTGTGAACGCAGCGGCAAATTGCTTTGCAACAACGCCGGCCCGTATGGAGAAATACATCACATCCCACCCCTACTATGGAGATGCCCAGTGCATCATTGTCAATGAGGATAAGGCCGATGTAAATTCCTTTGATCAGCTAAAGGGGCTGACCATCGGCGTGGCTCAGGGCCAGGCCTCCCAGGTGTCTGTGGAAGCCATGGCGGAAACCTACGATTGGAAGGTTACAGTTTATGAGACAAGTGATACCGGATACCAGGACCTATATTTAAAGAGAATCGATGCCATGGCAACCACAGACAGCCTTGTTTATAAGTATGAAAACCTTCAGAATATGAAATTTCACATTTTGGATGAGCGCCTTATGTCCAATAACGTTGCCTACTTTTTCCAAAAGAACGACGAGGGACAGGCTCTCTGCGATGAAGTCAACAAGGTACTGGACCAGATGATGGAGGATGGAACCACTTCTAAAATCATTACCAAATGGATGTATTCCGACATGACGAAGCTGATTCAGGAATAACCGGCCAAAGGAGGGGCTTTCCGTGATTGAAATTAACCATTTAACCAAGTCCTTTGACGGAAAGACCGCCATATTAAAGGACATTCATTTAACCATTGGAAAGGGAGAAGTGGTGGCGGTCCTGGGTCCTTCTGGAACCGGGAAATCCACCCTGTTAAGGTGCATAAATTATTTGACAGAGCCTACCGAAGGAATCATAAGAATCGGCTCTGCCAAGGTAGATGCCAGACGGCATACGAAAAAGGAGATAGCAGAGCTTCGAAGCCACTCCTCCATGGTATTCCAGAATTATAACCTGTTTAGAAATAAGACTGCAAAGCAAAATATCATGGAAGCCCTGATCACGGTGGCTAAGATGGATAAAGCTAAGGCCCAGGAGATCGCTTTGAATCTTCTGGAAAAGGTGGGTATGGCTGATCGGGGAGATTATTTTCCGTCAAAGCTTTCCGGAGGGCAGCAGCAAAGAGTAGGCATTGCCAGGGCTTTGGCGGTGAACCCCGACGTGCTCTTATTTGACGAACCCACTTCTGCTCTGGACCCGGAACTGGTGGGAGAGGTTTTGAACACCATACGGGCAGTTGCGGAAGAAGGAGCCACCATGCTTCTTGTTACTCATGAGGTACGGTTTGCCCGCCAGGTGGCTACCAGAATTTTATTTATGGACGAGGGTACCATCATTGCGGACGGAACACCGGAGGAGATACTGGACTTTCCCCGGGATGCCAGGCTTCAGCGTTTCTTAAGCCATTGCCTGAAATAGGGAAATACGCAGCATTTAACCGAATCAGATTGCGAATATCCGCTTGACATAAATGATAGTCAAAAATATAAAAGAAAGGAAAGTATGATGATATGCTTCAAGATATGATCATACAGGATTCATGATGGGAAGACTTGGGATTTCCCTGTATCCGGAGCATTCCACTCCGGAACGGGATAAGGAATATATCAGGCTGGCAGGCCAATATGGGTTTCAGCGGATTTTCACCTGCCTGCTGAGCGTGGGAAATAAGGACAAAGATGAAATCATCAATGAGTTTCGGGATATGATCGATACGGCTCATGAGTCCGGGATGGAAGTGATCCTGGATGTGGCACCTCCCGTCTTTGATGCGCTGGGGGCTTCCTATGATAATCTGGCTCCCTTTAAGGAAATGCATGCCGATGGGATCCGGCTGGATGTGGGTTTTGACGGCATGAAGGAAGCTGCCATGAGCTACAACCAGGAAGGGATGAAGATCGAACTGAATGCCAGCACCGATCCAAGCTATGTGGCCAACATCATGAACCACCATCCCGTGCCGGAACGGATCATTACCTGCCACAACTTTTATCCCCAGAAATATACGGGGGTCAGCCTGGAGCATTTTGATTTCTGCAACAGGGAAATGAAGAAACACGGCCTTAAGGTGGCGGCCTTTGTATCCAGCAACAATGAGGGCACCTTTGGCCCATGGCCTGTGAATGAGGGGCTTTGCACCCTGGAGATGCACAGAGGCCTGCCTATTGATGCCCAGGTGCGTCATTTGCTGGCGACCCGTTTGGTGGATGATGTGATCATTGCCAATGCCTATGCATCTGAGGAGGAATTAAAAGCCTGCTCCTCAGTGACGCCCGGAAAGCTGATGTTTGGCCTTTGCCTGGAAAAGGAGCTGACGGAAACAGAGCGGGAGATCCTCTACTTTGACCAGCAGCACGTGATCAGGGGTGATATCAGTGAATATATGATACGGTCCACATGGCCGAGAGTATCATTTGCGGATAAATCCGTTCCTCCGGCCAATACCCGGGATTTAAAGCGTGGGGATGTTGTGATTTTAAACGACGGCTATTCCCGCTACAAAGGGGAACTGCACGTTGTTTTAAAAGATATGCCAAATGACGGGCGAAAGAATGTAATCGGCCATATACCGGATTATGAACTGGTTCTGCTTAATTATATCGGACCATGGAAAATATTTGGCTTTACAGAAGTGTGATTTGTTTTTAAGAGCAGGAAGAGACAGCACGGCGGTGAGATTCCTGTTAACAGATTCCATGTATTTTGCTCTTTAAATTGAGCAGGAGTTATATAGTGAGGAACAGAAGAAATGTGCCTTGTAATATAATTTAATGTATTTAAAAATATCATCTTGAGCTTGTTCAGGAGTCTCATAACAGACACCTTGAATAAGCTCTTTTTTTGGCCCAATAAAACGATTCTATAAGCCCTTCTTCTTTTTGATTTCCTCTTAAATAAGGTTACAGACAGATTCCGGCCATACCAAATCTGTCTGTTTATCAGCCATGTATTAATCTGTTCTAAATAGAATATCTGATTACTTCCAAAAATAATTACAGCTTTTATCCTGGATTTTCGTTAATAATTACAGCAGAAATCAGCCCGTCCGATTCATGGGTTTTCCTGTATGGCTTTTAACCTTTCATTTCATTCCAGAGCTGCAATCACACCATGAACCAATGCCTCCATATCAAATTAGCCAGTCATGGCGCAGAATGGAGCTGTCAAGGCTTTTCCTCTCTGAAGTAACTCACTTATGATAACTGATATTTATAGCTCACCGGTCTGTTCAAAGCTGCTTAATATATTTTCCATACTTCTGGTAATGTGTTGTTCCATGACTGCCCGCGCTTTTTCTGCATTTTTTTTCTGTACAAACTGCAGCATTTCTATATGTTCCTTTGTTGATTTGATATGATGATCCGCTTCAGAATTGGCTTTTCCCGTACTTGGTCCATTCCACAGTCCCAGTAGAAAATCATATAGCTTCTGGTTATCAGCCGCTTTCCAAATCGCCATATGAAGTTCTTGATTAATATTAATATAGTCCTGGTAAGACGTAGCTTCTGCATTATCTGATATATGGTAAAGCTTGGCCAATAGATCAGAAACCTCCATATTTCTCTTTGCGGCTCTGTAAATAGCTTCGCCCTCCAGCAACGTTCTCATCTCATAATGATTTGTAATAAATTTCTTATCTATTGGCTTTACAATAGCACCCTTGTTCATTCTCAATTCAATTAAGCCCTCGGCAGCAAGAGATTGAAATGCTTCTCGCACGGGGGTTCTGCTAACTCCTAATTCAGATGCAATTCCTGTCAGGCTCAGCTCCTGGCCGCTCTTATATTCTCCGGAAAGCAACGCTTTTTTCAGGATTGATGTTATGCGTGCCCGGGTAGGCATCATTTCTAATGGTTCCATGTTCTCACCTCTATATAAACAGTCTGTTTTTTCATATATCATAATAGCATAAGCTATTTTTGGGTGTCAAACTCGAAATTATTTGATCAGTCTTAAATCAATGATTCCTGTAGAAGTTTTTCGTCAAATATAATAAGTCCCAACAAAGAATATTGTTAAAAAGTAATAAAATTAAAGAGAGAATAAAAACTATAGTTGCACAAACTGTATCAACATGCTATAGTTTACACATCGAAATCGTATATCGTATACGATATACGAAATACGATATACAATAAATGAGGAGGAGAATCATGCATGCAATTGAAAAAATTCTTGCAAAAAACAGCGGATGTTCTGCAGTAAAAGCGGGAGAAATTGTGACAGCAAAGATAGATTTTGCTGAAATCAATGATTTGTATCTACAGACAGTGTATTCCTTCTACGAAATGGGTGGAAAGAAAGTATGGGATAATACCAGGGCAGCGTTTGTCTTTGATCACTATGCACCGGCACCGGATATTAAAAGTGCGGCAAATCATGGGGAAATGAGAAAATTTGCAAAAGACAATGACCTTAAATTCCACTTTGATACCAACTGTGGGGTTTGTCATCAGGTCATGCCGGAGGCAGGGGTTATCTATCCGGGTATGATTGTTGTTGCAACGGACAGCCATACTACAACACACGGTGCGTTTGGAGCGATGGGAACAGGCTGTGGAGCAACAGATATGGCAACCATTCTGATGACCGGGGAATTATGGTTCCGCGTTCCGGAAATAATCGAAGTACGCCTGGAAGGAGAGGCCCCAAAAGGTGTGTACCCAAAAGATGTAATCCTCAGTGTATTGGGAAAGCTGAAAGCAGATGGCGCGGTATACAAAGCAATTGATTTTACCGGAAGTTATGTGGAATCCTTAAATGTTGCCGGCAGAATGGTGATATGCAACATGGCCGTAGAAATCGGTGCAAAGACTGCTTATATGCAGCCCAATGAAAATGTTCTGGAGTATGTATCCAGCCGTGCGGTCCGTCCATATGAAGTTCAGTACACAGATCCTGACTTTGAGTATGAAGAAAGCTATGTATTCGATGTATCGGCCTTAGAGCCATTGTTAGCATGTCCCCACAGCGTAGATAACGTGGATACTCTTAACAATGTTATTTCCGGCAGACCTGTTGAATTGAACCAGGGTTACATAGGAAGCTGCACTGGCGGCCGTGAAGAGGATATTGCAATTGCGGCAGAAATTTTACGCGGAAAGGAAATTCCAAAGTATACCAGATTGGTAATTGTTCCGGCATCAAATGAGGTGATGCAGATCTGCATGGAAAAAGGATATATACAGGATTTAATGAAGGCAGGTGCAACGGTGACAACTCCTGGCTGTGGGGCTTGCCTGGGTGCACATGAAGGTATCATAGCCCCGGGTGAAGTGTGCATCAGCAGTACCAACCGAAACTTCCCGGGACGAATGGGTTCAACTCAGGCTGAAATTTATCTGGCGAGCCCTGCAACTGTGGCAGCAAGTATTCTGAATGGGAAAATTACTGACCCAAGAGATTATTTATAGGAGGGAGTACTTATGAAAACACAGATATCAGGAAAAGTTACAGTTGTTGGCAGCAATATTGATACGGATCAAATATACCCGGGGCGTTTTCTGGCTATCACAGATGGAAAAGAAATCGGCAGCCATTGCCTTGCCGGCGTTGATGAGTCAATAGCTGAAAATTTCCCGGAGGGCGGAATTGTTGTAGCCGGAACCAACTTTGGCTGCGGTTCAAGCCGGGAACATGCGCCGATCGCATTGCTTAATATGGGGGCTTCGGCAGTAGTTGCAGAATCCTTTGCAAGAATTTTTTTCCGTAATTCTATAAATCTGGGACTTCCCCTGATTATATGTAAGGGAATCAGCAAAAAAGTTAAAGATGGTCAGACGATAATGGTGGATATCCGGAAAGGTACGGTTACCATCGAGGAAACGTATGAAGAACTCATTTGCGACAGACTGGGCGATCAGGCAATGAAAATATTAGAAGCCGGAGGAATCAAGCCAATGATGCGTGCCAGATTCGGTGGAAAAGAGTGAAAAATAAAGGGGGTAGTTGGTTATGCCAATGGAATTAGTTTTTTTAATTGGAATCGCAGTTTTGCTGATTTTATGTATTAAGGTTAAGGCAAATGCATTTGTTGCCTTATTAGTGACAGGTTTAATTATCGGCGTTCTATCTGGGATGTCCGGTTCTGACACAGTGGAAGCCTTAACCACCGGATTTTCCGGAACTGTAAAAAGCATTGGTATCATTATTATATTTGGAATTATGCTTGGCAACTACTTAGATGCCGCTAAGGGTACCAACCGCATGGCATTGGATGCGATTCGTCTGGTGGGGCAAAAGCGTGCCGGATTAGCAATGGCAATTACCGGCTATATCGTATCAATACCGGTATTTTCCGATGCTGCATTTGTGATTTTAACACCACTGGTAAAAGCAATCAATAAAAAGACCAGAATTCCTCTGGCCATTCTGGCAGTAAGTTTATCCTCAGGTCTTTTAGCTACTCACGTGTATGTGCCGCCGACACCCGGCCCCCTGGCAGCAGCAGGCCTTTTAGGTATTGACATTGGTGAGGCGATTTTGTATGGAGCTTTTGCCGCTGTATTTATGACGGCATTTGGCTGGATCTTTGCAGAATTATATTTTAAAAAGAAACCGGACAGTTTTTATACATTCCGTGAAGGAGAAGTGCCGGAAGCGGTTGGAGACGACGCGGACGATACCTCTGGTCTTCCAGGAACCCTGGCCAGCTTACTTCCCCTGGTTGTTCCGATTTTACTGATTATCTCTAAAACAACATGTGACATGTTATTTCCGGCAGACTCTTTGGTGGTAACGGTCACCTCTTTTGTTGGTGATTCCAATATAGCACTGGCATTGGGAGCAGTGCTGGCGATCATTACGTTAGGAAGGAGAATGGGCGGTAAAAAAATTATTAAGGTAATGGATGACACATTAAAAGATGCAGGCCCTATCGTATTTATCACGGCAGCCGGCGGCGCGTTAGGACAGGTGTTAAAGGTTTCAGGTGCAGGAGACAGTCTTGCAACTATGGTAATTAATACAGGACTGCCATTTATCCTGATTCCTTTCGTGATTTCCGGATTGTTAAAAGTAGTACAGGGTTCCGGTACAGTTGCAGTGACGACCGCAGCAACACTTTGTGCACCAATTGCCGCCAGCCTTGGTTTGAATCCGATCCTGATTTTTCTTGCGTCCGGTGCAGGGGCACGTGTTTGCTGCCATGTAAACGACAGCTTCTTCTGGGTGTATACGAATTGTATGGGATATGATATGAAAACAGGGTTAAAGACATTATCGATTTCTAATATATTTATGTCCATAGGTGGTTTGGTCGCAACATTTATCTGCAGTTTATGGTTATAGTTTTTTTCAATGATTTAATCAGTACTTAGAGAATAAATCCAATTTATGCCAAAATGCCATAGAAAGAATAGGAAAGATATTCTTTCTATGGCATTAAATTGATTTAAGAAAAGTAAAGAAACTCTTCCTGTTTTTTCATTGGATTTTATATATCTTCCTGAAATACAAGCCTGCGTATGGCCCAGGCCACCCCGTCTTCCCTATTGGATTTCGTATGGTATTTTGCAGCCTCACGGATGCAGGACATGGCGTTTTCCATGGCAACGGTCCAGCCGAATTCCGGTGTGAACATGGACAAGTCATTGTCGCTGTCTCCAAGGACCATTACATCCTCAAGAGAAATTCCCTTGCTCTCTGCATAGGCTTTTAGGGCAGGCCCTTTCTGGGCTGCCTGGTTGGTCAGCTCAATGTTGTTGGGGAAGGAAGATGCCGCAGCCAGATCCGGATAACCTGCGAAAATTTCCTTTAATGCGGCCACCTTCTGGACGGAAAGCCCGTTGCTGCATATTTTAAATACCGTAATATCCTCAGAAAGATCCTTAAGCGAAGAAATAAATGTTGTGGATTCCATCCGCTTTTGTACGGCGTCCTCAAGCTCTCTGGAAATGGAAGCAGGGGATCCGATCCTGCCGCTTAAAAAGGAGTACAATTCCTCCAGTCTCCGGTCTTCCGGGGCAGTGGTATACCGTCCATGGGAGGTCAGGATATCCATATCCACCTCCTGCTCTGTAAGGATTCGTTCAATATCGACCAGATTCTGATGGGTGAGAGGAATCTCATTTAAAATTTCGCCATCCTGACTGTATACGGCAGCTCCGCTTAAACAGATGTAGCCGCATGTGATGTCACAGGACTCCATCGCGGATCTGGCGTCTTCATAATCCCGTCCGCTGCAGATTAAAAATTCTATGCCCGCGCTTTCAAGCCTGCGGATCGCATCTGCATTGGCTTTGGAAATATTGGTCTGAGGGTCTAAAAGGGTGCCATCCATATCGGAGGCGATCAGTCGGATGCTCATGGCAGGTAATCTCCTTATCTGTGAATGTATTCGTATTCTTATACTTAGCTTATCTTAAATCAACCGGTTCGTCAATGCAGAGGGGCCGGAGAGTCCTATTTTCATCAGATTTCATATCCTTGCAATGCATTTTCCCGTTCTTTTTTACAATCTCCACATATCACTTTTAAATCAGGCATGGCTTACATTGTCTTAATTTTTATAATAGTTTGCACAATTATTTAATGAGAAATGTTTCCATATATCTAAATAGTATCTATTAAAAATAAAAAAACTTGTCTTTTTTTATATACTTTGCACTTAAAAAAACGAATTTTGAAAGAAAACCTATTGACAACTTGGCAGCCAAGTGATATTCTAATGCCAACAACTTGGCAGCCAAGTTAAAAGTGATGAAAAACAGCAAAAGGAGGAGAATATGGAAAAATTGAAGATGATGCATATTGGAATCTCCAAAGGCGATGTAGGGCGGTATGTATTTTTGCCGGGAAGTCCGGAGAGGGCGGAAAAGATCGCCTCTTATTTTGATAACCCAAGGGAAATTGCATATAATCGGGAATTCAGGACCTTTGCAGGTGAGCTGGACGGAACTAGGGTGGCAGTAACCAGCACAGGTATTGGAGGGCCTTCCGCAGCCATTGCCATGGAGGAGCTTTACCAATGCGGTGCAGATACCATGCTTCGCATCGGCTCCGGTGCTTCCACTTCAAAAAAGGTAAAGACAGGTGACATTGTGATTCCAAATGGAGCAGTAAGGATGGAAGGCGTGGGCAATCATTACCTGCCTGTGGAATTTCCTGCAGTTCCGGATTTTTCCATGATCAAAGAACTGGAGGCAGCCTCCAAAAGGCTGGACATGCCCTGTAATGTGGGGGTCACGATCACAAAAGCCTCCTTTTACAGCCAGACCCAGCCGGAGAAAAAGCCGGTAAAGGATGAGATCCTTCATAAGTGGAGCTCATATGAGGCAGGCGGAGCCACCTCCACCAGCATGGAATGTTCCACCCTGTTTCTGGTTGCGGCCAGTCTGGGGATCCGGGCGGCCTCCGTATTAGTGAGCGCAACTGATTATAAAAGTACTTCGGCAGAGGACCGGGTACCTCTTACAGAGCTGGAAAACCGGGTGATCCTGGTTGGGATTGAGGCGATGAGAGCCATAATAAAAAATGATTTGGTGGGGTGAATGGTATGATGGACTACAATAAACTGCCGCTTTTGGGAGAAGACATTTCAGAAAGCCTGGTGATACCTAATTACGTAAAAATTTATGATATTATTTTTAATCTGATCGTAGAAGGCGTGATCAAGGCAGGGGATGTTGTTCCAAGTGAAAATAAACTGGCTGATTACTGGAAGGTCAGCCGCGGCACAGTCAGAATGGCTATGAGAAAGCTGGAAGAGGATGGATACATAAATAAGACCCAGGGAAAGCAGGCGGTGGTTGCAACCCATGCGCTGCAATATAAGGATGGCTTCCAGTGGCTGTTTAACCCGTGTATTGAGAACTGTGTGGATACCATTGATGAAATCAGGATTTCCGCCCAGTACCAGCCTTGCGGCGTTTACGTTGCCCATGAGCTGGGACATAAAAAGCCCGGTGATTTAATGGTTCTTAACAACACCAATTATTTTTCCAATGGACGGCAGATGGCAAACACGGTCACCATCTTTGATGCGGAATACATTGAGAAATACCAGCTTGATATAAATGATACGGAAAAGATCAGGGAATTCAGCGTTTATGGGCTGTACCGGCTGGCAAAGCGGGCCAAAACCGTATTCAATGTATTGAACGCGGATGCAGATTCCTATATTGAGGGCATCAACAAAAATGAACCTGTCATCATTGTGGAAGAGATCCTGGTGGATGAAGGGGACAGGCCCCTTAGCTATGTCAAGCACCAGCTTCTGGGAAGCAAATACCGTTTTTCCATGGAGCGTAAGTCTCACTTGTAATTGAAAAGGGGCATACCGGCCAACGGGTTACAGGCAGGAGGGAGAGCTCTTTTCAAATATGCTGCAAAACAAACAGATATGATTCAGCAACAGAGAGGAGAAAGGGAATGAAAAAAACGTTAAGTCTGATTATGGCAGGAGTTCTTACCTGCACCATGCTCACCGCATGCGGCAAAACAAATAACGGCGCACAGAGTACCGGCGGAGCACAGGAGCAAACAAAGGAGACAGATGGGGCAAAGGAGGAGAAGGCATCGGAAAAGCCATTGAAAGCTGTGTACCTGGTAAACGGAAATTTGGGAGATAAAGGCTTTTATGATTCAGCAGCCAGCGGCCTTTACCGCATGAGAGATGAGCTTGGGGCAGATATCAAGGTGGTTGAAATGGGCCGTGATGAAACCAGCTATGAAGGCCATTTTACAGATGTATCCGAGCAGGATTGGGATGTCATCATCGCGGGTACCTGGTCGGTAAAAGAGGTGGCGCAGAATACGGCAGCCCAGTATCCTGACAAAAAGTATATTTTCTTTGACAGCGATGTGGACCGGGACGTGGTGACAGAAGGAAATATGATGGGAATTACATACAATTCCAATCAGGGCTCCTTCCTGGCAGGCGTTCTGGCAGCCCAGATGCTTGATTCCGGAGATGCAAAGATCGATGCCTCCAAGAGAACCTTGGGCTTTATCGGTTCCATGGACGTGGCAAATATCAATGACTTCCTGGTAGGATATTTAGAAGGTGTGAAATATGTAGATCCAAGCATCAAGGTGATCCCTTCCTATGTGGGTTCCTTTGAGGATGTTCCCAAATGTCTTGAAATGACCACTCAGTTATATAACCAGGGCGCGCAGATCGTATATGCACCGGCTTCCCAGAGTATTCTTGGTGCGGCAACAGCGGCCAGCAACGTTGATAAATACTTAATCGCCTGTGACCAGGATTTATATACCCAGTTAAAGGAAACCAATCCTGACATCGCAAAGAACATCCTCACATCGACCTTAAAGAATGTGGGCGATTCCCTGGTGACAGCGGCAAAAGGTCTCATAGACGGTTCCATGACCTGTGACGAGACCTATGCCCTGGGCCTTGACAGCGGTGCAGTTGGTCTGGCTCAGAATGATAATTTTAACTCCATCGTTACGGAGGATATCAAGAAGAATCTTGAAGCAGTGAGGGACAAGATCATCAAGGGTGAAATCACAGTAGGAAGCGCCATGAAGATGACGACGGAAGAAGTCTCCGCATTGCGTGACAGCATGAAATAAGCCTGTTATTGAAACCATAGGGCAGCAGCAAAATAAAGGCGTCCGTATATTTTGCTGCTGCCCTTTCCAGAAGGATTTTTAAGGAGTAATAGGATGGAAGAGAGAAAAGAAGTATTGCGGGTGGAAAATATTGTTAAAGTATACTCCAACGGCGTAATGGCGAATAAGGGGATCAACTTCTCCGTTCATGCCGGAGAGATCCATGCCCTGTCCGGAGAAAACGGGGCGGGAAAATCCACTTTAATGAAAATCATTTTTGGCGAAGAACAGCCGACCTCAGGAGATATCTACGTCAATGGTGTGAAAACCATCATTACTTCTCCCCAATTAGCCATCAGCCTGGGGATCGGAATGGTACACCAGCATTTCATGCTGGTTCCCTCGCTAACGGTTGCGGAGAATGTCATCCTGGGGGTTGAACCTACAAAGGGTCTGCTGATCAACAGAAAGAATGCTCACAAGCAGGTGGAAGAGATGGCGGATAAGTTTAACATGCAGGTGAGTCCCAGGGCAAGGATTGAGGAGCTGACAGTGGGTCAGAAGCAAAAGGTGGAGATATTAAAGGCATTGTTTCGCGGGGCGAAAATACTCATTCTGGATGAGCCTACTGCAGTACTCACTCCACAGGAAACCACGGAATTATTTGAGGAGCTGAAAAGGCTTAAAAACAGCGGCTATACCATAATTTTCATTTCCCATAAGCTGAACGAAGTAAAAGAGCTGTGCGACAGGATCTCCATCATCCGCCAGGGAAGGTCCATGGGCCTGTATGATATGAAAGATGTGACGGAACAGGACATCTCCAACCTCATGGTGGGAAGAGACGTAATTTTAAACATAGAGAAAAACCCGCCAAAGATCGGCAAACCCACCATTAAGGTAAAGAATTTATCCATTGCCGGTGAGAATGGGAAAACTTATGTAAACAATTTATCCTTTCTTTTAAGAGAAGGGGAGATCCTTGGGATCGCAGGCGTGGAGGGCAACGGCCAGTCAGAACTGGCGGAGGCTCTGACAGGGCTTCGTAAATATAATTCCGGTTCCATTAAACTGTGCGGCAAGGAGATTTCCGGATGCAGCATCCGGGATATACGGGCCCTTTCTGTTTCCCACATTCCGGAAGACCGCATGACAACAGGCGTGGCTTCAGCTCTTTCCATTACGGAAAATACTCTTTCAGATAAAATTTCCTCTAAGCAGTTTTCAAAGCGCGGGATCATTGATAAACGCAGAGTAAAGCAATACGGCCAGGATATGGTAAGAGATTATCAGGTGCTGTGCAAGAATCCCGATGTGAGGATCGACAGCCTTTCAGGCGGAAATATCCAAAAGGCAGTGCTGGCGAGAGAATTGTCCAGCGATCCCAAGGTCATCATTGCCAACCAGCCTACCAGGGGCGTGGATGTGGGCGCCACCGAATTCATCCGGAGAAGGCTGATTAAAATGAGAGACAGCAAGAAATCCGTATTGCTCATCAGCTCGGACCTAAATGAGGTGCTGGGGTTATCCGACAGCATCATTGTCATGCATGAAGGCCAGATCGTGGCGTATTTTCCTGATGCAGGGAAGATCAGTGAGCTGGAACTGGGAAAATATATGCTTGGAATTGAAAAGCAGTCTGATGCAGAGATAAAGGAGGTATGTCATGGACAGTAACAAACGAATTCACTTAATCGTGGATCTAACAAAGCTGCTGATCACAATTTTGGTATCCTGCGGTCTGGTCACTGCGATTGTATTAGGAACCAGTTCTGAGCCAATGAACGCTTTTTTCAGCTTTTTTGTCGGTCCCTTCACTTCCTTCCGCCGTATCGGAAACATTGTGGAGGCAGCCTCTCCGTTAATGTTTACGGCCCTGGCCGTTATATTGATCTTCGGAGCCGGACAGTTCTCCATGATCGCAGAGGGCGCTTTTTTCATCGGGACTCTTGGTGCAATGATGATTGCCACCTCCGTGCCGCTGCCTGCGGGAATCCATTCGGCGGTTGCACTGCTGGCGGCGGCGGCCATGGGTGCTGCCGTGGCCCTGATCCCAGCTCTGCTAAAAATGAAATGGCAGGTTTCAGAAGTGGTGACCTCGTTGATGCTCAATTATATCGTCCAGTTTTTTGCAATCTACATGGTGAGCTATTATTTCCGTGAGATCAGCAGTTCAAGCCTGGCCTCCATTGCATTTCTGGACACCTCCCTGCTTCCGGTGATCATAGGCGGCACCAGGATTCACGTCGGAATCGTCCTTGCGGTCGTTCTTTGCCTGTCCACTTATTTCCTGCTTTTTCGCACTACCTTTGGAATGAAGCTGAGAATTGTAGGAAACAACCCCAAGTTTGCAAATTACTCGGGAATAAAGGTCACCGGCGTTATGGTGGCCTCCCAGGTAATTGCCGGAGCCCTTGCAGGAGTGGGAGGCGGCGCGGAGCTTTTGGGCATGTACACCCGTTTTAAATGGACCGCAAGCCCCGGATATGGCTGGACCGGAATTGCCGTGGCCCTGCTTGCAAGAAACAATCCCCTTCTGGTGCCTCTGGCAGCCCTTTTCATGGGATATCTCAATGTTGGGGCAAACATTATGGCAAGAAACAGCGATGTCAGCAGCGAAGTGGTAAAGATCATCCAGGGAGTCATGATACTGATGATTGCAGCCGAGGCTCTGCTTAAGAAGTGGAAGCAGAAAATGATCGTAGAGGCTGCAAAGGCAGAAACAGGAATGAAACACCCTGCGGGTATACCACTATGTCCAAAAAGCGTGGAGGGTAATAATGAAAGGAGAAATAGTAAATGATTGATTATTCATTTATCGTGGATTTCCTTTTTATGTGGATCCGTGTGGCAACTCCTATTTTACTCACTGCCCTGGGTGCGGTGATCTGCGAAAGAACGGGAGTGGTCAATCTTGGATTGGACGGAATCATGCTTATTTCGGCCCTGTTCGGGGTTTTAGGAAGCGCCTGGGGAGGTAATCTGTTTTGGGGGATCGTTGCAGGCGTTGGTGCTGCCCTGGTTGTAAGCGGGGTTTTTGCATACTTTCATCTGATGTTAAAGGCTAACGCCGTTTTGTGCGGCACGGCAATCAACACCATTGCAGGCGGGCTCACGGTCTTTGTGCTCCAGCTGGCAACAGGAGAAAAAGGGTCCAGTTCATCCTTAAAAAGCTATAGTTTTCCGGCAGTCCGCATTCCTGTTATAAAGGATATTCCCGTGCTGGGAGATATTTTATCCGGCCACAATGTGGTTACATACTTTGCCTTTCTCATGGTGATCGTGATTTCGGTATTTTTATACCGTACTCCAATGGGACTTCGGATGAGGGCCGTAGGGGAAAATCCCAGCGCAGCTTCCAGCGTTGGGCAGAATGTGGTTAAGATCCGGTTTTTGGCCATTTTATTATGCGGTGTAATGGCAGGAATGGGAGGAATGTATTTATCCATGGGCTACTTATCCATGTTTACCAGGGACATGGTGGCAGGCCGGGGTTTTATCGCACTTGCCGCCTGCGCCATGGGACAGGCAAGCCCTGTGGGAGCCTTGATCTCCTCCATGGTGTTTTCCTTCTTTGACGGCCTTTCCAATATCCTGCAGCTTTTACAGATCCCGTCGGAATTTGTACAGATGCTGCCTTATGGGGCCACCATTTTAGGCCTGACCATTTACTCGATCCAAAAACAGAGACAGAAAAATAAGAGAAATAGGGAGATGCAGCAAAATGTCATTAAATAAAGATGAAAAAACCATTGGAAAAAGACAGTACCACATTCATTTAAGTCCCGGAGATATCGGTGAATATGTTTTGCTTCCAGGCGATCCGGCCCGTTCTGACCGGGTGGCAAAGCACCTGGAAAATGCTGAACTGATTGCCAATAACCGGGAGCACCGAACCTTTACAGGTTATTATAAAGGGGTAAAGATTTCCGTCACCTCTACGGGAATGGGCTGCCCTTCGGCAGCCATTGCAGCAGAAGAACTGATCAATATCGGCGCAAAATGCCTCATCAGGATCGGAAGCAGCGCGGCCTTGCAGGAAGGAATAAAAATAGGCGACTTAATGATCTCCACCGCATCCATGAAAAACGAAGGCACCTCCAGATTTTACGTGCCGGACTGTTTCCCGGCTGTACCGGATTTTGACTTGACAAGAGTGCTGATCGATACGGCAAAGGATCTAAAGGAGGAGATTTCCGGCAGCATCTATTACGGCATCAATGCCAGTGATGACGCGTTCTATGGAGAAACAGAGGAATGGATTGAAAAACTGTCAAAGCTTGGCTGCTTAAATGTTGAGATGGAAAGCTCTGCCCTTTATACAGTCTGCCATCGCAGGAAGGTAAGAGGAGCCATGATCAGTGCCGTCTCCGGCAACATTGTCACAGGTGAAGTGATCTATGAAACGGAGAATACAGGGCTGGCATCCGGCTGGGATGATGAGATCCGTGTGGTGCTGGAGGCAATTTACCGTTTCCATAAGGAAAACCGGCAGGATATTCCATTATAATAGGAAGATACTCGGTGTGGTTTTCCTGAAGCTCAAAGAATATAAACGGGAAATAGAAAATACCCTGGGGGTATCCCTTCATGCCCGGAAAGCATGGGCAGATAATAGGAAAAGTCAGGAGAAGACAGGATATGCAGGAAAAGAAGATGATGCATTTAAGCGTTACCAAAGATCAGATAGGGCAATATGTATTTTTGCCGGGAAGTGTGGAACGGGCAGCCAAAATAGCAGCTTATTTTGATAATCCGGTGAAAATAGCCCATCACAGGGAGTATCTCACTTACACAGGAACCCTGGCAGGAGTCCAGGTCTCTGTAACCAGCACCGGGATAGGCGGACCTTCTGCGGCCATCGCTGTGGAGGAGCTGTATGAATGCGGCGCTCACACCATGATGAGGATCGGTTCCTGTGCTTCCACCTCTCCCAAGGTTAAGGTGGGAGATGTGATCATTCCCAACGGAGCGGTGAGAATGGAGGGAACAGGGCTTCACTATCTGCCTGAGGAGTTCCCGGCTGTGCCGGATTATGAGATGGTAAAGGAGCTGGAGGCTGCCGCGAAGAAACTGAATATTCCTTATAATATCGGAGTGACGATTTCAAAGGATTCTTTTTATACAGAGGTTTCCCCTGAGACAAAACCGGTGTATTATGAGCTGAAAAGCAAGTGGGAGGCTTACGAAAAGGGCGGAGCCACCAATTCCAGCATGGAGTGTGCCACCTTGTTCCTGGCAGCGGCCTCCCTGGACATCAGAATGTCTTCCGTCATGATCAGCGCGACAAATTACAGGAGCTACAGCAATGACGATAAGGACTACCCAAGAGAATGGGAGGACAGGGCGATTCAGGTTGGGATTGAAGCGATGACACAGATTATAAAAAAGGATATGGCAGTCTGCTGATTGGGAATATCCGATTGACTAAGCCGTGGGAAAGGAAACAGAATCGATGAAACATATTATAGTGGATTGCGATACGGGCATTGATGATTCAATCGCCATACTATATGCTTTAAAAAGCAAAAAGCTTCATATAGAGGGCTTTACCACCGTATATGGCAATACCTCGTCCATGCAGGCGGCGGAAAATACACTTCGTCTGATCAAGCTGGCTAAATGCGGTTATGACATACCTGTCATTGTGGGCGCCAATGAGAGCCTGACCGGAGAGGTGGAGCCTTACCCTGTCCATATCCATGGAGAAAACGGGATCGGCAATGTGGAATTGCCGGTATCAGAACAAATGCCTTTGAATGAGGAGGCAGCGGACTTTATCATAAGAAAGGCAGAGGAGCTTGGGGGAGATTTGACCATTGTTACCCTGGGACGGCTGACCAATATTGCGGCAGCTTTAGAAAAGGATCCCAGGCTTCCCTATAAAATAAAGCACATGGCAGTCATGGGAGGGAACTTCCACAAGCCCGGTAATATCAATGTCTATGCGGAAGCGAATATCTACGGAGATGCAAAAGCCTCTGATATTGTGTTCCGGGCGGGCTTTCCCATGACAGTGGTAGGTCTTGACGTTACCATGGAGACCTTTCTGTCTGCCCGGGATATTTCCCTCCTTGGAAAGTACTGCAGGGAGGAAAACCGGGAGATCGTGGAGTATATGCAGTCTGTCCTGGAATATTACTTCAAGTTCAGCTATGAGTCCATGGGCAGTCTGGACTGCTCCGTGGTCCATGATCCTTTGGCAATGTTGATTGCCGAGGATCCCTCCATTGGAGAATACCGGATGGCAAGGGCTGCGGTGGAGTATGAAAATGAGGAATTCCGCGGCATGATCAAACTGGATGAAGGCTTTATTCCGGTCTATGATCATGAAGAGATCCATTACTGCGTCCGGGTGGATTCTGGTCTGGCAGTCAGGAGGCTGCTGTCAGTTTTTTAGAGTCATAGAAGAAGGAATCCGTTCCTTTCACTGTCAATGTGAGGACGGATTCCTTTTTTTATTCTGCAAAGATTTCAGGCTGACAGCCCGGAAGGTAAATTCTTCCAGAAGGAAAAAAAGCTACTGCTTGCACGATTTAAGAATAAGTGGTAACATTATCCAATAGGGCGGCTGGAAGTTTGCCCATAAATGAAGAAGCTGCTGTACATGTGGGAGGAAATTATGAGTGAAAACCAACGATATGAGCTGTACTGTGAGTTGATCCGGGATTTGGATACGGGGTGCGGACTCATTATGGAATATGATTCGCTGTTACATGATTATAAGGGAACCACTCTTTATCAGGCGGAGGCCCAGATCTTAAAGATGGTGGGTCAGCAGCCCGGCATCTCCGCCGCCGAGTGTGCCCGGACCTTAAATAAGACTTTAAGCGCCTGCTCTCAGCTCATCAAAAAGCTGCGGGCCAAGGAATGGATTTTACAGAAGAGAAACGAAAGCAATAACCGGGTCTATAACCTCTACCTTACCGAATCCGGGAGGGAGCTGTTTTTAAAGCACCAGGAATTTGAAAGCTGCTGTTATGAACGAACCTACCACTTACTGGATTCTTTTACCGAGGAAGAGCTTCAGATCTACCGGAAAGTCCAGCAGAAGTTAAACGAAGGTTTTATGCTGGACGTGAAGGACAGCCGGGAATTTAATAACGACCTCTCCCTGAGGGCCAAAAAGACAAGCCCGGCAGGTGAAAAGAAAAAAACGGCGCACAGCTGATATCATTTAGCTGTGCGCCGTCTCTTTAGCTGAGAAACACGTATTCATTCAGCCGCTGGAAGGCCTCTTTTACCTGGCTTAAGGGAAGGGCCAGATTCAGGCGGATGTGGTACGGTCCGTGAAACATCTGTCCGTCCTGCCAGGCCACACCTACGGCCCAGCCGGCCCGCTCTAACTCCTCAATGGTCTTTCCGTTTTCTTCACACCACCGGCTGCAGTCCAGGAACATCATATAGGTGCCTTCCGGTTTTGAAAGGCTCACTCCGTGAAAATGCTCCCTGATATAATCATAGGCGTAATCCACATTGGCGGTGATGACCTGGCACAGTTCGTCGACCCATTCATAGCCCTCGGACCGGTAGGCCCCTAAAAGGGCATGCATGGACAGCACGTTCATGTCGTTGTAATGGGATAAGGAGGATTCCTTTGCCACCCGCTCCCGAATCCATTTATTGTAGATAATATGATAGCTTCCCACAAGGCCTGCCAGGTTAAAGGTCTTGGAGGGAGCGTATAACGCCACCGTCCGTTGGCTTGCATCCTCGCTGACGCTTTGGGTAGGGATGTGCTCATGGCCTGCCAAAATGATGTCGGACCAGATTTCATCGGAAATTACAAAGACATTATGCTTTTTGTAAAGCTCCATGGCTTTCTCGATTTCCCATCTCTCCCATACACGGCCGCAGGGATTGTGGGGAGAACAGAAGATAGCGGCATGAATCTTTTTTTCCACCAGTTTTTTCTCCATGTCTTCAAAATCCATGCGCCAGATGCCGCCCACATCCAGTTTTAATGGACTGTGGACGATGTTGTAGCCGTTGTTTTCCACGCACATGGTAAAGCCGATGTAGGTGGGAGAATGGAGGAGCACATTATCACCCTTGGAACAGAATACGTTCAAGGCGCTGATTAAGCCGCCCAGAACCCCGTTTTCGTAGCTGATGGCCTCCTTTGTCAGGCCGGTGACGCCGTTGCGCTTCTCGTGCCAGCTGATGATGGAATCATAATACTCGTCAGGCGGAGTGAAATAGCCGTAGGCCGGGTGCTTTGCCCTTTCAATCATCGCCTCCGGTATGGTGGGGACAGTTGGAAAGTTCATGTCCGCTACCCACATGGGAATGGCGCCAAAGCCCTCTCCCGGCGGCTCCGGGGTAAAACCTGGGTTCGTCCCCAGTCCGTCAACTGCGATGGAATCCTTTCCGTGCCGGTCCATGATGCTGGTAAAATCGTATTTCATAGTAACTTATCCATCCTTTCTGGCTATATCTTTTTAAATTATATTTTTAAACTATATTTTGACAGAAGCGGCCCTCGTCATGCCTCTTCGTAGCTGACCTCCACATGCGCCTGTTTGCTGCGGAGGAAAGAGAATACAAAGGAACCGGCGATGACTACCACGTTTAATAATATTAAAGTTGTAGATAAGGTTGAGGCATTGAGAATAATCGCAAAAATTGCGGAAGCAGCTCCAAGAGCCGTAATCAATGTCATGGCGCTTTTTCCAACCTTAAACTTAGAATTTTCCCATGCCTCCGGGCAGACCTTGGGTATCTTATAGACGCATATGTTAATCATCAATGTAATGACCCCGTTGGCGATCAAGCACATATTGCCTAAGACCGCAACGCTTAAGCCGGTCAGAATGCAGACCGCGGCAACCAGGTAGAGAATGGTGAGGATGATGATTGGAGTGTTGTACTTGGATAGCCTGGCAAGCCTTGCCGGAAGCCAGCCGTCATCGCAGGCCTGCATGACGGGCTTGGGGGCCCAGGCATATTGGGCGTTTAAGGTGGAGATCAGGGCAAACCCGGCTCCGCATACGATGAAAAATATGTATAGAGGACGGCTTAAAATCTTATCCGCCACCAGGGTTAAATTCTGGCCTGCCACCTGTTCCAGCGGAAGCACTCCTGCCGCTACGAATGCGATGATGCCGTAAAGGACTGCCACCGCCAGTGTGGAAATGATCATGACCAGAGGAATGTCCCTGGTAGGCCTTTTGGATTCTGCAGAGAGGTTGACGATGCAGGAAGCGCCTCCCACCGCAAAGGTGAGCAGCCCGCCTGCCTGCAAAAGCCCAAGCATGCCTCCCGTCATAAAGGTGGATTCCGCAAAGTACCCTGGCTCAATGTCCCCCACGCCAAAAGCTGCAAACACGCCTAAGGCCAGTATCAGTCCCATGACGATCAGGTTCTGGATCCTTGCGAATTTGTCAATGCCAAAGCAGTTGAGCACATAGAAGAGAGTCAATATGGCCAGTGCGATCACTTTCTCATTGCCAATGCCGAACAAAGAGATGAAATAGCTGGCAAAGGAAAGTCCGTACATGGAGATGGATAAATTGGAGAAAATAAACATGATGGTATAAGCGCCTGCGAATTTTTCTCCTGTCAGCATGGCGACCATGGTATACTGCCCTCCCCGCAGACGGACGGTGCCCGAGATCAGGATTACCGGCAAATACTGGCATACCGTGATTATCGCTGCCACCAGAAAGGCCAGAGGAACCGAGCGGCCGGTCATGGCTATGGCCGCGCCCAGCAGGGTCATGATGCCTGCACCGATGATCTGTCCTACGGAAGCTCCCATTAGATCCCAAAAACCGAGTACCTGTTTTAATTGCTTTGTAGAGCTGCTGCATTGTGAATCTGACATAGCTATACCCCCTTGAGTATGAAAGTTTAAAATGCGCATGTATTGTAAAAGCGGGCCCGCTTTTATCCATGAAACAAAATACTTTCCCCGTTTGCACCGAAAAGACTTATTTATCCTTCCATTGTCAGATTCCTTTTGCTTCCGGCGCAGCAATACTGTTTAGCTGTTAATTTATAAACCTGCTTAACTATTTACATGATAAATATAATTGTGTCTTTTGTCAATAATAAGTTTTTCGTATTTTATTTTTTGTATATAGTGCATAAAATTTCCTCGTTTTTTTCATGAAAGCTCCTAATAAAGAAGCAGTCATCGGCTGCCTGGAATCCGGACTTTTCCGGTTTGCCTTCTTTTCCTTACCTGTTTCGGTAAATTCATTGCTGTATTATAAGATCAATCCAGAGGCAGGCAGAGGGGAACTCTGCAAGCATGGAATGGAATTCTTTCAAAATAATGAATATGGTGGAATGTTATACAGTTTTTATGGTATAATCATAGCCAGACAATAACAAGCCCATTTGAGGTACAAGGTTGAAAGAAAACGTGGTTCAACCTTGAGCTTGTGAACAGCGTGCCCTGCTTTACCGGGCACAGGGCGCCCCGTTTCATTGGGCGTCAACTGAATATGCAGGCATATCCGCTTGATTCATTAGGAGACATAATATGAAACCACATGCATTTGCGGTCTGTGCATATAAGGACTCGCCCTATCTTGAAGCCTGTCTCCGTTCTCTCCTGAAACAAAGCGTCAGGTCAGAGATCATCATATGCACATCCACGCCCAGCCCTTTCATTGAAAGAATGGCTGACAAGTACGGAATCCCGTTGTTTGTGCGGCATGGAGAAAGCAATATACGGGAAGACTGGAATTTTGCTTATGACCGGGCTTCCGCCCGTTTTGTTACCATTGCCCATCAGGACGATCTATACCAGAAGGATTATGTAAAGAAGCTTCTGGAGAGCTATGAGAAATACCCGGATATGACGCTGTTTACGGGGGGATATACCGTGATCAGGGGAAACCGGCCGGCAGTTTTTGAAATGGTGGAGTTTATTAAGCGTTTTTTAAGAATTCCCCTTCGTTTCCGCTCCATCAGCCATTTGTCCTGGGTCAAAAAAAGCGTTTTGATGTTTGGAAATTCCATCTGCTGTCCTGCATGCGCATATAATAAGGAGCAATTAGGAGAGTCTCTTTTTACCTCTCCTTATCGTTTTGCCCTGGATTGGGATACCCTTTATCAGCTATCCGGGCTGCCCGGCCGTTTTATCTGCGTGGAAAAACCGATCCTGTATTACAGGGTCCACGGAGAAGCGACGACAAAAGCCTGTATTGCGGACAAAAGCCGTATCAGGGAAGAAACCGATATGTTTTCGAAGATGTGGCCAAAACCGGCAGTAAAGGTGCTGATGCATTTTTACCGGAAGGCTTATAAGGAATATGAATGAACGGAAGATTAGGAGGATAAAGCAATGAAGGTAGTATTATTAGCAGGAGGCTTTGGTACCAGAATCAGTGAGCAGAGTCATTTGAAGCCAAAGCCAATGATTGAGATCGGGGAAAAGCCTATTTTGTGGCACATTATGAAGTATTATTCCCAATATGGATTTCACGATTTTGTCATATGCCTTGGATATAAGCAGTATGTGGTAAAGGAATTTTTTGCGGATTATTTTCTTCATACATCCGATGTGACCTTTGATCTTGCCAACAATAAGATGGAGGTACATAATAATTATTCAGAACCATGGAAAGTGACCCTGGTGGATACGGGGTTAAATACCATGACCGGCGGCCGTATAAAGCGCATTCAGCCTTACATCGGGGATGAGCCCTTTATGATGACCTACGGAGACGGAGTCTGCGATGTGGATTTAAAGACTTTGTTGGAGTTTCATCAGAGCCATGGAAAGACCGCTACCATGACCACCGTTAATATTGCCCAGCTAAAGGGTGTTCTGGATATTGATGAAGGTGATGTGGTCCGTTCCTTCAGGGAAAAGGATGAGGCGGACAACAGCCTGATCAACGGGGGCTTCATGATCCTGAATCCTGAAATCTTTTCCTATTTAAAGGATGATGCCACTGTGTTTGAAAAGGAGCCATTGCAAAGTCTTGCGGCAGAGGGGCAGCTTATGAGCTTCCATCACACCGGTTTCTGGCAGTGCATGGACACCCAGCGGGAAATGAAGAAGCTGGAAGATTTGTGGCAGTCCGGACAGGCACCCTGGAAGATTTGGGAGAACTGATATGACAAATTGGACGAGTATCAAGTGGAGTGAATTTTGTGATTTTTATAAAGGGAAAAAAGTCCTGGTCACAGGGCATACCGGCTTTAAAGGAACCTGGCTCACCCAGCTCCTTGTTAAGGCCGGGGCATCGGTAACGGGATATTCTCTGACGCCCCCCACGGACCCAAACTTATTTGAAGTGGCAGGACTTTCCCGCGTTATGAATTCTATAATCGGAGATGTGCGGGACCTGGAGCATTTAAAAAAGGTGTTTTTCCAGGAGGAGCCGGAAATCGTGTTCCATCTGGCTGCCCAGCCCATTGTCAGGGACTCCTATAAGGATCCTGTTTATACCTATGAGACGAATGTTATGGGAACGGTCAACATACTGGAATGCCTGCGCCTGACCCCTTCTGTCAGATCCTTTTTAAATGTTACAACGGATAAAGTGTATGAAAATAAAGAATGGGAGTATGGATACCGGGAAACAGACCCCTTAGATGGTTATGATCCTTATTCTAACAGCAAATCCTGCTCCGAGCTGGTAACCCACAGCTATGCCAAGTCCTTTTTTTCCGACGGACGTGCGGCTGTTTCCACATCCCGTGCAGGAAATGTGATCGGAGGAGGAGATTTTGCCAATGACAGGATCATTCCCGACTGTATCAGAGCGGCAGCAGCAGGACAGGATATCATTGTAAGAAATCCTCATTCAACAAGGCCGTATCAGCATGTGCTGGAACCTTTGGCCATTTATATGACCATAGCAATGAAGCAGTATGAAGATTCAAAGTTCCAGGGATATTATAACGTAGGTCCTGATGACAGGGACTGCGTGACAACCGGGGAGCTGGCGGATTTGTTCTGTGAGGCATGGGGCCAGGGTATCAAATGGATCGACAAGTTTGAAGGAGGCCCTCATGAGGCCGGCTTTTTAAAGCTGGACTGCTCCAAGATCAAAAAGGTCTTTGGCTGGTATCCCCGGTATGGGGTGAAGGAAGCGGTGGAAAAGACCGTGGAATGGACCAAAGCCTATTTGGATGGGGCGGACATGCCGGCATTTATGGACCTTCAGATAAAAGAGTTTTTCAATTAAAATGAGTTTGAGAGGAAGCACCCTTCGGGTATCCCTTTATGCAAAAATACGAGCAGGAATGAGGAAAATAAAGAATGTTTGAGAACAAGACAGAAAAAGAGGCACGGGAGGAAATCCTTTCTCTGGTAAAGGAATATTGCGGTACTTACCACAACAAGAAAGACCCGTTTAAGGAAGGGGACCGTATTTCTTACGCTTCCCGTGTGTACGATCATCAGGAAATGGTGAACCTGGTGGACAGCTCTCTGGAGTTCTGGCTCACATCCGGGCGGTATACCGATGAATTTGAGAAAAAACTGGCGCAGTATTTGCACGTTAAGTTCTGTTCTCTTGTAAATTCCGGTTCATCGGCAAATCTGGTGGCATTTATGACCCTTACTTCACCGCTTTTAAAGGAACGCCAGATCAGGCGCGGTGATGAAGTGATCACCGTAGCGGCCGGGTTCCCCACCACGGTGACCCCTATGATCCAGTATGGGGCAGTTCCCGTATTTGTGGATGTTACCATTCCACAGTATAACATGAATGTGGAAATGCTTGAGGCGGCACGTTCTGAAAAGACAAAAGCAGTTATGATCGCCCATACCCTGGGTAATCCCTTTGATCTTTCTGCTGTTAAGGCGTTTTGCGACAGGCATCAGTTATGGCTTATTGAGGACAACTGCGATGCCCTGGGAACAACCTATACCATAAACGGAGAGGAGCGTTTCTCCGGCACCATCGGTGATATAGGGACTTCCAGCTTTTATCCGCCTCACCACATGACAATGGGAGAGGGCGGTGCGGTTTATACCAACAATCCTTTGCTGAATAAAATTATCCGTTCCCTCCGGGACTGGGGCAGGGACTGTGTCTGCCCTTCCGGACGTGACAACTTGTGCGGTCACCGGTTTGACCGCCAGTACGGGGAGCTTCCCGTGGGCTATGACCATAAATACGTTTATTCCCATTTCGGCTATAATTTAAAGGCAACTGACATGCAGGCTGCTGTAGGCTGCGCCCAGCTTGAGAAGTTTCCATCCTTTGTGGAGCGGAGACGCCATAATTTTGACCGCCTTTATAAAGGACTTGAAGATGCTGCCAATAAGCTCATCCTTCCTGAGGCATGTCCTGGCTCCAAGCCAAGCTGGTTCGGCTTTTTGATAACCTGTAAGGAGGGGGTAAACAGGAACCAGGTGGTGCAGTATGTGGAATCCAGAGGAATCCAGACAAGGATGCTGTTTGCCGGGAATTTAACAAAACATCCCTGCTTTGACCAGATGAGAGGGTCCGGGGAAGGATATAGGATCGTTGGAGAACTGACTAATACAGACCGGATCATGGAGGATACCTTCTGGGTAGGTGTATATCCGGGAATGACTGATGAAATGATCGATTTTATGGCAATGACCATTAAGGAGGCGCTGAGCCTGTAGGAAGTATAGGGTATACCTTTATGCCCAGGAAGCGTGGGCAGGAAAGAGGAAACATGAGGGAATACGATTTAACGGAGGTACATCAGGCGAATCTGGCTATTTTAAAGGAGATTGACCGTATCTGCCGGAAATACAAGATTAAATATCTTCTGGATGCAGGAACACTTTTAGGCGCAGTAAGGCACAAAGGCTTTATTCCCTGGGACGATGATGCGGATGTGGCGTTTACCCGTTCCAATTACGATGCCTTTTTAAAGGTGGTTCGCCGGGAGCTTCCGGAAGGGCTGGAGCTTCTTGAACCAAAGGATTTGAGAGGCGGAACTGGTTTTTATGACTTTACGGCCAGGATCATCTATAAAAACAGCCGGACTCATGAAGATTCGGAAGAGATGAGGTTTTATGAAGGTAAATTAAACCATCTGTATGTGGATTTATTCACCATTGATGAACTTCCTGAAGGCAAAGCAGCCTCAGCGTTTACCCGTCTTCTTCATACCGTGATCTACGGTATGGCTATGGGTCACCGTTACCGTCTGGATTTTAAGAAGTACAGCCTGGTCAATAAAATCGTTATCGGCGTACTGTCCTTTGTTGGAAAAATGATACCAATGAAAGTTTTAAGAAAGCTGCAGCACAAGGCAGCGGTCAAAGACCAGACGGGAAAGAGCGGTCTTCGGTATTACAGCAATTATCAGCCGGATTATCTTTATGTGACACTGAAAAAGGAATGGTGTGAAGAAACCGTTGATCTGGAATTTGAAGATACTATGCTGATGGCTCCAAAGGGCTGGAATGAGGTTCTAACCTGGATCTACGGGGATTATAAGAAGCTCCCGCCAGAGGAAAAGCGGGTGCCTTCCCATTCCAGCATGGAAATTAAGATATATCATTAAAATAGAGCTGCAAAGAGAGTTTAAATAAAAGATGCGCATGGAGCAGGCTAATAAAAAAGCCATTTCAATGCGCATCTTTGTTTTTATCGTTGCTTGCAGTTGTTTTTTGTATTATGTTTGCATCTTTTTATTTCTAAAGATACTATGCTGTTTGCCTTACTATTTATTGTTCAAATATTCCTTTGCATCCTTAAAGAAACTGAAAATAATTAGAAGAATGATAATTCCTATGGGAAACGCTGCAATAATGGAAACGGTTTGCAAATTGGCCATGGAATTCTCAGAAAATATGAGAGCAATGGGAAACAGCATTAAAAGCACGGACCAGAACAGCTTTACATGCTTATCCGGCTCCTCATCCTCAGGAAGCTCCTTGTAGGAATAGGAGGAAGCGACGATTGCCAGGGCATCAAAGGAGGTTGCGTAAAATGCGATCATGGTGAGTGCCAAAAGGATCAGCCCCAGCTTTGCAAAGGGCAGAGTCTCAAAAATGGCCATAATGGTCTGGTATAGGTTTCCGGTTGATGTGTAAATGCCCAGCACATCCAGCACTCCCTTGGTTTGGAGAGCAAGGCTGTAATTTCCTAATATAATAAAGGAGGTAAAGGTTCCGGAAAGTCCAAAGATATATCCTCCGAGTATGGTCTGTTTAATGGTACGTCCTTTGCTGATGGTTCCGATAAAGAAGGGGGTCGCCACACACCATACCATCCAGTAAGCCCAGTAAAAGATGGTCCAGTTCTGGGGGAAGGAAGAGGTTCGCAGGGCATCGGTCCAGGTGGACAGGCCAATAAAGTTCTGGGTCAGGTTTCCAATTGCCGTAATTCCCGTTTCAATGGTATATCTGGCTTCTCCGCCGCCGATCAGCACATAGAGGAGTAAGCCAAAGAATAAGTAGGTACAGGAAGCCGCCAGTTTTGCAACCCCTTTCATCCCATAGTAAACCGTGACCGTGTAAACGATACAGATGATGACCAGGATTGCAATGGTCAGCAGCCTGGATTCCGGAAGTCCGGTTACCCTGCTGACAGCCATGGAAAGGAGGGGAGTTGCCAGAGAAAAGGTGGTTGCAGTACCGGCCAATAAGGCAAATACTGCGACTAAGTCAATGAGCTTTCCCCAAAATCCGTCTACATGGCGTCCTAAAAGCGGGCGGCAGGCTTCCGAGTATTTTTGTTTTGTCCGTTTTTTTACATGAAGCATGAAGCCGAACGCCGCTGCCAGTATCATATAGAAGCTCCAGGGAATAGGGCCCCAGTGAAACAGCGGGTAGGTGGAGGCCCAATCCTGCATGGTGCCCAGATCTGTAATATGGGGCTCCCCTGCATAGAGAATCCATTCGCAAAGGGAATAGAACAGGATGTCAGCAGCCAGACCGGCGGTAAACATCATGGTACCCCATTTGAAGTTTGAATACTGGGGCTTTTCTAAGTTTCCCAGCTTGATGGAACCATATTTGGAAAACGCAATATACAGGGAGCACAGAAAGGTAAAAAGCCCGATAATAAGATAGTAGCTTCCCAGTTCATCCCCCAAGAATGCACGGATAGCAGCCAGAGTATTTGCAGACCCACCGGGACTTATAGTAAAAACAAGGCATAAAAGGATGATGATTATAAAAGGAATCAGGGTTGTTATCCAGTCCAGCTTTTTTAACAAAGCTTTTTTCTCATTGTGGTCCATGTATGTAACCTCCTAAAGTGTTCAAAAAGATAAGTTTGATACCAATATTGAACATAATACCATGGATACCCAGAAAATGCAAGAATTAAATGTGAAGATTTTCTGACATTTTGCATAAACCACTACAAAAAAGAGAGCACATCAGATATAATGTTAGATGTTCAATAAGGAGGAGATTATGATGAAGAACAAAGCTCTAATGATATGCGCAATGTCGGTGATGTTGCTGACCGGCTGTACGAAAAGCAATATTCTTGCTTCTGGAGGTCCGGCGGAGCCTGTTTTTGAAACTCAGCAAGGGATTGTTCTGGATTGGACTCAGATTGGAAATGATATGGACGAGGAATTTGTGGACAACGAAAATTATCCTATGGCGCTAAGTGTCAATTACAGCGTGGACCAGGAGAAGAAAAGCATTGATTTGACTTTGATTGTAAAAGAAGGAACCACTCCCGAAGAGGCAGTCACTTTTGCCGATGCGGCGGTTCGGTTCTTAAATGATGAAGCGGCTATGCAGGATTTTTCCTTTGAAAAATCAAGCGATACCTCTTACGGCGGATTTTTCAAGGATTATGATCTGCGTCTTATCGTAATGCCGGACTACACGATGAAGGAAGAAAAGTACTGGCTGGTGGATATGGACATCCCTAAGGGATCTGATGAAAAAATTGTTCCAAAGGAAGGTGCAGTTATCATGGAGCCTGCCACTGAGGATCAAGAGGCAGATGAAGAGACTGAAGAAACCGAAGAGCCGGAGTCAGACCAATAGTTTGCAGAGAGCGGAAAAAAGAAACATGGATGAGGACGTGGTATGAAAACCGGGCCTCAGCCATGTTTTTTATTTATGCTTGTTCTCATGTATACGGTTATGGGTCAACTGACAGACCGCTGTGGTAGGAATAATTGCCAAGCTCTTTTAAAAGCTTATTGTGGTCCAGGCTTTTTAGGGGGACCGTTGAGGTCAGTTCTTCGTTCAGAAGATAGAACACGTCACTGCATTTGGCCATGGACTGGTGGAAGAGTTCCGGAAAGGAGGCCTGGGAGGCAAGGCGGCGGTTCCAGGGATTACACCAGGTTTCATGGTTTAAATTCATGGTGACAACAGGATCCGGCGGAATGTCTGTAACCAGCTTCCGGGAAGCAAGGGGCGTGCGCAGAAAAAGAGATTCCATGAATTCAATGCTGTTTTTCTTGCGGCTGGAGGGATCTGCAAGGGTCCGGCAGCCTAAACGCATCGCCAGAATGGACCGGGATACCATCTTGGAGGTTACCCGGAAGTTATTTCGGTAGTTTAACGGGTAGTAGGCTTCGTTGATGCATACTGACAAAAAGCTGGAGATGAACTGCATCTCCTGGCCGTTTAAGCAGATGGTGGCGGCCTGGTTAAATTGAGATGGCTTTTTCCTTTTGTATTTCATTAATAGCAGTGCATCAATATCATTTTCCAGCATGGCATGTAGCCCGTGATGATAGTTGCCGGAGTTTTTTACGTCATATTCGATCCTGCCGTACACGTAAGGGTGGCAGATGGAGTCGCCGATGTAATGGCAGAAGTAGCCGCTCATATAGGAAATGGCCTGCTCTCTTTGCTGCTTGGACTCGATTTGGGATAAATGGTTTAGGCAGGAAACAAAAAAATCGTGTACATGGTTTTCATGCATATAGGAGCCTACGTTGCGGTAATCCCTGTGACGAAGAATGGGTATATTGTAAAAAAACATATCCGGTCCCTGAAGGCCTAGCTGATATAGCCAGCGGTATTTGGAGATTATACGCTTTAAAGGGGTGTTGGGCATGTCATTAAAAACTTTGACTCCCAGCAGATAGTGAGTGGTAAAACCGGGCATATTGTTCACCTCGTATTTTTTGGGGGGTGCAGTGCAGCTCGTGGATACTTATTGTAGCACGCGAGTCCGCAGTGCAGCTCGCGAATCCGCAGTGCAGCTCGTGAATCCGCAGTGCAACTCGCGAATCCTGCGGATTCGTTCGCTCACGGGCATTCGCCCTATGAATTAGAACGCAAAAAAATTTTCTTACGTGCGGGCACGACGAAAATTTTTTTGTGTTCTAATTCGCACTGCTCATTGCTTATATGAAGATTATACCACAGTCAATTTTATTTTGTATAAAAATGATTGGAAATTTTCATACTGGGCGGTTGGGACGAATATGTGTTAAGGAGAGCGTTCAGGAGCTGATCTTATGATACATCGTGTACATGAACTGGTATGGGGGCCGTGGCTTTTGGTTTTGTTTTTGGGGACCGGGATCTTTTTTACGGTAAAAACCAGATTTTTTCAGATCAGAAAATTCCCTTTTTGGTGGAAAAAGACCATTGGAAGTATACAGGAGGATGAGGCGGAAGATAAGGGGGAAGTGACGAAATTCCAGACAGCCTGTACGGCTCTGGCAGCTACTATTGGGACCGGGAATATTGCAGGTGTGGCTACCGCACTGACGGCCGGCGGGCCTGGAGCCATATTCTGGATGTGGGTTTCTGCCGCAATCGGCATGATGACAGGTTATGCGGAGACCATGCTGGGGATCCGTTACCGTTACAAGGACCGAAACGGCGCCTGGATATGCGGGCCAATGGTTTATTTGGAACGGGGGCTTAAGCTTCCTGTGCTTGGCATGATATACAGCTTTCTCTGTATCATGGTTTCTCTTGGAATGGGGAGCATGGTACAGTCCAATTCCATTGCGGAAACTCTTGAATACTCCTTTGGCCTTCCGCCGGTTCCCATCGGGATTTTGCTTACGGGAATCGTGTTATTGGTGATTCTGGGGGGGATTTCAAGGATTGCTTTTGTTTCCGAAAGACTGATTCCCATTTCAGCCGGAGCCTATATGCTGTTTTCCATGGTTGTGATCATGTCCTGCTACGATCAGATTCCATACATATTTCAATGTATTCTCCAGGATGCCTTCCGCCCGGTATCCGTCTTTTCCGGGGCAGCAGGCTATCAAATCAGCAAAAGCCTGCAATACGGCGTATCAAGGGGAGTATTTTCCAATGAGGCAGGGCTTGGAAGTATGGCAGTCCTTCACGGCGCGGCAGAGGATACGACTCCGGAACAGCAGGGAATGTGGGCCATGTTTGAAGTGTTTTTTGACACCATTTTGATCTGTACCATGACAGCCTTTGTGATCCTGTGCATGACGGAAGGGGATGCCGCGGGTTCCGGCTATGACGGGGCGGCTTTGACAGCATTTTGCTTTTCAAAACGCTTAGGCACCTTGGGAGAATATGTGGTATCAGGCGCCATGCTGATTTTTGCCTTTGCAACCATCATTGCATGGTACTATCTGGGGCGCCAGGCTGCCGTATATTTAGCGGAAAGCCTAAAAAAACGCGGATCCTTCTATGTCTTACAGCGCATTTTAAGAGGAAAGGTTTATACCCTGCTTTATCTGGGGGCCGTATTCCTTGGGTGCCTGGCAAAGCTGGAGACTGTATGGGAATTTTCCGATATCTGGAATGGGCTGATGGCCCTTCCCAATATCATTGCCCTGTTCTTCCTGATGAAGGAGGTAACGGTTCCTGGAAATACAGAAAGACAGGCACTGTAAAACATCTGCCTGTAAATGGGGAGGGGGTCTGACCAAAAACGGTCAGACCCCCTTATGATGAAATACTTGCAAGCAAATTGTCAGCAATCTCCAGTGTAGTATGAGATAATGCTCATGTAATCCTTTGGAGACGGAATATCCAGTGACAGACAAAGGCAATTTTTATTTTCCCTGTACTTATGCAGCAGCTCGTTCTGGATTCCATACTGTTTGTTGATATTTTCTTTTCTCCCGTCCGGGTACAGCAAATTGACCGCGTCACTGCACGAATTTACTGTCTGTAAAAAGTTATCCATATTCAAGACATTCAGTTTTACCATTACAACTCCTCCATTGTAAAAAACAGTGGTCATATGGTGACAGCAATGAATTTAAAAAAAAGATTGCCCTATCACCCTTACAGGTATCATTATAGTGCAATCTCACTTGAATAAATATATTATTTCTGCCGTTATATATCATTATTCTGCCATCTGCGGCGGTATTCCAGGGGCGTGGTGCCAATGTACTCCCGAAAGACCTTTCCAAAGTAGCTGCTGCTTCCCAATCCGCATGCATGGCTTATATACGTAATCGTTTCCCTGGTGTTTGCCAGCATTTGACAGGCCATTTGTAAACGGTAGGTTTTCATATATTCCACCGGCGTCATGTGCAGGCAGTCATGGAATATCCGGAAGCACTCCCGTTCGCTGGAAAAAGCGGAGGCGGCAATCTCTGGAATTGAGATCTTTTCTCCATAATGCTCATGGATAAAGACCATCATTGATTTTATTTTATCATTTGTTTTGCCGGAATCTCCCTTTTCCTTTAACAGGGGGCGGGACACGGCGAGAAGCTGAATCCAGATGTCAGATAATGTCTCCCGCAATTTTATTTCGTATCCAAAATCATTCTCAGAAAGATGAAAAGATTCATGAATGGTATCTAAAATTTTTCCCTGTACCGGGTCACTAGGATATAGTGCGATGATTTCAATCTGAGGGGCTGCGGTGATTGGAGTAACGTATTTTTGCTCGATGCGGCTTCCCTGCTGCCCGGCTATGAAAGAAGGGTCAAAAAGATGAAGGAGCTGAATGTTTTTTTCTGATTCCGCCTGAGGCCTTGCCATGTGAAGCACATTGGAATTGACCATTCCGCCGGAACCTGCGGGAAATATTACCGTTCCTTTTGGCGTACAATATTCCATTTTCCCGCTTTCCATGTAGAACAGTTCCACGGGTTTATGCCAATGCCACGGAACAAAACGTCCCATGAATTGATCCAATTGGGAGCAGGAGGCAATGTATGGAAAATCAGGTGTAAAATCAGGCAACAATTCTTCTTTGCTCCCTGTGTGGAATTCTATTCTATGAACGTTCTTCAATGATGTTTCCTCCTCCCGTTTATTGAAACAAATGACATTATGAATGGTTTTTACAAAGTTTTAGTAAAATAATATCGTTTTCCTGTTACAGGATATTCTTCTAATGTAAACACATTTTTGTACCCCTGCTTTTCATAGAAGACAGACGCCTGAAAACTGAACGTATCCAGAAATACATACTGACATCCTCGTTCTTTTGCCGTTTCTTCTGCCTGTTTTAAAAGCTTACTGCCAATTTGGCTAAATTATAGCTCAATAAGCCCTGGTAAATGGTTTCCTTATCTTCTTCTTCTTTAATTTTGCCGGTTATTTCAAGGTTCATAAAATTGCTTCTCCTTATTGGCTCAGGGTTTCCGTTTGCAGTTATCATACCATACGCATGGACACAATACCACAGTTCATGTCAGGAGTGGATTGAAAGGTTCTGTGTATATGGTGAAAAAAACCGGCAAATTTAAGCAAAGATTATCAAGAATTAATTCTCTGGAGAGTATATAATGATAATATATTTTGGGAAAGGAGCAGGTATATGGATTATCATTCAAAAGTGCGGGATTCACTTAACTATATTGAGGAGAATTTAAACAGCAAGATCGATCTTGACGATCTTGCAAAAAAGGCTTATCTGTCAAAATATCACTATCATAGAATTTTTCACAAACTATCAGGGGAATCCGTTTCCAGATATATAACCAGAAGGCGGATGGAAAAAGCCGCGGAAGAGCTTATCCGGACAGAAAAGCCGATCATTGATATTGCTCTGGAATATCAGTATGCTTCTCAGGAATCCTTTTCAAGGGCTTTTTTTAAGATTTATGGGCTGACGCCGGGGAAATACCGGAGAAGGCATGGCATCAATACAGATGATGTGATCAGTCTCAGCAGCCGCTTTAATAAAATCACAAATATGGCCGCATAAACGGCCCATGGAGGTCAATATGAACAATCTTATCCCCATGGTAATTGAACAGACAACCCACGGAGAGCGTTCTTATGATATTTTTTCCAAACTGTTAAATGACCGTATTGTCATGCTTAACGGCTCGGTGACAAATGACACGGCAAGCCTGATCATAGCGCAGATGCTGTTTTTGGAATCTGCTGACTGCAATAAGGATATTAACTTTTATATCAACAGTCCCGGCGGTTCCGTAACGGATGGGCTCGCCATCATGGATACCATGAACTACATCAAGTGTGATGTTTCCACCATCAGCATAGGCCAGTCGGGAAGTGCGGCCTCATTGCTTCTGGCATCAGGGAAAAAGGGCAAACGCTTTGCGCTGAAAAACAGTGAAGTGCTGATCCACCAGCCGTCAATATCCGGCGGCCTGCAGGGACAGGCTACGGATATCAGAATCCACAGTGAGTGGCTTGAAAAAACAAAAGGAAAGCTTAATGAGATATACTGCAGGCTTACAGGCCAGCCGCTGGAAAAGATCCAGGAGGATATGGAACGGGATTATTATATGACGGCTGAGCAGGCAAAGGAATATGGCTTAATAGACGAAATTTTATTATTCCGAAAATAATACCTGAAAATGAATGAAGTCAGCCCGCTTACACAAGGCCGGATAGGGAATCCGTGAGCGGGCTTTTGTCATCAATCATCTTTACTTTTTCGACTCGTCCCATCAATTCATAGTAATTACGCCATTCCTCCAGTGACTGCAAAGGAACTGTAATTCCATGGACCTCCGTGTGATCATGGATATTTTCTTTTTTTAAAGGGAAATAGTATTCCTTATCTTTGCTGACAATGATAAAACCAGCCATTGCATCAACATCAACACCGTCAACATTGAATTCCAGGAAGCATTTTGTTTTATAGCCGGTATTAGGAGCAGGCGGCTGAAGATTTCCCAAAGATAATAAAACACCTTTTAATGTTTCCTCATCTTCCTCGGCAACCATGATGTCTATGTCGTGAAATTCCCTTGTGATCCCTTTGAAATATAACAGCACAGAGGCTCCGACGGCCCATGTGACATTTTTCTGATTCAGTTCTTTTGCAATACGTGACAGTACAGTCAACTTCTTTTCTATAGTTTCCATTCCTTTACCTCGTTAAATTTTTGTTATTTCCGGCAAGCTGCATTCAAATGTTTGACTAAAGTTTACCACATGTGCTGTTAAAAAGCCATTTGATTCATGTGAATGGCGAAAATGGGCTGTGAATGAGATATGCCTCTGACCTTATGCAGGAAATGACCGGAAGGCATAACAGAATATGTCAGGTAAACTTGACATATTCTTTCAAATATCATATACTGGTTGTAAGGTTAACATTACATTCAGAAAGGGGAATTATGAAAAACCGCATAAAGGAATTACGTGAGAAGCTTGGCATTACCCAGGAGCAATTAGGACAGCTTGTGGGCACTTCCCGCCAGGCTATAAATGCATTGGAAACAGAAAAAAATGAACCTTCTATCTGGCTGGCTTATGACATCGCACAGGTATTTCATGAGCCGATTGAGCGTGTTTTTTTATTTGAAGAAAGTGAAAGGAAATCTCGTGCAGATTTAAGTAGAGGTATAAAAAATGGCGTTGAGAGAGATCAGAACCTTTGATGACAGCATTTTAAGGAAAAAGAGCAAACCAGTGGAACAGGTCAATGACCGGATACGGACGATTCTTGATGACATGGTCGAAACGTTACATAATACTCCCAATGGCGGGGCATTAGCTGCCAATCAGATAGGAATATTGAGAAGATTAGTTGTTATTGACCTTGGAGATGGTGTAAGAAAGCTTATTAACCCGGAGGTCTTATCCGCACAAGGGGAACAATTTGAGCCGGAGGCCTGTTTAAGCTTTCCCGGCTGGTGGGGGAAGGTCCGCCGTCCCCAATCTGTTGTTGTAAAAGCTTTGGATGAGAATGGCTGTGAAGTTGAAATACATGCTTCTGATTTTCTGGCAAAATGCCTTTGCCATGAAATAGACCACCTGGATGGAATCGTATTTATTGATAAGGCAGAAGAATTGAACGAAGATTGATTTTTATTTATTCTAGCTGTTATGGCGTCAGATGGGTGAATATGAAAATACAATGAAGGTGCGGTTCCTGGATGCGGAACCGCACCTTCTCTGTATTAGTGTGAAACCGGGAAACTAAAAAACACCCGGGTTTATTGCGGATTGACCGGAAAACTATATGGCTGCTGTAAATTTATTGTTCTTATAACGGATCATATGATCTGCTGCCTGCGGTATTCCAACGGTGTCACATGATAATGGCTTTTGAATTTACGGTTGAAATTGGACAGATTGTGAAATCCGCTTTCAAAAGCAATATCTGAAATAGATAACCCGGTTGCCCTTAAAAGGCTTGCTGCTACTTTAAGGCGGTGCTGGATTATATATTCCGCGCAGGTAATTCCCACAGTCTGTTTGAAAAAGCTCATGAAATGGGTTTTGCTGAAATAGCATAAATCTGCCAATTCACAGACAGAAATGGATTTCTGATAATTCTCCTGAATATATTTTACTGCTTTTTTTACCTTATCAACGTGTGCAGGAATGGGAACCGCAGTATCCGGATTTGTAAAGCACTGATGCTGAAATAACAGATAAAAAAGATGGTGTAATTTTTCCTTTAGGGCCATTTCAAAATACATATCTTTATTTTTTACACAAAGAAAGATCTGGCTGATGCAATCAGAGAAATCCGGATATAAGGGATGATCCTGGCTCATATGGGAAAGAGGGCGAAGAAAACCGCTGTATATGGGATGAAGATAAGCCAGGCTGTATTGGTCCATAAGAGAATATCCCAGCATGTCCAGATGAAAAACCAAGGTATCGGAAATATGGGTGATGCCAGGCAAAGGCTGGACAGAATGCAGTGTGTTAGGAGCCACAAAGATGAAATCCCCTTTTTGGGATTGAAAGGTTTCCTCTCCGATTTTATAAATGGCGCTCCCTTCTAAAACTAGAGTTATTTCAGCTTCCACATGCCAGTGAAGCAATACGTCAGGCAAAACCGTCGGCATGATACAGTGGTAATGGGCATAGGGTGAAAGGATGGTTCCATGGTTTACATCCTGTTTTTGAGATGACAGCAAATAGGGTTCCAAAACAAATCCCTCCCGGATTTAAATGAGACTACAATAAGAACATCATAGGATAATATCAGATTTTAGTAGTATTATATAGGAAAATACTTATATACCATGTTATAATATCAAAACATCAAATGAAATGCAAACCATTATTACACCATTTTGCCGCCCTTTTATCCTCACTTGCTCTGCAAGTTCAGATAAACTATATTGCAGGAGGAACCATACATGCTATCTATATTACTTGTCATTATCTACATATCCTTTATCAGCCTTGGATTACCGGATTCGCTTCTTGGATCTGCATGGCCTACCATGTACCGGCAGCTTCAGGTTCCTCTGTCCTATGCGGGTATTATTTCTACGATTATAATAGGAGGCACTGTTATTTCAAGCTTAAACAGCGACCGGCTTATTAAAAAATTCGGTACAGGCAAAGTGACTGCCGTCAGTGTGGGAATGACTGCCGCAGCCTTGTGGGGATTTTCCGTTTCTCCCTCTTTTCCGGCCCTGTGCCTGTGGGCGGTTCCTTATGGATTGGGAGCCGGCTCCGTGGATGCAGCCTTGAATAATTTTGTGGCTCTTCATTACAAGGCCAGGCATATGAGCTGGCTTCATTGCTTTTGGGGTGTCGGGGCAACCCTTGGTCCTTACATTATGGGGCATTTCCTGACCGGGGGCATGTCCTGGTCCATGGGATACCGTTCTGTTTCTATTATTCAAATGGTATTGACTGCAATGCTGGTATTTTCACTTCCTCTTTGGAGGAAAAGCCGTCAGGAAACTGAGGAAGAAACCGGGGATAAGCCGAATTTAACCATAAAAGAATTGCTTAAGCTTAAAGGAGCAAAGCCTATCCTTGCTGCTTTCTTTTGCTATTGCGCCTTGGAATCCACCACTGGGCTGTGGAGCAGCAGCTATATGGTAATGGAAAAAGGAATTTCACCGGACACAGCGGCAAAATGGGCTTCTTTATTTTTCTTTGGCATCACTTCTGGAAGGTTTTTAAATGGTTTTGCTGCCATGAAATTATCCAATAAAGAAATGATCCGCATAGGACAGGGAATTATGATCCTGGGCATCCTGGCGGTATTGCTGGTTCAGGGAAACATATTTCTGTGTGCAGGATTCATTTTGATCGGAATAGGCTGTGCCCCTGTATATCCCTGCCTGCTTCATGAGACCCCGGAGAATTTTGGCAAAGAATTATCACAGGCTATTATGGGCATTCAGATGGCGTGTGCTTACGTGGGAGCCGCCCTTATGCCTCTTTTGATGGGAGTTATAGCAGAATACGTGACGATCCGGCTATACCCCTTCTACCTGATGATATTTGCTGTAGTTATGATCATATTGGTTGAACGGGTTAACCGGATTAAGAATAAATAGATAGAAAGGCATTTTATAAATATACTGGTATGGGACTAAATCCTGTGATAATAAGGTTTGCATAGGCCAGAAGCAATCAATTTTCCCAATAATTCTGTGTGGGCAAATAAAACTGCTGTATATCACTGGATTGAAGCTGAGCTTCGAAGTGATCAGATCCCGTTGCATGTACAGCCGGCATACTCAACACAAGGCCGTCAGGCTTAAGAAAACAGGAAACATTATCCGGTATGCTGAAAGGGTCAGCTGTTTGATATTCCGGCGACTGCAGCTTAAGCATTTCCGGAAAACTTGCTTCATCATATGAGGTTACCGGATCCGTGGGGAAGAAAGCCTTATCAAAAAACACCTTTTCAAAATCTGCATCGGTTGTATATAAATCCTTGAGCGTGATCTCTTTCAAAGACTGAAGGTCTATATTAAGAGGAATCAGGTTACTGGCAGGATATGCACTGCTTTCAGCATAACCCGATCCCCAAAAAACAATGCTGATTATTTTACTGTTTTGCAATGTAACTGCGGACTGATAGTCAATGGTTAAGCCGGTATCACCGGAGAATAGAGATGTATCAATTTTTGCAAAACTTTGCACTTTATCATAGATTAATGTGTTTAACGCATCTGAATCATTGCCGGAGAAACTTGGATATTGAATTTTTATAGTGCTGTTTTTATTGGGTACTTCTGTATACAGTAACATTTTGTAATCTCCGGATGAAGATTTAACACTGCTCGTCTGATCTTCTGAAATGATTGGACTGGAAGATAGCTGTAACGGTTTTTCGCTTGATGCCAAAGAAGAAGCAGATTCGTTGGAAGAAGGTTCGGAACTGGCTGGTGTAGTGAAAGTGCGGCTGTTGTTTTGGGAACAGGCACTAAGTATGGACAGAAGCATAAATGAGAGCAGGACAACAACTGCTCTCTTAGAATAATGGAAATGTTTCATGGCAGCCTCCTAAGTTATTGCATTTATTCAACATTATACATTACCCTCCCTCTTATTGCAATTATGGGTAAAACGAAAACAAGGAAAGGCCGGCTTGTTCTTGGTAAAGAAATAAGAGTTCGTTCAAACAATGTCTGCGGAAATGACTTGTACCCCGCCATTTGAGAAAGTATAATATAGGATAGAAATGGGGACGCTATCAGAATAAAAAGTAAATTCCAAATATATGCAATTCTGAAAGGGGGTGGTCTTGTGGACAATTATAAAGAAACACCCAATAGATTAATCAAAGAAAAATCTCCCTACCTGCTGCAGCATGCTTATAATCCAGTGAATTGGTATCCATGGGGGGAAGAAGCATTTGAGAAAGCGAGGCAAGAAGATAAGCCTGTTTTCCTATCTATTGGGTATTCGTAACTTGTCTGCTGTAGTTGACTTGTCATTGGTGCCATGTAATGGCTCATGAATCTTTTGAAGACCAGGAGGCGGCGGAGGTACTTAACAAGTATTACGTGGCCATAAAGGTGGACAGGGAAGAGCGGCCGGACATTGATTCGGTATATATGTCAGTCTGTCAGGCCCTTACCGGTTCCGGGGGATGGCCTCTTACGATCATTATGACGCCGGAACAAAAGCCTTTTTACGCCGGGACCTATCTGCCTAAATATTCAAGATGGGGCTCTGCCGGACTGCTGGATGTTCTTGCCTCCATCAGGAAGCTTTGGGAAAATGAGAAAAGCAGGCTGCTGGAAGCAGGAGATGAAATAACCGGATATTTGAACAAGGAAGAAACTCCTTCAGAAAATGAGGGAAAAGAACCAGGAAGGGATTTGTTTTTATCGGCGGCAAGCTTATTAAAACGGTCCTTTGATGAGAAATGGGGAGGCTTTGGAAGTGCTCCCAAGTTTCCCATGGCCCACAATCTGATTTTCCTCTTAAGACATCATTATTTTGAAAAGGATAAAGACGCTCTTCTGGCAGGGGAAAAGACCCTTAGGCAGATGTACAGGGGCGGAATATATGACCACATTGGAGGCGGTTTTTCCCGCTATTCCACCGATGAGAAATGGCTGGTACCCCATTTTGAAAAAATGCTGTACGATAATGCACTGCTGCTTTATGCCTATACGGAAGCATTTGCCATGACCGGGGACAGCCTTTACGCCGGGGTATCAAGGGGAATTATCCGCTACATCCGGGAGGTGCTGACTGATGAGCAGGGTGGATTTTACTGCGGTCAGGATGCTGACAGCGAAGGTGTTGAAGGAAAGTTTTATACCTTTCAAAAAGAAGAGATCAAACAGGTTCTTAAGGATGATGCAGAAGAATTCTGCAAATGGTTTGGAATTTCAGAAAAAGGAAATTTTGAAGGAAAAAATATTCCAAACCTCATTGAAAATGAGAATTACCATACTGGAAGCAAAATATTAGAAGATTTGTGTAAAAAACTTTATGATTACCGGATAACAAGAACAGTCCTTCACACAGATGATAAGATACTGACTTCCTGGAATGGGCTTATGATAGGAGCACTTGCAAAAGCATATCAGGTTCTGGGAGATGACTGGTGTCTGAATGGAGCTAAGGAATCACAACAGTTTATAGAGAGGAATCTGACCTCTGATAAAGGAAGGCTTTTTATCCGCTACAGGGAAGGCCATGCAGTTCACGACGGGCAGCTTGACGATTACGCCTTCTATGCCTTTGGTCTTTTGGAACTTTATGAAGCTTCCTATGACATAAGGTATCTTAATATTGCTTCTGAAATATCGGAAAAGATGCTGGAACTGTTTTTTGATGAGGCTAAAGGCGGCTTTTATATGTATGCTCATGACAGGGATAAGCTGATCAGCCGGCCCAAAGAGCTATATGATGGAGCCCTTCCCTCCGGAAACTCTGTGGCAGCCTATGTGCTGGAAAAACTTTATCATCTGACCGGGAAAATAAAATGGCAGAGCGTTCTTGAAAAGCAGATTTCTTTTTTGACACAGGAGGTAAAGAAAAGCCCTGCGAACTATTGTTTTTCGCTGCTGGCATTTCAGGGAATTCTTTATCCGTCCACTGAAATTGTATGTGTTTCCGCTGAAGATTCTATATTAAAGGAAATACAGGACTTACAAAAGATCCGGACGCCGGAGATGAGTGTGCTTTTAAAAACGCCTTTGAATGAGAAAGCCCTGTCAGATGCTGCTCCTTTTACAGCGGATTATCCGGTCCCTCCTGCTGGCAGTAATTATTATATCTGCCGTAACGGAGCGTGTATGAAGCCTGTAGAAGGCATAGAGGAATTAAAAAAAGCGCTGCAGTCCCTATAATTGAAAGCCTGGACCAGTCTGCCCCTTGGCAGATTGGCCGGGCTTTTGTTTCCTCTTATTTTACATACATAAAAATTACAGGCTCCCATATAAATAAGTAAGCAGTTTACAAAATGGGAGGTAGTTTGTATGTGTACAGCACTCACCTTAAAGTCCCGGCAAGGAGAGACTTTTTTTGGAAGAAATATGGATTTTTCTTATGATATTGACCCTCATATTTACATTGTTCCAAAGGATTATGAATGGGATAATGTTTTAAGTATGGAAAAAATCCATAATGCCTACAGCTTTATCGGTATTGGACAGGAACTGGAAGAAACTCTTGCTTTCTTTGACGGGGTAAATGAAATGGGGTTTGCGGCGGCAGCCCTTTATTTTGCCGGTTATGCAAAATACGATGCCATGCCGGAGGCCGGGGCAAGGGAACAGATAGTATCCTTTGATTTTCTTCATTATATTTTGGGAAGATGTGCAAATATCAATGATTTACAGGAGATGCTAAAAAATATCTCAATCGTGGGCTTTGAGGATCCGGTAACCCAGACTGTTGCACCATTGCACTGGATCGCGGTGGACCGCAGCGGTGAGTGCGTTGTCATTGAGCTGACGGAAAAGGGGATAGAATTGATTCCAAATCCAATGGGTGTTATGACCAACAGCCCTGATTTTCACTGGCACATGACTAACTTAAGAAATTACATGGGAGCGACGCCCTATCAGCCCGAGGAGGCTTGCTGGGGAAATGTCCGATTGACGCCATTTGGACAGGCGGGAGGCACCCAACTTCTGCCGGGAGGCTTTACATCTCCGGAGCGATTCGTCAGAACCGCTTATTTAAAATCATTTATTCCAACACCTCAAGACCGGATGGAAGCGGTGATCTCATGTTTTCATATAATGGAAAGTGTTACCATACCAAAAGGTGCTGTCATAACAAGGCTGAATACTTATGATTACACGAAATATACAGCCTTCATCAACACAGCTACCTGCGAATATTTTTTTAAGACCTATGACAATATCCAGGTGGGAGCGGCAAGCCTTTTTGAAAGCTGTATCCAATTTCCGGGGCTTGTGAATCTGGGGGGATTATAGAAGGCAGTTAATTACAAAACTTATTCTGGATCATATGGGATGTACATAGAAAAATGGCGTATTGCATGGCTGCCCTTAAGAGCTGGTCATGCAATATGCCATTCAAAAAGTTGTTTCAAAAAGGGAGGAGAGCTGATAATAAATTATCAGCTCGAGTATTATGAAAAAAAATCTTATAAGCAATTTGTTTTTACATTTAAAGTATATCCATGAAACATGAAGAAATCATGTTGTTTGTGTAAAAGGTTTTTGAATGAAATTTAAACAAAGTATGAACGATGACACAGTTTCACTGAAAATTGAGAAGATTTGTTTTCTGCAGGTAAAGGAATAGAACAAAGAATGCTTTAATAACCGTTTTTCTTTCACATTTAATCGTATAGAAGGCTTAAAAATCCTTCCACAGAAAACGGACAATCTTGTCTTACGGGCACTTCCATGATCTGAAATTGAGGAAAAAATTTTTTTACAAGTGCAGAAAAAATTTGATACTGCATATGGGGACCTGCTATGGCAATGGTTCCTGAAGAATCTTTCATAATCTGAGCGATCGCATCCATAACCCCTCCATTTAATACCCCTTCCATATAAGAAACTCTCTGAGCCAGAGTGGACTCTGCAAATAAGTCCATGCTGCGGATCACGTAGAGCCCGCGGTTAAAGCCATATTTATGAATAATTTCATATCCCATGCATACCAGTTCAGGTATAATTTCCTCGGCTATTCCTCCGGTCAGACTGGAACCTAAGATGGTCTCGCTGACAATGGCGTGGAACAACTCGCCTGTTATGGTGGAAGATATGTCTTCAATCCTGCCGTCACAAAGAAACGCTGTCTGTGTATGGGAACCCGGCAGCACTATGATGCTGTGGCCTGCCGCCAGCTCCGGACAGCGGTGAAGTATGCCGAAAATTTCAATTTCCTCCCCACGCATGTTGTTTGCCAGGGCAACGGTATCCAATGAGGCAGTCACGCCCTGAGGAAGTGTTTTAAGGCCTGGGACAATATGAATGATACGGTTGAAAAATTCTGTATCTTCATAAGCTGCAATGCTGTCTTTTAAGGTTTTGAAATCCACTGGTAAGGATAAGTGTTCAATTTCAACCATGCCGGAAGAGGAAGAAACCATACCGGACATGTAGATGGCCTGGACATCCTTGTCTCCAAGGTTTTCTTCCTGAAGAATTTTATGATACAGTCTTTTTAATGCCAACATAAGAACCGTTCTGTCATGCTTTAGTGCGGAATCCCGTGACCCAACCGGAATGTCTACCCTGCGTATGATCTGATGGCAATGTATGAGGTAGGCACGTGTATTAGTCGTACCGGAGTCAAAATAAAAGTAATACAAGGAAAGCACCAACTTTCTTATGATGTTTTTGCTGCATAAGCGGCCGCAAGTGAGCGGACCGCATCAAAATTATGCTGTGCCACCGCCTGCTTGTCTACAATGTTGGAGCCAATGCCAACGCAGCATGCACCTGCCAGAAAAAATGAAGTGATATTTTCCAGATTCACCCCGCCTACGGCAGCTATAGGAATATGAGGCAAAGGCCCCCGGAGTGCTTTGATATAATCCGGCCCGGCAGAATCGGAAGGGAATATTTTTACGATATCGGCTCCTGCCTCATAACATTGTGCTATTTCAGTTGCTGTAAAGGCGCCTGGCATGGAAAGCATACCGAGGCGTTTGGTTTCCCGGATGATGGATAAATCCGAATTTGGAGAAATAATAAAGGCAGCGCCGGCTTCATAAGCGGTGTAAAGCTGTTCCATTGTCATAACGGTACCGGCTCCAAATAATACCCGGTTTTTAAATTCCCGGCTAAGGCTCCGGATCATGTTTCCGGTGATGCTTGGAACAGCCGTCTGGTCAAAAGTGACTTCGGCAAGGCCAAGCCCTCCGGCATGTATGGCTTCTACGGTTTTACCCGCATCATCCAGACCGAGTCCCCGGATAATAGTGATAATGCGGCCGACCCGAATTCGTTCAAAAGTTGTCATGGTTATAACCTCCTGTCAGCGGATAACCTGATTCTGAATAGTGTTGTTCTTATATAAGGACTGAGTTTGTAATACTGGAATTATTATAGGGCTTTTCACAGGAATATGTCAATAGCTTTTTATGATAATATGCTTTTTATAAAAGAAAATGCCGGAAGTATCTCATCTAAAACATTATAATAAAGTAAATAATGCACAAATAAAGTTATTAAATTTACTTTTTTGCAGTTGACATACACAAAGACATGGGTTATGATACATATGCGAGCTATATAAGGAACTGAGTTCTGTATTACGAACAACAATAATAAGGCAGAGAAAGGAATGGATGAGTTTAACATGAAAATCACAGACATGAAGCTCTATTTTATGCCTCACCGTTTTCTTCTGTTAAAGGTGGAAACAGATGCCGGTATCAGCGGCTGGGGAGAACCCCTTGTGGAGGGAAGAGCAGCTACTTTGGAGACCTCTGTGAAGGAGTGGCGTGACTACTTTATCGGAAAAGATCCATTGAAGATTGAGGAACACTGGCAGACTATGTACCGGTGTGCTTTTTACAGAGGAGGCCCGGTAATGATGAGCACCATTGCCGGTATTGACCAGGCACTGTGGGACATCAAAGGCAGATATTACAATGCCCCTGTTTATGAGATGCTGGGAGGCAGTGTGAAGGATAAGGTTAAGGTTTACAGAAGCATTCACGGAGATACTCCGGAAGAGGTGGCAGCAGATGCAAAAAAAGCGGTGGAGGAAGGCTATACGGTGATCAAGACTTCTCCGACCGATGCGACCCATTATGTTGATACATGGAGTGGGGTAACCAAGTTAATGGAAAAGGTAGGTGCCATCCGTGATGCCATTGGCTATGATGTGGATATGGCAATCGATTTCCACGGACGTATCCATAAACCTATGGCAAAGGTTCTGACACGTGAACTGGACCAGTTTCATCCGTTATTCATAGAAGAACCGGTATTACCAACGAATAAAGAAGCGTTGAGAGAGATTGCAAAATATACGTCCGCGCCCATTGCCATTGGAGAGAGGATGTACAGCCGCTGGGATTATAAAGAGCTGTTTGAGCAAGGGTATGCGGACATCATTCAGCCAGACCTGTCTCATGCGGGAGGTATCAGCGAAGCAAGGCGGATTTCCGCTATGGCAGAAGCCTACGATGTGGCAGTAGCGCCTCATTGCCCCTTAGATGCCATTGCATTTTCAGCCTGTATCCAGATGGATGCAGCCACTCCTAATGTTGTTTTGCAGGAACAGAGCATAGAGATCCACGATGCAAGCGATACCAATCCAAGAATTAATTTCTTAAAAAATAAGGAAGTGTTTGATTTTAAAAATGGCTTTGTTCAGATTCCATCAGGCCCGGGGCTGGGAGTTGAGGTGGATGAAGATCTGGTGATAGAGCAAGATAAAAACCGTCATAACTGGAAGAATCCAATGTGGAAGACTTATGACGGAACCCCCATTGAATGGTAATAAAAAAGGAGGAAGAACATGAGAAAAAGAGGTTTTGCATTAGGTTTATCGGCAGTTTTAATGGCAGGCCTGCTTGCTGGATGCAGCGGCGGCTCCCCATCCACAGCATCGGAACCCAGCCAGTCTGAATCAAAGGAAACGGAAGGTAAACAGGAGGATGTAACAATTACATATATTTCTTCCACGATTCTGGAGTCTCCGGAAGGAGACTTTGAAAAAAAGTGCATTGAAGAGTTTAATGCGCTGGATAATGGGATTACGGTTGAAGTGGAGGGAGTCAGCGCCAATGATCTGATGAAAAAGTATATTACCCTGGCGACCTCCAATGCCATGCCTGACTTTTTCCTGGCAAATCTTTTGGACACAGGTACTATTGTGGATATGGGGCTTGCAGCAGAAGCGGCCCCGATTTTTGGAGAGGATTACATAAAGGGAATTGAGGGAGCCAGTCTTGCAAGTGCCAGCGTGGATGGAACTGCCTATGCAATACCATGGTTTGGAGGGGCTTCCGGCGTCCTTTACCGCAAGGATATCTTCGATGAAAAGGGTGTGAAGGTTCCTGAAACATGGGAAGAAATGGTTGAAGCCTCCAAGGCTTTAACAGGTGACGGCAATTATGGAATTACTCTGGTAGGAACAAACAATGGTTCCGGTGCCGGCAGATTTCAGTATGTACTGCGTAATTTTGGCGTAGATGAGTTTGCCCAGAATGCCGAAGGAAAGTGGACCACAGATATTGGTTCACAAAAATACATTGATGCATTAAGAGCCTATACGGATTTGGATGTGACCTATAAGACTGTTCCTCCGGGAGTGATTGAGACGGATTATCCCACCGCAGTGAACCTGTTCTCTTCCGGTAAGGCTGCTATGCTCATTACCGGCTCTAATGCAATTGGAGCAATTACATCCCAGGTTCCGGAGTTAAAAGGAAAACTTGGTTCCTTCCCTGTACCGGCAGTAGAACGATCTGTCAGCACTCCTGGTGGTTTCGGTTATTTTATTACTCCAGGCAAGCACGAAAAAGAGTCAGCAGAATTCATTAAGTTTATGTTAGAAAAAGACAGAGAAATTGAATTTTCAGTTATGACAGGACGCCTTCCAACCCGAATAGAGGCTCTTGAAGATCCTGAAATTAAATCTATGCCGGAATTAGAGGGATTTTTAAAGGCCCGTCAGACCATATATGAGACACCGGCAATCACCGGTTACAGTGAAATTAACGATGTGCACGGGGAAGCCTATCAGTCCGTATTTACAGGCGAGTCTACCGTGGAGGAAGCGGCTGCAAAAGCTCAGGAAAGAGCAGAGAAAATTTGCGGGTCAGCAAACGAAGGTTAACAGGAAAGGAGGCCGGTCTGCTTTTCGGCAGGCCGGTTTTTCCCGCGATATCAGGAGGTCGATGGCTTGAACCAAGGGTTGAATAAAAGAATGAACCGGTTAAAAGCCCGTGTCACTGCCTATGGCTTTGTAACACCGGCGGTCATTACGTTAGCTTTATTACTTTTATATCCGTTTTGTTATGGAATTTATATCAGCTTTTTTAAAACAAATCTTGTAAATAAGTGGAATTTTGTTGGAATCAGAAATTATATTGCCGTTTTAGGAGAGTCAAATTTTTATGCCAGCATGAAAATTACATTGATTTTTACCGTAGGCGTGGTGGCAGGGCATTTTATATTTGGATTTTTATTTGCATTAATGCTTAACCGTGAAATCAAAGGAAGGACTATCTTCCGTGCTATTTTATTGCTTCCCTGGCTGTTTCCGGAAGTGGTTGTCGCAAACTTATGGAGATGGATTCTTAATCCTACTATGGGTTTTTTAAACAGCGCTTTCGTCTCTCTTGGTGTTTTGCAGGAGCCTATATCATGGCTGGGATCCCCCAGACTGTCTTTGGCAGTTTTGATTTTTATCTGCATCTGGAAGGGATATCCATTGGTCATGATTCAGCTTCTTGCAGGCTTGCAGACTGTTTCCGGCGAGATTATTGAGGCGGCAAGAATTGATGGGGCCACCAATTTTCAGACCTTCTGGTATGTGACCATTCCCAGCATGAAATCAACTTTATCAGTAACCCTGATCCTGGATGTAGTGTGGTGGTTTAAGCATGTTACCATGATCTGGCTGCTGACTCAGGGAGGTCCTAACGGAGCTACCAATACAATTGCAGTGGATATTTATAAGAGGGCATTTGAATTCTTTGATTTCGGGCCGTCTTCTGCGCTGGCAGTGGTGGTATTTCTGATTTGTGTGGTGATCAGTATCCTGCAGAGGAGGTTTTTAAAGGATGAATAAACAGAATAAACGTATCAATGGATTTTGCTACATTGGACTTACCTTTGGCAGCCTGATTGTTCTGATGCCAATTATTTATATGCTGTCTACATCCATGAAATCGATCAATGAAATCATGACCAGCTCGGCGGTAACTTTATTTCCCCAACGGTTTTCTGTTGAGGCATATAAGAATGTCATTACGGAATATCCTTTTTTTACTTATCTAAAGAACAGTGTTTTTATTTCCGTTGCATCAACCTTGGCTGCGGTGTTTTTTTCTACCTTGGCAGGTTATGGGTTTTCACGGTTCCGGTTCAAAGGAAAAGGGGCCATCATGATGTTTATTCTTGTAACCCAGATGTTTCCTGCAGTTATGCTGTTTGTACCATATTATAAGCTGCTGACTATTTATGGCCTGGCTAACACCAGAAGCGGAATTGTGCTGGTGCATATTGCAAGTGTGATTCCGTTTTGCACCTGGATGATGTATGGATTTTTTAACAGCATTTCCAGAGAACTGGATGAAGCGGCAAGAATTGACGGCTGCAATCATTTTAGGATATTTTGGAGAATTGTAGCTCCTCTTACATTACCGGGATTGGTCTCCACTACGATTTATGCTTTCATCCAAAGCTGGAATGAGTATATGTTCAGCATGCTGAGCATTACAGCAGAAAAAATGAAGACCCTTCCGGTTGCCATCGGCCAGATGGCAGGCTATGATAAAATCATGTGGAATGACCTTATGGCGGCTTCTCTGCTTTCCAGCTTACCCATTGTGGTCCTGTTTATTTTCCTGCAGCGTTATTTTATCAGCAGCATGACACAGGGAGCGGTAAAAGGATAATTAGTACTTGTACTATAGGAAAAAAGTGTGTACAATATGGTATATTATGGAATGAGAGAGGGGAATGAAACAGTGGCAAAAGAGGAATTCCATCGCGCAACCCAGCGTGTCATAGAGATGTTGGAGCGGCTGACTTTAGGTCCTGCCCAGGGAATGACTCTGACAGAGCTTGCTTCCGAACTGAACGCGCCCAAAAGCAGCTTGCTTCCGATTGTACACACGCTTTATAAACTGCATATGCTTTCGCTGAATGTGGATACAGGACGCTATTCGATAGGCTACAAGGCTTATGAAATCGGGAACTCCTATATAAGAAGAGGCGGACTGACCATTGATATCCAGTCCCAGATGAAGATGATCGTGGAAGCATGCGGGGAAACCTGTTATTTTGCACAACTGGTAGAAGGGGATGTATTCTATCTATACAAAGTAGATTCCACAGAACCTGTTCGTTCCGTGGTTTCACCAGGACAGCGTCTTCCGGCGTATGCCACGGGAATTGGAAAAGCACTGTTGTCAGGAAAATCAAAAGAGGAAGTCATACGGTTATACCCGGAAGGATTAAAAGCACTGACTCCCCATACGATCACAGAGATGGACAGGCTATGCTACCAGTTGGATGAAATCCATAGAAACGGGCTGGCGTTTGAGTGCGAGGAATCCACCCAGTATGTCAGATGCATTGCAGTTCCCATCCGCCGCGATGAGGAAGTGATAGCCGCTATGAGTATAGCCATGCCGGTATTTCGATACAACCCGGAAAAGGAATCCTTAGTCATCAGGCTTTTAAGAGAAGCTCAGATCAAACTGGAGAGGCTGTTAAAAGATGCCGATTTAAATGGAATCGTGATATAATAAAAAACCGCCAAAGTGCGGTTTTTTATTATATCATTGCATTGAAATCAAAACATGGCTTTTCCATTTAAAATAACTCCGTCCGGTTGGATTGCTTTGTGGAAAATGCGGGAATTACCCTGACAGTCCTCATAGGTTTCCGTATGGTCAAGGATACGGAAAAGGGTTGCATTTTTTACATTCCGTAAATCGCACCAGTCGGTAAGTCCCAATGCTTTGGCAGGTCCGGCGGTCACTCCGTACATGATTTCCTCCAAAGGAACACCGCAGCCGTATAACTTTGAGAGGAGGCAGCCCATATTTTTGACCAGTTTTTTGACTGAGGACTGATGTAAGTCCGTACCCATGAGAAGGTGTGGAAGGGGATGCTTTAAGGCATTTTCAAATACATGAAAATCAAAACTGCTGCTTCCATGGCCAATATCCAGCCATACACCTTTATCAATCAGCTTTTGGAGGGCTGTTGAAGGAGTACCGTCCGGGTTCCAGCAGTCCTTACCCCTCCCGTTAAACACATGGGTAATAATATCTCCTTTTTCAAAGTATGGCTCCATGTCCTTTAAATAGGGCGGATTTCCGCCTGCATGAACCATCATAGGGACCCCGGCCTTCCTGGCGGCCTCACTTGCCAGCTTTAAGGGTTCCAGGCCCTCGTGCCGGATTGTCTCACTGCCCATGCGCACCTTAACACCTGTGATCAGGTCTATGTGATCCCGGATAAACTGGGCACAACGGTCCCCATTAAGGTACTCCATGGCATTGTAGTCGTGATGAAATATAACCCCAATAGGGCTGATGCATAAAAATAGTTTATACTTGGTTTGTATGGTCGGAGCAACATAGGTGGTAAAGCCATGGTATGTAAACTCTCCGACGGTTCCTGCATCCACTAAGAGACAGGTGCCGGTCTTATAACCGATGTCATCGGCATTGGTGCCAAACAGGCCGAAACCATCAAAAATATGTGTATGCATATCAATCCATCCCGGACTTAAAAAAAGGTTTGATTCTGCTGGGCCGTCATTCATGTGGTCAACATGATAAGTCTGGTCTTCTCCATGAAGTAATCCATTGCAGAATTGATTTCTGGAAGCATCATAATACCGGACCACTTGGGGGGTATTCATAAGAGGGCTCCTTTCCCATTAAAAACTGATTCTCTCCAATATCCACAGAGTTCCTCGTAAATACTCATAGTTTTTAACCTTATTCCTTTTTTTCGGTTCTGGCCAGATCCAGATAGTTATAAAGGGTAAATCGTGAGATTTTCAGATAATCACAAACACGGTCGCTGGCTTTTGTGATTAAAAAAGCACCTTTTGCATCCAGATAGCCAACAAAACGTATTTTTTCATTACGGCTCATTTCCTCCACTGATTTTTCACTTAATTCTGCAGCCTGTCCAATCAGAAAATCAAGGACATCGCTGATATTACCGGCAAATGTTTCTTTTTCCTGCTTTTTAGGCTCTGCGTCCGGAATATAGCCGTTATATTGATGCAGAAAACCTTCCATGGCGATGGTCTGGGTAATATCAAGATTAATGCACAGAGAACCAATTGCCCGTTTGTCCTCATCATACAGAAACATTGTGGAGGAACGGAGGATTTTTCCGTCTGGTGTATGTACCACATAATTGTAACGGTCCCCATCTTTTACCTCCCCGCGAAGCACTTCCAGGCCAAGGTTGCTGCCGCAGTCTCCTACCTTTCGCCCGGTAATATGGCCATTACGAATATCCACAACGGTGTGGGCATAATCTTTCGTTAAATCATGTAAAATTATTTCACACCGATTGCCAAATTGGTTTTCTAACATACTTAATAACTTTTGCCAGAAATCCCAATTATCATAAATGGATTTCATATAACACCTCCTTTTACTTTTATAAGCTTTGCAATTGTCTTTATTTTATCATTTATTCTAAATATGGTCAAACAAAATGTTTTAAAGATAAAGAAAAACTTTATATATATCGGCAAATAATAAAACAAAAAGTTTGATATATACTATTTTTGTCAGATCACAAAGAGGAGGAATCTAAAGCAGCGCTTTTGAAAAAGCCGGTAAGTGTATGTTTTCAAATGGGGCTGTACAAACCCATGAGTATTTGATAAAATATAGCCATATGCGGAATCTGACGCAAAAAGTGCCTTTACAGGCATACCTTTAAGCCCGGAGAATACGGGTAGGGAAGAGAAAATACCTTACAGGTATACCTTTATGCCAAAATATATGGGCAATAAAGAAGAAAGGGAAAAAACATGAAAAATCCGGTTGTTACGATTACAATGGATAACGGCGATGTAATGAAAGCAGAGCTTTATCCGGAAATTGCACCAAACACAGTAAATAATTTTATCAGTCTTATAAAGAAAGGCTTTTATAACGGACTGATCTTCCACAGAGTTATCAATGGATTTATGATTCAGGGCGGCTGCCCGGAGGGAAGCGGAACAGGCGGCCCCGGCTATTCTATTAAGGGAGAGTTCAGCCAGAACGGCGTTTCCAATGCATTCAAGCATTCAGAGGGAGTGCTTTCCATGGCAAGAGCCATGCACCCCGATTCTGCCGGCTCCCAGTTTTTCATCATGCACAAGGCATCTCCCCATTTAGATGGCTCTTATGCTGCATTTGGTAAGATCACGGAAGGCATGGATATTGTAAATAAAATTGCTGATGTGAAAACAGATTACAATGACCGCCCTATGAAAGAGCAGAAGATCCAGTCCATGACCGTGGAGACCTTTGGAGAAGAGTATCCGGAACCGGAGACCTGCTAAGAAAATGACCTGGGAACAAGAAATCACAGTAGAAGGAAAAGTTTTCCAGGTTACCATATCCGATGATCATGAGGCCCTGCGTTCTGCTTTTGCGGAAGGCAGGGCCATCGTTGGTTTATGGGACGGTCAACGGGCGGATCAGAATCTTGCACCTGCGGCCTATGTGGTGGAAGCTCCTGAAGACATTGATGCTGGATTACTAGAACGGGTCGTCCGGAGAAAAGAGGGGCTTCCATGGAATATTGCCAGAACCAAGAGGCTGTTGATCCGGGAGTTTGTGCCTCATGATTTTGCTGCTATGCCGGTGGAGTCTGAGGCCGGGATGCCAGAAGCTTTATTTTTAAAGAAAGAATCCTTAACAGCTTACATCAGGCATCAATACGGCTTTTATGAATACGGTATCTGGGCTTTGGTTGACCATAGCACAGGGCGGCTTGTGGGAAGGGCAGGAATCTGCAATTTAGACCTTGACGGGCAGGAAGAATTTTTAGAGGCAGCAAAAAATAATGATACCCCGGTGGAACTGGGATATCACATCTTTTCTCCATATAGGCGGAACGGGTATGGGAAGGAGGCCTGCAGGGCAATCCTTTCCTATGGTGCCGCAGCTGTTTCAGAGAGGATTTATGCAAGGATCCATGAAGGAAATCATGCATCCATAAAGCTGGCGGAGGGTTTGGGGTTTCGCTTTATTGCCCGAACACATAGCGGATCAGATCCAGGGATGTGTCTGTATGAGTGGAATTGCTCATAACTGCAAGGATCGGGGTATCTATGGCGAGGCCGGTTTTTTCACAGAAATCCGTACCTTCCATGAGAAGGCCGCAACCTATTTTTTCTCCTGTTTCCTGATTGGTCACAAAATAGAGGTTTTCCTTCACCTTGTCGTAAAAATCGGCAGGGAGGAGTTCTTTTAAGTCCAAAAACCCGCCCATTTCCCCGAAATGGTCTATGGTATCCGGCTTTCCGATCATAACATCCAGTCCCTGGCTGGATATCATGGCGGTGAGTTTGGCCAGCTGCGCATAGGTAAATTCATTCATGGAGGATTCATCAAAGGTGGGAGACATGGAGTAGTCCACATCGATCTTTGCATCCTCCTTAAGGCCAATGTACTGTCGGAAGCCCTGGTTAAAGTATTCATCTACAGAATCGGCTTCACCTGTTGGGCTGCTGTTTAAAATGACACAGGAAAGGGCGGTTTCAAACCGGTTGTTATAGACGGCTGAGCCAATGGAAGAGATAAGGATGATTGCCACGATGACGATGATAATGGGAATCCTGTAATACTCCCAGATGTACCAGGGTCTGTCCTTTGGGTTCATACTTTTTATTTTGTTCCGCTCTTCCCGCAGGGTATCCTTTAGGCTTTTTTCCTCGTATGGGGTCATGATTCAAACCTCTTTCTTTATTAATTGCAAGTATTATTGATTATATTATGAACCTGGGGTTCATGATCAACATTCAACCTTCGCGCCGAGGAGCAAGCTCCTCTTCGTTCTCTTGCGCTCATTATATCATGATTCTACGAATCATGATCAACATTCGCCGTTCGCGCCGAGGAGCAAGCTCCTCTTCGCTCTCTTGCGCTCATTATATCACACAACAGAAAAAAATCATTAAAATAATTATAAAAATTTAGTGAAATAAGAAAGAACGTTTGCATTTTAAGGGCAAATCCGTTATAATATCCTTTAACGCCGTTATGAGAAGGGGAAAAACATATGTTTTCTGGTTTTTTTAATTATGATAATCCGGTATGGCGGTTTATCGGTAAATTTGGAGATTTGATTATTTTAAATATCCTGTGGCTGATATGCAGCATTCCGATTTTTACCATCGGTGCTTCTACCACAGCCGTATATTATGTGACCCTGAAACTTGCAAGAGATGATGATGGATACACCATCCGCTCTTTTTTTAAATCGTTTAAAGAAAATTTCAAACAGTCCACGGTGATCTGGCTCATTCTCCTGGCCGTAGGAGTGATCCTTGGGATCGATGTATACTTCTTCACCAGATTGTTTACAGGTTCCGGGGCATTCCGGACCGTAATGCTTACGGTGTTCCTGGCAATGGTTCTTATTTATGCGGCTGTTTTTACGTATATTTTCCCGCTTCAGGCCAGATTTTTCAACTCAGTAAAGCGAACCTTTTTTAATGCATTTTTCATGTCCCTGCGTCATTTGTTCCGCACCATCGGAATGATTGCCATTGACGGTGTGCTGGTAGCAGCTGCCTTCGTATTCATGGTGCCGCCGATGCTGATGATATTCATGCTGTTTGGCTTTCCGCTGCTGGCGTTCATCAATTCCTATATCCTGTCTCCTGTGTTCAGTCTGTACATGCCTAAGGAAGAGGAGAGGAATGATGATGAGCTGAGACCCCTGTTTGCAGATGAGGACGAGCCTGTAAGCACTATTCTCATGGCAAAGGGCGATGAGCATGAGGGAGAAGCAGCAGAGAAAGAAGAATCAGAAGTTCAAAAAACACAAGACTGACAGGAATAATTCCTGCTGTCAGCCGGACGGGACCGCTCATGCATTCCTGTCCGGCTGTTTTTATGGGGATTTTATACTATGGACACCATATGGACACAAAAAAAAGATATACTTAATAACTGGACAAGGAAATACCTGGGAGGTGGAATATGACTGAAGAAGAGTATCTCTGTTTTATCCAGCCCTATGAGGATGCACTTAAAAATATCCGTGTCAGAGTGGATGTGCTGAACAAAGATTACAGAAGGAAGAATCAGAATTACCCCATCCATCATGTCCAACACAGAATCAAACAAAAAGAAAGTATTGAGAATAAGCTGGAGAAGAACGGATATGAGGCCAGTGCGGATTCGGCCAGAAACTATCTGACGGATATTGCCGGAATCCGGGTCATCTGTTATTTTGTAAGAGATATTTATGCCATTGTATGCCTGTTAAAGAAGCAGTCGGATATTGTGGTCATAAAAGAATGTGATTATATTGCAAACCCAAAGCCCAACGGATATAGGAGCTTCCACATTGTTTTTGGAGTTCCGGTCTATCACACTGACGGCATGGAATATTATCCGGTAGAAATACAGCTGCGCACCATGTCCATGGACTTATGGGCCAGCATGGAGCACCGTATCTGCTATAAGGGGGAAAAGAAGGAACGGGCGGCAGAAGAATTCAAGGGATATGCCCTGGCCTTAAGGCAGATGGAGATGGAGATGGAAGAATTCCTCTGAGGAAGCAAAATAAGATAGGGCATGTTCCAAGGCTATGAGTATATAATCCATAGCTTTGGAACATGCTCTTTTATTATGCTTACAGGGCACCAAAAAGCTGTTTAGAAAGTTCCCCCGGCAGAATTTCTGCCGGGGGATTAGGGAAGTAATATAAATATGAGAAAAAGCGGATTATTTATCGATCCGGAAGCCTGAATAGGCGTTCATGCCGTGTTCATGTAAATCCAGACCGTCCAGCTGTTCCTGATCGGAAACTCTTAAGCCTATGGTTTTCTTAAGCAGAGTAAAGATGATAAATGCCGCTATGGACGTATAGACCAGAACAGAAGCAACGCCCACTAACTGTGTCAGGAAATTGCATCCCTCCCCAAAGATACCGGTCAGCAGTGTGCCCAGAAGTCCGCAGAATCCATGAACGCCCACAGCGCCCACAGGGTCATCGATTTTGGCTTTTTTATCAATGAATTCAATGGCAAGAACCACTGCAAAACCAGCAATTACTCCAATGATGATGGCTTCGTAGGGAGTCACCACATCACAGCCTGCAGTAACGGCTACCAGACCGGCCAGGGAACCGTTTAATGTCATGGATACGTCAGGCTTGCCGTAACGCACCCAGGTAAACAGGAGAGTGGCCAGAGTAGAAGCGGCAGCAGCCAGGTTGGTTGTCATGGCGATGTTACCGAGAGTGGTGGTGGCAGCAGTTGTGGAGCCGCAGTTAAACCCGAACCAGCAGAACCAGAGAATGAAGACGCCCAATACGCCCAGGGGAATGTTGTGACCGGGAATTGCGTTTGCAGTCCCGTCTTCGTTGTATTTCCCAATGCGGGGGCCGACGATTTTAGCTCCTACCAGGGCGCAGACGCCGCCTACCATATGGACTGCAGTAGAGCCTGCAAAGTCGTGGAATCCCATGTCGGCTAACCAGCCGCCTCCCCAGATCCAGTGTCCGGTTATGGGATAAATGACCACGCTGATGGCTGCCGAGTAGACCAGGTAAGAAGCAAATTTTGTGCGCTCTGCCATAGCTCCTGAAACAATGGTAGCGGAGGTGGCACAGAATACGGTTTGGAAAATCATGAATACAGCAATGGGAAGACCGTTGAATAAGCCGTTTCCGTCTGCCAGAGAATAGGGATTAAAGAATCCGGAATTGCCGAAAAGGCCTGCCACATTGCCTCCAAACATCAGGGGAAAGCCCAGGATAAAGTAGAAGAGGGTTCCGAGAACAAAGTCCATCATGTTCTTCATGCAGATGTTCCCCGCATTTTTTGCCCTTGTGAACCCTGTTTCTACCAGGGCAAAACCTGCCTGCATGAAATAAACCAGAATTGCGGCCAGCATGGTCCAAATAACATTCAGTAATAAAGTTGTATTTTCCATAATCATAACTCCTCCTAATATTTTTTGATGGAATCATTGCCTTCACAAGAATAAAAACAGGGGATAACCGCTTAAAAAAGCAATTATCCCCGTTGATAGTTTATTTCCATTCTGTATGAAATTAAATGTCAGCTCCTTCTGGGAACTACAAAGCCTCCCGGCCGTGTTCGCCGGTTCTGATCCGCACTGCATCCTGCACATCGTAAACAAAAATCTTGCCGTCACCGTAATTGCCCGTATTGATTTCCTTTACTACTGCATCAATGATGGGATCGGCCAGTTCCTTTGGTACAACGGTTTCCACCTTAACCTTTGGAAGCAGGTTCACATTATATTTGGTACCCCGGTACATCTGTGTGTAACCTTTCTGATTGCCATATCCCATGACGTTGCTGATCATTATTCCGTTGACCTTGCAGCCTTCCAGGATAGCCTTCAGGCTTTCAAGCTTTTCTGGCTTGATAATAATTTCCAACTTTTTCATACAGCGCATCCTCCTCTATTTTGATTACAAAAAAAGGGCGGTTCCAGTTTTGGAACGCCCTTGTTCAGTATATCAACATTATACACGACAAATTTTTTCTGTCAAATAAAAATTTAAAAGAGTATGAGAAAAAATTTTGTTAAAAATTAACAAGAACAAGAAATATATATGAGAATATACCTCTTGTACTTTTTCTTATTTTGTTATATACTAAATACTGTATACAAAAAAATAAAAAAATACAATCCGAAGAAATAAAAAGTGAGGGTGTTTGCCTATGATAAGACATCTGGGATTAAAAGCATACGGGAAGGTTAATCTGGGACTTGATGTTTTGAGAAAGCGGGAAGACGGATATCATGAAGTTCGGATGATCATGCAGACCGTAGGCCTTTATGATAAGATTGACATTTACTTAAAAGAGACTCCGGGAATCGAGGTTGTGACAAATCTCTATTACCTTCCGGTGAATGAAAACAACCTGGTTTATAAGGCGGCCAAACTCCTTATGGACGAGTTCCGCGTCCTCCACGGTATCCGCATTCACTTGAATAAGTTCATCCCGGTTTCCGCTGGAATGGCAGGGGGCAGCAGCGATGCGGCGGCAGTTTTGTTTGGGGTCAACAAGATGTTCCAGCTTGGGCTGACAAGGGAAGAACTGATGGAACGGGGCGTAAAGATCGGGGCAGACGTGCCTTACTGCCTGATGAGGGGAACAGCGTTAAGCGAAGGAATCGGAGAAATCTTAACTCCCCTTCCGGACATACCTCAATGTCAGATTCTCATAGCAAAGCCCGGGGTCAGCGTGTCCACGAAATTTGTTTATGAACATCTGGATGTATCTGCCTTAAGAAAGGAAGATCATCCGGACATTGACGGCATGATCGAAGCCATTGGCAACCGCGACATATACCAGATATCGGAACGCCTGGGAAATGTGCTTGAAACGGTTACCATTCCGGAATATCCGGTGATCGCACAGATCAAGGACAAGATAATAGAATTGGGTGCTGTGAACGCCTTGATGAGCGGAAGCGGCCCCACGGTATTCGGCATTTTTACCAGCCCCAGAGCCGCGGAAAGGGCTTATGAAGAATTGAGATACGGCGAGTCAAGGAACCTTGCAAAGCAGGTTTATCTGACTAATTTTTACAATACCAGGGAGGTTACCAATGAGCAATGATTTAAAGGTTAATATGAATGAATATCTGCCCCTTCGGGACGTGGTTTTTAATACGCTCCGTCAGGCGATTTTAAAAGGAGAACTGGCGCCTGGAGAGCGTCTTATGGAGATACAGCTTGCGGAACGTCTTGGAGTCAGCCGCACCCCTATCAGGGAAGCCATCAGAAAGCTGGAGCTGGAAGGTCTGGTGTTAATGGTGCCCAGAAAAGGGGCGGAAGTCGCAAAGATTTCTGAAAAGAGCTTAAGAGATGTTTTAGAGGTCCGCAGATCCTTAGAGGAGCTTGCCATTGAACTGGCCTGTCAGCGCATGACCCAGGAGTCAGTGGAAGAGCTTGAAAAAAAGCAGGAGGAATTTAAGCAGGCTGTTGAAGACGGCAATGCCATGGAAATCGCGGAGACTGATGAGGCGTATCATGACGTGATTTATAAAGGCACCTGCAATGACAGGCTGGTGCAGATGATCAATAATTTAAGAGAGCAGATGTACCGTTACCGTTTGGAATACATCAAGGATGAGGATAAGCGCCAGATCCTTTTGCTGGAACATGACAACATATTAAGGGCGGTCAAACAGCGGAAGGTACAGGAGGCTAAGGAAGCCATGCGGGAGCATATTGATAATCAGGAGATCACCGTATCAAAGAATATCAAGGAACAGGAATGAGAAGGAGAGGGATCCTATGGCATTTAAGGAGAAATATCTGGCCGGTGAGATAGAATTTGAAGCCATTGATGATTTTGTTGAAGAATGGAATAACAGCACTACCACCGAAACCCTTGCCCGGTTTCTCGGCCTTAATGAAGAGGAAGAGGATGTGTGGATTGAGGAAAGCGATGAAGCCTTAAAGGAGCTTCTTGACAGTAAAAAATAAACAGAGTTGGAAAAATTATTAAATAAATATAACCTTTCTTGACAAGGTGACAACGTGTCATTATAATGAATGACATATTGTCACCTTGATGTGTTTCCACGGATTCACATGAAGTTACAGAAAGGAGAGGTGAAAAAATGCCTACTGATCGGTTTTATCATCTTCCGACAGCTAAAAAAATGTCCATTCGCGATGCCGCGGTGGAGGAGTTTACTCGAGTACCGTTTGAGAAGGCATCCATCAACAAAATAATCCAGGCCGCAGGTATATCGAGAGGAAGCTTTTATACTTATTTTGAAGATAAGCGTGATGTTCTGGGATACATTTTTGAGGAGGCTGCTAAAAGATTTCAGAATGGCTGGGTGAGCTGTGCTGAAAGAAACGGCGGTGATTTATGGAAGACTGCGGAAGAGTTTTTGCAATACAGCATAGCCAATACACAGGAAAATGTATTGCAGCTGGTTAAAAATATTGTTGAGGGTGAAAAGATGTTTGGTGTGACTCACCGCTTATGCCGGGAAAATACTCAGGCCCAGCAGGAAATGCAGGAGGTGATGTACCGTTCTATCGATATGTCTGATCTTAAAGATGAAAGCATTGAGACCTTTGGAAAGGTAGTAACCATGATTTTCTTGGAACTGGTTCATTGCATGGGCTGGTACTACCACCATCCGGAAGATGAAGAAAAAATTAAGAAACTCTTCCAGGAAAAATTAGAAATTCTGCAATATGGAATTCGTAAACAACCATTACAATCTTAATATGGCTAAATAAGGAGTTGACTATGACCAAGAAAAAAGTATTCATCATTGCAGGGGCAGTTGTAATTGTAGCGGCTGTGGCAGGACTGATCCTTCCAAGAATGCTGGAAGGAAAGAAGGAAGAGCTTGTGGCGGAGGTCCCGCCGGCTGTAACAGCAGAAAAACCTGAGATCAGGACCATTGAATTAAGCAATGAACTAATCGGAACGATTGAGCCGGACAGCATTGTCCATGTCACTCCCCTTGGAGCCGGGGAGGTTACAAGTGTAGGCGTTAAGACAGGAGATGCGGTATCTGCAGGCCAGCTTCTCTGTGTCATCGACACAAAGCAGGTGGAAAGCTCCCGGATCACCGCGGAAACCGCCAGAATCACCTATGAGGACGCCAGAAAGAATTTAGACCGCCTTGCGGTTCTTTACGCAGCCGGCGATGTGGCTGAAGCGGATTATCAGTCTCTGGTTGATAAAACGGAGATGGCAAGACTTCAATACGAGAATGCCAAGATCGCATATAATATCCAGACAGAAAGCAGCCAGGTGACCGCTCCCATTGCAGGGCGGGTGGAAAGCTTTAGCGTCAGCGTTCATGATATGGTTTCTCCTCAGACCACTATTTGCGTTATTTCAGGTGAAGGCGGAAAGTCCCTGACCTTTTATGTTTCAGAGAGAATCGTAGGGGGATTAAAGGCAGGAGATACCATAAGAGTGGAAAAGAATGGGACCGATCATGAGGCGTCCATCACGGAAGTGAGCACAATGATTGATCAGGAAAGCGGCTTGTTCAAGGTAAAGGCTTCCATTCCCAACGGGGATTCCCTGGCAACAGGAACTTCCGTTAAGCTTTACGTAACCGCCCGGCGGGCGGAGAATGTCCTGACAGTTCCGGTAGACAGCATTTATTATGAGGGCGGGAACCCGTATATTTATACATATGCAAATGGAGTTCTTAAGAAAAATGCCGTGACAGTAGGGCTGGCAGACAATGAGTACATAGAAGTTCAAAGCGGCATCACTGCCGACGATCAGGTAGTGACCACATGGACCAGCGAATTGTATGATGGTTCCAAGGTCACCCTTGCAGACGGAAATGGAAAAGAATCCGAGACACCACAAGACACGGCAGAATCAGAAGGAACCGAGACAGAAACTTCCGGTCCTGCACAGTAAGGGGGCGGTGAAATGGGAATTACAAAATTCGTTTTAAAGAGGCCCATAACCACCGTCTTAGCGGTATTGTGCCTGCTGGTCTTCGGTTTGTCCTCTGTTTTATCTTCGAAAATGGAGCTGACACCGGAAATGAACTTTCCAATGCTGCTGATCAGCAGCGTTTATGCGGGAGCGAACCCCGAAGATGTAAATGACCTGGTTACCAGGCCGGTGGAAGAGGCCGTAGGTACCTTGTCCGGCGTTAAGAATGTCCAGTCCAGCTCCCAGGAAAATGTTTCTATCGTAATGCTGGAGTATGAGTATGGTACGGATATGAATAAAGCATATTCGGATCTGAAAAAGAAGATGGATATCGTTGAACTCCCCGACGACGTGGAAACTCCCAGCGTTATGGAATTCAATATCAATGACATGCCGGTGGTAACTCTGGCTGTTAGAGATCCATCCCAGAACAATCTTTATAACTTTGTGAATGATAAGATCGTACCGGAATTTGAGAAAATTTCTTCCGTTGCCAGCGTAAACATGAGCGGAGGCCAGAAGAGCTATGTGAGCGTCCGGCTGATCCCTGAAAAGATGAACCAGTATCATCTTAATATGAATTCCATCAGCCAGGCCATCAAAGCAGCTGACTTTACCTATCCGGCAGGAAATACCGGTGTGGGAAAGAGAGATTTATCCGTCAGTACGGGGGTAGAAGTTAAGAGCGTTGAAAGCCTTAAAAAGGTTCCTGTGGTTGCAGGCGGTGGAAAGACCATTTACATGGAGGACATAGCTGAAATTACAGAAGCCTCTGAAAATCAGGAAGCCATCGGACGGTATAATGGGGAAGACACCATTACCTTAACCATTAATAAACAGCAGAAAAACAGTGCGGTGGATGTTTCCAAGTCCATGACCAGGACTGTTGAAACCTTAAAAAGGGAATATCCTAACCTGGATATCATAGTAGTTGACGATACCAGCGACCAGATCACATCTGCCCTTGACAGCGTTAAGAATACCATGATCATGGCTGTCGTCATTTCCATGATCATTATTTTCCTGTTCTTTGGAGATATCAAGGCATCTCTCATTGTAGGAAGCTCCATTCCCGTATCCATTCTGGTGTCTTTGATCTTAATGGCTGCCATGGGCTTTTCCTTAAACGTTATCACCATGAGCAGTATTGTTCTGGGTGTAGGTATGATGGTGGATAATTCCATTGTTGTTATGGAGAGCTGTTTCCGGTCCCAAAAGGGCACCGGGTTCCGAGAATATATGCAGGCGGCTCTGGAAGGCACGGGAATCGTGCTCCAGTCCATTCTCGGAGGAACGATTACCACCTGCGTCGTGTTTATTCCTCTGGCGCTTTTGGAAGGTCTTACTGGCCAGCTGTTTAAACCCTTAGGCTATACTATCGTATTCTGTATGCTGGCATCTCTGATTTCTGCCATTACCATAGTCCCGCTGTGCTACAGCAGGTTCCGTCCTATTGAAAAACAGAATTCCCCTATGGGCGGAATTGTAAAAGCAATGCAGAACGGCTACCGCAAAATCGTAGGCAGACTGCTTAATAAGCGTGCGACAGTTATGATCGTGTCAGTTCTGCTTTTGATTGCGTCCTTTGTACTGGCAACAAGGCTGGGCTTTGAGTTAATGCCGGAAGTGGACCAGGGGACGATTACCGTTACTGCTGAGATGCGTCCGGGACTTAAGGTAGAAGAGGCTGATAAGATTTTAAAGAAGCTGGAAACCATCGTTACCGGCGAGGAAGATTTAAAATCCTATATGGTCAGCTACGGTGGAAGCGGTTTAAGCTTCAGCGGAGCTAAGAATGGAACCCTGACTGCTTATTTAGAGAGTGACAGAAAGCTGTCCACCAATCAGGTGGTCACTAAGTGGAAAAAGGAAATGAACCAGATTCCCGACTGCAATGTCACTGTGGAGTCTACCTCCAGCATGAGCAGTATGAGCAGCACACATGATTTTGAGGTAATCCTTCAAAGCTCCCAGCTGGATAAACTGAAAAGCGTTTCAAGTCAGATGGTGGCAGAACTGGTCCAGACCCCTCAGCTGATCAAAGTCCATTCGGACTTAGAAAATGCGGCGCCTGTCATTAAGGTCCATGTTGACCCTATAAAAGCGGCGGCCGAAGGCGTGGTTCCTACCAATGTAGGCGGTTTGTTAAACACTATGCTCAGCGGTTCAAAGGCAGCTACCATGGATGTGTCCGGCCAGGAAGTTGATATTAAAGTGGAATATCCGAAGGATTCTTATGATACTCTTGATAAGGTGGAGGGAATCATGATTCCAAACAGTTCCGGCGGCTCTGTGGCCCTTACGGATATCGCTGATATCGGTTATGAAGACAGCCCTACTTCCATTAGCAGGAAGAACAAGCAATATTTAGTAACCATAACAGGCTCTTTTACCGATGTGGTAAAAACGAATAAAGAAAAAGAGGCAACGAAAAAGGATATTGATGAAAAGATTGTAAACAAATATTTAGATGATATTGTTACAAGGGCAAAGAACAGTGAAGATGAATCCATGCAGGAGGAGTTTTCCAACCTGTTTAGCGCGATTGCCACAGCTGTGTTTCTGATCTTCATCGTTATGGCTGCCCAGTTTGAATCTCCCAAATTCTCCCTGATGGTCATGACGACCATTCCATTCAGCTTGATCGGGTCCTTTGGGTTCCTGGCGGCTGCGGGAGTTGCCATCAGCATGCCGTCCCTCCTTGGCTTCCTGATGCTCATTGGTACGGTGGTAAACTCCGGAATCCTATATGTGGATACGGTGAATCAATACCGGGCTACCATGGATAAGCGGACTGCCTTGATTGAAGCAGGAGCTACCAGACTTCGCCCCATCCTTATGACGACCCTTACCACTGTGGTATCCATGATTCCTATGGCAATGGCCATCGGAAGTAACGGAGAGACCATGCAGGGCCTTGCCCTGGTAAACGTAGGCGGTTTGACAGCTTCCACAATCCTGTCGCTGCTCATGCTCCCGGTATACTATTCCCTTATGAGCGGTAAAACAGATAAGACCATATTGCCAGATTAAGAGGCGGCAGGGAGCCGGACCTTCGGGAAATCCGGTTCCCTGCTGGAAGAAAGTGGATTTTAAGTTATTATCATGATATGATAAAATAATAACAGGAACACAGCATAAAAATCCCAGTTGAGGAGGATTAAGGATGAGAAAATGGAAACAGATCAGTGCATGTTGTCTTGCGGCAGTGCTTACTGTCATGGGACCGGCGGCCACAGCCTGGGCCGGCAGCCCGGAGTTTGCAAGAACTCCTGAAGAGTGGGCAAAGCTCAGAGACAATGTGATGGAATACGATGAACTGGCTGGCCTGATCCGTGAATATAATGTGACGGTTCAGAAAAACCAGCTGGATATTAATGATAAGAAAAAGGATGACAGGATCACCAGTGATCAGAATGCACAGTATTATCGGGATGCGGCAGACGACTACAGAAACGGTATCACAGGGGATGACCCCTATGCCGATGCATCCAATGCGGCAGGAGCCAACCGGGCGGAAGCGGCGGCTGATTCTAACGTGGAGGATTTAAAGGTATACCAGCTTACCTATGACCAGGAGGAAGCCAATTTAGTGGCGTCGGCTCAGTCTTCCATGATCACTTATTTTCAACAGAATTATGAGCTGGAAAGCGCAAAAAGCAGCCTGGAGCTTTTGGAGGCTGTGTATCAGTCCACCCTTGTAAGGCAAAGCGCGGGCATGGCGACCCAGGCGGATGTGCTGGGAGCCCTGGAAAGCGTTCAGAGCACCCAGGCGTCTATTGACAAGCTGACCTCCTCTATTGAAGAGACCAGGCAGAAACTTTGCGTCATGCTGGGCTGGAAGTACAACGATATGCCCGAGATCCGGGAAATTCCGGCTGTGAACATGGAACGCATTGCGGCCATGAATCCAGACACAGAGAAGGAAGCCGCCTTAAGCAGCAACTATACCTTAAAGATCAATCAGAGAAAGCTGGAAAATGCCGTGGGCGATGTAACGAAACAGACCTTGAACCGGACGATTGCCAGCAACGAACAGAATATCGGCTCCGATGTGACAAAATGCTACCGGGCTGTTCTTCAGGCAAAGGCAGCTTACGATCAGGCAGGAGCAGAACTTGCACTGGAAAGTAAAAATATGGATACAGCCCAGAGGAAATTCGACTTGGGCTCTTTGAGCAGGCTGGATTATATAAAGCAGAAAAATGCTTATGACACAAAGAACATCGCCATAAAGACAGCAGAGCTTACTCTGTTCCAGGCGATTCAGAATTATGATAATGCAGTAAACGGACTGGCTTCGGCAGGAGGTTTATAAGATATGAGAAAGAAAGGTTATTTTTCTGCCTGTATGGCAGTGACCCTTGCTCTATCCGCCGCCTTGCCGGTTTACGGGGCAGCAGGCCCCGGACAGACGGTAATTTCCATTCCGGACGGGATGACGGAGGAGGCATGGAACAAACTCCAGGATCAGACCATAGAATTTGATGAGCTTTCAGACCGGGTGAGGTATTTTAACCCTGATTTGCAGAACATTGTTGATTCCGCAGGAAATGAGAAGAGCAACCAGCAGTATGTCTATGACGAGATAAAAATATATGTCCGGGATCTTAACGACAATGCCAAGTCCCTGAAAGATTCAGGTGCCACAGATACTGCGGATGGTATGACGGAATACATGACTTTAAAAACTACGGCAAAGTTGCTGGGTGACGGTGCGGAGACTCTGAACAAAGTGATCAAACGGATTGATTCAGGGGTCCAGAAGAACGTTGACCGTTATTCCAAGACCTTCTCTTCTGCCGTAGGTCAGATCATGATAGGCTATAACAGCGCCCTTGCTAACCGGGCTATGCTACAGAAGATGCTGGATGTCAGCAAGGCAGGTTATGAAGCTCAGTCCTTAAGCTTTCAGCAGGGGATGGCCACGGAAGCAGATGTGCTGGAAGCCAATAAAGGGGTGCTGGCGGCACAGGCATCACTGGAACAGCTTGATAACACCATTGACGGCCTGAAACGTTCCTTATGCCTCATGACCGGATATTCGGCAGATGCAGAGGTTCAAATCGGAGGGGTTCCTCAATTGGATCTTTCCCTTATTTCTTCCCTGAACTTAGAGGCAGACACGGCTAAGGCGGTGGGGAATAATTACGATCTGATTGAAAAGCGCCGCGGAGCTTCCGGCCAGACCACCACCGGTATAAAAACCAAGGAAGCAGGTCTTTCAGAGGGAGAGCAGAATATTACGGTTGCCATGCAGTCCTATTACCAGGGAATCCTTCAGGCGAAGTCGGCTTATGACGCCGCCTGTACCTCTTATGAGAAAGCGGTCCTGGAAAAGAATAAGGCGGACCGTTCCTATCAGCTTGGCATGGTGAGCAAGCTGGGCTATCTCCAGGCCCAGATGGCATTTCTACAGGCCGAGGGTACAAAGGAGAGTGCTTATAACACCCTGTATCAGGCCTATGATACCTATCAATGGGCAGTAAACGGGATCATTACGGATTCTGGACAGTAGGCTCCGGCTTTTTTAAAAGTAAGTCGGCCAGCTTAAAACGAATATGGATCTTCGGGGTTTCACGGCTGATCCTCTTATAATCAGATTCATCCATGGAGCTTCTTAAAATTTCCTTGGAAGTATCCGGCACAACTGCATAGGAAGAATCTGTGAAACAAAGAGGAGGATAAAGGACGCACCACCAGTTGCGTCCTTTTCCTTCGCCTATTTTTACCCGGACGGCCTCATAATTGCCGCAGGGGAATACCATATCACCATAGGTTTTAGTCGGAAAGTAACAATTGGTCAGTTCCATATGTGCGGGATAATCGTATCCCAGTTTTTTCATGTAGTGTTCCGCTTTTTTCTCCAGGCTGTCCTTATGGGTGAGAACATAGCCTTTTGTTTCCTCAAGTGATGCATTTTCTCCAAGGTCCTCATATATTGAATTGAGCAGCATGGTGCGCACTTTTAATTTTAAATTCTGGTCTTCTGAGCTGTCGCTGTTTGCCAATACGTGAAAACGCAGGATTTCCGGAGCGATCCGTGCCGCCAGTGCTTCATCACTTTGCCTTCCGTCTGATAAGGTAAGCAAAAATGCAATCAGGAAACAGGTAATACATAAAAATAGATCACGTTTCTGTTTCATTGGGGTTCCTCCTTTTTTCTGGAATCTATTTGTAATTGTAACCATATGTGCTATAATATAAACACTGTAAAATTGAGAAATTTGTAAGGAGATCAAAATGGGTAAAAAAACTGCGGTTGTATTATTTGGCGGCCAGTCATCGGAACACATTGTATCCTGTATGTCGGTGGTCAATGTGATTAACCATATTGATAGAGATAAGTATGATGTTGCTTTGATCGGAATTACGGAAGAAGGCCGTTGGATCAAGACGGATTCTGTGGAAGATATTGAAAAGGGCACATGGAAAAACGGGCATGTTTCTGCTGTCATTTCACCTGATGCCACCATGGGCGGTGTCATCTTAATGGATGGGGAAAAGACAGAGGTGCTTAAGGCTGATGTGGTATTCCCGGTGCTGCATGGATTATTGGGCGAGGATGGAACTGTCCAGGGGCTTTTGGAGCTGGCGAGAATTCCCTATGTGGGCTGCGGTGTACTGGCATCCGCTGTTTCCATGGATAAATTATATACAAAGATCATTGTAGATGACCTGGGAGTCACTCAGGCAGCTTATGTGCCGGTGATGCGCCATGACTTATCGGATATGGAAACAGTTGTAGGTAAGGTGGAGGAAAAATTCTCTTACCCTGTATTCGTAAAGCCCTCCAATGCCGGGTCTTCCAAGGGCGTGAGCCGGGCAGGAGACAGGAAGGAGCTTATAGAAGCTTTGGAGGAAGCTGCAAACCATGACCGCAAGATCCTGGTGGAAGAGATGATCATGGGCCGGGAGATCGAATGCGCTGTGTTTGGAGGCGGGAGCGTTCCTGTGGAAGCCTCCGGAGTGGGGGAGATCCTTGCCGCAGCAGAGTTCTATGATTTTGATGCCAAATATTACAACGCTGATTCCAGAACAGTTGCAGATCCGGTACTGCCCGAAGGAGCCGCGGAGCGTGTGAGAGAAGCCGCCAAGGCCATTTTCCAGGCAGTAGACGGCTATGGCCTGGCAAGGGTGGATTTTTTCGTGAAAAAGGACGGCACAGTGGTATTCAATGAGATCAATACCATGCCGGGATTTACAGCCATCAGCATGTACCCCATGCTTTGGGAATCGGCCGGAGTGAATAAGGATGAACTGGTTGATCGCCTGATGGAGCATGCGATGGACCGTTTCCGGATATAGTCGGGCAGAAAAGAGGAACGCCTTACGGCATACCTTTATGCCCAAAAGATAGGGCAGAAAAGAGGAACGCCTTACGGCATACCTTTATGCCCAAAAGACAGGGCAGAAAAGAGGAAATTTGATGGCAGACAGAAATTCGCCCATAGGGGTATTTGATTCCGGCGTAGGCGGGCTTACGGTTGCCCGTGAGATCATGCGGCAGATGCCGGATGAAAGGATTGTATATTTTGGAGATACGGCAAGAGTGCCCTATGGCAGCAAATCCTGCAGCACGGTGATCCGTTTTACCAGACAGATCATCCGCTTTTTAATGACCCAGGATGTGAAGGCGATAGTGATCGCCTGCAATACCGCCACTGCCTGTGCCCTTGAGGCAGTGGAAAAGGAAGTGGATATTCCCATTGTGGGCGTGATCCATGCGGGGGCAAGAACCGCCGTAGAATCTACGAAAAACGGGAAGATCGGTATCATTGGGACGGAAGGGACCATACGAAGCGGGGTTTACACCAGAGTGATGCAGGAAATGAAAGAAGATATTGAAGTGACTGGAAAACCATGCCCCCTTTTGGTTCCTTTGGTGGAAGAAGGGCTTTTGCATGATTCCGTCACGGATGAGATCGCTTCCAGATATTTAAGCGAATTAAAAGGAAAATATATTGATACACTGGTACTTGGCTGTACTCATTATCCCTTACTGCGTTCCACTGTGGGAAGGCTTATGGGACCGGAAGTGACCTTGGTAAACCCTGCCTATGAAACTGCTTTGGAATTAAAACAGATTTTGGAAGAAAAAGGCCTTTTATGCGGACAGGAAAGCAATGTTCCGGAAAAATACCGATTCTATGTCAGCGACCTGGCGGAGAAGTTCACCAGTTTTGCTACCTCTATCCTCCCGGGACAGGTAAAAGAGACAGAGCAAATAAACATTGAGGAGTACTAAAGGAGTTTATAATATGACAAGAGATGTTCTGATCAGCATCAGCGGGATGCAGATTGCAGAGGATGACAACAATACAGTTGAAATGATAACTGCCGGTGATTATTTCCTGAAAAACGGCAATCACTATATCCTCTATGATGAGATCCAGGAAGACACAGGAGGAGTAACCAAGAACACCATTAAAATCCGCCGGTCAGGACTGGATATCATTAAACGCGGCTGTGCCAGCGTCCATATGACATTTGAAAAAGATAAAAAAAATATGTCCTGCTATGCCACTCCCTTTGGAGAACTTATGATCGGGATAAGCACAAAGGACATTCAGATCCATGAAGCTGAGGACAGCTTAAAGGTGCGGGTAGCCTATTCTCTTGATATCAATTACCAGCATGTGTCGGAATGCAATATTGTTTTGGATATCCATTCCAAAGCCACGGCGGACATCCGTCTTTTGAATTAAAAAAGGACATATGCCATGTGAACTTATCTCTGTCAAGTGACAGGGGGCAGTTCACATTTGCCTATGCCTTTTTCAATTACTGGATAAAGCAGTCTTTCAGAAGGGGGATGGCTCCATATTTACCAAGAAGATAATCCTTGGAAAAGCTGGCGTCAGACCGGACCTTTATGTCCGCTAAGGTGTATAGCCTGGATTCCTGATATTCATTCATATCAACAAAGGCCACTTCGTCACGGCGGAACTGTTGATTGTTTAATATGGAGATATCATAAGTAGTGAAAATCAGCTGTATGTTTTTGATTTTTTCCTGCTGAAGAAAGTCTATAAAAAATTTTGTAACAGCCGGATGGAATTCGTTTGATATGTTATCAATAATCAGAATACCACCCTTTTTGGACAAATAGTAAATCTGTATAAATAATTGAAGGGATTTCATTGTACCAAGGGAGACCTTGGTATAATCCATGTACTGGGTCTCATATTTACCGGTGACCCGGGATTTCACCCGGTAGCCCAGCTTTGGGATTCCCTTATCAATAATAAGTTCCTCTGCCGGGATTCCCAGCTTTCTTAGCTGTTCCAATCCATAATTGAGGGCTTCGGGGTGTTCAAGGGCTTTGTAGGCTCTGCCATCCATGATCAGATTTCCAGCAAGCCGAAATGGTTCCAGAAAATCGCAGTAATAATTGATCTGTTTCAAAAAGAAGGTTTCAAAGGGCTCCATAATGACTGAGATTTCGGGAATATCCAGGCATGATAAAACGGAACAAAATAACCGGTCCCGGTGAGGGCGGATTCCTGCCTTCTGGCGTAAGGCTTTTTCGTACTGGCGCCCAATGGACAGATTATCCTCAGTCCGTGTAAATACCACATGGTTATCTACTGTCAGAAATTCGGTGAGAATTTTTTCCTTTAAGACGGAAAAGCCGTATTCATAAACCCGCTGCCCGCTGATAAAGGAGAGCTCCATTTCCGTTGGAAGGGAATTGGTTTCCTCCATATGAAACGGAAGAATTCTGTCCAAAGCAGTGACCTGCAGGATTGACATAAAATGCTTTCTGGGAATGTCTTTCAGTGAAAAAAGCTGCCAGAAAATAAAAGAATGAAAGCTGGCAAAAGCGAGAAAAAGATTGGTTTTCCCGCTGGCGTTTGCACCATATACGGCCAGGGTCTTAATCAGTTTTTTGTTGCCGGCCATTACCATATGGCTTGGGTGCTCTTTATAATTGACCGCCTTCATATCAATAAAAGTTTCATCCAGAAAGGAACGGAAATTCTTAAAACGAAAAGAAATTATCATAGCATACTATCCTCCTTTTCGGAATTATACCGTAAAAATATGTAAAAATAAACAAAAATGCAAAAAAATTACTTACCAGGTAATAATTTCATCAAGAAGCTGCTGCTGTTCCTGACTGGAACGGGTAAGATAGATTCTTGTGGTCTCAATGCTTTCGTGTCCCATTAAATCAGCTAAAAGAGAAATATCATTAAAACAGGCCAAAAAGTTCTTTGCAAAACGATGGCGGAATGAATGGGGATAAACCGTATCAGGATCGATCCCATAGCGCCTTGCCAAATGCTTTAGCTGAAAATTAATGCCTCTGGGAGTAATCAGACGTCCGTCTTTATTTAAAAATAGGAAGCCGCTTCGCTTGTCCTGTCCGTGGCACCATTCTAAGGCTTCCTGGCATAGAGAATCTGGGAAATAGATGCGGCGGACCTTTCCTCCTTTGGAATACAGGTCCAGATACCCCAGGTTTAAATGCTCCACCTTGATTTGGATCAGCTCACTGACTCTGGCGCCGGTAGTTGCCAGAAAGCGGACGATAAAATACCAGAAGTAGTTTTTCTCTTCTTTCAATTTTTCTTTTAAAAGCTCATAGTCTTCATTGGAAATAACGGAGTCCATGAAAGTCTTTTGCTGGACTTTTACGGAAGGCAGATGGTAAGAGGCAATGAAAATGTATTCCTCACCATTGGTTTCTGCCAGAAAACGCGAATAGTGATTCATGGCATGGATCCGTTGATTGACGGTTGCCGGGCGGTAATGGGTGATTAAGTAGGTCTTATAACGCTGGAGGTTTTCCGGCGTAATTTCCTTATTCATGCTGAAAAAAAGGCGGACACTTCCCTCATAGGCTGTAATCGTATTGTTTGACAAATTCTTTTTTTTCAGAAATTTCTTATAATCATTGAGTAATTCTTCATTTTCCATAATTTTCTACCAATTCACAATCTGATTGACGATCTGTTTTTGTTCCGTGCTGCTCCGGTGAAGATAGATCCTTGTGGTTTCAATGCTTTCATGTCCTAAAATATCGGAAAGCATGGAAATATCTCCGCATATTTCAATGAAATTCTTTGCAAAACGATGGCGGAAGGAATGAGGATAAACCACAGTGGGATCCAAATCATAGAGGACAGTAAATTTTTTTAACTGCCCCCGGATTCCGGCAGGTGTGATAGGATCCCCGTAGCGGTTTAAAAACACGTATCCGCTTACCCTGTCAATTTGATGAAGCCATTTCAGCGCCTCCACCCGGAGGCTTTTTGGTATGTAAATTCTTCTTATTTTATTATCTTTTGAGTAAATATCCATGTAACCGCATTTTACGTGCTCCACCTTGATCTGGACCAGTTCACTGACCCGGACGCCTGTGGCCGCCATAAAGCGTATGACAAAATAATACAGCATGTTTCCGGAACGTATCAGACATTTTTTTAAATATTCGTAATCAGCCTGGCTGATTACGTTTTCCAGGAATGTTTTTTGCTGGACGCGTATCATCAGTACTTTAGCAGAGGACAGCTCTAAGGACTCCATGTAACAATTCAGAGCTCTGATTCTTAAGTTTACTGTCTGAGGCTTGTAATGCTCCATAAGGTAGCATTTATAAAGCATGAGATTATCATGGCTGATCACATGATATAAGCCAAGAAATTGTTTTACTGCGAATAAATACACGTGAATGGTATTGGGAGACATGTTATTGAATTCCAGGTAATCATGGAAATCATCAAGACTTTGCTCCACGGGACTTTTGCTTTCTGCTTCTGAACCAATTACAGTGCTCTCTGTTATCATGTCATTTTCTCTCCTCGTATAATGATGCAAAAACAGTTTAACACAAGTATATAAGCAATGTGTAAATAAATCAAGAAATTTTCGAAAAATTAGTAAAAAATATTGATTAAATGCATATAAAATGCCCGTTGCTTTCGATAATTTCCAATATTAGAAGTATAATTACCTCGTAATGCAATTAGGAATTTCGAAAAAATATTTCAAAAAGAAAAAGGAGAGTGCATTAATTATGAGAAAGCAGACGAAATTAGTTGCTGTATTATCCACAGCAGCATTGCTTGCATTAGGTGCTTCCATGTCTTCTTTCGCAGCAACAGGCTGGCAGGAAGAAAACGGTACATGGGTGTACTATGACAAGAGCGGCGACTTAGAGACAGAGAAGTGGCAGAAATCAGGAGACAACTGGTTCTACTTAAACGAAGACGGCGAAATGGCTACCGATGTTGTTGTTGAATACAATGACAATTACTACTATGTAGATGAGAACGGCGCCATGGCAGCCAATAAGTGGGTTTCCGTTGAGAATGAAGATTATGACGGCGGCGACGATGATGATGAAGAACCCATGAACCACTGGTATTATTTCGGATCTAACGGAAAAGCTTATAAGAGCTCTACCACCGGAAACTCTGCTTCTTTCAAGACGATCAACGGAAAGAAATATATTTTTGATGATGAAGGCAAAATGCTGTACGGCTGGATCGACGATAGCGGAGATCGGGTAACTGGTGATGATAAATGGCGTGATGGCATTTATTATTGCGGTGATGAAAACGATGGAGCACAGAGAGTCGGTCAGTGGGAGTATCTGGATATCGTAGATAACAGCTATGACAGTGCCGTTGACGTTGGTGTTTCCAGCGATAATTTATTTGATGATGAAGATCAGACACGTTACTTCTATTTCAAGACCAATGGTAAGAAGATGACTGACGAAAAGGGCAAGACCATTAACGGCAGGAAGTACAGCTTCGATTCAGACGGCCGTATGAATGCTGAGTGGGTTAACTGGTCAGCTACTCCTAACGAGGCAACAGACAGCACTGCTACTACCAGCCAGGGAAATGCTGTATATACCAGAGGATTCAGATATTATGGAAGTCCTGAAGATGGCGCCAGAGTAACAAAAGGCTGGTTCCAGGTTGTGCCTGATTCTTATTTAAGCAGGGATGACTATGATGATGATGAGAATAACTGGTACTATTCTGATAAGGATGGTAAATTAGTTGCATCTGAAATCAAGACCATTAATGGCAAAAAGTATGCATTTGATGCCTACGGCGTAATGAAGGATGGTCTGGTTGCCATTAAGTTTGTTGGCAACAGCACAACTGACATTGCAGACGTTGCAGGTGATGATGACTTAGCTGCTTACAACTTTGATACTGAGGATGAATTCAAGGAAAATGTATCTGGTCTGTATAAGGATGCAGAATACAAACTCTACTATTTTGGTGGCGGCGATGACGGTGCTATGAAGACCGGCAAGCAGAATGTTACCATTGACGGAGATTCTTTCCAGTTCTTATTCAATAAGTCCGGAAGCTCAAAGGGACAGGGTAAATTTGGCGTAGATGATGACAAGTATTATCTTGGAGGTATGCTGTTAAAGGCTGATAAGGACGACAAGTATTCTGTAGTTAAGGCTACGACAGTTGATGGAGAATATACAGAAATTAAGCTTCTGACAACAGAGCGGTTCTTAGATGATGAAGGCGTAGAGTTTGAGAAAATAAACAAAACCGGATATGACGAGTATTATGAGATTAAGTCCGCAGACAAGACAGAAGGTAATAAAACTGTAGTATATAGACTGGTTAATACCTCTGGTAATGTTCAGAAGAGCAAGAGCAAAGCAAAAGACGGCGATGATCGTTGCTACAAAGTTGAAAGCAACAAAACAATCACAGCTGTATTTGTAGAAGATTAATTCATTATTAAATGAAATAATTTCAGGTGCTTTTCTGGGGCCGTTGTACCATTGTTGAGAAATCAACCTGGGGCAACGGCCCTGTTTTTATAAAGAATTCAATGCAAAAAATGCCGCTTCCTGACGAAACTACTGCAGGAAGCGGCATTTTTTGATTTTCATAAACTCAGCTCATATATGATTTCAGCATCCACAGAAGCTTCTGGTATTCAGCCAGATAACCGTTAAATTGATCAGCGGTAGCTCCATCATCATCGTCCTCGGCCAGCTTAACAATTTCTTTTGTATCCCGGATCCAGTATTCCACATCCGAGATCAGGCTTTTAATGGTTTCATCTGATGAAATAGGAACGTCCTCCAGCTCTTTCACGGAAGAGAGAGCCAGTGCCTCCTTTAGGCTGGCTACAGGAGAACCGCCCAAGGCCAGAAGCCGCTCTGCCACGTCATCCATGACCTGTGCAGTCTGGTCATACAGCTCTTCCAGCTTTGCATGGAGAGTGAAGAAGCTGCGGCCTTTCACATACCAGTGCAGGTTATGAAGCTTGATATACATGACCTGCTGGTTAGCCAGATACTCATTAAGTTTTTCAAATAAATTCTTGCTCATTATATTCCTCCTTTTCTTAACCTTTCATTATGTTTTCATAGTTAGAAGCAACGGCCTTCCAATCAATTACATTGAAAAATGCCTTGATATAGTCGGCTCTAAGATTCTTATATTTCAGGTAGTAGGCGTGTTCCCAAACATCAATGCCAAGAATAGGAACAAAACCTTTGCCTTCCATGAGAGGGTTGTCCTGATTGGCACTGGCGGAAAGCACCAGACTGCCATCACGGTTTGCTGACAGCCAGCCCCAGCCTGATCCAAACTGGCCGGCAGCCAGGCCGCTTAACTGATTCTGAAAGTCAGGAAAGCTTCCAAAAGCTTTTTCCAGGGCATCTTTAAGGAAACCGTCAGGTTCGCCGCCGCCGTCAGGACTCATGGTGGAAAAATAGAGGTTATGATTATAGAAACCTCCGCCATTGTTGCGTATCGCCTTCCTGAGCGCTTCGTCGGAGATGCTGTCCAGAGAAGAGAGCAGGGAGGTGATTTCTTTATCTGCAACACCGGCCTTCTCAGCAGCGTCATTTAAGTTTTTGGTGTAAGCTGCATGATGCTTGGAATAATGAGTCTCCATTGTGAGAGCATCGATATGGGGTTCTAAAGCGTCATATGCGTAAGATAATTGTATTTGATTAAACATAGTAATTCTCCTTTCATTGCTAAATTTATATTGAATTGGTTATCTTTTAATGAGGTTAGTATTGACTAACTACCTTGTGGTTTAATTGTATATCATATGTTCGGTTTTGTCAATTGGTTTTTTAAAATTTAATTGAAAACAACTATGATAATGGTATTCGCCGGAAATATGCATTAAAGTTTAGATTAATATTGGATTTGAGATAAATTAAAAGAAAACTGTAATCTCTTTTTGATGACAATAGAACAGCATAGATGAAATAATTAAAACAGAAATGAATGAGGCATGTTCCTAAGAACTGGAAAAAGGACAGGGTTTCTTCCTAATATAATATGAGGAATCGGGGCCGGAGCTTTTCGTGGGTTACTTCCCGGCCATGAACCGGCCGGACAAAATATGACGGCCAAAACTGTGCTTTATCAACAAAAAATGCCGGAATGCGATTAAAATCGCGCTCCGGCATTCTGCACAGATCTTTTTATAATACAGATCACTTTCTAAAAAACGGGTATCCATGTATCAGTGAATACAGAAATCTCACTTTCCGATCTTCTTAAACCTGTCCAAGAATGTCTTCTTTTTCGGCGCCGGAGGAACCGCTTTGCCCCGAAGGCTCTTGATCTCGGTTATGTAGATACCGCTTACCACAACCTTAGCTTCTGTTTTAACCGGAAGCACCTCGAACACCTTGGCGTCAGCGATCAGTGTCATAACCTTTGGGCCAACCTTTGCCTTTACAATGGGCAGTTTTGTGCGGCGCATATACTTTGGGGTTTGTTCATACACGATCTTAGGAAGCCCTGCATCCTTTAGCTTCATCTTCTTTTTATCGATCACCAGCATGGACACGGTCTGTGCCGCAGCTTCCAATGCCTGCTGCTGTTCCACCTGACGCTTTTCCAGCTTTCTTCCAAGAAAATAAAGGACTGCCAGAGCCACGGCTGCGATGAAAAGAATCACTAATAATACGTTTAAAAATGTGCTCACCGGGAATACCTCCAATAGTTCATTTTGTAAATTGGGCCTATCTGCAATAGTATAACACGTTTTCTTGGAAAATACAAGTAAAAAATGCTTGACACCTTGACAACGTCGTGATATTATGGAATGTGCACTATTGTGGATTTGTGTGCCTTAAAGGTACATTTATGCCCAAAAACAGAAATGATTAGAAAGAAAACAGGGGTGAAACGTCAATGGAGAAAAGCAGAATGCGTCCGGTCCCAGCCGGTAAGAGCCTGAGAATGAGCTTCTCAAGACAAAAAGAAGTGCTTGAGATGCCAAACCTGATTGAGATTCAAAAGAATTCCTATCAGTGGTTCCTTGATGAAGGATTAAAGGAAGTCTTTGAAGACATCTCTCCGATTGCAGACTTTGCGGGACACTTAAGTCTTGAGTTTGTCAACTTTACATTATGTAAGGACGATATCAAGTACACAATAGAAGAATGCAAGGAAAGAGATGCAACCTATGCGGCTCCTTTAAAGGTAAAGGTAAGGCTTTGCAATAAAGATAAAGATGAAATTAATGAACATGAGATCTTCATGGGTGATCTTCCGCTTATGACAGATACCGGTTCCTTTGTGATTAACGGTGCCGAGCGAGTTATTGTAAGCCAGTTGGTACGTTCCCCAGGTATATATTATGGTATCGAACATGACAAGGTAGGAAAAGAGCTTTATGCCTGTACGGTAATTCCAAACAGAGGTGCATGGCTGGAGTATGAAACAGACTCCAATGACATTTTCTACGTGCGCGTGGACAGAACCAGAAAGGTTCCGGTAACCGTGCTGATCCGTGCCCTGGGCTTTGGCACTAACGCAGAGATTATTGAACTGTTCGGCGAGGAACCGAAATTATTAGCCAGCTTTGGTAAGGATACGTCCGATAATTACCAGGATGGCTTATTGGAGTTATATAAAAAGATCCGCCCAGGTGAACCGTTATCTGTTGATAGTGCTGAAAGTTTGTTAAATAGTATGTTTTTTGACCCCAGAAGATACGATCTTGCAAAGGTCGGAAGATATAAATTCAATAAAAAGCTTCATTTCAAAAACCGTATCACAGGCCATGTTCTTGCTGAGGATGTGGTGGATACCACGACCGGCGAAATCCTGGCAGAGGCTGGAACTACAGTAGACAAGCAGCTTGCGACCGATATTCAGAATGCGGCTGTTCCTTTTGTGTGGCTGGAAGGAGTGGAGCGCAAGCAGAAGGTCCTTTCCAACTTAATGGTAGATTTAACTTCTTTTGTAAACTTTGATCCCAAGGATGCAGGTATTACAGAATTAGTATTCTATCCTGCCCTTGAAAAAATCCTGGCAGAAGCTGGAAGCGAGGATGAGGAGGCTCTTAAGAATGCCCTTCACAGAAATATAAACGAGCTGATTCCAAAGCATATCACAAAGGAAGATATCCTGGCATCCATCAATTACAACATGCATCTGGAAGAAGAGGTGGGTACGGCTGATGATATCGACCATTTAGGAAACCGTAGAATCCGGGCCGTAGGCGAGCTTTTACAGAACCAGTACCGCATCGGTCTTTCCAGAATGGAAAGAGTGGTCCGGGAGCGTATGACAACACAGGATATGGATGGCATTACGCCCCAGTCCCTGATCAATATCAAACCTGTCACAGCGGCTGTGAAAGAGTTCTTCGGAAGCTCCCAGCTGTCACAGTTTATGGATCAGAACAACCCTCTGGCAGAGCTGACCCATAAGAGACGTCTGTCCGCATTGGGACCTGGCGGTCTTTCCAGAGACCGTGCCGGATTTGAGGTCCGGGACGTTCACTATACCCATTATGGCCGCATGTGCCCCATTGAGACGCCGGAAGGTCCTAACATCGGTCTGATCAACTCTCTTGCTACCTATGCGAGAGTAAACCAGTATGGATTTGTAGAAGCTCCTTACCGTGTGGTGGATAAGACCAATGCCCAGAACCCGGTGGTCACTGATGAGGTTATTTACCTGACAGCTGACGAAGAAGATAACTTCGTGGTTGCCCAGGCAAATGAGCCTTTGGATGAGGCCGGTCACTTTGTTCATAAGAATATTTCCGGACGTTTCCGTGAAGAAACTTCCGAGTTCCAGAGGAAAAACATTGACCTCATGGACGTTTCTCCTAAGATGGTATTTTCCGTTGCAACTGCCATGATCCCCTTCCTTGAGAACGACGATGCAAACCGTGCCCTCATGGGATCCAACATGCAGCGTCAGGCCGTGCCCCTGTTAACAACAGAGACTCCTGTAGTAGGAACCGGCATGGAATCCAAGGCGGCGGTAGACTCCGGTGTTTGCGTTGTTGCCAGAAATGCCGGTGTTGTGGAGCGTTCCGCTTCCAATGAAATTATTATCAAGAGAGATTCTGACGGCGGAAAGGATATTTACCGCCTGACCAAATTTAAGAGAAGCAACCAGTCAAACTGCTATAACCAGAAGCCAATCGTATATAAGAACAGCCATGTGGAAAAGGGAGAAGTCATTGCAGACGGCCCGTCCACTCAGAACGGTGAGATCGCTCTTGGCAAGAACCCCCTGATCGGGTTCATGACCTGGGAAGGTTACAATTACGAGGATGCGGTTCTCTTAAGCGAGAAGCTGGTTCAGGAGGATGTTTATACCTCTGTCCATATCGAAGAATATGAGGCGGAAGCCCGTGATACCAAATTAGGACCGGAAGAGATCACCAGAGATGTTCCGGGAGTGGGCGAGGATGCCTTAAAGGATCTTGACGAAAGAGGAATCATAAGAATCGGTGCAGAAGTCCGTGCCGGTGATATCCTGGTTGGTAAGGTCACTCCTAAGGGAGAGACAGAACTGACTGCAGAGGAACGGCTGCTGCGCGCAATCTTCGGCGAAAAAGCAAGAGAAGTCCGTGATACCTCCTTAAAGGTTCCTCACGGTGCTTACGGAATTATTGTGGATGCAAAAGTATTTACAAGAGAAAACGGCGATGAGCTTTCACCAGGCGTAAACCAGACTGTCCGCATTTACATTGCCCAGAAGAGAAAAATCTCTGTAGGTGATAAGATGGCCGGCCGTCACGGAAACAAGGGTGTTGTTTCCCGGGTGCTTCCGGTAGAAGATATGCCGTTCCTTCCAAATGGCCGCCCTCTTGACATCGTGTTGAACCCCTTGGGCGTGCCGTCCCGTATGAACATCGGGCAGGTGCTTGAGATCCATTTAAGCCTGGCAGCAAGAGCTCTTGGATTTAACGTATCAACTCCTGTATTTGACGGAGCAAACGAGATTGATATTATGGATACCCTGGATGTAGCCAACGACTACGTAAATACGGAGTGGGAGGATTTCCAGGAAAAATATAGTGAAACATTAAAGCCTGAGGTCATTCAGTATCTGGGCGATCACCTGGAACACAAGGAATTGTGGAAGGGCGTTCCCATTAACCGTGACGGTAAGGTCCGTCTTCGTGACGGCCGTACCGGCGAGTTTTTTGACAGCCCGGTTACCATCGGCCACATGCACTATCTGAAGCTGCATCATCTGGTTGATGATAAGATCCATGCCCGTTCCACAGGACCATACTCTCTGGTTACCCAGCAGCCTCTCGGAGGTAAAGCCCAGTTCGGCGGCCAGCGTTTCGGAGAGATGGAGGTTTGGGCTCTGGAGGCCTATGGTGCTTCCTACACACTGCAGGAGATCATGACCGTGAAATCCGATGATGTGGTAGGGCGTGTAAAAACTTACGAGGCCATCATAAAGGGCGATAATATTCCTGAGCCGGGAATTCCGGAATCCTTCAAGGTATTGTTAAAAGAGCTTCAGTCTCTGGCGCTTGATGTAAGAGTGCTGCGTGATGACAATACGGAGGTTCAGATCGCGGAAAGTACCGATTACGAAGAAACAGATTTAAGATCCATCATCGAGGGCGACAGGCATTACCGGGAAGAAGAATCCTTTAGTGACTTAGGTTATCAGAAGCAGGAATTTAAGGATGATGAACTGGTAACCGTCGATGAAGATGAGGAGGTAGACGTTGTCGAAGATTCTTTTGAGGATTTCGATGACGTGGAATTTGAGGATTCAGACGAAGAATAATGGAAGGGAGAACCGCGCATGCCTGAAAATAATGAAACTTACCACCCAATGACATTTGATGCCATTAAGATCGGTTTGGCATCTCCGGAGAAGATCCTGGAATGGTCCCATGGTGAAGTGAAAAAGCCGGAGACTATCAACTACAGGACCTTAAAGCCGGAAAAAGACGGTCTGTTCTGCGAACGGATCTTTGGACCGAGCAAGGACTGGGAATGCCACTGTGGTAAATATAAGAAGATCCGGTACAAAGGCGTTATCTGTGACCGGTGCGGCGTTGAAGTAACGAAGGCCAGTGTCCGCAGGGAACGTATGGGCCATATCCAGCTGGCCGCTCCTGTTTCTCATATCTGGTATTTTAAAGGGATTCCCAGCCGTATGGGTCTGATCCTGGACATTTCTCCAAGGACCCTGGAAAAGGTGCTGTATTTCGCATCTTATGTGGTGCTGGAAGCCGGTAATACGGGACTGCAGTATAAGCAGGTCTTATCAGAAAAGGAATACCGGGAAGAAATAGAAAAATACGGCTACGGCACCTTCCGTGTGGGAATGGGTGCGGAAGCCATTCTGGAGCTTTTGCAGTCCATTGATCTTGAAAAGGACTCTGAGGAGTTAAAGAAGGGGTTAAAGGAAGCCACAGGCCAGAAACGTGCCAGGATCATCAAGAGACTGGAAGTGGTAGAGGCATTCCGTAATTCCGGCAACTTACCGGAGTGGATGATCATGACGGTTGTTCCGGTAATTCCTCCGGATATCCGTCCTATGGTACAGCTTGACGGCGGCCGCTTTGCCACCTCAGACTTAAATGATCTATACAGAAGAATTATAAACCGTAACAATCGTCTTGCCCGTCTGTTGGAGCTGGGCGCTCCGGACATCATTGTCCGCAACGAAAAGCGTATGCTTCAGGAAGCGGTGGATGCCCTCATTGACAACGGCAGACGTGGAAGGCCGGTAACCGGACCTGGAAACCGTGCTTTAAAGTCCCTTTCCGATATGTTAAAGGGAAAACAGGGACGTTTCCGCCAGAACCTTTTAGGTAAGCGTGTGGATTATTCCGGACGTTCCGTTATCGTAGTAGGACCGGAGCTTAAGATCTACCAGTGCGGTCTTCCAAAGGAAATGGCTATTGAGCTGTTTAAACCTTTTGTTATGAAGGAGCTGGTTTCCAACGGAACCGCTCATAATATAAAGAATGCAAAAAAGATGGTAGAGCGTCTTCAGACAGAGGTATGGGATGTGCTGGAAGATGTTATTAAAGAGCATCCGGTTATGTTAAACCGTGCGCCTACCCTTCACAGACTTGGTATCCAGGCATTTGAACCGATCCTGGTAGAAGGTAAAGCCATTAAGCTTCACCCATTGGTTTGTACTGCGTTCAACGCCGACTTTGACGGAGACCAGATGGCGGTTCATCTGCCGCTTTCCGTGGAAGCCCAGGCAGAATGCCGTTTCCTTCTCTTATCACCAAACAACTTATTAAAGCCTTCTGACGGCGGTCCTGTGGCAGTTCCTTCCCAGGATATGGTTTTGGGAATTTATTACCTGACCCAGGAAAGACCGGGGGCCAAGGGTGAAGGAATGGTATTTAAGAGCGTGAATGAAGCCATTCTCGCTTATGAGAACCAGGCAGTTACCCTTCATTCCAGAATTAAAGCCAGGGTGAGCAAGAGGATGCCTGATGGAACCGTAAAGACAGGAGCCGTGGAATCAACTGTAGGCCGTTTCATTTTCAATGAGATCGTTCCTCAGGACCTGGGATTTGTTGACAGATCCGTTCCAGGCAACGAGCTTTTAATGGAAGTTGACTTCCATGTTGGAAAGAAGCAGTTAAAGCAGATTCTTGAAAAGGTCATCAATGTCCATGGCGCAGTTCAGACTGCAGAGACCTTGGATGATATCAAGGCCATCGGTTATAAGTACTCTACAAGAGCGGCTATGACCGTATCCATCTCCGACATGACCGTACCGGAAAGCAAGCCGAAGCTGATCTCTGACGCTCAGGCGACGGTTGACCAGATTGCAAAGAACTTCCGCCGCGGTCTTATTACGGAGGAAGAGCGTTATAAAGAAGTAATTGACACATGGAAAGCGACCGACGACCAGCTGACCCATGATCTGTTGACAGGACTTGATAAATACAACAACATCTATATGATGGCTGATTCCGGAGCCCGTGGTTCTGATAAGCAGATCAAGCAGCTGGCAGGTATGCGTGGACTTATGGCTGATACTACCGGTCATACCATTGAGCTTCCTATCAAGTCCAATTTCCGTGAAGGTCTTGACGTTTTGGAGTACTTTATCTCCGCTCATGGAGCCCGTAAAGGACTTTCTGATACAGCTTTGCGTACTGCTGACTCCGGTTATTTAACCAGACGTCTGGTAGACGTTTCCCAGGATCTTATTATCCGTGAGATCGACTGCTGCGAAGGTAAGGATACGCCGTTTATGGAGATCAAGGCCTTTACAGACGGCCAGGAAACCATTGAAAGCCTGGAGGAACGTATTACAGGCCGTTTCATTGCAGAAACCATTACTGATCCGGATACAGGGGAAGTTATTGTAAAGGCAAATCACATGTGTACGCCAAAGCGAGCTGCTGCGGTTATGAATGTGTTAAAGAAGCTTGGACGTGATTCCATAAAGATCCGTACCGTTTTAACCTGTAAATCCCATCTGGGCGTGTGTGCAAAATGTTACGGAGCGAACATGGCTACAGGACAGCCGGTTCAGGTAGGCGAAGCAGTCGGTATCATCGCTGCCCAGTCCATCGGTGAGCCTGGAACCCAGCTTACCATGCGTACCTTCCACACCGGCGGTGTTGCCGGCGGCGATATCACACAGGGTCTTCCCCGTGTTGAGGAACTTTTTGAAGCACGTAAGCCAAAGGGTCTTGCGATCATCGCAGAATTCGGCGGCGTGGTGACCATTAAGGACACCAAGAAAAAGCGGGAGATCATTGTGACCGAGAATGAGACCGGCAATTCCAAGACCTACCTGATTCCTTACGGATCCAGGATCAAGGTTCAGGATGGCCAGGTGCTTGAAGCCGGCGATGAGCTGACCGAAGGTAGTGTGAACCCTCACGACATCTTAAAGATCAAAGGCGTCCGCGCTGTCCAGGATTATATGATCCAGGAAGTACAGCGTGTATACCGTTTACAGGGTGTTGAAATCAATGATAAACACGTTGAGATGATCGTAAGACAGATGCTTAAGAAGATTAAGATCGAGGAAAGCGGAGACAGTGATGTGCTTCCGGGAACCTCCATGGATGTTCTGGATTACAATGATTTAAACGACTCCCTTTTTGCGGAAGGAAAGAACCCGGCAGAAGGAAAGCAGGTTATGCTTGGTATCACAAAAGCATCTCTGGCTACTGATTCCTTCTTATCCGCAGCTTCCTTCCAGGAGACCACAAAGGTTCTGACTGAAGCTGCCATCAACGGCAAGGTGGACCACTTGATCGGTCTTAAAGAGAACGTAATCATTGGTAAGCCGATTCCGGCCGGTACCGGCATGAAGCGTTACCGCACCATCGGATTGAATACAGATTCCGCTTTCGATGATAAGGATGAGATCACCCTGTCAGAGGATGATGAAGAGATTCTGCTGACAGACGATGGCTTTGATGAGGCGGAAGAGGTTTTGGATATTGACGAGAACGAGACAGCAGAATAAGATGTAAGATAGCCCTTGGCAGGATCAGACTGCCAGGGGCGTTTTTATTTTACAGGAAAGTTCTCTGAACACCCTTGTAAAATAAAAACACTCCTCTGTGGATGCGCACTGCGGCGTAAGCGGAAGATATCCCAGTGGGACCGCCGCAGGCGCAGGAGTTTGCAAAGCAGGCTCTTTATTTTGGCAATATTTTGTGGTATTTGCACAAGAAAACAAAGTTTTTCTTTGGAACCTCATGGTATAATTGTGAAAAAGAGGAGGTAAAGAGAATGAGAAGTTTTGAACAGAAAGTGTTTCCATACCTTTTGCTGGCGCCGACTCTGGTGATTTTCGGGCTGTTTCTGTTTTTTCCCGCTCTCAATGGATTGTGGATTTCCCTGACCAAATGGGATGGGGTAAATCCTCAGAAATTTGTAGGGATTCAAAACTATGTTAAACTTTTATCAGATAGTAGTTTCTGGGGATCTTTTTTCCGGACCATATTTTTTACCGCAGTTTCCGTTCCCCTTGTCTATGTGTCATCCCTGGGGCTGGCTGTGCTTTTGACTGGAAATATAAAGGGAAGTGATTTTTTTCGGGCAGTGTTTTACTGGCCTACCATGATTTCCAGTATTATCGTAGGATTAACCTGGCGATTTCTTCTGGGAGAGGATTTTGGGGTCATCAATTATCTGCTGACTTATGGTGGAAGGGCTCCGGTAAAGTGGCTGACGGATCAGAACAACGCCATGGGGGTGGTGATCTTTGTCACGGCCTGGAGCATGTCCGGCTATTACATGGTCATGTTTGTTTCCGGGATTAAATCCATCTCTGAGACTTATTATGAAGCCTCCAGAATCGATGGGGCGGGGCTGTGGCATCAGTTCCGCTATATTACGCTTCCTCTTCTAAAGCCTACCAGTCTGCTGGTCATTGTTCTCTCCACGGTCACCATCATTAAGACCTATCCTCTGGTATATGCCCTGACACAGGGCGGCCCGGCAGGGGCCACAAAATTCATGGTTCAGACCATTCAGGAGACAGGCTTTGAGAAGAACCAGATGGGTTATGCCAGCGCAATGACCATGATCCTGTTTCTCCTGTTAGCCATGTTTACTGTCTTACAATTTAAGGTCAATAAGGGGGGAGAACAGGATGCGGACTGATATGAAGAAAAGACTTTCAGAAGGGATCACATGGGTGCTTTTACTGGTTCTCACCTTCCTGTTTCTCATGCCCGTTGTCTGGGTCATCTGCTCTTCCTTTAAAAGTACAGGAGAATTGTTTTCCTGGCCGCCCAGCTTATTTGGCAGGAGCCCTTCCCTTAATAATTACCGGAGAGCTTTGGAGGAAGGCCGTTTCGGGGTTTATTTTTTAAATACAGTGTTTACCAGTCTGGTTGCCACATGCCTGACCATTGTGGTCAATGTGATGTCCGGCTATGCCTTTGCCAAGTATCATTTTAAGGGAGAAAAACTGCTTTTCGGCATTGTGCTGGCAACCTTGATGGTGCCCTTAGAAGTCATCATGATCCCGATTTTTAAGGTGATCGTGGCTGTGAACCTTTATAACAGCTTATGGGGGCTGATCATTCCTGCAGTGGCGTCGCCCACGGCAGTGTTTCTTGTAAGGCAGTATTATGTGGGGATCCCTGATGCCTATATGGAAGCTGCCAGGATCGACGGTGCTTCTGAGCTGAATATTTTAATGAGGGTCATGCTGCCTCTTGCAAAGCCGGTCATTTCCGTGCTATGTATTTTCTCCTTTATGTGGAGATGGAATGATTATCTCTGGCCCAAACTGGTGATCAACAGCAAGGAACGTTACACCATTCAGCTGGCTCTGGCAAATTATTCAGGGGAATATTCCGTGGATTGGAACAGTCTGCTTGCCATGTCAGTGGTATCCATGATTCCGGTCATTATTGTATTTATTACGTTGCAGAAATATATCATCGGCGGTATGACGGCCGGCGGAGTAAAAGAATAAATGGAGAGGAAGTAAAGACATGAAATATCTGGAATATCCACTGTTTGCGGAAGGGTTTGTAAACCGTTTTTTAATTACCGGTGTATACACCCAGGTCCGGCAGTTTACGAAAACCACCTTAAGCGGCCGGGTAAACGAATGGTTAAAGAAGGGGTTTGCCATTCACGAAAATCCATGCAGAAAAGAATTTGTGGCAAAGAGAAAGGAAGAGCTGCCGCCATGTCCGGACTTTAGCGGAATCAACCATGGGGATGCTGTCACCGTATTTGATCAGACAAGTCCCATGAAGCTGTATTTTCCATTTGGCAATACCGGAGTGGATGCTTCCGGGTTTTATTATCAGCCTACTTATCTGCGGATGTATGGTTATACAGAGCTTTGGGCAGAAAAAGAGGAATCTGTGGTCTTTGAACTGGAGACGTGCGGAGGCCTGACTTTGTGGGTCAATGACCGGCTGGTTACGGATTTTACCCCATTTACACGAAATCTGGTAAAGAAGACTGTAGTGTCCGTACCGCTTTTGCAGGGGCAAAATAAGGTGGTCGTCTGCCTGGATGATCTGGCTGAAAGGGATACGGATTATTACTTCCGCATGAAGCGGCTGGGAGATGGGGACTTAAAGATTATGCTTCCTGTCAGCGATGAGATCGAGGAAAGGGTGCTCGCCGGGTTGGAGCGGATGTTGGAGGCCATGAGCTTTGACAAGGAAGCCTATATCAGCGAGTCCCTGAAAATGAACCTGACCAACCCCTTTGATTCTCCTCTGGAGCTTGATGTGATCATAACTCCAGGCGAATTTATTGAGAAGATGCAGGAAGCCTGGAAGATGATAACAACAAAGCATTACTCCATGGAGCCGGGTCAGAAGGGCCTTTATTTATTGGAGACGGATGAGCTGCCGCCGGGATATTATTATTTTACGGTATCCCTTACCTATATGGGGATCTCTGTGAAGCGGAAGATTGGAAACCAGCTGGTGAGAAAGGAGTTTCTGGCATATCACGGCTCCGATGGAAAGGCCAGAAAACGTCTTGCCCTGGAAACCATAATCCGGTTTGCTCCCGAAAATACCTATAAGGCGGCTGCATTGTTCCAGGCTGAAAGAGAATATCAAAGGGCGGAAGACATCCTGCTTGAGGAACTGGAAGGAGTCAGAAGCAGGAAAGACTGTTCTGATTTCCATTTTATCATCATGCTTTACATCTACGGTGTTTTCCGTGACCGGATATCGGACACCTTAAAAACAGCCCTGGAAGACGCCATGGTCCATTACAGGTACTGGATCGATGAGCCGGGGGATGATGTGATGTGGTTTTTCAGTGAAAATCACGCCCTCCTGTTTCACTGCTGCCAGTATCTGGCCGGTTCCTACTTACCGGACCGCATCTTTACCAACAGCGGCCGGACCGGGGCCCAAGCAAAAGAACGGGGGGAGGAACTGCTTCATCAGTGGTTTGATGAATTCTTCCGGGAGTTCATAACAGAATGGAACTCCAATGCCTACATTCCCGTTGATGTACTGGGAATCGGTACCCTTTATAATCTGACGGATAAGGAAAGCTCTCTTCATAAAAAGGCGAAAAAAGCTCTTGATATGATCTTCTTCTCTCTTGCCATAAATGCCCATAAGGGAGCCGTCATGACCAGCTTTGGGCGAACCTATGAGAAAGAAATGAAAGGGAATTATAATGCAGGAACCACCTCTCTTTTGTATATTGCATACAATGCGGGATATTTAAACAGAGCCTGTATTGGTTACATATCATTGGTTCTGGGGGATTATGAAGCTCCAAAAGAGTACAGGCACTATGGGGTGATAGAAAAAGGCCGGGAGATGATATTTGAAAATACCCAGGGATTTGAAGGCCATGTAAATCTTTATCTGTATAAGGACAGCTGCGGGCTTTTGTCCACGGCTGTGGGGTTTAAGCCTTTCAAAAAGGGGTATCAGGAACATATCATGCAGGCAACGATCGACGGGGTAGCCCAGGCTTTCATCAATCATCCGGGAGAATCCTTTTCTTACGGAAGCGGAAGGCCTAATTTCTGGGCAGGCAACGGGGTGCTTCCTTTAGGAGTCCAGTATGGGGACACGGGAATATTAAGATACCATATTGGGGAGGAGGAAAGAATTGATTACACCCATGCTTATATCCCCATCAGTGCATTTTCCCGCTATAAGGGAGAAGGAGGCGTGCTTGTGCTGGAAAAGGACGGGGCTTATCTGGCGGTGAAAGCTCTGGGGGGACTGATCATGCAGGAAGAAGGCCCCAACCGGTTCCGCGAGTTCATCAGCATGGGCAGGGATAATGTATGGGTAGTGAGAGTTGGCAGCCTGGAGGAATACGGAAACCTGGATAACGTCTTTCACGCCTTCCAGAAGATTGAGATCACTTTGGAAGACGAGAAGACCACGGTATCCGATGACAGAGGAGATATCTATCTGGTTGATGAAGAATTCCTCTTAAGGGTAAATGGAAAAACGGTATATGACTATCCCCTGGCAGTGGAAGGAAAAATAACATTAAGGGAGAAAATAAGACGTGGTTGACAAAAGGGTGATTGATGAAAAGTTAAATCTTGTATCCCAAAAGATGATGGTACTTAAGAATAATGGGATGAAGGAGAAATATCCCATCAGCCTCATTGATATCAATTGCTGGGAGTGGCCTCAGGGAGTGGGACTTTTTGGGCTTTATAAATATTATGAAGTCACCGGAAAGGAGGAGATACTGGATTTTCTGGTCAAATGGTATGACAAGAGGCTGGAAGAGGGGATTCTGGAACGGAATGTGAATACCACCTCCCCCATGGTGACCCTTACTTATCTTTATGAGAGAACGGGGAAAGACAAGTACCTGGCTTTCATTCAGGACTGGGCGGACTGGATCATGAAGGATAAAAAGCTGATCCGGACAGGTGACGGCTGCTTTCAGCACATGATCACAGGTGATCCCAATGATGATGAGATACTCATTGATACCCTGTTTATGGCGGTACTGTTTTTAGCCCGGGCCGGTAAGCTTTTAAACCGCCGGGACTATATGGAAGAGGCCGGTTATCAGATCTTAAACCACATAAAATATCTTCTCAATAAGAAAGAAGGACTTTTTTACCATGGCTTTAATTTTAAGAGAAGAGATAATTACGGAGGCATTTTATGGGGAAGAGGAAACTGCTGGTATACCATTGTTATCATGGAGCTTATGGATGAGATGGAGCTTGACGGAGGGCTGAAGCGTTATTTCCTCAATGTCTATGAAAACCAGGTCATGGCGCTGAAGCAGTACGCGGATCCGGATAAGGGGCTGTGGCATACTGTCATTAACAGTCCGTCCTCTTACATTGAATTATCTGCAAGCGCTGCCTTTCTTTATGGCATCATGAAGGGTGTCCGGCTGGGGATTTTAAACGGGGAGGAGTTTGGAGCACTGATTGAGAAAGCAATGGAAAGCCTTATGGATTATATAGAAGCGGATGGGACCGTATCAAATGTATCCTATGGCACTCCCATTGGAATGGATGAAGATTTTTATAAAACGATTCCATGCTGCCCCATGACCTATGGGCAGGCTCTAATGATACTGGCACTTCAGGAGGCGCTTCAGCCGTATTGGAAATAGAAGCTTCATATGCCTTAGAAAGGATTGGTTGCGGAAATGAAAGAACGGGTATTCTTTGAAGAATTTGAATCATTGTACTATTTTCATGGAAGTTCCGAAAACTGGGCCATGCAGGGCTTCCATTTTCACAACCAGTATGAAATCATCCTCTTCCTTACGGACGGGGCATTGATGGAAATCGGAAACCGTACTTATCACGTAAATGCAGGGGACTTGTTTTTTATTAACAACAAGGAGTATCACAGGACCAGCGGTGCGGAAGGAAAGGCCCACAACCGCTATGTCCTCATGTTTGAGCCTGAGCTTCTTGTGAACATGGCAGCGGCTTTTCACTACGATTTCTCCGTGTTTTTTGAAAACCGGCCGGAGCAGTTTATTCACAGACTGCACCTTTCAGGGGAAAAGCTTGAAAAGGTGGAAAAGCTGTTTGGAAAGATAGAAGGGAATATTAATTCCGACCATAAAAACAGCGCAGAATCCTCGGTTAAGCTTAAGCTCTCTATTCTGGAAGCAATCACTGCCATTAATGAAATGTACCGGTTTTTTATAGAAGAGGAGAAGAACAATAAGGGCCTGGATGAAAAGAGGAAGCAGGAATTTCAGGATCCCATTTTATACAGGGAAAGGATCGAGCAGCTGAAAAAGTATATAGCGGCCCATGTGGAGGAGAGGCTGGATCTGGATGAAATTTCCCGGAAGTTTTATATGAACCGCTATTATCTGAGTCATTATTTTAAAAAGGAAACAGGCTTTACTCTCATGCAGTATGTGGCAAATCAGAAAATTATAGCGGCAAAAGCCCTGTTAAAGGAAGGAAACTCGGTGACGGATGTGGCCTTAAAGCTTTCCTATAACAGTGACAGCCATTTTATTGCAGTTTTTAAAAAGCTGACCGGAATTACGCCGAAAAAATACGCGCAGTCCGGTAAGAGAAACCATGCATGATTTCCTGTACCGGATATACGGCCTTTTATACAGGCAGGCTGATGGAATGGGAATGTTAAATATGCCCGTAAGGCGGGCGAAAAATGAAAAAGGAGAGGTTATTTATGAAAAAAGCGGTATCATTGGTGTTGGCAGGGGCACTGGCACTGGGGGCGCTGACAGGCTGCTCTGCAGGGGGGAAAAAGGCGGACAATGAAGTGAAAACACTGGATGTGGTATGGTTCAGCGACGGAAAGGAGGGAGAATCCTTCCTGGGGCTGGCAGATCAGTACATGTCAGAGCATCCCAACATTAAAATTGAACTGATTGAGGTTCCCTATGCTGATCTGGAGAGCAAAATAAAAAATATGCTAAATGGCAAAGAAGCTCCTGCACTGGCCAGGCTTACCAATTTAGGACCGTTCCAGAACCAGCTGGTGGACTTAGGACAGTATGTGTCCGATAAGAACACATTTGTAAACAGCTTTGGCGAAGGACTGAAATTTGTTTTTGATGATAAGGTTCTGGCAGCTCCCATGGATGTGACGGCCAATGGACTGATTTATAACAAGACGGCTTTTGAGAAGGCCGGCGTAAAGGTTCCTCAGTCAGAGGATGAGATCTGGACATGGGATGAATGGAAGACTGCCATGAAAACAGTTATGGAAAAAAGTGACTGCAAATACGGTCTTGTATATGACAAGTCGCCTCAGCGTTTTACCACACTGCTTTACGAGGCAGGGGGAAGCCTGTTAAATACGGACTTAAATGCCTCCAATTTTAATACGCCGGAGACCAGAAGGGCTGTAAGCTTTTTTAAAGAACTTCACGACGAAGAGATCATTCCGTCATCAGTGTGGCTTGGTTCTGAGAATCCCAACAATTTATTCCGGACCGGTCAGGTTGCCATGCATTTTTGCGGAAGCTGGATGATTTCAAATTACAAAGACCAGATCACTGATTTTGAATGGGGGGTGACTTATCTTCCAAAGGAAGTGAGACGTTCCTCTGTGCCGGGAGGAAAATATCTGGCAGCATTCCAGAATACTGGAGTGGAAAAAGAGGCTGCCCAATTCATTGAGTGGATTTCAAAAGCAGAAAATAACGCTAAATATTGTAAGGAAAACAGCTACTTATCCCAGGTAAAGGGAAATGAAAGCCTGGATTATGAATACGGAAAAGAATTTTTTGATATTTTTTCAAAAGAACTGGCTGCTACGGATTCCCAGCCTGGAGCAGAATGGGGGTATCAGGCATTTACCGGAGCTGTCCAAAATGATTTAAGAGATAAGCTGATTGAGGTGCTGGCAGGAAAACTGACTGCTGACCAGTATGCAGAGGATATGGATGGACTGATCACCGAAACGCTGAAGGAACTGAATGATTAAATCATTTAATAGACCCGGAACAGGAATGTCCTTAAGAATTCCTGTTCCGGGTTTTAGCAGTGAAATGATCTTATTTAAAAAAATCCTTGACAGAAAAATACAATATGTATATAATAATTAGGCGTGCATTAACGCGTCATGTTTTTGTGCGTAAATTAAGCTGAAGATAACAGCAACCACAGACAATATCACAGGAGGTGAATGGAATGCCAACATTTAACCAGTTAGTAAGAAAGGGTAGACAGACAAGCGCAAAGAAATCCACAGCACCGGCTCTGCAGAAGGGTTACAACTCTTTACAGAAGAAGGCGACTGATATTTCTGCTCCACAGAAAAGAGGCGTTTGTACCGCAGTTAAGACTGCTACACCTAAAAAGCCTAACTCGGCTCTTAGAAAGATCGCCAGAGTACGTCTTTCTAACGGTATCGAAGTAACAAGTTACATCCCAGGAGAAGGTCATAACCTTCAGGAGCATAGCGTTGTTTTAATCCGCGGCGGAAGAGTAAAAGACTTGCCAGGTACCAGATATCATATCGTAAGAGGTACACTGGATACCGCAGGCGTAGCCAACAGAAGACAGGCTCGTTCCAAGTATGGTGCAAAGAGACCGAAAGAGAAAAAATAATTAGAACCACACATTTGAATTTCTAGTGCCGGACTTTAGATATTGAACCTGTAGGTTGCAGGGTTATATAGATAGAAACCGAGCGCGAACGCAACTTGAATGTTTGTGAGTACCTAGGATCTAATGAATAGCCGGTTAGTCTGTAAAGGCTGACGGCCATATTAAGGAGGGAAGTAACGTGCCACGTAAAGGACATACTCAAAAAAGAGACGTATTAGTGGATCCGCTTTACAATAACAAGGTTGTTACAAAGCTGATCAACAATATCATGTATGATGGTAAAAAGGGTGTTGCTCAGAAGATCGTATACGGCGCATTTACCCGTGTAGAAGAAAAGACCGGTAAACCAGCCGTTGAAGTATTCGAAGAGGCGATGAACAACATCATGCCTGTACTTGAAGTAAAGGCAAAACGTATCGGCGGAGCTACCTATCAGGTGCCGATCGAAGTAAGACCGGAGAGAAGACAGACATTAGCCTTAAGATGGATTACTCTGTTCTCTCGTAAGAGAGGCGAAAAGACTCAGGAAGAAAGACTTGCTAATGAGATCATGGATGCTGCCAATAACACTGGTGCTGCTGTAAAGAAGAAAGAAGATATGCACAAGATGGCTGAGGCAAACAAGGCATTCTCTCATTACAGATTCTAATAGGAGGAAAAAGCTTTGGCTGGAAGAGAATATCCATTGGAAAGAACCAGAAATATTGGTATTATGGCCCACATCGATGCAGGTAAAACTACATTGACCGAGCGTATCCTCTATTATACTGGTGTAAACTACAAAATCGGTGATACTCATGAAGGTACTGCCACCATGGACTGGATGGCGCAGGAACAGGAAAGAGGTATCACAATTACTTCAGCTGCCACAACCTGCCACTGGACCATGCATGAAAACAACAAAGTGAAGCCAGGCGCTCCGGAGCATCGTATCAACATCATTGATACTCCAGGACACGTTGACTTTACCGTGGAGGTTGAGCGTTCCTTACGTGTACTGGATGGCGCCGTAGGCGTATTCTGTGCAAAGGGCGGTGTTGAACCACAGTCCGAGAACGTATGGCGTCAGGCTGACACTTACAACGTACCCCGTATGGCATTCATCAACAAGATGGATATCATGGGTGCAAATTTCTATGGCGCTGTTGAGCAGATTAAAACCCGTCTGGGCAAGAATGCAATCTGCATTCAGCTTCCCATCGGTGCAGAGGATGAGTTCAAGGGACTCATTGATCTGTTTGAAATGAAGGCTTATATCTACAACGACGATAAAGGCGATGATGTTACCATCACAGAAGATCTTGGAGACATGAAAGATGACGCCGAGATTTATCGTGCAGAACTGGTAGAGAAAATCAGCGAATTAGATGATGAATTAATGATGAAGTTCCTGGAAGGGGAAGAACCTTCTGTGGAAGAATTAAAGATAGCATTAAGAACAGCAACCTGCGAATGCAAGGCCATTCCTGTATGCTGCGGAAGCGCATACAGAAACAAGGGCGTACAGAAGCTCCTGGATGCGATTCTTGAATACATGCCGGCTCCTACTGACATTCCTTCTATCAAGGGTGTTGATATGGAAGGCAATGAGATCGAAAGGCATTCTTCTGATGAAGAGCCGTTCGCAGCTCTGGCATTTAAGATCATGACAGACCCATTCGTTGGAAAACTGGCATTCTTCCGCGTGTACTCCGGTGTCATGAATTCCGGTTCTTACGTGCTGAATGCAACCAAAGGCAAAAAAGAGCGTGTTGGCCGTATCCTTCAGATGCATGCCAATAAGAGATCTGAGCTGGATAAGGTATATTCCGGTGATATTGCTGCAGCCGTTGGTTTTAAAATAACAACAACAGGTGATACAATTTGTGACGAGCAGCACCCGGTAATTCTGGAATCCATGGAATTCCCGGAGCCGGTTATCGATATCGCTATCGAGCCAAAGACCAAAGCTGGTCAGGGCAAGATGGGCGAGGCTTTAGCAAAGCTTGCAGAAGAAGATCCTACCTTCCGTGCAAAGACCAACCAGGAGACTGGACAGGTTATCATTTCCGGTATGGGAGAGCTTCATTTGGAGATCATTGTAGACCGTCTGCTTCGTGAGTTCAACGTAGAAGCTAACGTTGGTGCTCCTCAGGTTGCTTACAAAGAAACCTTTACAAAAACCGTTGAGGTTGACAGCAAGTATGCGAAGCAGTCCGGCGGACGTGGTCAGTACGGACACTGTAAGGTTCGCTTTGAGCCGATGGATGCCAATGGCGAAGAGCTGTTTAAGTTTGAGTCCGCTGTTGTCGGCGGTGCTATTCCTAAGGAATACATTCCGGCAGTCGGAGAAGGTATTGAAGAAGCTACCAAGTCCGGTATCCTGGGCGGTTTCCCGGTAGTAGGTGTAAAGGCTACCGTATACGATGGTTCCTACCATGAAGTCGATTCCAGTGAGATGGCTTTCCACATTGCAGGTTCCATGGCGTTTAAGGATGCCATGAACAAGGGTGGTTCCATTCTCCTTGAGCCGATCATGAAGGTAGAAGTAACCATGCCGGAAGATTATATGGGCGACGTAATTGGTGATATCAATTCCCGCCGTGGCCGTATTGAAGGCATGGATGATATCGGCGGAGGCAAGATGGTCAAAGCTTTCGTACCGCTTTCAGAGATGTTCGGTTATTCTACAGATTTACGTTCCAGAACACAGGGACGCGGTAACTACTCCATGTTCTTTGAAAAATACGAGCAGGTACCAAAGAATGTACAGGAAAAAGTTCTTGCAGATAAAAAGAGCAAATAATTCCTAACAGGTTCCACTGGGTTTCAGGCGGCCACGACTGCCTGGAATCCATCAAATAGGCTTGAAAATAGTGCACAAATAGCATATAATAAAAAACAGCCTAACATAAAAATTAAAGCTCAAAAAGAGCATAAATTAAGGAGGACGTTATAAAATGGCTAAAGCTAAGTTTGAAAGAAACAAAACCCATTGTAACATCGGTACCATCGGTCACGTTGACCACGGCAAAACTACTTTAACAGCTGCTATCACAAAGACTCTTCATGAAAGATTAGGTACTGGACAGGCAGTAGCTTTCGAGAATATCGATAAGGCTCCGGAAGAGAGAGAGCGTGGTATCACCATTTCCACTTCCCACGTTGAGTATGAGACAGAGAAGAGACACTATGCACACGTTGATTGCCCAGGACATGCTGACTACGTTAAGAACATGATCACTGGTGCTGCACAGATGGACGGCGCTATCTTAGTTGTAGCTGCTACCGATGGTGTTATGGCTCAGACAAGAGAGCACATCCTGCTTTCCCGTCAGGTAGGCGTTCCTTACATCGTTGTATTCATGAACAAGTGCGATATGGTTGACGATGCAGAATTACTTGAATTAGTAGACATGGAAATCCGTGAGCTGTTAAACGAGTATGAATTCCCAGGCGATGATACACCAATCATCCAGGGTTCTGCTTTAAAGGCTCTTGAAGATCCTTCCAGCTCTTGGGGAGACAAGGTTCTTGAGTTAATGAATGCAGTAGATGAGTGGATTCCTGATCCTGTACGTGAAACAGATAAGCCATTCTTAATGCCAATCGAGGACGTTTTCTCTATCACAGGCCGTGGTACTGTTGCTACCGGTAGAGTAGAGCGTGGTACTTTACACGTATCTGATGAAGTTGAAATCGTTGGTATTCATGAAGAAACACGTAAGGTTGTTGTAACCGGTATCGAAATGTTCCGTAAGCTGCTTGACGAAGCTCAGGCTGGTGATAACATCGGTGCATTACTTCGTGGCGTTCAGAGAACTGAAATCGAAAGAGGACAGTGTCTGGTTAAGCCAGGTTCTGTAAAGTGCCACAAGAAGTTTACCGCTCAGGTTTACGTTTTAACAAAAGATGAAGGTGGACGTCATACTCCTTTCTTCAACAACTACAGACCTCAGTTCTATTTCAGAACAACTGACGTTACCGGCGTTTGCGATTTACCAGCCGGCACAGAAATGTGTATGCCTGGCGATAACGTAGAAATGTCTGTAGAGCTGATTCATCCGGTAGCTATGGAGCAGGGTCTTCGTTTCGCTATCCGTGAGGGCGGCCGTACAGTAGGTTCAGGTAGAGTTGTTACTATCGTTGAATAATTAAATATGAAAGCCGAATCCTTTGTTTGCAAAGGGTTCGGCTTTTTAAATTTATAATGATTATAAAACCAGTGCAGAATTTATTCTAATGAATTGCAGATCGGAAATGAATGTGCTATTATTGTGGCATAAAACAAACGTATAAAAGGATGGATTTTCTGTTCCGATTCAGGCTGATCCTTTGTGGGCGGCTCTTCTCTTTGTGATTCTGATATAGCTTATGTGCCAGAAGAAATCCAGCTTAATTCTCAGCAGCTTTTACAGCAGAATAAAATAATAAAAGTGATCAGGGGAAATATCATGAAGGAATGCGTTTTTTGTAAAATTATTAACGGCGATTTGCCAGGCTATAAAATATATGAAGACGAGCACACATTGGCGTTTCTGGATATAGGAAATGATGTGGATGGCCATACGATCGTTATTCCTAAAAAGCATGTTACTAATATTCTTGACTGTGACGATGAGACTCTTGGGTATGTTATGAATGCAATAAAATTTATCTCAAATCATTATACTGTCCATTGCGGATATTCAGGAGTAAACCTGTTAAATGCCAGCGGAACAAGTGCACAGCAGTCTGTATCCCACTTTCATTTTCACATCATTCCAAGAAAAAAAGATGACGGTATTGACGCATGGCCGGATTTTAAAGGAGGGAAGTTTTCCCTGGAAGACATGCACCATGTATTGAAGATCCAGTAAATTGCAGATTTTAAATCATGAATGACCAAGTCCCATACCGTGCCCTCATATTCATGTCTGGCCTGTTATAAAGAAGGCAGGAAAAGCCCTGAATGAGGAAAAGCTGGCACAATGAAGTGGTATTGTCATAAATTGTCTATTGCTGGCGCGGCTGCTTTGTGGTACCATTAATTTATTCTGAAAATGGAAAAAGAGGATGTTTACGTGATAAAAGAACGGCTGCGAAAGTGGTGTAAAACTGCAGGGCTTTTTATGACCACTGCCATCATGCTTTTGATTCCCTGCGTATCTTATATTCTGTTTGAATATGTGACTGGCAATTTGCCTGCGATTCCCCTGTTTATGGCTGCCTTAAATATAGGCTGGATCTACTTGTTGTATCTTGCAGTTTTCGCAGTCAGCGGAAGCACCAGGATCGGCATCCCCCTGACTGCGGTTTTCCTTTACTTAGTTTCTGTTGCGGAATATCTGGTGGCAGGCTTTCGGGGAAGGCCCATTATGATTTGGGACGTTTTGGCGCTGCGGACTGCCATGAGCGTGGCAGGAAATTATGAGTTTGTTTTGACACAGGAAATGTATCTTGCCTGTCTGGGAGTTCAGGCTATCTGTCTCTTTGCCCTTATATTTCCTAAAAGGGTAAGGGGCAGGAAAAAGCGTCTGGTCTTTGCCGGGGGAAGTGCAGGTGTGGTCTTTAGCTTTTGCATGTGGTTTTATACAGCCTTAATTCCCAATAAGGGCCTTGAAATCAATATGTGGGAGGTCAGCGAGACGTATCAGGAATATGGGTATGTCCTTTCAACGGCTGTTTCCCTCAATTATGCGGTACAGAAAAAGCCCAAAGGCTATAGCATTTCAAAGGTAAAACAGATTTATGATTCTATCATAGAGGAGAACCAGGTTCTTCTGGCTTCGGCAGGAGATGTTGATGTGGAGAGCATAGACAGCACAACGCCGGTGAATATCATCTGTATTATGAATGAAAGCCTTTCCGACTTAAAAGTGGCGGGAGACTTTGAGACGAATCAGGAATACTTTCCCTTTTTAAACAGCCTGAAGGAAAATACGGTGAAGGGGAGCCTTTGCGTTCCAGTATTTGGTTCTTTGACCAGCAATTCTGAGTTTGAATTTTTGACGGGAGATTCCATCTCTCTGCTTCAGGCTAACAGCATTGCTTATCAGTTTAATGTCAAGCCAAATACATATAGCCTTGTGAGTACATTAAAATCCCAGGGCTATGAGACGGTTGCAATGCACCCATATCCAAGAGAGAACTGGAACCGGCAGGAGTGCTACCGGAACATGGGGATAGATGAATTTCTGGCAATAGAAGATTATGAAGGCAGCGAGCTGCTTAGAAACTATGTCAGTGACCGGGCAGATTATGAGAAGCTGATAGAAAGGGTGGAGTCCAAGGAAAATCCGGAGGATAAGCTGTTTCTTTTTAATGTGACCATGCAAAACCATGGGGGCTATGAGACCCTGTATGATAATTTTGACCAGGAAGTATGGCTGACCGGGGAGCTGAAAGGAAAATATCCAAAGACTGACCAGTATTTGTCCCTCATGAAGCGGTCAGATGAAGCTCTCGAATATTTAGTTTCTTATTTTGAGCAAAGTTCCGAGCCTACCATGATCGTTCTTTTTGGGGACCATCAGCCCAGTGTGGAAGATGAATTTTTTGATGACATTGCAGGGATGCCCAGCAGTCTTGTGGCCAATAAGGACCGTCTGATGTGGTATCAGACCCCCTTTGTGATCTGGACCAATTATGAGACCCAGGCAGAGGAAAAAGGGAAGCTGGGGGCCATTTACCTGTCCTCAGAGCTGTTAAAAAGGGCCGGGGTTGATATGACTCCTTATCAGCAGTTTCTCCTGAAAATGGAAGAGACCTTTCCTGTGGTACACCCTATCGGGTGCTACAACAAGGAAGGAACCTACTATTCCTGGGAAGCCTTAAAGGAACCGGGAAGTCCGTACCAGGACCTGATTATGGATTATGAATATCTGGTGTACAACCATATTTTTGATGGGAAAAAGTTCAAAGAAATGTTTTCTTTAGAGACCGACAATTAAGCCGGGGTGAGATAATACCGGAAAAATCAGATAAAAAGGCGGCTGGAGCAAAAATGTCCGGCCGCCTTTTAAAGTGGGAAGAATACCTTTCAATGCCCTTAAGCTTCCAGTTCCATTTCCGGCCTGTACCTTAGGCTGTTAAATTCCTTCTTCACAAGAATTACGGTCCACAAAACGATGATTGCGTCAATTGCCAGAGAGCCGTAATATACGCCGCCAACGCCGATCCACCTTGGCAGCAGCATCATCACCGGTACATAGAAAACAAACTGTCTAGCCATGCCGATGATCATAGCGGGCTTGCCTTTGTCCACTGACGGGAATAAGGTCATGGCCATGAAAATAAAGGATAAGGCAGGAAGGATCGCCATATACACCCTGAAATACAGGAAGTGGGCGCTTGTGAACGCCTGCTCTTTGAGCATCATGCCAAGAATCCAGCCCGGTGCGGCAAGTGAGGCAAACCAGAAGGGCAGGGTGAGGATCAGGGCAGCAGCGGCGAAAACTTTATAAGAGCGGATGACCCGGTCATACTGCTTTGCGCCGTAATTGATTCCAATGACAGGCTGTAGAGCCCGCATCAGCCCGAAGATGGGGGTAAGCAGGAACTGGAACACCCGGTAAACCACCCCGTAAAAAGCGATATCCGCCGTTGTTCCGTACCGTGCCAGGGCGTTAAACACCACCAGGCCCTGGATTAAGGACATGACGGACATGATCAGTGAGGACATGCCAAGCCGCAAAACAGAGGTTGTGATTTTCTTGTCACCTTTCAGTGAGAGCAGCTTTGCATGGAAGGTGGCTTTGCCCCGGCCGAAATAAAGCCAGCCCATCACAGTATAAGCCAACATACCCACATTGGTTCCCCAGGCAGCACCCTCCACATCCATATTAAAAATTCCCATGAAGATGTAATTGAAGACGGCATTGACCACAAGACCCACGACCATCATCCATGCAGCTGTTTTCATCCTGCCTTCGGCCCGGATGATCATGTTGCCGGCAAGCCCATAGATCCAGAAGAAGGCGCCCGTGATGCAGATCCTGAAATAGCTGACGCCATAAGCAAGGGCTTCGCCTGTTCCGCCCATCATGACAATGAGAGGCTTTGCAAAAGCAAAGGTCACAAGCATGTACAGAATGGCACATATGACGGATAAACGGTTCACTACTCCCATCAGCCGTTCCTGGGTTTCCTGATCCCTTGCGCCGATGGCTATGCTCAGTACGGAACCGGCTCCCACGCCGATGAGGGAACCGAAGGCAGTGCTGATCTGGGAAAGGGGATAGGCCAGGGAAACCCCGGCGACGGCCGTATCGCCTACGAACTGCCCTACAAAAATGGCATCCAGTACGGTATTAAAACCATAGAATACCATTGCCACCACTGCCGGCCAGGAAAGCTGTACCATAACCTTCCACAGCCCTCCGGTCAGGATAAATTGCTTTTGTCTTTCTTTGATTGTGTCACTCATTATGATTCCTCCCCATTTATTTCTTGAAAGCGGTCTTGTAAATCCCTCCTGCTCCAGCCCCTGCTGTTCTCCCGGGCGGTTAAGAAGTTTTTGTAAATGCCGCCCTTTTCCATCAGTTCCTCATGGGTTCCCTGTTGGGCAATGCGTCCGTCAGCGATTACTAATATCTTATCGGCATGGCGGATGGTATTTAACCGGTGGGCAATCACCAGGAGAGTCTTTCCCGCGCACAGCTCGCTGATGGCCTGCTGGATGTAGCTTTCATTGTCCGCATCCACGCTGGCGGTGGCCTCATCTAAGATCACGATAGGTGCGTCCTTTAAAATGCAGCGGGCAATGGAGATGCGCTGCTTTTCACCCCCTGAAAGGGTTGCGCCGCCTTCGCCCACCACAGTGTCAAAACCATCCGGAAGTGCGGTGATAAAGTCGTAGCAACGGGCTTTTTTCGCCGCCTCAATCACTTCGGCCCGGCTGGCATCCGGCCGCCCCATACTGATGTTGTTGTAGATCGTATCCTGAAACAGGTATACCCTCTGGAATACCATGCTGATATGATCCATCAGGTCGCTTAAGCCTACTTCCCGCACATCCTTGCCTCGGATCAATATCCGCCCGGATTTAATGTCCCAGAAGCGGGTCAGGAGACTTGCTATAGTGGATTTTCCGCCGCCGGAAGGACCGACCAGCGCCAGCATCTGCTCCTTTGATAAGTCAAAGGTGACGTCATGGAGCACTTCCTTTTCGCCATAGGCAAAGCTGACATGCTGAAACTGAATCTCCGGAACATTTCCGGTTTCCGGAATGATGTCTGTACCGTTGTCCGGAAGTTCCGGCTCTGCAAATACCCCTTCAATGCGGTCCATGCAGCTGTTCATGACCGTGAGCCGCGCACTTTGGCCATAGAGAGCCTTCAGTGGGCCGAAAAGATCAAACACAAAAAGCATGATGCCCACGAGGAACGTTACATCCAGCAGGCCGCAGGAATTTAAATAAACGGAAAGGGCAATTATGGCGGTGGCGCCAAATCCGTAGAGGATATTCAGACGGCGCTGCCATGGTGTATGGTTTTCCTCAAACGCAATGCTGGTGCGGCAGGTCTCACGGAAGTTGTCGGTAAGTGCCTTTGATTTTTCTCCTATCAGGTTATAGGCTTTTATGATCCCTATTCCCTCGGTGAAATCCAGAACTGCCTCGGTCAGGCTTTCGCTCTGTTCCTGCCGGATAGCGGAATCCATAAGCGCCTCTTTTTTCAGTCCCTTTGCCGTCAGAAGCAGAAGCAGCACAATTCCAATGGCCGCAAGACCCAGCCATATATTAAACATCAGCATAAATACCAGCATAATGCCCTGGGCAAAGATATAACTCATCATATCTGCCAGCACTGTCATGCAGTTTTCTTCGATAAACACCATGTCAGTGGAAAGAACCGAGCTGATTTTGCCGATATTGCCCTCGGTAAAGTACCCCATGGGCATTTTTCGCAGATGCCTGCCCAGCTCCATGCGTTTCTCTGCAAATACCAGGAATCCTGCCGCCGATTGCAGACGGTCGGCAATGTGATGGAACAGCATTTGAAGCAAAAGGCAGGCTGCCATGGCAAAACCGATCCACAGGCACATTTCTGTGGTAGCCGTACCGTGATAAAAGGCGGCAAGGACGAAAAATCCGAAGCCGATGGGCGCTTTAGCCAGAATTGATTTTAAAAAGGAAAATACAAAGGCCAGCTTGATCCTGCCCTGATAATTTCCTGAAACAGCGAGAATGCGTCTCATTAAAGCGATCATTGAGCATTTCCTCCTTTCGCAGTGGTGACCTTCCACTGGGCGCTGCCCTGGGCGGCCTGCCAGAGTCTTTGGTAGACAGGGCAGCTGTTAAGCAGCTCTTCGTGGGTTCCGGCAGCGGCCAGCCTTCCTGAGTCCAGAACACAGATCTGATCCGCGCCTACTATGGAATGCAGGCGGTGGGCGATAACAATGACGGTTTTCCCCTGAATGACCTGGGCAATAGCCTCATTCATCTTTTCCTCATTTTCAGGATCCATAAAAGCGGTGGCTTCATCCAGAACAATAATGGGTGCATTTTTTAAAATGGCACGGGCCAGTGAGATACGCTGGCGTTCACCTCCGGAAAGCTGCTTTCCGCCGTCACCTGCAATGGTGTGAATGCCGTTTTCCAGCCTGGCCAGAAATTCGCCGCACTGGGCCTTTTCTGCTGCTTCCATCACCTGGGCATCCGTTGCCTCCGGCTTGCCGAGACGAATATTTTCCAAAAGGCTGATGTTAAATAAAAACTGTTCCTGGGCAACATAAGAGATTTCATTATTAAGAGCTTCCAGACTCATGTCCCGGATGTCCTGTTCTCCTATTTTGACAGCACCTCCGGTCACGTCATAAAAATGGACCAGCAGCTTGGCGAGGGTAGACTTGCCGCCGCCGGATTCCCCTACCAAAGCGGTCAGCGTGCCCTCCGGTACATCCAGTGTGATACGGTGCAGAACGTCAGCCTCCTTGTAGGCAAAGCGCACATCCTCAAAACGCACCCCATGGTCCTTTCCGGTAAAGGGCTTATTGGATTGCTGAAGGGGCGGCGCGTTCAGCATCTGCTCCAGGTTGGTGATTTTATGATTGATCTGAGGCAGTGTGGACATAAAGCCAAGGGCTCTGAGAAGGGGGCCTCCCACCCCAAAGGACATACACAAAACCAGGGCCAGATCCGGAAGTGTGGAATATCCCTGAATGACGAAGTAGGAACCTACGGGCAGAACAAAAAGCGCCACGCAGGGCACAAGGCTGGAATAAAGCGCCATCCAGGGCCAGCAGGCCTTATACCATGCCAGGGTGAAATCCCGGTAGCTTTTTACATCTCCCTCAAACCGGTGATAGGACTCCCCATCCCGGTTGAACACCTTGACGACCTCCATGCCGTTTATGTATTCCACAATGGTATTGTTCATCTTCTGTGCCGCAGCATAGTAATTGCCCATATCTTTCATGCCGATCCGGTACATCACCATCATGGCAATCATTCCAAGAGGCAGGGAGCACAGGGCCAGAAGAGCCAGCTTGGGATCCACAAGAAACATTCCGGCAAATACCAGAGCCGGGATGGCCAGGTTTGCAATTCCCTCAGGAAGCGCATGGGCCAGCAAAAGCTCGATGGTTTCGATGTCGTCGATAAACATTTTCTTTATGGCGCCCACTCCCTTTTCCTCAATAGCGCCAAGGGGCTGCTTCTCCAGCTTGCCCTGGAGGGAGATGCGCAGATTTTTCAGCGTGTTGTAGGCTGAATGGTGAGAGAGGGAAAGGCCCCAGATATAGAACAGGGCATACAGCAGTGCGCAGATGGCGATGGCGGCGATGCGCCAGGCCACATACCCGCCCGTGATTTCCTCCCTCATGAGCAGCGGGCGGATGATCTGGTAGATGAACCAAAACGGCAGTACGTTCATGACCATGCCTATGAGCATGGCGGCAATTGCCCGGTAGGTTGTTTTCCGGTAATCACCTGCATATTCCAGCACTTTTTGAAACACGTTCGTTACCTCCTTTATATTTTATATAAGTTAGTTAAAACTAACTAACAGATAAACAGGAACCCCTCCGCAGGAGGGGCTGCGGGGCGTTAAAACCCCAAAACCTGGCGCCAGTTAAACAGGCCGCAGATGAGTTTGTTATGGGATTCTATCTGTTCCCATGTAAAATCGTGGATAAACGGCTCATAAATTGTCGTCCAGAATGCAGAAAGCAGGATATGAAACTCCTCAATGGAGGTGTTTGTGCGGGTCAGCCCCCGTTTTTGTGCTTCCAGGAAATACTCATAAGTCTTTTCAGTCATTTTCTCAACCCAGTCATGCTGAAAGTTGGAATGGGCCGTTCCCTCCGCACATGTTAAGAGCAGAATAAAACCGTCGCGGTATTCATGGAAGAACCGGAAATAATCCAACGTGTTTTCTTCGTCCATATCCCACGCCTTTACCAATGCGTCATCGGACAGGGAGCTGGCTTCTACCTTGCATCGCTGTTCAATAAAATCATCAAGTGCTGCAACCGTCTCCGCCACCACTGCGTTAAACAAGGCTTCCTTTCCTTTGTACCGCTTATACAGGGCACCCGTGGTGATTCCGGCAGCCTCGCAGATTTCCTTTAAGGATGCATTCTGAAACCCATGTGTTAAAAATACTTTTTTTGCGCTGCTTAGAATCCGCGGATCAATGGAACGATCAGGTTTGGACATTTGTCTGTTTTACCTCCTGCTGTTATACTGATAATCTGATTATCGGTAATTCGATTATCAGTTTATCAGGTGATTTATCATATGTCAAGCATTATATACAGAGTTTGGTTACCTTTTTTAGGTTCACATATTCATTTGGCCTTCTTTGAAATATCCCGTATTTGCAGCATTTTAATGCGTTGAAGCGTACGGTCCTTAAGGTTTTTTTACAAATACGTAATAAAAACGTTATTGTAAAAAGCAGGAAAATTGGTTATCATTGTAAAGAACCTGATTAAGACAACATGGAGGGATGCGAAAATGAAGGAAAGAAAAATAGGCAGAACCGTGACCGGATTTTTAACCGCTGCATTTTTATGCTGCGCTTCTGCCTTTGTTTCATTGGCAGATGCAGATACAGCCGCAGACACAGCTGCAGCCGCAGCAGTACAGGCGGCGATTCAGTCCTGCCTGATCAATTCTGATAAGAACAGCGTGACAGTTCAGGCAGAAATCAATGCCGATATGACGGGAACGGATGGCGTCCTCTATCTGGTAGAACTGCAGCCATACCAGAATAATCTGGACGGCAGAACGGATTACGCGGCTTCTTCAGCGCCGGGAGGCAAGGTCAGCTTTACGTTTCCGTTAAACCGCAATACGGCTGAGGACAGACTTTACAGCAAATTCGTCATTGCAGTTTGGGATGGAACGAAATATATTGAAATCAGCAAACCTCATTATATTACAAATCCTGAGATGGTTGCGGCCAACACCCAGCCATTTAATGATCCCCTTACCAAGAAGGGCTTGAATATCCAGCTGAACATGCTGGGAGATGCCTTTGAATTAGGGGTGAAGCACGTTGCAACCAATATTTCTTTCCATCAGATCCTGGGCCAGGGAATTGATTACCAGTACGATGGAAAGACCTACCATTTCGATAAAAATGCCATCACAAGCTACGATGAGACCATCAGCGCACTGTCCGGGAAAGGAATGACGGTAACCGCCATTATTTTAAATGGCTGGAATGATGCCACACCGAACTTAATCTACCCTGGAACAAAGAAAAATGCCAATGCATTTTACTATATGTTCAATCCGGCCACCCAGGAAGGGCTTGACCAGACGAGGGCTATTGCCTCCTTTTTAGCGGAGCGGTACAATGGTTCCAATCCAAACCACGGAAAGATATCCAACTGGATCGTTGGAAATGAGATCAACAACCAGCAGTGGAATTACATGGGAGAAAAGGATATTACCAGCTATGTGCAGGCTTACCAGGATGCCTTCCGGATCTTTTATACAGCCATCAAGAGTACCAGCGCCAATGACAGGGTGTATTATTCCCTGGACTACAACTGGAACAATGAGATCGATAATAAGCTGAAATACGGCGGAAGAGCCATCGTAGATACTTTTAACTCCATTGCCAATGAACAGGGACAGATGGATTGGGGCTTATCCTATCATCCCTATCCCTGCCCCATGACGGAGCCGGAATTCTGGGATGATGACCAGACCGGACTGATCACCAATGATTATAACTCTCCTGTCATTAACTTTAAAAACCTTACCACTCTGACGGATTACATGGCTCAGGATCCATTAAAATCTCCTGCCGGCCATGTGCGTCACATCATTCTGACAGAGCAGGGCTTTACGGCCACCAGCCAGACAAGGGGCAATGTGGCCCAGATTCAGGCAGCTGCTTATGCTTATTCCTATTACATGGTTGACAGCAATCCTTATATTGACGCTTACATCTTAAGCCGCCAGGTGGATGCCCCTCTGGAGGTGAGGAGCGGCTTATCCTTTGGACTTTGGGAATGTAACATGAACAGGGGAGACGATATTGTAGCAACAAAACGCCGTAAGATCTGGCAGGTGTTCCGGGATATTGATAAAAAGAAATATACCCTGGAATCAACGGAATTCGCCAAATCCATCATAGGAATTGAGAAATGGTCTGATGTGGTTCCAAACTTCCGGTGGAGATCATTGGAGAAATAATAGCAGGAATAAAAAAATCATGCCGTAACGGTATGCAGTGAATATCGGCCTTTTAGCATTAAAACCGCCTTTAAAAATATTTTAAAGGCGGTTTTAATGTGTTAAAAACAGGCTGGAAGGGAAGTAACCGTATGAAAGGGATAATTAAATCAGGAAGGCTGAAGAATGCAAAGAAAAATAGGTAAAGTCTAAGAATGATCGGGGGTCTCATCATTGACAAACTGGTATGATTCTAATACAATAATGGTTAGCTTTTACTAACCGATTATAATTGATTTTGTTTTATATGAAAAGGAGAGAGTATGGAATTAAAGCAGCTGGAATATTTTCTTGTGGCTTGTGAACGCGGAAGCCTTAACAAGGCGGCGGAAGCATTATTCACATCCCAGCCGAATGTCAGCAAGGCGATCTCAGCATTGGAAAAGGAACTGGGCTACACGGTATTTGAGCGTACGAGCAAGGGACTTCGCCTGACAGAAAAAGGGAAATCCACGCTTACATACGCACAAAATATTGTAAAGAATCTCTCTGTTATGAAGAGCCTCAATAAATTCAATGCTCCTGCGGCCCTGTCCCTGTCCTCTTACCCCAGCAATATGATTGCTCACATTCTTGTGGACTTGTGCAAGGAGAATGCGGAGCTTGTCATGCGGCACCAGCAGGGATCTGTGGAGGAAATCACAAGTCAGGTGGGGTGCGGGGAGGCTGAGATTGGAATCCTGTATGTGGCGCAAAAGCAGTTACAGGCATTCCGCCACATCATTGCCCATAAAAAGCTGGAATATCAGGAATTGGATATCAAAGAAGCTTGTATCTATGTTGGTCCCCATCATCCCATGTATCAACGGGATTCCATCGATATTTCCGAGCTTGGAAATCTGCGTTTTGTCAGGGGAACACAAGAATATTTTTCCATGGAACATCATCTTGAGCAGGTGAGTCTTGGAACCATCAGCACGGAACAGCTGCATTATGCTGCACTTACCAACAGCGATCACCTGACCATTGACCTCCTGTTGCATACAGACGTATGCAGTCTCAGCATTAACTTTATGTGTTCCAAGTACGAGCAGTATGATATCCGGATGCTGCCAATCCGAAACTGTGAACCCTTTTTGTCCATTGGGTATGTTTACGAGCAGGGGCATGAGCTTTCTCCTATTGCGCGAAAATTTTTACAAAACTTTCAGGCTGCGTTATAACATATTGGAATAACGCAGCCTGCTTTTTTGGTCACTGGTTAGATAAGCCTAACCGATGTATAATATTTCCTGCTAAAACTATTTCAAATGAGACGTGAGGAGAATATTATGAAAAAACATCGTTTTGGAGCCCTGCTCCTGACAGGGGCACTGTTTATATCGCTGATGACTGGCTGCAGCGGCAAGGCTGCGCCTGAAGTTTCAACAAATACCCCCAATGATTCTGTGGTATCGGACGGAAAAAAAGAGGAACTGGTTTTTGTCAATTACCGGGATATCCGTGATTTAAATCCTCACTTGTACGCCGGTGAGATGTATGCACAGGAGATGCTTTATGAAAGTCTTGTAAATATTACGGAGGCTGGTTATGAAGGCTGTCTGGCAGAAAGCTGGGAGATCAGCGAGGATGGAAAGGTTTATACTTTCAAAATCCGGGAGGGTGTAACTTTCTCTGACGGAACGGCCTGTGATGCCAACGCCATTTTAGCAAACTTCAATGCCATTCTTGAAAACAAGGATCGCCATACATGGCTGGAGATGATGAATCTGCTGGTAGGGGTCTCCGCTCCTGATAATAATACTTTTGTGATCCAATTGTCTGAGCCATATTATCCCATGCTTACGGAACTTGGAGTTACCCGTCCCTTTGCCATGATCTCTCCGGCAGCCATGAAGGATGGCAGCACCAAGGACGGTGTGGAAGCCTACATAGGAACAGGGCCTTATGTTCTGAGCGATTTTGTAACCGATGAATACGCAATATTTGAGGCCAATGAGAATTATTGGGGGGAACAGCCTGCCATTAAGAAAATCACGGTCAAGGTGATTCCCGACAACCAGACCCGGATTTTGGCTTTGGAAAAAGGTGAGATCGATTTAATCTTCGGCAAGAACATGATCGATGCCGACGCAGTCAATAAGTATGTGGACAGTGAGAAATTTAAGGTGTCCTTATCTGATCCCACCTCCACCAGACATATCGTTTTAAATACCGCCAACAGCATCTTATCCGACACTGCCGTGCGTCAGGCTTTGCAGCACGCCACCAACCGGCAGGCCATCTCTGACGGTATTTTCTACGGTTTGGAGCAGCCTGCCGACACCCTGTACTCCACCACCATTCCCTATTGTGATGTAAACCTGAAACCCTATGCATATGATACGGAGGCTGCCGGACAAATGCTTACGGATGCAGGCTGGATCCTGGGAACTGATGGCATCCGGGAAAAGGACGGTAAGAAGATGACGCTGGCTCTGCTGTATAACAGTGACAGTGTGACTGAAAAATCCATTGCAGAGTATCTGCAGGCTGAATACGCCAAGCTGGGAATCAAAATTGATATCACCGGCCAGGAGGAGCAGTCCTACCGTGATAACATGAAGGCCGGTCACTTTGACATGGTGTTTAACATCTGCTGGGGCACACCTTATGATCCTCAGTCCTCCCTGGCAGCCATGCGCGCCCCTGTATACGGCGACTACGCTGCTCAGCAAGGTCTTCATGACAAGGCTGAGATTGATGAAGCGATCACCAATATTCTGATTTCTACCGATGAAGAGAAACGGCAGGAGCTGTACAGCTTCGTGCTCACCCGCCTTCACGAGGATGCGGTGTACATTCCTCTGACCTTTGAGTGCAATAAGGCTATTTACCGCACCGATCTGAAGGGGGTAGGCTTCACTCAGACTCAGTATGAGGTTCCTTTCGCAGATATGTATTACTAAAACATGAGAAACAAGGATCACCTTTCTTTTGAAAAAGGAGAAGCCTATGAAGCATTATGTCATCAAACGAATCCTGGCGGCCATCCCGCTGCTTCTGTGTATTTCGTTTATCTGCTTTGTATTTATTAATTTAATTCCCTCTGATCCTGCGGAGGTTGCTCTCCGTGTACGTCAGGTACCGGTCATTACAGAGGAGGCCATTGCAGAGGTACGGGCAGAGCTGGGACTGGACAAACCTTATCTGGTGCGTTATGCTGACTGGCTTCTGGAATGCCTGCGGCTGGACTTTGGCATCAGCTATACCAATCCCTCCCGCACGGTGGCAGGGGAATTGCTGCGATGTCTGCCTGCCACCCTGATGCTGGCAGGCGCGTCACTGGTACTGGTCATCCTGCTGAGTCTCCCCGTGGGATTTCTCTGCGCGGTTTATAAGGACAGCTGGTTTGACCGTCTGACCCGGGGTTTTATCTTTATGACCACTGCCATGCCGGCTTATTGGGTGGGTCTGCTTCTGATGTGGTTTGTGTCCATCAGGCTGGATCTTCTGCCCACCAGCGGAAGCGGTACCTGGAAGCATTTGATTCTACCGGCGTTCACCGTATCGCTGACCTATATTTCCACCTATATCCGTCTGATCCGCAACAATATGCTGGAAAATATGAGAGAAGATTACGTGCTTTACGCCAATGTGCGGGGACTGACCCAAAGGTCGATTCTCACCAGGCACATCCTGAAAAATTCTCTGCATACCTGTATTGTAGCCATTGGTATGAGCATTCCCCAGCTGATTGCCGGCACGATTGTAGTGGAAAACGTATTTGCGTGGCCGGGACTTGGCACCCTTTGCATCACTTCCATCTTTAACCGGGATTATCCGGTTATTCAGGCCTATGTGCTGCTCATCGGGGTGTTGTTTGTGGTTTTTAATCTCCTGTTCGATATCCTGCAGACGCTGGCAGACCCGCGTCTGAGAAACGAGGTGGCCTGACCATGATGAAAAAATTCCTTGGAAACAAGGTGGCGGTCCTGACCACTCTGGTGGTGGCGGCAGTTGCCCTGCTGGGCCTTATGGCCCCTGTCATTGCACCCCATGATCCCTATGAAACGGACATTCTTAATAAATTTGCGGCCTTCAGCGCCGGTTATCCTCTTGGCACCGACCATTTGGGACGCTGTGTTTTATCCCGTATGCTTTATGGTATCCGGCCTACCCTGGGACTTGCGGTGCTGACCATGCTGGGGACCATCGGGCTCGGCGCCCTGATGGGCCTTTTGGCCGGTTACTTTCGGGGATGGACAGACGAGCTTATCATGCGGGTGGTGGATGTGATGCTGTCCTTTCCCAGCCAGATCATGGTGTTTGCCGTGGTCGCTCTCCTTGGAGTGGATGTACGCAATGTCATTTTAGCTAATGTCTTTATTAAATGGGCCTGGTATGCCCGTATGATCCGTACCGGAGTCTTGAAGTACCGGGACCGGAATTTTGTTCTCTTTTCCCGGTGCATCGGCAACCGGGAGAGCTTTATTCTGGGGCGGCATCTGCTGCCCAGCATTGCCTCAGAAATGGCGGTGCTGGCATCACTGGACATCGGCTGGGCAATCATTAATATTTCTACCTTATCCTTTCTTGGCCTTGGGGTCCAGGCACCCACTCCGGAGTGGGGGGCAATGCTCAATGAGGCAAAAAATGTACTCACTACCAATCCGGTGCAGATGCTGGCGCCCGGCATTGCCATTGTTATTCTGGTAACTGCATTTAATCTGCTGGGTGATGCCCTGCGGGATGTGCTGGATCCAAGGGAGGCGGCAGTATGAACATAATTTTAGAGGTATCCGGCCTTTCTGTTTCCCTAAGGAAGAGGAAAGACTCCCAGATGATACTGGAAAATATCAGTTGTTCTGTCCGGAAAGGAGAATGTCTGGGAATTCTGGGAGAGAGCGGCAGCGGAAAAAGTATGACAGCCAAAGCGATCCTCGGATTGCTGGACGATGATTTTGCAGTATCAGGCAAAGTTCTGTATCAGGGAAAGAATCTGCTGGATCAGAGCGGGGAAGCCCTGCGGCAGCTGCGCGGGAAAGAGATTGCCATGGTGCTGCAAAATCCCATGACCTGCTTTGACCCGCTGTACAGGATCGGCTATCAGCTGGCAGAAACTCTGGCGGTGCATACGGACTGGAGCAAGGATGAGATTTACACACGGTCTGAAGAAATCCTCCATACCATGCAGATCCGGGATCCTGCCCTGGTGCTGGAAAAATATCCCCACCAGCTTTCCGGAGGTATGCTTCAGCGCATCATGATCGGCCTGGCTATGGCTTTAAAGCCCGCCCTGCTCATTGCAGATGAACCGACGACAGCCATTGACGCCATCACCCAGTACGCGGTCATGGAGGAGTTCCGGAAAATCAAGTGTGAACACGGTACGGCAATGATATTCATTTCCCACGATCTGGGAGCTATCTCCTGTGTGGCGGACAAGCTTTTGGTTTTAAATCAGGGTAAAGTGGCGGATCAAGGCAGTTTCCGCCAGGTTCTACACCACCCGGCAGATCCGTATACCCGTCTGCTCATTGAAAAGAGGGCGGCGGTCATGGGAAAATACCGCACCGCGCTCCAGAAAGGAGAGGTGATCTATGCTTGAACTACGCGATGTTAATGTCAGCTTCCGCAGTGAGAGGCAGGATACCCTGCTCCGTACCAAGCGGCAGCAGGTGCTTTATCATGTATCTCTGACTGTTCCGGAGGGGTGCTGCCTGGGTGTGCTGGGAGAGAGCGGCAGCGGAAAATCCACTGCCGGCCGGGTATTGTGCGGTTTGCTGAAGCCGGATAAGGGGCAGGTTTTGTTTCGCGGCCAGGATATCTATCGCACCAAAAGCGGCCGCCGGGCGTTACAGGAATCCATCAGTGTCGTGTTCCAGGACTACACCACTTCTGCGAATCCCCGCTTTCATGTGAGGGATATCATTGCCGAAGGGCTGATGGTCTATCAGCGCCGCACAGGCAAAAGACTTGATATTTCAGAAGAGGTCACGGCCCTGCTGGAGCAGGTGGGCTTAGATGGCAGCTATGCCTCCCGCTATCCCCATCAGCTTTCCGGCGGACAGCTTCAGCGGGTATGCATCGCCAGAGCCATCGCCTGCCGGCCCAAGGTCATTTTGCTGGATGAGGCCATCAGTTCTCTGGATGCCCACACTCAGGTGCAGATCATGGATCTGCTGGTGGAGCTGAAAGACCGTTATGGCCTGACCTATGTGTTTATCACTCATGATCTCACAGCCATCACTTATCTGTGTGACCGGGTACTGTTCCTGTATCAGGGACAGATAACAGAACAGTGTGAAGTGGCGGAAATCGCAGGAGTGCAGGACAGCTATGCCCAAAAGCTGCTGTCTTCCATCATTGACTTTGAGGAGGTTTCTTAATGCTGTTTTGTAACCTTGCTTTTCAGCCAGGCGAAAAGAATAAAACACTGCTTCCGGTAATGCCGGGAACAGACATTCCGGTTTGGGTGGTCTGCGGGAAAGAAAGCGGCCCCACGCTGGTGGTGACCGCCGGTGTTCACGGATGTGAATTTGTGGGCATTCAGGCGGTGCGCCGGTTTTATGAGCACATTGATCCTGCAACCTTTCGGGGGCGGCTTATTATGCTGCCGCTGGTAAACCAATCCGGTTTTTATCATGGAAAAAAACAGATTGTACCCGAGGATGGGAAGAACTTAAACCGGGTCTTTCCGGGGGACCGCTTTGGTACCGTCAGCCAGCAGATGGCTTATGTCATTGAGCAGGAAATATATCCTTTGGCAGACTTTCTTGTGGATCTCCATGGAGGCGATATTAACGAGGCCCTTACGCCCCTGATATTTTTCCCGGCCGCTGTGGAGGAGCATGTCAGCACCCGCACCCGGGAGGCAGCCATGCATTTGCCGGTAACCTACCGGGTACGGTCCACCTCAGGCAACGGGCTGTACAGCTACGCAGCCAAACGGGGGATCCCGTCATTTCTTCTGGAAATCGGAGGGGGCGGCCGATGGAGGGAGGAAGAAGTGGCTCTGTGCCAGGTTTGCTTAACACGGCTGATGGGTTATTTGAAAATGAGAGATACGGCTCAGCCAAATCCGGGCCAGCTGGAAGGGGTGGAAGCGGTCTATGAGGAGGCGGAAGCCGACGGTTTCTGGCAGCCCTGCATCGCACCGAACCAGAATGTCCAAAGAGGGATGCTGCTGGGTCAGCTATGGGATTTAGACGGACGGCTGATCCGGGAATACACCGCCGGTTTGAATGGTGTTGTCTGGTATCATACTACCACCCTGGGGGTTCAAAAAGGAGATCCTTTGGTTGCTTATGGCCGATGTGAATGACCGGATTCCTGTTTGGGATTAAACAACAAAAACATAAACTGCAAAAGCAGATGCTGTTAAAAATCATGACGGCATCTGCTTTTTCCTTATGTGCTAAAACATCATATTATGAAAAAAAGTTTCATAAACTATCAAGTATATTGAAAAAATAATACAACAAAGCTAGAATGTAAATAGGTAAAAAATATGTAAATTTCTTCTGGCTTTACAGAAAGGAGAAGAAATGTATGAAAGGTTTACTTGTAAGGATTGACAGCTATATCCAAAATGCGGGAGAAGCAGAAAAAGAGCTGATAAAGAGACTTCATAAACATCCCGAATCAGTCCTCAGAAAAAGTATTAAGGAGATTGCCAAAGAAACCTATACTTCCCCGGCAACGGTTGTGAGGCTTTGCAAAAAGCTGGGCTGTAAGGGGTATAAGGATTTTCAGAACACCCTGGCCTATGAGGTGGCCTTATTTCAGGAGAGCAGGAACATTGCGTTTCAGAAGATCACGCGGGAAGATTCCATGGAAGACATTATTTATAAGGTCACAAAGAAAAATATTGAATCCCTGGAAACCACTCAGAAGCTGATTGAGCCAAAGGTTGTGACAGAATGTGTAAAGCTCTTGGAAAACAGCAGAAGCGTCACTCTGTTCGGGCTGGGAACCTCCCTTTTAGCGGCAAGAGATTTGTACTTGAAGCTCTTAAGGGCTGATGTGCTGTGCAATGTCTGCGATGACTGGCATACACAGCTGCTGGCCGCCAGAAACTTAAAAAAAGGCGATCTGGCCATTGCCATCAGCTATTCCGGGCTTACGGAAGAGATCCTTCAATGTGTAAAGGAAGCAAAAGGAAACGGAGCAAAGGTGATTGCCATAACAAGGGCGGTGGAATCGGAACTGGCCTTGGAAGCGGATTTCGTTCTTCCTGTTGCGGCAACAGAGCTGATACACCGAAGCGGCGCCATGTCATCCCGTATTTCACAATTAAATGTAATAGACATTTTTTTTACTGCTTATGTTAATAGAAATTATGAAACCTGTATGAGCAAATTTTCAAAAAATTATATACAGAAGAAAGGAAGTACAGAGCATGATTGATTTATCAGTGCTGACAACAGAATCCCGTAATCCGGATACCATGAATCTGGATGAAATGACGCCACTTGAAATTGCTGCTGTCATGAACAAGGAAGATGAAAAAGCGGTAAAAGCCGTAGAGGAAGTGCTCCCTCAGGTTGCGACGGCGATTGAATGGGCGGCAGAGAGTCTGAATGCAGGAGGCCGTATCATTTACATCGGTGCAGGAACCTCCGGGCGTCTGGGAGTGTTGGATGCAGTGGAATGCCCGCCCACCTTCGGGGTCCCCAGGGAGATGGTGGTAGGCTTGATCGCGGGCGGAGAAAAAGCCTTTGTAGAGGCTGTAGAAGGAGCCGAGGACAGTGAGAACTTATGCGAGGAAGATCTAAAGACGGCCGGCCTGACTTCAAAGGATATTGTGATCGGCCTGGCGGCATCAGGCAGAACGCCCTATGTAATCTACGGCCTTGATTATGCAAATAAAATGGGCTGCCGAACCGCGGCCATTGCATGTAACAAAGGATCTGATATAGGAAAAACAGCACAGCTTGCCATTGAACCGGTGACAGGACCTGAGGTATTAACAGGTTCCACCAGATTAAAGGCCGGAACGGCACAGAAGATGATCCTCAATATGATCTCAACAGGAAGCATGGTGGGGATCGGGAAAGCTTATGAAAACCTTATGGTGGATGTAAAGCAGAGCAATGAAAAGCTGGTGGTAAGGTCCCAGAATATCCTGATGACGGCCACCGGATGCAGCAGAGAAGAGGCTGAAAGAGTATTAAGCCAGGCAGAGGGGCATGTTAAAACTGCTGTTGCCATGATTTTACTGGATTGCGGACCGGAGGAAGCAAGACAAAAGTTATCACAAGCCGGAGGGAAGATCCGAGAGGCTTTGAGATAAAAAGAAAGGAGTTTTAAGGATTCTTTTTAAGTGTAATTTAAATAAAATTATTAAAGGAGGATTATCGTGAATTACAAGCAAATCAGTGAACAATTATTAACGCTGCTTGGGGGAAAAGCGAACATAACTTCCAATGCTGCCTGCATGACAAGGCTTCGTGTCGGCTTAAGAGATACATCCAAAGCTGATATTGAAGGTGTGAAAAAGGTAGAGGGAGTTCTTGGAGTGGTGGAAAGCGACACCATCCAGATTGTATTTGGTCCGGGAAAAGTAAACAAGGTATTGGACGAATTTTACATGCTTACAGGACTTGCAAAGGGCCAGGCGGAAAATGGTACGGAGCAGGATATCAATGAGGTTGCAAAGGAGAACAAGGCTCTTCAAAAAGCGAAATATGATAAGCCGGTCCAGAGGTTTTTAAAGAAGATCTCCAATATTTTCGTGGCTCTGCTTCCCGGCATCATTGCTGCAGGTCTGATCAACGGTATTTGTAATGTTATCAATGTTTCTACCGGCGGGAGCCTTTTAGGAGTATGGTGGTATCAATGCATCCGGACCATGGGCTGGGCTCTGTTTGCCTACCTGCCCATTCTGGTGGGATACAATGCGGCTAAGGAATTCGGCGGTTCAGGCGTTCTTGGGGCCATTGCAGGAGCCATGTCTATTGCAAATCCCGGGATGCCTTTGCTTGCTACGGTAAACGATGCCCAGATACTACTTCCCATTACCAATACAGTATTTAATCCGGCATCAGGCGGACTTTTGGCTGCGCTGATTGCAGGCGCGTTCTTCGCCTTTCTTGAAAAAAACATCAGAAAGCGTATGCCTGACATTATTGATACCTTTATAAGCCCTCTTTTAGTGCTTATCATTGGAGGCATCATTGCACTCCTGGTAATCCAGCCTTTGGGTGCAGGATTAACAAAGGTGATCTTTGCCATATTAAGTTTTGTATATGAAAAAATGGGCGTTGTCGGAGGTTATATTTTATCCGCAGGCTTCCTTCCTCTGGTGGCTGTAGGCCTGCATCAGGCCCTGACTCCTATTCATGCCCTTTTAAATGATCCTGCAGGCGCGACAAAGGGAATCAACTATCTCCTTCCAATCCTTATGATGGCAGGCGGCGGACAGGTGGGCGCCGGTATTGCATTGTATGTGAAAACAAAGAACGTAAAATTAAAGAGATATATAAGGGATTCCATCCCAGTAGGTATTCTTGGAATCGGAGAGCCCATGATGTATGCAGTGACGCTGCCGCTTGGAAGGTCCTTTATTACCGCTTGTGTGGGTGCAGGCTTTGGAGGAGCTGTTGCAGCTCTTATGCACCTTGGTACGGTTTCCCAGGGAGTATCCGGTTTGTTCGGCTTGCTGATCGTTCAGCCAGGCCAGCAGATTGGCTACATAGTATCCATGCTCATCGCTTATGCAGGCGGCTTTCTGGTGACCTATTTCTTTGGAGTGGATGAAGACAGAATCAATGAAGTATATGGAGAATAAATGAATACAGGAATTTCAATATATTTTTCAAATGGAATGGAAAAGAATGAACGCCTGATAAAAAAGGCGGTGGAAAACGGAGTGAAGTATGCCTTTACTTCACTCCACATTCCGGAGGAAACAGGAGTGGATTACCGCCGGGATGTACAAAGGCTGCTGGAGATATGCAGGGAAGGCCAGTTAAACCTCATTGTGGATGTGGGCCCGGAAACCCTGGAAAAGTTGGGAACAAGCAATATCTCGGAGCTGAAGGACCTTGGGATCACCCACGTCCGCCTTGATTACGGCTTTGATGCCAAAGAAACGGTACAGATATCCAAAGACTTTTATGTGGTATTTAATGCCTCCACCATTATGGAGGAAGAGCTTTTGGAGTGGAAAAGGTATGGAGCTGATTTCACCAGATTTGCAGCGTGCCATAATTTTTATCCAAAGCAGTTTACTGCCCTGTCCCTTAAGCAGACAAAGGAAATGAACCAGAGGTTAAAGTATCTTGGCTTTACCACCATGGCTTTTGTGCCTGGGAATCTGGAACTGAGAGGACCTTTGTTTGAAGGACTTCCCACAGTGGAAGCGCACAGGGGAAGGAAAGACCAGGTACTTTTAAACATGCTGGAGCTTTATTATGAGGGCTTCTGCGATGTGGTGCTGATCGGCGATGTGGATGTGGAAGAACAGGACTGGAAGGATATTCAATGCTTAAGCAATGATTATGTAGAGCTTAAGGCAGACATCCTTCCTTCCTATGATTATGTAAAAGACATCATTCATCATGACAGGCCGGATTCCAGCGAGTACGTCATCCGTTCCCAGGAATCGAGACAGTATAAGCAGAAAATCAGGCCTGAGAACGAGAATCAGGCACAAATAAGGAATCAGGGAAGCATTTGTATTTCCAATAAAAATTATTTAAGGTATATGGGTGAGCTTGAGATTGCCAGAATTGACCTGCCCGGGGAAGACAGGGTAAATATCATTGGGCAGGTGCAGGAGACTCATATGAAATATTTGCCCTATATTCAAAAAGGTCTTGGAGTGAAGCTTGTATAATTTTTTCCCTATGCTCCGGTCTTTAACTAAGGCGCCGTAAAATAGGAAAGATTACAATAAATCAACAGAAAAAGTTTATATAAAAAGGTCTGTAAACCGGGTATTACCAGTGTTTACAGACCTTTTATATATTAATAGCTATTATCAATTGGTGTAAAATAAACGATCCGATGCATGTTGATCCCTTAGATATATGGCTATTTTAGTTTTATCAACATATTGTTGTAATTTGTATACTTCGCCGCAGCTGCATTGCCTAATTTACTGCCAGGACAGGGCCCCGTAGGCATCCAACAGGCCTCCGCTTACCATCTTTCCTGTAAGGGTATCCAGTTTTCTGCTGGAATTTAAAAGAATATTTTTTACATCAGACAGGGAAATATCCGGCCGGTAAGAATAGAGCATGGCGGCCACACCTGTTACCATGGGCGCTGCCATGGAAGTTCCGCTCATAAAGCCATAGGCATCTCCGGGAACCGTGCTTAAGATATAGCTGCCGGGGGCGGCTATGTCAACGCTGTTGGCACCATAGTTGGAATCCTTGCTTAAGCTTCCGTCAAATAAGAGGTTTGCAACGGAGATCACGTTATCATAAGGAAGGGAAGCCGGATAAACAGGGTAAATGTCTGTATCATATCCAAGTCCGGAGATTCCACCGTTTCCGCAGGAAACCACAAATAACATGCTGGAATTTTTAATAGTCTGTGCCAGTTCTTCGCTGTAGGCGGTGGTACCCATGCTTAAATTGCAGATGGAAGCGCCGTGTGCTTCGGCATAATGGATTGCCTGGATCACCGTTTCCGGGGAGCCGACACCCTTTTCGCCGCCAAGGGCTTTTAGAGGCATGATCTTCACATAATTATTATCCGTGATACCGGCAATGCCGTAGGAACCGCGGACAGCACCGATGGTTCCCGCTGCATGGGTTCCATGAGTATCCTCACTGCCGGAAAAGACCTGGTTATTTCCGGAATAAAAGTTCCAGCCGTGCACATCATCTATGTATCCGTTGCCGTCGTTATCAATTCCATCTCCATCGATTTCACCTGGATTGGTCCAGATGGCATTTTTAAGCTCAAGGTGATTGATGTCAATGCCCGTATCAATGATGGCCACAATGACGGATCGCTTGTTCACTGCCTGGTCGTAAAGCTTCCATGCAGGCTGTATGTTGATGTCAACTCCGGTGGAAGCTCCGATTACTGTGGATTCAAAATCTCCGGGGCCAGGGGTGGAAGCACCGCTGCCTGATTTCCGTCCATCGTAAATGTTATCAATTGCTTGAAATTTGGATTTCAGCTCAACAAGGCGGAATTCCCCGTCATTTTTCAATCCCCACTGATAGGTGGAAAATTCATCCGAGGGGGATAGGTTTATCAGGCCGGGGCCAAGGGCCAGAGCATGCAGTTCTTGTCCACTCTGGGAAGAATATGCTAAAAGCGGGCTGTCGAAGGTCTTTTCAGGGCCTATCCCGGAAGAGGGACTGTTAAAATAGGGCAGGCCTGTAAAAAGAAGAGCGAGGATCAGACAGGCAGCGCAAATTGTTTTTTTCATAATTTCTATCTCCTTATATGTGAAACAATCGTTGAAATTGTTCCTATTATATCAAAGTGCCGGCTTACTGACCAGCCCTGCACATTAATACGGTTACTATTAACACTCCTTTTCCTTTTTAAATTATAATACATTGTAAAGAATCCCGGCCAGAGCAGCAGGAGTTTGTCTCATTCTGTGTTTTGGGGCAGCGCCGGATTTGGTGCTTCGTTTAAGCATTATACCATAACCTTACGCTGTAAGCTTGAAAAATATGTGAAAATTATTTTAATATTTTTATATGAGAAATGCCCGGCCGGAGCCGGGCATTGTCTGATGTTATTCAACTGATTCCAGTGGATTCTTTTCCATCTCTGTTTCTGGGGCTTTATCTGCCTCTCTTCTGGCAAGTTCCGCATTGGCTTCGGCCTGTGTGATGGTCCCGGCATCTACCAGCTTCTGGATCTCGTCCTCGGTCAGAGTGGAGAGATCTTTGCTGCTGTCTCCGCTTTCTGATTCTTCTGTCTGGGAAGCGGGTTTTGCAGAGGGCGCAGGTTTGTTCCCGGTTACTGCCTGGCTTTCCTGGAATGCTCTGCCTTCACTGCTGATTTCAATGGTATCCACGGGAGCCGAGGTTACGGTACGGGTTTCCTGGGTCTGGCCACTGCTTTCATTTCCGATTGCCTCAATCTGTGCGGCTTCTGCTGCGCCGGTTTTTGCAGAGGCTGCCTGTGCTTTTTCCTTCTGGGCCTGAAGGAGCTGCCATTCTTCATAGGATGAAGGATTTGAAATTCCTGAGATTCCCATGATTCTTTCCTCCTTATGTAATTTTATAACGGGCATTTGTTAAATACCGGACTCCCCTGGTTTTACTGGCGCTCTCACATTTTTATATAAATGCTCTCTTCACCCGCGATAAAATAGAATTATCATGATCCATCAGGAGCCGGAAGCCTTTCGTTATCTGAAAAAACAATTTAACCGAATCAAGTAAGTCCCTCACTTCAAATGCAAAATGTATTAAGTTTGGGGAGGGGACTTACTCCGATCAGGTGTAGTACAAGCTCCGCCTGACAAGCAGCGATAGCTGCTATTCGGTTATGCCCGATAAAGCGGGGCACGCCGTGAACAAATAGCGAAGCGGATTGCGAATATCCGCTTGGCCAATGATGTATTATTATATAAGGAAAGAATATCACTATTTACTGAAAATAGTCTGAAAGAAGTCTGGAAATCTACTCTGCAAGAATTAAAAACGGCTCTTCACGCCGTTCTGATTCCTTATCAGAGTTTCCCGAAGATTTCCAGAGGATGTGGGAAATAAAGTCTCTTTCTCAGTAGTTGCCATTTTGTACGTCAAATGATAATATAATTCTATATATCGTTTTGCCTTTGATGGGAAAAGCGGGAAAGGAGGGGCCTGTGGAGGAAAAGAGATTCCGCAATAAGATTAACTGGTTTACATTCTTTTTCAGCGTTCTGGTCATATGGGTCCATTCCTACAATGCAGTTCTTTTCCTGGGTAAGACCAGGATTGCTTATGAAGTTGATGCTCTGGAACGTTTTTTGGGAGACCAGGTGGCTCAGATCGCCGTACCTGGATTTTTTCTTATATCCTCCTACCTTTTCTTCAGGAATTTTACTTTGGACCGCCTTTGGATCAAATGGAATTCCAGGATCAGGAGTGTGCTGGTTCCCTATATCGTATGGAACCTTTTGTATTACTTGGGCTATGTCATAGGGAGCCGTTTGCCTGCAATGTCCGGAATTATCGGAAAGGGAAGGATCCCCTTCCGCTTTACGGTAGCAGCAGACGCTGTCCTTCATTATACGTATAACTATGTGTTCTGGTATTTAAACCAGCTGATTGTTTTGATTCTTCTGGCACCGGTGATTTACCTTATTATCAGGAGGAGGCTGACAGGAGTTATGCTTCTGACCGGAATACTGGCTGCAATTTACAGCGGCGGCGCTTTGCCTCTTGTGAATCTGGATGCCCTTTTTTATTACAGCTTTGGCGCCTTTGCCGCAGTTGTGGAGAGAGAGCTTGCCGAACAGACCTGGAACCGGAAAAGCCTTCTGGCAGGGCTCGCCATTTTAGCTGCCGGACTTCTCATAAAGGACTTAGACCTTCCCGGAAGCATTAAGGGTGAGGTTGCCGCGACAACTGTAATCTTCCGCCTCTTTATTCCGGTAGGCTTATGGCTCCTGGTTCCGGAAGGTCTTTTGGGAGAGGCGAAGGATTGGATGAAGCAGAATTTCTTTCTCTATGCCGTTCATTTTGCCATGGTGCGTCTGATAAATAAAACGGGAGCATTTCTGCTCCCTGCATTTCCGGCGCTGCCCCTTGGGTTTTTCCTGCTTATGCCGGTATTGTGCGTGATATTCAGTTACTGGGCAGGCCTTTTTTTACGCCGTTACCTTCCTGTTTTGTGGAATCTTCTTAACGGAGGCCGGTGAGCCCTCTTAAGCCCACCATCTGCCTGAGGCCCCGCAGGGAAGAACCAGTCCGGTCCGGGTAACAGGAAGTCCCACTTCTTCAGATTGTACGGTGCCTCCGAATTTCCCGCCGATTTCGGTGGAAATCATATAGGAAAGTACAGAAGGTGCCAGCCCTGTGGTATAGGAGTTGATTAAGAAGAAGAGAGGCTGGTCGGACAGAAGCTGGGAGCAAAGCTTTACAAAGGGATAAATGGAGTCTTCAATTTTCCAGATTTCTCCCTTTGGCCCTCTTCCATAGGAGGGAGGATCCATGATGATCCCATCGTAATGATTCCCTCTTCTGATCTCTCTTTCTACGAATTTTGCGCAGTCATCCACGATCCAGCGGATGGAAGCGGACTCCAGATTGGAGGAACGGGCATTTTCCTTGGCCCAGCCAACCATTCCCTTGGACGCATCCACGTGGGTGACAGAGGCTCCTGCCTTTGCAGCCGCCAGGGTGGCGCCTCCTGTGTAGGCAAATAAATTAAGCACCTTTACAGGCCGTCCGGCCTGTTTAATTTTTTCACTGAACCAGTCCCAGTTTGCAGCCTGTTCCGGAAAGAGCCCTGTATGCTTAAAGCTGAAGGGCTTTAACTGGAAGGTCAGATCCTTATAGCTGATGGTCCACTGTTCCGGAAGGTCAAAAAACTCCCACTCCCCGCCGCCCTTGGCGCTGCGGTGATAGTGGCCGTTCATCTTTTTCCAGCCTTTCTCCGTCCTGGGAGTGGACCAGATCACCTGTGGATCAGGGCGTACGAGGAGATATTTCCCCCAACGTTCCAGCTTTTCTCCTTCTGAACAATCTATCACTTCATAATCTTTCCAGCTGTCTGCAATCCACATAATCGGTGCCGCCCTTTCCATAATTAATAAATAGTAGTTTCATCAAATGATTCCATAGCGTGATTTACTGATCAAAGGCAAGCTAAGAGCAGGCTGAAAGCAGTAAATTAGCCGTTCAATGAACCAAAGGTAAATTGAACTTCCTTGATTATACTGGATAGAATTAAGAGCGTCAAGTACAGGCAGAGTCATGAGAAAAGCCCCTCAATCACGCCTTGTCTATATGTTCTATATAATATAGTATAAATTGAAAAATGAGGTGTAAATTTATGTGCTGTTTTAATATAGGCTTTACCGTCGGTAACTGCGGCTGTAACCGCTGGTGCAGCTGGGGAATCAATAACGGCTGCGGCAACTGGGGCTGTAATAACAGCTGCAACTGTGGATGGAACAATGGCTGTAATTGGGGCTGTAATAACGGCTGTAATTGGGGCTGCTGCAACCGATGCAACCGGTGCAACAGATGCTGCGGCAACTGGGGCTGGAACAATCGCTGTAATTAGTGGAAAAGTAATGCTCTTTTTTCTATATTTATATGAAGTTTAAGGCAAGGTCTGGTTTTACCGGACCTGCCTTATTTTTTACCTTAACCAGAGTTCACAGTTGATGGAAAGAAGATGAGCTGTGCTTTCGAAGGATGAAACCATGATATAGAAAAATTTCGGACCAGATAAAAGCCAAAGTGATAAGAGAAGTAGGGCAGAACAAGGGGAGAAATAATTTCGTAATAGAATTGAAAGATTAAAACAGTTGAATAATCTAAGATTAATTGTTAAAATAAATATTAACAGAAAAGGAAATCCCTGTAAGGAGTGAAGATATGAAAAGAAAAGGTCTCATCATGCTGGCTGTTACCGCCATGCTGGCGATTGGTGCTGCATCTATGGATGCCTGGGCTGCGGAAGGTTGGGCTCAGTCAGGAAGCACCTGGGTTTATTATGATTCAAGCGGGAGTAAGGTGACAAACACCTGGAAAAAGGGCGCGGACAACCTGTGGCGTTATTTAAACACCAATGGCGAGATGGCTGTAAACACCTGGGTGGAAAATACCTACTATATGGACTCCAACGGGATTCTGGTCACGGATAAGTGGATGAAATTCCAGGATTCAGGCAGTTCCCTTTACAAATGGTATTATTTCGGAAGCAGCGGAAAAGCGATTATGGATAACTGGTCCAAGATCAATAATAAGTGGTATTACTTCGATCCAAACGGTGAGATGCAGACCGGCTGGGTCCTTGATGATATGTATTATTGCGGAACCGACGGAGCCATGCGCACCGGCTGGCAGAAGCTTTTTTCACCGAACAGTGATTACGACGGGGACCGTGTCACTCCCGGGGATAATGATGACGGAAAATTCTGGTACTATTTTAATGACAGCGGCAAAAAGTATGTTCCAAAGGATATGTCCGGCGATTATGCAACCTATAAGATAGACGGAGTTGCTTACTGCTTTGATTCCGATGGAGCGCTTCAAACCGGCTGGAAGAACGTAGGAATTGATAATGCCGAATATGACATCCAGAATTATAAATATTATGACAGCAACGGAAAGCTGAGAGTGGGCTGGTATTCCGTGGAACCGCCCGAGGATTTGTCCGGCTATGAAGAGAGTGTGGAGTGGTTTTATTTTTCCAATTCCGGGGTTCCAAAGACCGGACCAAAGGAGGGAGAGGCCAGCACCCAGAATTTAACCAAGATAAACGACAAGACTTATTTGTTTAATAGCCTGGGCAATCCTGTATATGGACTGCAGAAGGTGAACATTGGAAGCACTTCAGAGTATACTGCCTTCTATTTCGGAGATAAGAAGACCAGCACCATGCAAAAGGGCAAGGTTAAGGTGATCGAAGGGGATGGCAGTGATGCCACCTATTATTTCAGTGACAGCGGCCGGGGCTATACCGGAGTCAAAGACGGTTCCTTATATTATATGGGCAAGCTTCAATGTGCAGATGAAGGAACCAAGTATGAAGCCATTGCCATTCCTACGGGAAGCACTACCACCACTTATGTGGTGAACACTTCCGGCAAGGTGGCAAAAAGCACAACGGTAAAAAATTCCGAAGGAGTGAAATATAAGACCGGAAGCAACGGAAATTTATTAAAGGTGGATGATGAAACGCCAAGCGGAGAAGGCAGAACCCCTACGGAACCGGTCTGGGAATAAGAAAATCAGGGATCATATTTAGCAGCAGAACGTATTTTACGTTCTGCTGTTTTTTCAGTAAGATGCTGTCAGCATCCTAAATTGATGATACTGAAAGTGAAATCAGTTTGGAAATCTTGACAGAGAAATAAAAAACTTTTATACTGACCTTGCAAGGGCATTCTCGAAAACCCTTAGCCAAAAGGAAAGATAAATCATGAAGAAACCACTTATTTTACAGTCGGATTTTGGAATGGCAGACGGCGCGGTCAGCGCCATGTACGGAGTTGCTTACGGCGTATCAGGAGATTTGAATATTTCAGATCTGACTCATGAGATTCCCCAGTATGATATCTGGGAAGCCTCCTACCGGCTGATTCAGACTGTGGGCTACTGGTCAGAGGGTTCAGTTTTTGTCAGTGTGGTTGATCCGGGGGTAGGTTCTACCAGGCGCAGTATCGTGGTGCGGACAAAGAACGGGCAATACATAGTTTCCCCGGATAACGGAACCCTGACCCATGTAAAGAGGATTACCGGCTTGGAAAGCGCTCGGGTCATTGATGAGAGTGTCAACCGTCTCCCCAATTCAGGTGAAAGCTATACCTTTCATGGACGGGATATTTACGCTTATACAGGAGCAAGGCTGGCAGCAGGGATCATCACTTTTGAGGAAGTAGGGCCGGAGGTTCCCACGGAAAGCGTCATTGAGCTGCCGGTTGTGGAGGCTGTCTATGATGGAGAAAAGGTAAGCGGAACCATTGATGTGCTGGATGTGAGGTTTGGAAGCCTATGGACAAATATTCCGAGAGCGCTTTTTAAAAGCCTGGGAGTAAGCCACGGCGGAAGGGTGGAAATCAGCATTGAAAATGAGACCCGTACCTTATATAAAAACATTTTGGTTTACGCTAAAAGCTTTGCCGATGTATATGTGGGAGAACCACTGGTATATGTGAACAGCCTGGACTGCATGGCAGTGGCGATTAACCAGGGGAATTTCTCAAGGGCATATAATATTGGAACAGGAACAAACTGGAGAATTACAATAAGAAAGGCTCCCCGGATAATTTACGATGACTGATATTCCGGCTTGACAATTAAAAATGCATAGATTATACTGAAACCAGCTTGTTCAACAAGCTGGTTTTTGACAAGGACAAGCAGAACGAATCTTCACAATCACGTGAATATTTGCTCTGCATTTTTTTTTAATAAAATCAGCGAAGATGTTTTCAACCTCTGCAGGCGTCAGAGAAACCGCCAAAACAAGGTTGACGGCAGTGCAGCTGCCGGTCCATTCTGTGTTTGTATGTGAATGCAGGATGAGGATTGAAATAGATCATGTCAAAGGAGGGGCACTTTATGGTGAAAGAATGCGGGTCGCAGGACCGCCCTGCCTTGCTTGCCTATCTGAAGCAGGAGCCTGTCTACAATACGTTTATGCTGGCAGATATAGTGGACTTTGGGTTTGACGAAAAATTTCAGACAGTTTATATGGATATTGAGGAGGAAGAGTGCCAGGGAGTTTATCTTTGTTTTTACCAGAACCTTCTCCTTTACAGCAAGAATGGGAATATTAATATTTCCTTTTTAAAACAGCTGCTTTCGGAGTACATACCGGATGTGGTCATGGGAAAGATAAAGGATGTAAAAGCGGTGCAGCGGATTTTGTCCGATCACAGGCTGGAAGCAAGAGGGCTGTATTTACTCTGTGATCCAGGCAGCCTGATGGAGGAAAATACCGGAATCCAGCAGGCTTCAGGGGAAGATGTGGATGATATATTTGCATTTCTCCAGAGCATTCCTGAGATGAGAAGCCTTTATGCATCAAAGCAGATGATTGAAGACCGGATTCGCAGGAACTGCGGAATCCATTACCTGATCCGGGAAAACGGAAGGATCATTGCCCATGCAAACAGTACTGCAGAATGCGAGGAGACCACTATGATCGGCGGGGTGGCAGTGGAGTCTGCGGCAAGAGGGAAGAAGCTGGCGAGCCAGGTGGTGAGCGCACTGTGCAGGCAAATACTTGCTAAGGGCAAGCTTCCCTGTCTGTTTTGCAGCAGGGGAGAGGAGCATAACCTTTATTACCGGATCGGATTCAGATACATGGGAGAATGGGCGACACTGACGGCAGAAGAAAATTCAGGGGCAAGGGGCAGGCTCCCCTCCTATATTCCTGCCTATAACCAGATATACAGCGATATCGTGTCCGGGGTTTACGAAAAAGGAAGCAGGCTTCCCTCAGAGACGGTGCTTTCGGAAAAATACCGCATCAGCCGCAACACACTGAGGCAGGCCCTTGCAATCCTGACTCAGGATGGTTATATCCATAAGCATCAGGGAAAGGGCACATATGTGTCCTATGATAAGGAAAAGAGGCGTAAAAGGAAGATTTATAATTTCCTTTCAGAAGACGCATTGGAGGATATCGTTCATATCACCATGGATTATAATTTCGGGCCTCCCACCCGGATTGCCCGTGAAAAACTGGGGCTTTCCGAAGCTGAGGATGTATTGGCAAGCAATAATGTATATGAAAGTGAAAACGGCCCCATAGGCCAGAGTTTCCTGCAAATACCGGTAGATATATTGACTAAATGGCAGATAGACCTTGATTCGGAAGAAGCATTGCTTGAGTTCATGGATCAGGATATTTATAGAAAGGCAGAAAATGCCCAGGTGAACATCCAGGTGATCGAGGCAGACGAACAGGTGATTCCCTATCTGGGAGTAAAGCCGAAAGCTCCGCTTCTCCATATTGAGCAATTGCTGTATGATGAAGGAAACCGGGCCATTGGCAGAATCAAATATTATTTCCGTTTGGGAAAATATCAGATACAATGCCGACTATAAAGGAGGGGGAGTCTATGAGTCAGACAGAGAAAACGCCGGTTATAGAATTTGAGCACTTTCAGTTTCAATATTTCAGCCAGGCAGAGCCTACACTTCATGATATTAATTTAAAAATATATGAAGGAGAAAAGGTCCTGATAGTCGGTTCCAGCGGCAGCGGGAAAAGTACGATTGGAAACTGCTTAAATGGTCTGATCCCATTTTCTTATAAAGGAGAGATACAGGGGAGTCTGAAAATCAGCGGAAAAGACACACGGGAAATGAATATTTTTGAGTTGTCCAAAAGGGTAGGGACTGTGCTGCAGGATGCGGACGGTCAGTTTATCGGTCTGACAGTGGGGGAAGACATTGCATTTGCCCTGGAAAATGACTGTGTTCCCCTTTCGCAAATGAAGGAAACGGTCCAGAAGGCAGCTGACATTGTGGACATGGGAAAGCTGCTGAAATCCTCTCCCTTTGAATTGTCCGGGGGACAGAAGCAGAGAGTTTCGTTTGCCGGAGTGATGGTAGACAACGTGGACATTCTGCTGTTTGATGAGCCTCTTGCCAATCTGGATCCTGCTACGGGAAAAACAGCCATTGATTTGATTGACCGGGTATGGAAGGAATCGAAGAAAACCGTTATTATCATAGAGCACCGGCTGGAAGACGTGCTTTACCGGGAAATAGACCGCATGATTGTAGTCAATGAAGGCCGGATTGTGGCGGATATGACTCCTGATGAGCTGATGGCGGCCCACATTCTTCCAAAGCTTGGAATCCGGGAACCCCTTTATGTCACTGCAATGAAATATGCAGACATTAAAGTGACTCCCCAGATGCGCGCCGGACGCATCCATACCCTGGATATCTCCCAGGTGAAGGAGCCTTTGCAGAAGTGGAACCGGGAACAAAGGGAGGTGCCTGGTGAAAAGGAGCGCCGGATCATACTGGAAGCGAAACATTTAAGCTTCCAGTATACAAGGAAGCGGAAAATTCTGCAGGATATCAATTTTAAGATCCGGGAGGGCGAGATGGTCAGCATTGTTGGGACCAATGGTGCCGGAAAAAGCACCCTTGCAAAGGTTATCTGCGGATTTGTCACAGAGGATGAAGGAAGGCTCCTGTACTGCGGAGAGGATTTGAAAGGCCAGACCATTAAGGAACGCTCACAGAAAATAGGATTTGTAATGCAAAATCCCAATCAGATGATCTGCAAGCCCATGATTTATGATGAGGTGGCCTTAGGGTTGCGTATCCGCAAGGTCCCGGAGGAGGAAATAGAGCAGAGGGTACATAAAGCGCTGAAAATATGTGGTCTTGCCCCGTTTAAGAAATGGCCGGTGTCTGCCTTGAGCTTTGGACAGAAAAAGCGTGTGACAATTGCATCCATGCTGGTGCTGGAGCCTCAGATACTGATTTTAGATGAGCCGACAGCAGGACAGGATTACCGCCATTATACGGAAATTATGGAATTTTTAAAGAGCTTAAACCAGCTGGGAGTGACCATCCTGCTGATCACCCATGATATGCATTTGATGCTGGAATACACTCCCCATGCTATTGTGCTTTCCCAGGGAAAGAAAATCGGAGATGCCAGTGCGGCTTACATTCTTACGGATGAAGATATTGCCGCCCGGGCCAATCTAAAGATCACATCCTTATATGATCTGGCGATAAAGGCTGAAATTCCGGACCCGACTGCGTTTGTGCAGAATTTCATCAATTATGAAAGGGGGGCGCACCGTTCATGAAGGCAAAGCTGTTTGACTATATTGACAGGGATAATTTCATTTATAATCTGTCAGGACTGACAAAATTGATCTGTTTTATCTGTATGACGTTTTCCGTTATGTTTTCCTACGACATCAGGTACATCCTGTTTGTTATGGTGCTGTCTGTGATTTTTTTCAGACTGTCCCAATTGCAGTTTAAGCAGATCAAGGTGATGACCATCTATGTGGCCGTTTTTTTACTGATAAATTTTATTTTGACCTATTTATTCAGCCCCCAGCATGGCACCCAGATCTACGGAACAAGCCATGAGTTGTTCCGGTTCAGCAGGCGTTATACGGTGACATCGGAACAATTGCTCTATCAGGTGACAAAGACTGTAAAATACGCATCAGTAGTGCCTTTGGGAATGATTTTTCTGCTGACCACCAATCCCAGTGAGTTTGCAGCTTCCATAAACCGGGCGGGCTGTAATTACAAAGGGGCATATGCACTTTCCCTGACACTCAGGTATTTTCCTGATATGATCCGGGATTACCAGGATATTGCCCTGGCACAGCAGAGCAGAGGATTGGATATGTCCGGCAAGGAAAAGCTGGGCACCCGCATAAAAAATGTGATGAATATCTGCGTTCCCCTGATATTTTCCACATTGGACAGGATTGAGTTAATCAGTAATGCAATGGATTTGAGAGGCTTCGGAAAGCATAAGAAAAGGACCTGGTATGTGGCAAAGCCCCTGGGAAAGGGAGACTGGGGTGCGATTGTCTTTGGCATACTTATCCTGGCAGGATCACTGTCCATGACATTCTTTGTAAATGCTTCCAGATTTTATAATCCATTTGTATAATCCCGGCAGTGAAGGGGCTGGGTTCCCATATGAATGCAGAAGACGGACAAAAATGGCCTGTAGAAAAAATATAAAATAAGAGAAAGGAATCAATGATCATGAAACCAATTTTAGTATTTCAGACAGACTTTACTTATAAGGAGGGCGCTGTCAGCTCCATGTACGGAGTTGTAAAATGTGTGGACAGGGAGCTGGAAATCATGGACGGAACCCATGAACTTCCCCAGTATGATACATGGAGCGCCAGCTACCGCTTATACCAGAGCCTGCAGTTCTGGCCTGAGGGAACCATCTATGTATCCGTTGTGGATCCCGGAGTGGGAACCGGCAGACGTCCCTGCGTGGCAAAAACGGTGGATGGCTATTATATTGTATCACCGGACAATGGCTCCCTGACTCATGTGAAGAGAAAGATCGGGATTGAATCGGTGCGTGAAATAGATGAATCCGTCAACAGGCTGCGTGGAAAAGGAACAGAGGGTGTTGCTATTTTCCATGGGAGAGATTTATTTGGCTATACAGCAGCGCGCCTGGCCAGCGGAATCATTGATTTTGAAGGGGTGGGTCCGGAATACCCGGTAGAGGAAATCGTGGAGCATCCTATTTTAGAGCCAACAGTAACGCCTGGTAAGGTGGAAGGAATTTTTGAAATCAATGATCCCAACTTCGGAAACCTGTGGACAAACATTCCCTTAAAGGATTTTAAAGAAGCTGGATTTGAGTATGGAGATTTTGTGAACCTTGTGATAAAATATAAAGATAAGATTGTATTTGAACAGAAAGTGCTGTTCCATCAGAGCTTTGGATTTGCCAAAAAGGGGGATCCCATGATTTACAACAATGAATTGATGAAGGTGGCGGTTGCTGTCAGTCAGGGGGATTTTTGCAGTGAATACCATCTGGGATACGGAGCGGAGTGGACAGTAGAATTTACAAAATAACCCTATAACAGTGATCTCATTGGAGGAAGAGCTATGGAAAAGAAGATGTTTGAGTTCAAGACTAAAACAATTGTTGCCACCGGGCTTGGCGCGGCCTTGTTCACGTTACTGTTTATGTATGTGAAGGTTCCCACAGGAATCCCGGAAACAGATATTCAGACTGCCTATGGAATCGGCGCGTTTTTCGCTGCTCTGTTCGGACCCATTGCAGGAGGCCTGATTGCATTTATCGGGCACGCATTGTCGGATTCCATTCAGTATGGCTCCGCATGGTGGAGCTGGGTGATCGCCAGCGGCGTATCCTGCTTTCTTATTGGGCTGGTTTATCCCAAAATGAGGGTGGAAGAGGGAGAATTTGAAGTAAAGGATGGGATTCGCTTCAACATTTATCAGCTTGCTGCAAATGTGATTGCATGGGTGGTTGTGGCTCCTGTGCTGGATATTGTGATTTATGCAGAGCCTGTGAACCTGGTATTTACCCAAGGCATTGTGGCAGCCATTACAAACACTGCCTCAGCTGGGATTATCGGAACAATCCTGCTGGTACTCTACAGTAAGACACGGTCAAAAAAGGGCAGCCTTTCTAAAGAAGGATAACAGGGAAAGATGAGAACGTTTTACATGGACAGGATCTGCCTGACAGCAGATCCTGTCCATTTATAAAATTATCCGTTTTTTTGAAAAAAGTGCTTGCAATGTAAAAAAAAATATGATATCATACAAAGGCTGTGGCATGATAGCTGTGAAACGTGAGGTTGCTGCTTATATAAGCAGGTTTTCCGTGGAGCGAATGTCAAGTTAGGAAACTGGCGACAAGTCACTGTACAATTTAAAATTCTGTTTTATGAAACAGGAAGTCAGTGTGTGATCCTGAAGGACACACACGGGAACGTGTACAGTCACCGCTTGTCGTACTTCTACTAAGTGCGAAAAGGAGGCGACTTTTTTTATGGCAAGTCAAGTAATGAGAATCACATTAAAGGCGTACGATCATCAGTTAGTTGATCAGTCTGCAGGCAAAATCATCGACACTGTAAAAAAGACAGGATCTAAAGTGAGCGGCCCGGTGCCGTTACCAACCAAGAAGGAAGTGGTGACCATCTTAAGGGCGGTTCACAAGTACAAAGATTCCAGAGAGCAGTTCGAGCAGAGAACGCATAAGAGACTCATTGATATCATTACACCAAGCCAGAAAACTGTTGATGCATTATCCAGACTGGAAATGCCGGCAGGTGTGTACATCGATATCAAGATGAAGAATAAATAATCTTCATCAGAAGCATTGTGGAAAATATTCCATGCATGTCCTGAAGGGTTTTAATATAGAAGCAACACTTTTCCTGTAAGGAATCAACATCTCCATAATCGGACTTCAGTCATGATGCCGCCGAATGGAGTCATAGTGTTCCACGTATATTGGACTGTTCTAGGATGATTGCGAAAGCAATCCGCTGTAGAATTAACAAACAGGAGGTAAAAACATGAAGAAGGGTATTTTAGCTACCAAAGTCGGAATGACACAGATCTTCAATGAAAACGGAGTATTAACTCCAGTAACAGTTCTTCAGGCTGGTCCTTGTGTAATAACACAGGTTAAGACCGTAGAGAACGATGGTTACAGTGCAGTACAGGTTGGTTACGTTGATAAGAGAGAAAAGCTTGTCAGCAAGCCAATAAAGGGCCATTTTGATAAGGCCGGTGTATCTTACAAGAGATACGTAAGAGAGTTTAAGCTTGAGAATGCTGACCAGTATTCTGTAAAAGATGAAATCAAAGCTGAAATCTTCGCAGCAGGCGATAAGATCGACGCAACCGCAATCTCCAAAGGTAAAGGTTTCCAGGGTGCTATTAAGAGACACGGACAGTCCAGAGGACCTATGGCTCACGGTTCCAAGTTCCATCGTCATGCAGGTTCCAACGGTGCATGTTCTGATCCGAGCAAGGTATTCAAGGGCAAAAAGATGCCTGGCCAGATGGGTAATAAGAAGGTAACAATCCAGAACCTTGAAATCGTTAGGGTTGATGCAGAAAACAACCTGATTCTGGTTAAGGGTGCTGTACCAGGACCTAAGAAGTCTTTAGTAACAATCAAGGAAACAGTAAAAGCATCTAACTAATGCTTTTATAAGAAAGGAGGATCACACAGATGGCAAACGTATCTGTTTACAATATGGAAGGTAAAGAAGTTGGCACATTAGAGTTAAACGATGCTGTGTTCGGTGTAGATGTAAATGAGCATCTCGTACACATGGCAGTCGTAAGCCAGCTTGCAAATAAGCGCCAGGGCACACAGAAAGCAAAAACACGTGCAGAAGTATCTGGCGGCGGAAGAAAACCGTGGAAGCAGAAAGGAACCGGTCATGCAAGACAGGGTTCAACAAGATCTCCCCAGTGGACAGGCGGTGGAGTTGTTTTTGCTCCAACACCAAGAGATTACACAATCAGACTCAACAAGAAGGAAAGAAGACTTGCTCTTAAGTCCGCTCTTACAAGCAGAGTGAATGATAACAAGTTCATCGTTGTTGATGAGTTAAAGTTTGATGAGATCAAGACAAAGAAGTTCCAGACTGTTTTAAATAACTTAAAGGTATCCAAGGCACTTGTTGTTATGGGTGAGGACAGCACAAACGCAGTACTGAGTGCAAGAAACGTCGCTGCTGTTAAGACTGCTTTTGCTAACACCATCAACGTGTACGATATCTTAAAGTACAACACAGTTGTTGCTACCAAGACTGCTGTTGCAGCAATCGAGGAGGTGTACGCATAATGGCAGATATTAAGTATTACGACGTAATCCAGAAGCCTGTAGTAACTGAGAAGAGCATGAACGCTATGGCGTCCAAGAAGTACACATTTTTAGTGCACACAGATGCTAATAAGGCTATGATCAAAGAAGCTGTTGAGAAGATGTTCCCAGGTGCTAAGGTTGCCAGCGTGAACACCATGAACTTAGAAGGAAAGACCAAAAGAAGAGGAACGACTTTTGGAAAGACCTCTAAGGCAAAGAAAGCTATTGTTCAGCTGACAGCTGACAGCAAAGACATCGAAATCTTCGAAGGACTGTAAGATCGGAACGCTTGGCGGGAATTTATTCAAGCCCGGCGTAAACGGTTTTTCAGTTTTCTATGTGATGAACATTATATCACGATAATTGAGATACGCCAGGCGGCGTTGAAGTACTTCTGATTCTTTGTGTTTCAAGAGCATGGACGAATAGAGAAGAAACGCCCACGGCATACCTTTATGCCCGGGAAATACGGGCAATAAAGAAGAAAGGAGAAATATCATGGGAATTAAAAAGTATAACCCATATACCCCTTCCAGAAGACACATGACCGGTTCTGATTTCAGCGAAATCACAAAGTCAGCTCCTGAGAAGTCCTTAATCAGCAAAACGATCAATAAGACAGCCGGCCGTAATAACCAGGGTAAGATCACGGTAAGACATCGCGGAGGCGGCGTTAAGAGAAAATATAGAATCATTGACTTTAAGAGAAACAGCAAAGACGGCATTGCAGCAACTGTTATCGGTATCGAGTACGATCCAAACAGAACTGCCAACATCGCGCTGATCTGCTACGAAGACGGTACAAAGGCTTATATCCTTGCTCCGGCTGGTTTAACAGATGGCATGAAGGTTATGAGCGGTGCGACAGCAGAAGCAAAAGTCGGCAACTGTTTACCATTAAGCCAGATCCCGGTTGGTGCTCAGGTTCATAACATTGAGCTTTATCCTGGAAAAGGCGGACAGTTAGTTCGTTCCGCAGGAAATGCTGCTCAGTTAATGGCAAAGGAAGGCAAATATGCTACTCTTCGTTTACCCTCCGGCGAGATGAGAATGGTTCCGATCAACTGCAGAGCCACCATCGGTGTTGTAGGCAACGGTGATCACAACCTGATCAATATCGGTAAAGCCGGCAGAAAGCGTCACATGGGCTTCCGTCCAACAGTACGCGGTTCCGTAATGAACCCCAATGACCATCCACACGGCGGTGGTGAAGGCAAGACCGGTATCGGACGCCCAGGCCCAAGTACTCCATGGGGCAAACCAGCGCTCGGCTTAAAGACCAGAAAGAAAAACAAACACTCTAACAGGCTGATCGTCAGAAGAAGAGATGGAAAGACCGTTAAATAATTGAAGGAGGTTAGAACCTATGGCTCGCTCACTTAAAAAAGGACCATTTGCAGATGCTCATTTACTGAAAAAAGTAGATGTAATGAACGCAGCAGGACAGAAGCAGGTAATTAAGACCTGGTCCCGCCGTTCTACAATCTTCCCGCAGATGGTTGGACATACAATTGCAGTTCATGATGGCAGAAAGCACGTTCCGGTATATGTTACAGAAGATATGGTTGGACATAAGCTGGGTGAATTCGTTGCCACAAGAACCTACAGAGGACATGGCAAAGACGAGAAAAAGTCAGGCCGTAAGTAGTAGAGAAACAAACACCTTTGGGCATTCTTACGGATTCCCGGGGGCGTTAAAGTTGAAAGGAGGATTCACCAATGGCTAAGGGACATAGAAGCCAGATTAAGAGAGAAAGAAATGCTGTGAAGGACACCAGACCATCAGCAAAGTTATCCTATGCTAGGGTTTCTGTTCAGAAAGCATGCTTCGTATTAGACGCCATCAGAGGCAAGGATATTATGACAGCACTTGGTATTGTAACTTACAATCCCAGATATGCTTCTACTTTAATAGAGAAGTTATTAAATTCAGCAGTTGCTAACGCTGAGAATAACAACGGTATGGACCCTGCAAAACTTTACGTAGAGGAATGCTTTGCAAACAAGGGACCGACAATGAAGAGAGTAAAACCGAGAGCACAGGGCCGCGCTTACAGGATCGAAAAGAGAATGAGCCATATCACCATCGTGCTTAATGAAAGATAAGGAGGCAAATAATGGGACAGAAAGTTAATCCACACGGCTTAAGAGTCGGTGTTATTAAAGACTGGAACTCAAAATGGTATGCTGAAGCTGATTTCGCAGATAACCTGGTAGAAGATTATGCGATCAGAAAGTTTCTTAAGAAGAGATTATACAGCGCCGGCATTTCTGATATCGAAATTGAAAGAGCATCTGACCGCGTGAAGGTTACAATCCACACAGCGAAACCAGGTGTTGTTATCGGCAAGGGCGGATCTGAGATTGAAAAATTAAAAGTTGAAGTTCAGAAGCTTACAGATAAGAAGTTATTTGTTGATATCAAGGAAATTAAAAGACCTGACAAAGATGCTCAGTTAGTAGCTGAATCCATTGCACAGCAGTTAGAGAACCGTGTATCCTTCCGCCGGGCGATGAAGTCCACCATGGGACGTTCCATGAAGTCTGGCATAAAGGGCATCAAGACTGCAGTTGCAGGACGTCTTGGCGGCGCTGATATGGCTCGTACAGAGTTCTACAGCGAAGGAACCATTCCGTTACAGACACTCAGAGCAGATATTGACTATGGTTTCGCTGAAGCAGATACAACCTTCGGTAAGATCGGTGTTAAGGTATGGATCTACAATGGCGAAATACTTCCAACTAAAGGAAACAAGGAAGGGAGCGATAAATAATGTTAATGCCTAAAAGAGTTAAACGTCGTAAACAGTTCCGTGGATCCATGGCTGGTAAAGCGTTAAGAGGCAATACCATCAGCAACGGCGAGTTTGGTTTAGTTTCCACAGAACCATGCTGGATTAAATCGAACCAGATCGAGGCAGCCCGTGTTGCTATGACCCGTTATATCAAGCGTGGCGGTAAAGTCTGGATCAAGATTTTCCCGGATAAACCTGTAACAGCAAAGCCAGCAGAAACCCGTATGGGTTCCGGTAAGGGCGCTCTGGAATACTGGGTAGCAGTAGTAAAACCAGGCCGTGTATTATTCGAAATCGCTGGAGTACCTGAAGAAACAGCACGTGAAGCTTTACGTCTTGCTATGCATAAGTTACCGTGCAAGTGTAAGATTGCTGCTAAAGCAGATTTAGAAGGCGGTGAATGACAGTGAAAATTGATAAGTATGTTGAAGAATTAAAAGGAAAATCCGTTGCAGAGCTGCATGTAGAATTAGTAGCTGCAAAGAAAGAACTTTTCAACTTAAGATTCCAGAATGCAACCAACCAGCTTGACAACACAAGCAGGATCAAAGAGGTTCGCAAGAACATTGCCAGAATTCAGACTGTTATAACTGAGAAGGCTAAATTAGCTTAAGTTGCAGTTTTTTTAAAAAAGCACGACACACACGAGCGTGTGTAAACTTATAGATTGGGCCGCCAGGGCCAAAACTCGAAAGGAGAATACCGAACGTGGAAAGAAATTTAAGAAAAACCCGTACTGGTAAGGTTGTGAGCAGCAAGATGGATAAGACTATCGTTGTAGCGATTGAAGACCATGTAGAACATCCTTTATACGGCAAGATCGTAAAAAGAACGTATAAATTAAAAGCCCATGATGAGAAAAACGAATGCAATATGGGCGATACAGTGAAAGTAATGGAAACAAGACCGCTGTCAAAAGACAAGAGATGGAGACTTGTTGAGATTATCGGAAGAGCGAAATAATTTATTTCCAGGAAGGAGTAACAGGTATGATTCAGCAGGAAACCAGATTAAGGGTTGCCGACAATACCGGTGCAAAAGAGATCCTTTGTATCCGTGTTATGGGCGGCTCTACAAGAAGATATGCTAATATTGGTGATGTTATCGTTGCCAGCGTAAAAGATGCAACGCCTGGTGGTGTTGTTAAAAAGGGCGACGTTGTAAAGGCCGTAGTTGTACGCACCGTTAAGGGTGCACGCCGCAAAGACGGTTCCTATATCAAGTTCGATGAGAATGCTGCCGTAATTATCAAAGATGACAAGACTCCAAAAGGAACTCGTATCTTTGGACCGGTTGCCAGAGAGTTAAGAGAGAAACAGTTCATGAAGATTGTTTCCTTAGCTCCAGAAGTATTATAAGGAGGTGTCGGACTGTGCATAAAATTAAAAGAGATGACCTGGTAAAGGTTATCGCAGGAAAAGATAAAGACAAACAGGGCAAAGTTCTTCACATAGATACGAAGAATAACAGAGTGGTAGTGGAAGGCATCAACATGATCACAAAGCATGTAAAGCCAGGCCCAGGCAGCCCACAGGGTGGTATCATACAGAAAGAAGCTGCACTTGATATCTCCAACGTAATGCTTGTTGTTGACGGAAAAGCGACCAGAGTTGGTTTTGAAGTAAAAGACGGCAAAAAAGTCCGTGTTGCAAAAGCGACCGGTAAAGTAATTGACTAATTCGGAGAGGAGGAATAAAAATTGGCTAGATTAAAAGAGATATACCAGACAGAGATCGTAGAAGCTATGATCAAGAAATTTGGATATAAGAACGTCATGGAAGTGCCGAAGTTAAATAAGATTGTCATCAATATGGGTATTGGTGAAGCAAAGGAAAATGCCAAGATTTTAGACTCTGCAGTAAGAGATTTAGAAATCATCTCCGGTCAGAAGGCAGTCTTGACAAAAGCTAAGAAATCAATTGCAAACTTCAAAATCAGAGAAGGTATGCCGATTGGCTGCAAAGTAACCTTACGCGGTCAGAGAATGTATGAATTTGCTGATCGTCTGATCAACCTTGCGCTTCCTCGTGTACGTGACTTCAGAGGTGTAAATCCTAATGCATTCGACGGCAGAGGAAACTACGCTCTTGGCATTAAGGAACAGCTTATTTTCCCTGAAATTGAGTACGATAAAGTTGACAAGGTAAGAGGTATGGACGTTATTTTCGTTACTACCGCTAAGACAGACGAAGAAGCCCGTGAACTTTTGACATTATTCAATATGCCATTTGCAAAATAGTAGGAGGAAGAATCCATGGCAAAGACTTCAATGAAGATCAAACAGCAGAGACCTGCAAAATTCTCCACAAGAGAATACAATCGCTGCAGAATCTGTGGTCGTCCACATGCTTATTTAAGAAAATACGGAATCTGCAGAATCTGCTTCCGTGAATTAGCATACAAGGGCCAGATCCCAGGCGTTAGAAAAGCAAGCTGGTAAAATAAGGAAGGAGGCAATTTCAAAATGACTATGAGCGATCCAATCGCAGATATGCTTACAAGAATCCGTAATGCAAATACTGCAAAACATGATACAGTAGATGTACCTTCATCTAAGATGAAATTAGCTATTGCTGATATCCTTGTAAAAGAGGGATACATTAAAAAATATGATGTCGTAGAAGACGGTGCATTCCAGACCATCAGGATCACCTTAAAATACGGTAAAGATAAGAATGAGAAAATCATTACAGGTATTAAGAGAATCTCCAAGCCAGGTTTACGTGTATACGCAAACAAGGAAGAGTTACCTAAAGTACTTGGCGGTTTAGGAACAGCTATTATCTCCACAAACCAGGGCGTAATTACCGATAAGGATGCACGCACTATAGGTATCGGCGGAGAAGTACTGGCATTTGTTTGGTAATTAACAGAAGCATCTGAAAACAGAAGGAGCGCAAAGTTCTTTCCGAAAATTTAAGGAGGTAAACGGCATGTCACGTATAGGAAGAATGCCTATCGCGGTTCCGGCAGGCGTAACTGTTGCAATCGCAGAAAATAATAAAGTGACTGTAAAAGGTCCTAAGGGAACTCTTGAAAGAGTGTTGCCATCTGAGATGACAATCAAAGAAGAAGATGGTCATATCGTTGTTACAAGACCTAACGATTTAAAGAAGATGAAATCCTTGCACGGTCTGACAAGAACCTTAGTAAACAACATGGTCGTTGGTGTTACCAACGGTTATGAGAAAAAGCTTGAAATCAATGGTGTTGGCTACAGAGCACAGAAGCAGGGCAAGAAACTGGTTCTTTCTCTTGGCTATTCCCACCCGGTAGAGATGGAAGATCCCGAAGGCATCGAATCTACCATGGAAGGACAGAACGTCATCATTATTAAAGGTATCGATAAAGAAAAAGTTGGCCAGTACGCTGCTGAAATCAGAGATAAGAGAAGACCTGAACCGTATAAGGGCAAGGGTATCAAGTATGCTGACGAAGTGATCAGACGTAAAGTTGGTAAGACTGGTAAGAAATAATTAAGGAGAGTGTAAAGATGGTTAGCAAACAGTCAAGAAGCGAAGTTCGCGTTAAAAAACACAACAGATTACGTAACCGTTTTGCAGGCACTGCAGAAAGACCGCGTTTAGCTGTGTTTAGAAGCAATAATCATATGTATGCTCAAATTATTGACGATACAGTTGGTAAGACTTTAGTCGCTGCTTCTACAGTAGAAAAAGAAGTAAAGGCAGAATTAGAGAAAACTAACGACGTTGATGCTGCAGCATATGTAGGTACCGTAGTGGCAAAGAGAGCCATTGAAAAAGGAATCAAAGAAGTTGTCTTTGACAGAGGCGGATTTATATATCAGGGTAAGATTCAGGCATTAGCAGACGCAGCCAGAGAAGCTGGTCTGGAATTCTAAGTAGAGAGGAGAATGACAGCGTGAAACGTACAATTTTTGAGGCAAGTCAGTTAGAATTAAACGACAGAGTAGTTGCTATCAAGCGCGTATCTAAAACCGTTAAAGGTGGACGTACCATGAGATTCTCTGCTTTAGTAGTCGTAGGTGATGGCAATGGCCACGTAGGTGCTGGTCTTGGCAAAGCCGGTGAAGTTCCAGAAGCAATCCGTAAGGGAAAAGAGGCTGCCGTTAAGAACATGGTTGCGGTTCCCATTGATGAGAACAGCAGCATTCCTCATGACCTGATCGGTAAATTCGGAAGTGCATCTGTACTTCTTAAGAGAGCTAACGAAGGTACAGGAGTTATCGCAGGAGGCCCTGCACGTGCGGTTTTAGAGCTTGCAGGTATTAAGAATATTCATTCTAAGTCCTTAGGTTCCAATAATAAGACCAATGTAGTTTTAGCTACTATCGAGGGATTAACCCGGTTAAAAACTCCTGAGGAAGTTGCAAAGCTTCGCGGCAAATCTGTAGAAGAGATTTTAGGCTAAGGAGGATATGAAAATGGCAGATAAATTAAAAATCACATTGGTGAAATCCCCGATCGGCGCAGTTCCGAAGCATAAAGCAACCGTTGAAGCATTAGGCTTAAAGAAGCTTCATAAGACAGTTGAAATGCCGGACAATAACGCGGTCAGAGGTATGATCGCCAACGTGCGTCATTTAGTAAAAGTTGAAGAGATTTAAGAGAATACAGTAAGGAGGTGCAAGCGATGGATTTATCAAATTTACAGCCTGCGTTAGGTTCCAAACACAGCGACAACTTCAGAAGAGGCCGCGGACATGGTTCAGGAAACGGCAAGACAGCAGGTAAGGGTCATAAGGGACAGAAGGCACGTTCCGGTGCTACCAGACCAGGTTTTGAAGGCGGCCAGATGCCTTTATACAGACGTATTCCTAAGAGAGGCTTTACAAATAGAAATACTAAAACCATTATCGGTATCAATGTAAATGCATTAGAGGCATTCGAAAACGATACGGTTGTTACTGTTGAAACTTTAATAGAGAGCGGTATTGTTAAGAATCCGCGTGACGGTGTTAAGATCCTTGGAAATGGAGAATTAACCAAAAAGCTTACAGTAAAGGTAGATGCTTTCAGCGAAGGCGCAAAAACCAAAATCGAGGCTTTAGGTGGAACCTGCGAGGTGATCTAATATGTTAAAAACACTCCGTAATGCATTCAAGATCAAGGACTTAAGAAAGAAACTCATCTTTACGTTCCTGATGCTGGTGGTTACCAGAATCGGTTCTCAGCTGCCGATTCCAGGAGTTGAAACAAGCTTTTTCAAAGATTTTTTTGCTCAGCAGAACAACGATGCGTTTGGATTTTTCAACGCCATGACTGGCAGCTCTTTTACCAACATGTCCGTGTTCGCTCTGAGCATTACCCCTTACATCACATCTTCCATCATCATGCAGCTTTTGACCATTGCGATTCCAAAGCTTGAGGAAATGCAGCGAGATGGTGAAGACGGAAGAAAAAAGATTGCAGAATACACCCGTTACGTAACAGTTGGTCTGGCTTTGATCGAGTCCGTCGCTATGGCGGTCGGATTCGGCGGCCAGGGTCTGTTAAAAGAATTTAATGCCTTAAGCATTATTATCGCTGTTGCAACCATGACGGCAGGAAGTGCTCTTCTGATGTGGATCGGTGAGCGGATTACGGAAAAGGGTGTAGGCAATGGTATTTCCATGGTCCTGTCATTTAACATCATTTCCAGCTTTCCGACTGATGCGTCAACCTTATATACCAGATTTATGTCTGGAAAATCGGTTGCCGTAGCAGCAGTTGCAGCCATTGTTATCATTGCTGTTATTGTGGCAATCGTGGTATTTGTTATTATCCTTCAGGATGGAGAGAGAAGGATTCCAGTACAGTATTCCAAAAAGATGCAGGGACGGAAGATGGTCGGCGGCCAAGCCACCAATATTCCGTTAAAAGTGAATACAGCCGGCGTTATTCCGGTGATTTTCGCTTCCTCCATTATGTCGTTCCCGGTTGTAATCTCCCAGTTCTTTGGGGCGAGTATCAACTACAACAGCATTGGAGGCCACATTTTGGCGGCGCTGAACTCTTCCAGCTGGTTCAAGCCGGAAAGACCGGTGTATACTATCGGCCTGGCCGTTTACGTGGCACTTATTATTGTGTTCGCTTACTTCTATACATCAATTACGTTTAACCCGCTTGAAGTTGCGAATAACATGAAGAAGTCCGGCGGCTTTATCCCGGGTATCCGCCCAGGAAAGCCTACCAGCGATTACCTCAATTCTATTTTAAACTATATCGTATTTATAGGCGCATGCGGCCTGACGATTATCTGTATCGTTCCGATCATGGTGTCCGGTTTATTCAATGTAAGCCGTTTATCATTCGGCGGCACATCCTTGATCATCATCGTCAGCGTAGTCTTAGAAACGTTAAAGGCGATTGAATCTCAGATGCTTGTGCGCTATTATAAAGGCTTTTTAAACGATTAGAGGACAAACCAAGAGAAACACGCGCGGCGTGTTTTTCTTGGAATTTGTATTATTATCCTTAAAGAAGTTATGTATTTCATGTAAGGGAGGGACTGTCTATGAAAATTATCATGTTAGGTGCTCCTGGTGCCGGCAAAGGCACCCAGGCAAAAAAGATTGCCGAAAGGTATCAGATTCCCCATATTTCTACCGGAGACATTTTTCGCTCCAACATCAAGGAGGGGACAGAGTTAGGCAGGAAGGCAAAGGAATACATGGATCAGGGTGCTCTTGTGCCGGATGAACTGACCATTGGGATGCTCATGGACCGCATTCAGAAGGAAGACTGTGTAAACGGATACGTACTGGATGGTTTTCCTAGAACCATTCCGCAGGCTGAAAGCCTTAAAAAGGCACTTTCTGAGATGGGGCAGAAGATTGACTTTGCGATTAATGTAGACGTACCGGATGAGAAGATTATAGACAGAATGGCAGGCCGCCGTGCCTGTATTGCCTGTGGAGCTACATATCACATTGTGTATAATCCAAGCAGGGTTCCCGATGTATGTGATGTATGCGGGGCAGGTCTTGTCCTGCGGGATGATGATAAGCCGGAAACTGTTAAAAGACGTTTGTCGGTCTACCATGATCAGACGAAACCTCTGATCGATTATTATAAGGAAGCAGGTGTACTGGTGAATATCGATGGAACACAGGATTTAAGCAAGGTGTTCTCGGACATCTCTGCTGTTTTAGGAGCATAGTTTATGTCAGTTACGATCAAATCTGCAAGAGAGATAGAACTTATGAGAGAGGCAGGAAAGATTCTTTGTAAAACTCATGAAGAGCTTTCAAAAGCCTTGAAGCCGGGAATGACAACCTGGGATATTGATCATCTGGGAGAAGAAATCATAAGGAGTTATGGCTGTACGCCCTCTTTCCTGAATTATAATGGTTATCCTGCATCCATCTGCGTTTCCGTAAACGATGAGGTGGTTCACGGGATTCCAAGTAAGAAGCGTGTTTTAGCAGAGGGCGATATCGTAAGTCTGGATGCCGGAGTTATTTACAAAGGATATCATTCCGATGCAGCAAGGACTTACGGGATCGGAGAGATCACTCCTTTCGCAGGACAGCTCATAGAAGTGACAAGACAATGTTTCTTTGAAGGGATTAAATTTGCAAAATCTGGCAATCATCTGAATGATATATCTGCTGCAATCCAGAACTATGCGGAAAAGTTTGGCTTTGGAGTTGTCCGGGATCTGGTAGGCCATGGAATCGGCTCTCATTTGCATGAGGAGCCAGAGGTACCGAACTTTGCACGGAAAAGACGGGGAATCAAATTAAAGCCGGGAATGACTCTGGCCATCGAACCCATGATCAATGGGGGAACGCCTGAGGTCGTATGGCTTGACGACGATTGGACCGTTGTAACAGAAGATGGAAACCTTTCCGCCCATTACGAAAATACCGTACTGATCACGGAGGGTGAACCGGAGATCCTTTCTCTGGTTTCCCATGTCCGATGAGGAAGTGTCCATGATGTTAGGCACCGGAGCATTTGTAAGATCTGTGGCAGGACACGATAAAGGCGGTTATTTCTTCATATTACGGGAGGAAGGGGAATATATATATCTGGTGGACGGAAAATACAGACGTCTGGACTGCCCGAAGAAGAAAAAGAAAAAGCATGTGGAAGCCCTTTTATGGGAGAAACATTCCCCTGGAACGAAAATCAGGGAAAATAAATCAGTCACCGATGAAGAGATCAAACATTTCATCAGATGTTTCAAAAGAGAAGAACAGGTTGTTAGGAGGTAAGCTTTATGTCAAAAGCAGATGTTATTGAAATTGAAGGAACCGTTGTGGAGAAGCTTCCCAATGCCATGTTCCAGGTAGAACTGGAAAATGGCCATCAGGTACTGGCTCACATCAGCGGAAAACTTCGCATGAACTACATTCGTATTTTACCGGGAGATAAAGTGACCATTGAGATGTCCCCCTATGATTTAAGCAAGGGACGTATCATCTGGAGAGACAAATAGGGCGCCTTTTCATAAAAGGCTGCCTGTTTCTCAGGCGCGACACGCCAGGGTAAAGGGTTAATAAATATATAGGAAAAAGTGCTTGCATTTTAAAATAAAGAGTGTTATAATGCTATAGCGACTTTGTTGAAATACTGGGTGTATTATGCCCTTATGGGCAGCACTGGTTTTACGATAAAAACACACTGCGGGTATACTCAGAAAGCTCTTTGCAAGAGGAGACTCCATCGCCGCTGGGCTTGTTGAGAGACTTGTCCGAGTGTCGGAGGAGCGCTTTCGCACGGAAACGCCTATAAACGGCGCAAAGTGCTTAATGTGAAAGGGCGCATAACGGAAAGGAGAATTGCTGTGAAGGTTAGATCATCAGTCAAACCGATTTGCGAAAAATGCAAAATCATCAAGAGAAAAGGCAGTATCAGAGTAATCTGTGAAAATCCTAAGCATAAGCAGAGACAAGGTTAAAAAAATAATGGAGGTGTAATACACAAATGGCTCGTATTTCAGGTGTTGATTTACCAAGAGAAAAACGTGTTGAGATCGGCTTGACCTATATCTACGGTATCGGCAGAACAAGTTCAAACCGCATCCTGACAGAAGCTGGCGTTAGTCCTGACACTCGTGTTAAGGATTTAACTGACGACGAAGTAAAGAGAATTTCATCAGTGATTGCTGATTCTCAGATTGTTGAAGGTGATTTACGCAGAGAAATCGCTATGAACATCAAGAGACTTCAGGAAATCGGCTGCTATCGCGGAATCCGTCATAGGAAGAGTCTGCCTGTTCGTGGTCAGAAAACAAAGACCAACGCAAGAACACGTAAGGGTCCTAGAAAGACTGTAGCAAACAAGAAGAAATAAGTAAGGATAATAATATCCTCACCCAATAACAGCGAATCACGTTACATGTTTTAAAAACAGGAATAACAGGATTCAGATGCAAGTAAAAAGAAAGTAGGTTAGTTTAAAATGGCTAAAAAAATGTCCACTACTAAAAAAGTGACAAAAAAGCGCGTAAAGAAAAACGTTGAACGCGGACAAGCACATATCCAGTCATCTTTTAATAACACGATCGTGACATTAACAGATACACAGGGTAATGCATTATCCTGGGCAAGTGCTGGTGGTCTTGGCTTCAGAGGTTCAAGGAAATCTACTCCATATGCAGCTCAGATGGCGGCAGAAACTGCTACTAAGGCAGCTCTTGTACATGGTTTAAAATCAGTAGACGTCATGGTCAAAGGTCCTGGTTCAGGCCGTGAAGCAGCTATTCGTGCACTTCAGGCATGCGGATTAGAGGTAACCAGCATTAAGGATGTAACTCCGGTTCCACATAACGGTTGTCGTCCACCAAAACGTAGAAGAGTCTAATTAGGAGGTAATTACAGTGGCAGTTGACAGAGTTCCTGTTCTTAAAAGATGTAGATCCCTTGGTCTTGATCCGATCTATTTAGGAATAGATAAAAAATCAAACAGAGAATTAAAAAGAGCTAACAGAAAGATGAGTGAGTACGGCATTCAGCTTAGAGAAAAGCAGAAAGCTAAATTCATCTACGGTGTTCTTGAGAAACCTTTCCGTAACTACTATGCAAAGGCTTCCAGAATGAATGGTCTGGTAGGTGAAAACCTGATGATCCTTCTGGAGAGAAGACTTGATAATGTAGTATTCCGTATGGGATTCGGAAGAACAAGAAGAGAGACCAGACAGATGGTTGACCATAAGAGCATTCTTGTAAACGGCAAGTGCGTAAACATTCCTTCCTATTTAATTAAGGCTGGAGATGTGATCGAAGTAAAAGAGAAGAGCAAAGCCAACCCAAGATTTAAGAGTGTTCAGGAAACAACCGCAGGACGTATGGTTCCGGCATGGCTTGATGTTGACCATGAGAATTTACGTGGTACTGTAAAAGAGTTACCAACAAGAGATGAGATTGATGTTCCGGTGAATGAAATGCTTATCGTCGAGTTGTACTCCAAATAATTGAAAGTCTGTTGATTGAAGCCGGCTTTCGCCCGGGGGGATACCCCTCCGGGCAAGGTTTGAGTATAAGACCCTCGATACAAAATACCCAAAAGGAGGGGCTATTAGTGTTCGATTTTGAAAAACCAAACATTGAGATTGCTGAAATCTCAGAAGATAAAAAATATGGCAAGTTTGTAGTTGAACCGCTTGAAAGAGGTTATGGCACGACTTTAGGAAATTCCTTAAGAAGAATCATGCTTTCTTCCTTACCGGGCGCTGCAGTGAGTCAGGTAAAAATCGACGGCGTTTTGCATGAATTCAGTTCTATTCCAGGTGTTAAGGAAGATGTAACTGAGATCATCATGAACATCAAGAGCTTATCTATTAAGAATAACAGCGACACCAACGAAGCAAAGGTTGCTTACATTGAGTTTGAAGGCGAAGGCGTTATAACGGCTGCGGATATTCAGGCAGATCCTGATATCGAGATCATGAATCCGGAGCAGGTCATCGCCACCTTAAGCGGCGGCACGGACAGCAAGTTCTATATGGAGCTTACTATTACCAAGGGCCGCGGCTATGTAAGCGCAGATAAAAATAAGAGTGAAGATTTACCCATAGGCGTGATTGCCGTTGATTCTATTTATACACCAGTGGAACGCGTCAACATGACGGTAGAAAACACCCGAGTAGGTCAGGTTACGGATTACGATAAGCTGACATTAGATGTATTTACAAATGGTACCTCGGCACCCGATGAGGCAGTCAGTCTTGCCGCAAAGGTGTTAAGCGAACATTTGAACCTGTTCATTGATTTATCTGAGAACGCTAAGACTGCAGAAGTCATGGTGGAAAAAGAAGATAATGAAAAGGAAAAGGTTCTGGAAATGAACATTGATGAACTGGAGCTTTCTGTCCGTTCATACAACTGTCTGAAGAGAGCCGGTATCAATACGGTGGAAGAACTGTGCAACCGTACCTCCGAAGATATGATGAAGGTTCGTAATCTGGGCCGCAAGTCTTTAGAAGAAGTGCTGGCCAAATTAAAAGAGTTAGGCTTGCAGCTTAACCCAAGCGATGATTCCGCTGTATAACCGGACCGCTTGAAGCAGCTGATTTATGGAGATAAAGCATTGGTACAATAAGTCCGAAGAAGCATGTACCAGTGTTCCACAAATGGAGGAATATTAAAATGGCAGGATATAGAAAGCTGGGAAAAACTTCCAGCCAGAGAAAAGCATTAATCAGAAGCCAGGTAACTGCATTATTATATAATGGCAAAATCGTGACAACAGAGGCTAGGGCAAAAGAAATCCGCAAGGTGGCTGAAGGCCTCATCGCTTTAGCGGTAAAAGAGAAAGACAATTTTGAGAATGTTAAGGTTACCGCAAAAGTTGCACGTAAAGATAAAGACGGTAAGAGAGTGAAAGAAGTCGTTAACGGCAAGAAAGTTACCGTTTACGATGAAGTGGAGAAAGAGATCAAGAAAGATCTTCCTTCCAGACTTCACGCTAGAAGACTGATGTTAAAGGTTCTTTATGACGTAACAGAGGTTCCGGCAGAAGCTGCAGGAAGAAAGAAAAACACAAAATCTGTTGATCTGCCAAAGAAGCTGTTTGAAGAAGTTGCCCCAAAGTACGTATCCCGCAACGGCGGCTACACCCGTATCGTTAAGATCGGCCAGCGTAAAGGCGACGGAGCCATGGAAGTAGTACTGGAGTTGGTATAACCACGAAAGCAATGAGCAGTGTTGAAAAAAGGTTCGATAGAATTTTCGTTGTGCTTGCACATAAGAAAATTCTATCGAACCTTTTTTCATAGGGCGAATGCCCGTGGGCTGGGGTATCCGCAGGATACCCCAGCCCACACTGCGGACTTATTGCAGATCCCCCATATCAAAGTACATTCTCCATCATATTTTTTAATTCAAAAATCCCCGCCAAAACGCCTCCATTCCATAAATCTCCCCAACCATCAAGCTTTTATCCATTTCCCTCCTCCCATTTAAAGAACCGCAAGAATAAAGAAAGAATATCGTAAGTTGACGGTCAATTGGTTTCAGGGATATAATGTCAGTAATAGAAGTAGATGACTGTTTTGTCAGAATACGTTAAATAGGAGAGTGGGAGGTTTTTTTATGAAACATTTTAAACGGTTAGTTGCTTTGGCTTCTATGGTGAGCCTTTTGGGGCTCAGCATTCCATTTGAGTCCCTGGCTGCTGTAAAGACCATAACATCAGTGACCATTTACGCAGGGCTGGAGGAACTGGAATCGGGAGAGACGCTGCCATCAGAAGACAGCTTTAAAATGAATGAAGCAACAGGAAACTATGTTTATACCAATAACGACAGATACGAAGTGACAGAGGTGGACTGGATCACATCCGATACAAAGGAGATGAAAGTGGGATCTGAACCTAAGATGAAGGTGACTTTAAGGGCAACTAATTCCGATGAATATGCCTTTAAGGGAGGATATCAGTCCAGTAACATTACCATTAAGGGAGGAACTTATGTTTCTGCCAGCCGTTCAGGGTCAGATACACTGTATGTCACATTTACCTTTAAACCCATAAAGGGCACATATGAATCACCGGAAGATGCTTACTGGAGAGAATCAGGATACGGCAATGCCAAATGGAGCTCCGTGGATAACAGCTCAGGTGCTTATGACGTTTATTTATACAGAGGAAGCAGCATAGTGAAAAAGGTTGAGAAGCTTAAGGCTACCTCTTACAACTTCTTTCCTTATATGACAAAGGCAGGTACTTACAGCTTTAAAGTGCGTACCGTACCATATACGGAAAGCGAACAGAAATATGGAAAGAACAGTGACTGGACAGAATCTGATGAAGTATATCTGCCCGAGGAAAAGGTATCCGATGGAAGCGGCCAGGATAACGGCACTCCAACAAGCGGGCAGGTAGGCTGGATCAAAAACGGCAACTCCTGGTATTACCGCTATCCCGATGGAACCTATCATAAAAACAACTGGGCAAAGATCAATAATAAGTGGTATTTATTTGATTCCAACGGTGCTATGGTGACCGGCTGGCAGCAGAGAAATAACTTATGGTATTTCTTAAACAGCGACGGAGCCATGACATCCGGGTGGATCGTTTCTAATAATAAATGGTATTACTTAAATCCTTCCACTACCAGCGGTGTGGAGGGTGCCATGGCGACCGGCTGGATCAATTACAATAATAAATGGTATTATACGGATTCCTCAGGAGTTATGCAGGAAGGCTGGAAGCAGGTAGACGGAAACTGGTATTATTTCTATCCAGGTGAGGGGTCAAAGGCTGTCAATACTACCATCAGCGGATTTCCGGTAGATGGCAACGGTATATGGCGTAAGTAACAGCAGGAAAGGAAGTAGATATCGATGAAGTGGATGCAGGGGAAAGGGAAGTGGCTGGTGCTTTTATGTGCCTTAATGGTTCTGGGAACAGGGATGACAGTCCCGGCTTCCGGAAGCTTGAAGATCCGCCTGGATCATGGAAGCAAAAGCAGCTGGACGGAAGGAATCCAGGTTCCGTCTGTAACGGTCAACTATTCAGAGGTAGGTCCGGAATGGAGCAAGGAGAATGTGGATGATTGGGTCCCCGGAAAGAAGATAACCGGTACCATAAGAGTGAGCGGCACTTATACCAGATCTGACTGTACCGTTTATGGAGGAAGCCTGGTTTCTGTAAATGCAGAAGATGAGGAAACTGTAATAAAGGTTTCCTACGTCCCGGTGGCAATGCTGGAAAGCCCGGAAAGGGCAGGATGGAGCGACAACACGAAGACAAAGGCTTCCTGGAAAAAGGTTCCGTTTGCTTCCAGGTATCAGGTGATCCTGTACAAGGAGGGCGGTATCTGGATCAAGAGCCTGACCACTTCATCGACTTCCGTGGATCTATTACAGTACATGGATGGAGGTTATAAGTATTTCTATACCGTAAAGGCAATTCCAAAGGATTCTTCTGAGGAAGATTATCTGAAAGAAGGAGAAGTGACCACCTCTGATGATTCTGTGGTCCAGGAGCTGGGAGATACCACGGGAACCTGGGCAGAGTATCAGAACGGGAAAAAATACCGGGGCGAGGATGGAAACTACGTTATGGGCCAGTGGAAAATGGTCAGCGGAAAATGGTATTATTTTAACAGTGATGGTTACGCGGCCGTTGGCTGGCAGTATATAGGTGATAAATGGTACTATATGGGCCCAGATGCCCAGATGCTGACCGGCTGGCAGCAAGTAAATGAAAAATGGTATTATTTAAATACTGACGGTGACATGGCTGTTGGCTGGATCCAGCCTCAGCCTGGAAAATGGTATTATCTCTATAGTGACGGCAGTATGGCAGTGAATACAAAGGTGGAAGGTATCTACCAGGTAGACGGCTCGGGACTTTGGGTTCCGTAATAGAAATGGCACAGATGGCTGCATCTGTGCCGTTTTTTATCGTATAGGAAAGTTCGTCCTATACGATAAAAACCCTCCGGGAGGATCGCACTGCGGCGGCAGGGGTGGATGTCGCCGGGGCGACCCGCCGCAGGCGGAGAATCCCGCAAGCGGGATTCTTTCTTGTTCTGGAAACGTGCACCCTATTTCACTCCACCCCATTGAAATATTAAAAAAACCTTATGAAAGCAGCATGTGAGGCTGAAAATTATCATTTATCAAGAAAATTTCTCCGATCACCCCTGGAATTTACAAAAGATTCGTGCCGATGCTTGACTGTTATGAAATATTCAACTAAAATTATGTGGCATATGAATGTTTGAATCTATCAGAGAAAGGTCCGCTATGGGAATAATAAAAACGTCAAAACTGATATTTGATTATATCAGAAGAGATGAAGAAGAAAATATTGAAGAAATTAAGCGTGCCATTGACGGCGTCAGCCTGGATATTGAAGCCGGGAAGTTTGTGGCCATACTTGGACACAACGGCTCCGGAAAGTCCACTTTTGCAAAACAGCTGGATGCGATTTTGCTACCTACGGAAGGGACTGTGTGGATTCAGGGGATGGATACCTCCGTGGAAGAAAATTTATGGGAAGTTCGGAAAAAGACCGGGATGGTATTCCAGAACCCGGATAATCAGATCATCGGAAACATTGTGGAGGAAGATGTGGGTTTTGGTCCTGAAAACCTGGGCGTTCCCACGGATGAGATATGGAAGAGGGTAGATGAAAGTCTGGAGAGTGTTGGAATGGCTGCATTCCGGATGAAGTCCCCCAATAAGCTTTCTGGAGGCCAAAAGCAAAGGGTCGCCATTGCAGGTGTTATGGCTATGCGCCCTCAGTGCATTGTTTTAGACGAGCCTACGGCCATGCTGGATCCTAACGGCCGGAAGGAAGTTGTAAAAACGGTCAGGGAATTGAATCGTAAAGAAGGGATCACAGTCCTTCTGATCACCCACTATATGGAAGAGGTCATAGACGCAGACAGGGTCATTGTCATGGACAATGGCAGGATCGTTATGGATGGCACTCCAAAGGAAATCTTCTCAAGGGTAGAAGAACTGAAATCCTACCGTCTGGATGTTCCTCAGGTAACGGAGCTGGCTTATGAGCTTCAAAAGAATGGCATAGACTTACCTGCTGGGATACTGACACTGGAGGAGCTGATGGAAAATCTTCTGCCAAAGTTTGCAGAGCGTTTTCCAGGATCAGTGACTCTGGAGAATGGAGTAAAGGATGGCAATTAAAGCAGAGCATTTGAACTATGTTTACAGCCTTGGAACAGCCTTTGAGCAGCAGGCGTTAAAGGATATAAACCTGGAAATAAAAGACGGGGAATTTGTGGGCCTGATCGGGCATACAGGCTCTGGGAAGTCGACCCTGATCCAGCATTTAAACGGATTGATGAAAGCCACTTCAGGGGCCATTTATTATAATGGAAGGAACATTTATGAGGGAGGTTACGATCTGCGGGCTTTGAGAAGCAAGGTGGGACTTGTATTCCAGTATCCCGAGCATCAGCTTTTTGAGATCAATGTGTTTACGGACGTTTGTTTTGGGCCAAAGAATCAGGGGCTTTCCAAACAGGAAACCGAGAATCGGGCAAAGGAAGCATTGACCATGGTAGGGCTTGATGAAAGCTTTTACAGCCGGTCGCCTTTTGAGCTTTCGGGAGGACAGAAGCGGCGGGTAGCCATAGCAGGCGTTCTTGCAATGAATCCTGAGGTGCTCATACTGGATGAGCCGACCGCAGGCTTAGACCCAAGAGGAAGAGATGAGATCCTGGATCAGATTCATAGGCTTCACCGGGAAAGGAATATGACCATTATTCTGGTTTCTCACAGCATGGAGGACATTGCCCGGTATGTGGACCGGATTCTGGTTATGAATCATGGGGAAAAGGTGTTTGACGATACACCCAAGGAGGTATTCAAGCATTATAAGGAGCTGGAAGCCATGGGCCTTGCAGCGCCCCAGATCACCTATGTGGTCCATTCCCTGCGGGATCATGGCGTCCCCATTGATGATAACATTACAACTGTAGAGGAAGCCAGAGACGAGATTTTGCGGCTTCTGGAAAAATAGATGGGGAGATATTATGCTGAAAGATATTACTTTAGGGCAGTATTATCCGGTGGATTCCAGACTTCACAGGCTGGATCCACGGACAAAGCTGTTTGGGACTATGGTTTTCATCATATCCCTTTTTATTGCAAATGACATATGGGCGTATCTGATCGCCACCCTTTTTCTGATTATGGCGATCCGGTTGAGCGAAGTCCCATTTAAGTTCATGGTGAGAGGATTAAAGGCGATCGTATTTCTGCTTCTTATCAGCGTCAGCTTTAATTTGTTCCTGACTCCGGGGGAGCCGATCATCAGGCTGGGATTTTTGAAAATAACAAAGGAAGGCGTTAAAATAGCGGCATTTATGGGAGTCCGGCTCATTTACCTGGTGATCGGATCTTCCATCATGACTCTTACCACCACGCCAAACCAGCTGACTGATGGCCTGGAAAAAAGCCTGGGATTTTTAAAGAAGGTGGGAGTTCCTGTCCATGAGGTATCCATGATGATGTCCATTGCCTTAAGGTTCATCCCCATCCTTGTGGAAGAAACAGATAAGATCATGAAGGCTCAGATGGCCAGGGGAGCTGATTTTGAAACAGGAAATCTGATCCAGAAGGCAAAGAACATGATCCCCCTTCTGGTTCCATTGTTTATTTCCGCTTTCCGCCGCGCCACGGATCTGGCGATGGCCATGGAGGCCAGATGCTACCGGGGAGGAGAAGGAAGGACTAAAATGAAGCCCCTCCGGTATGGAAAACAGGACGGAGTCGCCTATCTGGTGTATCTGGTATATCTGGCCGCTATCGTAGGAATTGGAATCATGGGATAAGACTTCCTATGAAAAAGGAGGATATATGAAACGGGTTAAGATGATTGTTGCCTATGACGGCACCAATTACTGCGGCTGGCAGATCCAGAATAACGGGATCACCATTGAGGAAGTACTTAATAAAGAACTGACTTGTCTTTTAAAGGAGCCTGTTACCGTGATCGGTGCCAGCAGGACTGATTCCGGGGTTCATTCTGAGGGAAATGTGGCAGTCTTTAATACGGAGAATCGGATGCCTGCCGATAAAATATGCTTTGCCTTAAACCAGAGGCTGCCGGATGATATCCGGATTCTGCAGTCTGAGGAGGTAGCGCCGGATTATCATCCAAGAAAGCAGAACTGTGTTAAAACATATGAATATAAAATCATGAACCGGAAAATCGAAGTGCCTACCATGAGGCTGTACAGCTATTTCTGCTATTTTCCCCTGGATGTGGAACGGATGCGGGAAGGCGGTGCGTATCTGGTGGGAGAGCATGACTTTAAAAGCTTCTGTACGGCCCGGGGACAGGCAGAAGAAACGGTGCGTACCATTTACAGCCTGGACATTGAAAAGGCCGGGGATCTCATTACGATCCGCATTAAGGGAAGCGGTTTTTTGTATAACATGGTGCGGATCATTGCCGGAACATTGATGAAGGTGGGAATGGGAGTGTATCCGCCGTCTTATGTAGAAGAGATCTTAGATGCCAGGGACCGGAAAACAGCAGGGCCAAAGGCGGCTGCCAAGGGACTTACTCTGGTAAGCCTTGATTATGAAACAGAACTTAAGAAACAGATCAGGGGAGAAAATAAGGAATGGAGTTATACTCTTTTCCAGGATCAGATCATTTCGGAAGGAAAGGCCTGGCTTAATATCCACAGGTGCCGGGAGGAAGATTTTGAAAGACTTTTGATCCGGGTGGTCCATCAGGCGGTACAAAACGGCGCCAGGACCATTTTTGTGAGAGATGAGGAGAAGGCTGGAAGGATCATTTTGGAGAAAGCTTACGGATTTTATACTTTTCAGGCTGATTCTGAGAACAAGGGCTGGTATATGACGCAAAAATAAGCCGAAAAATCTTGATTGATGCGAGCAGGAAGTCAAGCAATCGTGATTGCAGGTTCATTTGGTGATTAAGGAAGCGACAAGAAGGGCCTGCAAAGCGAGTTTCTTCATATATTATGGGAAAAGAGGTTGACACATCCGGCTGAATGTAATATAATGTATAACTGTGACGTTAGACGAAAATGTTCAGCCAAAGCCCCGGAGTGAGCATTTTGTAATATAGTTATGCTTATAAAAACCATAATTTACAGGAGGTTGTCCAATGAAGACTTTTATGGCTAGTCCAGCAACAATTGAAAGAAAATGGTACGTAGTTGATGCTACAGGATATACATTAGGACGTTTGGCTTCAGAAGTAGCTAAGGTATTAAGAGGTAAGAATAAACCGATCTACACACCGCATATGGATTGCGGCGATTATGTGATCGTTGTAAACGCAAATAAGATTACCGTAACCGGTAAGAAATTAGATCAGAAGATTTACTATAACCACTCTGACTATGTAGGTGGTATGAAAGAAACAACTTTAAGAGAAATGATGGCTAAGAAGCCTGAAAAAGTCATTGAACTGGCTGTTAAAGGTATGCTTCCAAAGGGACCTTTAGGTAGAAGCATGATAACAAAACTTCACGTATACGCAGGTGCAGAACATGACAATGCTGCTCAGAAACCAGAAGTTTTAGAGTTCAAATTTTAATCAGAGGCGCTGAAAGGAGGAAGTTATCATGGCTAATGCAAAATTTTATGGAACAGGTAGAAGAAAAAAATCTATCGCTAGAGTATATTTAGTACCAGGCACTGGTAAGATTACCATCAATAAGAGAGATATTGACCAGTATTTAGGTCTTGAAACATTAAAGCTTGTTGTACGTCAGCCGTTAGTTGCTACAGAGACAGTTGATAAGTTTGACATTCTTGTAAACGTTCACGGAGGCGGATTCACCGGACAGGCCGGTGCAATCAGACACGGCATCTCAAGAGCTTTGCTTCAGGCAGACGCGGACTATCGTCCGGTTCTTAAGAAAGCAGGTTTCTTAACAAGAGATCCAAGAATGAAAGAAAGAAAGAAGTACGGCTTAAAGTCAGCTCGTCGTGCTCCGCAGTTCTCAAAGAGATAAGCACACAGAAAATCGAATATCACCAGAACCCCGAAAAACATTATGTTTTCGGGGTTTTTTTATATGATGAAACAACAAGAAACGCTTGTAAATAGTATCAAAATTCAGAGGTAACTGACATGTAACTAACAGGTAACTTACAAATAAAAAGATATACGAAATAGAAAAATTATCGATTGTAAGGAAAGGAATCCATATGATAGAATATGCACAAGGACAATCGTGTTGCAGGGTGTGTTGACCTCATTCTAAGAGAATGGGGGTGATGCCTATGAAAAATCGTTTTGATTTTAAGGATATTATGACCTTTGGTCTTTTCCTTTTGGCATTACTTACATTCGTTTTTTCGTTTTGTAAGTAGCTGTACATAGCAAAACCACCCTATAAACTTTGGACGGTTAAGGGTGGCTTTGCTTCTCATATAATCAGCACTCTAAGTTCTTCAAGCGATAGTTTTTGCCTGTTTCATAAGGGTAAAAGTAATGTAAGTTCAACAGTTTCCGACTTATATTTACATGGGTATATTTGGATGGAAATATACAGGCTGCTTACAGGTTGCTTACAGAGAATCAGCCCCGGTATTAAGGCGGGGAACCATATGGAAAAAAAGTGAACCGGATATAAATCCCTATGCAGGGGCGGACAGTTTAGGCTGTCCGCCTCTTTTTCTGCCTGCGGGGCGGGACCGGTATTGGCCGCTGTGACAGAAGGGGGCAAGCCCAGCGCTGTTTTGCCGGTAATTGGCAAGTGCTGTTTATCATTGTAAAATCGTCGGAATTATGGTATTATAAAACGGTTAGACAAAACTAACCAGGCTTGCCGTCATGCTGTTTAAACAATTGCTGAGAGAAAGCGGCAGATAACCATATGATCCATAATGTTATGATGCCGAAAGGGTAAAGCCGTCATGAAAACCAATACCACGTGGGAATTTTGCGGGCACATGGCCCGTGACGCAGGAGGTGGAACATTAAATGAAGATAAACATTAATAATCTTGCAGATTATTACGCAGGGACAGATATAACCTTTGCGGCTGCTGGTCAATATCACATCCAGCCAGGCCGGTCTATTGTCAACGCCCAGACTTCACCGGAGTTTTGCGGATTGGTCATTCCCCTTGAGGGAAGCGCCTGCTTTACATTAAGCGGCGTACCCTATATCATGACGCCCGGCATGGTGATTCATGCGGGTCCAGGTGTGCAATTGGATAAAAAAGTAATCGGAAATACGACATGGCGATATGCGCTGCTTCATTATCAGGTCCCCCAGCACGTGCATTCTTCATCACCTTTTTTTTCTTCTGACTTTAATATCCCAGTCGGGATGAATCCCCGTTTGTTTGACATGGTAAGCCAGCTGGTTACCAGCTCAGTCACGCCGGGGAGTGCGGCAGCTCTGCGAAGCCGTTCCCTGTTTCACAATCTGATTGAGGAAATTGTTGTGTCGGCCTTCAGGCAGCATTGTGATAACTGTGGCAGCTTAATTGAGGATGCGGTCGCTTTTATGCATGAAAACTATTCCAGGCAGTTTTCCATAACAGAGCTGGCGGCGCAGTACGGCATGGATGGGAAACGGTTTGCAGAGCTGTTCCAAAGACATATGGGAATGGCACCCATCCGGTATTTAACAGCCCTTCGGATCGAGCGTTCCAAAGAGCTTCTGAGAATAAGCGACTGCCCTGTTATACAGGTGGCGGAGTACGCAGGATATATAAATTCCTATTATTTCAGCAGAATATTTAAGAAAATTACTGGGATTACACCTACGGATTTCCGGGCAGAAGCAAAAGCGGGAAAAGTATAGCTTTAAGCGGAAAAAAGTGTATTTACTTGTTTACCATGTTTTGATACACTTACTGGTGTTGAGTTAGACAAAACTAACTAATATTTATATTGGAGGAAGGAATCATGAAAAGACTACTGGGGCTGTTTTTGACAGCCGCACTTTTAACCGGATTGGTGGCGGGCTGTGCCGGAACACCTGTGGATAACAGCGGAACAAGCACGCCGGAAACAGGAAATACGGAAGCGGCAGCGTGGCCGAGAACATATGTTGATGCCAGCGGAACGGAAGTGGTCTTAGAGGCAAAACCGCAGAAAATCGCTTTGCTGTTCTTCCATCATTACGAAGCGGTATTGGCACTGAATGCACCGCTTTATGCCGCGACAGATCTGGAAGTATACAATGGCTGGGAGTCACTTAAACCGTATTTGGAAAAAACAGAACTTATTGATCTGGGCGGTACCAGGGAACCTAACCTGGAAAAACTCGTGGAGATTGAACCCGACCTGATCATCTCAGCAGCCGGGGTGCATGACGAGATATTAGACAGCCTTAGGAAAATTGCGCCGACCGTTGTTGTCAGCAGAAAAGATAACTTTGGCACCTGGCAGGGGACACTTCGTGAATATGGCAGGATATTGGGCGAAGAAGCATTGGCCGAGGAACGGATCACAGACTTGGAAGCCATGATTTCAGAAGCGCGCATGACATTGAGCGCTCATTCAGATAAAACGGTGGCTTTGATCCGGCCCTTAGAGAAAGATGTTAATTACTGGATGCCCGACTATGTATATAGCCCGGAAGGTGGCTTGGGCATAACTAGCGCCCTTTCAAAGCCGGATAGCGTGTCAGCAGGTGCAGTCACCTCCTATGAAGGGTTTGCCGAAGCCGACCCTGACTATATCTTTTTCTATGAAGATGCACTGAATGAGGATGATGAAGCCATACGAAAGAGCTTGGAAGAAAATGCGTTATGGGGATCCCTAAGTGCCGTTAAGCTGGGACATGTGTATATTCTGGATCGTTCGGCTTTCTCCGGAGGACCGCTGGCAATGGAACTTGGTGTGAAAACAATCCTGAACGCCATGGCACCTTCAGAATAAACCAAACCAACAGGACAGAACGAAAATTCGGCACAGATCTATTCCAAGTAATTTCTGGAGAAATCATGCTTGAAAACCGGGCACAGCCTGTTCGATGGCCTGCGCCCGGCTTTTTGTATTGCCTGAATTTTTATATTACCACGGAAAGGAGGGGCGAAACTGATTGTGATGAAGAACTTAAGACGCTTCCTGTGCTATTACCGCCCCTATAAAAGACTGTTTTTTCTGGATCTGTTCTGCGCGGCGGCAGCAGCTCTGCTGGGACTGCTTTTTCCGTTTACAGTGAGCCGTATTGTAGATACCCTCCTGCCCACCGGGGACTGGAACCTCATTTCATCTGCCTGCGCTGCGCTGGCGGGCATCTATCTTGTCAACACTGTTCTAAAATACATCGTGGGTTATTGGGGAGAGCGTTTGGGGCTATATATCGAAACCGACCTGCGAACCGAGCTATATATACATATGCAAAAGCTCTCCTTCCGATTTTTTGATAACCACAAAACCGGCCAGCTTGCGTCCCGTATTTCCAACGACCTGCTGGACGTGGGGAACATGGCTCACTATGGGCCTGAGCATCTTCTGATCTCGGTTTTCACCCTGATTGGCTCCATGTTCCTGATGTTTTGCGCTAACTGGCAGCTTGCCCTTTTGATGAGCATCTTTGTCGTGGTGCTGCTTGCAATCAACATGTATTTTATGAAGAAGCTCGTGGAGGCCAGGAAACGCATGTTTGGGGCCATCGGCGGCTTTATGTCCCGGTTAGAGGACGGAATCGGGGGCATCCGGGTGGTGCAGGCTTTTGCCAACGAGCCTTATCAGCAAAAGCTGTTCAGAAAGGACAATGAGAAATTCTGTGAGGCAAAAATTGAGGGCTTCAAGCATACCGCGAAGAATGAGGCAGTAACATATGTATTCCTCAGCCTGCTTCCGGTGCTTGCCCTGCTGGGCGGCAGCTACCTTTCTTTAAATGGCGGCATGAGCAGCGGTGAGCTGTTTGGTTTCATACTGCTTGGAAATGTAATGATGATGCCAATCCAGATGCTGGCCGCTTTTTCTGTCCGGTTTCCCAACGGTATGGCTGGATTTAAAAACTTTGCTGAAATCATGGACACCGAACCGGAGATCAAGGACACCCCGGACGCTGATGAAGTATGTTTTCTGCGCGGGGATATCGAATACGAAGACGTCACCTTTGGCTACAACAAAGACCAAACCGTACTGGAGAACATAAACCTTTCCGTCAAAGCTGGAGAAACTGTCGCCTTTGTGGGCGCTTCCGGTGCGGGAAAGACCACGCTTTGCAGCCTGCTTCCCCGGTTCTATGAAGCGGACTCCGGGCGCATCACCATTGATGGAACAGATATTAAGAAAATCACGCTTCAGTCTCTGCGGCGGCAGATTGGTGTGGTGCAGCAGGATGTGTTTTTGTTCGCGGGGACCATCCGGGAGAACATTCAGTACGGCAAGCTGGACGCCACGGAGCAGGAAATATGGGAGGCGGTACGGTGCGCCCAGCTCGACGAATTTATCCGGGAGCAGCCAGATGGTCTGGATACCCTCATCGGAGAACGGGGCGTAAAGCTTTCTGGCGGACAAAAGCAGCGGCTGTCCATCGCCCGGATGTTCCTAAAAAACCCGCCCATCCTCATTCTGGACGAAGCGACTTCCTCTCTGGACACAGAAACCGAGGCGGCAATACAGAAATCCCTCGCCAAGCTTACAAAAGGGCGGACAACCCTGATTATTGCCCATCGGCTGGCGACCGTGCGCAGCGCCGACCGGATTTTGGTGATGACGGAGGAGGGCATTGCCGAGCAGGGAGGGCATCAGAAGCTGCTGCAACAAGGTGGCATATACAGCCGTCTGCACCGGACGCAGTCCGAGGCATAGCGGCAAGGAGGTAAACACCCTAATGAATCAAAGAAATAAACCGGCATCGCCGGTCCAGATAAATCCACAGAAAAAGAAGAGCCGTGTATGGGCGGCGTGGCTCATTATCGTATGCGGCGGCGTGGCACTTATACTGCTCATGGCGTTTTCCGTCACCAAAGGCGCGGCACAGATTCCGCTATCCACGGTATGGGATGCCTTGTTCCGCTTTGACAGGGAAAGCACCCATCACCTCATCGTAATTGACCTGCGCCTGCCCCGTGTAATTGCCAGCGCTCTTGTGGGGGCGGCTTTCGCGGTAGCTGGCGCCATCATGCAGGGAACAACCCGTAACCCCATGGCGGATTCCGGGCTTTTGGGCATCAACGCCGGAGCAGGCTTTGCCCTTTCCATCTGCTTCGCCTTTTTCCCCGGCATGGGATACATGCAAATGATCCTGTTCTCTTTTTTAGGCGCAGCATTGGGCGCAGGGTTGGTAAACGGCATTGCCTCTATGCACCGGAGTGAAGCGACACCCATGCGTCTTGTGCTGGCAGGCGCGGCGGTCAGTGCGCTGCTGGCAGCTCTCGGTCAAGGCATTGCCCTGTATTTCGATGTTGCCCAGGACATCATGTTCTGGACAGTAGGCGGCGTGGCTGGTTCCAATTGGGAGCAGATTAAAATTATGACGCCGTGGATACTGGCAGCCCTGCTGTGCGCGGTCGCTTTGTCCCATTCCATATCTCTTCTCAGCTTGGGTGAGGATGTGGCAAAGGGTCTTGGGTTGAATGCCGCCGCCGTTAACGTTCTTTGCACCCTGACCGTTCTCATACTGGCCGGAGCCTCAGTTTCTGTCGTGGGTGCGGTGGGCTTTGTCGGCCTCATCATCCCCCATCTGGCGAGATATCTTGTGGGCGTGGATTACCGCTGGATTATCCCATCCTCGGCTGTATTGGGCGCTTTGCTTATGGTGGCGGCAGATTTGGGTGCGAGGATGATTAACCCGCCCTTTGAAACTCCCATCGGCGTATTGACCGCGCTGGTGGGCGTACCCTTCTTCCTTTACTTATCCCGCAAACAAAGGAGGGCGCTGTAATGAACAAACAACAAATGACAATACAACAGAAAAACGAAGCGTATAAGCGAAAGATCACCATCCGCAACACGGCCATTGTTTTCGGCTGTGCGGCCTTGCTTGTGATTTCCTTCATCATCAGCATGAATACGGGCTACACTAAGCTTACTCCCATGGATACCCTGCGTACTTTATTCGGCGGCGGTACCGCCAAGGAAATCTTGATCTTGTTTGATTTCCGTCTGCCCCGCATCGTCATTTCCATGCTGGTAGGGAGTGGGTTGGCACTTTCCGGGTGCATTATCCAAGGTATATCCAAAAACGCCCTGGCCGACCCAGGTTTGCTGGGTATCAACGCTGGGGCAGGGCTTATGGTCATCTTATATGTGATGTTCTTCGGGGCACAGTCCTTCCTTTCGGTGTTTACTCTGCCCTTCCTTGCTCTGGCAGGCGCGGGAGTGACGGCCAGAGTTATCTATGCGCTGGCATATAAGAAGGAAGAGGGCATTGCACCCATGCGCCTGATCTTAACAGGCGTGGCAATACAAGCGGGCATTTCCGCGCTAACCACCTTGCTGGTGGTCAAGCTGGACGACGATCAGTTCGGCTTTGTGGCGACATGGCAGGCGGGCAGCATTTGGGGCAGCAACTGGAAGTTCGTGATGGCTTTACTGCCATGGCTCCTTTTATTGATTCCCTATGTGTTGTATAAGGCCCGTGTGTTAGATGTGCTGAATATGGGGGACGATGTGGCGTGCAGTTTGGGTGCGAATGTGGAGCATGAACGGCGCTGGCTTCTGACTGCATCGGTAGCATTGGCGGCTTCCTGCGTGGCGGTCAGCGGCAGCATCAGCTTTGTTGGGTTGATTGCACCCCATCTGTCAAGACGGCTGGTGGGACCCAAACACTCAATATTGCTGCCCACCTGCGCCCTGACGGGCGCTGTGCTGGTATCTGTTGCGGATACCATAGCACGGGTGATCGTACAGCCCTCGGAGATACCTACCGGCATTATGGTGGCGATTATCGGAGCACCGTATTTCCTCTATCTGCTGGCAAAAAGCAGATAGCGACGAAAGGATTGATATACATGAACAGCATTGCAACAGAGAAGTTAACCGTCGCCTATGACGAAAACCTTGTGGTGGAGGACTTGGATATGCAGATTCCGCAAGGGAAAATAACGGCCATCATCGGGCCGAACGGCTGCGGGAAGTCCACGGTACTCAAGGCCGTGGGCCGTATCCTGAAACCTAAGGGCGGCATGGTTTACTTAAACGGGGATGATATTCGCCGTCTGACCACAAAGGAAGTGGCGCAGAAAATGGCAATTTTGCCTCAATCTCCCCAGGCCCCGGCAGGACTGACCGTGAGTGAGCTGGTGGCCTATGGCCGCTTTCCCCATCAGCGGGGATTCGGCAAGCTCAAGCCTGAGGACAAAGAAATCATCCAATGGGCGCTGGAGGTCACAAAACTTACGGAGCATGAAACAACTGACGTGGACAACCTCTCCGGCGGACAGCGCCAGCGGGTGTGGATTGCGATGGCGCTTGCCCAGCAGACCGACCTGATCCTTCTGGACGAGCCGACGACATATCTGGATCTGGCCTATCAGCTGGAGGTATTGGAACTGCTCTACCGCCTGAACCGGGAGCAGGGATGCACCATCATCATGGTATTGCACGACTTAAATCTTGCTTCTCGTTTTTCCGACTACATGATCGCCATCCGCTGCGGTGACATCATCAAGCATGGCACACCGGAAGAAGTGATGACGACCGGGGTGCTACGGGAAACCTTCCACATTGACGCTGAGATTGTAAAGGAATCCCGCACAGGCCGCCCCACCTGCGTTTCTTATGACCTGATTCCTGAAATGCCGAACGAATGTGATGATTGCGAGTGTGCATGTTCATGAAGAAGCTGGCAATTTACGGGAAAGGCGGCATCGGCAAGTCTACCACCGTTTCCAATGTATCGGCGGCAATGGCGGCAATGGGGCTGACCGTCATGCAGATTGGCTGCGACCCGAAGGCAGACTCCACGTGCAACCTGACAGGCGGCAGGAACATTTCTACGGTTTTAAATACCCTGCGGGAGAACGGCGATGCAGAGCTGGGTGATTTGGTGGTCAAAAGCAGCACCGGTGTGCTCTGTGTGGAATCGGGCGGGCCGGTGCCCGGCGTGGGCTGTGCGGGCCGTGGCATCATCACCGCCTTTGAAAAGCTGGAAGAATTGGACGCCTATGAAGTCTTTAAGCCAGATGTTGTTCTCTATGACGTATTGGGCGACGTGGTGTGCGGGGGCTTCGCCATGCCTATCCGGGGCGGATACGCCGACCAGGTGTGCATCGTGACCTCGGGGGAGATGATGTCCCTCTATGCCGCCGCAAATATAGCCCATGCCGTCAAGAGCTTCGGCAAGCGGGGTTATGCTTCCCTGCGGGGACTGATCCTCAACGCTAAAAATATCGAGGGTGAAAACGAGCTGGTAGACAAAGCGGCAGCGGAGATTGAAACAAGCGTCATCTACCGCCTGCCACGGAATCCCCTGGTGCAGCAGGCGGAAGCAGAGGGCAAAACCGTGGTAGAGGCATTCCCGGACTCCGATATGGCGAACCATTACAAGGCGCTGGCAACATTGCTGCTGGACGGAGGCGAAGGATCATGAAGGATGAATTAAAACACATAAAACCCTTGTCGGCGGTGAAGTCGGGAACAGGTATAAGGTTTCTGTCCCCAGCCGTTTCCCCCGGCTGCCACTGTCCTATGAGAATGGCGGCTCTGACGGCAAAGGACATCCGGGGACTCTCATCCCTGTTGGTGGGTATGCCGGAATGCGCCACCCATGTGCGGCTTTTCAATCCCAAGCCGGAGGGAAAGCATGGCGAGCTGCACTGGCTGTATGTGCTGGATCAGCATGAGGTGGTGTTTGGCTGCCGGGACGGACTGATAGATGCCCTCAAAAAAATGGGCAAAGCCGGTGCGAAGGCCATCCTGCTGATCGTCACCTGTATCCCTGAGTTGATCGGGGAGGACATTGAAGGCATTATCCGCGAGGTGCAGCCGGATATTTCCGCGCCTGTGGCCTATGTAATGCTGGGACAGTTCAAAAACTTCAGTTATCCGCCCGGCTATTGGAAAACGCTGAAAGCTATGGGTTCGCTGATGAACGCAAAGCAGACGGAGCCGCTTCGTATCAATGTGCTGGGCCGACGTCCGACGGAGGATCATATCGTTATGCCGCCGCTGCTTCAGGAACTGGAGCGCCGCGGGCTGTCCATTCGCTATCTCGCGCCAGGGGCTTTCCTGACGGATTTCCAGAGCGCGCCCGACGCAGCGCTGAATCTGGTGGTTTCTCCATATACACAGCCTTTGGCAGTCAGAATGAAAGAGGAATTCGGCGTACCATACGTTGCTCTGCACACTCTCTTTTCTGTGGAAGCTATTGACAGGGCTTATGAAGAAATCGCGGAGAGGTTCGGTTTTACATGGGCTGGTGAATTCTCCAAGGAACGGGAAAAAGCCCGTTCCTTGGAGAATGAAGCGGTGAAACGGCTAAACGGACTTCGGTATATTGTTTCTTTGGGGGTTGGAATGCCCCTTGCTCTTGCCGGTTATCTGGCGGGCTTTGGCATGGAGCCGCTGCTTTTGCATATGGAGGAATTCTACCCCGAGAATAAAGATCACGCCAAGGCACTTCTTGCCCTGGGGCAAAATCCCCTCATCTGCCGGATGGTGAATTTGAACGCGGAATATCCGATTATTGCAGAAATGGCTCCAGATCTTTGTTTTGGGCGGCTGCCGCCGGAGAACAAGACCATTCCCAATGTGGAAAATGTGTATCAGTTATATGGGAAAATTGGTTACGGGCTGACTATAGCGCTTTTGGAACAAACGCTGAAGGTATTACGCAGAGACGGAATATCCGAGAAAGGGGTGAATGCCTATGGGACTGCATCGGTTTAAGCCGCTTCCTTCGGGGCGCATGGGGATTCTGTGGACGCTTGCATCCATTCGGGATGCGGCTGTGGTGGAATTTGGCTGCATGGGGCACATGATGTACAGCGGCGTGACACTGGAGAACACTGGTGTGCGCGGTGCAGGCAGGCGGTACTCCACCCACATCGACGAAACTGATATCGCTTTGGGCGGCACGGACAAGCTGGCTGCAACCATCGCTCATGTGGTGAGATATGACAATCCTAAAGTGATTTTCCTGCTCCCATCCTCCATCCCCCAGGTGATCGGGACAGACCTTCCCGCTGAAGCCAAACAGTTGCAGCGGGAATATCCCGGCACCCTCCTGCTGCCCTTGGGGCACGGTGGGTTTGAGATAACCCAGCACCGGGGAGTACAGGAGGCGCTTTTGCGGCTGGTGCAGGCGCTGCCCCGGGATGCGGATAAAACGTCGCAACCGACCTTCAATATTATTGGCTCATGTGCCGATTTGTTTCGGTTTCAGGCTGATGCACAGGAAATTCTGCGTATCATGCAGGGGGCATTTGGTATGAAACCGCTGTGCGTGCTGACTTCCGATACCTCCATCGCGGACATTGAAAGCATGGGCGGGGCGCATATCAACCTGGTCATTCGGCGCGAGGGCGAGAGCGCCGCAAAGCATTTGCAGGCGCGATTCGGTACGCCGTATCTGATTGGCCGGCCCTACGGTGTGGAGGGAACGGCGCGCTGGATCCGGGATGCTGCTGAAATGCTGAACGCCCCAACCAACCGTGATTTTATGAACAGCCAAATAAGGGAAGTGAAAAAACTGCTTTCGGATATAGCTCCCTGGCTTCGGCACCTTATCCGAGATCAACCCGGAGAGATCCGGCTCTCCGTCGGTGCTCACGCCGATGTGGTACGGGGCATCCTCGATTTCGGCCACGGCGAGCTTTCCCTGCCCAAAGGCACATGCTGGTGCGACAGTCCCGACATGGCGGGTGACGGCATCCCCTATTTCACCGAGGAACAGTGGATGCAAGCAATACAGGCTCAGAAAAAGGGGCTGTTGATGGCAAGCGGAGAGGCGCTGGAATGGGCGGATCGAAACCGGACGCTGCAAATCGCCAATCCCGATACGCGGCGGCGGCTGAATCCCTATGTTCCGCCCTTTGTGGGCTTCCGCGGTGCGCTTCACCTGATCGACCTGTGGCTGAACGCTGCGCTGGAGCAGGAGGAGGGCGAGGAAGATTAATATTTCCATACACTGCTGAATTTTGTAAAGTGGGAACGGCTGTATGAAAAATCTCACTCAATCCCAGTCCTATTATATTTGTGTTTTCATTATGTGTAAAAACACCTCATTTTCAAACAGTATAGAAAGTGAGGTGTTTTTCCGTATTCAGTTTACTTTATGGGGTGAATTCACAACTTGTCCTTCTGACTTCCCGGCTTTTTGCCGGGCTTTTTTAGATCATATGAATGCAAAGCCATTGTATATGGGGAGCCTGGAAAAGCATGTGCTTTACTGGAATTTTCTCATAAGAAAAGGGATTGCAATCTACCTGCATTCGTGTTATTATGTCCTTGGGGTAGAGACATTAAAAGGGAAAGTGTCTGCGTATAAAAGACATTTTTCGTCTCACAAAGACATATAAAACAATAAGGAAGGTGGAGGTTACAATGAAAGAAAGAATGATGTATGCAATTGTAAAAGAACAGGCGGCGGGTGGTCTGGTCCTTAGAGAGGTCCCCATTCCAGTAACAGGGGAAAATGATGTTAAGATCAAGATTCACTACACATCAATTTGCGGTACGGATTTACATATCTATAACTGGGATAAGTGGTCTCAGGAAACAATAAAACCACCAATGACCATCGGCCATGAATTTGTAGGTGAAATCGTGGAAATGGGCAGTCATGTGGGGGGATTTAAAATCGGTGATATCGTATCGGGGGAGGGCCATATTGTATGCGGTCACTGCCGTAACTGTAAAGCAGGAAAACGCCATCTCTGTAAAAATACCGTGGGTGTAGGGGTAAACCGTGACGGAGCATTTGCACAGTATCTGGTAATTCCGCAGACAAATGTCATCATCTGTGAGCCGGGAATCCCCGAGGAATTATGCTCCTCCTTTGATCCCCTGGGCAATGCGGTGCATACTGCTTTGTCCTTTGATATGGTGGGAGAAGATGTGCTGATCACAGGAGCCGGTCCTATCGGCATTATGGCCGCTGCGATCTGCCGCCATGTGGGAGCAAAACATGTGGTAATCACTGATGTCAATGATTACCGGCTGAATCTGGCCCGGGAAATCTGCGGCGCTCATACTGTCAATGTAGCCAGAGAGAGTTTAGATGATAAAATGAGGGAACTTCATATCGAAGAGGGCTTTGATGTGGGACTTGAGATGTCCGGCAACGGCCAGGCGTTTACTTCAATGATTGACCATATGTATAACGGCGGCAAGATTGCAGTGCTGGGACTTCAGGCAAGTGATACCGTGGTGCCATGGAATAAGATCGTGGTTAACTGTCTGCAGTTAAAGGGTATTTATGGAAGGGAAATGTTTGAAACCTGGTACAAGATGATGGCCATGCTAAACAGCGGCCTTGAGATTGAGAAAATTATCACCCACAAATTCGATTTCCGGGAGTTCCAGAAGGGCTTTGATGTGATGAACAGCGGACAGTGCGGAAAGGTGGTTCTGGACTGGACGAAGGCCTGAAAGAGGAAGGAAAGAACGAATTGGCAAGGTTAGTTTATTCAGCCAGGCGTGGAAAATAAACGACAGGAGAGAGGGAATATTATGAAAGAAGCATTAAACTATTTTAAAGAAGCGGTGGAACTGGCCAAGGGAGACGGAACTTACAAGGAAGAGCGCATTATCACAACTCCTCAAAGGAGCAGGATTAATACTACCAAGACAGAAAATGTCATTAATATGTGTGCCAACAATTATCTTGGACTTTCTGACAACCAGGAGATTATTGAGGCGGCCAAAGCCACTTATGACACATGGGGATACGGCTTGTCTTCCGTACGTTTCATCTGCGGAACCCAGGGGATACACAAGGAACTGGAAGCCAGAATCTCTTCTTTCTTAGGCATGGATGACACGATTTTGTACTCTTCCTGCTTTGATGCCAACGGAGGCCTGTTTGAGACACTGCTGACGGAGGAAGATGCAATAATCAGCGATGCGTTAAACCATGCCAGCATCATTGACGGCGTGCGTTTATGCAGGGCAAAACGCTTCCGTTATGCCAACAATAATATGGAAGAGTTAGAGCAGTGCTTAAAGGATTCCCAGGATGCCAGGATACGTCTGATTGCTACCGACGGTGTGTTTTCCATGGATGGCATTGTGGCGGATTTAAAAGCAATCTGTGATCTGGCTGATAAGTACGATGCGCTGGTGATGGTGGATGACAGCCATGCAGTAGGATTTATGGGAAGGTTTGGCAAAGGCACACCAGAGCACTGCGGTGTCATGGGCCGGGTGGATATCATCACCGGCACACTGGGTAAGGCCCTGGGCGGAGCCAGCGGCGGATATACCAGTGCCAGGCAGGAAATCGTGGATTTGCTCCGCCAGAAGAGCAGACCGTATCTGTTTTCCAATACTGTAGCTCCTGCAATTGCAGGCGGAGCTATAAAGACCTTTGAAATTCTGGAACGGAGCACAGAGTACAGAGACCGGGTTCATGAAAATACCCGCTATTTCAGGGAGAAGATAAAAGAGGTGGGCTTTGATATCATAGAAAGTGATCATCCGATTGTGGCGATCATGCTGTATGATGCAAAGACGGCTGTAGAATTTGCAGCAAGGATGCTGGAACGCGGGGTATACGTCATCGGCTTCTGTTATCCGGTGGTGCCAAAAGGAAAGGCAAGAATCCGTACACAGATATCCGCCGCCCATACCAGGGAGGATCTGGATTTTGCAGTGGAATGCTTTAAACGCGTAAAGGAAGAAATGGGGATTTGAAAAACCGGCAATGATTAACTGAATCAATTTTTAAATAAGACATACCGTTGTCCAGTCGCTTATGATAAAATGGTAAAAAAGGGGTGGCAGAGATGAATCACAAGACTATAAAAAATTACCATGATTTTATAACCGCATTGCTGGAAGCGGGATTTTCAATGGGAGGAGGAAACAGTGAGGATGTTTTTTCTTTAATCACCTGGAATTGGGATGAACAGCCGCCCTATGATACTCCGGTGCGTTGGCATACAGGAGATTCTGAAACCGATCCATGGGAATGGCGCATGCGGGTGTTAGATGAGAGAGATGACATTGCCTATGCAAAACTCTTCTTCAAGAAAAGCGGATACATTACGAAACAATGGATTCCTTATTTTCTTGCAGCCCGGCGTAACGGTATACTTTTTGAAGAAGCCTATGAAGAAGGATTGATCAGCAATTATGCCAAACGGATATACAGCGTTGTTGCCGAACATGAAATACTGCCTCTTCATGCAATAAAGCAGCTTGCGGGTTTTGGAAAAGAGGAGAAAAGTCAATTTGACCGGGCTTTGGTTGAACTCCAGATGAAAATGTTTCTGACCATGTGCGGCAGGCAGCAAAAGGTTTCCAGTAAGGGTGAGGAATACGGCTGGTCCTCCACAGTATTCTGCACCACGGAAAGGTATTGGGGAGAGGGAGTTTTCAAAGAAGCATCCAATATGGATCAGGCCGAAGCCATTGAAAGAATAACGAAACAAATTTATACACTAAACCAGGATGCAGACCCTAAAAAGGTTATGAAGTTCATCAAGGGATAATTCATTCAGTACTGTTTATTACAATTCGAAATTATTAGGAACCTCTCAGGACTTTTCCTGAGGGGTTTTTAATAATTAAAGATCAAGATACCAATGCAGTGATAGAACCCTTTTATCCATGTCATTTTTATTGGAAGGACCGCATAAATCAAGGCTTATTTTGTTGGGTCAAATTCAATTCCCGTATTATATTTTTGATTGTTGATATACTCTTTTTGAGGAATAACTTTTTCCAAATCGATGTCATAGCAATTTGCAACAGCAAGGACGTAGTAAATAACATCCCATAGTTCTTCTTCAATTGTTTCTTTGATTTGAAATTCCGTTTCAGGACGTAAATTTTTCCGGATAGCCTTTGCCAATTCTCCGGTTTCTTCAGATAATTTCAAATAGTATTCCATTGTTAAATCAGGATTATAATCTTTTGATTTTATGTATTGCTGTAAATACTTGATCGTAATTTTACCTTTATCCATTTTTCGTTCTCCGAGTATTATTAAATTTATTTTAACAAGATACAGAGCTGGTAACGGTTTTATTATACCGCCGGCAACCCTGCAAATCAATGCTGTAAAACCCTATTGCCCGAATTTCTGCTGCTAGTCTGTGCATTTGCGGAATACGTTATAAGGCTAATGATCCTGGAGTATGTTTTGATATTGGGGCAGCTGGTAAAGTTCTATCATGCGTTATCGATTATCTGTTGAAAGCATACTTTTTTGAACTGCATTTGAATAATGATGAAATGATAGAACCATAAAAAGTGGGAACATTAATATCTGGCTGCTTTTCTGCAAGCAAAAACCCCTGTCAGGCATGTGGGGTGAGAAGACGGAAATGACAGGGCTGGATTTATGTGATAAAATGAATGTTATTAATCTAATGGAAATCTGCAATGGGAAAAAATGGCGACGTACGGTATATATTTTTTGTTCGTCTTTGGAGTACAGGCTGGTTAACCTGAATATGTGAGGTAATACATGATAAAAAAGATATTTAACATCGCTTTTTATGTAATGGCTATTTTCTATGTTTTCTTAATGTTTGATTTGTTTTTCAGGATTAATATTATTTCTAGCAGCAATGGTATATCGCGTAGTTATAATTTGATCCCATTCAAGACAATCTGGGATTACGCAAGCGGGAATATTTATGTCTCAAAATCCATGGTTAGATATAATATCCTTGGAAATATAGCGGTAATCATTCCGTATGGACTGTATTTACAGGTATTGCTGAAAAATAAAGTTTTTGGCAAAAGTCTATGGATAATAATTGGCACATCTGTTTCCATAGAGATCATTCAGTATATTTTTGGATTAGGTGCTGCGGACATAGATGATGTTATATTAAATGTCTGTGGGGGTGTCATTGGCATCATTGGGTATAAGGTGCTGCGGAAATTATTTCGTGAGGAAAGCAAAACAAAGACAGCTATAACCTTAATTTCACTCGTTATTGGTATGCCGGTTATGTTTGTATACTTTATGGTTTGTATCCGCAGGTATTTCTGAAATCAGGCTGTTATCAACAGATTGTTCGGCGATCTGTGTGTAGTTCCACATAAATGAACCCAATGGGAAAGGCCGCCCTTTCCCATTCTTGTTATAGAAGGGGGAATCATGGAAGATTCACAATACAAAAAAACCAACATTCAAGAAACCTCCATCCCCGCATCAGACATGTTCCATCGTATATAAAGCTGTTAAAGTTTAACCGAAGCAAGTAGCGAAGCGGATTGCGGATATCTGCCGTCATAAGAATTTTAAAATCATAAAGTTCCTTATGTGACATGATGGGCTTAAAATGCAAACAATAGGATCCCAGAGAATAATATGGATGTAAATATATTGACAACAGTGTGCTAAAATGATACAAATAATGCTTATAAGAAAGAAATGTGATTCCAACGATATAAAGTATTTTCTTAAAGATAATCCCCTAATACACTTAAGAACAAGGAAGTGAACCCAATATGAAAAATCCTTTAAATTATCAGGTCACGGAATACGATTGCGGTCCAACCACATTACTGAATGCAATGAGTTACCTCTTTACCCGGGATCAGATTCCGCCGGATATTATCAAACATATTATGCTTTTTTGCCTTGATTCCTACAATGCCAAAGGAGAATTTGGGAAAAATGGAACCTCCCGTATGGCAATGATGTTTTTCAGCAACTGGATCAACCAATTCGGCAAAATGAAAAAGTTCCCTGTTCAAAGCGATTATCTGACTGGGGATGAAGTGTATATGGGGGAAAACAGCAAGGTCATGTATGGTCTGCAGCAGGGGGGAGTAGTGGTAGCGCGGGTGATGTACGGCTGCTGGCACTATGTATTGCTGACAGGGGCTGACAGCCAGTGCGTATATTTATTCGATCCTTATTTCAGGAAAAAGCCCTTTAAGCAAAAGGGGTTGGAGCTGATCACAGATATGCCTTACGAAAGAAACCGTTGTGTGCCGTGGGAAATGTTTAACGACACAGGAAAGGGCACTTATGCACTTGGTCCTAAGGATACAAGAGAGGCGGTCATTATTTTTAACAAAGTGACACAGAAGAAACCGGCAGATACCATTGAATATTTTATTTAATGCAGGACCGGTTTCCGGTCTGTTTTTCAAAAGGGGAATTGCAGCGAAATGGCAAGGAAAAGTCCGGACTGTCAATGGACGGAGATATTTTTATTGTTTTGAGCATGCATATGTGATATATTTGAGTTAGTTAAAACTAACCTACTGATTTTGTGTCTCATATGAAAGGTGGAGAGTATCCAATGAAACTTAGTGTTCAATTATCAGGCGTATCAGAAACCATGCTCATTCCCATGTATGCCAGGGCAATAGAGAGCAAAAAAGAAAATCCGGCATTTTTTGATCGGTACGCGATTGAAATGACGGAAAAACTTGACTATGACTTTTCGAAATTCGATAAAGGTAAAATGAGCTTATGGGGATGCGCCGCCAGAACAATTATTTTGGACCGGGAGGTAAAAGCTTTTATCAAGGAGCATCCTCATTGCACCTGTATTAATTTAGGCTGCGGACTGGATACCCGGTTCCATCGGGTGGATAATGGGAGCATACGATGGTACAATGTTGACTTTCAGCCAATTGCCGATTTAAGGGCACAGCTATTACCCGTTGAGCAACGGGAAACAATGATCTCTTGTTCCGCGCTGGAAAGCGGTTGGATTAATGAAATTGCCCGGGATGGCGAAGTGCTCATCATCATGGAAGGTCTGATCATGTACTTTTCAGTGGATGAAATCAAAGCCCTGATGGGTATGATCCGCGATGCATTTCCGGACTGTACGCTTCTCATTGAATTGCTGTCTTCCTTTACGCTCAAAAACCAGAAGCAGCACGACACGATCAATAAAACCAGCGCTGTGTTTAGGTGGGGCGTAAAGGAAGCTAAAGAGCTTGAAGTCTTGTGCCCGTATGGGAAATTAAAAGGAGAATGGAACTATACTCCTGTGATGAAGCGGTTTTCGCCTTTTTTTATCACTTTGATTTCTCCCATACTGACCAACGCAAACAATAGAATTGCAAAATTTGAGATTTCTGCGGCATCATAACAAGAGCAGAAGCATTATTATGGTTGCATTTGCAGCAAAATAAGTCGGTGGCGTAGATAAAAACTATTCCGCCGCCTTGCCTTTTACTGCTTAGTATTTTGTGTCCTGGGCGGCGGCTGTTCCCTCTGTTTCTGCCGCAAAATCCTGTACACGCTTATGCGTATTTGTCAGGCTTCTTCTGCGGCCTTTTTTTCATAGCTTATTTTATCATGCTCGTGCTTATGCTGATGGCGGCGTAGGCTTTGGACAGCTGTTCTCCGTTCCTTTATGAATTTAGATTGATCATATTGTTACATAATTCCAATTCCTTAATTTCAGGCATTTCCTTTTGGACTGAACTGGTCCTCTTAAGCTTAATAATAAAGCAAATATATTTGACAAAATAAGTTCTTTGTGATAACCTGAATCAAATTACAGGTGGAGGCAGCCATAATGAATCAATTTCAACAACTAAAAAAGCTGAATAGGGACGACGATCGGTAGCGCTTGTATCTGTGATGAATCATAGGTGCGAGCGCTTAACGCGTTGTGCCTGTGTGGATGGATATTTTACGGACCACATTGGTAGATTAAATTTACTCGTGTGGTTCTATTTTTTTACCCATACGAGGAAAAAGAAAGGTTGTGATCGTATGGGACATAATGATAATGTCCTCATGGATATATTGAATCGCAAGGAAAATCAAAATAATTATAATCCAGGAGGAATAGATAATGAAAAGTATTGTTGGAGCCATAGAAAAGGTAACTGTTGAAGCAGAGGAGTTAGTAAGCCATATCGGTGAAAATGTCCGTATACACGGCAGCATATATAAAATCAGAAAAATGAGCGATTTCGCTTTTGTGTTATTAAGAACAAAAAGAAACGTAGTCCAGTGCCTTTACTCAGAGGAAATATCAAAATTTCCACTTGGAGAATTAAAAGAAGAAAGCAGTGTAATCATAACTGCCCATGTCAAGGCGGAAGAGAGATCAAAGACAGGTTATGACCTGCAGATGCTAGAGGCGGAGGTTTTATCAGGGCCGGAAGAACCAGGCCCTGTTGTAATCAATAATAAATATGTCGATGCCTCCATGGAAACTTTGCTTAATTTCAGGCCAATCACCCTGAGAAACGAAAAAGAACGGGCTGTTTTTAAATTGCAGGAAGGAATCACCTATGGAATACGTGAGTTTTTAAAACAGGAAAGGTTTACGGAGATCCATACTCCCAAGATCGTTTACGCAGGAGCTGAAGGGGGTGCAAATATCTTTTGTCTTGATTATTTTGGCAGGGAAGCTTATTTAGCACAAAGCCCTCAGTTCTATAAGCAGATGATGGCAGGCGTTTATGAAAGGGTGTTTGAGATTGCTCCGGTATTCCGGGCGGAAAAGCATGATACTTCCAGGCATTTAAATGAATATATCAGCGTGGATTTTGAAATGGGATTTATACGCAGCTTTGAAGATATTATGCAGATGGAAACCATGATGCTCAAGTTTGTAATGGAATATTTGAATAAAGAATATGTCAATGAAATAAGGCTGTTAAAGGCGGTTATTCCGGTAATTAAAGAGATCCTGGCAATTAAATTCAAAGAAGCAAAAGAACTGATTTCAAAGGAATATAACAGACCCGTAAAGGATTTTGATGATTTTGAACCGGAAGAGGAAAAACTGCTTTATGAGCTGATAAAACGGAAAACAGGAAGTGAGTTTGTGTTTGTGACCCATTACCCAAGCCAAAAGAGGCCTTTTTATGCCATGGACAGCCAGGAGAACAAAGAGGAAACGTTAAGCTTTGACCTTTTGTTCCGGGGGCTGGAAATAACCACAGGCGGCCAAAGGATCCATAAATATAAAGAACAGACCGAGAAAATGAAATCCAGAGGAATGAATGTGGAGCTGTTTGGAACTTATCTCATGATGCACAAATATGGGATGCCGCCTCATGGAGGGCTGGGATTGGGCCTGGAGCGTTTTACAAGCAGACTGCTGGAACAGGAAAACGTAAGGTTTTCCACCCTGTTCCCCAGAGATATCAACAGGCTGACGCCATAATATCATGAAAAAGCAGAACCATTGTAAAAGGATTGGTTTCCTGCCATATATCATAGAGCTTGATTTTGAAGAGGAGCTGTGTACGGATAAAACAGAACATCTGTATATAGAAAAGGAATTCAAGGGAAAATAGAAGATGAGTAAGGAATGATCATCTATTGCCCCAACCATTATTGGGTAAAAATTATCATTTATTCCATGAATGGTGTGGTAAGGATGGAGAAAAAGTATTATAATAGCTGTAATAGAATCGTCTGATTCCATGAGTATCGCAGCACCACAAAGAAAAATAAAACATACATGCGGGAGGTATCTTATGCAGACATTTAAGCAGTTGTATGAAAGTATGGTGAAATCCGTATTAGATAATAATTCGGATCCCGAGAAGGACCTGGAAATCTCATATGATCCTCATCATCTGGACTGTCTTTTAAATCCCCAAAAGCATCCGGTGGTAATCCGCACCGGAACCTGTACCTGTTCTAAAGAGGACCGGGAGGAATGTTTAAAGCGATGTCCTTTCGGAGCCCTGGGGATCGAAAAGGATGGGATCACCGTTGATCCGGAGTTATGCCTGGGCTGCGAAAAGTGCATTGAAGGCTGCGCGCCGGAAAAGCTGACGGCCAGCACGGATATTATTCCGGCTTTAAAGGCAATCAAAAGCTCCAAGGGGCTGGTATATGCAATGATAGCTCCCGCATTTTTAGGACAGTTTTCAAAGGATGTCACTCCCGGAAAGCTGAGGACGGCTTTAAAAGCCGTGGGGTTTGACGGCATGCTGGAGGTCGCCCTGTTTGCAGACATCCTTACATTAAAAGAAGCCCTTGAGTTTGATAAAAATATTAACGATGTAGACGATTATCAGCTGACAAGCTGCTGCTGTCCCATGTGGATCGGCATGATTCGTAAGGTCTATCACCAGCTGATTCCTCATGTCCCTGGTTCTGTTTCTCCCATGGTTGCCTGTGCCAGAGTGGTAAAGGCGCTGCATCCGGATGCCTTGACCGTGTTCATCGGGCCATGCCTTGCTAAAAAGGCGGAAGCACGGGAAAAGGATCTGGCCGGTGCGGTTGATTTTGTACTCACCTTTCAGGAGGTAAAGAATATATTTGACGCCCTGGGAATTGATCCGGCAGTCATGGAAGAGAGTGAAAAGGATCACTCCTCAAAGGCCGGAAGGATTTATGCCAGAAAGGGCGGAGTCAGTGAAGCGGTGGAGAATACGGTAAGAGCCATTAACCCTAACAAAAAAACTGAAATCCGCACCAAACAGGCCGATGGAGTGCCTGCGTGCAGGAAAATGATCCAGGATATTATGGACGGGAAGATCGAGGCAAACTTTTACGAAGGCATGGGCTGTGTGGGCGGCTGCGTGGGCGGGCCAAGATCCATTTTAGGAGTTGAGCAAGGGACAGAGCTGGTCAATGATTATGGAGAAATGGCTACCTATAATCATCCGGCGGAAAATCCATATGTAATCGAGCTGCTGCACCGCCTGAATTTGGACAGCATTGAAAGCCTGTTGGAGGAAACGGATCTGTTCAGCAGAAATATTACGTAAGGCAGATTGCGTTCATAAGCTTTATACCATTTAAGTGAAATCAGTACACGGGAACCGGAATGAGAGGTTCTCATGTGCTGATTTTTTGATTTTCCTGCTGAAATGAGGATAAGGGGGTGATTGCATCTTGCTTTTCCCCCCTTAAAAATGCTAATATAAAAGAGTATGTATGGACAGGACAGGGAACTGGAAGAAAGGAAATGGTTATGGCAACGGGCAGAATGAATCAGCTGGTGGTAATGGTCAATTTATGCAGCAGTGTTGTGGAAGGAATCGAACACCTTATGGCCTATGAAAAAAATGAACGGCTGAAAGAGGACGCTGTCACAGGGCTTCTCACCTTGGAGGAGAATTTAAGAGGATTTAAGGCAGATAAATCCGTGATCCATGAAACGAGATGGATGGCGGAAGTCATAAGGAACTGGCTGTTTGTTTTTGATCAGGAATTTAAAAGCAGGCTGTACCGCTGGTATTTTACAGCCTTAAAAGAGCTTCGGAACCTGATGACGGCGGAAATAGAGCTGTGCCCCATCTGCTCAGGGAAAGGCGTTCCCCATTATGGAGCAGTGTTTTATATGGAAGACGAGGAAACGGATCAATATGTATTGGAGCCGGTCCGGGTCTTTATGAAGTGCAGGGATTGCGGAAATTATTATCTTGCAAAGGAAGAACGGGGATTTTCCGGCGGAATGAAAGATTTCCGCCGCACAAAGGCAAGATGTGAACGGCTTTTAGCCGATATCGGTGAATTTGCGGAAGAAGGAACCATGCTGTTCATCGGAGAAGAGAAAAGCCAATTATATAAGGAAGCCAGAAGGGCCGGGTATGATCCTCATGCCATGTCCCTGGAAGATGCCGGAAACCGGAAAGAGGAAGGAAAGGGGGCGTACCGGATCGTCCTCATTGACCGGATCTCCCGCACCCAGGATATGAAACAGGTCCTGACCAGGGCGGCGGAGTATTTGGGGGATGACGGAGTTCTCTGGTTTGACGGGCCGGATCTGGATAAATCCATTAAAAACCTGGAGCAAAAGGGGGCGTCCATGTGGAAGGGAGAAGCGGCGGAAGTCTGCTTAACAGATATGGGAATTGATGCTCTGGCAGAAAAATGCGGACTTTCCATACAATCATACCGCCATGTGGGGACTGCTTCCGGACGCATTGAGGTGATCGCACGGAAAAAGGAATGATATAAAAGGTATTTGGCCATGGTTCATGCCGCCTCCCATAATGGCAGACGGCTTATAAGCAGAATGAAGGAAAAGGAGGGGCAGTGTGTTTGACAAATTGACAGAAAATGATATTAAAAAAATGCAGGAAGAAATAGAACACCGGAAGCTGGTTGTCCGGAAGGAAGCTCTGGAAGCCGTAAAAGAGGCAAGGGCCCATGGGGATTTAAGTGAAAACTTCGAATACCATGCGGCAAAAAAGGATAAGAATCAGAACGAAAGCAGGATCCGTTACTTAGAGAAGATGATAAAAACGGCCCAGGTCATATCTGATGAATCCAAAGATGATGAGATCGGCCTTTATAATACGGTTGACTTGTATTTTGAGGATGACGACGAGGAAGAGACCTACAAGCTTGTGACAACTGTCCGGGGAAATTCCATGAAAGGCCTTATCAGCTCTGAGTCTCCTTTAGGAAGTGCCATTATGGGCCACAGGGTAGGGGACCGGGTTTATGTGAAGGTCAATGAAAAGACAGGCTACTACGTAGTAGTAAAACGCCTGGAAAATACAAAGGATGACGGCAGCGATAAGCTGAGAAGCTATTGAGCTGCCGAAAGAGTTGGATAATATGATGAAGGATATGACAAGAGGAGATATTTCCTCCCAGCTGATACGGTTTTCCATTCCTCTGGTTTTGGGAAACTTATTCCAGCTTACCTATAATGCAGTGGATTCCATTGTGGTGGGCCGGTTCGCCGGGGAGGAGGCACTGGCAGCGGTCGGAACGGCAGGCCCTGTCATGAACATAGTGATCCTGGGGATCACAGGGATCTGCATCGGTGCTTCAGTGCTGATGAGTGAATTCTTTGGTGCGGGAAACCATGAGAAGTTAAAAAAGGAAGTGGCCACCACTCTTTTATTTGGTTGTTATTTTTCCCTGGCTATTGTGATTCTGGGGCTTTTCTTTTCCGGAGGGATCATAAGGCTTCTCCGGGTGCCGGAGGAGATCACAGAGGATGCGACCGTCTATTTAAGGCTGATACTCATAGGAATGCCTTTTACCTTTTTTTACAATGGAGTGGCTTCCGCTCTTCGGAGCGTGGGGGATTCAAGAACCCCGGTCCGGTTTCTGGCTGTTGCTTCGGTTTTAAATGCAATTCTGGATCTAATATTTGTGGCAGGGTTCCATATGGGGGTTTTTGGAGCGGCCTTTTCTACAGTCATTGCGGAGGCTGTTTCTGCATTTCTGTGCATCTTTTACATATACAGAAAGGTTCCGCTTCTCAGGCTTGGGCCAAAGGATTTCCGCATGGACCGGGAACTTTTAAGGCTTACGGTAAAGCAGGGGGCGGTCACGGCGCTGCAGCAGTCCTGCCAGCCCATTGGCAAGCTTTTGATACAGGGAGTCATAAATCCTCTGGGAGTCAGTACGATTGCGGCATTCCAGGCGGTAAACCGGGTGGATGATTTTGCTTTTACCCCGGAGCAGAGCATTTCCAGCGGAATGATGACCTTTGTGGCACAAAACCGGGGAGCCGGTAACGGGGAACGGGTGAAGAAGGGATTCCGGACCGGACTTTTTATAGAATTCAGTTACTGGGTGATTATATGCATCGTCATTCTGCTGGTAAAGGAGCCTGTAATGAAATTATTTGTCTCCCAGGGAGATGGGGCTATGGTCAGGATCGGAGCAGAATATTTAAGCCTTATGGCATTTTTTTATCTTCTTCCGGCATTTACCAATGGGATCCAGGGATTTTTCCGGGGAATGGGAAATATGTCCATCACTCTGATTTCCACCTTGATCCAGATATCCGTCCGGGTGGTATTTGTTTATCTGCTGGTTCCCACCATGGGGATGAAAGGCGTTCCCTATGCCTGTCTCATTGGCTGGATATGTATGCTGATCTACGAGGTTCCGTATTATTTCTGGTTTAAAAAGAAAAATAAATTATTACAGGAGTGAAATGATGATTAAAAATATCGTATTTGACATGGGAAAAGTACTGGTCCATTACGACGCAGACATGGTTTGCCGCCATTTTATTGAGGATGAGGCAGAGAGGAAAGCGGTAAGAATCGCTGTGTTCGAATCTCATGAATGGCTGTTTCTGGATATGGGAGTGATCTCAGAGGAAGAAGCATTAAAGAAAATGCAGGCGCGTCTGGACACAGAACACGCAAAGGAAATGGCGGCTCTTTGCCTGGAACACTGGCATGAATATAACATGTGGCCTGACAAGGAGATGGGAGAGGTGATCAGGCAGCTTAAGGAGAAGGGCTATGGCATCTATCTTTGCTCTAACGCTTCCCTCCGTCTGCTGACGTGTTACAATATCATTCCAGGAATCGAATATTTTGACGGGATTTTGTTTTCCGCAGAGGTAAAGTGCATGAAGCCTCAGAAGGAAATGTATTGCCATTTATTTGAACGGTTTCATTTAAAGCCTGAGGAATGCTTTTTCATTGACGATATGCCCTTGAATATTGAGGGGGCAAAGGCCTGTGGCATGGATGGATACTGCTTTGCCGACGGAGATGTTGCACGGCTGAAGGAATTTCTGTCCCATATCAATGGTGACTAGGAATGGTATGGCAGCATGAGATCTTATGGTTTGGACAATGAAATGGAGAAAGACTTATTATGTACCGGATTCAGATAAAGGATATGGATTTTGAACAGATCGCCAGATCCGGCCAGTGCTTTCGCATGGAAGGCCGGGGGGAAGACAACCGGGTCTGGTCGGTCGCGGCAGGGGGAGAATATGTGGAAGCAGTAAAAGAAGAAGATGGCTTTCTGTTTTCCTGCGGGGAAAAGGAGTTTGAAGAAACGTGGGCCGGTTATTTTGACTTGCAGACCGATTACGGCGGCTATAAAAAGCGTGTGGATTCTGAGGATTTTTATCTGAAGGAAGCAATGGAATGGGGCTGGGGTGTCAGGATCCTTCATCAGGACTTATGGGAAATGCTGGTGACCTTCTTGATTTCCCAGAATAACAACATCACCCGCATCACAGGCAGCGTGAAGGAATTGTGCAAACGGTTCGGAGACAAAAGAAAAGGGCTGGGTCTTGCCATGTCTTCTGACGGGAGCTGGATAGAAACAGAAAGAAGCTATGATGCCTTTCCTGAGCCGGAGAGCCTTTCCGCGGCAGGTCTTCAGGGGCTGTCCGGCCTGGGCCTTGGTTACCGGGACAAATACATTTTGTCAATTGCAGAAGCCTGCAGCAGGCAGGAGGGAAAAGAATGGCTATTACGCTTAAGGGAAGCGGATTATGAAAGCGCCCATACCATGCTCATGGAACAGTATGGGATCGGAAGAAAAGTGGCTGACTGTGTCTGCCTTTTCGGCCTTCACCATGTGGGAGCTTTTCCTGTGGATACCCACGTAAGACAGATTTTAGAGGTTCACTATCCTAAGGGTTTTCCTCTGGAGCGTTATCAGGGGTATGCCGGAATCCTTCAGCAGTACATGTTTTATTATAAGGTAAATCAAATCTCCCGCAGCAAGTTACGGGGAATTTGACCTTGCAGCATTTGCCGGTTGCAGGAATACAAACAATCCTGCGCCTGGCTCATTGCTTACGGAAATAAACTGTTAAAAAGGAACTTATTCCTTTGTCCTGGTTGCCTGTGCAGCGGAAGCTGCCAGGCGTTTTTTGTATTACAGGGAAATGCATTCTATGATATAAAAACCTCTGGTTCGCCTCTCGGGTCTGCAAAGCAGACTCTTTGTTTATTTAAAATAATGTCGAAATATTTCATACTTTTATCACACAATCAACAAAAATATATCACACAATTTTCACAATTCCCTTTTACCCTAAGTAAGGATGCAAAAATGCATAAAGAACAGGAGGAGAGAGAGTTGATTGAAGTCAGGAATCTTGTAAAGGATTACAGCGGCCATTTGGCTGTGGACCATTTGAGCTTTACCATCAGCGACGGGCAGATATATGGTTTTTTGGGGCCAAATGGTGCAGGAAAATCCACTACAATGAACATTATGACCGGGTACATAGGGGCAACGGAGGGCGATGTGCTGATCAACGGCCATAACATACTGGAGGATGGGGAGGAAGCAAAGAAGTGTATCGGCTATCTGCCGGAGCTTCCGCCCCTTTATGTGGATATGACTGTAAGAGAGCAGCTGCTGTTTGCAGCTGAATTGAAGAAAATACCGAAAAAGGAAAGGGAGGAAGCTGTTCGTGAGGTTATGGAGCTTGCCAGACTGGAGGATGTGCAGGGCCGCTTGATCCGCAACCTGTCAAAGGGTTACAGGCAGCGTGTGGGCCTTGCCCAGGCGGTTATAGGGTTTCCTCCTGTCATCATTCTGGATGAACCCACTGTGGGATTGGACCCCAAGCAGATCATTGAGATCCGGGATACTATCCGCGAGCTGGGTCGAAAGCATACGGTTATTTTAAGCTCCCACATCCTTTCTGAGGTCAGCGCGGTGTGCGACCACATCATGATCATTGACAAAGGAAGGCTGCTCGCCAGCGATACACCGGAAAACCTGGAACAACAGATGGCCGGAACAGCCGGAATGGAGCTTTTGGTCAAGGGAGAGGAAGAACAGATACATAAAACCCTGGAAGCCATTCCCCAGGCAGCCGATGTGTCACTAAAGGAAAGCGGGGAAGAGGGAATTTACAGGGCATTGTTCCGCATCCGTACGGATGAGGAGGGAAATGGAGAGGATATCCGGGAGACTATTTTCTTTGCATTTGCAGACCAAAGGATTCCTATTCTTTCTATGCATGAAACAAAGGCATCTTTGGAAGAGGTATTTCTGGAACTGACTGCGGAAGCGGACGGCGGGGAAATAGAAGATGAGGAGACCGGTAACGAAGAGACCGGTAATAGAGAGACAGACAACGGGCTGACAGATAACGGAGATGCAGGCCAAGGTTTTGAGGAGGCTGATTTTGAGGGATCTGAAGAATATGAAGAGCCTGCCGGGACAGCAGACCAAAAGGAAGCCGGTGGAATCGGAGAGGGGGATGAAGAATAATGGCAGCAATATATAGAAGAGAACTGAAGGCCTATTTTCAGTCCATGACCGGATACGTATTTATTGCCTTTATGGTGCTGTTCGTAGGCATTTACTTTATGGCCTATAACATGATGAGCGGGTATCCTTACTTTTCCTTTACCTTGTCCGGCATGGTGACCATTATCATGATCGGCATTCCTGTGCTTACCATGAGAAGCTTTGCAGATGACAGAAAGACGAAGACAGACCAGCTGCTCCTCACTTCTCCGGTATCTGTTACCCAGATGGTACTTGGAAAATATCTTTCCATGACAACCGTATATGCTATCCCTGTACTGCTTTTCGGAATCTGCCCACTCATTATCAAGCTGAACGGAAATGCAAATTTGAAGGCGGATTATGCTTCCATACTGGCCTTTTTCCTGCTGGGCTGTGTCTATATCGCAATTGGGATGTTCATTTCGTCCCTGACTGAGAGTCAGATCATTGCTGCAGTAGGAACCTTTGGAATCATCCTTTTACTGCTTTTATGGCCCAATCTTGTGGGATTTTTGCCCACCTCTGCTTCCGGATCTGCAATAGGGTTTCTGATCCTTTGGACCGGAATCGTTTTTGCCGTACACCGGGTCACAAGCCATGGCCCTCTTGCAGCCGTTTTGGAATCGGCCGGAGTTCTTTGCATCGGGGTTCTATACTTTGTGAAAAAGGGCATTTTTGACCGGGCTTTGACAAATATTCTGGAAAAGGTTGCCATAACGGACGTATTCCAGAACTTTGCCAGTCATTACATCTTTGATGCAGGCGGCCTGGTTTACTATATCAGCATCATATTTCTGCTGGTATTTTTGACCGTGCAGTCCATAGAGAAACGCAGATGGAGTTAGGAGGATGGAAATGACCAGAAAATTAAAAAAAGGCGGCTACACGGCGATTCTTTCCGTGATCGTCATAGCAGCCGTGGTAATATTGAATTTGATCGTAGGCCGTCTTCCTGAGAAGGTGCGGCAATGGGATATGAGCAGCAGCCAGATCTACACTCTGGGAGGAACTACAAAGGATCTTGTAAGGGCCCTTGATAAAGATATAACGATCTATGTGGTAGCTGATCCGGCTTCTGTGGATAAGCGGATCACAAGCTTTATAAAACGCTACGAGGATTTATCCGGCCATATTAAGGTGGTGACCGTGGATTCTGTCCTTCATCCGGACCAGGTAAATAAGCTGAAGGCACAGGACAATACCCTTTTGGTAAGCTGTGAAGCCACAGACAAGACAGAAACCATCGCCCTGACGGATATCATTAAGATGGATGAAATGTCCTACTATTATTATGGACAGTCTCAAGAAACAGAATTTGACGGAGAAGGCAAGCTTACCGGAGCCATTTCCCATGTGATCAACAACGTGCAGAAAACGGTTTACGTTACAGAGGGCCATGGAGAGGGAGCTCTAGGGGATACGGCATCTGACATGCTGAAAAAGTCCAATCTGACCGTGAACTCCTTAAATATTCTGACAGAAGGCAGCATTCCTGAGGACTGCCAGCTTTTGCTCATCAACGCCCCGGCCTCAGATCTGGCCAATGACGAAAAGAAAATGGTCTCCGATTATCTGGACAAAGGCGGAAGGGTAATGATTCTTGCCGGCTACTCAGAGAAGGACCGTCCCAATCTCAATGCTCTTATGAATGATTACGGTCTGAATCTGGAAAATGGGCTTGCGGCGGATACCAAGAAATTTTACCAGAACAACCCTTACTATATATTCCCAACCATTCAGGTTGGAAGTGAAGTGACAAATGGTATTGATGGAAAAAGCGCGGCCCTTGTCCTTCAGTCTGCAGCCCTGACTCAGAAGGAAGAACTGCCGGAAGGCGTGGAAGTGACTCCATTTATGGAAACCAGTGACGGAGGCATGCTGGTAACTGCCGATAAGCAGACCCAGGGGACCTATATTCTGGGGGCAGTATCAGAGAAAACCCTGGACTCAGGAACAGCCCGTTTGACCGTGTTCAGCACCCCTTCCCTTATTGATGAGGGTCTGAATACCAGCTTCTCCAATTTGACCAACTTAACCCTTTTCATGAACGCAGTTACCTCCAATTTCGATGACGTTTCCAATGTGTCCATTCCATCAAAGAGTCTGGAAGTGACCTATAATACCGTCACTCATGGAGGCATGTGGGGGATCCTGTTTATCTTTGTCATCCCTGTGGTGACGCTGGCAGCAGGACTGGTGATCTGGCTGAAGCGCAGGCGTCTGTAGAAGGAGGCGTGGACATGAAGAAGAAAAAAGGCCTTATATACGGAGCGATCGCCCTGGTGGTTTTATGCGTGATCTATGGGGGAGTGGGAAGATATATGAATCACTCTCAGAAACAGGAAAAGGAGAAGGCAGAAGGGGATAAGGTCTATCTCACCGACCTATCCAATGTTGCTTCTGTTTCTTATGATATTGACGGTCAGGAGCTCTCCTTTTCGAAAAAGGACGGCAAATGGAAATATGACGGAGATGACCTCTTTCCTGTAAATCAGACGGAAGTGGATTCCATCGCTTCCACGGTTTCAAAGCTTGAGGCATTGCGGAAGCTGGAAGGAGGGGACAGCTTAAGCGCCTATGGCCTGGATCAGCCCGTCAGAAAGATCACTGCAGCCGCAGAGGATGGGACGAAGTCTGTAATTCTGCTGGGCAATGCCACCGGAGACGGGGATTATTATGCCGCTGTAGAGGGACAGGATACGCCGTATCTCATCAGTTCTGCCCTGTACAACGAAACCGGCAGCAGTCTGACTGATCTTATGGCTCTGGAAGAATTTCCTGCCGTTTCCGGAGCCGACATAAAAAGCATCACAATTACAAAGGAAGGCTCCAGTGAACATTTTATAAAAAAGAAACTGGATGATAAAGAAGGGACCATCGAATGGTACCGGGATTCTGTGGAATCTCAGGGCAACAAGCTTTCCGATAATTCCGGTTTAAATGTTCTGGCAGATTCTTTAAGCAGCCTGAAGGTGAAAAGCTGCCCTAATTATAAGGTGCAGGAAAAGGAATTGGCAGACTACGGCTTAGATCAGCCCGCTGCGGTCATAACCTATACTTACGATAAGAATGGTTCAGAAGAAACCTTTACCCTGTCAATAGGTTCCTTAAACAGTGATTCCAGCTGCTACTATACCCGTACAGATAATTCTTCTAATATTAATGAAATTGAAAAAGCTTCTATAGATAAATGCCTGACAGTTGACAAGGGCATTTCATAAAAAATAACCTGTCCCCTGGCGGAAAGGCATAGAAAGGAGGGGGAGACCCCCTCTTTTCTATACCCAGCTGTCAGGAGACAGGTTGCAGGCGCTAAAATGTATAGTTATCCACTTCTGTTTTATCCATTTCTTGAAACGCGTCAGCGTTGAAATTGTTTCCTGTCTGAATGGTTACAAGATTTATGTGTATCCTTTTGTTAAATATCTTGGAATAAATCCTTAAAATGTTTTTGATTCATTGATAATAAACATCTTTTTTCTCTTTTCTCCCATGCAATCTGGGCATAAATATCTGGCATATTATCTCTTTTTCAGAGTGACTTTAGAATGGTATTAAGGGCATGAAGCTGTCCTGTTTCCTGACAGAGAAGGAGTACAAGTCCTGGATCCCTTCATACCAGATGTTTTACTTCATTATTACTTCGGGCCTTTACATTGGTGCAGGCCCGGCTTTTTTGCCTTTTCTCATAGGACGATACATTTCCTCATACGGGGAGCGGATATGGTGACTCGGATGGGAGGTAAATCAAATAGAACTGTAATGGAAAAGCATCTGTTTTTGAGTTTCTCATCTTTGTGATAATAAAAAGCATTCTTTTTCTTTTGACAGGATTGGCTTGAATGTGAGCAATTCTCTGTTTTGGAAAGGTGTATAAAGCAAGCTGCGGGAATTAAACCCTGAAAGATATAAAAGCATATAATTAAGTGTAAGGAGCAAAAAGCCCTTTATATTATGATTTTTAGCTTTCTATAAAATGCTTGTAAGTAAAAACGTAACATCAGATCCTAATAGGAGAGAATTATAATGGGGAATTGTAGAAATTGTAATGATGATTGCTGCTTTAATGGAAGCAGATGCTGTAACTCTAATGGGTCACAGGGGTGCAGGTGTTGTGTGGGGCCAACAGGACCACAAGGCCCGAGAGGCTGCCCAGGCTCGACTGGACCAACAGGAGCCCAGGGTCCAACTGGCCCAACGGGGGCAACGGGAGCGACAGGAGCCCAGGGTCCAACTGGCCCAACGGGAGCAACGGGAGCGACAGGAGCTCAGGGTCCAACTGGCCCAACGGGAGCGACAGGGGCTCAGGGTCCAACGGGGGCAACGGGAGCGACAGGAGCCCAGGGTCCAACCGGCCCAACGGGGGCGACAGGAGCTCAGGGTCCAACTGGCCCAACGGGAGCGACAGGAGCCCAGGGTCCAACTGGCCCAACGGGGGAGACAGGAGCGACAGGAGCCCAGGGTCCAACCGGCCCAACGGGGGCGACAGGAGCTCAGGGTCCAACTGGCCCAACGGGGGCCACAGGAGTTCAGGGTCCAACGGGGGCAACAGGGGCCCAGGGTCCAACTGGCCCAACGGGAGCAATGGGAGCCCAGGGTCCAACTGGCCCAACGGGGGAGACAGGAGCCCAGGGTCCAACCGGTCCAACGGGAGCAACGGGGGCGACAGGAGCTCAAGGTCCAACCGGTCCGATGGGAGCCACTGGGGAAGAAGGTCCAACTGGCCCAACCGGTCCGACCGGAGCCGCTGGGGAAGAAGGTCCAACTGGCCCGACGGGAGCTACAGGAGCCGAAGGCCCAACCGGTCCGACGGGAGCGACAGGAGCCGAGGGCCCAACTGGTCCGATGGGAGCCACTGGGGAAGAAGGTCCAACTGGCCCGACGGGAGCCGAGGGCCCATCAGGTCCAATTGGTCCGACGGGAGCGACAGGAGCCGAGGGCCCAACAGGTCCAATCGGTCCGACGGGAGCTACAGGAGCCGAAGGCCCAACCGGTCCGACGGGAGCCATAGGAGCTGAGGGTCCGACCGGCCCGACCGGTCCGATGGGAGCGACAGGAGCCGAGGGTCCAACCGGCCCGACGGGAGCCACTGGGATAGAAGGTCCAACTGGCCCGACGGGAGCTACGGGAGCCGAGGGCCCAACAGGTCCAATTGGTCCGACGGGAGCGACAGGAGCCGAGGGCCCAACAGGTCCAATCGGTCCGACGGGAGCTACAGGAGCCGAAGGCCCAACCGGTCCGACGGGAGCCACTGGGGAAGAAGGTCCAACTGGCCCAACAGGAGCCACCGGAGCGACAGGAGCCGAGGGTCCAACCGGCCCAACGGGAGCGACAGGAGCCGAGGGTCCAACCGGCCCAACGGGAGCGACAGGAGCCGAGGGTCCAACCGGCCCAACGGGAGCCACAGGAGCCGAGGGCCCAACTGGCCCGACCGGAGCTACAGGGGCCGAGGGCCCAACCGGCCCGACTGGAGCGACAGGAGCCGAGGGTCCAACCGGCCCAACGGGAGCGACAGGAGCCGAGGGTCCGACCGGCCCGACGGGAACCACAGGAACTGAGGGCCCAACAGGTCCTACTGGCCCAACAGGGCCTGCGGGATCGACCGGCCCCGACCGGGCAGGAGTGATCCCATTTGCCATTGACAACGAATATGCTGAAGTTTCCACAGATGATCAGGGGAATCCGTCAATTATTCAATTTGCTGGATTTGAAGCAAATCAGATTAATTCAGGCAGGCCTACACAGCTGCAGGAAGGTGATTGGGAAGCTGGAATAATTACGTTTAATTTTAATAATTACGATCAATTTTACCGCAGTTGTTTTGTAATGCCTTATGACGCAGTGGTAAAAAACATCTATGTGTTATTTGGCGCAAAATTGTCACTTTTTTTAGATGACGGAGTAACCATGTATCCGTTTGCGGCTCTTGCAGTGTTAACCTCAGATACTCCAGGGCAAACGACAGGAGGGATGGTATTTACCATACTTCAGGATACCCTGACTTATTCGGAACCGTTTACAGCGCCGGAAGGAGGGGGAGTGGTTCCCAAATATACACTGAGAAGAGGTTCCACAACAGATATCAATGCCCTCATTCCGGCAGGTTCTCTTGTTGGCATTATAGTCGGATGCAGAGCAGAAGGAGTTACAACGGAAACATTCGGCAGATTCTCAGTCAGCGGTGGAATTTTGCTTGAATAAATACTTGAATAGACGATAGAAAAAGGCCTGTGATCAGCTTGTTTGTATGATGCAGGCCTTTTAAAAAAGAAATATCTGAAAAAAGGAGGAAAACTGCAGTGGTGATCCATGACGAAATTATCCGTCTGATAGAAGAAACGGCAAAGCTACCGGTTTCTGACAGAAAACGCAATCTTTATAAAGACCTGGGCTTTGATTCCCTTTCCTTTATCCACCTTTTGCTTAAGATAGAAGATATGTATTCCATTACCTTTGACATCTCAGAAATGGAATCCTGTCTGGAAGTCAGCCAGCTGATCGCACTGACTGAAAAAAAAGTAAAGGAGAACATGAAAAGATGATTAGAAATCTATTTCTGAATCCCCCACTCCCCCAAAAAACGGCAGTTATTGATGGGGAAGCCAGCATTACCTTCCAGGACCTCATACAAAAAGCCATAAGCATTCAATCCTGCCTGCCCCGGAGTCATTGGGAAAATGCCGTAATATTTTTACCTGACGGGAGCGATTTTATTGCCGCTCTTTTCGGCATATTCTTAATGGGGAAAACAGCATTTCCTTTAAATGTCCATCTGACGAAACACGAAATGATTCCTTTGCTTAAACAGACAGACACAGGCATTATCATTACATCCCAAAGATTCCATCCGGTTTTTGAAGAGATAAATGCCGGGCCAGTCCCTCATTTACAGGTGATCTATGTAGAGGAATGCCAGCCAAAAGAATCTATGCAGCTTCTTTTCGAACCCAGTACAGGATCGGATGTACCATTGGTCCTGTTAACCACATCAGGCTCTACAGGCAGAGTCAAAATTGTGCCTCTTACGGAGAGGAATGTTGAAACTTCTGTTTTGGGTTATATTGACAGAATGTGTTATGAAGACATGAATGAGGAGGAAATTAAGTATATTCTTGCAGTTCCGTTTTCTTCAGCGTACGGCCTGATGATCCTGTGTGCCTGTCTTATAAAAGCATTTCCCTTGGTTCTGCTTAAGGAAGGCTTTACTTTGGACTCCTTTTATAAAACGGTTCAGGACCATAGGGTGACTCACTATGAGGGCGGGGCAATGATCCCCCTCTTAATGGAGCAGACAGCAGGAAGGCCCATCCCTTATGATATTCATTTATTAAAATACTACGGTTTCGGGGGAAGTAAAATTTCTGGTGCTACATTGAGAAACCTTTTAAATGCATATCCCGGAATCCAGCTCTGGCAGGGCTATGGGATGACGGAAGCTGCCCCGCTGATTACAAAGTACACGAAAACCAGTGTGGAGAAGCTGGATTCCGTGGGAAAGGCGATAAAGGGCGTTAAAATTTTCATAGAAGCTGACGGTATGATCACAGATAGCCCTTATACCAATGGAGAAATCCTTGTAAAGGGACTTAACGTGATGTCAGGGTATTACCGAAATCAAGAAGAAACAAAGGCGGTGCTGAAAAACGGCTATTTGTATACAGGCGATCTTGGCTATTTGGATGAGGAAGGCTATTTGTATATTTACGGGCGGAAGAAAAATGTGATTATCGTCAGAGGATTTAACGTATATCCGGAGGAAGTGGAAGCCTGTATCTTAAACAGCCTGCTTGCAAAAGACTGTGTTGTCTATGGAGAAACGGATGAGTGGGGAAATGAAACTGTCTGCGCAGATATTATTCCGGCCGATACCCAGTCCAGCCGGGAAGAAATCCAGGAAGAGATCAGAGCTTACTGCAAAGTGCATTTGTCAGGATTTAAACAGCCCCGGAAAATAAAAATAGTTGATACAATCAGAAAGACTGTGTCTGGTAAAAATGAAAGAAGGAGAGAAGAACAGTCATGAGTCTGATTTATTTTCAGGGATTAAACTGTTATTCCAGCAGCATATTGAATGCTGCTGTTTTCACAGGTGTGGATTACCGGAACGCTTTTGCTAACCTGTGGTCAGAAACAGATTTTACGTATGATCAGATCCATCATCTGTATTTATCCAGAAGAATGCCTGTTAATCTGGAGGCTCTGGGTGTAAAGCTGGAATTTCTGAATTGCTGTTCTTCAGAAGAGGTAGAAAAAAACTTATCGCGGCTTTCCCACGGGCAATGGCTGGTAGCTGGAATGGATGCCTTTTTTATTCCGTGGACTCCTTATTTCCAGACATTGCACAGCTTTCATTATTTTATTGCAAGGAAAGAGAAGGAAGGCGTATTTTCCTGCTTTGACCCCACGTATGACAGAAAGGATATGGAGATAACGGAGAAGGATATGATTTTCCACGCCTTTGATATTTGCTGGATTTATAAAACTGCGGAACAACAGTCTGATATGAGCATCCAAAGGGAAGCACAGGAAATTCTGCATTCTCATCCAGGAACACAGGAAAATCTCCTCGCCCAAATCAGGGAGTGTGCTTATGGAAAACAGAAAAACGGGGAATTGCTTGCAAAGTACATAGATGCTTTGATCAATAACCGTTATCTCTATCTTCATTATCTTCAGAACATGCCGTTGTACAAGGGAAAGTATGACCAGTATTTTTCTAAAGAATTCTTTCTCAAGTGGACGGCGGTGAAATATGGATTATACAAGGCCTCAATCAGGTTGAATAACCAGGAACTCATCCAGGAAGCATGCGGACATTTCCAGGAACTGATAGAGGAAGAAATGGACATTGCCCGGAAAATAGGGACAGTGTTATAAAACTTCTATAAGCCTTCATGAATGAATAGACATGTTTTTAATCATTATTATTAAAGCGATAGAAGAGATTTTAGAAAAGAAAAAGAATATTTCAGAGAATTGGTGAATTTTCGGCATCAAAAAAGTAAACTGTATCCTGAAAGAAAGATATAGAAAAGAGGTTGACATCCTCTGCTTCTATCTCAATTGTCAGGATACAGTTTACATATGCTAAAATGTATAGTCTTCCAATTCTACCTTATCCACTTCCTGGAATGGCGCCAGTGTGGATATCATCTTTACGATGTTCCTGTAGGGATTAAAGCAATAGTGAGTCTCCGAAGGCTCAATATGGATAAAATCCCCCTGTTTTAAATGATGGACGACTCCATCTACAACAATGTTAACCTCTCCCTCAAGAATGAAGAAATTCTCTTCCATCACGTTATGATAATGAGCGGTGAAATCCTCACCTGGCTGGAATTGCACCACTGCAAAATTCATGCGTGGACCTTTCATTAAATATTTTGGACCGCTGTTGCCAAAACGGAATTCTTTCTCTGATTCATTGATGATAAACATATTTTTTTCTCCTTTTTCTTCACTTATAAGCCAGGTGCAATCCACATATTCTTTGTGATTTTACGATCACAAAGAAGCAGCTGGGCTTGGTAAAATTCTCTCCAGTTTTTATAAATCCCACAATAAATTCTATGATTCTCCATGTTTGGCATAAACTGGTGCTCTATGGTTACCAGTTCTTTTGCAGTCTCAGCAATATCCTGATACATGCCGATCCCATATCCTGCCAGGATGGCAGCACCCAGCGCAGTGGCTTCCTTTACTTTGGGAACCTTTACAGGGAGTCCCAGAACATCTGAGAGGATCTGGGCCCAGAGAGAGCTGTTTGCGGCTCCGCCTGCAAATGTGATTTCTTTTGGAAGATGGCCGGTGGCCTCCCGAACCAGTTCTAAATGTCCCTTTGTAACCAAAGCCGTATTTTCTAAAATCGCCCGGTAGAAGGTATAGTGGTTGTATTTCTGAGGATCCAGTTCAAAGTTGGAGAAAGTTGGTGCAGCATGTTTCCAGTTTATAAAGTTCATCACATCTGAAAAAGTGCACATCATGCCGTAGCAGCCTGCCGGTATTTTTTCTGCTTCCTCATTCATCAGGTCATAGACACTCTTTCCTGTTTGATCTGCCAGCCTTTTTTCTGCATGACAGAAGCTGTCCCGGTACCAGCGCATGACAAGTCCCGGCTGAAAGGCGAGGGCTTCATATTGCCATATGCCTGGTATGGCATGACAGTTTACCCGGACACGGCAGCCAGGGTCTGTGTCTGGCTTGTCTGTATTGTATTCGTACTGCCAGAAACTGCCTCCGAATAATGCGGCTTCCTCTACATGCACAACACCTACTCCTATACAACCTAATTGGGCATCTCCTCCGCCTACGACAACCGGAATTCCTTCCGGCAGTCCTGTATGGCCTGTGCAGTCAGAAGATGTTCTCCCGATTACTGTTCCGCATTCCTTTACAAGGGGGAATATATCCGTTCGTAATCCGCATCGCCCGGCAATCTTTGGATTCCAGAGGCGGGTCTTTAAATCAAATAGTCCGGTTGTAGATCCGTTGCTTGGCTCTACGGCCAGGATTCCGGTCAGCTTAAACATAAGCCAGTCGTTGAACATACCAATGTATGCAATCCGTTCATAAATATCCGGCATTTTATTCTTTACCCATAGAAGCCTGGGAAGGGCATCCAGGGCATAAGACTGTCCTGTTTCGTAATAGAGGAGGCGTTCCAGTTCTGGATCGCTGGAAATCAGCTGTTTTACTTCATCATTGCTCCGGGCATCTACATTGGCGCAGGCCCAGATTTCTTTTCCGTCTTTGTCGTAAAGAACGATACCTTCTCTCATGCAGGTAGTGGAGATGGCGGCTATCTCATAAGGTTCGCCGGTACTTGAGCATAAGACCCTGCGGATACAGGAGGAGGCAAGCTCCCAGTTCCTTTCCCAGTCAAAATCCATACTCCCCGGATACTTAGGATCCTCCCTGTGTTCCCATTCCTCCTGAACACAGGAGAGCTGATTGCCCTTACGGTCAAATAGTACTGCACGAATACTTCCAGTGCCTGCGTCAATAGCTAAAAGGTAATTTGATGACATATCCATTCCTCCATTCTATTTTCATTTCGGCGAATCAGGATCTTCTTCCATCAGTTTTATTGCTGTTTGTTCATCTGTGATCAGCACATTTAAATAACCGCCCTTTAAAGAAGCGCGTATGGCTCTGACTTTACTGTCTCCGGCGGCGACCCCAATTACATTGGGCAGGGTGCGCAAGGTTGCAAGAGATGTGCTTAACAGCCGGTCCTCAATATCAGTATGGACGGGATTTCCATCTGCATCGATGAAATGGCTGAGGATATCGCCTACGGCTCCCTGCATGGACAGGTAGAGAAAGTCATTTTTCGTAAAAATTCCATTCTTGATTATGGTTGCATCTTCTTTGATTCCCCCTATGCCTACCACGGTCATGGAAGCCAGGTTCACCATACGGGATATTTCCTGTATGGAAGGTTCGTTTTGCATGGCATTGCATAGCTCTTTGGTTGAAACAACCAGAGGAGCGGGATAAAGAAACAGCTTTGCGTTAAACCTGCTGGAAAATGCATTTGGAAGATAATAGCTGACACCTCCTGTTAAAGATACGGCAGAAAGAGGTGCTTCCGTTATGTTGGCCAGATGATTGATTACCCTGCCCAGGGTATCTCCGTATCCGATGTTGACGTATGTGTTTTCTGTGATCCGGTCACTGATGTACATGGCGGCAGCTTTGGCAATGGTATCGTTTAGGCAGGAGACATCAGGGGCAGAGGGAACTACAAACGCATCTTTTAAACTCCATCTGCGGATTATTTCTTGCTCGATTTTTAAGTGACGGCTCCGTTCCTGGGAAATCTGGAACTGTATCACACCGTCCTGTCTGGCTTTTTCCAGAAGCTTAATCACTTTCATACGGGATATTCCGAGTTTTTCCGAGATTTTTTGCTGGGTCATATTTTCTATATAATAATACCACGCTGTTTTGATAATAAGGGAATCTTCATAATTCATGTCTTGGTCTCCTATTCGTATCATTCGTTCTAAACAAATGTTTTTGTAATGATAAAATGTTTGAATTTGTACTTAGTATAGCAAAGGAAGATCTATATGTCAATAGTGCCAAAACAAATAAAACATCACAAAAATATGTGTGGTAATTTTGATAAAACATAGAAGATATAATGAGAAATTTCGTATAAAATCACCATGCTTTTGGAAAAGGCTATTGACAATACGGGCTATATCATGTATGATGTGGACATGAAACAAAAGTTAGCATATGAAACAAAAATATCAACTTTGATGGGTGGGAGGAAATATGAAGCAGTCTGAAGCAGCCCGTTTGGAACAGGTATTGTTCTCTGTCAGCGATATTGTTAAATCATTTGGCTCCAATGCTGTTTTAAAAGGAATTGATTTAAGCGTGAGAGAGGGAGAAGTCCTTGCGCTGATCGGCGGAAACGGAGCAGGAAAAAGTACCTTGATGAAGATTATTATGGGCATATATCAGCCGGATGCCGGAAGTGTAACGGTAGCCGGGGAAACACTTTCGGTATTTAAGCCGTCTGTTGCTCTTGCAAAAGGGATTTATATGGTTCCCCAGGAACCCATGCTGTTTCCAAACATGACTGTTGAGGAGAACATTCTCATTGGTTTTCATGAAAATACGGCCATTCTTCGAAAACGTCTGCACCAGATCATGGATGAGATTGGCTGGCACCTGGACACCGACCGGAAGGCTATGAGCCTTTCCATAGCGGAGCAGCAGCTGGTGGAGCTTCTCAGAGGGTTGTTAAGACAGGCAAAGCTTCTTATTTTAGATGAACCCACCAGCGCCCTGACCTTTGATGAGGTGGAAAGCCTTTTCCGGATTGTGGAGGATTTAAAAAAGAAAGGAATAGGTATCATCTATATTACTCACCGGTTGGCTGAGGTATTTCAGATTGCTACCCATGTGGCAATTATGAGAGACGGAGTGATTACATTAAAGGGAAGGACTTCAGATTTTACCAGAGAAATGCTGGTTAAGGGGCTGCTTCCCGCCAATATGGATGGGCAGAAGGAATGTGAAAAAAAGGAATCTTCTGATCTGGACTATTCTGAACTGAAACCGGTATTTGAATTAAAAGGCTACTCGGGTTACGGATTCAAGGATATGGACCTTAAGATCTACCCTGGAGAGATTCTTGGAGTTGCAGGAGTTGTGGGGGCTGGGCGTACCGAGCTTGCAGTTACGATTTTTGGAAAAGATAAGGTTCTTAGCGGAAAAGCTTTTCTGGATGGAAGAGATGTGACAGGCCTCTCTACCAGGGAAATTTTAAAAGCCGGTATTAATTATGTACCGGAGGACCGCCGCTTAAATGGTCTGTTCGGAATCAGTGATGTGGCAGCAAATACTACCTCTGCCTTAGTTCCGGGGAAAGCTCTTGGGCGGATATTCTTAAACACAAGGACTGAGCGGGGAATCACCCGGAAATATGTGGAGGACTTTCGTATTAGGATTACGGGCCAGGATCAGGCGGCGGGAAGTCTTTCCGGAGGCAATCAGCAGAAAATAGTCATTGGACGGTCACTGTCTACAAATCCAAGGCTGGTGATTTTGGACGAGCCGACACGGGGAATCGATGCGGCGGCCCGCGGCGATGTGTATGCAATTATCCATGAACTGAAAAGGCAGGGAGTTGCGGTCATGCTGATTTCTTCTGATATGGAAGAGATCGTGGAGCTTTCAGACAGGGCGGTTGTGGTCTTTCAGGGAAGGCTTAAGGGAGAACTGAGCAAATGTGAGATCAGTCAGGCAAGCCTTATGGCGGCCTCCTTTGGGGTGACGGAAGGAAAGCAGGTGGGGGCATGAAGAAAATTGGAAAAGTCCGTGAGTTAAACAGTTTTCTGTTTCTGGCGGGGCTGATTTTTCTGGTAGGCCTGGTTAACCGGAGTTTCTGGCAGCCGGCAGTCATATGGAATTGTTTTAATGACAGCGTTGTATTTACGCTTCTGTCAGCAGGAATCGCATTTGTCATCCTGACAGGGGAAATCGATGTTTCCATTGGGGCGGTACTGGGCTTATCGGCAGCCGTCGGAGCTACACTTTTAAGGGACGGTTATGGAGTGATAACAGCCGCCGCGGCTGCCCTTATCATCGGCATTCTGGCCGGACTGGTCAATGGGGTGGGGGTAGCGATATTTCACATTCCATCTCTGATTTTTACACTGGGTGTTAATGGTGTTGTACGGGGCTTGATTTATGTATACACAAAGGGAGCCTGGGTTGAGAATCTTCCGGCTGCATTTACCAGAATGTCAAACCGCATGCTTATGGGAAATCTGACGGTTTTTTATGCCATGACAGTTGTTATGGTTTTGATTGTCCATCTCGTTTTGACGAAGACCAAAAAGGGAAAATATTTTATCGCAGTGGGGGATCATGAAGCCGGTGCAACCCTGGTTGGAATTCCGGCAGATAAAACGAAAATCATGGCATATGTCCTGTGCGGTATGTTTGCTTCTGCTGCAGGTATGATTTATGCGTCCCGCATTGGTTTTATTACGCCTACGGCAGGTAACGGATATGAGATGAAGGCAATTGCGGCATGTGTTCTGGGGGGCTTAAGTTTAAATGGAGGAATTGGAAGCCTGGCAGGTGCATCCATCGGTGCGGTAATCATGTCCTCCATCAGCAGAATCCTTGTGTTTCTTGGCTTCTCTTCCGATTATGACAATACCATCACCGGCATTATGCTGCTGACCATTGTGGTAATCAATACCGTGGCGCAGAACCGGGCGGCTGAGAAAAACCGCCGCAGGATCTTGTCTGCCAGGACTGGTGGAAAAGGAGGAGAGAAGAAATGAAAGCTTCTGTCTGGAAAAAGTGGGAATTTGCACTTTTCTTGATTTTGATTCTGGAAATTGTTGTCTTTGCGTCAAAAAACAGCAAATTCCTTATGCCCAGAGTGCTGTTTGGCAGTATGAATGACATTATTTCCATTTGTATCATTTCGCTGTTTGTCACCTTTGTCATGATTACGGGAGGGATTGATATCCAGGCCGGTTCCATTGTAGGGCTTTCTTCCATTATTATGGGAGTTGCCTGGCAGGATGGGGGAGTGAATATCTGGGCGGCTTCCCTGGCTGCCATAGCTGCTGCGGGACTGTGCGGCGCTCTTTCCGGCTATTTTATCGCATACTGCGGTGTGCAGCCCATGGTGGTTACTCTTGGAGGGAGTTTTCTGTATTCCGGGGTTGCGCTGATGGTGTCAAATTTGTCAGCAACAGAAAGCTACAAAGGGATCAGCGGTTTCCCGGATAGTTTTTTAAGGCTCTCTAAAATAAAGCTGTTTGGCGTCATTCCAAGCCAGGTTATCATATTTCTGATCCTGGCAGTACTGGCTTATTTTCTTCTGCATAAGACCAGATATGGAAGACAGGTATTTCTGGTGGGGGTAAATCCCAATGCAGCGGAATATTCAGGCATTCATACAAAGCTTATTATCATGAGTACATATATTCTTTCCGGAATCAGTGCGGCTGTGGCCGGAATTATCCTTACCTCTTATCTTGGTACGGCAAAAAGCGATATTGGTTCTACACTGACCCTCCCCATCATTACTGCAGTGGTTCTGGGAGGTACCTTAAGTACAGGAGGGAAAGGAAGTGTACCTGGGACGGCACTTGCCGCAGTGGTGATCGGGACTTTAAGATTCGGACTTCCGCTGTGCTTTAAGGTGAGCCAGCAGTATCTGGACATTCCGGCAGGGATTCTCCTTCTGGCAGTAGTGACGGGACGGGCATTCCTGAATAATCCGGGTTTGAGAGCACGTTTTCTGAAAAGAGAGCGGAAGTGACTGATAAAATGAGGGGAAAACCTTATCATTATAAAACTATATAAAGCATATTAAAGGAGGATTTTTTATGAGAAAAGCAATGGCATTTGTATTGGCGGGACTGATGGCGGCGTCACTGTCTGCCTGCAGCGGTTCGGAAAAACTTACTGACACAACCAAGGCAGCCGGTGGGGAAACAAAAACAGAATCTAAAGCGGAAGAAGGCACGGGCAATGCCGGTTCTACCGATATTTCCGGAAAAACAGTGGCATTTATTCCAAAGCTGACGGGTAATGCATTTTTTGAATCAGCCAATGCGGGAGCCCAGAAATACGGAAAATCCTGGGGAATTACCGTTGATTATCAGGGAAGCGCCAATGCGGCCGTAGCAGACCAGGTTCAGGTAATCAACAATGCGGTGGCAAGCGGAGTGGATGCCTTATGTGTTTCCTCTGTAGATGCGACGGGACTTGACTCTGCATTAAAGGAGGCAAGTGATGCAGGCCTGACCGTGGTCACATGGGATTCCGATGTTTCTGATACGGCACGCACCTTGATGGTTTCCCAGGGAACGCCAGAGATGCTTGGCAAAATGCTTGTAGATATGGGGGCGGACTCTTTAACAAATAGGGGGAAGGATGTCAAAGCGGATGGGATTAAGTACTGCTGGCACTATTCCCAGGCAACCGTGGCAGATCAGAACTCCTGGCAGGTTGCGGGAGAGGCTTATATAAAGGAGACTTTTCCCAATTGGGTGAATGTTGCTCCCAATAATTATTATTCCGAACAGGATGCAGAAAAAGCAGTATCCATCGGCGCCTCCATTCTGGAAGCCAATCCGGATATTGATTTGATTATCTGCAATGACTCTACAGCACTTCCGGGTCAGTGTAAGGCGGCTCAGAACAAAGGAATTACAAAAGAAGATGTGACCATCACCGGTTTTGCTTCTCCCATGTCCATTAAGGATTACTGCAATGCAGGTGTGATCGAGCAGTGGGGACTTTGGGACTGCCAGGTTCAGGGTGCTATTGGCTGCTATCTTGCCGCCTATTTATCTGCGGGAAATCAGGTAAAGGTAGGAGATAAGATTGACATACCGGAGATCGGCGCTGTGGAAGTAATGCCCAATGACTGTCTGGTTGAGGGAGCCACTACCGGTGAGGTAAACAATGGAGTCGTTCTCCTTCCGGAGCGCACGGTATTTAATAAAGACAATATGAATAACTATGATTTTTAATCCGGCCAAACCGCTGGGTGCAATGACAGTAAAAGGAGAGAATGAACATGGCAGATCTGGAAGGAATAAAAGTAACACATAATTATTATAAGGATGTACTCTTTGCAAATAATAAGCCTTTTTATGTAAAAGGAGCCAATCAACTGGATTGGGGAATGAAAAAGCATTTATCGAATATTTTTGATGAGAGCAGCGGGAATACGGTCATGTTTGCATTTGACCATGGATACTTTATGGGTTCTGTTGCCGGTCTGGAGCGTTTGGACTTAGTGGTGCCCAAGCTGCTTCCCAACATTGATGTTTTAATGGGAACAAGAGGGGCGCTGCGAAGCTGTGTGCCTGCAGAGGGAAGAAAAGGCATTGCACTTCGCGTCACCTCCGGTTCTTCCATGCTTGATGAGGACTTGTCCCATGAGGTTCTCGCTGTTGATATTGAAGATGTGATCCGTATGAATGCGGATTGTATGGCCGTTCAAACCTTTATCGGAGCGGAAGGTCAGCTTTCAAGCCTTGATAATCTGTCAAAAGCGGTGAACTTAGGTGTGCGCTATAGCATACCTACTATGGGAGTTGTGGCAGTAGGAAAGCAGATGGAGAGAACAGACCGCTTCTTTAAGCTGGCTACCCGTATTGTGGCAGAGTTAGGAGCCAATATCATAAAAACCTACTATTGTGAAAACTTTGAAGAAGTGGTATCTGCCTGCCCGGTACCTATTGTAGTGGCAGGGGGGAAGAAACTTCCTGAGAAAGAAGCACTGGAGCTTGCGTACCAGTCCATCAGCCAGGGTGCAAGAGGAGTTGATATGGGAAGAAATATCTTCCAGAGTGAAAACCCTGTGGAGATGAGCGCAGCTGTCCGCAGGATCGTGCACGAAGGTTTTACTGCGAAGGAAGCTTATGAGTTTTATCAGGACATGATTCATCAATAAATGCAGAGGTATAGTTAAAAAGGATAGTTAATAGTGCGTCTTGAAACGGTATAAGCCGAAAGCCGGAATAAGACGCACTTTTTTTGCGCATAGCAGTTTAGAAGGGACAGGGCTTTTCCATATTTATCAAATAACTCATATGAAATGCCTCTTTTATAACCTATGTTTATAGTTTCAATTCCAATCTTATATAGTCTTTTCCCGAAAATTATTTTATTTTAGTTGAAAAATCCCGATAAATGTTCTATTATGAGAAGAAATATATTATCGAAAGCATAAAGCGCCTTCGATAATCGGATGGACGGCAGTAAAAATACTGCCTTTTATCAGCATAGTGCAGTGACATAGAGGGAGAGGCAGAGATGAATTACAATATTGCAGTGATTCCCGGCGACGGGATCGGGCCTGAAATCATTGGAGAAGCGAGAAAGGTCCTTGATAAGGTGGGAAGTGTATACGGTCATGACTTTCAGTATACAGAAGTATTGATGGGCGGCATTTCTATTGATACCCATGGAGTTCCTTTAACAGAGGAAGCTCTCAAAACAGCAAAAAACAGTGATTCCGTTCTCCTCGGAGCAGTCGGCGGAAATGTGGGAAATTCAAAATGGTACGATGTGGCACCGAATCTGAGACCTGAAGCGGGGCTACTTGCTATCCGTAAGGGTCTTAATTTATTTGCCAATATCCGTCCGGCCTATTTGTACAAAGAGCTATCTGATGCCTGCCCTTTAAAAAAGGAGATCATTGGAGACGGATTTGACATGGTCATCATGAGAGAGCTGACAGGCGGCCTGTATTTCGGAGAGCGGCACACCGAAGAGGTGGATGGTGTCATGACTGCCGTGGATACCCTTGCCTATAATGAAAATGAAATAAGAAGAATCGCCGTTAAGGCCTTTGATATTGCCATGAAACGCCGGAAAAAAGTGACCAGCGTGGATAAGGCGAATGTGCTGGATTCCTCCAGGCTTTGGAGAAAAGTGGTGGAAGAGGTGGCAAAGGATTATCCGGAAGTTGCCCTGTCCCATATGCTGGTTGATAACTGCGCCATGCAGCTTGTGATGAATCCGGGACAGTTTGACGTGATCCTGACGGAAAACATGTTCGGTGATATCCTGTCCGATGAAGCCAGCATGATCACAGGCTCCATTGGGATGCTGTCTTCAGCCAGCATGAATGAAAGTAAATTTGGAATGTATGAACCAAGCCACGGCTCTGCCCCGGATATTGCGGGAAAAAATATTGCAAACCCCATAGCCACCGTTCTTTCCGCAGCCATGATGCTCCGCTTTTCCTTTGATTTGGACCGGGAAGCAGCAGCGGTGGAGTCAGCAGTGGAAAAGGTGCTGAAAGAAGGATACCGGACGGCAGACATTTATTCAGAAGGATGTAAAAAAGTTTCGACCGCAGAAATGGGAGACAGAATTGCGGAACGGATTAAAAAAGAAAAGGAGTGTGCAGCAGATGAAAAGTGATTCAGTAAAAAAAGGGATGCAGCAGGCGCCTCACCGTTCCCTGTTTAACGCGCTGGGAATGACAGAGGAAGAGATGGAAAGACCTCTGATCGGTATTGTCAGTTCTTATAATGAAATCGTACCAGGCCATATGAACCTGGACAAAATGGTGGATGCCGTTAAAATGGGAGTTGCCATGGCAGGCGGTACCCCGGTCATGGTTCCGGCCATTGCGGTCTGTGACGGAATTGCCATGGGACACATTGGTATGAAATACTCTCTGGTCACCAGGGACTTAATTGCGGATTCCACGGAATGCCTTGCAAAGGCCCATGCCTTTGATGCCCTGGTCATGGTACCCAACTGTGATAAGAATGTACCCGGACTCTTAATGGCAGCGGCCCGCATTAATGTACCCACAGTGTTCGTCAGTGGCGGACCAATGTTAGCTGGGCGTGTGCATGGCCATAAGACCAGCCTTTCCAGCATGTTTGAGGCGGTAGGAGCTTATACTGCAGGAAACATGACTGAAGAGGATGTGAGGGAATATGAACAGCATGCCTGCCCCACCTGCGGCTCTTGTTCCGGTATGTATACGGCCAACAGCATGAACTGTCTGACAGAGGTCCTGGGAATGGGACTGAAAGGTAACGGAACCATTCCGGCGGTTTATTCGGAAAGGCTGAAACTGGCAAAGCATGCAGGAATGGCTGTTATGGAAATGCTTAAGAAGAATATCTGTCCACGTGACATTATGACGGAAAAAGCCTTCCGCAATGCACTGACCATGGATATGGCCCTGGGCTGCAGCACCAACAGTATGCTCCATCTTCCCGCCATCGCCCATGATGCGGGTGTGGATTTGAATCTGGAGATCGCAAATGAGATCAGCGCAAAGACCCCCAACCTTTGCCATCTGGCTCCGGCAGGGCCTACTTATATGGAAGATTTAAATGAAGCAGGCGGAATTTACGCTGTTATGAACGAGATCAGCAAGCTGGGACTTCTGGAATTAGACTGTATGACCGTGACAGGAAAAACGGTTGGAGAAAATATAAAGAATTGTGTAAATAGGAATCATGAAGTGATCCGGCCTGTGGAAAATCCCTACAGCCAGACAGGAGGCATCGCCATATTAAAAGGAAATCTGGCTCCTGATTCCGCGGTGGTAAAGCGCTCCGCCGTAGCGCCTGAAATGTTAAAGCATGATGGTCCGGCAAGAGTCTTTGACTGTGAAGAGGATGCAATAGATGCCATTAAGGGAGGAAAGATCGTGGCAGGAGATGTGGTTGTTATCCGCTACGAAGGACCCAAAGGCGGCCCCGGCATGAGAGAGATGCTAAATCCAACCTCAGCCATTGCAGGCATGGGACTTGGTTCCACGGTGGCCCTGATCACTGACGGCCGTTTCAGCGGCGCTTCCAGAGGCGCTTCCATTGGGCATGCATGTCCGGAAGCAGCGGTGGGAGGTCCCATTGCCCTGGTGGAAGAAGGAGACATTATTTCCATTGATATTGACAACCACAGGTTGGATGTAAACATATCTGACGATGAGATGACAAGAAGAAAGGCCAATTGGCAGCCAAGGAAACCTCAGGTGACTACAGGATACTTAGCCCGCTATGCGGCTATGGCAGCCCCGGCAAGCCGTGGAGCAATTCTTGAAATATAAAGGAAAAGGAGCAGCCTATGAAAACATTGAATGGAGCAGAGATTGTAATCGAATGCCTGAAGGAACAGGGGGTTGATACTGTTTTCGGGTATCCCGGCGGTACGATCTTAAATATATACGATGCCCTTTATAAGCATCAGGATGAGATAACCCATATCCTCACTTCCCATGAACAGGGGGCAGCCCATGCGGCCGACGGATACGCGAGAGCCACCGGCAGGGTAGGTGTCTGTCTGGCAACCTCAGGCCCTGGGGCAACCAACCTGGTGACCGGAATCGCCACCGCTTTTATGGATTCAATCCCAATGGTGGCCATTACCTGTAACGTGGCTGTAAACCTTCTTGGACGTGACAGCTTCCAGGAGGTGGATATCACCGGCGTGACCATGCCTATTACCAAATACAATTTCATTGTTAAAGATATAACAAAACTGGCGGATACCATCCGCCGGGCATTCCAGATCGCACAGACTGGAAGGCCTGGCCCTGTGCTGGTGGATATCACAAAGGATGTGACCGCAGCAAACTATGACTATGAATATGTAACTCCGGAGCCCATCAAAAGGCAGGAGGATACCATAACAGAGGAAGATTTGGAAAATGCCCTGCAGCTGATCCGGAAATCCCAGAAACCGTATATTTTCGTAGGAGGAGGCGCAGTTGCAGCCAATGCTTCAGAAGAGCTTTCTTCTTTTGCCCACAAGATCCAGGCCCCTGTTGCGGACAGTCTGATGGGAAAGGGGGCCTTTAACGGAACCGACGAATTATATACCGGAATGGTGGGAATGCACGGGACCAAGACCTCAAATTTCGGAATCACGGAATGCGACTTATTGATCGTTGTGGGGGCCCGGTTCAGTGACCGGGTGACAGGTAATGCCGCCAAGTTTGCCAGAAAGGCGAAGATCCTTCAATTTGATGTGGATCCGGCGGAAATCAATAAGAACGTCAAGACTTATGCCAGCGTGATCGGCGATGTAAAAGTGATCTTAAAGAAGCTGAATGCACGGTTAGATCCTATCAACCATGAAGAATGGCTGGCCCACATTGACCGCTTAAAGGATATGTATCCCATGCGCTTTGACAAGAGTATCCTGACCGGCCCCTATATTATAGAAAAGATTTATGAGGTTACCCAGGGAGATGCCATCATCACGACGGAGGTAGGCCAGCATCAGATGTGGGCTGCCCAGTTCTATCAATATAAATACCCCAGAAGCTTCATTTCCTCCGGCGGCCTTGGAACCATGGGCTACGGTCTGGGAGCTTCCCTTGGAGCAAAGCTGGGCTGCAAGGATAAGGCAGTCATTAACGTGGCAGGAGACGGGTGTTTCCGCATGAATATGAATGAGATCGCCACAGCTACCCGCTACAATATTCCCATCATTCAGGTGGTTTTAAACAACCAGGTACTGGGCATGGTCCGCCAGTGGCAGACCCTGTTCTATGGAAAGCGGTATTCACATACAGTACTTAATGACCAGGTAGATTTTGTAAAAGTAGCGGAGGGGCTGGGAGCCAAGGCTTACCGGGTGACCGGTAAGGATGAGTTTGAGCCTGCTCTCAGAGAAGCCATTGAGTTAAACGTTCCTGTTGTTATAGAATGTCAGATCCATTGTGATGACAAGGTATTCCCCATGGTATCTCCGGGAGCGCCGATTCAGGATGCGTTTGACGCGGAAGACTTAAAGTTTTAGATAAAAGTATGAGGAGGAAGAGATATGAGCAGAGTGTACAATTTTTCCGCAGGGCCAGCCGTGCTGCCGGAAGATGTCTTAAGAGAAGCCGCGGAAGAGATGTTGGATTACAGGGGCTGCGGTATGTCCGTCATGGAGATGAGCCACAGGTCTAAAATGTTTGAGACCATCATCGGCGATGCTGAGGCGGATTTAAGGGACTTATTAAAGATTCCGGACAATTACAAGGTGTTGTTTTTACAGGGCGGAGCCTCCCAGCAGTTTGCCATGGTTCCCATGAACTTATTCAAGAACCGGGTGGGAGACTACATTATCACGGGACAGTGGGCAAAAAAGGCATACCAGGAAGCAAAGCTTTACGGTACGGCCAATGCAATTGCTTCAAGCGCTGATAAAACCTTCAGCTATATTCCGGAGGTTTCGGATCTTCCCATTTCTGAAGATGCGGATTACGTTTATATCTGTGAAAACAACACGATTTATGGTACAAAGTTCAAAACATTGCCCAATACAAAGGGAAAAACACTGGTAGCTGATCTCTCCTCCTGTTTCTTATCGGAACCCGTTGACGTTTCAAAGTACGGCCTGATTTTTGCAGGCGCCCAGAAAAACGTAGGGCCTGCAGGCGTGGTCATTGCTATCATCCGGGAAGACTTAATCACAGAAGATGTGCTTCCCGGAACTCCTACCATGCTTCGTTATAAAACCCATGCCAACGAGAAATCTCTATACAATACGCCGCCGGCCTATGGGATCTACATTTGCGGAAAGGTATTCCAGTGGCTGAAGAAGCGGGGCGGCTTAGAGGCCATGAAGGAATTCAATGAAAAGAAGGCTGCCCTCCTTTATGATTATCTGGATCAGAGTCAGATGTTTACCGGTACTGTGGTAAAGGAGGACCGTTCCCTGATGAATGTTCCTTTTGTCACCGGAAATGAGGAACTGGATGCATTGTTTGTAAAGGAATCAAAGGCAGCAGGATTTGAAAACTTAAAGGGCCACAGGAGCGTTGGCGGTATGCGTGCCAGCATCTACAATGCCATGCCAATGGAAGGTGTAGAAAAGCTGGTTTCCTTTATGAAGGATTTTGAAGAAAAGCATGGGAAATGACTTACTTGGAGGAGAGGAATTATGACAAAAAAAATTCATTGCCTCAATGCGGTTTCTAATTGCGGAACCGTATTGCTGACAGACGATTATACATTAACAAATGACATCAATGAAGCGGACGGAGTTCTTGTCCGAAGCGCTTCCATGCATGAACTGGAGCTTCCTGAGGGCCTTTTAGCCATTGCAAGAGCCGGAGCGGGGGTGAATAACATTCCCCTGGAGGAATGTGCTGCAAAAGGGATTGTGGTATTCAATACGCCGGGAGCCAATGCCAACGGAGTAAAGGAACTGGTCATCGCAGGCCTTATGATGGCTTCCAGGGATATTGTGGGAGGCGTCCGCTGGTGCAAGGATAATAAGGACGATGAAAATATTGCAAAATCTGCAGAAAAAGCCAAAAAGGCTTTTGCAGGCTGCGAGATCAGGGGAAAGAAGCTGGGTGTTATCGGCCTTGGAGCCATTGGTACGGAGGTGGCAAATGCCTGTTCTTACTTAGGGATGGACGTCTATGGATATGATCCCTTTATTTCCATAAACGCGGCATGGAAGCTTTCCAGAAACATCAAGCACATCACCTCTGCGGATACCATTTTCCAGGAGTGCGATTACATAACCCTTCATCTTCCTCTGGTGGATTCCACAAAGGGAATGGTGAATAAATCTGTCCTTGATCATATGAAGGATGGTGTTGTGATCCTGAATTTTGCAAGAGATGTTCTGGTGAACGAAGATGATATGGCAGAGGCTTTACAGTCAGGCAAGGTAAGAAAATATGTGACTGATTTCCCAAATCCAAAGTCTGCTCACATGGAAGGAGCCCTAGTCATTCCTCATTTAGGCGCTTCTACGGAGGAATCTGAGGATAACTGCGCAAAGATGGCTGTAGAAGAGATCATGGATTATATTGACAACGGCAACATCCGCAATTCCGTAAACTTTCCTTTCTGTGATATGGGAGTGTGCAAGGCGGCCAGCCGCATTGCAGTGCTTCACTTAAATATCCCCAACATGATCGGGCAGATCACAGGAACCCTGGCGGCAGGGGATGTGAATATCTCCGACATGACCAACAAGAGCCGTGAAAAGTACGCTTATACCATGCTTGATCTGGAGAGTGTTCCTGATGAAGATAGCATACAGAAGCTGAAAAACATCAAGGGTGTGGTCAGGGTAAGAATCATTAAATAGAGTTCGGGTTCTGCCATGCCATTCGTCATTCAGCGGATAGAAGTTATTTCCTCAAGGGAAATAGACAGGCCGCTAAATGATTCATGTCGGGCGTCCGCCCTATAGAAACATGTATAAAATTTGTACGTGTGAGCTTGCTCACTAAGTACAAATTCTATACATATTTCTGCATGGCAGAACTGGTAAGCAAGTAAAGACTAACTATTAAAAGTCAAGTCTAAAAAAGAAAGTTTATGAATGAATTGCAGAAATGCATTTCAAGTAAATCAGTACCTTGAAAACCGCATGACAAACAGAGCATCTTTACAGGTGCTCAAAAAGAAAATTATTAAACAGAAAAGTTAAGAGACTTTGTTGTATGCCTGTCCCGATTTTTCTAACCGATAAATGACTCTGACCAGCTTCTTCGCAGCATGAGAAACAGCAACGTTATAATGCTTACCCTCCGCCCTCTTTTTTGCAAGATAGGCGGCAAATACCGGATCCCACTTACAGACAAATTTAGCAGCATTAAAAAGTGCGTAGCGCAGATACCTGGAACCACGCTTTTCCATATGTGAATGAGAAGATTCCAACTGTCCGGATTGGTAGGTAGAGGGAGATAATCCAGCATAGGCAAGAATCTTATCAGGAGAGTCAAAACGGGAAAAATCACCGATTTCAGCTAGAATCATGGCGCCCATCCGGTAACTGATTCCAGGAATCGTAAGAATAGGGGAATGGAGTTCATCCATGATACGTTTTATTTCCTGTTCGATTTCATCAATTTCGGCATCTAATTCACCTATCAGCTTTAGGGTGTGTTTCAGTTCCAGAGATTTTACAGGCATATTCGAACCGATAGAGGCTCTGGCTGTTTCCCTGAACAGGATGGCGTTGTCTCTGCCGTAACGACCCTTAGAGGTTTCGTAAAGCAGATTGGTCAGTCTGGTAAGATGAGCAGAAGCAATCTGAAAAGCACCGGGGAATTCGCTTAGTAAAGCGGAAATGGAAGGCATATGAAGAGTGGGAACCAGCTTTTCCAGTTCAGGAAAAAGAATCGTAACCAGACGGGAAACAGAAGTTTTAAGCTTGGCGCGCTCCCTGACTTTATCAAAACGGTAACGGGTTAGTGACTTTAATTCCTCGTTGTGGTAAGATATGTCTGAGTAGGACTTTAAGTTCACATCAGACATAAGCATTGTAGCAATCGTATGGGAATCAACTTTATCCGTTTTCGTCTTTCTAAGGCTTAGACTTTTTCTGAAAAGACTGGTATGTAACGGATTGATAACAAAGGTGGTCAGACCTTTATCAAGAAGAAAGCCCAAGATGTTATAACTGTAGTGTCCAGTGGCTTCAAGGCCTACTTTTACATTGGTTAAATCATCTGTAGTGGAAGTGATCTTCTGATAGAGGACCTCAAAACCTTCCCGGTTGTTGGGAATGGTAAAGGATTTAAAGAGAATCTTCCCATCTGAGTTGGTGATAAAACAATCATGCTTATCCTTGGAAACATCAATCCCTGCGTATATCATAGCGAAACTCCTATTAAATGAATTTGATACTGTTTTAGACCACGGTGGCTCTCTGCGATTGTAACCTTGTTCTAAATAAACCGTCATGCGGTATCTAACTGATTAACAAGTGAACAAAGAGACTGTGGTTAGAGCCTTTACTAAACCATCAAGTGGTAGGAGAAATGAACTAATCCACAGTATCTAAAACAGCATAGCTCATACCTAAGAAAAGGTAAAGAAAAGCTATGACTATATAATACAAGGAGATATTATGGCGATTGTAAAACCATTCCCTTGCGTCAGACCGGGCCAGGGGTATGCCCATCAGGTGGCAGCTCTTCCCTATGACGTGTACAGCCGTAAGGAGGCCTGTCAGGTAACGGCAGCCAACCCAAGGTCGTTTTTAAACATTGACAGGCCGGAAACACAGTTTTCCGATGATGTGGACATCTACGATGACCGTGTATATGAAAAAGCCGGGGAAATGTTAAAAGACTGGATAAAGGATGGGATTTTTGAGGCAGATCCTCTGGAAGCCTACTATATTTATGAACTGACCATGGACGGAAGAAAACAGACCGGACTGGTGGCCTGTTCCTCCATTGATGATTATGTAAACGGAGTTATTAAAAAGCACGAAAATACAAGAGAAGAAAAGGAAGTGGACCGGATCCGCCATGTGGATACCACAGATGCCCAGACAGGTCCCATTTTCCTGGCTTACCGGTCCGATGAAGGGATCAACGGGATCGTTAATTCTGTAACAAGTACTGAGCCATTATATGACTTTGTTGCGGAAGACGGGATCAGCCACAGGGTATGGCGGATCCATGAAAAAGGCAAAATCTCCCTGATCCAAGAGGCTTTTCATGGGATTCCCTCCACTTATATAGCAGACGGCCACCACAGAGCGGCTTCCGCCGTGAAGGTAGGACTTAAACGGCGTGAGGAGAATCCGGGCTATAGGGGGGAAGAACCTTTTAACTACTTCCTGTCCGTGCTGTTTCCCGACGATCAGCTGATGATCATGCCTTATAACCGTGTGGTAAAGGATTTAAACGGCCTTTCACAAGAGGAGTTCCTTCATAAGACAGGACAGCTCTTTGAAGTATCCTGTATGGGAACAGAGGCCTTTGCACCTTTGGAAAAAGGGACCTTTGGGATGTATTTAAACGGGAAGTGGTACTGTTTAAAAGCATTTAATTCCTTAAAATCCTCAGACCCGGTAAAGGGCCTTGATGTATCCATCCTTCAGGACAATCTGCTAGGCCCTGTTTTGGGGATCAAAGATCCCAGAACGGATAAGAGAATCGATTTTATCGGAGGGATCCGAGGACTTAAGGAGCTGGAAAAACGGTGCAGCCAGGATATGGAGGTAGCGTTTTCCATGTATCCCACTTCCATTGATGAATTGTTTTCCGTGGCAGATGCAGGGCTTTTAATGCCGCCCAAATCTACTTGGTTTGAGCCAAAGCTGCGCAGCGGATTATTTATCCACTTATTATAACTGGGAAAAACACGAAAATAACGCCGTCCCCGGCAGGTGAAACTTATGGGGACGGCGTTTCTTTTTCAGGCTCCTGTTTTAGCTGGTCTCTGCGGTAGACGTCATAGACCTCTAAAAGCTGAGGACGTTTTACGACTCCTATTTTTTGAAAAATGTTATGGACATGGGTTTTAGCTGTTCCCAGGGAGATATATAAGTCCTCGCTTATTTCCTGGTTGGTTTTGTCCATCAGAAGAACTCTTAAGATTTCCCTTTCCCTTGCGGTCAGGTGGTAGATCTCGCTGAAATGAAACAGAATGCTTTCTTCAATATCAGAGGGAAGATTTCCGCGGGTCTGGCTTGTCACCTCTTCCACAATGGTATTATTCTTTAATAATATTTTCAGGTAATACATAAGATATCCGGCAGAAAACAGGGCGTACATAAAATACAGAATATCCGAGGTAAAGCTCCGGTTGTTCATATTGATATAATATTTTGAATAAGTATCAAAATTAAAAATTACTATGGTATCTTCCACAATGATGAGGATATTCATGAGAACAGTGATATAAAAAAGTCTTTTACACCATTTAAAGAAAGGATCCTGATATTCCTCAGGATTCTTTTTTATTATCCCTAAGCACTCCGCTCCTATATAGGCGTTGTAAAGCTGGCTTGGGAGGAAATAGAGCCATATTTTCCAGGCGCTGTTGTCCATGGCCGGAACAAAGAGCATGAAGGTCACGTATACTGCTAAGATTCCATAATCACGGTAGGTAATCGTTCTGTTTAACAGCCGTTTGAAGATCGTTAAGTATCCCAGTGACAGGATCAGGTAGATCATGGTCTTATGGGTGGGAACGATCATAAAAATCCTGTTATAAGATTCTGCAAAATTCTCAAACATTTCTGACGCAAAAATCACAATATCATCCACTAAAATTGCTCCGAATATAATGCCTATCCATAAAAGGATTTTTTCTTTCCCATTAAAAAGAAGGGAGAAAGACATCCAAAGGATACCAGAGTATACCGTGATCAAAATCAGATTGTAAATGAATACGATTTCTTTTTCCATAACCTGTCTCCTGCCTATTGTACGTCCTCATGTTGTCCAACATCAGTATAACAAATAAAAAAGTTTTTTCAACTGCAAAATTTCATGAGAGGTCCATTTTTTAGTGCACAATGCATAAAAGTTTAGGAGAGTTTATGTGGATTAGAGTTAAAAGTGATATAAATATCCACCTTTGGTTGCATTCTCAACCGGTGCTGAAACTGCTATTTTCATCTTGTGAGGACGCCCCTGAAAGAGCAGATCACAAAAATCACAGCAAAGCAAAAAAGGAGGTTTTACTGATGGCAGAGAAAATAGTCCTTGCCTTAGGCGGAAATGCGCTGCAGTCAGGAAAGGGAGAAGCAACTGCCAAGGCACAGCTTGAAGTCGTTCATAAGACTTGCGAGTATATAGCAGAATTAAATGAACGAGGATATGAGATGGCCATAGTACATGGGAACGGACCTCAGGTAGGGAGAATTTTGCTGGCATCTGAAACTGCAAAAGATGTAACACCGCCTATGCCGTTTGATGTATGCGGGGCAATGTCCCAGGGTTATATCGGATATCATTTGCAGCAGGGCCTGAAATATGCGCTCAATAAGAGGAATCAGAACTTTCCTGTTGTCACCATCGCTACCCAGATGATTGTAGATGAACAGGATCAGGCTTTTCATCATCCAACCAAGCCCATCGGGCCTTTCTATACCAGAGAAGAGGCTCACGCTTTGGAAGAAGAAAAGGGATACGTTATGAAAGAAGATGCCGGCCGGGGATACCGCAGAGTGGTTGCATCTCCGATTCCTAAAAAGATTGTGGAGATTGAGGCGGTAAAGGAGTTATGGCCAAAGGCAATTGTCATCACCTGCGGAGGAGGCGGAATTCCGGTCATTGAAGACGCAGCCGGTGCCCTCCATGGAACGGCAGCAGTGATTGATAAGGATTTTGCAGCAGAGCTTCTGGCAGAACAGGTGGAAGCAGATATCCTGCTGATTTTGACGGAAGTGGAAAAGGTGGCAGTCAATTACAAGAAACCGGATCAGAAGAATCTGGATCATCTAAGCCTTATGGAAGCAAAACGGTATTGTGAGGAAGGACAGTTTGCTCCGGGAAGCATGCTTCCAAAGGTTCAGGCAGCCATGAAGTTTGTAAGGTCCGATCCTTCAAAACGTGCGATCATCACCTCCCTTGACAATGCGGTAGAAGCGCTGGACGGAAGGACAGGAACCATATTCACTTTTAACTGATTTACAATAAAAATTTATATAAGGAGACTTTACCATGAAAGCAAACGGAATTACACATTTTATTGACACCAACGATTTCACCAAGGAGCAGTTATTAGACATCATTGAACTGTCTCTGGCAATTAAAAGAAGCATTAAGGCAGGCTATAACCCTCCGCTGTTAAAAGGAAAAACACTGGGAATGATTTTTCAGCAGTCCTCAACAAGGACCCGTGTTTCCTTTGAAACAGCTATGGAGCAGCTTGGCGGGCATGCCCAGTATTTAGGGCCTGGAATGATCCAGCTTGGCGGACATGAAACCATCGGTGATACAGGAAGAGTGCTTTCCCAGCTGATCGATGTGGTAATGGCCAGAGTGGTTGAACATAACACTGTGATGGAGTTAGCCAAAGCATGCACCATCCCTGTATTAAATGGTATGAGTGACTACAATCATCCGACTCAGGAAATCGGAGACCTTTGTACAATCGCAGAGCATCTTCCAAGGGGCAAAAAACTGGAAGACTGCAAGGTTGTTTTCGTAGGAGACGGAACCCAGGTATGTGCTTCTCTCGGATTTATCACAACAAAGCTTGGTATGCATTTTGTTCATTACGGCCCAAAGAACAATCAGCTTTTAGAAGAGCACAAGAAGATCATGGAAGAGAACTGCAGGATCTCCGGCGGTACATGGGAAGTAACCGATAACCGTGACAGCGTAAAGGGAGCAGATTTCATTTACACAGATGTGTGGTACGGACTGTATGAAAACGAGACTCCAAAGGAAGAGCGGGTTGCTACATTTAAGGATTATCAGGTAAACAGAGATTTAATGTCTCTGGGCAATATCGGCTGCAAATTCATGCACTGCCTGCCAGCTACCAGAGGGGAAGACGTGACTGATGAGGTTCTTGACAGCGACAGCTCCATTGCGTTCTTAGAGGCAGGAAACCGCTTAACAGCAATGAGAGGTCTGCTTGTTTATCTGACACAGTATCAGAGAGAGCAGGCGCCAAGCCCGCTTAAAGTTGCAGCAGCTAAGGAACAGTTGGAGAAATTCATGGACGATAGAAATATCAGATAGGGGGAGAATTATGTCTGATGCGCCAAAGAAGAAATTTCGGTTAATTGATGCCATAATGACGGTAATATGCGTTGTATTTGTGGCAGAAGCAGCAAGTCCGGTGGCAGCAATTGGTAATTCCCAGTATTTCTGGTGGATTTTCCTCTTAATAGCATTTTTGCTGCCATATGGCTTGATCTCCTCAGAATTAGGGACAACCTATGAGGGTGACGGTGGATTATATGACTGGGTGTCAAAAGCATTTGGTAAAAAATGGGGAGGAAGGGTGTCCTGGTACTACTGGATCAACTTTCCGCTTTGGATGGCTTCTTTGGCGCTTATGTTCCCTGAGGTCATTAATCTCTTGACAGGAGGAGAACTGGGATTTTTCCCGTCCTTGATCATAGAGCTTACCTTTGTATGGATCATTGTTTTTATCAGCTTTTTTTCGGTTTGTGACAGTGCCTGGATATTAAACGGAGCTGCAGTCATTAAGATTCTCATAGCAGTGATTCTGGGATGTCTTGGCATCTATGGTGCGCTTACTCATGGAGTTGCAAATGAATATACCCTGGCTTCCTTGATTCCAAACTTTAATTTAAACAGCTTATCCTACATATCGGTTATATTATTTAACTGCCTTGGATTTGAAGTTGTTTGTACCTTTGCAGATGATATGGAAAACCCCAAGAAGCAGATTCCCCAGGCCATTATAGCAGGCGGGATTGTCATTGCTGCTATCTATATCTTTATGGCATTCGGAATCGGAGTTGCAATTCCGGCCGACCAGATCAGCACCAGTACCGGGCTGGTTGCAAGTGTCCAGCTTTTGACCGGCAGCACCAGAGGAATCATCGTAACAGTGGTTGCCATTGGTTTTCTGCTCACACTTTTTGGAAATATGGTTTCCTGGTCACTGGGGGTGAACAATGTGGCGGCCTATTCGGCAGAAAATGGGGATATGCCGGCGGTATTTAAGATAAGAAGCAAGAAGAATGATATGCCCATTGGCGCCGCCATTATGAATGGAATCGTAGCCAGCACGGTTTTGATCATCGCTCCGCTCATACCCAATCAGGATTTGTTCTGGTGCTTCTTCGCGTTGAATCTGGTCATGTTTCTGCTTTCCTATATTCCTGTATTTCCGGCCTTTTTAAAGCTCAGGGAGATAGATCCGGATACAGAACGGCCCTTTAAGGTTCCGGGAAGCAATGGCTTTTTAAGGGTTCTGGCATTCGTCCCAATGACCCTGATCATCGTTGCGCTGGTCTTTACCGCAGTTCCATTAAGCTTTGATCCGGAGACCCTGGCGGGAGTCCTTCCCATCACCATCGGAGCAGTGATATTCCTCATACTTGGTGAGCTGATCGTAAACAGAAAAAGAGAAAAATAAGAAAGAGAAGGGATAAATTATGGCAAAGAGAATTGAAAATACAACTCCAAAGCAGGACGGATACCGTATGCCTGCAGAGTTTGAAGAGCAGGAACAGATTTGGATGCTATGGCCGGAAAGGCCGGATAACTGGAGAAACGGTGCAAAGCCTGCACAGTCTGTATTTACCCAGGTTGCGAAGGCAATCCTTCAGTTTGAGCCTGTTACCGTATGCGTTTCTCCGGCACAGTACCAGAACTGCCGTGCTCATCTTCCCGCTGAAATAAGAGTGGTTGAAATGACCAGCAATGACTCCTGGATCCGTGACTGCGGACCTACCTTTGTTATCAATGATAACGGTGGAATCAGGGGCTGTGACTGGACCTTTAATGCATGGGGCGGCCTGGTAGACGGACTTTATTTCCCCTGGGATCAGGATGATCTTGTGGCTCATAAGGTATGTGAGATAGAAGACATTGATTCCTACCGTACGGAAGGCTTTGTTCTGGAAGGAGGTTCCTTCCATGTAGATGGAGAAGGAACAGTGATCACCACGGAAATGTGCCTGTTAAGTGAAGGAAGAAATCCTCATATGACAAAAGAAGAGATCGAAGAGATGCTGGATGAATACTTAAACTGCCAGAAGGTCATCTGGATTAAGGATGGCATTGATCCTAACGAGACCAACGGACATGTTGACGATGTTGCACAGTATGTAAGACCGGGTGAAGTTGCCTGCATCTGGACGGAAGATAAAGATAATCCTTTTTATAGAGAAGCTCAGGAAGCCTATAGGACATTATCAGAGGCAGTGGACGCAAAGGGCCGTAAATTAAAGGTACATAAACTCTGCCTGACTAAGAAACCGGTTCTGCTCCATGGTGCAGAGGCAATTGATATGGTAGAAGGAACTCTTCCAAGAGAGGATGGGGAGGTTTCCATCGCTTCCTATATGAATTTCCTTGTAGTAAACGGGGGGGTGATCGTACCTCAGTATGGCGATGAAAACGATGCATTGGCCTTACAGCAGATCCAGGAAATGTATCCGGACCGCAAAGTGGTTGGGGTACGCACTGAAGAGGTTGCATTTGGCGGCGGAAATATCCACTGCATTACCCAGCAGCAGCCAAAAGCAAAATAAAGCGTTACCACAAATCTCCTCAAATGTATATAAGGGCTGTTGCACTTGCCGCAACAGCCCTTTTGCTGTGGAATGATCAATTTTCTTCCTTGGGAGGCTCCGGCGGAACGAAATTGTCAGGGATTCCAGGATCCCTCATGTCATACACCCGGTTATACTCCTTTGTTTCCTGGTTTTTAAGCGTCTGGGAACGGTTCATGGAAAGGAATTTAGTGAGCTCATAGCAGCTCACCCAGATCTCATTGTTTCCCTCTTTCTGGGACTCGTCAAAAATCAGCTGAAGCCCAAAGTGAAGATGAGGCTCATTGATATTGTTGGTATTTTCATTCCGGCTGTATCCGGTACGCCCCAGATAGCCGATCACATCTCCGGCCGTGACAATGCTGCCCTGGCTTAAGGATTTATGATAAGGATAATTTTTTCTTAAATGAGCGTAATAGTAATACCGTTTTCCATCAAAGCTGCGGATCCCCAAACGCCATCCGCCGTACTGGTTCCAGCCGATGGCCTCTACATAGCCGCTTTCCACCGCAATTACGGGAGTTCCCACCTGACCCATCATATCATGCCCCAGATGCTGCCTTCTGTAGCCATAAGAGCGGGCAACTCCAAAATCGTCGAAATCATTATAGGGAAACCCCTTGGCAATGGGGGAAAACCCTTTCAACCCATACTTTTTTACCCATACCCGGTCCGGATCCAGGCTGCCGTCAGGAAGGAGGGCAGGAGTAGCATAAAGGGGAGCATTTTCAGAGGAGATCTGAATTTCATACTGTCCCACAAGGCCATCCAATACAGCTCCATAGGCCTCTCTGTAATAGGAGTAATGAGTCATTTTTGCAGTCAGTTCTTCCATAGTCTTACCGGAAAGAAGCTGTTCAGCCAGCCCATCCAAGTCTTTGGTGGAATATCTGGAAAAGTCCCCTCCGTACTTGGCCCCAAGATAAGCCAGCAGCTCCACCCAGTTTAAATGAGGCTCAGACTGGCAGGTGTTGACATCATACCGGAAGGCTTCCTGCATGGCCTTTGCAGTCACGTCAAAATCCACCCATTTAATAAACTTTTTTGCTTCAGAGGGACTGGCGTTTTTGTCCTGATTAGCTACCGGAAATGAGAACTTCCCGCCTGGGGATACGAAAAATAAGGAGACCAGAAGAAATGTCAAAATGATAACTTCTATGTAAATGATGATATGATGTCTGGACACATGGGAAAATCTGATATCTTTTTTAAATAGGTTCATAAACGTTCTCCTTGTCATTCCATGGCATGATTTAATTCATAAAGGCAAGCCAGGCCCGGTCTGAATCAGTAAATCAGCCGTTCGATGAGCCGCCAGGTGAGTCGAACTCCCTAATTAATACATATGAAAAAGGAAAGCAGGTGTCTAAGGCTTTCCCTTATAAGATATGCAAAAGGAGTCAAAAATATGAAGAAAAATGTAGGAGAGAGTCTGTATTGGAAATAAGAAATGTTCATGGTATAATTCATCTTAAGAATAAAAATGATGCGGAACAGAAAGATCAGACCGCAGCGGAAAGTGAGGCTAGGAATGAATAATTTTGAATATTGTGTACCCACAAGAGTGATATTTGGCCGTGATACCCATAAGAAGGCAGGTGCCATCATTTCAGAATATGGATTTCGTAAGATCATGATTCATTATGGGGGATGCAGCGTAAAGAAAAGCGGACTTCTTGGACTGGTGGAGGAGTCCTTAAAGGAACACGGGATTGAATACGTACTTTTTGGAGGCGTGCAGCCAAATCCGGTCTTGTCCCTGGCAAAGGAAGGAATGGAACTATGCAGAAAGGAACATGTGGAGTTTATCCTGGCAGTGGGAGGGGGAAGTGTCATTGACTCGGCCAAGTGCATTGCTGACGGAGCGCCTAATCCTGAAATTGACCCTTGGAAATTCTTTTTAAAGGAAGTAGTTCCGGCAAAAGCCCTTCCCCACGGCAACATCCTCACCCTGTCTGCTTCAGGAAGTGAGACAAGCTTATCCTGTGTTATCACAAATGAAGAAGGAGATTTAAAACGGGGATTCAACAGTCCCACACACCGGCCCCTGTTTGCCATCTGCAATCCGGAGCTGACCTTTACCGTCAATAAATTCCAGACCGGCTGCGGAACCGTGGATATCATGATGCACACTCTGGAACGGTATCTGGGAGGAAACACAAAGGATACGCCTCTTACGGACCGGATTGCAGAAGGGCTTTTGACCTCTGTTATGGAAGCGGGAGCTGTGGCTGACAAAAATCCTGAGGATTACGGGGCGCGGGCAACCCTTATGTGGGCGGGAAGTCTCTCCCATAATGAGCTGACCGGTTTGGGAAGGGAATTCATGATGCAGGTTCACCAGCTGGAGCATGAGTTGTCCGGTATGTATCCGGCCATTGCCCACGGCGCCGGATTATCCGCCTTATTCTGTTCCTGGGCCAGGTACGTATGCGAAGACGATCCCATGAGATTTGCCCAGCTGGCTGTGCGGGTGATGAATGAGGAGATGAACTTTGAGAAACCATTAAAAACGGCTCTTAATGGGATCAGCGCCTTGGAAGGGTTTTTCAGGAGTATTGGAATGCCTGTCACCCTAAGAGAGCTGAATGCCGGAATAAAAGAAACAGACTTAGAAGTGCTTGCGGAAAAATGTTCCTTTTACGGAGCCAGGACCTTACCTGGAATCCGGTCATTAGGGAAAGCAGAAATGGTCGATGTGTACCGGCTGGCTTTTTAGGTTTTTTAAGGAGTTAACTGCCTGTTCTGATCAGATCAAAACGGTATTAATAAAGCTTTTTACCGCTTTATTAATACCGTTTTTATTGTGATCGGGCAGGCTGTTTCTTTATTTCAGCCTGGATTTTCGGACAGGTTTGGGGAGTAAGGCCGCTAATGAAAGAAAATCGGGACAGGATGACACCTGATCTCCGATTTATATTCCGGCTTTCCAGCTTACGTTTTTGTTATTTTTAAATGCAGTTTTCTATAGCTTATGAAATCGCGAAGTCTTTTTGTAAAACATTAAGACAAAGCGGAAATAATATTTTGATATTTTCTGCGAATCTTCTCTTAACCTTTATAGCAACCCATTTTACATATATCCGTTACAACTGCCCGTACCTTCTCCTTTTCCGGATCCTTGCAAAAGGGTATGAAGATGCATACCATGGTTATGGCATTCTGAGGCGGGCGGGTCATAATGAAGGAATTGCAGATAAAGCGGAAGTTGATTCCCCTGGCTTCCTGAATGGATACCAGATAGGGCTTGTAGGTTGCGCCCCGTAATTCCCTGGTGGCTTCATGGAAGATCGCCAGGTCTTTGCAGTTTACATCTCGGTAGGGGGTAAAATTGCCTGGGCAGCACATATAAGAAACTCCTTTGCCTTTTCTATTGTAATATCATATGCGCCTCCGGGGACGAGCGTGAGTCACTTTTAAAATTTACTTTGTAACAAGGTCATTGAGGTACTTATGTAACAATAATGTAATATATAATAATTGAAATGAAAAACAGTAATTGACAGACAAAAATATAGGACCTTGGAGGTGCAATTGAGTACCTGCAGGATATACTGGAAGGGGTCTGTAAAGTAAGATAAATGTTCTGACATAAGGGAAAAATATAGGTAACCGGTAGTAACTATTCTATATTTAGCCTGCAGAGTATAATTAAAACAGAATATACATGAAATTCCAAAATCAACAGGGTAAGTATCCCACATTATTTGAGGAGACATGCAGCTGTTACTCACCCCGGCAATGCTGAATGTGGGCATGGCTTTTTATGGCTGAACAGGAAATGATATGGCAAAAGTCAGACAGGAGCTATTCATTACCTGGTCAGTGCTGAAAATGCACATAAAACAGTAAGATGTCTGAAGAAGATCTGACAAAGGGTGGATGAATTTGGAATCAGGAGGAATAAGCTCTTCTGCTTCTTTAAGGGGAGGTGACACAAATGGAGAATAAAGATGCCATTTTGATTGTGGATGATGATCCAATACTTCTTAGAATGGCAGATGAAACCCTGCGGACAGATTATGCTGTAAGCTGTGTAAAATCTGGAAGAGACGCTCTTTCTTTGCTTACTTCAGATTATGTGCCAGATATTATTCTGCTGGATATATATATGCCGGAGTTGGACGGGTTTGATACGATGGCAGCGTTGAGGGAAATTGATGATGTCCAGGACGTCCCTGTTGTATTTATCAGCGGAATGGACAGGCCGGAGATTGAATTGAAAGGATTGTCTTTTGGTGCGGTGGATTATATTATAAAACCGTTTGTCAAGGAGATTTTACTGGCCAGGATCCGCGTGCATCTGGAAAACGGCAGGAGGCTTCGATTATTGAGAATGATGGAGAAAAGCGAGTACAGCGGATGGCTGGATGAAAATAAATTTGAAAGTGCGGCAATAGGACTGACAGAAACGGAAAAAAAGATCATGCGGCTGATCGCTCTGGGTTATACCAATCAGGAAATCGGTCAGGAATTGAATTATTCTTATAACTATGTAAAAAAGGTGGCTGGTATTATCTATGAAAAAAAATGCGTAAATAAACGCAGTGACTTGAAGAAACTGATCCAATCCTTTTAATCACTTGCCGGAGTCCTGTCGGGGAATTTTCCCGGCTTTTTCATGTGGCAGAGAAGATGGTAACTCATGGTAACTATGTAGTAAGTATTTACCATGATAGTCTTAGAGCAGGAAAAAGAAAGAAGGTGATGAAATGAGTTGGTCCTTTGAGTATGGGAGCGTACTGTATGGGGGCGTGCGTATTTTGCAGGTGACTTCGGATGAAGCCGGAGGAGAACTGGTTATCAGGACAGATTATCATGAAAAGAAAGAACTGGATATTGTATACGAAGGCATGTACTACAGCCAGTTGGATGAACAAACCGTCGGACAGCGCATAATCATGGCATCTGAAATTAAAATGTCCCAGCTAAAATGGGTGGAATACCGAAAGGCAGCTGACCGGTTGTATCAGGAATGCGGAATCAGCGACGGGTTTCTTTGGGAAATGCAGCATCGGGGCAGCCGCTTGTTTGCTCATCATACGGAAAATGGAAAATATATTGTGGTGGCAAAAAGGCTGACTTTTGGAGAAGCATTCTGGAAAAAAGCAGAGACACCAAACAGGAGACTCATAATATGAAAAATTCTGAACAGATGGGATACTTAAATATTTGTATCAGTTACAGAATTATCTCCATTACGTTTTTGACTGTTGTTTATCTGTTTCTGATACATCGCCATGAAAACAGCCTGGCAGGGCGGCTTGTGTTAAGCACAGGGATGCTGTGCGCATGCATGCTGGGAAATTTTCTGTATAAGAGGATGCTTTTGCAGGAATCCCCAATGATCTGGATCAGGATCACCGTGGGACTGGAACTATTTGCAAATGGAATCTTTATTTTATTAAGCGGTGGTTTTTCCAGTCCATATCTTTGGTATTATGTTGGCTGCCTGTTTCTTATGATGACATTGGAGCGCACCATGGTTCTGGTGGTCCCTGCGACTGTATGGTGTCTGTTGTGCGGGCTGATGAGAGGTGGACAGGGTTTGTCAAAGACGATTTCTTATCTGGAGTTAAATGTTTGTATTGGGATTATCATTGTCACAGGTGGTTTTCATGTACTGCTTCGTTATGTGCACAGGTTGGATCAGATTCATGAGGAACAGATGGTGCTGAACCAGAATCTGATCCTGGAAAAGGAAAAAACAGAGCAGGCACTGAAGCAGATTACAGATTTGTATGATATGTATAACTTGTTTGCCATGACCGGCCCTGAACGCATGATAGAGGAACTGGCAAAGTTTCTTCAGAAAACCATAGCCCCCAAAGGGTTGATTCTTGCAGAACTTGACGAAAGGGAAAAGGTAAAAAGAAAAATCAGCCTTCAGATGAATGACACCCTGTTTCAGAAGCTGTTCTGTAAAGCGGCCTGCATTCTTTCCAGTGAAGCGGATAGTCTTGATGTGGAATTGGAAGGACAAAGCTATGAAATCAACCGGATCGGTCAGGATATCCGGCCCTTTGGAATTCTTATAAGACCGGGGGGAAGATATATTGAAAAAGCCAGAGATCAGTATACTTTTTATCAAAGGATACTGGAAGCCATTTTCAGAAATATGGACATACAGGAACAGTTGGAAAAATACATCATCTCCGAAGAGCAGAACAGAATTGCCAATGAAATTCATGACACGGTAATACAACGGTTATTTGCTCTGGTATGCGGCATAAAAGTGCTGGAAGAGAATATTGGAAATCTTCATACGGCCCAGGCCCGGAAGCAGGCAGATCTGCTGAAGAATTCAGCGGAAATGATTATGAAGGAGCTGCGGGAAACAATTTATGGGAAACATTTTGAGGATCATGACGGACGTGCCTTTGTAAAGAAAGTCAAAAAATATATGGAAGAAATTGAGAAGCTTTGCGGTGCCCAAATTGATGTAAATATAGATGAAAAAGCGGCTTACATGACTACCGGCCAAAGCATCGCTTTGTACCGCACGGTCTGTGAGACCGTAAACAATGCCATCCGCCACGGTAAGGCAAATAAGGTGGAGGTCAGTGTTTTATTCAGGAAGGATGAAATATCGGTAGCCGTAAAGGATAACGGCTCTGGATTTGCAAAGGAAAAAACAGAGCGGCTGGGAGGCAACGGATTAAAGAACATATACCGGATGGTTTATTTGCTGAATGGGCGGATGGCCATTGAATCAAAAAGCGGAGAAGGTGCAAGTATTTGCATTTATTTTCCCAGAGGAATGAATAAGGAGGTACTGGAAAATGATGCTCATTCTGGATGATCATCCCTTATCCCGGCAGGGAATTGAATCAATTATAAGGATGATACGCCCGCAGGAAGTAATTAAGCAGGCGGGCAGTGTAAACGAAGCAATCAGATGTATGGAGCAAAATGAAATAGAAATGGCATTTATTGATGTGAACCTGGGAAAGGAAAGCGGATTTAATTTCTTGGAGTGGCTGGTATGCAAAAAATATGCCTGCAAGAAATTTTTCATCACATCGTCCTCATCACAAAATGACTTTTTATATGCAAGAGAGCTGGGAGCCGATGCGTATGTTCTGAAAGACGCGTTTATTGATGAAATTGTATACGCACTGAAGGTTGTGGAACGGGGAGGAAAATTTTATTCTCCGGCTTTGGTAGAAGTGATGAATCAGGTTTCGGAGGAAGAACGTATGCTTGGAAGCCTGACCCAAAGAGAACGGGAGGTCTTATCGCTTTTGAGCCGGGGTCTGAGCAATGCAAAAATCAGCCGGATTCTCTATATTTCAGAAGGAACCACGAAAAAGCACGTTACCAGTATATTAAACAAGCTGGAAATGAGCGGCAGAATGGAAGCAGTGGTTTTTGCCAGCAAAAACAGCTTTTTGTTTCATCATGAACCTGGCAGGTATGCCGGAAATGAAGTGAAGGGAGGATGCCATGAGAACAAAAAGGTTGGCTGTCATTTGTAAATTGCTGCTGGTCTGTATGATGGCTGTTAGCCTGGGATTTATGGGAGGAACCTATGCAGTCTGGACCGATTCTGTAACAGTGGCAGGAAATTTAACAACAGGTGTGTTTGATATGTTATTCCAGGATCAGGAACCGACCGTTCATCTGGTAGATGACAGCGGCTGCATAATAGAAATTCCGGATATTAGTATGAGGTATGATCTGGTGGATGGAAAAAAAAGGGTACGTATTTTTCTGGAAGGCAGCCTGCCGGCAGAATTGTTGGAGGGAAATTACATAAGAATCCAATTTTCCATGGAAAAAGATCAGAACAGCACCTTTGCAGATCCTGGAAACAGGGAAGCAGATTTCCAGTCCCCTGAATTCCAGGTATCCATGAAAGCCAAAAGCGTTTCTGTTGTTGCAGACGGAAACCTATATGAGAGGGCATACCTGCCGGAGGAATATGAGGAGCCGCTGGTTTTTAATGTATTCAGGGAGATCTTGAGGGAAGAGGAACAGCTGAATGGAAGCCTGTATCTGGGATTGACGGAAGAAAGCAGGAGCCTTGTTGCCCAGCTTACAGAATCCCCTCCATCTGTAGAAGTGAATTTGGAGGAACCAGGAAGGAAAAACGGTCAGGGGGACTGGGGGATATTGGCGGAGTATGAATGTGAGATTCCTTTTTATCTGGATCAGAGGGGTGCGGATTCAAAGCATCAGGAATGGGAGGTTGAGTGATATGAATAAGGGGTTGATCTTATTCCTGGCTCCTGCAATTCTTGTTATGGGTTTTTCCGGAATCTGCGCCTACGGGTACTGGACAGATAAGCTGGAGGTGGCTGTTCATGCAAACGTGCTTTATCCTGCCGAAATATTGGAGGAGACAGAAGAATCTGAGCCGGAGACCCAATGGGAGGAAACCGGTAATGAGGAGGATACAAGTAATAAGAAGGAAACCGGTAATGAGCAGGAAACCAGTAATGAGCAGGAAGAAAGTATCATAGGAAAGCAGGGAGAACATCCATGGGTTACAGCAGCAGATATGAGTATTATGCATGGATCTTATTTATGACCATGGGACTTTTGGAGTTTCTTCCGGTAAGCACAAGTGCAGGCCTGGCTGCTTATGTCAGGCCATTTTGCTGGAGTGTCCTTATTGCATGGGTGGTGTTTATGATTCCAAGAGTTTATGCGCCTGGACTTTTGCACGTCCAGGATATGATAATGGGGTATGCTGGTTCGGGTGCGGTCATTTATCTGGCCTTGTCCTTTCTTCTTGCGGCGTTTTTAAAGGAGCTGGCAGCAACTCCTTATGATCTTTCTCCTGCAGGCATTGTTCATAATCTCATCAGCATTCTTCCTGGTGTTGCAGCAAAAGAGCTCATTCGGGAGTATGGATTAGGGACGGCTTGGAGAAAACCCAGATTCCGGCATGTGTTTGCCGGGGCGATCACAATTTTTATGGCAGTGCTTGAGATCAATTACGGTAAGGCAGCCAGCGTATCCGATGCCAAAGCATGGTTTATCTTTTATGCAAAGGATGTGATCCCTTTGTTTTCCAAAAATATTCTATTATCAATTCTGGTGCTTTACGGCGGCGCAAGGGCCGGTATTCTGTATTCCGGGATCATTCAGGTATTTCAGCGGATATTCCCCTTTCTCCCCAACCTTCCCTGGCTTGCTGACAGCGCAATCGGGATTGCGTTTCCTGTTCTTTATTCTGTTTTTATTCATGAACGGTACTGCGGTATCACCGGATCAAAACCTTCAGACAGTAAAGAGGGGCTGGCCGGTTATCTGGCCACCCTGTTTTTTTCTGTAGGTTTTTGCTGGTTTTGCGTAGGAGTATTTTCTGTTTATCCATCAGTAGTCCTGACAGGAAGCATGGAACCTGGTATCAGACCAGGGGATGCTGTTCTTATAAGAAAAGTGCAATCTGAAAAGGAAATGTACCAATTGAAAACAGGAGATGTGATTACATTTACACGAGGAGGAATAACCATCACTCACAGAATCCTGGAGACGTTATACGATGAAGCAGGAAACGTATCGTTCCGGACAAAGGGGGATAACAACAAATCACCGGATAATGAGACCGTATTTCCCCAGGATATTAAAGGGATTGTAATCGGAAACGTACCAAAAGCAGGGATACCGGTTCTTTTGATTAAGAGCGGAGAAAAGATACCAGAAGGAGTTGTGGATCATGAGGAGGAAGATTATTAGAAAGAAGATTCCCGTGGAGAAAAGGACCAGATACTTTCTGACAGCAGCCGGCCTGTTTCTTGTGGGAATTTCTCTGGTTATGTCTATAAAGGAATGCAATCCAGGGACCAAAACCATTGAAAAACAGCTGTATTCATACGAAGTGACTGTGGATTCCTCCTACCGGGTTCATTTGATTGAAAATGAGCTGTATAAGGAAGAGTGGCTGGAAGAGGGAACCGTTTATGCGGAGAGTCTGACCGATTATATTGAAGTTGTTTTGAAAGGAAACTTAACAGGGGCAGGTAACGCAGATATCAGCGGGACTTATGAAGTGAAAGCGGTGATAGAAGGATACCAGGCCAATGGCGAAAGCAGAAAAAAGGTATATGAAAAGCAATTTTTACTTGGAAAGGGCAAGGCGTCCCAGAATGATTCCCGACAGGCTTCCATGGAGGAAGCCTGCAGGATCCAATTGCAGCCTTACCGGGATTTTGTACAATCAGCGGATCAAATATTAGGAACCGGACCGGCAAAAGAGTTCTATATTCTGTTTAGCGGCGGCTTTGCTGTTGATACTGAATTTGGCAGCGAAGAAAAGGAATTTACCCATAAAGTGTCTATCCCATTGGGAAATGGAACCAGCTTGTATGAGATCCAGAAACCGGGTAAGGAAGTGCAGGAAGGCGGTATAAAGGAAATAATAAGGGAAAAAGAACCGATTGATTTTTCTGCACTGTTTTTAGCGGCATTCCCTGGGGGCTTGGGGATTCTTTTTATTTTTTGTACCATTTTCGGGGTCAGGCAGCCGACGGAAGCAGAAAAACGTATCACAAAATTAAAAACCATACTAAGAAAATATGCAGGGAGAATGGTACAGATCGGACAAATGCCGGTATTAGACGGAAAAGACTGCATGGTAATTCAGGATATGGAGAATCTGCTGCTGGTGGCTGAGGAACTGCGCCGGCCTGTATTTTACAGTTTGGATGAAAATGGGTTTCCCAAAGGCGGAATGTTCTGTGTTACAGAAGGAGAGAACGCCTTTCTTTTCCTTGCAGAGATGGAGGATACTACTTTGGTAGTAGATCATGGGAAAGAAAGTGGTAAAGAAAATGCTGAACAAGGATAGTTTTTAAGGGCAGATAGTCGCAAGGAAAATCATACAAAGGAGGGATTCTTTTGGGGAAGATTCGGCTTATACTGTAGGAAATACAAAAAGGAGGGTAACTTAATGAGAAAATCAGGAAAGAAATCGTTGGCAGGAGGAATTGTAGCCCTGTCGTTAATTCTCACAGGAACCGGATATGCTTATTGGACGGATACATTGAATGTGACCACCAAGGCAACCACAGGAGAACTGGATGTGACGTTTGCCGATCTGGGACTGTATGCACAGTATAGCAATGAAGTTCTGAATGGAGGCTGGAGTATTGTTGACGGTATCGGTGATTCCGGATTTGTTGACGATGATTTTTTCACCAGAGGTACATCTTATAACAAAATTGCAAAGGACGGCAGCATTGAGGCTTATCAGGACCGTTCAAAAGGGTTGAATGAGGTTGAATTTGATGCGGAACTTGTTGATAAGGCAAAAATCAAAAAAACAGTAGGACCTTATGTAGAGGGACAGGTTGACGGAAGTGACAATATTCTTCTTACTGTCAAAAATATGTATCCGGGTTATGCCCAGGCATTCCGTACGGATATATTAAATGTTGGTTCCATTGCAGCAAAGCTGGGAAATTTAAAGGTTGATGTCAATGGCCTTGACGGTGCTGTAGTCAATGAAACCACCAAGGATATGCTGGGTATCGCTCTGATGATCGATCAGGAAGCTTATTCCTATGATACCTCTGATGATGGAAAGGAAATTTTTAAGCTGTGTTCTTCCTTTGCAAATGGAACAAACAGCTTTCGGGTAGGAAAGGTTGACTTCCTCCGCTTATCTGCTTTGGAAAACTTATCTGCAGATGAGATCAAGTCAGTGATTGAGGCCTCCAATCTTCTTTGTGCACCGGACAGTGACAACCGGATGGATTTATATATTGCAGTTGCAATGGATCCGGATGGGGAAGGTGTTTACACAACCGGAAGTACAGATAAGGCCGATTATGCAGAAGATGAGGAAAAGGATGCCTTAAGTCAGGACAAGGGTGTATCCATATCTGTTGATCTGCTTTGGGATCAGTTCAATGCAGGGAAAGATGGCGGAAATGGGAACTGGCTCAGCAAGCAGAATGTAAATTAATAACCATTCATATTATGGGATTAGCTTTCACGTTAACAAAAGGAGCTGCCGCTCCCCTGGCCCACAGCCAGCGGTGCGGCAGCTCTTTTAATGTCCGGAAAAATTTCCGTTGTTATTCAAACAGGTAACTGGTCATGGAAAGTGAGCCAAGCATACAGGAATCATTGAAGACGGTGACAAGGTCATTTCCGTCAGATGCCCCCCAAAACATACAGCAGCGGGGCAAAGTGATCCAATGCGGAAAATGCAAGGGAGGAAGATGCACCGGCCTGTTGATAGTGAATAACATTTTCAAGGTTTCCCTTCAGGATACTGTCTTTGATATAATTGTCAAATTCCTCTGCCCAGGGGTAGCCCCCATTCATATTCCAGTTCACTCTGGCAAGGTTATGGACAATATTTCCGCTTCCCAAAATCAGTACACCCTGCTGGCGAAGAGCGCGGAGCTTACGTCCCATTTCAAAATGAATTTTGGCGGGAGCCAGCCTGTCCACACTAAGCTGAAATACGGGGATATCGGCATGAGGATAGATCCGCCGCAGGACAGACCAGGAGCCATGATCCAGTCCCCAGGTATTATCAAACGGAATATTGTCATTGAGCAGTTCTTTTGTCAGAGCAGCAAAATGTGGTGAACCAGGCGCATTGTATGTAACCTGGTACAGCTCATCCGGAAAACCATACATGTCATAAACCATTTTCGGGGCAGGGGAATCCGTTACCCTGGTACCTGACGTAAACCAATGGGCTGAAACGGAAAGGATGGCCTGTGGTCTGGGAATCCGCGCAGGAAGCTTTTCCCACTGGGAAGAATACTGATTTTCCTCAATTGCGTTCATGGGTGATCCATGTCCAATAAATAATACCGGCATTTTTTGCATATAGCCACCTCCTTGAAGAGTATATGAATGACTTTATGCTGATTATATCAATATTTTGGAGAAAAATCCATCAAATATGGGAAAGTGTAAATCTCTCTTTCAATGATGTTTACGAGAAGGGGCAATGCCTGCCAGCTGTGGAAATCCGGTAGTTGGTCTTTTTTTTGCATGAAAGGAGCAGCATCCCCCTTGATTCTTTCGATTGCAGGATTTGCTGTGTTATTTATAAAAAACAACGAAAACATCTGTATTCGGTGATGATTTTATGATAAGATACACCATAAGAAGATACGATCAAAGGAAGTAAAAGGTATGAAAAATAAGGGGAAAGCTTATCGAAAGCTGTATTTATCTTATGGCTTTATTTTTTTAATCCCAATTTTCATGGGAATTTTATTTTATTTTTATGCTTATTATATTGCCAAGGAACAGGCGGATACCTCTAACCGAAGCTTGATCCAGACAGTGAAAAATACCTGTGACAGGGAGCTGGGGAATTATGAGAATATTTTGACACAATTGGCTCTTAATAAGAACGTGCAGCAATTGTCCGTGGTGAAGGGGGAGTTTCGGCCTGACAATTCCTACCAGCTTTATACGATCCAGAATGAAATTATGGATCTTAAAGTAACGATCAATAAAAACGGAGATTATTGCAAAGATATCATGGTTTATTTTAAGAACTGTGACAAAGTGGTTTCTTCCTTTGGAAACATGGATTTTTCCATGTATAGTGATCTTTATTGTTTTGGAGAGGAAGATAGAAAATCAGCTGAAGTCTTAAAAGAACATCTGTCAGAATATCATTTTCGTGATGCAATCCAAATGAATTCCAAATGGACTCAGGGAAGACCTACCCTTCTTTTGACAATGAACAATTTAAAAGGGGAATTTGGAGAATCCTCTGCAATGATCGTAATCTGGCTGGATATGGATGCTTTAAACAGCAGCATTGAACAGGCGTCCTGGGAATCAGGTCTGGATTGGCTGATTATAAACGAGAAAAATCAGATCATGAACAGATCGGAAGATTATTCAGGCATTGGAATCCGATATGACCATCTGAATGAGGATGGGGATCAGAAAATAACGTGGAATGGGGAAAATTATATTATACGCACTGTATTTTCCCGTGTATTTAATTGGAAATATGTTCTGCTCATGCCTGAGAGAATGATAAGCGGCTCAGCAGGGAAAATGCAGAATATTTTCGTGATTGGCATATTTATCTGTCTGTTTACCGGTTATTGGGCGGCATCCAGGATGATGAAAATTAACTACAATCCCTTAAAGGTTCTGATGGAGGTGTTCCGGAAACACGACGATACCCAGGAAGTATTTGTTGACAATGAATATTTGTATCTGGAGAAAAAGGCTATTTCACTGCTGGCAGAACGGTCAGATTTTAAGCAGATGGTGAGCAGGAGCCAGGAAGTGGTAAAACAGTATTATTTAACGGATCTGATGATAAACTCCTATGAACAAAGTAAAGAAACACCGGATCGTGAAGCAATTATCAGGAGATTCCGGGAAGAAAGCAACCTTGTACTGCTTTTCACAGTAAAGGGCACTTCCATGCGGGAGGGAAGCCAGGCAGAATACATACAAATTAACAGTCTGAGAAAATTCATTATTGGAAATGTATTTGGAGAAGGAATTGCAGGCAGCTTTTCTTATGAAAAGGTGGAGCTGGGTGATACCGTTGCAATGATTGTCAATATACCTGACACTGCTGCCGGATATGATGAGAGTCTGGAGGAAATCATAGATGCAATGCAGAAATATATTTATGAGAATTTTGGATTTATGACGGTGGTATTGGCGGGAGAAGCTCATAGGGGACTGGAGGGAATTCATTTATCTTATATGGAAGCAAGAGAAGCAGAGGAATTTGTGACTGTTCTGGATCCTGAATATATCAGTTATCGGGAAATTAAAAACAGTTCCCATAAAAAATACGATTATCCAACGGACCAGGAACTGCGAATCATTGCAGCGATCAAAAACCGTAACAGCGTTTTGGCTTCTTCCTATATCAATAAAATTCTGGATGCCAATTATCTGGAAAATAAAGCATCTCTGGATATGTTAAAATGCCTTCTCTATGATTTAATGGGAACCATTATGAAAGGAGCCCAGGAAACAGGGGAAATTTCCGGTGATGATTTAGGATTAAAGGGTATTTCTGTAAAAATGCCTCTTGAGAAAATCAAGGAAACATTTGGGGAAGCAATTGAGAAATTGTGTAAGTCTTCTGGAAATTCCAGAGAATACGGACAGAACCAACAATTGTGTGAAAAGATTCAAAAGTATATTCAGGAGAATTTCAGTGATCCTGATTTAAATATTTCTCAGACAGGACTGCATTTCCATATGACTCCTGCTTATCTTTCCTCCATTTATAAAAAACACACAGGCGAAAGCCTCTTAAAGGCCATCAATCAGAAACGGACCGATGAGGCTGAGAAATTGCTGGCAGAGGGAATTAACGTGGTTGAGGTAGCTGAGAGAGTAGGCTTTCGGGACTGCTCCACATTTATCAGAACTTTCAAGAAATTTACGGGAGCAACGCCTGGGCAATTAAAAAGCGGGCGGTAGGGATTCGATAAATTGTAAATAAATTTTAGTTTTAGTCAAGAAAGGTTGATGAAATCGTGCGATTTTGTCAACCTTTTTAAATATTTGAATATATAAAATGCCCATTGAACCATGTAGAATGTAAAAAGCAAATGCAATGCGAATAAAAAGAAGGAGGAAGATTTATGAGGAAATGTTTTAGAAAACCGGTTGCTGTATTGGCAGCCATGGCGACTGTTGCCTCTCTGCTGGCAGGATGCGGAAGCAAAACAGGGGGGACTTCAAGTACAGGCGGGGAGACAAAGGAAACATCAAAAGCTGCAGAAGGCAGTTCTAATGCCAATGCAGGAGGTGAGGTGTCTTATCCCCTGGCTGACGGAGGGGAGCTTACCTATTGGCTTCAGCTGAATACCAACGCATCAGCTAACTTTACTAATTTAGGTGAAACGGAATTAGGAAAGGCTTTACAGGAGCAGACTGGTATTACAATCAAGTTCCAGCATCCTGCGGCAGGCGCAGACCAGGCAAAGGAACAGTTTAATTTGATTGTTGCTGACGGAAATCTTCCTGATATTATGGAATGGCAATGGGTAAAAATGTATCCGGGCGGTCCGGAAAAAGCGATCAAGGATGGAGTGATCATTCCTTTAAATGATATTATTGACCAGTATTGTCCCAATCTTAAAAAATATCTGACAGAAAACCCTGATGTAGATAAGATGATCAAGACAGATGACGGGAACTATTTTGCATTCCCATTCATTCGCGGCGAAGATAAGCTGCGTTATACGGTAGGTGGGTTCATTCGTAAGGATTGGCTTGATGAACTGGGGCTTGAGGTGCCGAAAACCGTTGATGAGTGGCATACCGTATTGACTGCATTTAAGGAAAAGAAGGGCACTGAGGCTCCTATCAGCTTTGACTGGGCCAATTTCAAACAGTCCAATCCAATTGCATTTGCCTATAAGGTCGGCGCTGCTAACTCCACATGGTTTATATTGGATGATGGGGGAAAGGTCGCTTTTGCACCAGCTCAGGCTGAATATAAGGATTATTTAATGACAATGAACCAGTGGTATCAGGAGGGACTGATCGATAAGGATATTGCAACCCTTAATGGTGATCAGGTAACGGCAAAGATGACCAGTGATAAATCAGGTGCTTCCGTAGGCTGGGCAGCAAGCCGTATGCAGGTGTTTATGACAAGTGCACAGAAGACCAATCCTGATTATCTGCTGGTTCCCACACCAATTCCAACTTTAGAAAAGGGGGCCGCACCTGAATACGGATATATGGAAAATAAGTTCCCTGATGTGGCAGCAGCCATTACCTCCAGCTGTAAAAATGTAGAACTGGCAGCCAGGTTATTGGATTACGGTTATTCTGATGCAGGGCACAATTTGTTTAACTATGGCATTGAAGGTGTTTCTTATGAGATGAAGGATGGAAAAGCCGTTTATTCGGATTTGGTTATGAATAATCCGGACGGCTGGCCTCTGGCACAGTCCTTGTCAAAATACATACGTGCGAATTATAATGGACCATTTGTACAGGATTTAAACTATCTTGAGCAGTATTTACAGCTTCCCACTGTTAAGGATTGTCCAAGTGTATGGGAAGTTCCAAATGCAGGCAAACATACTGTTCCCAACATCACTCCAACCCAGGAGGAGTCCAAGGAACTGGCCACTATTACAAATGAGCTTAATACTTATGTAGATGAAATGACCCTTAAATTCATCTTTGGTACAGAAAGCTTTGATAAATGGGATCATTATATCCAGACTTTAAAGGATATGAAACTGGACCGTGCACTTGAGATTGAGAACGCAGCTTTAGCGCGTTATGAAGCCAGATAATTTGGTTGATTTTCAATTCAAGCGGATATTCGCAATCCGCAAATACGGCCGGGCGATTGCATAGTCAGTCCCCGGCTGTTTTCGGATCAAAGTTTTCGGGTCAGGTATTCAGATGAAAGGAAGGGATGGAAGGAATGAGGGGAAATTCGTTAAGCTATAGGATCAGGAAAGATTTACAGAGAAACTGGACTTTATATCTGCTGGTGCTTCCTGTCCTTATTTTTTATGCTGTTTTTATGTATAAACCTATGTATGGTGCAATGATTGCATTTAAAGATTTTACTCCTGCCAAGGGAGTCTTTGGCAGTGAATGGGTGGGGTTTGAAAACTTCACCAGATTTTTTACAAGTCCTTATTTTGGAAGGCTTTTGAAAAACACGCTGCTGTTAAGTATTTATAGTATTATTTTTGGGTTCCCGGCTCCTATTATTCTGGCCCTTTTGCTGAATGAAGTGAAAAACGGAAAGTTTAAGAAGGTTTCCCAGACAATTACCTATTTGCCCCATTTTATTTCGCTGGTAGTTGCCTGCGGTATGATCAAGGACTTCTGTCTGACGACCGGTCTTTTTAATGATATTATCGCGCTGTTTGGAGGAACGCGGAATCCTCTTCTTCAGGATCCTGCAAATTTCCGTACAATATATACAGCTTCCAGTATCTGGCAGGAGATCGGCTGGGGATCGATTATTTATCTTTCGGCTTTATCCGGTGTAGACAGCCAGCTATATGAAGCTGCATCCATTGATGGTGCAGGAAAATGGAAACAGCTTCTCAACGTAACCTTGCCTGGAATAGCACCTACTATTATCATCATGCTGATCTTAAGAATGGGTTCTCTGATGAGCATGGGATATGAAAAGACGATTCTCTTATATAATCCGTCTACTTATGATACTGCAGATATTATTTCTTCCTATGTATACCGTGCAGGTCTGATTGAACAGGATTGGAGTTATTCGACTGCAATTGGTCTGTTTAATTCTGTGATCAACTGTGTTCTGTTGTATGTTACCAATAAAATCTCTAAAAAGACAACGGAAAACAGCCTGTGGTAAAGGAGGAGAAAGATGAAAGTTAAAATTTCCCGCGGAGAGAGAATATTTCATGTTATTAATTATATTGTTTTGACCATCATTGCATTGATCTGCTTATATCCCATGTGGTTTGTGGCTATGGCTTCCTTCAGCAACAGCAGCCGGCTGATGTCGCATTCGGGATTTTTATTAAAGCCTTTGGGCTTTAATCTTCAGGCATATATGAAGGTATTTGAAAACCCTATGATTTTGAAGGGTTATGTAAATACCCTGTTTATTTTGGTAGCAGGTGTTGCCCTGGATTTGGTAATGACTTCGCTGGCCGCTTATTTCTTTTCCAGAAAGGGTGTGATGTTTAAAAAGCCTTTGATGCTGTTTGTGCTGTTTACTATGTTTTTCTCAGGAGGTATGATCCCGTTTTATCTGAATTTAAAGGATTTGCATTTGATCAACAGCAGATGGGGACTCATCATTCCTTTTATGATCAATACTTATAATATGATTATTCTAAGAACATCCTTTGAATCCATTCCTGACAGCTTAACAGAAGCAGCCAGAATTGACGGGGCCGGTCATATTACCATTCTGTTTAAAATCATCTTGCCCCTGTCTAAAGCAATTATGGCGGTTATGGTTTTATATTACGGCGTTTCCATATGGAATGCATGGTTCTGGGCGTCTGCGATTTTAAGAGACCGGGAATTATATCCCCTCCAGGTTATTTTAAGGGAAATCCTCATATCCAATGATTTACAGGCGATGAACGGAGGCGCGGGAGCTGATGCGGAGGCTATTGCACAGAGCATTAAGTATGCCACGATCATGGTGGCTACTGTTCCGATTCTGTTCGTATATCCATTTTTACAGAAATACTTTACAAAGGGAGTTATGATTGGAGCTGTGAAGGAATAAAGAAAACAAATATTTGACGGTGTGAGGAGGAACGGTATATGCAAACAATAGAAGAGCTGTTACAACACAAGGAAATAGATGATGGAATGCTGGAAGCTGCCTATGATAAGGCAGCAGAACTGATTAAAAAAGCGACGGAGCAGTTTACGGAACAATTTCCTCAGGAAGCCAGTGTGAATAATTTTTACCAGAAGGGAACCAACTACGAATGGACACCTGGCTTCTGGACCGGTGAAGTATGGCTGGCTTATGAGAAAACAGGGGATGAAGTTTTACGAAATACAGCTGAAATTGAAGTAAAGGATTTTTACAGAAGAATCAGGGAAAAGGAAGGTGTGGACCACCATGACATGGGATTTTTATATTGTCCCTCCTGTGTGGCTGCATACAAACTTACAGGAAATATAACAGGTAAGGAAGCTGCCATTATGGCAGCAGATAATCTGATGACAAGATTTAATGAAAAAGGTCAGTTTTTTCAGGCCTGGGGAAAGCTTGGGGAAGAGAACAATTACCGTTTGATTATAGACTGTCTGCTTAATATGCCTCTGCTTTTCTGGGCAGGTGAGGTGACCGGAGAGGAAAACTACATAAAAAAAGCGGAAGCGCATATTAAAACAGCAATGAAAAATATTATTAGGGAAGATCATTCCACTTATCATACCTTTTTCTTTGATATTGAAACAGGAGAGCCTAAAAAGGGAGTCACTCACCAGGGCTATCGGGATGGTTCTGCCTGGGCAAGAGGGCAGGCATGGGGAATTTACGGAACTGCACTTGCTTATAAATTTCTTAGAGATGAGGAATATGCTGATATTTTCTGCAAAATAACGGATTATTTTCTGGAGCATTTGCCTGAGGATATGGTTCCTTACTGGGATTTTGACTTCAGTGACGGAAGTGATGAGCCGAGGGATTCTTCTGCAGCGGCAATTGCAGCCTGCGGTATGCTTGAAATGAGCAAATTTCTTCCAAAGGAAAAAACAGAATATTATACAGGGATGGCGAAAAGGCTTTTGTATGCACTGATCAGGGAATGTGCGGTGACGGATCCGGCTGTATCCAACGGACTTCTGCTCCATGGGACCTATGCAAAAAGTTCTCCATATAACACATGCCCAAACCACGGAGTTGATGAGTGCGTACTTTGGGGCGACTACTTTTATATGGAGGCATTGACCCGGCTTTCAACAGATTGGGAGCCATACTGGTATTAATGGAGAATAGGAAATGACAATCGGACAATATTTTGACAGACCGGATACTCATTATTTTGTACCTGATCCGGAGAATTCAGCCTGTTACTGCAAAGAACACTGGAAGGAAGATGTAGAGCATATTTTACGGATTGCAGATGAGGTATGTGAAAATACATTTCTGTTTGATTTAAACTGGGATATGGAACGTACCTATGAGCCTGTGGTATTTTCCGGGGAAATTGACTGGGGTTATATGCCTTCCGGTGATCCGGAATTTGTCTGGCAGTTTAACAGACACCGTTTTTTTATTTGTCTGGGGCAGGCCTGGCAGCTGACCGGAGAAGAAAAATATGTAACATGCTTTTTGCGGCTGACTGATGACTGGATGGGAAGGGTTTTGCTGGAGGATAAGACAGAGATGGGACCGTGGCGCCTGTTGGAGACAGGACTGCGGGGGGAGACCTGGACGAAAGCGATCCGATATTTTAAAGACAGCAGCTTAATTACAGAGGACTTTTTAGACAGGTTTGCAGGATCACTGCGGCTTCATGGAAAAAGGCTGGTGGAAAAGGGCGGAGACGAAAGACTGCAGAGCAATTGGTGTATTCTGGAGAACAGCGGGCTTTTTGAGATTGCAATGGGACTTCCTCAAAACGATGAAACAAGGGAGTGGGCTTCCATTGCTTTGGAGCGAATTTATAAGTCAATTAAGGTACAGATTTATAAAGACGGCAGCCAGTGGGAGCAATCCCCTATGTATCACAATGAAGTATATCACTGTCTGTGCTGTGTAATTTTTCTTGCAAGAGCCAATGGGATATTATTGGAGCCGGAATTAGAGGAAACTGTCCATTCCATGGCAATGGCAAATGTTATCTGGAAAAAACCAAACGGTCATCAATTCACTCATGGAGATTCTGATGACACGGATTTACGGGATAAGATCACCATGGGAGCCTGGTTATTCCAGGATCCTGTCTTAAAATGGTGCGGTTTTAAGCTTATGGATTATGAAGGATCCTGGGATTTCGGAAGGGGTGCCTGTGCTGGTTATGCCCTTCTTCCTGCAAGAGAACCGGATTTTATATCAGCATATCTGGAGAACAGTGGAAATTATTATTTAAGGGAAAGCTGGGAAAGGAATGCAAACCTTCTTCATTTTACATGCGGTGCAATGAGTACAGGTCATTGCCATGGGGATAAAATGCATGTGGATCTAGTGATCAATGGAGAAGATGTGCTGGTTGACGGCGGCAGAGCGACTTATATGAACGTTCCGCTTCGTTTTACTTTAAAGGATAATCCGGGCCATAATACCACGACGGTAGATGGGGAATCCTTTACTGCGTTTAAAGATTCCTGGTATACGGATAAGCTTTCTCTGCCTGTAAACAGAACATACAGGGCCGGGGAGACTGCAGAATTTGTGCAGGGAGGTCATCTTGGATTCATAAAAAAGGGTATCTTTGTGAATCGGCGCATTATCTGGATTAAACCAGATATTTATCTGATCAACGATCAGTTTTATGGAGAAGGAGTACATGAATACAGGCAGTATTTCCATTTTGCACCGGAAGGAGAGGTTTTCACAGAAACAAATCTGGTGACTTTCCGGGGAAAAGAGACCAGTGTATTTCTGAATTTTTTAACAAAAGATGCCGTACTTGAAAAAAACAGGGGGGTGACCTCAAGACATTACAATCAGTGGGAAGAAAATGATACAGTTACCGCAGTTTTGAAAAAGGAAGGGTTTGCCAGTATGATTACAGTCATAAATGGAGGGAGTTCTTCTGGGGCAGAACCTGCTGAAGTGAAGTTTGTGGATACAACCAGTCACACCCTTCATAAACCACTGGAAGAAAGCGAAGCCCAGTCAGTAAAAATCACTGTGGGAAAACGAAGCTATGTTGTAATTCTCTGCAATGATGAGGTCTTCCATACTTCAGATGCAGTGATTGCAGATGAATGCTTTGCTGTGGGGAATGTCTGTGTTTTTAACGTCAGTGACAGGAAAAAAGGGGAAAGGCTTTATGCAGGGGAAGTACTCCATGTATAAATAAACTGGATAATCGGAAGTGTGGGAAAAGCATAAAAATGAAGCTGTTGCTCCGGCAGATCATGAAATCTGCCGGAGCAACAACCCCCTTTTGTAAAAAATTATTTGCAGAACTGAGAAATTAAATCTAATAAATCGCTTAAGTTACATGAGCTGAAATCAAAAAACATATACGTAACCTCCTCATTTATTTACTTTTTTTGGAACAAGATCATTGTAACACTTATGTAACAGAAATGTAATATATAATAAATGGAATCAAAAGCAGTAATTGGCAGATTAAACGGAGTGGATTTGCAGGGGGAACCGGTCAGTGATCAGGCTAATGTATTATAAATGCTTGTATATTTGAAAGCTTGATGTTGATAGTTGACAGGATATATAGTATTCTGTTCATAAAGATTAATTGTAAATGGGAAGGGAGAATTTAATTGGATATCAATAATACAGATCAATTACCTGAACAGTATATTTGGAAGGACGCTGTTGGTTTGATTACAAAGTCTTTGGGGGAGGCCGCGGGAAGTCAAAAGATTTATGTGAATATTGACTATGTTCCACCCAGGGCATACAGCACAAAATATCACAGTCACTCACAGCAGGAAGAGTTTTTTATGATCCTCTCCGGAACAGGAACTTTACGTATTAATGAGGAGGAGAAGACTGTTAACCAGGGAGATTTCATAGCAAAACCGGCAGGGGAAAATATCGCCCACACATTTTATAATTCCGGCGGTGAGACCCTGGTTATTCTGGACATTGGGACGAATGAAAAGGAAGATACTTGTTATTATCCTGATGATGATATGTATATGCAGAAATCTAATGGGTCAAGGCGGATATTTAAAGGAACGGATCTGGATACTTCATGGCTTCCGGAGCCGAATCCGAAAGGCTGAGGTTTAGCCTGGATCTGAAAAGCTGAATTGGGGATAAGCTGGAAAGGAAGGAGTAAAAATGATCACAATATTCAATCGAAAAGAATTGATAATGACTTTTGAGATGAAAAAGCAGGCTGAGGTTCGGGAACTGTTGGCCCGGAATCATATTCCTTATTCCATCAGGGTGATCAACAGAAAAAGCCCCTCCCTTTTTGGTGCAGGTTCCAGGGCACGAACCGGGACGTTTGGGGAAAACCTGCAGCTGGAGTATGAATATACTATTTTTGTCAAAAAGGCAGATTATGAAAAGGCAAATGCCATTTTGAACGGAAAAATCAAGTGATTAAACCGCTTAAAAAGATTACCAGTGTTTGTGATCCAACAATGATAATATAATTCTGGACTGAAAGGGCAAAGGTCTTTTCCTTGATCTGTTCCTTTTTAAAGCGGCGGATATTTTTATGAACAGGAATAAAGGTGAGCAGTGCCGCCAGGCAGACCGGAGACAAAAGCTTCATCGCTACAGACGCCGCCCATGTCAAATAAGTAACATAGTATAGCCCGGCAAAAACAAACAGCGCTTTTTTGCCTAAAAAATAAGAAAGGGTATACCGCCTTACTGCAATATCCTTTTCCAGATCGCAGATATTGTTCGCCAGCATAATGTTGGCTGTGGCGCAGATTGGACCTGCTGAAAACAAAAGCAGGAAAAACGCGGGCGCAAGGTTTAGATTCAATTGAATTGTATGCCAATCCACCGTCAAAGTCACAAAGGTTCCGGACGGCATGTTCATGTAAAGCATCAGAAAAGGAATGAACAGACCATAAAACAGCCCTGAAAAAATCTCTCCCAGGGGTAAACGGGAAATGGGAACCGGCCCCCAGGTGTAGAACACGCCGCAGAGAAAGCACAACCCGCCCAGCAGCAGGACGACAAGATCCGTACGGTACGCCAGGGTAAGGCCTAAAACAGTGCTTACGCCAAACAGCAGATAAATGATGTGTTTTGCCATGCTCCTGGGAAAAGGAAGCTTCTGGCCGTTGGTTTTGGTGTCAATATAGTTATTGATCGCGGTCGTAGTCAGGTCGAACAGAAACATGGAGCCAAAAAACAGAAGTGTGCGCTCTGCATTTACCGGCTGCCTGCGGTAAAACAGGTAAGCCAGAGACATGAGAAACGGAAGCAGGCTTGTAATTTTAGTGCGTATTTCAACAAATTCAAGAAATTTTTTTACATTGGAATGTTGGTTCACTTCCATAGTTTTTGTTTGCATAACTTTCCTCTTTCATTTATTCATTTAAACGGGTATGGTGAGAGCGTTCTTACCTCAACAGACAGTTTCCGGAGCAGCTATTTTTATAAAAAGTCAAAAAATTATCCTACCCAATACAAAAGAAATTATGTCCGGATAGGGTAGACCTTGATTCAATCGTGGATACAGTTGTGCTTGACAATATTATAACAATGCTGGCAGGAATAGTCAAATTCATTTTCCAATTCAAAAACAGATCCGCGTTTTTCAATATACGAAAAATACGGACCTGTTTTTGAACTATCTGTTTTTTAATAGGAAAAACACATTTAATAATGATCCTTTCTTAAAATATGTTTGCACCCCATATAAGTCAGTCCAAAATATACGCCGTAAATGACAACAATAAATAATGCCGGAATTAGAACGGTATCCATCACATTCACACGCCCCAAGGCCTTCATTACATCATTTACAGCCGTAAGCCCAACAATGGAATGAGCAATGCCAAGTATAAAGGGCAGTAAAAAATAACAGAGTATTTGTACAAACAATGCATTGTCCAGCATTTTCTTTTCGGCACCCAGCTTCCTTAACAGCGCATAACGTTCCTTGTTATCCGCTGCCTGGGCAAGCTGCTGTATTGCAAGGATCGCTGCGCAGGCAACCATAAACACAATGCCAAGATAAATGGCTAAAAAGGATATGATGGCTTTCATGGCAATGGATGAGGCATAGATATCTTCTCTGCTTGAATAGTACCAAAAGCTCCTTTCCTGGTAATCCTCACTGTTACTATACTCATTTAATTTTTCCTGCAGCTCCTTTGATCCTTCCCCAAATCTGCATACCATGTTAAGTACATGATCCGGCGACTGATCAAGAATTTCAGCAAACGCGTCATTTACAACGAATGTGATACCGGAATCACTGTTGGAAAGTTTTATGTTTTGTACCTCCCCCTTTGACTGGAGTGTTTTATCCCCAAGAGAAATTGTTACTTTTTTGTCAAGGAATTGCTGTGCAATATCCTGGTAAATGTCACCGGAAGCAATGATGAAATACTCATTTCCAGGAAGATCGTTTTTTTCTTTTTCCTGCATTTCTAAAAACTTCTGGTAATCAGAAAACATAACAAAATCAAGTACACGCTTCCCTAAATCAAAAGACAGGGAAGAATATTCTATGGGGAAATCCTTGTAACGAAGGTCCCCGCGGTAAATGCTGTATTCATGGCTTATGGCATCAATGCTTTTGATTGACAAAGGCAGGCTTTCGTATATGGTTCCATGACTTCCCTCCTCATTACTTCCATAAAAGCTGACATCATAGGGAGCTGTCTTCTTTAAATCGGCTGACAGAATATTTTTCATGCTGTAACCGGTTGAAAAAATACCGATTACCAAAAGCAGCACAATGCTTATCACGGATATGGATATAAAATTTGTGTTGATCTTACTGGTGAGCTGGCGGGTTACAAACATGGTCAGGTTTTTATAATACAGCTTTTTATTTGATTGTACCAGCTTGGTCAGTATTCCTGAAAGAGAAAAGAAAAACAGTAACGAACCAACCGTTCCTAAAACAATGGAACAGAGGAAGATCTGATTGATGTTAATGATTCCATTTTTCAAAACCAATACATATGCGGTTCCTAAGAAAATAATGGATATCAGGAAAATCAGTACAGATAATCTGGTGCTCCTGATTTTTAAGCTTTCATTTTTCCGGCCTCCATAAATTAAATCAATCAGTTTATAATTGCTGATAGCAATTGTATTAAAAATAATCACTGTCAAAAAAATAACTGCGAAATAAAAGATACTTTTTACCGCTGCATCTGGAGAAAATATGAATTTATAAGCTGTCATATCCGCCTCAAATATTTTGGCAGTGAACACAGACATAAACTGGGAGCCAAAAACACCGGTTACCAGACCTGCAATTAAAGCAAGGAGGCCCATGAGAAATGTTTCAAGTACAAGAATGGCAGAAATTTTGCCTTTACTCATCCCCAGAGTCATGTAAATCCCCATTTCTTTTTTTCGCCGCCTGATAAAAAAACTATTTGCATAAATGATCAAAAAGCCCAGGATCACCGCAACGAATACGGATATGACCGATAATATCTTCTTAAGGGCGATCATGGAATCGCTGACTATTTCCGTCACCACCATGATGTCCTGCTGCGCGTAGATGGAGTTGAACATATAGAAAATAGAAACACCAAACACAAGAGTAAAAAAATATACCGTGTAGTCCTGCATGCTTTTTCCGACATTTTTAAATACAAGCTTAGTCAGCACTTAAATCACCTCCAAGAAGGGCCATAACCTCCATAATCCGGTCAAAGAATTCCTTACGTGATTCCTCTCCCCGGATAAGCTCATTAAACAGCCTGCCGTCTTTGATGAACAAGATGCGTCTGCAATAGCTGGCAGTAAAAGCATCATGGGTTACCATCAGAATGGCAGCATGAATCTGTTCGTTTAGGTTTTTAAAGCTTTCCAGAAGCATCTTTGCAGACTTGGAGTCCAAGGCCCCGGTAGGTTCATCAGCTAGAATCAGGCTGGGATTTGTAATGATGGCTCTTGCTGCGGCCACACGCTGCTTTTGACCGCCTGACATCTGATACGGATACTTATTCAATACCTCCGTGATGTTTAAAAGAGAGGCAGCCTGGTGGATCCGCTCATCCATATCCTCTGCAGGAGCTTTCATAATTGCCAAAGCCAGGGCAATATTTTCATGGGCAGTGAGGGTATCAAGCAGGTTAAAGTCCTGAAAAATAAAGCCAAGCTTTTCACGTCTGAACTTTGATAAGGCCTCTGCTTTCATCTCAGTGACATCAGTTCCGTCAATATAGATATGCCCGGAAGTCGCATCATCAATGGTGGAAACGCAATTGAGAATGGTAGTCTTTCCGCTGCCTGATGCCCCCATGATCCCGATATATTCTCCTTCTGAAACATTAAAGCTGATATTGTCAACAGCCTTTGTTACATTCCCTTTGTTACCGTAATATTTCTGAAGGTTCTGAACCTTTAAGATTGTATTCATGGTGTCCATCCTCTCCTCTAATATTTAGAAATAATATAGGCTAAAATCGTAAAAATATAAATATGGGCCGGATAAAAAGCATAAAAGAAATATTTCATTCCACGGCCCTTCTGCTTATTGTAAAGCAGCATAATTGGTAAGGCAAATACCATACACCACTGAATATTATGCAAAAACATGCTCTCCACACCGACCTCGGGGTTATAACCCATTGCAAAGACCAAAAGGCTGAGCAGAAAATAAAATATACCTATTTTCTTTTTATCCTGGTTGCATAAATATAATCCAACGCCTAAAGCAACCAGTACAATGCCGCCTTCACAGAATAAGAGGGAGGGAACAAAGAGCATGATTCCTCTTGTTATAATAAATAATCCGGGATCAGACATGGCTGATAATAGGATAATACTGCTGAAAACAGGAATAAGCATTAAAATTATATACTGGAGAAACGGACGGTTCTCTTTCCTGCATATGGAAATCCGCTGAATACTGAAAATAATCAGGCATATGATAAATAACGTAGAAAAAATATTATTTATGATAATTCCACCATTAGGCAACGGGAAGTAACTGTTAATCAGATCATTGCCAAAGCCCATAAATACAGATCCGATCCATAAACGCATTAAGTATTTTACCGGATTTCTGGTATATCTCATGCCATTAGCCGTAGCAAAGATGAATAGAGGAGCCGATAGTCTGCCCAGTATTGTAAACCACAGCGGAATTGGGAAAACACCTGTAAAAGCATAGTGAATGTGATCGAATACCATAAGCACCAAAGCTATTATTTTAATCTGAAAACTATTGAATCCTTTTTGTATCATTTATGATCTCCTTTTCTTTACTAACTTATATCTGCTACGCCGGAATTACTTTATAAGCATTGGGATTATATTTATTCGGACTCTTAATTGTCCATACAAGCGCCTTGATCTGCGTGATTGTCAGCTCTAAAGGCTCAACACCGTAATAGTGATTCGCCGCCTGTTTCAGTCCATAGCATCCTTCCCCGTAGTAAGCAATATTACAATAGAGCTCCAGTATTTCATCCTTTGTAAGATCTTTTTCCAGGTGAAAAGCAACAAATAATTCTGCCACCTTCCGCTCATATTTCTTTTCAAAAGAAAAGTACATATTTTTTGCAAGCTGCTGGGTGATCGTGCTCCCCCCTTGCACAAAGCTTCCCGCAATCACATTGTTAACCATGGCTCTTGCTGTAGCAATGGGATCAAAGCCAAAATGATAATAAAAACGTTTGTCTTCTGATTTTAACACCTGCTCTTTATATCCATCCGGTATGTCTTCAAATGTAATATAACTTTTTTGTTGTTTAAGCTCCTCAATTCTATCCGGCACGCTTATGGCTTCTGTTGCAGTCTTATACATTTCATATCCGGCAGAAACCATAGGAGATATTTTTACAATACCCATGAGGAAGCTGATGACAGCAAGTAACAACATACTGATACCGATTGTTTTATTTTTCATCAAAATTACTCCTTTCGTGGTTTGCTTCCTCAGTATACCAGGGAACGAATCATGGAACCATAGATTTTACTTACGGCAAACGAACAAATTTGTAAGATAAAAGGGCTCCGCTTTAAAATAAGCGGAACCCTTTACTGCAGGAATGACTGCCTGTCTTTTGGAAATGTTATTTTAATTGTAGTACCATGGCCCATGGAGGACTGGACTTCTAATCCCAGATACATCTTATTGCAGAGTTCTTTGCAAAGGTATAAACCGATCCCCGTGGATTTGGCAAAAGCTCTTCCGTTTTCTCCCGTAAATCCCTTTTCAAACACTCGCCCCAGGTCTCCTTCAGAAATTCCAATTCCATTATCCCGAATAAAAAGAATCATATTTTCCTGGTTTTCTGAAGCAAAAAACCATAGGGTCAAAGCCTCTTTTTTATATTTGATACTGTTTGCAATGATTTGTCCAATAATAAAATCAAGCCACTTTTCATCGGCATAAACCGAATAATCAAGATCATCCAGTTTCACTATAGCACCGCACCCTATGAGCTGTTTTGAATGTTTCTTTACAGCGGCCTTCACCAGGCTGTTAAGAGAAAGCCTTCTGATGCTGTAGTCAGCTGCTACATTTTTGCTTCGGGCATAATAAAGAGCCTGTTCAATATAAGAATCCACCCGTACTGTTTCCTCGGATATTCTCTTTGTGATGTCATTGCGGTTATTCCGACAGATAAGATCGATACAGGATATAGGGATCTTTATCTCGTGGATCCATGTTTCAATATATTCCTGGTATTCATCCTGGGATATTTTATAGGAGGCAATTTCATCGTTCATGGCTTTTGTAACCTGCTTAAGAACCTCACATAAAACCTCCGCTTCGGCAAAATCAGGATCTTCTAATAAGGAAGCAATATACTGCTTTTGATCCATTGACGCCAAGGTTTTATTTAATCGATTATAATATCTGCTGCGTAACAGGTATTCGTGTGCCAGCGCAACAAAAGATGTTATGACAATGGTCATGCAAATAAGTATCATTGCATAGCGGCTGATATGATAGACATCTAACAGCACAACTAAAAAGAAAATGATAAAGCCCTGCGCCAATAAAAACAGAGTTTTATCTTTTAAAAAGCTGGAAAACTTCATATCATATACCCTTGCCCACGTTTGGTCTTTATAAAGTCTGCTGCACCGATTTCTTCAAGTTTCTTACGCAGACGGTTGACATTAACGGTCAGTGTATTGTCATCGACGAATTCGTCCGACTGCCAAAGCTCATCCATTAATTCATCACGGGAAACGATGCTGTTTGCATTTTGCATTAAAACAGAAAGGATGCGCAATTCATTTTTAGTGAGCTCAGCCTCTTTGCTTTCGTAATATACCGTGCTTTTTGCCATGGATAATGTTAAGCCCTTATATTCTGCTTCTGATAAATAATTCTTCTGGTTGGTGCGTTTGAGTATGGCTCCGATCCTGGCAAGCAGGATCTGAATGTTATAGGGCTTTGTTATAAAATCATCTGCGCCCAGGTTCATGCTCATCAGCTCATCCATATCATTGTTGCGGCTTGTCACAACCATGATCGGCACATCCGATATCCTGCGGATCTCCCGGCATACGTGATATCCGTCATAATAAGGAAGATTAATATCAAGCAAAATCAAATCTGCGTTTGAATCCGTTGCTTCTGATATAATATTTTTAAAGTTATCACTTGTTTCACAAGAATAATTATAGCTTTCAAGCAGCGAGATCAATTCTGTTCTCAGAACGATATCGTCTTCAATGATAAATAGCTTCAAATTAATAATACCTCCTGCCATTTTTCTGTTGTAGGGCTTATGTATTGATTATATATTGGGGGTGGGGGGATTGCAAGTGAATTGGTGTGGCTGTAAAACCGGTGCTGCTTGCTATTGGTACTAAAATGGTACTAAAAAGTATGCGGATAATTTGTGATGTTCCGTTTCTGCAAAAAGCAATTTAGCAATAAATATTGCCGATTTTTATTTTATAGCCATATTCATATAAGACATACTGATGTCATAATTCATATGATATACTGATTTTACCAAACAATACAGGAGGGAATGGGATGGAAGAATTTTATGCAGGAGAAAGAGAAAAGGTGTTTAGAAGAATGCCGACTCATTGCGGAGATGATACTTGTTCATCCTGTGTGATAGCAGGAGATTATATTTATTTAGCTCATCACGGAGGGGGTCAGGACAAGGAAGACATTGAATATCAGATGAGAAAAACATTTGAAAGTATGCAAAATACACTGGCAGCTGCTGGTGCAACCCTTGATGACATGGTAAAGGTGAATTTGTACTTAAAAAATATAGCGGATTTCCGCAAAGCAGCTGATGTGTTCAGGGAATATTTTAAGAATGGCGCACCTGCAAGAATGACAACCACAACAGAGTTTGTCGGAGAGACATGTTTATGCCAGATGGACGGCGTCGCATATAAGAGGGAATAATTATTAATTAGGAACATGTAACAAATGATCAGCATTTGGTTCAATTAATTATTTGAAGCGTCAGGTTCAGAAGGCCATTATCTGAAGCTTACAGGTTAATGATAAAGAGCAATGATATAGGGGGAACAGGGCGAAAATTTAACCGAATCAAGTAAGTCCCCCACTTCAAATGCGAAAAGCATTAAGTGGTGGGTGGGGATTTGCTTGTGTCAGGTGGAGTACAAGATCCACCTGACAGGCAGAGACAGCTGCTATTCGGTTATGCCCGATAAAGCGGGGCAGGGCCTCCCCCACACTATCGGGGACGCCGTGAGCAATTAGCGAAGCGGATTGCGAATATCCGCTTGACATCACACAAGACAGTATCACCTGCTCAAGCTGCAGACACTTGCTTAAATGCTGTAATGGAAGCGCTTATTTCGTATGATTATTCCACGCTTTTAAGCGATGAAACCATATCAATACTTTTGAATTTTCGGCCCATCACATAATTCACAAGCATGGTAAACCCAAGAATAAAGGCAAAGCCTGCCACAGTGCTGGGCATGGTAATCATTGGCATGATTTCCAAGTCCGGCGTGGTTGCCTGGGAAAGAATAATACGCAGCAGCAAGGAACCCACAACATAGCCAAAGGGCAATCCAAATAAGGTGATCCAAACATTTTCGCGCAAGACCAGGCGTTTCATTTCCTTTCTATAAAACCCTAAGACTTTCAGCGTTGCAAGTTCGCGGTTTCTCTCGTAGTAGTTCATTCGTCCAAGCACCATCATAACGGCAAAAGCCAGTAAGCCGGAAAACAAGATTAAGATCATTTGAAAAGATTGCAGCGTTTCCAAAACAATGAGCATATTGCTGCGCATTTCTTCCCTGGTTTCAACCAGGGAAATCCTGGGGTCGTCTTTCAGCTTGTTAAGGTCAAGATCCTGCCCGCTGATCAGCAAAGTTCTCACAAGAAAAGGCAGATCGGATACTTTTTCAAAGGCCTTTTTGCCTATATAAATCTCATTGCCCACAGGAAAATTCACAATGTCTGCCACTGTAAGTGTAAGTACCGTTCCATCAAGCCGTTCGGCAGCGAGTTTGTCTCCGGCCTCCACGGACAGTGCCTGGGCCATTCTGGGAGTAATCAACACTCCATTTTCCGGCAAGTACATTTTGTATCCTTCCATATCTCTAAAATCAAGGCTTTTTTGCCCTTCATCCATAACAACAAGATAAGGATTCTGCATACTGCCGTTTTTTCCAGACAGATAGACGCCGAATGCCATTGTTTCATCAACATTTTCTGCCCTGTCTAAAACAGAATAAATATCGGAAAGCTGTTCCGGTGCCAAAGAGGTTCGCAGTTTTATCTCCACATGATACCGTACCGTTTCGTTAAATGCTTTATTGAGCATAGCATTTATAGAATTCATCAGTCCAAAGCCGCATAGAATCAAAGCTGTTGAGCCGATGATGCCGGCAAGGCCCATAACCATCCTTGCTTTATTACGAAACAGGTTTCTTGTGACGATTTTTCCGCTGAAACTCAGTCTGCGCCAAAAGGGTGAAACTCGTTCCAGCAAGATACGGTGACCCTGAGCCGGAGGTCTGGGACGCATTAATTCCGATGGCATAGACTTTAATGATTTGTGGCAGGAGAGTACCGCCGCACCGCCAGTAACCGCTGCCACACAAACTACTGACAGAAAAAAGTGAGGTGTAAAGGCCTTTACTCCGGTTGGCTCTATCGAGTAATAGGTAATTCCCACACCATAGAGAAATTGTGCAATCATATACCGTGCAAGAACCCATCCTAACCCCATGCTGGAAATGGTGATCAGCCCTCCAAACAGCGCATATCTGCCCATGATCTCCTCTTTGGAGAAGCCTAAAGAGCGCAGCACCCCTAAATGCTGGCGCTGGTTCTCCATCATGCGGGAAACAGTGATCCAAGTGACAAGAGCCGCCGTCAGAAAAAAGGCAATGGAAAACAGCAGTCCGATTTGTTTTACCCCGGTCATTGCATCAGCCACTTTACGGTAACTTGTCTGATGGTGGCGGCTGAGAATATTGGCTCCTTCCATTACTTCGTGTACCTGATTTGAAATTTTCTCTTGTGAAGGAGGGGTCTCCTTATCAACAGTGAAAATAACTTCATTATAAGCCGAATTCGGAAAAGAAGCTGCGTTTGTATAAGCAAACCCATATTTGTGATAGTCCGGAACCGTCAGACCTTCCGGCGCGTAATATACATATTCCGCATCCCGTACAATCCCTTTGATCAGCCATTGCATTTGCCCCTGGCTGCCTTCGGTTACTATCGTATCGCCCACCCATAAGTTGTGGGCTTCTGCAAAACGGGTGTCAAGCAAAAGAGTATTTGTTTCATCACTGTCAAGAAGACTTCCGTCCAGCAGCTCCGGGACATTAATAGCTGCGGCTTCACCGGTGGCATGAATGTGCAGAATTGCATCCGAAACGCCGGACAAGGTTAAGTCAGCCGTTTTGCGCCGTTGGGCCTCCTGGATCTGATCCAGAGACCGTATGTTATTAAGGTCGGCATCAGAAACTTCGGTTTTGTAAATCCAATAATCAGCGAGCTTGGAGCGTTCGTAATATTGGGAAACTTCTCCTTCAACCGTACTGACATATAGATGAATTCCGCTGAAGAGAGCAATTCCTAGAGAACAGATACATACAATGGCAAGAAATGACCAGCGATTCGCCCCAATATCCCGGAAGATCTTTTTTTGCAGCATCGTTACCATTTGATTCCCTCCAGATCCCCAGGATTTTCCTCAGTTGTTTCCCGGATGACTCTGCCATTTTTCATTTCAATCAGTCGGTCTGCGATAGGAGCCAGCAGAGAGTTATGGGTGACAATCAACACTGTTTTCCCCATCTTCCGGCTGATATCGGACAAAACCCTGAGAACAGTTTTTCCTGTTTCAGTATCCAATGCGCCGGTCGGCTCATCACAAAGAAGCAGATCCGGGTTTTTACAGATTGCTCTGGCAATGGCGACACGCTGTTGTTCACCGCCGGAAAGCTGGGCGGGGAAATTATGGATTCTGTCCTTCAGCCCCACAATCCGCAAAGCTTCCTCCGGTTCGAGGGGGGATTTGCACACCTGCCTGGCAAGCTCAACATTTTCTGCGGCAGTCAGATTTGGTATCAGATTATAAAACTGAAAAACAAACCCGATTTTATAGCGCCGGTAATCAGTAAGTTCCAAATCATTCATTGTTGTGATATCATTGTCCGCAAAAAGAATTTTTCCGGATGTAGCGGTATCCATACCGCCCAATAAATTAAGCACAGTGGTCTTTCCTGCGCCTGAAGGTCCGAGCAGAATGCAAAGCTCACCGTTCTTAACCTGAAATGACACATCATTTGCTGCATAAATAGTGACATCTCCCATTTGATATTCCTTTTTTACGTTTTCAAAACGAATGTCTGCCATTGCTGATACTCCCTTCAAATTATGAACTTTGATTATGATTATAGTTCATATATTACCGCCTCTTGTTTGACTTGTCAAGCAGCTTGTGATATATTATTTACGAATAAGGTTTATATAGTTCATATGTTAGGGAGGGAAATCCTTTGGACGGTTTTGAGAAAAGAAGAAATGATAAGAAAAAAGCCATTATGCAAATGGCTTTGGAATTGTTTGATCAATATGGATTCAATAAGGTGACAATGACAGAAATTGCTGATAAGGCTCATGTGTCCAAAGTATCCATTTACAATTTCTTTGAAAGTAAGGATAATTTACGGCGTATCATCATAAAAAATATGCTGAATGAAAGCATAGAGAAGATCAAGGATTTAATTGATAAGGATGAAAGTTTTTCCGATAAAATTGAAGAGTATATCCAAATACGAACATGGTATTATGGCAAATACAGCCTGCAGTTCTTTTTTGAGGCCATAGAAAACGATCCGGAACTTGAGGTATATTTAAGTGAATTTAACTCCACCAGCAAACAGCTATTATTGGATTTTATTGAAAAGGGAAAGCATTCCGGTGTTTTTTCACAGAATGTTTCCAATGCCGCTATTGAAATTTATATTGATATGATTCAGACCTATTTGATGCACAACAAAGAAATCCGCAACAGAATAGAGCGCAATCCCGAATTGGTGAGAGAAATCAATATGCTGTTTTTGGATGGTTTAATTCGGGGGAGAAACATCTAGAAGATCGTTTTTCATGCTTTGTTTAAGATTAGTATCAAGGCAGATGAGGAAAAATGGCAGTGATATAAGTTAGATCATCTGGAGCTTGTTCAGAAGCCTCGTAATGGGCATGCTGAATAAGCTCTTTTTTTGATTATATAAAATGATTTCATTGCCGGCATATTAGTTTTTACTTCCTCCAAACCGTATTTTTTTTCTTGTACCAATCTTTTGAAAATATACTTTTTTCTTATTATTTTCTTGAAATTTCCCTTGGTTTGAATTGATTTATATCATAATATTAATCAATGGCTTAACATTTACAGCTATTCCTTTTTATCGTTGACACCCCAAGGTCATTTCCGTATAATGCAAGAAATTGATCACCTGACCAAAAAAGGGGAGAATGCTTATGAAGACAACTAATCGGGAATCAAAAGAATGCAGGGGCCTTTCCACCGAAGAAAGGATACTGGATGCCGCGCTTGATATCATTCAGGAAAAAACAATAGGTGGGCTGAGAATCAGACAGGTGGCAGAAAAAGCCGATGTGGTTCAGTCCAATATCCAATATTATTTCATCAGCAAAAAAGGTCTTCTCCTTGCTGTCCAGAAAAAAGTCTTAAACCGCTACCGTGAAATTCGTCAGCATTCCATCAGCCTTCTAAAAGCCGAATCCCAATTGTCTCTTGAAGATCACTTAGGCATCTTCATAAATCAAAAGATATATACCATCCGAAAAGAAAAGAAATATGATGTTGCAGAGTTGGATTTCTGGAACCAGTCCCGTCTGGAACCTGACATGCACCGGGAATTCTGCCGTTCCTTCGAAAGCTGGCGCCAGGAAATCCGCGATATGATCAGTCATTATGCGCCAGAAATGCCTCCCATAAAACAGAAGCTGCTTTCCGGCATTACAGTCTCCCTGCTGGAAGGAGCTGCGATTCAGATTCTGGCAGATAAGCAGGCGTTTGATCTGGATTTATATTTTGCATACTGCAAGGAAATCCTGATAAAGGAAATCAAAGGATAGGAGGATTCCATGAAAGAGCTGCTGAAAATGGAACATATTACCAAGCATTTTGGTGAGGTATATGCAAACCGCAATATCAATCTCTCGGTACAGGGAGGAGAGGTACATACGCTGCTAGGCGAAAACGGGGCCGGAAAAAGCACCCTGATGAATATTCTCATCGGCTTATACCAGCCCACCGGCGGAGAAATCTATCTGCGCGGGGAGAAAGTAAAGATCGAATCTCCCAAGGCTGCCGTCCGGCTGGGAATTGGTATGGTACATCAGCACTTTATGCTGGTTGAAGCCATGACTGTCTTTGAAAACATTATTTTAGGCAGCAAAAAAGATTCTTCTATATTTATTAATAAGGAGCAGCTGAAAAAAGATATTCTTGAACTTTCCGGAAAATATGGCCTGGATGTGGAGCTGGACAAGCCTGTTACGGAAATTTCCGTCGGAGCCCAGCAAAGGGTTGAAATTTTAAAAGCCCTGTACCGGGGAGCAGAACTGCTCATCCTGGATGAACCTACGGCTGCACTCACTGACATTGAGGCAGAGGGACTCTTTGCAATTATCCGAAAGCTGACAGAAGAAAACAAATCTGTTATCTTTATTTCCCATAAAATGCGTGAAGTACTTGCAATCAGTGACCGCATCACCATACTCCGGGCAGGAGAAACAGTTACCACTCTGGATAAAGATAAGACGGATGGAACTCAGCTGGCTAATTTAATGATCGGCCGGGAAATGATCCCAAGCCACTACCGGAAGGTTACAGCCTCCGGGGCTGAAGTGCTGAACCTGGAGCATGTGGATTACCAGAAACAGCACAAGCACAGCGGTTTAAATGGCATCAGCCTTACCGTAAAAAAGGGGGAGGTCCTGGGCATTGCCGGTGTAGATGGGAACGGACAGTCCCAGCTGGCCCAGCTGGCTGCAGGAGTTATTTCACCGGATGCCGGCACCGTAACGCTGAAAGCAGACCGGATCTCCAAATTTGCTCCAAACGGATTTATCCTTTCCCATGTTTCCCACGTACCCGAGGACAGGAACAAAATGGGCCTGATAGGCAATATGACCGTAAGGGAGAATCTGGTATTAAAGTCAACGGAAGAAAAACGTTTCTCTTATGGACGTGGTGCTCTGTTAAAAAGAAAGTCCATCACAGCCTATGCTCTTGATATGCAGGAGAAAAATGACATCCGCTGCGCTTCCATTGAACAGGAGGTCCGCAATCTGTCAGGCGGAAACCAGCAGAAGATCATTCTGGCAAGAGAACTGGAAAATGACCCGGAGCTTCTTGTGGCTGTCCATCCCACCAGAGGACTGGATATCGGAGCTGCCAGATATGTTCACGACACCATGATCTCTGCTAGAGACAAAGGCTGCGGCATCCTTTTAATCAGTGCGGACTTTGATGAGATCTTAAATCTCTCCGACCGGATCATCGTTATGTTTGAAGGCCAGGTCATGGGTGTTTATGCCGGAGCCAACCCGCCCATTGAAGAAATCTCACTGGCTATGGCCGGAAAGGGGAAATAGGACATGAAACGAAGAGATAACCTGACTAAAATCATTGTGCCAGTCATTTCCATTCTGGTCGCATTTGTCATTGGCGGTATTATCATCCTGTGCCTTGGGAAGAACCCTTTCCAGGCATACGGTTACCTGTTCTCCGGCGCTTTCGGGAGCAGCAGAAAAGTTGCTCAGACGCTGGTCATCGCCTGTCCGCTGATCTTCACAGGTCTGACCGCTGCTTTCTCCTATAAATGCGGTGTTTTTAATCTGGGAGGAGAAGGGCAGTTTATCATAGGTGCCGTTGCCAGCATATTCTTTGTCACCAAATCAGGTATGGAGGGAATACCGGGAATTCTTATGAGCCTTCTTATGGGTATGGCAAGCGGTGCCATATGGGGAGCAATTCCAGGAATCCTGAAAATCACCAGGGGGTTAAACGAGATGATCGTCAGCATTATGCTGAACTATGTGGCAACGCTGTTCATGGGTTATGTATACACTACCCTGCTGCGGGACGGAAGTGTCCCTCAGACTTATGCCATTCCGGACAGTACGAAAATTGCCGTTATTTCCAAAAGTTTTCCTGTACACTGGGGAATCGGAATTGCGCTTTTCCTGGCTGTCGCAGGCTATTACTTTCTTTTTCACACCTCCAAAGGTTTTAAGCTGCGGGCGGTGGGGCTGAATGCAACCGCCGCATTTTTTAACGGATTTCCTGTAAACCGGTACATCCTTTTTTCCTTTATCATATCCGGGGCAGTGGCAGGCCTTGGCGGCAGTGTAGAGCTTCACGGAAAGCAGCTCCGTCTGATGAGCGGCTTTGGCCAGGGATATGGCTTTGACGGCGTGGCAATTGCACTCATTGCTCAGTTAAATCCCATCGGATCGGCAGCCGTGGCATTTATCTTTGCTGTCCTAAGAAAGGGAGCAAGCACCCTGCAGACCGGAATGCAGGTGCCTACCGCAATTGTTGACATCATTCAGGCACTTGTCATTATATTTGCTGTTGCCGGTACCGCACTCCTAAAATTGCCGTCTATAAAACAGTACCTTAACAGGCAGCTGGTAAGAAAGGAGGAAACCGACTGATGGAAGCTTTTTTCAACTTGAATTTTTTTGTGGAACTGCTGTTATCCACGGTACGTATGGCAACGCCTATTCTGTTTGTGGCACTGGCGGAAACTTATTCCGAACGGGCAGGCCTGGTTAACATCGGCCTGGATGGCATCATGTCATTTGGTGCCCTGGTAGGCTTTCTCATCGGTTTCCGTACGGGAAGTCCAATGGCAGGAATTGCAGCCGGCGCTTTATCCGGAATAGCCATCAATATGATCTATGCCTTTTGTACCATTAAGCTTTGTGCTCCCCAGATCGTATACGGTATGGCCCTAAATATCTTTGCTCCGGCTCTGGCCTCCTTTATTTACCGCCTGTCTTTTTCCGATACTTCCACGCTGATTCAGGGCGTATCCATGAAAGCAGTGCCGATTCCGGTGCTCAGCAAGATTCCTGTTGCAGGACCTGTTTTTTTCAACCATATTCCGCTGATATATTTAGCTTATCTTCTGGTTCCGGCCACTGCTGTTTTCTTAAACCGGACAAAGGCCGGTCTGAATTATAAGGCAGTGGGGGAATTTCCAAAGGCAGCGGAGACTCTGGGAATCAATGTAATCCTTCAAAAATACATTGCCTGCGTCATCTGCGGAGCGCTTGCAGGCATAGGAGGGGCATACTTAACCGTCTGCTATACCAGCACCTATTCGGAAGGAATTGTTGCGGGGCGGGGGTTCATCGCATTATCCGCCGTTATTTTCGGCCGTTGGATGCCTGGGGGCGTAATGCTTGCCTGCCTGCTCTTTGGATTCTGCGATGCCCTGCAGATCCGCCTGCAGCTTTTAAGCCCCTCCACCCCTTACCAGATCCTTCAGATGATTCCTTATCTATGCACCCTGTTCGTCCTGGCTTTCTTTGGAATAAAAAAGAGCGGTCCAAAAGCAAATGGACAGCCTTATTACCGGGAAGAGCGATAAAAGTAATTTCAGGATTCTTTCCTGCAGTTATATACTATTTCAAACATAAAAGGAGGATATAATTATGAAAAAAACTATGAAAACTGCTTCTTTGTTTTTGGCAGCTGCCCTGACGGTCATGAGCCTGTCGGCATGCGGCAGTTCCGCTGCTCCATCATCTTCTGCCGAGACAACTACGGCGGGTACCACTGCGGCCGGCGCGCCTGCCGCTGAAACAACTGCAGCTCCGGCTGAAACCGAAAAAACCAAGGATTTTAAGGTGGCCATGGTCCTGGACTCCTCTGTTTCTGACGGAGGGTGGGGGGCGAGCTGTTACCAGGCAATGGTTGGCGCTGCCAAGGAAAGCAGCTGGGAAACTGTGTACACCGATAATGTGGCAACTGCAGATTTCGCAACGGTTATGACTGATTATGCAGAGCTGGGCTATAACCTTATCTTTGCTCCCGGAAACCAATATACCGACGCAGTCAAGCAGGTTGCAGCAGAATATCCGGAAATTAAATTCGCTCTGTTAAATGGGACGGTAGAAACCGATAATATTACCTCCATCCTTCCTGATGCAAAACAAATCGGCTATATGGCGGGCGCTTTAGCAGGCCTTATGAGCAAAACAGGCAGCATCGGCTTCATCGGTGGCATGGAACTTGACACAACCAAAGCAAAGCTGGAATGCTACGAAAAGGCCGCTCAAAAGGTAAATCCGGATATCAAGGTTTCTTCTGCTTACGCCGGCTCCTTCAGTGATACGGCCAAAGGAAAGGAAATCGCCTCTTCCATGATTTCTACCTATGATGTTGATGTAATGTTTGGTGATGCATCTGCAGTTGACACCGGAGCCCGGGAAGCCCTGGCAGCTTCCGAAGGCAGATACGATATCGGGCAGCCGGGAAATTTAGGTTCTTCCGACGACAAAGTCATCATCTGTTCCGTGGTTACTGACAACGCGGCCCTGCTCAAAGCCTGTATGAATGATGTGGAATCCGATTCCTTCGGCAACAAAACCATTTACGGAGATTTAAGCAACGGCTGTCTAAGTGTGGGAACCTTCTCAAATCTTGTGCCGGACGATATTCAGACTCAGTATAAAGAAATCGTTGACCAGATCAAGTCCGGAGACTTTATCCAGTAATGCAAAAAATCATGCCGGCGCCTGACCTGCAGGTGCCGGCATGATCGGAAGGACCGGTAAGAATGTTCTTTGATATTGGCAGTTCTTTTTACACCGTGTTCTTTCATCGCTAAATTCAGAATCGCAGGATATAAGAATAGGGAGATTATTCCCTATTCTTATTTTTTATCATGATAAAGGGAAAAATTCTGGCCGCCCCGATCCATAAGGAACGCCTTGTTAAAAAGGGTTTTAAATTGATATCTTTTATGATACTATAGCTCTATAGAAATGCAGCATCGCTTCATGAGAAGGGGAGGGTATTATGAGAGGTTTGGCATATCTGAAACTGATGGCAAGGGAGTATCCCACGATTAAGGCTGCTTCCAGCGAGATCATCAACCTTACTGCCATTCAGGGATTACCAAAGGGAACGGAATATTTTTTCAGTGACCTGCATGGCGAGTACGAGGCATTTGTTCATTTATTAAAAAGTGCCTCAGGCGTTATCCGCGAAAAGATCACGGAAACCTTCAGCCACATTATACCAGAGAAAGAAGAAGTGGAGTTAGCAAACTTGATTTACTATCCGGAGAGAGTCATGAATCAGCTGGAGCTTAAAGGCCTTGCAGACGGTGACTGGCAGAGAGTGACCATTTACCGGCTGGTACAGATCTGCAAAGTGGTTTCATCAAAGTACACCAGATCCAAGGTAAGGAAGAAAATGCCCCCGGAGTTTGCCTACATCATTGATGAGCTGCTTCATGTGGATTATAATGATGACAATAAGCGTGTATACTATAACGAGATCATACGGTCCATCATTGACATCCGGGTGGGAGATAAGTTCATCATAGCCTTATGCGAGCTGATCCAGAATCTGACCATTGACAGCCTGCATATTATCGGAGATATTTTCGACCGTGGTCCAAGGGCAGATATTATTATGGATGAACTGCTGCGGTTTCATGATGTGGATATACAATGGGGCAATCATGACATTTCCTGGATGGGAGCTGCCACCGGAAATCTGGCATGTATCTGCAATGTGCTGAGGATCGCAATCAGCTATAACAGCTTTGATGTGCTGGAGGATGGATACGGCATTAACCTGCGTCCATTGTCCATGTTTGCGGCCAGGGTTTACCGGGATGATCCCTGTGAACGGTTCACTCCCCAGATCCTTGACCAAAACATATACGATGCGGTGGATCCGGGACTGGCGGCCAAGATGCACAAAGCCATTGCGGTCATCCAGTTTAAGGTGGAGGGTCAGATCATAAAACGCCATCCGGAATACGAGATGAGTGACAGGATTCTGATCGAAGCCATTGATTTTGAACGGGGTGTTGTAAACGTGGAAGGCAAGGAATACCCAATGCTTGATATGTTTTTTCCGACGATAGACCCTAAGGAGCCTTTAAAGCTCAGCAAAGAGGAAGAAGAGCTCCTTCATACCCTGCAGCTTTCCTTCATGCATAACGAGCTTCTTCACAAGCATGTCCGTTTCCTGTACTCTCATGGAAGCATGTATAAATGCTATAATTCAAACCTTTTATACCATGGCTGCATTCCCATGAAAGAGGACGGTTCTTTTGAGGAGATCGTAGTGGGACCCCACGCTTATTCTGGAAAGGCGCTCATGGATTACGTGGACCGGAAGGTCCAAAATGCATATTTTATGCCTGAGGACTCCATGGAAAGCGAGGATGCCAGGGATTTTATGTGGTATTTATGGTGCGGAGCCAAATCTCCGGTATACGGCAAGGGAAAAATGACGACCTTTGAGCATTATTTTATCGGAGACAAGGCCGCCCACAAGGAGTCTATGAATCCTTATTACAGGCTCAGCGTGAAAGAAGAATACTGTGATAAGATACTGGAAGAATTCGGCCTTTCCAAAAACGGCTCCCATATCATCAACGGCCACGTTCCGGTGAAAATAAAGGAAGGGGAATCCCCGGTGAAGGCAGGCGGCAAGCTGTTCCTTATTGATGGAGGGCTGTCAAAGGCTTACCAGACCAAGACAGGGATCGCAGGCTATACCTTGATTTACAATTCCAACCATCTGGCGCTTGCGGAGCACAAACCCTTTGACCCTAATAAGGAAAGCACGCCAAAGGTTTCCGTAGTTGAGAATATGAAGAACCGGGTCATGGTGGCTGATACGGATAAGGGCGCAGAGCTGGCCGAGCGGATCGCGGATTTAATGGAACTGGTGGCGGCATACCGGGATGGCGTAATCAAGGAGAAAGTAGAGTAGTCCAACCGATTATGAAATTTTAAGAATTTATTCAGAGAAGGTTTCTTTACGAAGTCCCTGTCGGATGATACAATAATCAAAGCTATTTACTTAATTGAAGGAGGCTCAGATGAGCAGACAGGAGTTTTTACAGCGCTTGAGGGAGACTTTATCAGGTGAAGTTCCTGGGAGCGTGATCGAAGAAAATATCAGGTATTATGAAGAATACATCACCACGGAAGTGAGAAATGGTTCTACGGAAGAGGCGGTAATAGCCTCTATCGGCGATCCAAGGCTGATTGCCAGGACGATTTTAGAAGCCAGCGAAAATGCAAAGGACAGCGGATCAGGCAGAACTTACTATGAATCCTATTCCAACGCAGATCAGGATGTGTATGAGGATCCGGGTAATTTCGGACGCCATATGCATTACATTGACTTGAATAAATGGTACTGGAAGCTTTTGGGAGTCGCGGTACTTATCTTGTTTTTCTTTTTGATCGCCGGCATTGTGACAGGGATTTTCAGCCTTCTGATGCCTATTATGGGCCCCTTGCTTTTGGTATTTCTCATTGTCTGGATCGTAAGAGGAACGAAACGATAAAGTCATATATATTTAATAATTAAAAACAAATGTTACAGAAGTGTGACGGCATTCATGACGCAAAAAGTGTCATGAATGCCGTTTTTGCTTGACAAATACGGGGAATAAGTATATAATTCGAATTGTAACATTTATGTAACATTTTGGCTGAGTTTTGCAGGAATGACAGAAAAACGTAAAAAACAGGAGATTTGATATGAAAAATAAAATGTGGAAGGCAATGGGGTTTTTAGGGCTTTTAGCGAGCTTAAGCTGGGTTTCCCCTGCAGAGGCGAAAGCAGCGGAGATCGCTGTTGAAACCAGCACGACACTTTATGCAAAGATGGACATGCCTGTATCTGTCAGGGAAGCTGCAAATACGGCAGGAACAGTACTTTCCCAGGCCGGGGAGGGCCAGACTTATGAAGTGGTGGAATCTCCCAAGGATGGCTGGATTAAAATAAAGACTCCCTCAGGAGATGGATACATACAAAGCAGTTCTGCGACACTGATTGAAAAAAACCAGGAAAAGGTGGACAAGTCTGTTCTTCAGCGCCAGCAGATCGTGGATTATGCCCTTCAGTTTGTGGGCGGACGCTATGTCTACGGAGGAGTCAATCCCAAAACAGGAGTGGATTGTTCCGGTTTTACCAGATATGTGCTTGCGAATACGGCCGGTGTCAATTTAAGCCACAGTTCAAAGTCGCAGTCAAGGGAGGGCCGCAGTTTGAGCTACGAGGAAGCCCGGGCAGGTGATCTGGTATTTTATGGAAAAAATGGATCCATTAACCATGTTGCCCTTTATATGGGAGACGGCCGGGTAGTCCACGCTTCCACAGAAAAGACCGGAATTATCGTAACAAACGTCATGTATCGCAAACCTGTGAAATTTGTCCGGGTTTTAAACTAAAATATTTTGAATTTCGTGCAGTTTTAAATAATACTTGACGAAAAGATAAAATAAATGTATAATAACCGTAATGAATTTAATATTTACGTAACATTTGAAACTCAAAAAGTAAAATTAGGAGCAGATTTCCCGATGATAAACAAAGCATGGAAAACGTTAGGCCTTATGGCTTTTTGCGGAGCAATGATAATTGCAGATCCTTCAGATGTAAGAGCAGATGAAATTTCAGGTCCAGGACTCAGTTATGGGAACTATATGGTGACCGTTGATGCAGATAATGTAACGATCAGCAAGGATGAAGCTGGTCAGGAAGCGTTGATGACCGCTTCCAAAGGATCTTCCTTTGAAGTTGTAGAGGATATGGGCGACGGAAAAATTAAGGTCAAGATCAATGATACATATGGCTTTCTGCCAGCAGAGGGGAATGCCACCATATCATCGACAGATGAGGAAACACTGGCAGCCCTGGAGGTAAAAACTCAGGCACAGGTGGCAGTGGATTTCAGACAAAGCATTGTTAATTACGCACTTCAGTTTGTAGGCGGGCGTTATTCCTATGGCGGCAGCGACCCGCACACCGGAGTAGACTGTTCCGGATTTACCAGATATGTGATGCAGCACGCAGCGGGCCTTACCATAAACCGTTCATCAGGGGGACAGGCTTCTCAGGGAAGGGCAGTTGGCGCTGACCAGATGCGTCCCGGCGATTTGATCTTTTATGGTAGCGGATCTTCCATAAATCATGTTGCCATGTATATCGGCAATGGACAAGTAGTTCATTCATCAACTTACAGTACAGGCATTAAGACTTCTCCGTGGAACTATCGGGCGCCTGTAAAAATCGTCAATGTTCTTGGCGATTAATGAAATAGCGGATTACCGGATTTTGGAAAGGGATATAGGGCCTTCGGCATGGGATTGCCGAAGGTCTTTTGTTTGATTTGATGTAAAAAAGGACAAAGAGAAACAGACGGACAGGGGAGCCATCCGGCTGTTTCTGAGGGGAGTATAAATAATTAATAAGGATGAGGAAATAAATTCCTCATTTTGATTATAATATAGTCTTGATGAAAATGCAAAGTTATTTTTAAATTTTAAAATAAAAATGATAGTATAATCTGTCGGAAATTCGCCATACTAGACCATGTAACGTAAAACGCCGACAGGAGGTATTTATTATGTCTAAGAATAATTACAATGATATGGACAATTCTTCCAGGAATTCCCATAACAACAATCAAAACAACAGCCAGAATAACAACCAGAACAACAGCCAGAATAACAACCAGAACAACAATCAGAACAACAGCCAGAACAACAACCAGAACAACAATCAGAACAACAACCGCAACTCCAGCAAGGACAGCAGCCGCGATTCCAGCAGAGACAGCAGCCGCAACAGATTCAACTAATTAGGTCTGGCCGAACCGATTATTAAAAAAGGCGTGGGAAAGAGACAAAGGGGTCCTTTCCCGCGTTTTTTTGTTGGGACTGGCCTGCTTTTGCATGATTTTCGCAATCCGGAAATTATGGAATATATTATTACTAGAAAGGACGGGTGATAATATGTTCAGGACCATTCCGATTTGGGAAGTCGATCATTATATCAATTATAACAACAACATTATGATTATAGATCTTCGCAGTGAGACGTCCTATAGGCAATCCCATATTAGGGGAGCAGTGAATCTGCCATATGAAGATATGGATCAATGGGTGAGCAGTTTGCCAAAGGATAAACTTTTGATATTTTACTGTTCCAGGGGCGGACAAAGCATGATCGTCTGCAGAAATCTGGAGCAGGCCGGATACAATGTGGTCAATATAGCCAATGGAATTGCGTATTACAGAGGAAAATATATGGTTCGCGGATAGGTAATTTCATTGACAGAAATACCCCGCTAGCCTTAAAATATACCTATTAAATACAAAAGGAGAAAACGACTTATGAGATATATGATTGCTTCCGACATTCATGGTTCTGCCTATTTTTGCAGGAAGCTGTTAGATGCATATAAAACTTCCGGAGCAGGCAGGCTGATCCTGTTAGGAGATATTCTTTATCATGGCCCAAGAAATGATCTTCCAAGAGAATATGCTCCTAAAGAGGTGATTTCCATGTTAAATGAGTGCAAGGACCAGATCTATTGTGTGCGGGGAAACTGTGACACTGAAGTGGATCAGATGGTGCTTGAATTTCCTATCCTTGGGGATTATGCCCTGCTTGCTGTCCATGGGCTGACAATTTATGCCACTCATGGGCATATTTACAATAAGGAGAATTTGCCCCCAATACAAAAAGGTGATATCCTGCTTCATGGGCATACTCATATCCTGACTGCAGAGCGCTTTGGTGATATTACCATATTAAATCCAGGTTCCGTGTCCATTCCAAAGGGCGGCAATCCTCCTACTTATGGAATGCTGGAGGATAAAATATTCCGCATTATGGACTTTGACGGGAATGTGATAAAAGAAATGAACTTAGGAGAATAAGGTGAAAAAAACATTTGAGTTGATTGCACCCTGTCACTTTGGCATGGAAGCAGTCTTAAAAAGAGAAATTATTGATCTGGGTTATGATATTGCATCGGTAGAAGACGGAAGAGTCACCTTTGTCGGAGATGATGAGGCGATCTGCCGGGCCAATGTGTTTCTGCGTACGGCAGAAAGGGTTTTGTTGAAGGTGGGAAGCTTTCACGGGGAATCCTTTGAAGAACTTTTTCAGGGAACCAGGGCGATCTGCTGGGAGGATTATATCCCTCAGGATGGAAAATTCTGGGTCGCAAAGGCTTCTTCCATAAAAAGTAAATTGTTCAGCCCCTCTGATATCCAATCCATCATGAAAAAGGCCATGGTGGAGCGGTTAAAAGGGGCTTATGGTGTTGAATGGTTTCCGGAGACTGGAAGCAGCTATCCTTTACGGGTATTCCTCCACAAGGATCAGGTGACTGTTGGAATTGATACCACAGGAGATTCCCTCCACAAGAGAGGGTACCGTACATTAACCAGTAAAGCGCCTATTACGGAGACCCTTGCTGCTGCCCTTATTATGCTGACCCCCTGGAACAAGGACAGAATTCTGGTAGATCCTTTCTGCGGAAGCGGGACATTTGTGATTGAGGCGGCCATGATGGCAGCCAATATGGCTCCCGGCATGAACCGTTCCTTTCTTGCGGAGGAGTGGAAAAACCTGATTCCAAGAAAGTGCTGGTATGAAACCATGGATGAGGCAGGCGATCTTGTGGATACCGATGTCAAAGTGGACATACAGGGGTATGATATAGACGGTGAGATCGTAAAGGCTGCCAGAGCCAATGCAGAGTCAGCGGGAGTGGACCATATGATCCATTTCCAGCAAAGACCCCTTGCCGCTTTAAGCCATCCTAAAAAATACGGTTTTATCATTACAAATCCGCCTTATGGGGAACGAATTGAAGATAAGAAGAACTTACCGGAGCTTTATCGGCAGATCGGGGAACGGTATAAGGTCCTTGATGCCTGGTCCCTGTACATGATCACAGCCTATGAGGAGGCGGAGAAGTACATCGGCAGAAAGGCAGATAAGAACCGGAAGATTTATAATGGTATGATGAAAACCTATTTCTATCAGTTCATGGGGCCAAAGCCCCCAAAAAGAAAAGTGGGAGATTCGGTTGAAGAATAAAAGATGGTTTTCCCTACTTCTGATAATCGCCTGTTTTGCAGCAGGATTCCGGATTTCCGGTGAGGAAGCGCATCCGGTAAACGGAACAGGCCAAAACTACTTGAAGGAGTCAGAAAGCGGGGAGACACATGGCCGGACAGAGTCCCGGAAAGAGGAAATTTTAGACGGAAAGCTCCCGTCTTCCTATGACGGGAGAAAGGAAGGCCGGGTTCCTTCTGTGAAAAATCAGGGTTCCATTGGCACCTGCTGGGCCTTTGCATCGCTCCAGGCCCTGGAAGCCGGGCTTCTGCCTGAGGAAAGTCATGATTTTTCGGAAGACCATATGTCCTTAAATAATGGCTTTTGTATTCCCCAGGAAGAGGGCGGGGAATACACCATGTCCATGGCCTATCTGCTGTCCTGGAGAGGCCCTGTATCAGAAGCAGATGATCCTTACGGTGACGGCATTTCGCCGGATGGCTTAAAAGCAGAAAAGCACGTTCAGGAGATTCAAATCCTTCCTGAGAAGGATTATGAGAAGATCAAGAGGGCTGTTTTAATGTATGGCGGGGTGCAAAGCTCCCTTTATACTTCCCTGACCGGCGAAGACAGCCGGTCTGTTTCCTACAATGAGGAGGAGTTTGCCTACTGCTACATAGGCCCGGAGCTTCCCAACCATGATTCCGTGATCATTGGCTGGGATGATGCGTATTCTAAGGAAAACTTTCGTGAGGATGTTCAGGGAAATGGGGCATTTATCTGCATGAACAGCTGGGGAGACGGATTCGGGGACCAGGGATATTTTTATGTCTCCTATTATGATTCCAATATCGGAAGGAATAATATTGTTTATACCCTTGTGGAAGATACAGATAATTATGACCATATTTATCAGTCGGATTTAAGAGGCTGGGTAGGCCAGTTAGGATATGGGGAAGATACCCTGTGGCTTTCCAATGTATACGAAGCAGGGACTCTTGAAAGTCTTGCAGCGGCAGGCTTCTATGCCACGGGCCCCGGAAGCTCCTATGAGGTTTATGTAGTACGTCATGCAGGGGAAGAATCTGATATTGTGGAAGGCCGGGATTTCGACCGGAAAATTCTCCTGGCTAAGGGGAGCTTTGATTATGGAGGATATTATACGGTTCCGCTTATGGGAAATCAGCAGGAGGATCTTAGGCTCACTCCTGGGGAACGGTTTGCGGTGATCGTTAAAATCACCACCCCGGATGCGGTCCATCCCGCGGCCATTGAGTATGATGCAGGGGACGGCCGTACGTTTGTTAATATCTCAGACGGGGAAGGTTATATCAGCGCCAATGGCAGTGCATGGGAACGTGCTGAGAGCCAGAACTGCAACTTATGCTTAAAGGCTTACACAAAAGACCGGTAAAAAACATGATGGAGGAAGGAAAAGATGAACGATAAAAAGATCGTATTTGCCACAGGGAATGATGGGAAAATGCGGGAGATCAGGGAGATCCTTAAGGACCTGGGAATGGAAGTCCTCTCCATGAAAGAGGCCGGAGTAACCTTGGATATTGTGGAAGACGGAAATACATTTGGGGATAACGCCGAGCTAAAAGCCAGGGCAGTGTGGAAAGAAACCGGAGGGATCGTGCTTGCGGATGATTCCGGCCTGGTTGTGGACTGCTTAAACGGGGAGCCTGGAATCCTTTCTGCCAGATATATGGGGGAGGATACCTCCTATGAAATTAAGAATCAGAATATCCTTGACAGAGCCTCTCACGCAAAGGGCAGTGAAAGAAGCGCCCGTTTTATTTGCAATATCGCTGCGGTGCTTCCTGATGGACAGGTGCTTCATACGGAAGAGTCCATGGAAGGGCTGCTGGCTGATCGGCCTGCCGGAGAGGAGGGCTTTGGTTATGATCCTATCCTCTATATACCGGAATTCGGAGCAACCAGCGCCCAGCTTACCCTGGATCAGAAGAATAAGATCAGCCACCGGGGAAAGGCTTTGGAGGCCATGAAGGGCCGGCTTATAGAAATTTTTACAGGAGGGGAGAATCATGAAAGTACTGATTGTCAGTGATACGCACCGCAAAGATGAAAGTTTAAAGAAAATCATTGCAGAGACTAAGCCGCTTGACATGCTGATCCATCTGGGAGATTCGGAAGGCAGTGAAGAAAAGATAGCTGGCTGGATTCCCGCTGGCTGTGAGCTTCAGATGGTCCTTGGAAACAATGATTTTTTCTCGGATCTGGACCGGGAAAGGGAAGTAAAGATAGGGAAATACCGGGCTTTACTGACCCATGGGCATTATTATAATGTGTCTCTTGGGGTGGAGCGCCTGGAGCAGGAGGCGGCGGATAGAGGTCTTGACATGGCTATGTACGGCCATACCCACAAGCCTTTTTATGAGGTACATAATGGGATCACGATTTTAAATCCGGGCAGCCTTTCTTATCCGCGGCAGGAAGGCAGAAAGCCATCCTACATGATTATGGAGATCGATGAGCAGGGGGAGGCTCATTTTACCCTGAAATTTCTGGACAAATAGGCGTTTTTTTTAGAAAAAATTGGGCCGTTTACCAGAAAACAGATAAAAGGACCGTTTCTAGCCCATCCATCCGATTATAGGAAGTGCTTTTTACTTCCCATAATATAAATAAGAAGCGGCTGCAAAAAAGAGTATCTGTATTTGATCTCCTTTTTGCAGCCGCTTCTTATTTTTTTACATCATTATTTCCAGCCTTCCGGCAAATAAGCCATGGTGTTTTCTATCATGTCGTCTGCCAGCTTTTTGATCTCTTTTTCCCCTGCGCGTCCTTTTACCAGAGGATCGCTTAAGAACGCTTCATATACCAGGGAGCGGTCATAAGTGAGGGCAGCCTCCAGAATACGCTGATGGTTGGCAATGTGAGGCATGATCAGTTCAAGAACATTTTCTGGTATGGAGCCTGCTACAACAGGCTTAATGCTGTCCCTGCTGAACAGGGCGTTGGTCTCAACAACAGCGTCTGCGGGCAGGTTTGGAATCTGTAAGAAGGAATTAGGGATATTGACATTGCTGACGGTCCTTTCAAGGCCGCATATGGCTTTGATGAGCAGGATCCCTTCTTCTCCCGACGGCTTTAAATCAATTTCCTCTTCTCCGCTTACAAGACGGTGGCTCTTTGCCAAACGGTTTTTCAAATCCTCTTTTCTCCAGGCAACGGTGGTGAGGCCGAATTTCCAGCTCTTTACGGTTTCAGGGTCTTTTAAGTAATCGGTTCCGGGCATAAATTCTGCAAGGTGGCGGTCACCGGCAGCAGCAATCAGGCCATAGCGGCGGAAAAGATCAAATTTTACTCTGTGGGCGCATTCAAAGCTGTTGTTTGCCCAGTTCTTGTCAGGCTCATTGTAACCTTCCTCATAATGGGCATCAATGTAATCACGGTAAACAGGGAACAAGTCGATTCCCTTGTAGGAAGCCTGGTCAAACCAGGTGAAATGGTTGATTCCCAGAACGTTTACATGGATGTCGCGGCGGTCCACATGTTCAAAACCAAAGGTTTCTTCACAGATTCCCTTTAAAACTTTCTGGGTGCCGAACACCTCATGGCAGCAGCCAAAAGCCTTGATCCGGGGGAATACATGATAAAGAGTCTTCACACACAAGGACATGGGATTCGTGTAGTTGATGACCCAGGCATCGGGAGCGTATTTTTTAACTGCTTCAGCGATGGTTACGAACATGGGAATGGTGCGGAGGGCGCGGATCATTCCTCCCGGTCCAGCGGTATCGCCTACGGACTGGTAGATACCAAGCCTCTCCGGAAGGTGGACATCGGAATCCATTTCATCAAAGGTTCCGGGGAGTATGGAGATGACTATAAAATCACAGCCTGTCAGGGCATCCTCTAAGGAAGATGCGGTAATGTAATTCCATTTTCCGGTGGTATCTTCCCTGCTTGTCAGTTTATTGCCAATGTTCTCATTGTTTTTTGCGGCTGCCTCGTCAATGTCATACAAACGGATGGTCCCGCTTAAAGAATCATCCATGGAAAGATCCGTCATAAAGGTCCAGGCCCAGCCTCTGGAGCCGCCGCCGATGTAGGCGATATTAATATCGCTGACTTTGTTGTTTGCGTATTTCATAGGGTATCCTCCTGTTAAAAGAATTTGTTTTATAAAATGTTTTTTAGGCTCTCTATTACATATTGCTGAAAGTAATAAACGCTTTCGATAATTGGATGGACGGGGCAAAGAATACCCCTTATATCTTCCATTGCATTGCAAGTGAAGATAAGTTATATTATAATGGATTATAGTATTATAAATCTAATATAATTGGGACTTTTTTTGACAGAATCATACTTTTGGCTACTATTTTGGAGGTTGAGATGGAAAAAACCATATTTTCAGAAATCATGGAAGGAATTACAATGGACCGGGTGGTCAGGGATCAGGAATATTCCATGCCAATGAAGCATTTTCACGACACCTATGAGCTTTATTTTCTCCTGGAAGGAGAGCGCCATTATTTTATAGAGAAACAAACCTATTATGTGAAAACAGGGGATGTGGTCCTGATAAACCGGGAACAGGTTCATAAGACAAGCCAGGCGGGAAGTAAAAAGCATGACAGGATCCTTCTCCAGCTAAGCGGGAGAGTTTTGGAGCCATGGCTTAAGAGTGCAGGGCTGTATTCCCTTGAGAGGATATTTGACGATTATTATGGGGTGACCAGGCTTACTGAAAAAGAATGGGATGAGATAAAAGAGCTTTTGCTGGGGATTTCAGAGGAAATGATCCACAGGAGGGAGAGGTATGAGGTGATGGTAAGGCTGAAGCTCTCCCAGATTTTACTGATGGTCTGCCGCAGCAGGAAGAAAAACCTGCTTAAAGAAATGCCTCAGACGGTGCAGACCGCAAAGCATGGAAAGGTCCACGAAGTGGCGGAATATTTGACTCTCCACTGCGAGACAGGGGAGAGTCTGGAGGAGCTTTCAGAAAGCTTTTTCATCAGCAAATCCTATTTAAGCAGAATATTCCGGGAGGTCACCGGATTTTCCGTAAATGAATACCGGAACCTGGCCAGAGTGAGAAAGGCGAGAGAGCTTCTGGCAGGCAGCGGGTATTCTATTACGGAAATATCGGAGATTCTTGGATTTGAAAGCGTTACCTATTTTGAACGGGTATTTAAAAAGCATACGGATATGACGCCTCTGAAATATAGAAAGGATGCGGGTGGAGTCCATTGATACAAGCGGCACCGCAGGATCATTCCTTTTGCAGAGCCTCGTATAAAGCAGTCAGGGTAAGGGCTTGTCCGTAGGCCATGGGCATAAGGGAGATGTTCTTATAATGATCGGAATTCATGCCGATTCCGGTTCCTGCTGACACGTTTAATACGGTTCCATCCTCAGAAATATTGGCACAGATGGCGTCAATGGCCCGGTCAGCTGCTGCCTTATACCTACTGTCAAGGATCCCTGATTTCACACCCCTTAAAAGCCCTGCGGCAATGGCTGCGGAGCCGGAGACTTCATCATAGCTGGAGGCGTCGGTGAGAACGGTGTGCCACAGTCCGGAGACCGACTGGAGGCGTAAAAGGGCGGCTGCCTGGGATTTGAAGGTGTCTGTTAAGAAGGCCCTCACCCCTTCGTTTAAATCGTCCCCGCAGGTATCTAAGTATTCCATGATGCCGTAGGTAAACCAGGAGTTTCCTCTGCACCAGAAGATGCCTCCGAAATTATCCATGCGCTCAAAGCTGAAGCCGTGATGGAAGAGGCCGGTCTGCTTATCAAAAAGATATTTAATATGGACCAGAAACTGGTGAAGGGCTTCGTCCTTCCAAAGAGCATTTTTGGATATGTATCCCATATTGTTTAAGAAAAGTATGGACATAAACAGAGTATCAACCCAGATCTGCCCGTCATTTAAGCTCACTCCATCCCGGTTTCCAATGGCGCTGGTCACGTGCTGGAATCCGTTGTCCTGAGTTTTTGGAAGGTCATTGATGAGCCAGTCCGCCCTCTGGACGCACAGATCATAAAATTCTACCGGATTGCCAAGACTTCCATATAAAAAGGACAGGGGAAGAAAGGGTGCTGTGGTGTTAATATTTTTGGAGGGAAGTCCTTTTTTCCGGTGGCCGCTGTACCATTTCTCAAAGAAGGGAAGATACCTTTCGTCTCCGTAAAACTCCTGGAGCTTATATAAGCCGTACAGCCCCACACCCTGGGGCCAGTCCCATTCCTCTATTCCGAAATCCCTTTGGATGAGTCCCTTTTTTGTGTCAGTGCTGCTGACGGTCTTGTCTTTATCGTAGTCATATCCTCCAAGATTCATCAGTTTCTCCACAACCAGATGGATTTTTTCAAGCAGCTGTTCGTTTGTCATTACTATGTTCTCCTTTTTCATTTTAATTAAAGCTTGTTTTTCAGTTTTTCTATATATTCGGTCGGCGGAAGGCCGGTATACCGCTTAAATACCTGGCTGAAGTACTGGGGATTGCTGCCGAATCCAACCTGTCGTGCAATGTGTTTAATGTTATCATTATGATAGTAGGCCATCAGCCGGATGGATTCCTCCATTCGTTCCTTGTTTAAGTAATCGGAAAAACGCATCCCTTCCTCCTTGATAAACTGCTTGCTTAAATATCCCACGCTTACGAAAAGATAATTCTCGGCCAGCCACTTTAGGGAAAGATTTTCAGAGTATAAATGTTCTCTGATGTAGGCCTTTAAAAGGGCGATGTTGGAGCCTGTCTTATGGGCCCCGGGCATTGTGTCTTTCTGTACCAGCACAACACGAAGGAGCTCCCGGATTCCGTAAACCGTATCACAGGAATAGAGGCGCCGGAAAAAGTCACAGGCAGCATCCACAGGAAGTTTTTCCTCTGGCCCGGCCTGAAGGAATAAGCCTAATGCAAGGTTTCTTGCGGTGGCTAAGGGGATGGAGTCCATGAAAACAGAATCAAGTAGCTCTGCGGCTTGCACCGTATCTGCCGCTGAGGTGATGGAATCCTCCAGCCGGCTGATCATCCAGGGGGAAGCGATGTGGTTTCTGATCTCATGAACCTCTCCCCCTTCGCCTATGAGAAGGATCCGTTCAAAGCGTGAAATTTTCTGAACGATCTCCTGGAAAAGCTTTTCGGCGGAATCCCTGTGAAGAAAGTCTGCTTCAAAGGTGACGGACTGGCCGGGATACTTAAGCCGGGTAATGGCATTTTGGATCCGTTCCTGAATTGCCAGAGTAAAGGCCGGGAATATGAGGACCGCAGAGTTTTTCACATAAAGGATGGAAAACTGCAAGGGAACCTTGGAGGCATCCAAAAGCTTTCTCACATCACAGATAAAGCTTTTCAAATAGCTTTCTTCCACAAAGGAACAGATGCAGGCATAAACGCAGTCCTTTGGAAGGGATAATAGGACCTGGTATTTGCGGAACACGGCGGAAAAGGAGTCCTGGTGCTCCAGGGCTTCCATAATAAAGCTCTGCTCCAGGGGGAAATGAAGGCTTCTTAGGAAATCCTGCTGCTGCATTTTTCTGCTTTCCTTTTCCTCAAGGCGTTCCTTTCTTATGGAGAGCAAAGATTCGATCAGCTCATTTTTATCGGTTGGCTTTAATAGGTAATACCGGACTCCGTATTTCATGGCCTGTTTGGCATATTCAAAATCATTGTAGCCGGAAAGAAGGATAAAGGTGATATTGGAATCCGATTTTATGGAACGCTCAATTAAGTCCAGGCCATTTAGGATGGGCATCCGGATATCAGTAATCACCACATCCGGATAATCGTCACAGATGATATCGTAGGCCTCCATCCCGTTTTTCGCAGTGGCGATGAGCTCATAGCCTATGGACTCATAGTCGATCATTTGGGAAAGTGCCTCTCTTATAATCTGTTCATCATCTACAATCATCAGTCTCAGCATATCAAATCTCCTTTTCCTTATTACTGTCCACGCTTTCTGGACATAGAGGTATCCCCGCAGGGGGCTTCCTTATTACTGTCCACGCTTTTTGGATATAGAGGTATCCCCGCAGGGGGGGTCCTTAGGAATGGACAGCATTACTACTGCCATATCTTTTTCGTTATAAAATTTCAGGCCATAATGTTCCCCATAGAGCAGCTTTAACCGGGAATGAATGTTGGTCAGACCAACACCTGAACCCTGGGGTCTGATCTCTTTGTGCCTGATTTTTTCTAAAAGGTCTGATTCGAACCGGGATCCGGTGTTGGACACCCGGATTTCATAATCTTTCTCCATTTCCTCTATGACCACCTGTATCCTGCACATCTCATCAGTATCCTCCATGGCATGCTTTAAAGCGTTTTCAACCAGGGGCTGAATACAGAGCTTTGGAACGGAAATATGGGCAATGTTCTCCGGAACTTTAAGCTCAAAATGAAGCCTGTCCTTAAAACGAATCTCCTGGATGCGGATGTAATTATCCAGTACCTCCAACTCATCTTCCAGGGGGATAATGTCCTTTTGTCCTGCAATGGAGGCCCGAAACAGGTTCCCAAGGGAACGGACCATAACGGAGATGTCATCGGCTCCGTATTTCTGCGCCATCCAGTTGATTGTATCCAGGGTATTGTATAAAAAGTGAGGATTGATCTGCTGCTGGAGCATTTTAATGGTGGAATCCCTAAGCAGAAGCTTCTTATCATAATTTTCATCACGAAGAACCTTTACGCTGTGGGTCATTTCATCAAAGCTCCTGTGAAGCTGGCCGATTTCGTCCTGTCGGTTTTCATAGTCATAGCATTTTACATCACAGGTCAGAGATTCCCCGCTTCCGAACTTCTGGATCTTTTCAATCAAATAGTCCAGGTGACGGAAAATATGGCGGAAAATCAGGTTAACATAGGTTGCGGTGATAAATATGACAAAGACGGTAAATATAATGATCTGAAGGCTCACAAGCTGGATCCTGTAAAAAAGCGGATCATAATCCCTGAAATAAATATAATCCCAGTCCACATAGGGAACATGGCCGGAAATGATAAATTCCTTTTTATTGTCCAGTGTGGAAATGAGGTAGGCGTTCTCCTGCTGCTTTCTGCCTGCAATGATTTCCGCGCAGTACGCATCGTGAAAGGCAGTTGCAGGGTAAATCCTTTTATCCCCTGACATCAGAATGAAATTGGAGTCTTCCACAAGGCTGCCGGCACTTTTTAAACCGTCCTCAATCATGCGCTCCATGTTCACCGTAATGTATAGCCCAGCCAGCTTTTTTAAGCTTAAATATTTCATCTTTAATATCTGCCTGGCGCATACCGTATCGTTTCCCGGTTCTATGCCAGGGGACCAGGTTACTTTTCCCTTTAGGTCACTGGTTGTCTTGTCAAGCTCCTTTAGGTCGAATTTAAGGATCTCGTCAGAGCTTCCCATACAGATATTTGTTCCGTCAGCCAGGATAATGTTAATGGATTTTATATATTTGCTGCGGTAAACATAGGAATAAAGCTGCTGATAAATATCCTGACGTGCCTGGGCCCGGCGGTTGCTGAAAGGCTTCTCAGCCAAAAACACCAGATTATCCTGAATGACGGGATCACCGATCATGTTGTAAGATATGGTTTGGATCAGCTGTGTCTCCGATTCCAGATAAGTGGTCACACGATTTAAGGAATTGGCATTGGTGCGGTACAGCTCCTCATTATAGCGGGAGGTGAGAATCCTGATGCTGATAAGGAAGGTAATACAAACCGCCAGCAGGGCCAGAAGGAAAATGGTCAGTATTTTTTTGTATAATGACAGGTTGTTAAACCAGAACGTACATCGCTTCATAATCAATTATCCTTTCCCAAGTAATCGTATTATATAGTAAAAGTATAAAAAAAGAAATTGTAAAACAGTCTATTATTACAGAAAGCCGTTTTTTTAATCATAAAAAGCCATATTTTAACTTTACCGTTGTGCATATTTGCCATAAAATGTGCTTATCACAAAAAACTTAAAGGGAGGTTTTACAATTGAGAAAGAGATTATTAGCAACATCACTTGCTGCACTTCTTGCGGCAACATCTTTGACTGCCTGCGGTTCCAAGACAGAAAGTCCGGATACCACCACAGCAGGAGCAGCTACAACAGCAGCGTCAACCGCAAAGGCTGATGGTGAAACACAGGCCGCATCAGGAGACAAGGTGACCTTAAACGTTTGCTGGTGGGGAAATCAGACCAGAAACGACGTAACAAAAAAAGCTGCGGATTTATACATGAGTCAGAATCCAAACGTAGAAATCAAGGTGGAGTTTACCGACTGGGGCGGTTACTGGGATAAACTTTCCGCCATGGCAGCAGGAGGTAATTTACCGGACATCATCCAAATGGATTACTCCTATCTGAATCAGTATCAGAAGAGCGGCCAGCTGGCTAATTTATCAGAATTCATTTCCAGCGGAGTCATTGATACTTCCAAGATCCCGGAGAGCGTCATTGAGAGCGGTTCTATTGATGGAAAATGTTATGCCCTCAGCCTTGGAAGCAACGCTCCTTTAATGGTTTATGATAAGGCCATTGTTGAAAAGGCCGGAGTGACCATTCCCGAGCAGATGACCTTTGATGAATTATATGATATTTCAAAAACCATTTACGAGAAAACTGGGGTAAAGACCGTTTTTGACGGCTGGATCAACATGCTTCAGATGACGGCAAGAACAAATGGTTCCCATATATTCGATGAGTTAATTGCAGGCAACGAAGATTCCACGAAAATACATTTTGCCAATGTGGAGAAATTCCAGAAAGCAGAGTTTTCCATTGCACCAGATATTCTGGTTGAAAAGAACCCGGATAACATTGAAACAAAGCCGATTGTAGATGAAACCACTTGGAATGACTTCCCATATTCTAATCAGTTTATCAGCCTTTCCAATGCAGCCGGAAGAGAGTTAGAAGTAACGATGAACCCTATTCTTCCAAATGGTACGCAGAATATGTATTTAAAGCCAAGCCAGTTCTTCTCCATTGCTGAAACCTCCAAGAACAAAGAGGAAGCAGCAAAGTTCATTGACTGGTTCACCAACAGTGTGGAATGTAATGAAATCCTTATGGCAGAAAGAGGAATCCCGGTTAATACTGAGGTAGCAGAAGCGATTAAACCAAAGGTAGATGCTGTTGCACAGAAGGTATTTGACTATGTAGCAAAGGTTTCAGAGATTGCGGTTCCGATTGATGAGCCAGATCCGGCCGGTAAGGGCGAAGTGGAGGCTTTGACCAAGAGTGTGGTAGAAGCAATCCGCTATGGTGATACAACCGCTGAGGATGCGGCAGCCAGCTTTGTGCCTGAAGCGAAAAAGATTTTGGAAGAAGCAGCAAAATAGTGACAGAAAAGTCTGGAGGGAATTAAGATGAAGAACAATCAAATGATCCCCAAAAGAAAAAAATCATTTTCCCAGGTAATGAACACACCGAAGGTTGCAGGATATGTATTTATCCTGCCCTTCATTATAGGCTTTCTTGCCTTCTTGGCTGTTCCCATGATTTTTTCTTTAGGGTTTTCGTTTACCAGATACAATATTTTAAAATCACCGGTTTTTATAGGTCTGGAAAATTACAAGGCCATGTTTACAGCGGATCCAAAGTTTTGGAAAGTATTTGGCGTGACCATGTACTATGTTCTGTTTTCGGTTCCTCTCCGGCTTTTAATGGCTCTGCTTGTAGCTATGCTGCTTGTAAAAACAACCAAATTGTCCGGCTTTTACAGAGCTGTTTATTATCTTCCTTCCATCATTGGATCCAGTGTGGCTGTTGCCATTCTCTGGAAGCGGATGTTTGCCAGTGATGGTGTAATAAATGCAATTTTAAATGTTATTGGATTACCGTCCGACACTGCATGGCTGGGAAGAGCGGATACCGCTATCTGGACCCTGATTATCCTTGCTGTCTGGCAGTTCGGTTCCTCTATGCTCATATTTCTATCCGGGTTAAAGCAGATTCCCATAAGTCTTTACGAGGCAGCTACCGTAGATGGGGCAAATGGCATTCAGCGTTTCTTTAAGATCACGATCCCAATGCTGACACCAACCATTTTCTTTAATCTGATTAACCAGCTGATCAACGGCTTTATGGCATTTACTCAAAGCTATATTATCACCCAGGGAAAACCCAAGGACTCTACACTGTTTTATACAGTATATATGTACCAGAATTCCTTTACGTATAACAAGCTGGGCTATGGCTGTGCAATGGCATGGTTCATGGTGCTCGTAGTTGGGCTTTTGACCTTCATACTTTTCAAGACGCAGAAGAAATGGGTATATTATGAATCAGAAGGGTGAAAAGGTTGAAAGAAAAACGCCTTTCAGCATTGAGTTTATGAACAGCGTGCCCCGTTTTACCGGGTATCAACTGGATATGCAAGCATATCCGTTTGATTTATTAGGAGACAAAATATGAAAACAGGATATAGAGAAAAAAGAATAGCCGCCACAGTGGTTTATCATGTATTCACCTTCTTACTTGCATGTGTTATGATATACCCCCTTGTGTGGATGGTGATGAGTTCCTTTAAGAACTCCAATGAAATATTCCGGACAGCTGCCAAACTGCTGCCTGATAAATTCTCTTTTGAAAACTATCGAATAGGCTGGCAGGGCTTTGCCGGTTATGGTTTTGGCACGTTTTTTAAAAATTCATTTATCATTTCAGGCCTTTCCACGGTTGGGGCGGTTGTTTCTTCTGCCATTGTAGGCTATGGATTTGCCCGTATTGATTTCAAGTTTAAAGACTTCTGGTTTGCATGTATGCTGCTTGCCATGATGCTTCCGTTTCAGATCATCATGATTCCCCAGTATATTATTTTTAACAAAATGGGCTGGGTAGGAAGCTATCTTCCCATCATTGTACCTCAGTTTTTTGGTCAGGGCTTTTTCATTTTCTTAAATGTACAGTTTATAAAGGGGATCCCCATTGATTTAGATGAGGCCGCCAGAATGGATGGATGCACCATATACTCCATATTCATAAGGATCATCCTTCCGCTCATTAAGCCCTCTCTGGTGACCAGTGCTATATTCTCCTTTATGTGGAGATGGGATGATTTTATGACGGCTCTGCTTTTCTTAAGCGATCCCCTTAAATATCCGGTCAGCTATGCATTAAAGATGTTCTCTGACCCAACGGCCGGCTCTGACTGGGGCGCAATGTTTGCAATGGCAACCTTTTCCCTGGTTCCTATTTTTCTGATTTTCTTAACCATGCAGAAATATCTGGTGGAAGGTATTGCTTCTACAGGAATAAAGGGCTGAAACAGACTTTTAAGCAGGAAAACCGCTTCGCGGCTTTCCTGTTTTTTAATGGTGATTAATTATCATTCGGCATTAATTGAACATTTTTCTCGTTTACCAGCTTGCCCAATGGTTACAGGATATTATATAATTTCCTGGTTAGCTAAAACTAACTTCAATCATATGCAAGGAGGAATATATGAGAGGCAGAAATAAGGTTAGGTTCATAGCGGCTATGACCGCCATGAATCTGGTGTTTACCATCCAGCCATTTGCGGGGGAGTGGAGGCAAGATGGAGATAAGTGGCGCTATATTCTGGAAAATGGCCTTGATCAGAAAAATTCGTGGCTGAAAACAGATGACGGCAAATGGTATCATTTCGATGAGAACGGAAACATGAGAACAGGCTGGTACCAGGACACGGATCAGAAGTGGTATTATCTGGAGCCGGACGGTTCTATGTCCTCCGGCTGGAAGGAGATCAACGGAAAGTGGTATTACCTGGAACCGGACGGCTCCATGGCCTCCGGCTGGAAGGAGATCAACGGGAAGTGGTATTATCTTGACAAGAAGTCAGGAGAAGCGATCGTAAATGGCTACACGCCTGATGGATACTATGTGGACGGCAGCGGGGCATGGAACGGCGGTTCATCACGGAATAATCAGGATGACAGCAGTTCAGACGACGAGCCCCCAAGGAATAACAATACAGGGGAAAACGGAAACAACCAGCCGGGAGAAGAAAATAATCAGCCTGGAGGAGGAAACAATCAGCCAGGGGGAGGAAACAACGGAAATGAGAATCCCGGAAATAATGGAAACGAGGGCGGCGAAAATCCCTGGGAAAACAAAAGTCCTGTTATCCTGGAACAAACCGGAATCGTATCTGTTATGGGGCTTCCTTATGCAGTCATATCGTTTTCCGATCAGGCAGAGGGTATGGAGGGATTCCGTTATTCCATAGCAGGGAAAGATGCCACATCCTCCGTCACTCCTGTGACAAGCTCAGGCAGGATTGTAAAAATACCTTTGCCGGATGAAAATACCCATACACTGGCCATAACCTCCGGTAAATGGACGGTATCCGTGATTGCGCTGGGAGAGCGGGGAAAGAGCGCTGTGGCGGAGAAAGAGCTTATGGAAGCAGACCTTTTCCTTCCATCAGATATTCCATATGTGGTACTTACAAAGGCAACCATTCCTCTTACCCAGTACGTGAAATTTATCCGGCAGGGTGATGACCTCTTCATAAAGCCCGATGTAACTACGGTAGATACTGCAGAGGTACAAGCTCTGGCAAGCGTGCAGAGTCCAAGCCAGGAAGAGGAAGAAAGCTACATCCTGATAGAGGAAGATAACCGGGCAACAACCGGTCTTATGAGCTTTGCTTCGGATGCAGTGGCAAGTGCGACGGCCGCACCTCCTGCAAGCCTGGAGGGAAAGGAAGAGATAGCCACAATTGCCGTATTGTTTGATTTGGCAGCCAATAATATCATTGCGGACAGTCTGGAAATTGAGACCTCGTCTGTAGAGGCGTTTCTGTCTAAATGGGAGCCCTCGGAGAAATTGACTGCGTTAAATGAGAGCCTGACCCTGAGTACAGAGGCGAAAGATCTTAAAACAAGAACCTGGAAAAAAGCTGAGGAGCTGCCCCGATATGTGAAGTATTTAACAGACAAAGGCGGTTACGGAACAAAAGTTGAGCTGTTAACAGGAAAAACGGATAATACCAATCCGCCTGAGATGACCATTGCCCCTTCATTAAAAGGAAAGAGTGCGGCCATACAGCTCAGTGAGGAAAATGAATCCTGGTACCGTTCAATTACTGAAATTGAAATTCCTTACAGTGAAACCAAGACCCATTATTATCAGGAAAACAATACCTTGTCCGCAGATGGGAAAACTGTGACACTGGGAGTGGATGCCATCAGCGGCCCCATGAATTACGCCGGGACTTATGAGGTTACGATTCATTCCTTTGGGTTTGATGATGTGAAAGGCACTCTTTCTGTAGTAGAGCAGGCTCCAAACTTTACGCCCACATGGGATGACAGCAACAGCCGTTTAAGATTAAAAGCGGATTTTGCATACTATGCAGATCGGGTAAAGACAGTCACTGTAAACGGAAACCGGCTGGAAACCGGCAGTTTTACAAATGACATCAACAGTCTTTATATTTCTTACCGCTATCTGGTAAACGGGAAAAATACCTTTGAAATTCAGGCAGACGGGTATGAAAATACCAGCTTTGAGATTGAATCCCCGGCAGGGTTTGTCACTCCTAAGAAAGCAGCGTCTGTTACAGTGAGAGAAGTTATTGACGGTTCTTCCGCTATGGTATTTGATATCGGCTCCTATCAGGAGGGAAGCGATGAGATGGAATGGTTCCAGGCTTTGGAAGACGGCCATCTTAAGCTGACATATTCATCATATGGAAGTGTATCAGGCCTATCTCTTACAAAAGAAGGCAGCAGCTTTACGGTCACTGCAAAAAGCACTGCAATGTCTTATTACAATAATTACACCATGCAGATCACCGTACCGGGATACGACATAGTAACCGTAACCTTTACTCCCGTAAAAGCACCGCCTGTTGTAACACAGCAATGGAACTTAGAAAATTACAGTCTGAATCTTACCAGCTCTTCCAATGCCATGTACTTAAGCTCCTATGTAACAAAGGTGATTTTAAATGGAATGGAGCTGAAAAAAGGAGAAAGCGCTGATTATACGGTTTCCTATGACCGTGGGATCGAGATTTTTGCCCACAACTTTACAGCCGGAACGCCATATAAAATTGAGCTTTATGCCTCCTCCTATGCTTTGAATGTATTGGAAGGAACAACTCCCGCAGAGTTAATAACTCCTATGGAAGCCCCGGCGCTTAAAGCGGAAGCCGTGCCAAGGGGAAGTGATGTAACGGTGACGGTATCAGGAGAAGCAGCCGAATGGCTGGATAAGATCAGTTCAATAACTGTGGCAAGCTCCTCCGGTTCTTCCGGCAGTGCAGCCAGCTATACAAAAACATCCCATGGATTGATTTTAAATTCCAGCAATTTTTCCTATTCCGGAACTTATATCATCACAGTAAAAGCCGATGGCTACCGGACGGCTCAGACAGAAGTGAAGATCTTAAGTACGGTTGTGGTTACGGGCGCAGTGAATTATGACGAAGAACGCCTGGAGCTGTCAGCCGGTGATTCCTACTTTTATGACAATGTGACCGTATCCTTAAATGGAACCCAACTGGTAAAGGGCACAGGATATACAACAAGCGGAAGCAAAATAATTTATATTCCCGCCGCTCTGCTCACGGAAGAAGAGAATCATCTGGTTTTACATAATGAGACCTACCAAAAGGTGGAAATGAGTTTTGGAAGGTACATTGCCGCTAAATCGGCGCCAAAGCTGGAAATAGAAATGGGAAGCTCCTTGGATAAGGAAAATGCAATTGTTCTGATCGCCGCTGATGGGGATCAGGAATGGTGGGATTCTCTGGACCAGTCCCACATTTCTGTAAAACGTTCTTCCACCAGTCAGACGGTTACCGGATTTGATGCAAGTTCAGCAGATCAGCTGACGATTCAATTAAAGGATTCATTATCATATTACTATAGCTATACCGTAACAATTTCAGTGCCGGGATACCGTACCTGCAGCCTTACCTTCACTCCTTACCAGAAAGCGCCGGAGATAGAAGATGAGTGGCTGGAAAACGGGGATCTGCAGCTTTCCACTGGTACATCCGGCTATTTCAGCAGCACCTACATTAATGTTTATCTGGATGGCGAAAAGCTGGTCCGAACTACGGATTATAGCTTGGATACATATAGTTCGCCTTACAGCCTGACTATTTTTGCAGAGAAGTTTACTTCCGGAGAGCATACGGTAAGGCTTGTTCATACAGGGTATTCCAATTATGCGCCATATGAAATCACAGTAACAGCTGAGGAAAGAGAAAGTAGTCTGGCAATGGAAGTAATGGAATTAGTCCTGGAAAAACCGGCAGCAGAAGCAGCAAAGAATCCTGAGGGAGAAGAAGAGAATAAGCCTTCAGAAGAAAATGCGGAAGAGAATCTGCCAGAAAAAAATCTGCCAGAAGAAAATTCAGAAGAAGAAAATCTGCCAGAAGAAAATTCAGAAGAAGAAAACCTGCCAGAAGAGAATCAGGAGAAAGAAAACCCGGCAGAGGAGAATCAGGAAAAAGAAAATCCGGCAGAGGAAAATCCGGCAGAAGAAAGTTCGGAAGATGATCCAACAGAAGAGACCCCGGCAGAGGAAACGAAGACGGATGGTGCCCAGGAACAAAATGGAGAGGAAGCATCTGAGGAAAATCTGACTGAGGAAGAAGGCGGATCTCTGGATGATAACGGTGCAGAGGATTCTGTACAGGAACAGGACAATGCGGTCAAAGAGGAAGATGATCTGCATCAGCTGCCTGAAAATGAGTAAGGATAGTCTTTTTTAATGTTATAAAAATGGAGAAAGCCGGCAGGAGGGGATCCTGCCGGCTTAGTATAAAAAAATGTATATAAAAGGGCTCTCTGGCCTGTTTACAGGTATTAATATAGGAGGGAAATGTGTTGGAAAAGTGAAGAATCTGTGAAAGACGGGAAAAAATAAAAAATGGAGCACCGCAGGATTGGGGAAATACGGCACTCCTAAGAAGAGTTATATAAATTATAGCGCAATTAATCGATTAAGTAAAGGGAAATAAGTAATTTTTTATGGATTTGCCGTTAATTTTTTGTAAATATATTGGGGTTTATGACTATATAATATAAATAAACATGTTATAGTTCTATTGCTGCTTTATTCTGAAACTCATAGCTGATTCTTCTGCTCATATTGGAAACCCTACTGCATAAAATATATCATATGCTTCATTTGAAACAGGCAGGAGGCCGCAATATGGAAAAAATACTGGATAATCGGTATTATGATCTGATCATAAGTAATACCCTGGTTCCATCCTATAATACTGGTGATAATATTACGATGCTGAATGAATTCAATTCCCTGCTGCATATACCAAAGGATCGGATGGAGGCCTGTGATCTGGGCATCAATGCCTATCATTCCTTTCCGACCTTATATACCTTGGAATCATCGGTCAGCATTGAGAGGTCCGGGATCGGAGCTGTTCAACGGACTCCTGCTCTTGGTATGCATGGAAGAGGAGTAATCATTGGTATTGTGGATTCTGGTATCGATTACCGTCATCCGGCATTTAAGTATAATGACAGAACAACCAGAATCCTGTCTATATGGGATCAGACCCAGGTGGGAAGTACGCCTCCCAGAGGGTTTACTTTTGGCGCGGAATATACCAAAGAACTGATAAATTTCGCATTAATATCTGAAACGCCCTTTTCCATTGTTCCTGAGGTTGATACCGTCCGCCATGGAACCGCCATTGCAAGCATCATTGCCGGCCGGCCCAACGATGATTATAATTTCAGCGGTGTTGTTCCGGATGCAGATATGGTGGTTGTAAAACTGAAAGAGGCAAAGGAAAACCTAAAAAGGCTGTTTTTTGTTCCGCAAGGCACTTTGTGCTACCAGGAATCAGACATCATCCTTGGAATCCGGTACTTAGTCGCCACTGCTCAAAGGCTGAACCGTCCTCTTGTGATATGCATTGCTCTTGGAAGCAGTCAGGGAGGGCATGATGGGAGGGGAGCCTCCAGCATTTATCTTGATTATCTGGTGCAGACACCTAAGCTGGGAGTGGTTGTTGCCGCGGGAAATGAAGGGAGCAGCAGAAGGCATTATTTCAATGATACCCGGTCAGTCCCCTATTTGAGCAACTTTCGGTTGAATGTGGGAATCAATGATAAGGGATTTTCCATGGAAATCTGGCCTTATATCCCTTCAAGGCTTTTTATTGAGGTCACTGCTCCCACCTTTGAATCATCACGTACCATTTATCCTTCATTCGCGAATTGTGAAAGAATTGTTTTTCAGTCCGTTGATACCGTAGTCTGGGTAAATAATAATATTTTTGAGGTGGAAAGCGGGGATCAGCTGATCCTGGTCCGTTTTGAGAATGTTGCTCCGGGGACCTGGTATTTCAGGGTCGGCAGCGTGGAGAATGAACCGTTCTCATTCCATTGCTGGCTGCCGTCTGGAAATATCATATCCAATGAGACCTTTTTCCTGGATTCCAGTCCGGATACGACCATAACATCCCAGGGAGATGCCGTCCATCCTTTGACGGTTGCGGCCTATAATCAGAATGATGGAACAATCCTTAATGAGTCAAGCAGAGGATATACCAGACTGGGGCTGGTGAAACCGGATGTAAGCGCTCCCGGCTATCTGCTTCCCTGTGCGCTTCCGGATTTTCAATACGGAACCGCTACAGGCACCGGAGCGGCCGCCGCCCATGCGGCAGGGGTTGCAGCCATGGTGATGGAGTGGGGGTACAATAAAGGAAACTATACGGCTGTTACCGGATATCAGGTCAACCGGGTGATTATACGCGGAGCAAAGCGGGATCCTGTCAATATTTATCCCAACAATGTATGGGGATACGGACAGGTGGATGCGGAAAATATGTTCAGGCAGCTGACTACCTATTAAGATATAAACCTTCAGGCAGAGCGGGATCTCCGGCAGTCTGGAGGTTTTTGCTTTGATAAGCCTGCCATGCTTTGGAAGAAGGAGTTGGGAACCTTTGAAGAGAGAAATGCATCAACTAAAATAGGTGATCATCACCTGACAGAAAGGCTTTAAAGATGTATTTCTGAATTGAGAAAAGAAGGTGTTATTATGGAAGAGATCATGAACTACGTAAAACCGGAACTGGTGATAGTGGCAGTGGCCCTCTACCTATTGGGGCAATGGATCAAGCAAAGCCAGACGATTAAGGACAAATACATCCCGCTGATTAACGGAATTGTGGGCATAGTTTTAAGCGGTGTCTACATCATGTCCGTTTGTGAGGTACACACCATCCAACAGATTTCTACGGCAGCATTTACGGCAATTACTCAGGGGATCCTGGTGGCCGGACTGAGCACGTACGTGGATCAGCTGATTAAACAATCCGGTAAAAACGAATAGCGGGAGATTGTCTGTGGCAGGGGTCTGGGAGTTTCCCGGGCCCTTTTCCCATGAAGCGCAGGTCAGAAATGGCGGGTTTACGGAAACCCGGCCCGCCTATTTTCTTTTTTTTAATTCCTTTCTGATCCTGGGTTCAATCCCTCTGCGCTCCATTTCCGCCATAATACTTTCAAATTCTCCGGGAGGCGCAGAAGGGGGAATGACATCCCTGCTGGCAGCCTCTAACCGGTCAAATTCTTTTTCCAGCCTTTTTTCACATTTCTTATTCCAGTGTCTCAAACTATCACCTCCCAGAAAATTATATAACAGTTGTAAAGAACCTTTTATGTAAGTTTCCGGACAAATGACTGAAAATTGATTTTTGAGACAATTATAACTGTTTTTAAAGCGGCGGGTGGGCCTTTTTTTTCGCTAAATGCTGGTAAGCTGCCGAAACAGATTGTTCACATTCACCTGACCGTATCCCCATATGTTATTTGGGTAGGTATAGGTGCTGGTCCGCACTGCCCCCCTCATCATCAGACGGCTGACATCGATTCCGTTCATGGTACTGTAATGTCCTCTGACAATTGCCCATTCAAAAACCATGGCAGTGATGCCGGCTGCATGGGCTGCCGCCGCTCCTGTACCTGTTACGGAACCATACCCCCCTCCCGGAACTGCACAGGTGAGCTGATAGCCGGGAGAGGCTATGTCCGGTTTGACAATACCAATCCTTGTGTAGCCTCTGCTTGATTCGCCGAGAATCGAGTTGTTCAGCTGATTGTAGGCGGTCACAGTAAGCTGGCGCCTGCCGTTTCCAGGAGAAGTAATGGTGGTATCCGGAGAGGAGTTAATAAAAAAAGTCTGGTTGGATATGAGATTGCCCGAAGGAAGCCAGGAATGAAAGGATAAGGGTTCATCTTCAATAGCCCGGATCCGTATACGCCAGATTCCGGGAGTGGTGTCTTGAAAACGTACTAATATGAGCTGGTCCCCGGTCTCTTCCTCAAAAACATAATTATTGACATAAATGGTGGTGGGGGAAAATACAAAATTAAAAATCCTGCAGTCACCGATTGATGGATAAATCTGCTGGGTGGATTCTCTGTTTGGAGAAGAAATGTCAATGGAAACCCGTCCAAGGGAGTATGACCAGACTTCCATGGAAAACATTTTGTCATCTTCTCCTATTCTTAATTCAAAGTCATTGTAATAAGGTTCAACAAGTGTGGAATTAAAATAATGTCTTTGACTGTTTCCCTCATTACCGGCTGAGACGGATAATCCAATGCCGGGCTGCAGCGCTAAATCATTTAAGTAACCGCTTAAGGCCCCCCTCCCGTCATGGCCCCCCTGGTTGCTTCCGAGGGCAATGCAAGTGACTACAGGGCGGCTGAATCTTGCAGATATGGTGAGAGCATAACGGAATCCAAGCATAATATCCGATTCCTGAAAACATAAGATATCATCGGGAATAAAAAAAAATCTTCTTAAATTCTCCTTTGCTTCCTTCAGCTTTACCATTACGATATCGGATTGGGGAACCACGCCGCTAAAGGTTTCCAATACATTGGGAGTACCGGCGATAACGCTTGCAATGGCTGTTCCGTGTCCGTTGGTGTCCGTGGAGGGTACAACGGATAAGGGATCATCAGAATTCAATGCGGCATTGATTTCTTCCCTGCTGTATTCTGTACCAAAGGTAAACGCCTCAGGCGGAGTTCCTTCCTGCTGTGTCTGGTCCCATATGGTGAGAATGCGGGTGGAGCCGTCGCTGTTACGGAAGGCGGGATGCTGATAATCGATTCCCGTATCAATCATTAAAACAATTACACCCTCTCCGAACAAGGCTAATGCAGGATTGCGCTGGATATCTCCAACACCGGTCTGTTCAAGGCTGACGGTGGAAGTGGGGGTATATATTGCAGGAAAGGTGTGAGAGGGATACATTACCAAATCACAAATGTTTATGTTGGCAACCGGGATATGCAGCAAGGAATGCCGATTATTTAAATAGGTAATGTTTTCATCGTTCATGGTTGGAGATACTGGGTTGGTAATGATTAGGTCGTAAAAGTTGTTATCCAAAATTTTTTTCACAGATAAGTCTCCTTGCTGTTACTGACAGTACCCATTATGCCATAAGCAAAATAATAGCGGCTGTCTAAAATTGGGATGTACCGGCAGCGCTGCCGGGCCGTTATGCATGTTAAATGATATGGAATAAAATGAAAAAATATGAAGAATAGGCATGAGGATATTTTACAAAATAAAAAAACACCGGGAATCCTTATATTTACAAGAAGTTCCAGTGTTTTTACCAGGTTAGGAGCAGAGAACAGAAAAATAGGGAAACCTTCCATGCCGGCTTAATCCGGCAATTTATATTCACTTATGATAATGGATTCCCCTGACCTTCCTATCATTTCTGTTGAAATTATGTTTACCGTGGCTTTGAATGTTTCACTGCACGCAGATGCATCCAAATAGGCATTTTCCAGTTCTTTAATTGAGGCGGTATTTCCAAGGGTTAAATGGGGGCAATAAGGATCTCCGTTAAAGAACTCCTTCAATGCACCGGAATATAGCTTATCATGGATCAGACGGATTGATTCCGTGCCCTTTACTACGTTTAAAAACAAGTAATTTCCTGATTCACCGGGATGTCTGGAAACTCCCTGCAAAGTAATCTCAAAGGGCTTGATATTTATGAGCTGACTGTCTAAATGACTGTTTAATTCATCATTGCTGATGCCGCTTTGGAATGGAAAGACCAAGGTAATGTGCGGTTTTACAAGGTCTGATAAAGGATCATATTTATTTCTATAGAAATTAATTACTTCCATATTATGAAACTCTGGAAATATCATGATAGTTCTTGTAATCATACTCATTCTCCCCGCTGAGATCATCATTGTTTGCTGCTGAATCAAATGAAAAACCATGGCTGGTTAATACATCGGCTGATTATCAAAAAAAGTTAATATAGGCGGCAGTCAGGACCTTGTTTTCCAGGATACAGCTGCAAGATGTCCTGAAAATAATCTTGATACTTCTCCATATGTGAGATAAGATACTATTAAGTAAGATCTCAGAAAGGAAAACATTATGTCTGATAAAAAGTGGCTTGAATGGGCTGTTGAATTGCAGGCGATCGCCCAGGCCGGACTGCATTATGGAAAGGATTGTTTTGATCAGGAGCGGTATGAAAGAATCCGGGAGATTTCGGCGGAAATGATCAGCAATCAATCGGAAATCCCTGTGGAAAAGGTCAGGGGCTTATTTTGCTGTGAAACAGGGTATCAAACTCCCAAGATTGATTCCAGAGCTGCTGTTTTTAAAGACAACAGGATCCTCCTTGTAAAAGAAGCAGATGGAAACTGGTCCCTGCCCGGAGGCTGGGTCGATGTAAATCTGTCTGTAAAAGAGAATATCATAAAAGAAGTCAGGGAGGAGTCCGGCCTTGATGTCAGGGTTGACAAGGTCATCGCCGTACAGGACAGAGAAAAACACAATCTTCCGGTTTATGCCTACAAGATTTGCAAGATCTTTATGCAGTGTTCTGTTATTGGCGGTTCATTTCAAGTAAATAATGAAACCACGGACAGTCGGTACTTTTCACTGGAAGAATTACCTCCCCTTGCGGAAGAAAAATGTAATGAAGAACAGATCAGGATGTGTTTTCAGGCCTTCTCTGATGAAATGTGGGAAACTGTGCTGGATTAGGTAGGGGCAGTACTGTTTATTCCCTTACAAGGGGCTGTGTACTGCACCGGAAAGAGCCGCCTAAGCTTCGGGAAATCTTGAAGTCAATCAATTCAACCGTAATCCCGTTGTCTTTTAACTGTTCTGCAATGTATTCAAATTGAGGATCCATAATGTAAACCGATTCATTTACCGGAAGTCCGTTTATTGCTAAATGAGCAATGTCCTTATAGGGAACAGAAATTTTATCCCAGTTTTTTAAGGCCTCAGGAATTCCCTTCAGAAAGGCTTCCTCGCAGACGATCATCAGACCGTCTCTTACAAGGCTTAATGCACAATCCAAGTGGAGCACATCGCTTTTTAAAGGCACCTGAACCACGTCATATTCCCAGTGGGATAAATATGACTTAAGCCACAGGTAGCCATTCTGGTTAGAGGCCAGTCCGGAATTCCCCACAAAAACAGTCTTGTCTAAGACCAGAACATCTCCTCCCTCTAAAAATGGACCCAATTCGGCATCAAAGCCCTGGGAAATATCCGGTCTTGGTACGGATACATAAAACGCGCTGCTATGATAAGCCTCTTTTACAAGAATATCCCTGATTGGAAGGATTTCGTTTCTCCGGTGAAAGAAGCGCAGAGAACCTTCGATCATGGAAGAGCCAACGGTGAAAAAAGGATCCCGGGCAAAGAAATTACAGCAGCCGTATTCCTTGCCCATTTCTTTTTCATACTCAGTCAGAAGCCGGGGACGAAGAACCTCCACACCATATTTTTCAAGTACATTTTTTAAGTTTTCCCGTTCTTTTTCCCATTGTTCCTGACGCTGGGGGAAGACGTCCTTATAATCCTTTCCTGCGGTATCAACACCGAAATATAAATCCAGACTTTCTTCAGTGAGAAAAGTGGTATCATTATTGATCTCCTCAAGCTGGGGAAAGATAAATTCCGATTGGGTCAGCACAACCTTCTTTAAGGGTGCAAATTCACTTTTCACCAGTATCGTTTCTTTTTTCATTACAAATTTATTCCTTTCAAAAAAATCTTTGCCTTCTCAATGATATGGTTTATTCAACATTCTTACTTACCGCCCGGAAGGCCCATAAATTACAGCGAGACAGGTAAGGCAGCAGGAGCTGTTTTCATTATGTTCCATGGACCGTATTTTTAACATGGGTGATATAGTTTACCATATTTTCATCGTCCTGCTTGCAGTAAGTATATCCCAAATGATGGGAAACCTGCAGCGCAAGAGTGCGAAACAGACCGCAGGCCGTGAAAACAGCTTTCCAGAAATTTTCAGAACTGCCGTCAGAGTATGTTTTTAAATAGGATTCATAAAAATCAGAAGGCAGGTATTTTTTATAATATTTTCCCCACATTCCTGTTGAAACAGAAAATTCATGGTTCATGGCGATGTACCATTCTACCATTTTATCAAGCTGAACATGTACAACTTCCGTATACATCCTCATGGCATAGGGAATCTGATCCCTTTTAATTCCTTTTGCAACGTTGTTTAAGCACCACCAGAACTCATTGCAGCACCCGTCAAACATTTTCTTTGTAGGAGCTTTGATCCAGTAACCGGTATCACATGACCGGGGGATTTGGGGCAGGAGACGATCCTTGTCCAGCAAGGGTACCGTAAGGCTGTCAGAGAGAAAATGTTCCATAGCTTTTTCCCTGATCATAATACGCAGATCGATCCTGTTTCCATCTTTAAATAAGATAAGCCAGCCATATGATTTGGTAAAGTCACAGCCTTTGCCCCAACCAAAGTCATTAGAGTCCGGTTCCTGTACTACAGCAATCTCTCCAAAGATATTGATCCATGATTTGTTCTGTAAGAATGATTGTGTTTCCGTAACAACATAAACAATATCATAATCCTGATAAATATCCTTTTCAACATTAGGATTTGCACGGGAGCCATTCATGTACACGGCTCTGACACGTTCATCTGCTCCTGCGACCCTTAATATTATATCAAACATTTCTTTTTCACTGCGCATGCCGATTTACCCCATATAATATAATAATAGGAACCTTTGATATGCTTATTCTAACACGGTACTATGGGGAAGTAAAGAACACCCCCGATTCAAGGACTATCCTGCTTTTGCTTCTTCATCCTTTTGGATGGTATGAGTGCAGCAGCATTTGCAAAAAAAGAGCGGAAGATAAAAAGAAGAAGCATTGCTTTATAACCTCATTGGCTTTAGGCAGTGCTTCTTTGCTCATTCACAGCTGTTTATTTAAAGGCTCAGCCGGTGAAAACTCAATTGGCTGAAGGATCCCATAACATTGACTTGTCCGTACCCCCATATTGGATTTGGATATACAAGAAGATTGTTTCGGTAGGCGCCTCTTATCAGAAGATTATTAACATCCTTTCCTGTAATAGTAGTATAATTACCGCGGAGAATGGCCCACTCCATGATCATAGCCTGTATTCCGGCAACGTGTGCGGCGGCTGCCCCGGTACCGGTAGCACTCCCATAGGCCTGATCCGGCAATGGACATGTAAGCTGAAACCCGGGAGCAGCAATATCTGGAATAGGGAGCCCGGAGGCGGAAAACCCCCTGCTGGCTTCAATGAGAATGCTGTCATTAAACTGATTGTACGCGGTCACAGTAAGCGGATGGTTAGCATTCCCTGGATTTGTAACAGTAATTTCCGCTGTTGCTTCAAGAAAGTATGTATTGGTTGTTATGATTGGACCGGAAGGCAGCCATACGTTGAAGGCAGATTCGTGCTTATCCATGCTTGTAACCTTGATGTTCCATAGTCCGCTGATTGCATTTTTAAAACGTACCAGTATAAGCTGCATGCCGCTTTCTTCTTCCAGTATAATGTTGTTGATATATAAGGTGGTAGCTCCATAAATAAACTTGAATTCCCGGCACTCATCAAGTTTGGGATGGATGATCTGGGTATTTTCCCCAAGCGGCGATGAAATGGAAATGGCCAGACGGTATGGAGAATGGTTCCATAGCTCAAAAAAGAAATCCGGATCTGACTGGTCAATCCGCAGTTCAAAACTTTTATTATAATCCGTAGTATCAAAGGATCCATAATAATGTCTGTGGTGGTTGCCTTCATTTCCGGCAGCAATGCATATTGACATGCCGTGGTAGGAGGCCAGGTTGTTTAAATAAGCAGGAAGCCCCCCCATTCCGTTGTGTTCGCCCTGGCTGGATCCCACTCCAATGCATATAACAATAGGACGGTCCAATTTTAAGGCTACGGAACGGAGGTATTCGATGCCAAGCATGATATCGGTTTCAAGATAGCAGTCAATGTCATTTCTGACACAAAAGATTTGGCGGTTGTATGGTTTGGCCTGCTTCAGCTTGACGATCACCAGCTCTGCTTTAGAGGCCACCCCGCTGAAATCCTCTCCTAAGTCAGGAGATCCGGCGGCAATACCGGCCAGCATAGTGCCATGTCCATTGTCATCACGGGTCGGAACAATGGAAAAAGGGTCATTGTCAATTAATGCCATGTTAATGGAGTCCTTTTTATATTCGCTGCCAAATGTAAAATTTTCCGGAGGTGTGCCATCTGTCATGGTTTGATCCCATATGGAGTGAATCCGCGTGGAACCATCATTATAAAGAAAAGCAGGATGCTGATAATCAATTCCAGTGTCAACAAATCCAATGAGAACACCCTGGCCAAACAAAGAAAAATTAGGATTATATTGAAATGATTTTACGCTGGACTTTTCCAAACTAAAGGTAGAGTTAAGGGTGTAAATATGGGGAAATATGGAGTAAGGCTGTTTTCCAAGGAGACACATAAGGAATTCGTTGGCAGGTGCATGAAGAACGGAGTATCTGTCGTTTATAAAAGTCAAATCATATGTTTCCTGCAAGCCTTTTGCAAATTCATTGTTTATCAACAGATCAAGATAATTTTCGTCTGATATTTTAATATTAAGCCTCCGTATGCAGCAAGTCTCAGTTTTAGCTATTATATGATTGTGCGTAAAGGAAAATGCCAGTTGCAGCGTCTGGATTTGAAGAAATGGCTGTATAAAAGAGTTTTGAAATTTGTGCAATAAAAGAGGAAGCCGGCAAGATCGGGGGAATCCTGCCGGCGGTTATGAAAAAAGTATTATACTAAGGTTATTGGCTTTTACAATTACTAATATACCGTGGAATTGTGACGGAAATTTGATGGAACTGTGAAGAGTCTGTGAAAGAAGAAAAGGTTTGCAGGATGAAGAGATCTCTGTGGATGAAGGGAACATGGTATCAGTGATTGATGAAAAAGATATTTTTAGGCTGAAGGTAAGATGAGAGACCGGGTAGAGCGAGGTACAGCCTGCTGGGATGGAAATGTTATGAATGAACTTTGAACTGATGGTGGAAACGGGTTTGGTTAAGTGAAGTATAAAATAATATGTAATATTTAATGGATTTTGAAGTACCCTTTATTGAGCAATAGGCTTAAAGCCATTCCCATTATTAATCCCATTCCCAGATTGTTTATTATTGCGCCGAATAATAGGCCCAAACTGAGTCCAAGAGCTAAACAGTCCTGGTATGAATCGTTTTTGTTATTTGAATTCAGCATGTATGTACCCCTTTTGTATTTTTAAATATCTTACATCAGTTGCCGGATTAAGTACACTGGTATTTTCTGAGAATGAAAGGGAAAAGGCCATCAAGAACGTTGATGGTGTGGAAAAATACAATGGGTTATGACTTTTATTAAATAAAGACCGGCTGCGTAAGCTTTAAGCCTTGAAAGTTAATATTGATAGTTGGCAGTTTTTTAGATAAGACGATGTTATGATTTAAAAGGTTGAATTACGTGTTATTTATCTAATACAAGGAGAAACAAAAATTTGCGAAAGACCCGGAGGAGGCCAACAAATGGTATTATTGGTTGTTGATGTACAACATCTGATTGTTACGCCTGATCTTTATCATTACGATTTATTTGTAAATAGTGTCAGGCAATTGCTTCATTCTGCACGAAAGAATAATACTGAGATTATCTATATCCGCCATGATGATGGTGTGGAATTGACAAAGGGAGCAGATGGATTTGATATTTTTGATGACTTTGCTCCATTGCCTGGTGATGAGATTTTTGACAAACACTTTAACAGTGCATTTAAAGGCACTGAACTGACAGCGTATTTACATTCTAAAAACGAAAATCAGATTATGATTGTGGGGCTGCAAACGGATTACTGCATTGATGCAACAATTAAATGCGGCTTTGAACATGGCTTTGAAATGATCGTTCCCGCCGATTGCAACACAACCGTTGCGAATGAGTATCTATCAGGGGAACAGTCTTACCGATATTATAATGATAAAATGTGGAACAAGCGGTATGCAAAATGTCTGAGCTTTGATGATGCGCTTTCTATGCTTAATGGCAGTGTTCATTAATGGAGTTATGGAAGAGATGAAAAAAACACCGGAAAACCTTGGATTTACAAGGAGTTTCGGTGTTTTTAACTTTTATTATTCCTGCGGGTAACAGGACTTGAACCTGAAAAGAACCACGTAGTTACAAGGAAAATTAGCCGTTGTGTGATATTTCGTGTGATATCCCCTCAAAATAGCCTATCACTTTTTTGTTCTGCTTTGCTGGTTCAATATCAATGACATTCCTGTAAACGCTCTTCATTACGTTATCGGTTTGCCATCCGCCTCTTTGCATTATGTATTGATCCGGTACGCCGGTTGCGTGCATGATGGAGGCTGAATAGTGGCGCAGATCATGAAAGCGAAAGTGTGGAAGTTTCAATGTCTGGATAGCTCTCTCAAAACGATTCGTTATCTGAGACGGTTTGGCCTTGACAATTCTTCCGTCTATTCCCTTTATTTTTGATATCACAAAGTCCGGAAAGACAATCTGACGATAACTGCTATAAGTTTTTGGTTGCTTGGTGTGCCACAGGCCATCAGGCCCCAGAACCATACTCTTATTAACATCTACAGTGTTCCCCTTTGATGTCATCCGATGTAAGGGCGCATATCTCTCCCCGGCGCAAAGGTCCGAATGCCCATTGCGAGTGCTGGGCGGTTTTTGCTATTTATTTATGACTTCTCCCAGTTAAAAAGACTTTTACTTCATCATATTGTTCGTAACAATCTAATTGAGTTGAAAGAGTGGCACCTGCCTTTAACTCGCTGTCATCGTCAACTACGTAAGTTGTATTATTACGGATTAATATATCGTCCTTAAAAAATAAAGCAATTACTTCAACAAATTCAGCAGCAGAGTCTCCATTATTTGTACATGTGACGATTGCCTTATCTGGTTGTTGTGATACATCAACGGCTATGTCTTTAATGACTGATTTGTAATTTTCGTCTTCTTTAACGGATAATGTATACTTGTACTTACTAACTCCAGTAACTCCATTATAATAATCAACGGTACATGACGTACAGCCACTTCCTAGCGCATATAATTCGGAGGTGTCAGCACCGATTATTTCTCCAGAAGAATTTAATGCAGTAGTATTGAAACTGATTTTTACAGTCTTATCAGAATTGTTTTTAGCAACGTAAAAATAAAAGTATCGCCGATAGAATTTTCATAGCTATATTCTGCGACTACACTTTCATATTGCGATTGAGATATGCCAGAAGAACATCCAGTTAATACTAAACCCACTCCAAGAGTTAATAGTATTTTTTTCATGATTACCGCCTAATGCAGATATTGATAGAGCATTTATAAAATTATTCACCCATGTCTTTAGAATTTGAAGTTGAAATTATGTCCCCACTATCAGCGTTGATAAATTTTACAGAAACATTATCAACAGAGGTGCCATTAAAGATATTATACGTCCCTCCGTACATATAAAATGCCAGTGTTGAAAAGGATTCCGCTAAGCTTAAATCTGTGGATTTTGTGGTAATCTCAAATTCAGTATAATTGTCATTAGTTTTTATGTTTATAAGATTGGGGTAATCTTCTGAGCCGATCATGTCTTCCAATGCTGATTCAATACTGGCGTTCAGTTCTTCCATCATTTGTTTGTGTTGCTGTTTAGTCATTACATATGTAGCGCTTCCGTCATCGTGTAAGGTGATTGATTTATACCCTTTTTCTTTGCTTGACTCATCCAATTCCTCTTGCGTTTTTTCTTCCATAAATTCAGCTGGAATATCAAGCTCCACGTTAAACAATCCTTTTTCCACATTTACATCGCTGATAGCTTCTAATGCCCCTTGGATTTCACTATCTGATGAAGATGTTTCAACAGCTTGCGCAGCTGAAGCCTCAGTAGTCAGTTCATTATTAGGTTTATCGCCGCTGTTGCCACAAGCTGATATACCAATAATTATAGAACCACATAGTACAGGTAGAAATAATTCTTTTTTCACACTCATTCCCTCTTTTCTTTGTTTTTATTAAAAAGCCATAAGCTATTTTAATTGTGCGCATCAAATTTTATCACATCAGCACCATCCTTATCGTTATAGAAATCATCTCCTACAATATGCTCAATTTCGTGTTGATAAGACTTTATTAGCTGCTCGTGGTTATGCCTGGAGTTTAGCATGATTGTGTATGTATCATCATCATTATGCACTGTATAGGCCTTTATTGTGCGTGGCATATTAACATATTTTGTATTTACCTGTTCCACTCACATTCCCCTTCCTTGCATACACTTTTACTTATTTGACATTCTATCTATCATTTCTTTTACAAACTGTATATCTTCCTTCTTTACCTTGCGAGAAGCGTCAAAAAGGATCTTATATTCAGGATTTTCAAACATAAATTGTGCCATTTCCCTGGCATCATCATTTATATAGTATACTTCTTCATTTTCTTTATCTTCACCATAAAAATAAGACATTGGAACATTAAAGTATTCGCATATTTTCTCTATCTTATCTCTCTTTGGTTCACTTTTCCCGTTTTTCCAATCAGATAGGGTGGCAGTGGATATTCCGGTTTCTTTATGGACCCTATACGGGGTAACGCCTTTTTCTTCTAATAACTTTTCAAATTTCTTATACATAATGACCTCCGATAGTATCACATAAATATTTCTCAAAAAGATATTGGATATGAAAGAAAACCGTGATAAAAGTGGGGTTCGTATCTCGGAAATGTGTTTTGTTTTGCTGGTAACTTGACTATAACATATTTCCGATATAATTTCAAAACTTTTGCAGATTATTTAACAATGTTTTATAAAAAATGTCTCGCGTGTAAGGAAACCTAAAAAAGTGGGTTACTGGGTTACCGTAGCCAGAAAACCTTCATTCTATGCGGGTTTGAGCGGTAACCTATGCAAATAGAAAACAGGGTTACTGTAACCTAAAATCCGGTTACTGAGGTGATGTTATGACGAAAGAAGTGAGAAAATATGCGGAAAAACGCATTCTGGAGAGCAATATCAGAATGGTTCCCGGACATTATCCTAAATTTGAGAGTAAAGAGCAAGTGGACAGCTGCGAGAGATCGTTCACCGGATTGCGAAAGGGTGTGAGGAAAATGCCTGCTAAAAGAAAAGACAGTGCTCCCCAACAGGAAAAGACTTATCTCTGCCATATATGTGGCAAGGAGATCCAAGGGGAGCATGTGTACATACAAACCAAGAGAAAGAGTAAGCTGCATATACATTTTGAGTGTATGCCAGGAAAGGAAAGTAAAACATAAAAAGCAGGGAGGTGCTGCTATGGATAAAGTGCGATATTATAATTCCTCTATGACTTTGGAGGAGGCGGAGCAATACATACAGAGTGGTCTGATCACAGCGGCCAGGGCCTATGTGGCAAACGGGTATTATCTTCGGAGGATCCGGGATGACAAACTGTTTGAGGAATCCGGGTATCAGAATTTTGAAGAATATGTCCGCGGAAAATATAACAAGGATAAAGGCTGGGCTTCCAAGTGCATTAAGGTTAATCAGCAGCTATCTGAAGGAGGGAATTCCCCTATTCTCAGTAAGCAGTATCTGGAATATAGCACTTATCAGCTGGTGGAGTTGGCCTACATGTCAGAGGTACAGCGGGAGGAAGCAGATCCGGACATGACGGTCAATCAGCTGAAACAGATCCGGAAGCCGGATGAAGTTGTGGAGCTGAAAAAAAGTTGTGACGTCACAACTTCTGAGCCGGAAGAAGATCAGGATCCGGAGCCTGTTGAGACAGATACAACCTTGGAGGAGTTAGAGAAAAAACGTAAAGCGGAATGGCTTATCCGGTGCGAAGTTCTTAAAGAAATGTGTGATGCTCTTTGCGATATGCATTCCTATGGACTTGAAAAAGACCGATACAGCATGGCAGCAATCCAAAGGATATCAAACGGAAACTATGGTTTTGGATTCGGTGATGATGATTCCGGTCATTTAAAATACAGTGCAGATTTTAAGAATTCCCGGTATTATGTGGAGGAATTTTGCGGAGATAGAAACTGGGTGTTTGAATCCGAAGAGATAGATCAGTATATCTGGAACTTTAATGGCCGTGAATGGCATAATGCACATCTAGAGGAGCAGAAGCAGGAAGCTTCTTCACAACTGAAATCAGCTTCAAGCTTCAGCGGAAGCAGTACCGGCACGAAATGTCAGATCAGGATCATGAGGAATTGTTGGATATAAGTATTCACAGCAAAGCTAAGATCATGCTTTCCGGATATGATTGCGGGCTATACGAAAGGTATTTGAAGGACTGGCGTAAGTTGCAGATGCCGGCCAGGGCGCAGAACAACCTGCGGAGAGTTGAAACGTTGTGGCTGAACTTTGAGTCAAAGGCGTGATTATTCCTTTAGATACTTGATACAGCACAGAAAAACCATAACGTAAACAACATACTTAAATATTTCAAGTATTGGAATAATCAAAGCTAAAAAACTGAACATGGGAGGCCTCCTGAAATTTTCTTTAATACAATTATATAATAACAAATTTTAAAAAGATAGCAGGCAATTCATTAAGATTGTTTACAAAATTAAGATTTTCAAAAGGAGTGATACCATGAGATTTTACAGCTTGGCAAAAACAAATGCGGAGCAGTTTGTAAAAGATGGAAAGAAGAATGTGCGCATTGCAAAGGCTAAGAGAAAGAACAGCCATGTTGTTCTTCTTGAAGATGAAAAGCCAACAAAAAACTTTGAGGTGTTAGAAAAGTTAAATTAGAACTTGAGGAGGAACAATGAACTGTTATAGTTGTTATTTTTATGATATGAACGATCAATATAATTCTTCTGGTACCTGTGAGCCACAAGATGAGGGGTTCCATTGCAGTCATGAGTGCAATCTATCCAAAGAGGAGGTAGTGGAAGTAGAATCACTCACAAAGCATAAGCAGACCGATAAGCGGTCGTATTAAGATTTTTATAAGGAGGTACTATGAAATGTGGCGAATATGAATATGGACAGTATCTGCCGCATTCATGTGTTTTTACATGTAGGCATCCTGAATGCAAAGATGTACCCATATTCAAAGGTAAAACAAAACCGCATTGTTGTCCATTAACTGGCGGTAGGAAATATTTTAGCCATGGAAACAGAAAACCTATTGTAGAGGTTCGGATTCCTCTGCGTGGGTAATTAAGATTTTACGAATTACTGTACATTGAAAACTTAATATTGATAGTTAGTAAGTAAGGTGGTACTCTATAAAAAAAGATATAGTGAAAGGAGTAAAATTATGATATACCTTGTTCGTCATGGTCAAACCGATTGGAATTTATTAAAAAGATTCAACGGTATTACAGATACTGAATTAAATCAAACAGGAATAAGCTTGGCAAGATCGCAAAATGTAAAATTGAAAAATTTAAGTTTGGATTTGTGTTTTAGTAGTCCCCAAAAAAGAGCACGGCAAGCCTGCGAGATAATATACAAAGGAATTACTATATTTGATGAACGGCTTTCTGAAATAAACTGTGGCGAGTTTGAAGGTATAACAGAAACTTTGGAGACAACAAAGTTATTTTGGAAAGCAGTGACGAGCGGTGATAAGGGTACAGAAAGTTTCAAGCATTTTTTGAATCGGAATTGTGATTTTTGCGGTATGATTACGGAAGAATATAAGGGAAAAAATATCTTAATTGTAACCCATGCTGCAAACGCAAGAGTAATAAACTATTATTTTACTGGTAAGTCCCCCGATTATGATTTCAGTAAAGCAGTTGCGGCAAATGGGGAAATACTTAGATATGAAAATTAAAAGATGAAAACTACTAACTATCAGTATTAAGCTGGTAGTTTTTTAATGCAGAAATTTAATCAATAAAACTGATATTTTCGTGAGGAAGGTACAGATTGAGAAAATTACCAAAAGAACGCCGGATACAGTACGTGCAAGCGCAGGGATCACCATGGTAGAGGCAGCCATTGCTATGAAGGCGCCTCCTGCCAAGACCTTCTCTGCAACACATCCGGCTTATACATATACAAGCCTTTGTCCGGATCCTGCGTTACGGGAACCACCAAAGCGAAAGAGGGAGGAAGAAAGTGGAATCCTTCCAATTCTAAAAGGACAAGCTGCAACTGTAAGGATCATGGGCGGTTGTTCGCTGTAGGTACATATTATCAGCCGAAGGCAGGGGGTGGAGCAGGTGGCAACAAAAAAACTATATACGATATATGACAATGGAAAGTTGATAGGAGAATACAGTTCTCTGGAAGTTGCGGAGCTGTTACACCTGCCATGTGCCACTATTTCGTATTATGCCGGTTCAGGAGCCAAGGCATTGGGGAGGTATACCTTTGAGGTTGCCAGAGAGTTGGTGTTTTGCGAGGATCCGTTATTCGCAGAGTGGGACAAGGTAAGAAAGCAGATATTGACGACAGGGAGGTGATAGGGTGAATAAAGAAACAGCAGATCAGTTAGCAAGGGCGGCAGCCTTGGAGACCGTAAAGGAATTTGAGAAGTCTCAGAAGAAAAACAGAAAGGTCAGGGTATTCCAGAACGCCAAGAAGCTGATGGAGAATTACAACCGGATATGCCAGAGCGTCCAGGAGGGTGTGTCGGAGCTGTCTGATGTGGACGATGGGGAGGAGCTGGAGGCGTTGCCGGCAGAGGATATCTACATAAACAGTATCATAAAAAGCAAGCTCCGGAGCATTGTTATGATTGCACATATTGATAAATGCCTGGGTCTTCTGGAGGAGGAGATGATCAGGAAAGATTGGCCGGAGAGATACGATGCATTTAAACATTTTTATCTTGATGATATGACTTATGAGCAGATGGCGGAAGAATATTGATATGCAGAGCGGACGGCAAGGCGTTGGATTGCAGACTGTACGGTGATTTTAAGCGTATACTTGTTTGGATCAGATGCAATTGTACTTGAATAGACTTGGCAGAGGTTTGGCAAAATCGTGGCCTTGTGTTGGCCGTATGGCCGATTTATAATAGTATTATCCAAAGTTGTATAAATTTGGTAATCCCCCTGCGGCTGCCGGGTGTAACAGTCTGGCGGCTGATTGATTCCTGACTTTCTCCTAATGAAAACGCCTGTGGAAATTTGGTTGATGGGTGTTTTCTTTTTCCAGAATATGGTGTATAATGCAATAGATGGCTTAGGTAAGGTAGATTAATGATTAAATTATTTGTGTTAAAAATGGAGGGGATTGTATGAAGCAAATAAGAAGAATATTTTATATGACAGCGATAATATCAACTAGTTTCACCATAACATCATTTGCAAATCGTTATAACCCAGAAACTCAAGTTGGACCACTGACAGAAGAAGATATACAAGATATTAATGCAGATCTGGCAGAACAGGATTATTTAGATAATCTGCCATCTATAGAATATGATGAGAATACGGATAGTTATTATGAAGACATTTATACAAAAGCAAAGCCGGGAAGCTGGATGAGTAATGATATTGGAAAATGGTACCAGTTGGAAAACGGAAATTATTATAAAAATGGCTGGGTTAGAATTGACGGAAAACGATATTTTTTTGATGAAAACGGCTATATGAAAATTGGTTGGATTCAAGTAGGAAACAACTGGTACTATACTGATAATACAGGAGCCATGGTAACAGGAGAGCGCCGGATAGATGGTGTGACTTATTATTTTAATGCATATGGAATCATGAAAAATTAATGGATAGATTTGATTATACACAGAGGCGGCTCAATCCCGTCTCTTTTCTTTTGGCAAGTTTTGGTGTATGATAGAAGAAAATGTAAAGTCAGGATGAAAAAAATGGCAAAGGTAGGAATAGTAATAATAACATTTATTTTTTGTGTACTTTTTTTAATTCTATTGGGCTTACTTGTGAGCGCTATTTTTATTAAAGGATCAAATTCATTAAAGCAGAGAAAAAAGGATAAAAGGGAAGGAATAATTAGGTTTAATTCAATTGTACACATTGGAGGGTTGGATACACCTAAGGGTTGTATGTGCCAGGTTTATCTTAATGCACAGCATTTATCAATCACTTGTGGCGGGAGTGAATTTATATTAAAATTGGATAAAATTAAAAATGCAGAGTGTCAATGTGATGTAAGTTGGAAACCACGTATAAAAACTAAAAATGAAAAATTGGTCACTGAAACCAATAGAGTGGTATCATGCTTTGCAATTATATCTTATGAAGGCACATATGGTGATTTTTCTAATATCATTTTGCGCGATGAGTATACGAATACGTATGAATGCAGAAGGTTAGTGGATAAAATTAAGCCTCATTTGGATCCCAAGATTAGGAAGGTTGAGTTGTAATATACATAGATTTTTAGATAGCACAGAGGCGGCCAACCCCGTCTCTTTTTAATACCCAAAACAACACAAGTGAGGTGGTGAGGCTTGGCAAGAGCTCCAGATGAAAGAATAAAACAGGCAAAAGCTATGTATCTGAAAGGCTTGAAATTAGTTGAGATTGCAAGTCAACTAAATCTCCCGGAGGGGACTGCCCGAAGATGGAAGTCTACTCATAAGTGGGATAACGAACGTTCGGATAAAAATAGCGAGCGTTCGCATAAGAAAGGTCCGCCGATCGTGAATAAGAATGCAGTAGGAAATGATGGCGGAGCCCCGGAAAAGAATAAGAATGCAGTTAAGACAGGAGAGTTTGAAACTCTCTTTTTTGATGCCCTGGAAGAGGACGAAAAACGGCTCATTAGTTTGGTTCGGTTAGACAAGGAGCAGCTTCTACTTCAGAAGATTCAGCTTCTTACGGTCCGGGAGCGGCGAATGCTGAAACGAATTGAAGATCTTAAACAGGCCGCAGCATGACCATGCCATGGACGCAGTCAGATACTTTTGCTATACGATACTCAAGAACAAAACAATCAAGATCCGGAGCAAATCTGCTTATAGATTGTATTAGAAGGAGGTGAGAAACATGTATGTGTACACGATGCCCCGGGAATCCTGGGACGAACTGAATCCGGATAAACAGGCGATCCGCACTCTGATCACGAAACACAGAAAGGAAGCCTCCAGGCTCAGGAAACTCATGGAATATTATGAGGGGTAGCATAAGATCCTGACAGAAAGCCGTAAAACAAAGCTGGTATGTAATCATGCGAAGGATATCGCAGATACAGCCAGCTCTTACTTTATCGGAAACACCGTATCCTATAAAAGCAAAGCGGATATTACGGCTATAACTGAAGCATTCGAATAGGCCGGGGCTGATGAAGCCGATGGAGACAATGGCCTAGATTTATCCGTATATGGCCGGACTTATGAATATATCTACCCAGGGGAATGGGAAACGGATCTTACTATAAAGAGCCTGTCACCGGAAAATACTTTTATGGTCTATGATGATACCATTGAACAGAAAGAACTGTTTGCTGCTTATTATTATGCCAGAAAGGACGATTCGGACAAAAAGAGGACCGTTTATATTGCCACAATCCTGACGGAGCATATAAGTACGTCCGGAACATTGAAGACATTATAGGTCATCAGGGTCTTTTAGAAGAACCGGATCCTTATTTCTTTGAGGAAATACCAGTGGTGGAGTACTTAAACAATAAGCTGGCAATCGGAGATTACGAGCTTCAAATCCCATTGATTGATGCTTACAATGCTTTAATGTCGGACCGTATCACGGATACAGATACTGATGTCACAAGTGGCACCACCTATTATTATATAGTAAGTGCGGTTAATGCAGGCACAGAAATAAGTGATTCCAATGAAGCTTCCGCAGAACCTATCGCGGATCAAACGCCTCCCGCAACCGAAGCTAAATTAAAAGTAGTTCTAGAGGTATCTGAAGCACTACGATTAAGTGTAGATGATGATTTAAATGTAAATACACAAATGGCCTGGACATCTTCAGATCAGACAGTCGCTACAGTAAATGAAAAGGGTATTGTGACAGCTTTAGCACCTGGTAATACTATCATAACAGTAAAAAGTGTAGACGGCTCATATACAGATTATATAAACGTATTAGTTGTAGAAAATGCAGATGACTACAGACTTGCAATTGACTTAAATGTTGGAGGCACAGCTAGATTAACAGCAGATGACTTCACGAATCCAACCAATGTTACATGGGCTCCTATGGATTCATCGATAGCCAATGTAACCAGCAAAGGTAAGGTTACTGCACTTAGTAAAGGATTAGTTTTAATCACTGTAAAAGATAATGAAGGGAATATTATCGGCAGGGTATACGTAAGAGTAAGGGAATAGTTTGTTTTAGATACAGAAAATGCATTTTATAAAGGCGGGATATCCGGTATTCCGGGCCCGCCTTTTTTGAAAGTGAATTATATCATTTCTGTTCGTGTGATAAAATTTTATTTCTGGTCTGAAAACCTTAGTTAATATAAGGATTTTCGTGTGATACTTGAGTGTAAATAAGTGCTTTTCAACGCAAAATGCTGCTTTTTAGTGCAATCATAAAATAACAAAGACCCCAGTGTTTACAAGGATTTCTTGTATTCACTAGGGTCTTTAGGCAATGCGGGTAACAGGACTTGAACCTGCACGGTCTCCCACCAGAACCTAAATCTGGCGCGTCTGCCAATTCCGCCATACCCGCTGACGACAACATTGATGATACCATTTGAGGGTAGAAATGTCAAGAAAAAGGAGGCATTTTTCCCTGGCAAATATGAAACAAAGGACAATAGATCAATTGTTGGAAATACTGCTGAAATGTTCCTCTTCTAATTAATATATGATTTAAGAAATTATAATGGGAGGGATTAAAGGAAAGGAACCTTTGCTGGAAAAATGAATGCTTTTTGGCTGATGTCTTCCTTATATATAGAAAGCTTCTTTGATTGGATAAGAATCTGTGCCGATGTGACAGGTGTCCGGAAATACTTTAAAGACATATTATGAATGAGTAAAGAGCGCGACATTAGTGTAACTTTCAAGGGCTGGATAAGCGGCTTCGCACCGGCCGGTATAAAGGGATATGGAATGAAAGCAGACAAATGGCAGGGGAACAACATCGATAATGGTTTGTTTAGAAATAATAGTAATGAAATAATAGGGAGTGTCAGCTGCTGGATGACCACAATTAAGGGGAAAAATTATTGGTTTACGACATATTGTGTTGGATATAGACTTTTCAATGTAATGTTTTAAAACATTAATTTTAAAATATGAAAAATAATTGTTGACTTTTATCGGATGCTTTGGTATGATATAACTCGCCGCTGAAAACGGCGGCAAATTTTCTTCTAAAACACATCGATGATCGATGAAAAAGCTTTGAAGAAAATGAAAAAAATGGTTGACAAAAATAGACAGCCATGATATCCTATAAAAGTTGCTGCTGCGACAGTAACAAACAAAATGCACTTTGAAAACAGAAGATTGAACAGTATGTAAAACCCTGAAAATTCTAATAAAATAAGCCATTGTTTGATGGCTTTGAATGAGAAAATTCAGAACGAATACAAGTAATTGTATACGAACCAAACAACAAGTAAAACGGGAAAAAAATTAGCTAGTTAGTTGATTTTGACCCCGGATTGAACCGAATGGCAGGTCTAAGCGGTACGCTCATGAAGCTTTGCTTCATTCGCTACCATTTGCTTCGCAAATGTTCATAGATTTGCAAAAAAGTCCTTATGAAAGCGAGCTTTCAACAGACTTTTCTACCAATCTCTGACCGCTTTCAAAGACTATCTGCTTAAATTTGAGAGTTCGATCCTGGCTCAGGATGAACGCTGGCGGCGTGCTTAACACATGCAAGTCGAGCGAAGCGATTTAAATGAAGTTTTCGGATGGAATTTAAATTGACTGAGCGGCGGACGGGTGAGTAACGCGTGGGTAACCTGCCTCATACAGGGGGATAACAGTTGGAAACGACTGCTAATACCGCATAAGCACACAGTGCCGCATGGTACGGTGTGAAAAACTCCGGTGGTATGAGATGGACCCGCGTCTGATTAGGTAGTTGGTGAGGTAACGGCCCACCAAGCCGACGATCAGTAGCCGACCTGAGAGGGTGACCGGCCACATTGGGACTGAGACACGGCCCAAACTCCTACGGGAGGCAGCAGTGGGGAATATTGGACAATGGGGGAAACCCTGATCCAGCGACGCCGCGTGAGTGAAGAAGTGTTTCGGCATGTAAAGCTCTATCAGCAGGGAAGAAAATGACGGTACCTGACTAAGAAGCCCCGGCTAACTACGTGCCAGCAGCCGCGGTAATACGTAGGGGGCAAGCGTTATCCGGATTTACTGGGTGTAAAGGGAGCGTAGACGGCGATGCAAGTCTGGAGTGAAAGCCCGGGGCTCAACCCCGGGACTGCTTTGGAAACTGTGTTGCTGGAGTGCAGGAGAGGTAAGTGGAATTCCTAGTGTAGCGGTGAAATGCGTAGATATTAGGAGGAACACCAGTGGCGAAGGCGGCTTACTGGACTGTAACTGACGTTGAGGCTCGAAAGCGTGGGGAGCAAACAGGATTAGATACCCTGGTAGTCCACGCCGTAAACGATGAATACTAGGTGTTGGGGAGCAAAGCTCTTCGGTGCCGCCGCTAACGCAATAAGTATTCCACCTGGGGAGTACGTTCGCAAGAATGAAACTCAAAGGAATTGACGGGGACCCGCACAAGCGGTGGAGCATGTGGTTTAATTCGAAGCAACGCGAAGAACCTTACCAAGTCTTGACATCGGAATGACCGGTCCGTAACGGGGCCTTCCCTTCGGGGCATTCCAGACAGGTGGTGCATGGTTGTCGTCAGCTCGTGTCGTGAGATGTTGGGTTAAGTCCCGCAACGAGCGCAACCCTTATCCTTAGTAGCCAGCAAGTCAAGTTGGGCACTCTGGGGAGACTGCCAGGGATAACCTGGAGGAAGGTGGGGATGACGTCAAATCATCATGCCCCTTATGATTTGGGCTACACACGTGCTACAATGGCGTAAACAAAGGGAAGCAAAGGAGTGATCCGGAGCAAACCCCAAAAATAACGTCTCAGTTCGGATTGTAGTCTGCAACTCGACTACATGAAGCTGGAATCGCTAGTAATCGCGGATCAGAATGCCGCGGTGAATACGTTCCCGGGTCTTGTACACACCGCCCGTCACACCATGGGAGTTGGTAACGCCCGAAGTCAGTGACCCAACCGCAAGGAGGGAGCTGCCGAAGGCGGGACTGATAACTGGGGTGAAGTCGTAACAAGGTAGCCGTATCGGAAGGTGCGGCTGGATCACCTCCTTTCTAAGGAAGAAGAAGTAAGGGTTTTATATACTGTTGAGTCTTTGGTTTTCAAAAGAAGTAAAAAAGAATAATAAGGAAACACTAAGAAAGACGTAAAATTTCTGGTGCCGATGCGCTTAAGGGAGACACCCGTTCCCATCCCGAACACGATGGTTAAGACTTAAGCGGCCGATGGTACTATGCTGGAGACGGCATGGGAGAGCAGGTGGGTGCCAGATTATTTATGGGGGTGTAGCTCAGTTGGGAGAGCACCTGCCTTGCAAGCAGGGGGTCAAGAGTTCGAATCTCTCCATCTCCATTTGATGTAGTTACGAAGGTGCACTTCGAAAAGCTGACGCTTTTCTCAGTCACGGCGTTCCACGCCTATACAATCACATAAAAAACTGCTTATGAACACAAGTGTTCAACACAGTTTTCCATATGATTGTGCACGCTTCTGATTACATCGCGCATGTACCTTGAAAACCACATATTGAAATATATCTAGATAGAGTTTTTATACGTCAAAGTATAAAGACGACATCAAGACATCCGAGGTGTTACATCGCAAGATGTAACCAAACAAAACTCGTTAAAGTAACCGTAACGTACGGTGAAATAACAAACCTAAGACCAGAGATACAACGCTATGTATCTTAGATGAGTCACCCGCACCCGCAGGTGAACATCGAATTGGTTAAGCTAATAAGAGCGCAGGGTGGATGCCTTGGCACTAAGAGCCGATGAAAGACGTGATAAGCTGCGAAAAGCTTCGGGGAGGAGCAAATATCCTTTGATCCGGAGATATCTGAATGGGGAAACCCAGCTGAGCAAACCTCAGTTGTCGTATGGTGAATCCATAGCCATACGTCGGGAACCCGGGGAACTGAAACATCTAAGTACCCGGAGGAAAAGAAAGAAAACTCGATTTCCAAAGTAGCGGCGAGCGAAATGGAAAGAGCCTAAACCGGTATGCGTGCATACCGGGGTTACGGACTGCAATAAGTGAGACGATTTGTTACCAGAACGGTCCTGGAAAGACCGGCCATAGAAAGTGAAAGCCTTGTATGGGAAAGCAATAGTCAGCGAGCAGGATCCAAAGTACCACGAGACACGAGAAACCTTGTGGGAATTCGGGGGGACCACCCCCCAAGGCTAAATACTACTTAGTGACCGATAGCGCATAGTACTGTGAAGGAAAGGTGAAAAGGACCCCGGGAGGGGAGTGAAAGAGAACCTGAAACCCTGTGTTTACAAGCTGTGGAACCACATTTTAAGTGGAACCGCGTACTTTTTGTAGAACGGTCCGGCGAGTTACCGTTACTGGCAAGGTTAAGCACTTATAGGTGCGGAGCCGAAGGGAAACCAAGTCTTAATAGGGCGAATGAGTCAGTAAAGGTAGACCCGAAACCGGGTGATCTACCCATGTCCAGGTTGAAGTTTCCGTAAAAGGAAATGGAGGACCGAACGCACATCCGTTGAAAAGGGTGGCGATGAGGTGTGGGTAGGGGAGAAATTCCAATCGAACCCGGAGATAGCTGGTTCTCCTCGAAATAGCTTTAGGGCTAGCCTCGTATTAGTCTGCCGGAGGTAGAGCACTGAATTTCCTAGGGGGCGTCAAAGCTTACCAAAGAATATCAAACTCCGAATGCCGGCCAGATGATGTACGGGAGTCAGACTGCACGAGATAAGTTGGGCAGTCAAAAGGGAAAGAGCCCAGACCACCAGCTAAGGTCCCAAAGTGCGTGTTAAGTGGAAAAGGATGTGGGATTTCAGAGACAACTAGGATGTTGGCTTAGAAGCAGCCACACATTCAAAGAGTGCGTAATAGCTCACTAGTCGAGAGGTCCTGCGCCGAAAATGTCCGGGGCTAAAACACGACACCGAAGCTGTGGAATGTGTATTCATACACATTGGTAGAGGAGCATTCTTAACGCACAGAAGCATTACCGTAAGGAGATGTGGAGTGTTAAGAAGAGAGAATGCCGGAATGAGTAGCGAGATGGAGGTGAGAATCCTCCAGGCCGAATATCTAAGGTTTCCAGAGTAAAGCTGATCTGCTCTGGGTAAGTCGGGGCCTAAGGCGAGGTCGAAAGACGTAGTCGATGGACAACAGGTTGAAATTCCTGTACCGCATATCATCAGAACTGTGGGGACACAGAACCGAGGAAGAACCCGGGAATGAAAAGACCGGGGCAAGCATTTTACTGGCTGAGATGGAAAATCCGCTCAGCAACAGGAAGGTGTGACGCGTACCGAACACAAGTAGGGAAGTCTTCGTAGGGGCTGTCAAGAAAAGCCGCTATTGTGTGATATGTGCCCGTACCGTAAACCGACACAGGTGGATGAGGAGAGAATCCTAAGGCCGGCGGGAGAAGCATTGTTAAGGAACTCGGCAAAATGACCCCGTAACTTCGGGATAAGGGGTGCCTGAGAAATCAGGCCGCAGAGAATAGGCTCAAGCAACTGTTTAGCAAAAACACAGGTCTATGCAAAACCGAAAGGTGAGGTATATGGGCTGACGCCTGCCCGGTGCTGGAAGGTTACGAGGAGGGGTTAGCGGCAACGCGAAGCTCTGAATTTAAGCCCCAGTAAACGGCGGCCGTAACTATAACGGTCCTAAGGTAGCGAAATTCCTTGTCGGGTAAGTTCCGACCCGCACGAAAGGCGTAATGATTTGAGCGCTGTCTCGACAATGCACCCGGTGAAATTGAAGTACCAGTGAAGATGCTGGTTACCTGCGCCAGGACGGAAAGACCCCATGGAGCTTTACTCCAGCTTGATACTGGGATTCGGTACTGCATGTACAGGATAGGTGGGAGGCTAAGAAGATAGGACGCCAGTCTTATCAGAGCCGATGTTGGGATACCACCCTTGCGGTATTGGGTTTCTAACCTGCAGCCATGACCTGGCTGGGGGACAATGTCAGGCGGGGAGTTTGACTGGGGCGGTCGCCTCCGAAAGGGTATCGGAGGCGCTCAAAGGTTCCCTCAGAATGGACGGAAACCATTCGAAGAGTGCAAAGGCATAAGGGAGCTTGACTGCGACACCGACGGGTGGAGCAGGTAGGAAACTAGGACTTAGTGATCCGGTGGTATAAAGTGGGATTGCCATCGCTCAACGGATAAAAGCTACCCTGGGGATAACAGGCTTATCACTCCCAAGAGTTCACATCGACGGAGTGGTTTGGCACCTCGATGTCGGCTCATCGCATCCTGGGGCTGTAGTAGGTCCCAAGGGTTGGGCTGTTCGCCCATTAAAGCGGTACGCGAGCTGGGTTCAGAACGTCGTGAGACAGTTCGGTCCCTATCCGGCGTGGGCGTAGGATATTTGAGAGGAGCTGTCCTTAGTACGAGAGGACCGGGATGGACTGACCTCTGGTGTATCTGTTGGTGATCAACACCATGGCAGAGTAGCCAAGTCGGGAAGGGATAAACGCTGAAGGCATCTAAGCGTGAAGCCCCCCTCAAGATGAGATATCCCATCGCAAGAGTAAGACCCCTTGAAGACGACGAGGTAGATAGGGCAGAGGTGGAAGCATGGCAACATGTGCAGCTGACTGTCACTAATAGGTCGAGGGCTTAACCAGGTTGGTTTAGGTAAGAGGAAAGAAGAACGGATGAAGATAGATATGTAACAATGTGTGGTTTTGAGGGTATATGCCTCAAAAGAGAAAAGTTAAAAAGAGATAAGCGCGAGTGGCTCAGTTGGTGGAGTACGACCTTGCCAAGGTCGGGGTCGCGGGTTCGAGTCCCGTCTCGCGCTTTTTTTATTTGTAGCGAAAGCCTTGTTTTACTAAGGTTTCCGCTATTTTTTTATGTTTGATTTCCTGTAGACGTTTGATTACTTGCAGCCAGTTAAAGAAATTCTAAGAGCCTTTGGGATGAGGTCTTGGATTGTGCATGAACAGGCCTTCACTTCACTTGAGACAGTTTGGTCCTTATCCGGCGTGGTCGTAGGATACTTGAGAGGAGTTGCCCTTAGTACGGGTGATCAGGCTGACTGACCGTTGGTCTCATCTGCCAGACTAACAAAATATATTTATTAATCATTCCTTTCTGCCTTTCCGAAAATCTGATTGAATACAAAATAGATTCCCAGTTTCCGGGAAAAGTTTTGCTGCTTTCTTCTATATTTTTTCCTCTTATTCCTCAACAATATTTTCATTGCTTCTACATGCTTCAAAAGCAAGTCCTTCCTTTCACAGGCTGTATGGCTCTTATATAAAAACCATACATTCTTCAGCCAATTAGAAAGTTTGTATCAACTCAAAATCTGTTATTCCTTCACTGCGTCATTCAATGATCGGCACCTTTTCCTATTCATACTTAATAAAAATAAGTGTGTCAAAATGACACATTTTAGTGCAGATATCTATTGAAAACTAATAAAATAAACAAAAGAAATGTATAAAATAACCAATAAAAGCGCTGAAAATATCAAAAATTAGTTAAATTACACAAAAATGAATTGCAATGTGTAAGGTCAAATGATATACTTTAACCATAAAAGCGAAACAAAATCAGACCATTAAAAATGAAATATCAACTGTTTGCTGGCGGCACAGTAGATAGGAGGAACATGCAGAAAGTAACAGAGAAGCAGCTGATTCACATTTTAGAAACTGAGTTGGTAAAAGCACTGGGCTGTACCGAGCCCATAGCAATTGCATATGCAAGTGCAACAGCAAAAAAGCATCTGGGGGCTGTCCCTGAAAAAATTATAATATCCTGCAGCGGAAATATCATTAAAAATGCAAAAGCAGTCGTGGTTCCCATGACCGGCGGTATGAGGGGAATTGAGGCCGCAGCCGCTGTGGGGGCAGTGGGAGGGAATCCGGACAAAGGGCTGGAAGTCCTGACAACGGTAACAGAACAAGATTTGCAGATGGCGAAGCTGATGCTTCAGGAAAAGAAGTGCCAGGTGGAAATTCTGGATACAAGGGAAAAGCTGCATATTGTTGTCACTATGAGACAGGAAAAGGACCAGGTCAGGGTGGAGCTGCTGCGGACCCATCTAGGTATTATCAGAATTGAGAAAAACGGGCAGGTTCTTTTTGAAGAGATGCTTGCAGTTGAGGAAGAGCAGGCAGATTACAGCTGTTTGGATATGGATTCCATATTTGAATTTACAGAACAGGTCAACATTCAAAAAATAAGGAGGCTGATAGAGGAACAGATTGAGTGCAATACCAATATAGCACGTGACGGGCTTTCCAATTGTTACGGAGCCCAGATTGGAAAGACACTTCTTGAAGTGTATGGAGATGACGTGAAGATCAGAGCAAAGGCAGTGGCAGCTGCCGGGTCTGATGCCCGTATGAATGGTTGTGAATTACCGGTAGTCATTAACTCCGGCAGTGGGAATCAGGGAATGACGGTATCTCTTCCGGTCATAGAATATGCGAAAACGCTCAGAAGCAGTGAAGAAGAGCTATATCGCGCGCTGGTGCTCAGCAACCTGATTGCTATTTATCAGAAATACCGTATGGGCAGATTATCGGCTTATTGCGGAGCGGTCAGTGCGGCAGCGGGAGCAGGGGCCGGGATCACCTATTTAATGGGAGGAGCAAGGGAACAGATCGAGCATACGATTATCAATACTCTGGCAAATACTTCAGGAATCGTATGTGATGGAGCGAGTGCTTCCTGTGCGGCCAAGATCGCTTCCAGTGTGGACGCGGCAATTATGGCCAGCTATTTATCCATGAACGGACATGTTTTTCTTCCGGGAGAAGGAATTGTAAAAGAGAACGTTCAAAAGACAGTGGATGGGGTCGTTACACTGGCTAAGGATGGGATGAAAGAAACGGATGAGGTAATCCTTAACATTATGGTTCAGGGTTCATAAAAACAACTCAGATAAGAGAAAGGAAGGTAGTTTCAGTTATGAAAAAGGGGTTTATCAGGTATTCATTGGCTATGATGATGTTGGCAGGTGTGTTGGCTGGCTGCAACCAGGGAAGTGGGCAGAGTGCTGGGGGAACCCAGAATACTTCTGATGCACAATCAGGAGGAGTAAAGGCTCAGGAAGGGGAAGAGGCCATAAAGATTGCAGTGGCAGCGCCTATGACAGGGGATAATTCCGAATATGGAATCGGTTTTACCAATGCGGCGAAGCTTATGGCTGACCAGTGGAATGAGCAGGGGGGAGTTCTGGGAAAGAAAATTGAAATCGTCCCCTATGATGATAAAAATACTTCCGAAGAGGCGACGACCATTGCCCAGAAGATTGTTTCCGACGGTGATATCAGCGGTGTTATCGGACACTTTTCTTCCGGAGTCTGTATGACGGCGGCTCCCATTTACGAGGAAAATAAAATCATTGAGATTTCTCCGTCAGCTTCCCACCCGGATTATTCCAAAATAGGAAACTATATCTTCAGAAATAATACCATCATATCCAAGGAAGGAGCAGCTTCTGTTGATATAGCCGTCCATGACCTTGGAAAGAAAAATATCGGCATTATTTCTATTATGACAGACTGGGGAACCAATACATCAGGTATCATCAAGGACCTGATTGCAGACCTAAATGATCCTAATGTAAAAGTAGTCGCCCATGAAGAAGTAATGGAAGGGTCTGATGACTATACACCGGCAATCACCAAGCTGAACGAGGCAGGAGCAGATGTGGTGATCTGCTGCGGCATGTATAATCTGGTGGCTCCGGTTGCGAAGCAGTATAAGAACATTAATCCTGATATTGCCATCGTGGGATTTTCCAATGCTTACAGCCAGCAGCTGATCCAGCTGGGCGGGGAAGCCGTAGAGGGAGTCTGTTTCCCGGTTATTTTCTTCTCGGAATCTGATGACCCGGATGTAAAGGCTTATGTTGATAAGTTCACACAAGCCTATGGCAGCGCACCGTCTGCTCTTACTTCCCAGGCCTATGACTCTGTGGGAATCCTTCTCACAGCCATAAAAGAGGCTGGTACCACGGATTCTGAAGCAGTAAGGGGCAAGCTTAATGAAATCACCTATAAGGGCGTTACCGGCGATACCAAGTTCGACGAGCAGGGAGATGTTGACAAGCAGTTTAACAAGGTTACGATCAAGGACGGGAAATTTGTGAAGATGAACTAGTTTAAGCGGCGGGAATGGTGATTTGCTGTTCCCGCAGAAAGGTGAATATATGATTGCACAACAGATATTTAACGGACTGGCACTGGGAATGGGATATGCTCTCATTGCAGTCGGATATTCATTGGTATTCGGAATTCTCAGACTGGTCAACTTTTCCCATGGTTCTGTCTATGCATTTGGCGCTCAGATGGCAATGATTTTCATTGGACTCCGGTTCGGAATCATTCCAGGGCTCATTGCCAGCATGGTGCTGACAGGGGTTCTGGGTGTGGCAATTGACAAGCTTGCTCTGGAACCTCTCAGAAAGAAGAAATCCATTCCCATTGCCTCATTGATTACGACCATTGGAATTTCCAACATTGTGACTAACCTTCTCATTGCAATTTTCGGAAGTGAAAAAAGAGCATTTCCTGCCCTGTTTGACTTCGGGACCCTGCAGATTGGAAAAATTGTCATTTCCTCTACCCAGATCGGGATGTGTGCGGTTTCCCTGATCCTGATGCTGGTTTTGGTTGGCATTGTATTTTATACAAAAATCGGCCTGGCAATGAGGGCGGCAGAGCAGAATCCCAAGGCTGCCAATCTAATGGGCATCAATGTAAATTTTGTAATTTCATTTACTTTCTTCTTAAGCGGCATATCAGCTGCGATTGCAGGCTCCCTGGTTGGAAGCTATTACCAGATCGTCTACCCCAATATGGGATTTATGGCAGGATTAAAGGCATTTGCGGCAGCGGTGCTTGGAGGGATCGGAAGCCTTCCGGGGGCGATTATAGGAGGTCTGATAGTTGGAGTGTCGGAATCAATGGCTGCCACCGTTCTGGGATCCACTTATCGGGATTCCATGGCATTTATCATATTGATTATTGTTCTGATCGTAAGGCCCAATGGTTTGTTCGGAAAGAAAGGGATCACGAAGGTATAAAATATGACAAATACAACAATTGAAAAACACAGCTTTTTATTTCAGTTAGAAAGCTTTGTGAGAAAATATCAGAAAATACTTTTGATCCTGCTGGCGGTATTTTTGTGCTTGCTTCCAAAGGGAGTGAACAATCAGTATTTCCTGACTGTGATTGTAAAAATGGCGGTATATGCCATGTTTGGTCTTGGTCTTAACATTCTGACCGGTTACACCGGCCTGGTTTCTCTGGGACATGCGGGATTTGTTGCCATCGGGGCATATACGGCTTCTTTATGCGCGGTAAAGCTGGGCTGGAGTTTTTTTCCGTCCATGCTGCTTGGCATGGTGACCGCGGGACTGGTAGGAATCCTTCTGGGGCTTCCCACCCTTCGCCTGACAGGAACCTACCTTTCTATTGTTACCCTGGGGTTTGGGGAAATTATTAAAATGATTGCCATGAACTGGTCAGCCGTTACCAATGGGACCCTTGGAGTAAAGAATATTCCCAAACCCGCCATATTTGGCGTGAAGCTCACCATAGCAAATCATGGGCTGTATTATCTGGTCATGGTCATACTGATCATCTGTACGGTTTTCTGTCTTGTTCTCATTAAGTCCAAAACCGGCAGGGCGCTTCAGGCGATCAAGGGGGACGAGCTGGCCAGCATTATGATGGGAATCAACACCACCTACTATAAAATCCTGGCTTTTGTATTATCGGCATGTATCTGTGCTGCGGCAGGAGCGCTGTATGCGACGCTCATCGGATATGTGGATCCCAATACCTTTAATTTTGACGTATCAACTCTGATTCTTTCCATTGTGATTCTGGGAGGTATGGGAACCATCAGAGGAATGTTTCTTGGGGCAGCCATTCTTATCGCGCTTCCGGAGGTGTCCCGGTTCCTAATGGTTTACCGGTTCGTTTTATACGGCGTGATCCTGGTTGTCATGATGCGCTTCCGGCCTCAGGGAATCCTTGGGTGGAAATCCCAGCTTCCTTATAAATTATCAAAGAAGGTATTGGAAAAGCTTAAGACAGCGGATACAGAGGAGGCGGGAACCAATGGCTGAAAATGGATATTTATCCGTAAAGGGAATTACGAAGCGGTTTGGCGGTATCGTTGCGGTGGAAGAAGTGAGCTTTGAGGTAAATAAAGGGGAAGTGGTTTCCATCATCGGGCCTAACGGCGCCGGAAAGACAACGGTATTCAACATGCTGACAGGTGTGTACCCGGTGGATGAAGGAACAATTGTATTTGATGGAGATGAGATACAGAATAAAAAGCCAAAGCATATCGTGATGGCGGGAATGTCCCGGACCTTCCAGAATATCCGCCTGTTTCAGGACATGCGTGTGATAGAAAATGTATTGATTGGAGCCCACATAAAAACCTCATACAGCTTTTTTGACTCCACATTCCGTACGGCCAGATACCGGGAAGAGGAGGATGAAAAGGTACTTGAGGCCATAGAGCTTTTACGGTCCATAGGCCTGGAAGGCAGAAAGGATGATTATGCATCCAATTTACCCTATGGAGACCAGAGAAAACTGGAAATCGCAAGAGCCATTGCCACCGGCGCCAGGCTGCTTTTGCTGGATGAGCCGGCGGCAGGCATGAATCCCAGGGAATCTGAGGAGCTGATGCTGTTTATCCGCTCTCTGAAACAAAAGGGATACACCGTATTGCTGATTGAACATGATATGAGCGTAGTGATGAATATTTCTGACAGGATCTACGTGATCGACCACGGCAAACCCATTGCCCAGGGGCTTCCGATGGAAATTGCAAACAATGAACGGGTAATTGAGGCTTATTTGGGAGGTGTACATAAGGATGCTGAAGATAACTGATTTAAATACTTATTACGGTCCCATACATGCGCTCAAGGGTGTTGATATGGAGATAGACAAAGGGGAAGTCGTATCTCTCATCGGAAGCAATGGAGCCGGGAAATCCACCCTGTTAAATACGATTGTGGGAATCACCAGGTCTTCCCGGGGACGGGTTGAGTTTATGGGAAAGGAAATTACCAACAGTCCGCCCTATTTCATGACAAAGCTGGGGATCAGCATTTCTCCGGAAGGCAGAGAAGTATTTCCGGCGCTTACGGTGGAAGAAAATCTCCGCCTTGGCGCCTACACAGTAAAGGATAAAAGTAAAATAACCGACAGTTATGAACGGGTCTATGAGATATTCCCCAGGCTGAAGGAGCGGATTAAACAGACGGCAGGAACTCTTTCCGGAGGGGAGCAGCAGATGCTTGCCATTGGAAGAGCCTTGATGTGCAACCCGGAACTGCTTTTGTTAGATGAGCCTTCCCTGGGACTTGCTCCCAACTTTGTACTGCTGATTTTTGATCTGATCAAAGAGATAAATAAGCAGGGCGTGACCATTCTTCTCATTGAACAGAACGCCAACATGGCTTTGAGCGCTTCCCACAGGGCGTATGTGCTGGAAAATGGGAAGGTCACCATGTCAGGGAATGCAAAGGAGATTGCGTCTGATCCAAGAATTAAAAAAGCGTATTTGGGCTTAGGATAAAGGAGGTAACATGAAAAAGATAATAAACAAACCGATGGATGTAGTGGCAGAGGCATTGCGGGGAATGGAGCTTGCCCATCCGGAGCTTCGGTATACGCCGGGCTATGAAGTGGTTTCCCGCAGGGAAAAGGCAGATAAGGTGGCTGTCATATCAGGAGGCGGTGCCGGACATGAGCCGGCTCATGCAGGATATGTAGGAAAAGGCATGCTGGATGCGGCTGTATCCGGGAATGTATTTTCCTCACCAAGCCCGGACCGGATCGGTGAGGCCATCAATCAGATGGATTCCGGGAAAGGAGTCCTTCTGATCATAAAAAATTATTCCGGGGATATTATGAACTTCGGTCTTGCCTCCGACCTTGCAGAAGCAGAGGATATAGAAGTGGATAGCGTAGTTGTTAAGGATGATGTGGCTGTTCCCGACAGCACCTACTCCACCGGAAGAAGAGGGATCGCGGGTACTGTATTCGTACATAAAATTGCTGGAGCAAGGGCGGAGCTTGGAGGAAGCTTACAGGAAGTAAAGGCGGCGGCTGAGAAAGCCATTTCCAATATAAGAAGTATGGGCATGGCCATGAGTCCGTGTATTCTTCCTGCAGTGGGAAAGCCTGGATTTATTTTGAAAGAAGATGAAATTGAGATCGGAATGGGCATCCACGGAGAGCCGGGAGTGGAAAGAACCAGGATTAAAACAGCAAAGGAGACCTCTGAAATTCTTCTTGAGAAGATTCTTGAAGATTATGATTATACGGGCAGCGAAGTGGCGGTGCTGGTAAACGGCTTAGGCGGGACCCCTCTTATGGAGCTTTATATCCTGAACATGGAAATCCAGAAGCTGTTGGAAGAAAAGAAGATCAGCGCTTATAAGACATTTGTGGGGAATTATATGACGGCCCTTGACATGACCGGCTGTTCCCTGACGCTCATGAAACTGGATGACGAGCTAAAGGAGCTGCTTGACACACCCTGCGATACTCCGGCTCTGAAAATCAAATAAGGCGGTGGAATATGGGATTTGAATTAACAGGTAAGGACTACGCAGAGTACATAAAAAAAGCATATGACCTGATCCATGAAAATGGAGAATATGTGACTGAACTGGATCTGGCTACCGGCGACGGCGACCACTGGTCAAACATTAACATGGGCTTTGAAAAGCTGGTCGAAAAAGCTGATGAGCTGGGGGAAATGTCCATCAGTGATGAATTAAAGGAGATCGGTAAGATCATGATGGCCGTGATCGGGGGATCCTCCGGTGTGCTTTACGGCTCCGCATATCTTGGGGCAGCCAAGGCACTTAAGGGAAGGGAGGTCCTGGACTGCCAGGGAGTATGCGACATGCTGGAGGCTATGCTGGAAGCGATCATGTCCAGGGGACAGGCAAAGGAAGGCTTTAAAACCATGATAGACAGCCTTTCTCCGGCGGTAAATGCATATAAGAAAGGGATTTCTGAAGGGAAAGGCGAGCTGGAAATCTGCGAAATGGTGAAACGGGCAGCTATTGACGGAGCCGAGAACACAAAGAACATGGAGGCAGTAAGAGGCAGGGCCACCTATCAGGCCAACAAAGGCCTGGGACATCTGGACCCGGGAGCCGTTACCATGTCTTATCAGATCGGCACGTTAATGAATTGCATAAAAGAAAAAATCAATATTTAAGGAGGTACAGTGATGTACAGCAACATACCGGAAGACAGAGGTCAGCACATCAAGGATTTGAGGGATGGGATCGAGCACAGAGCCACATGGTTCTACTACATGTTTATGGAAGCGAAAAAGAGAGGCCTTGACAGTGACTTTGCCCACGAAGCCATTAGAAAATGCGGATGCTTCCATGGAGAGAACAAATATACCCAGACCAGTGACTTAAAGGTTTTTGAAAAGGAATTCATCAGTGACAATGTAAGAAATATCTTTCAGATGGATACGGAATGTACCGATGAACAGCTGGATATTACATTCCACTACTGTCCGCTGGTGGCTGCATGGAGAAAGCTAACGGATGATGAGGAACTGATCGCTGAAATGTGCGAAATCGCCATGGATGGGGACAGGGGGATATGCTCCCAGTTTAAGGACTTTAACTTCCACCTTGGAAAAACCATTGCAAAAGGGGATTTCATCTGTGAAGTGACCTTTAAAAAGAACCAGGAATAAAGAAACGGATTTACTTTCCGGACCAAAAGGGTTGTTGTATCAATGCAGCATCCCTGTTTGGCGTTTAAAAAACGGATATTGTGGGGTGTGGGAGATGGAAAAAAGCCTGTTAGGATTAATCGAAAGCTATACCAATCATTTTGCAAGGATCATTTCGGATACATTGGACACAGACATTCTTATTATCGATACAAATATGAAAATTGTGGGCAGCGCCTTTAAATATTTAAATCTTTATACGGATATAAAAATCGGTACCATTATTTCCACCATCCTTTTGGAAAACAGAAATGTGATCGTGGAAGACAAGTCCCGCCTGCCCGGCTGCCGCCGGTGCGATCAGTTCAGGGAGTGCAAGATGAGCAGTTTTGTAGGGGTGCCCATAAGGGTTGAAAACCAGGTTGTGGGTGCGCTTGCTTTAATTTTAACCAGGCACAGGGCGAAATTCCTGTTTGAAAGCCTGGATTCTACTGTCTCGTTTTTAGAAAATTTTGCCGAACTTCTGTCCGGAAAAATTGAAAATGAGACAAAAACAATTGGACTTCAAAACCGCCTGAAAGAAATAGAAGCTATTATGGATAAGATGTTTGAGGCGGTCATTTATACGGACTATTACGGAAATATCATTCATGTAAACCAGCGTTTTTGCGATATCATTCATTTTGACAGAGGATTGACCGGCAGAAACATGAAGGAGCTGTTTCCGTTTCAATTAATAGAGGATTATTTTCAGTCTTATGAAGATATCAGCAATGAAAGGCTGATCTTTGAGATGAAGGATTATTTATTTCATGGAGTGGTATCCAGTAAGAAGATATACTTAAGTGATACGGAATTCAGTACCTTGTTTTATTTCAGGCCTCAAAGTGATTTTGTGAAAAGGATCAACATTTCCGAACAAGGCTCTCTTGTGACTTTGGAATGGCTTAAAAAATATTTTTCAAGGCAGGAACTGGATCGGGCCAGGACGCTGGCTAAAACGGATCACCATATTCTGATCCAGAGTTCTGATAACGAGCTGAATCTCCTTCTTGCCAAAGCAGTATTTAATACTTCGGAAAGAAATCTCCATGATCTGTATGTGGTTTATGCGGATAATTTATACAGGGATTTATTTGAAATATATATGATGGATGAATACGGTCTCTTAAAAAATGCCGATAACTGTACCATAGTCATTGTACAGCCGGAAAACATGCCGATCTACATTCAGAATTATCTGTCAGATTTCATAAAAACAGGCAAGTTTAAATCCCATAACAAGCTGATCCGTTCCAATGTAAGGTTTCTGTTCTGTACTGACAGGGAGCTGGAGCCTTTGGTGGAACAAAAGCTGTTTTCCCCGGAATTATATCGCCTTATGGTTTTACATAAAATCACAGTGGAAGGAATGGAAATGGATTTGGTGAAGTTCCGGTACTATGTGAATTCAGGGCTGGTTTATTATAAGAGTCTCTATAATAACAGAACGGTTGAACTGTCAGGAGAAGTTATAACATATTTCAGGAACCATTATTCGGAAATAGGGAAGCATAATATGGAACTCATTCTTGAACGGATCGCCGGGGAGTGTTCCGGGAGAGTGAGTGTTGAGGAACTGAAGGAAAAGAATCTGCTCAGGCAGAAAGATGAGGTGTTTTGCGGGCTTGGAGAAACTGCGAGAGAACGGATAAAGGCAATGCTTGACAGGGGATATTCCAAAACAGATATTGCAGATGTGCTTGGGATTTCCCGTTCCACCTTATACCGGAAGATAAAAGAGTATGGTGTGGAGTGAACTTACTATTGTTTCCCTTTTTTCTTGTCTATTGATTGAAACTATGGTATGATGCACTTGGTTAGCGTAAACTAACTTGCTGCGGCCTTCATGGGTATTGAGAAATATGTTGACATCCCTTTAATTCTTTGAGGTAAAAAACGATGAGTATACAAAAAATTTTAGATTTTTATAATCATTCCTCTGTTAAGGTTCATGATGTACTGCATATAAGCCACGAACCGGGGACTCATTACGCCGGACCAACGACGGAAGGTCATTATGGCCTGATATTCACCGTGGCCGGAAACGGAAAGATGCAGTTTAATGAAGCAAAGGGAGTCGCAGGAAATAATTCGGTTTTTCATGGAGGGCCTGACTGCTTACATAGAGGCGCACTGCATTCAGGACCTGGATGTACGTTCCATTGCCAGACTCTTTGGCATTAAAGAAAGCAGACTGTACTATTTATTCCGCAAATTTTCTGATATGGGTCCGGCAGGTTACCAACAGACCTGCAGGTTAAAGCAGGCTGCTGCACTGCTTACCCTTATGATGCTGACTGTTATACTGTCTGGCTGCGGGAAACAATCCCCCGGCAATACGCCTGCCGTGACACAAGAAGATAGAAGCAGTTCATCTTCTGATTTAAGATCCCGGAATACACAAATTACAGATACAAAAACATATATTGATCTGGCAGGCAGAACTGTGGATATACCGGTTCAGCCGGAACGAATTGTTGCGGTAAATATGGCCGGAGAGTTAATTGCACTGGGAATAACCCCCGTGGCGGTATCAGATGGCTGGCTTCAATATCTGGACAATGAGCAAAAAAAGAACATTGAATCAATCGGCGCCGTTGGAAGCCTTAATCTGGAAAAGATTGTGGAACTTGATCCGGATCTGATTATTACACCACAAAAGGTGACGGCAGATGAAACTTTGGCTGCATTGGAAAAAATTGCTCCCACAGTGGTAGGCCCATTTTTTGGAGATGCACTGAATAATTTAAGGATGATGGGAGATGTTGTGGGCAGATCATATGAGGCGGAGGCTTGGCTGGAAGAGTTTGAATTCAATTTAAAAGCAATTAATGAAACACTGGCAAGTGTTGTGAATAACGGCGAAACAGCCATGGTTATTCAGTTTACTCAGAAAAACATGTATACCTATCCTGTCAGCACCTTTCCTGTGGTCTATGAATATCTTGGACTGAGTGTACCGTCAAAAGATATTTCTGAATTAACCAAATCCATGCAGCTATCCCTGGAAGTCCTGCCGGAGTATGACCCGGATTACATATTTGTCACAAAGGTAACCGATGAGGACGACGAATATATTCAGGCAATATTTGAAAATTCTGTATGGAAGCAATTACGTGCAGTCCAAAATGGACATGTGTATGTGCTTGGCTCTCGTTTATCGTCTGGTGATGTGTTGTCTGTAAAATGGTCCTTAGAAGAGATTCAGCGTTTGATGGCAGCAGAATGAGACCCAATAAAGCTATTATAAAAGATGGAGGCAAGCCAACGAAAAGGGTCCGATGAGTGATAAGGCCGGCTATTACTTAGAGCCTGGCTGCCCGTTTTGCCGATTTTATGATCGCTGTCCGCTGCGGAGCTATTATCAGATACGGGACGCCGGAGCAGGTTATGACACCGGAGGTTTTGCGGGATACCTTCCGCATTAACGCAGAAATTGTGAAGGAACCCCGCACCGGACGTCCCACCTGCATTTCCTACAACCTTATTCCGGAGATATCAAGCAAGTGTGACATTTGAGAAAGAGTGTATTGACACATAACATATTTTATTCGAAAAGAAGGAATAACAGCAAAGCCCTGACCGTATCCATGCCAGCCGTGCCGGTTATTCCACATTTTGTAAGGTGATGATCATTTCCTGTTCAGAAACCGCCTCAGTAAACTGCACGGAGTAGGAATACCCTTCAGCCTGCCAAACCGCAATTTTATACTTACTGGCATCCCCTTTCAATGTGAAAAGGGTGCCATTGACCGTTACGTTTTTTATATCGGTGTATACGGAATAATCTCCGCTGACATCCTCACTTCGGGCAGCCATTCTGAACACAAGGGTATTGTTCCGGCCAATGGATCGTATTTCAGCCAGCTCTTTCCAGTAAGCGGTATATTGTACTGTCTCCACTTCAAAGGGAATATTCTGTATTTCCTTTACGGTAAATCCAACGGCTTTTGACAGCTCGTTGGCAGAATGGTATTCCACAATATCCGGTATTGCCTGCTGTGTAGGTTCCCTGGTCCAATTGATCCTGTTTTGAACGAGAAAAGAACCAACCAATAGTATGACGAAACAAGCGGCAATGGAAAGGTACTTTTTGTAATTGGGAAAAGGCATGATTTTATCTGGAATTTGATTCAAATCAAGCCTGTTAATATTGTTTAAGATCCGATCACGCATATCCGTGGTGACTTCAATGTGATTCATCACTTTGCCATACCTATTCTTCAAAATCGTACACCTCCTTCAGTACCTCTTTAAGCTTTATTCTGGCCCTCAGGAGCAAGGAACGAACCGTTGCTTCCTTCTTTGACAACAGCGAAGCTATTTGAGCTGTAGAATATCCCTCGTAATAAAAAAGATGAACAACTTCTCTGTATTTTGATGGCAGCAGCTTCACTGCATCCCACACAAAACTCAGATCCTCCGTCTCATTTGCCGCTAAAGTATCGCTTAGTTCATCGGTTTTCCGGATCTTATTATAGGTGATTTTATTTTTGCTGATATTTATTGCGACACGCAGAACCCATGCCTTTTCGTGGTTAACCGTCTCAAACCTGGGCTGTTTTTTGATAAATTGTATGAGTGTATCCTGCAATACATCCTCTGCATCACTCATATTATGCAGATAAGAGTATGCCAGGCGCAGAACGTTGTTCCCATAGTCGGTCATGATTCGCCCGGCTTGCTGGCTGATCTGCGCAGAAGGCAGTGCCTTCTCCCTGGATGCTGCTTTTTTCCTGCTTTCCGGTGCCTCTCCGTAAAGGACAAAGCACAGCAGCAAATTCATAAGCTTTTTTAAAAAACTGAAACATTCCCACAGCCTGTTTGGCAGCATATATATTTCAAACATACAGTCCCTCCTTGGATAGGGATTTGGTGATATTTATCGAAGACCGCTGCCTGTTCGTCAATGTCACCCTCTGCTTTTACACTGCTAATCATATCGCTGATTTCCTGATTGTCAAGACCTTCTCCCCCGGGATTTACAGAAACAGCAAAGGTGTATGGACCTTCAATCCAGGTGGCAACATTTACCTTTCCGTCACTGCCTTTGGTTGATACTGCCAGGCTGCCTACAATCATAGTGTTGCTTTCATCGTATTCGTTGTAATCACCGCTGATATCTTCACTGCCTTTTCTCTGGCGAAAGGTTATCTCATTTTCACCTTTTGTATAAATGAGCTGCACCATTCCGCCCTTTACTGCCTGGATTTTATCCAGGGAATAGTCGGCGGGAATGCTGGAAGGAATCCTTGGGGTGAAACCGGCAATTTTCCCGGCTTCTGCAATGGTCTTACAGTCTATAAAAGGATTGGGAATTTGCAGGTTATTGTCTTTGGCAGACTGACCGCCTGTCTGCCAGGCGTTATCCTTTGCGGGAGTATTGTTTGCGCAGGCACAAAAGGATAATGCCGTGACGGCGCAGAGTGTAATTGCAATAAGTTTTTTCATAATGATTCTTCCTTTCTGTTTTCATGGCTTGTCAGGGCCTGTGTAGTAACCGCTTTTTATGCGGCTGTAATATATACAGACTGGAACAGGATAATGTTGCATGAAAAAAATCACGACTTTTTGGGAAATCCATGGAGAGATATCCGTAAATCAAGGGAATTGAAAAAGATTGCTGCATTGTATGTTATAAGAGAAAGGAAGAATGCATAATATTTGCAGTTTAAACCTGCTTACGATATAATCAATCAATATAGAGGTGATGTGTATGTTTAAAATAGGGGAGTTTTCCAAATTGACTCAGGTATCCATCCGAATGTTAAGATATTACGATGAAACCGGGCTGTTAAAGCCAGCGGAAACAGACAAATTTACAAGCTACAGGCTCTATTCCATAGAACAAATTCCTGTTTTGAATAAAATCATATTCTTACGGGATTTAGGATTTTCTGTTTCTGAGATCACGGATGCCCTTGATCATTGGGATGATGAATTTATAGCAAACCGGCTTGACAATAAACGGCTGGAGATTGAGGAGGCGATAAAAGCTGAGTTGGACAGGCTGTCTAAAATTGAACTGGCAAAAAGAGATATTTTACAGGAAAAGATCGGGATCCATTATAATGTTACCATTAAATCAATACCCAGCTGTCAGGTGTTTTCTTTAAGGCGGGTCGTTCCGGATTATTATGCCGAGGGCAGGCTGTGGCAGGAAATGTCGTCCTTTGCAGAGGAAAATAATATTCCGGTTTCAACCAATACCTTTGCAGTTTATCATGACACAGATTATAAGGAAAGGGACGTTGATATTGAAATATGCGCTCCCGTAACCCGCATGGGAAAGGATATGTGCGGTTTTACCTATAGAAATACAGAACCTGTTCCAATCATGGCATGTACTATGGTATATGGGCCTTTTCATAACATAAAGGGTGCATATCTTGCTTTTGCAGGCTGGCTGCAGGCCCATAACCAATACAAAATGAGGGGACAGAGCAGGCAGATTGTCCATCGCGGCCCCTGGAATGAGGGCTGTCCTGACAACTATCTGACTGAAATTCAAATACCATTGGAGAAAATATGAGCTGACAAGCGTTCTGGGGAGTTTGCAGGACGCTTTTTACTTTATAAGAAGTTCCATAAAAGCCCAAAATAGTGTATAATAGAAGGTGAAATAAAGATTTGCATGACAAAAGAGCGAATGAAGATTCGCCATGGCTTTGTACATGAAGTCAGACCAGGAAAGCAGGCAGAAATAAAATAGTAAAGAAAAGCCATTGTTACAAGTATCCCTAAGATAAAAAGCTGCCGTCAGAAAGAAAGGAGAAATGTATGGATAAAAGATTTGGAGGCCAAGAGGATTCGAGCAATCGAAAACCGGAAAATTTCGAAAAACTTCCAAGAAAAAAGCAGATAAAGATGATTTTAAGAGGCATATACCTTATGATAGGAGTGGTACTGGCTGCTTTCTTATTTTCCAACAGCTTTTATACGTTGACCGAGGATAAGGTTGCTGTAGTATGTACCTTTGGTACCCCTGTCAGCGTGACAAAGACGGGACCTCATTTTAAGATTCCATTTATACAGACAGTTTACAAGATGTCAAAAGAAATCAAAGGCATGAGGATCGGCTATGACGAAGAAAATCAATCAACCATCAGTGAATCCGAAATGATCACAAAAGATTTTAATTTTGTTAATGTTGACTTCTATATAGAATATCAGGTGGTTGATCCGGTCAGAGCGTATATTTACCGTGACAATGCTGTGGATATCTTAAAAAATCTTTCCCAGTCTTATATCAGAGATACCGTTGGTATCTATAATGTAGATGAGGTGATCACCACGGGAAAAGCTGAAATACAAGCAAAAGTAAAACAGCTTCTTTCTGAACGGTTGGAAAAAGAAGATATTGGCATCGGTATTAATAACGTAACCATACAGGACTCAGAACCGCCTACAAAGGAAGTCAGCAATGCATTTAAGGCAGTGGAAGATGCAAAGCAGAGTATGGATACGAAGATCAACGAAGCAAAAAAATATCAGTCCGAGCAGCTCCCGGCAGCAAATGCCAGAGCAGATAAAGCAAAAAAGGATGCGGAAGCCTACAAGCAGCAAAGAATTAGTGAAGCAGAAGGTCAGGTATCAAGATTTAACGATATGTACGAGGAATATATAAAGTACCCATTGATTACAAAAAAGAGAATGTTTTACGAGACCATGGAAAATATTCTGCCTTCTTTGAAGGTTATTATCGACGGATCAGATGAAACACAAAAAGTCCTTCCCTTAGAACCCTTTGTGAGCAGTGAGAAAGGAGAAGAAGAATAATGGTTAAAAAAATAAAATATGCAGTTATTATTCTGCTTTTACTATTTATAGGTTTCAATTCCCTTGTTGTCACAAAGGCAGACGAATACACATTAATCAAGCAGTTTGGTAAGGTTATGCGTGTGGAGAATACCGCCGGTCTGTCTTTTAAAACTCCTTTTGTTCAAAGTACACAGAGGATTCCAAGAAAAAAAATGATCTATGATCTCATTCCCAGTGATGTTACGACCAGGGATAAAAAAGTGATGAATGTTGACTCCTTCGTGATCTGGGAAATCACAGATCCGGTTAAATATTTATCTTCGTTAAATGCAAGCATTGAAAAGGCCGAGGTAAGGCTTGACAATGTTGTATATAATTCCATTAAAACGGTTATGTCTGCAACCAGTCAGGAAGATATTATTTCAGGCAGGGCCGGAGAACTTGCAAATGCAATTACAAACAATATAGGAACTTCCATGGACTCTTATGGAATTCACATCCTTGCTGTAGAAACAAAAAAGCTGGATCTGCCAGATTCCAATAAAGAGTCTGTATACCAACGTATGATCTCTGAAAGGAATAATATTGCAGCTCAGTATACAGCAGACGGGGATTATCAGTCTTCTCTGATCCATAACGAAACGGATAAAACAACAAAAGAGACTGTAGCAAAGGCGGAAGCAGAAGCAGAAATGATTAAGGCAGAAGGAGAAGCACAGTATATGCAGATTCTTAGCAACGCATATAATGATGAGTCCAAAGCGGATTTTTACAACTACGTCCGCTCACTGGATGCTTTAAAGGCTTCATTAAAGGGTACCAATAAGACAATTATTTTGAATAAAGACAGTGAACTTGCAAGAATTTTGTCTGGAAATTAACGAAATCTTCAGGGGCTTGAGAGTGCGGAAGATACCTTTTTATTATTGACTCTCACATGGTGTGAGGGTCTACACTGGATTTGCAGGTGAATTAATAATAATATGGAGGTATGAATTATGCAGAATTTTAAGGTAAGCCCTATCGGCAAAATCAACGTGAACCATGAAGGAATGTTTATTGAACTGGAACCAAAGTTTATTCCCGGGCTGCAGGCACTGGACGGATTCAGCCATATCAATGTGATCTGGTGGTTCAGTGATTTTAGCAGCGGGGAAGCAAGAAGTACTCTGGAAACGCCCCAGCCTTATAAAAAAGCTCCGTCTGTCATGGGAGTATTTGCCACCAGGTCACCGGTTCGCCCCAATCCTATTGCGTTAACTGCGGCACAGGTCCTTTATACCGACTTCTCAAAAGGCATCATTCAGATTGCTTATATTGATGCCAATGACGGAACCCCTGTGCTTGATATAAAGCCGTACACACCAAGCCTTGACAGAGTTGAAAAGCCCGGCGTGCCGGATTGGTGCTGCCATTGGCCTGAAAGTTTAGAGGAATCAGGAGAATTTAATTGGGAAAATGAATTTAATTTTTAAGGCATTTCGGCAGTAATCAATAAAAAAACAAACTCTCTTTGGCACAGGAAGGTCAAGACTTTTCCAGAATTTGCCTCCAACTATGAATAAGCGGGACGGATTTGTTGTATACAGGCATTTAAGAATGTGGTAAAATGCAGATATATCAAGATAACCAGGAAATTTAAAGCCCATTTGGCAGCCTTGTAGATATCCTGCTATACAGAAACTATGATGGGTAGCAAAAATTACTCAGCAGAAGATAAGGAGGAGCATATGTTGGATAAGGTGATTACAATTAGCCGGGAGTTTGGAAGCGGAGGACGAGAGCTGGGCATGAAGCTGGCTGAAAGGCTGGAGCTTCCATTCTATGATAAGGAACTGATTTCTTTGTCAGCGGAAGAGATTGATTTGGCGGAGGAGGCAGTTTTGCATTATGACGAACATGTCACAATCCAGCAGGAGCCTTCGGAACAGAAGTTTTATTCTCCCTTTTCTATGGTGTACGAGGTTTCCATGTCAGACCAGATTTTTCTGGCTCAGTCCCGTGTGATACGGAAGCTGGCGGACCAGGGACCTTGTATCATTGTGGGACGCTGTGCGGACAGGGTTCTTGAAAACAGCATTAATTTGTTTGTATATGCCAAGATGGAAAACAGGATTAAACGGATAAATTCTCTTGAAACAGGCGTAAGTCCTGAATTGATGGAGGAAAGGATCCGGGAAATAGATAATAAGCGAAAGGATTACTACCAGTATTACACGGGATGCGAATGGGGGAAGGCTCAGAATTACCACCTTTGTCTGGAAAGCAGCCTGGTAGGGGTGGAAGGCTGCCTAAATGCTTCCATGGCTTATTTACAATGCTTCGTTTAAATACAGTAAAGCGAATTGCGTTCAAATCATAAAATGGAAAATTTTGGAAGGAAATGTAAGAATATTGTAAACGATAGCTTCCAAAATGGATGGTATAATGTAACAAAAAAAGGAGTGTTAGGAAATGATGAAATGGGCAGGAAAAGGATATAAAGGTCTTATTGCAGCCGTTCTTGTCATTGCATTGGCGGCGTCTTCCAATGTTACAGGGTATGCAGAGCCCATAACCGGTCCGGGTGCCAACATTGCCGCAGGCAATTCCGGTTCCACGAATAATGTGACCATATATGTGAGCAAGAGAACAAAGACGCTTTCTCTAAAGCAGAATGGAGTCCTGATCGCGGAATATCCGGTTTCTCTGGGCGCGTCCTCGTCGGAAGGAAATAAAAAGATAGAGGGCGATATGAGAACACCCAGCGGGGAGTTCTATGTATGCACCAGAAATGATAAGAGTGTAGCTTATCTGGCATTGGGCCTTTCCTATCCGGCCATTAAAGATGCGGAAAGAGGATATGCTGACGGTATTATCACAGAAGCCCAGAGAGATGAAATCGTGAAAGCCAATTTAGAAGGAAGGCAGCCGCCTTGGGATACGCCCCTTGGAGGTGCCATAATGATTCATGGCTGCAGGGTTCCTGACGGAACCACCCAGGGCTGTGTGGCAGTGGACAACAGTACCATGGATGTTTTATGGAGTTACTGCAATTTAGGCGTACCGGTTACTATAGGACCATAAGAAAATTTCCCCAAATATGCGGTTTTAAGCCGTTTTTGGGGATTTTTTCAATGTCTGTCCTTGTATTATAACGGCCGTTGTACTATAATAGACGAAATTATGATAAATTACGGAAGACAGAGGTGAGGAAGACCCATGCATTTTTCAGAGAGAATGAATCGTTTTGGAGAAGGCATCTTTTCCAAACTGCTGGAAATAAAGAGGCAGAAAGAAGAAAAGGGAGAACCGGTAATTGATTTAGGCGTGGGCGCACCGAATATTCCGCCGGCAAAGCACATAACAGACGCATTGTGCCGGGCGGCGGCTGATCCGAAAAATTACGTATATGCCATCCGGGACCAAAAGGAGCTTTTAGAGGCTGCGGCCCAATGGTATCACAGAAGATATGGAGTAGATTTAGACCCCTCTCTTGAGATCTGTTCTTTGCTGGGTTCTCAGGAAGGACTTGCCCATATTGCCCTTTCTGTTGTGGATGAAGGCGATGTGGTGCTTGTTCCGGACCCCTGTTATCCGGTGTTTGCGGACGGCCCTGTGCTGGCAGGAGCCAGCCTTTTTTACATGGCTCAGAAACGGGAGAACGGTTATCTCATCGATTTTAAGGACATTCCGGAAGAGGTTGCAAAAAAGGCAAAGCTCATGATCGTTTCTTATCCCAACAATCCCACTGCTGCCGTTGCCCCGGATTCTTTTTATGAGGAACTGGTGGCCTTTGCCAGGGAGCATGATATTCTGGTCCTTCACGACAATGCTTACAGCGAGCTGGTTTTTGACGGCAGGGAATGCGGGAGCTTTCTCAAATTTCCCGGAGCAAAAGAGGTGGGGGTGGAATTTAATTCCCTTTCCAAAACCTATGGACTGGCAGGTGCCAGGATCGGTTTTTGTTTGGGAAACAGAGAGGTTGTCGGCAGATTAAAAACCCTTAAATCCAATATGGACTACGGGATGTTTCTTCCCATCCAACAGGCGGCCATTGCAGCCATCACTGGCGACCAGAGTTGTGTCCGGGAGACCAGACACGCTTATGAACGGCGCAGGAATGCTCTCTGTGACAGCATGACCCGGATCGGCTGGAGGATGGAAAAACCGGAGGCGACCATGTTTGTGTGGGCCAGGATACCAAAAGGGTTTGATGACTCCTTCTCATTTGCCATGGAGCTGGCAGAAAAGTCAGGGGTTTTGGTAACTCCCGGCAGCGCTTTTGGGCCTTCTGGGGAGGGATATGCAAGACTGGCCCTTGTCCAGGATGAAGAAGTGCTTAAGAAAGCCGCCGAAATGGTGGAAAAAAGCGGAATTTTGAGGAAACAGCCATGAAAAAGAAAAGAATATGGACGGTAGTGACCCTGCTTTATGTCCTGTTCATATTTTCCAATTCCATGAAACCATCGGAAATCTCATCAGCTGACAGCGGCTGGGTGCTTCGGGTGGTTCAGGAAGCATTCGTATCCCTGGGGATCAGTGCCGGGTGGCTGACAGAGCACATTATCCGCAAAGCAGGGCATTTTTCAGAATACACCTTATTGGGGATATTGCTGTATGGATGCGTAAAGTCCTATGAATTTCCGGCAGAAAGAAGATATTTTATCCGTTTTACGGCAGGTTTTATGGTACCCTTTGTGGATGAGACCATCCAGTTGATGGTAGAGGGGCGTTCGGGACAGATATCTGATGTATGGCTGGATTGCGGGGGAGTGGCTTTCGGAATACTGTTGGCCGCTTTATCGCTACAATATAGAAGAAAGTCGGGAAAAGTATGATAAAAAATTATCGAATGGTCCTGGAATATGACGGAAGCCGCTATGACGGCTGGCAGAAGCAGGGAAATACAGAACAAACGATACAGGGAAAAGTGGAACATGTTTTAGAGCGGATGACCGGACAGGCAGTGGAGGTACATGGGTCGGGACGGACGGACGCAGGGGTGCATGCATTGGCCCAGGTGGCAAATTTTTACTCAGATGTGAAAATGAAGCCGGAGGAAGTAAAGGAATATCTAAACCAGTACCTTCCCGAGGACATTCGGGTGAATACGGTGGAATTTGCACAGGAACGCTTTCACAGCCGCCTTCATGCCCAGGAAAAAACGTATCTCTACCGGATCGAGACAGGCGCAAAAAAGCAGGTGTTTGAAAGAAAATACATTTATGGCTTATCCAAGACTCTTAATATAAAGGCCATGGAACAGGCCGCCTCCTTGCTCATAGGAGAACATGATTTTAAAAGCTTTTGCTCTAACAGGAAGATGAAAAAATCTACGGTCAGAGTTTTAAACAGAATTGAATTCCAACAGCAGGGAAGCCGTGTTCTGATACGGTATACCGGAAACGGCTTTTTATATAATATGGTCAGGATCTTAACTGGAACCTTAATTGAGGTGGGGTTAGGGCAGCGTAAGGCAGAAGAATTGAAGGAAATCCTGGAGGCAAAGGACCGGAGTGCAGCAGGGTTTACGGCGCCGCCGGAAGGGCTTTTTCTTGAACAGGTGCGCTATAAAGAGTCAAATACTCCACAATAAGCTGCGGGGTATTGCCTTTTCGGGAGTAATAGATGGTAAAGGAGTTATATGACAGAATTTTTGGTTAGGACATTTGTAAAGGATTATAAAAATACAGAAGATACGCAGGTGCGGACCCGGTACGGACTTATGGCCAGTGTTGTGGGGATCTGCTGCAATGTCATATTGTTTGTCTCCAAGCTTTTTATTGGAATGCTGGTAAACAGTATCTCTGTTATGGCAGATGCTTTTAACAACCTTTCTGATGCCGCTTCTTCCATTGTGGGATTTGTTGGTGTGAAAATGGCCGGAAAGCCGGCAGATGAAGACCATCCCTTCGGACACGGAAGAGTGGAGTACATTGCTGCTTTTATTGTGGCCTTTTTGGTCATTCAGGTGGGCTTTTCTTTTTTAAAGACCTCCATTGAAAAAATCATTCATCCGGAAGAGATGACGTTTAAGGCCGTGTCTTTGGCCATTTTACTGTTATCTGTCTGTATAAAGCTGTGGATGGCGCTTTTTAACAATACTTTGGGAAAAAGGATCCATTCCACTGTCATGAAGGCCACAGCAGCGGATTCCCTTGGAGATGTGATCACTACTTCAGCCACCATCCTGTCCATCCTGGTTTATGGAATATTGGGACTTAATATTGACGGGATCATAGGGCTTGTGGTTTCCTGTATTGTCATGTGGGCAGGAGTGAAGATTGCCAAAGATACTCTTACCCCGCTCATTGGAGAACCCATTGATCCCAAGTTATATGATGAGATCACGGAATTTGTAGAAAGCTATGACGGGATCGTAGGAACCCACGATTTAATTGTTCATAACTACGGCCCTTCCAGAAGCATGGCATCCATTCATGCGGAGGTGCCTAATGATGTTAATATAGAAGTATCCCATGAGATTATTGATGCCATTGAAAGAGAAGCAGTAAGAAAATTTGGGATATTTCTTGTGATCCATATGGATCCGGTGGAAACAAAGGATTCCAGGGTCATGGAATTTGGCAGCATGCTGGAAAATGTGCTCCAGAAAATAGATCCCAGGATTTCTTTCCACGATTTACGTATGGTGGAAGGAAAGAACAAGATCAGCCTGATTTTCGATCTGGTGGTTCCACGGGAATATGACAAGAACAAGAAAGATTGTCTAAAGGAAGAAGTCACGAAAAAGGTAACTGAAATAGATAAACGGTGCTGTCTGATCATAACGGCGGAAAGCGGTTTTGGGGTGGAAAAATAAGGTAATAAAAATTTTCCAGTTTATGCAATAAGATGACAGTATTCCGCATTAACTTAGTAGAAAGGAAATCGGATCCATGCTATTTATGGGATTGATGAGCCTTGGCGGGCCTGAGGATTACGGCCGTTTGAGCGACGAAGAGCTTCTTAGAAAAGTTGCAGTTGGAGACCAGGAGGCCTTTCGGCAGCTATATCAGAATACGGACCGGACAATGTATAGCTTTATCCTGTCCATTGTAAGGCACCCCCAGGATGCGGAGGAGATCATGCAGGAGGTCTATCTTAAGATCTGGACTTCTGCGTCAGGCTATAAATCCCAGGGGAAGCCTTTGGCATGGATGTTTACCATTGCCCGGAATTTATGCTATATGAAATTTCGGGAACAAAAACATGATTCGGATGTTACGCTGGAGGATTTAACCGGAGCAGAAACGGGAGAAGTCTGCTCAGAAATTGAAATGGCGGCAGATAAAATGGTGCTTCTGGCCGCTTTGCAGATTCTTAAGGAAGAGGAGAGGGAGATCGTTCTCCTTCATACCTCAGGAGGCATGAAGCACAGAGAGATTGCCGCCAGCCTTAAGATTCCTTTGGCTACAGCCCTTTCCAGATATAACCGTGCAATGAAAAAATTGGAAAATTATTTGAGAGAGGAGTAGGCTTTGATATGGCTGACTTAGATCGCAGACAATTGAATAGACAACAGATTGAAGCCTGCTTAAAATCTGCGGCCAGGAACTTAACTCCTAATGTTCTGGAACGGATTGACTTGAGTACGCCTCAGATAAAGGCAGAGAAGGAAACCCGTTCTGTTTTCTTCTTAAGGCAGAGAATTCTTGCAACCTTGGTGGCTGCATGCTTTTGCATGATCGCCCTGGCTGGGGGAACCTATACTTATCAGAATGGAAAAGTGGATTCGGTCATTGGAATCGATGTAAATCCGAGTGTGGAATTATCCGTGAATAAAAGAAATAAGGTCCTGTCAGCAAAGGCTCTTAATGAGGACGCGGAAAGCATCATGCAGGACATGGATTTAAAGGGTGTGGACTTAAATACGGCCGTCAATGCTGTGATCGGTGCCATGGTTACCCATGGGTTTTTCAGCGACCTGGATAATGCTGTCCTGGTCACCGTATCCAATGACAGCATCAGCAAGGCTTCCAGCTTACGCTTTGCAGTGGTAAATGACATCCAGAATACCCTGGAGCAAAACCAGTTAAAGGCAGTGGTATATGACCAGCAGGTGATGGAAGAGGACGAAGTAAAACGGCTGGCAGAGGAATATAATATCTCTTACGGAAAAGCTTACTTTTTAAGGGAACTGATCCTGCAGAATTCTTCCCTTACCATGGAAGACATGAGGGAGCTGGCCCCTCTGACAATGGAAGAAATCGCGAAAGTGATAACAGAACGCTCTTATGCGGTAGGCGGCAAGACAGGTGCAGAGGAGGAAACCAGCCAGGCACACACGACCCAGGTTACCACCACAGCGGCTCCTGAAACGGCGGAGGAAAGCTCTGCTTCAGAGGAGTCCACAACAACGGCTTCTTCCTCAGAAACGGAAAGCCAGACTCCGGTGCAGCCTTCCCAGACCCAGCCGGCTACGACCGCGACTGCCACGGCAGAAGAAACCAGCTCAGGGGAGGAAGTTTCTTCAACGGAAAAGATCAAGATAGACTATGTGGACTATGACAGCGGTGTTGTCATGGTAAACTTTAAAACCAAAGTAAAGTGGAAAAATCCCACGGTTTCAGTAAACGACGGAGATGGGAATGCTTATTCCGCCAAGGTGGGAGATACGGATTCCTATTCCTGTGAGATCCATGTAACAGGTCTTCAAGGGGGAATGGAATATACCTTTACCTTAGGCGGCATTTCTCCTAAGATCGGAAAGCAGACAACGGTTAAGGGAGTTTTTGAAACGCCTGTGATCGGAGACGGAAATGCAGATCCGGATATAACGGAAGAAGAGAGCGAAGAGACGGAGCAGACGGACCCAGCCATGGAAAGCACGTCTGAGACAACAAAGGATGAGACGGAAACAGGAAAGAATCCTTCCCAGGAAGAAACACATACATCAAAAAGCCAGGAAGAGCCAACGAAAACGGGCAGCTCTTCCTGATGAGCAGCGTTTGGAAATATCTTTTTAAAATGTTAAAAAATGCTTGACCGGAGTGGAAAGCTATAGTATAATACATTCGTTGCACTGATGGGCTATCGCCAAATGGTAAGGCAACGGACTCTGACTCCGTCATTTCAAGGTTCGAATCCTTGTAGCCCAGTGATTAAAATAAACCAGTAATTACAAGGAGATTCTTGTACTTACTGGTTTTTTCGTGTTTGTATTGATTTTAATTCAATGCTTCGATCAGTGAAATCAGAGCCAATGACTGTCCGTAGGCCATGGGGCGAATGGTAATATTTTTATAATGATCTGCATCATAGCCCATTCCGGTTCCTGCGGAAACATTTAAAACGGTTCCATCTTCTCCTATGTTTTTGCATATCGCTTTTATTGCCCGGTCTGCACATTCATGGTATGATTCATCGAGAATGCCCATTTTTATCCCTTTTAATATACCGCCGGCGATTGCTCCCGTACCGGATACTTCTTCGTAGCTTGCAGGATCCATAAGGACGGTATTCCATAAACCAGATGGGGCCTGTAAGTCTTTTAAAGCATTTACCTGGGCTTTATAGGTATCTGTCAGGTAAGTGAGAAGACCTTTATCAAGAGTTCCTTCATAGGACTCAATAAACTCCAGAATTCCATAGGTAAACCAGGAATTGCCTCTGCACCAGAAGATTCCTCCGAAATTATTATTTAACGGAAAACTCCAGCCGTGATAAAATAATCCCGTATGTTTGTCGTATAAGTATTTGATATGTAATAATACCTGATGAAGAGCCTCGCTGATCCACTCCTGATTCTGGAACCGATGGCCCATTTTATTTAAAAACAGAACTGCCATGAATAACGTATCAATCCACATTTCCCCATGGTTTAACAGGACGCCGTCCCGGTTTCCGATGGCAGTTACCACATGCTGGAAGCCGCCTTCCTTTGTTTTTGGAAGCCCGGTCATCAGCCAGCGGGCGTGATCCAGACATAACTTTTCGTATTCCGGGTTTTTAAGAGTATCAAGCAGTTCGGCTAAAACCAGATAGGGGGCAGTGGTATTGATATTTTTACTGGGAAGTTCTTTCTTTAAATTGTTTTCAAACCAGTTATCAAAAAATTCTAAGTAACGGTTATCTCCGTAAAACCTTTGAAGCTTTAAAAGGCCATAGAGGCCTACGCCCTGAGGCCAGTCCCATTCTTCGATGCCAAAATCTCTGGCAATGATGCCCCGGCTTGCGTCCTCCTTTCCTACGGAGCGGTCGTTTTCATAGTCGCCCCCTCCCAGATTCATCAGTTTGTCCATCACAAGATGGATTTTTGGCAGTAATTCTTTGTTTGTCATGTCATTCTCCTCCGTTTAACTTTTTAGCATATGCGCTAGGTGTCATCCCCGTGTTTTTTTTGAAAATCTGGCTGAAATACTGGGGATTATTTCCACATCCCACCTGCTGGGCAACCCATTGAATTTGTTCGGTATGGCCTTCTGCCAATAACTGCTTGGCTTTTTGGATGCGCAGGGTAGTAATGTAGTTTGAGAATTTTTGTTTTGTTTCCTTGCTGAACCGTTTGCTGACATAATCCACATTCATGAAAAGGTAACTTTCAGCGATGCATTTCAATGTAAGATTGGGATTATCCAGATGTTCTTCTACATACTGCATGACCTTTTCAATAAAAGGACTGTATCGCTGAGAATGGCTGGACGGTTCTTTTAAAACCTCGTTAAGTTTTTCACATAACATGGCGCGGATGCCGGAAGTTTCATTCTGCTGGTTTAAATCCATTAAATATTCCGTAGTGTCTACGGATGAAAGATAGCTGCTTTCCGTAGCAAATTTAATTAGAATCCGTGAACCTGCCTGCTTTAAAAAGTCGGGGTTAGTGATGTCGTTTAAAATTGCAGTAAGTTCATCCAGACGTGATTTCAGCGCTGAACCGTCTGCATGAATCAAAAGTGTGGTCAGCTCTTCGATTTTGGAAATCAAATTTTTATAATTGCAGGTGGGGACCGGCTGCAGTCCATTCATAAAATAGATGATTCCGTAACGTTTGATCTTTGTAATCAGGGTTTCTAAAAGCTTTCCCAGGCCTGAAAAGGTAAAACGTTTATAATCCAGTTCCACAGATTGTGCTTTCGGATTTAAGCTTTGCATGAAGGAATCCAATGGATCATAGGAGACCTGGTATCCTTCAAAAAACAGAATCAGGGAGTTTCTTACATAGATACAGTATAATTCGATACCAGGTGCATGTTCGGCCATGTAATCGTAAATGCAGCTTAAAACAGAGATAAAATGATCTTCTTCCAGATAGTGGAGAAAACACATTTCATATCCTGTATTATAGAAATCCATAAACCCGGAATAGGCGTTCCAGACAAATTCTGCAGGTTCAGGCAGAAAAATCATTTCGTTGATTATATTTGCCAGAATGCTGTGGTGTAAGTTGGCAGTCAGCGCCTTCTGGCGTTCTCTCAAATCCTGAAACGCCTGGCGGTGATAGTATTCCTGGATCACATCCCGCATGCTTTCCATGATTTGCTCCTCATTGCATGGCTTGAGAAGATAATGATGAACCCGGTATTTCATCGCCTGTTTTGCATATTCAAATTCTCCAAAGCCAGACAGAAGGATAAACTGGGTATCCATATCGGCCTGGGAAATACGTTCTACCAATTCCAATCCAGACAGGCCGGGCATCCGAATGTCAGTCATAACAATGTCAGGCGATTCATCAAGAATCATGTTATAGGCCTCAATGCCGTCGCGGCAGGTTCCGATCAGTTCGATGCCCAGGCTGTTCCAGTCAATGAGGGAAGAAATAGACTCCCGGATCATTCGTTCATCATCAGCAATAATTAATTTCAGCATTTGCGCTCTCCTTTCGTATCAGAAATGGCATGAAGAGTAGGATTTAAGGGAAAAGATAGCTGGGCGACGGCCTGGTCTTCCTCATTATAGAGGGTAAGTCCGTAGTTCTCCCCATAAGTAAGCTCCATTCGCTCCAGAATATTTAAAAGACCGATTCCAAAACCATGAGGTTCAATTTTGTGTGTTTTCAGTTTCTTTAAAAGGTCGTCTTCAAAAAAGGAACTGTTATTTTTAACAGAAACAAAAAGGGTGGAACCATCTGATTCAGCTACAATCTGAATCCGGCATTCCTCCGTATTTTCCTCCAATCCATAGCGGATGGCATTTTCCACCAGTGGCTGGAGAGTCAGTTTCAGCACAGCACATCCGAAGAGATGCTGGGGAGCGGATATCTCATATTCCAGCCTGTCCTCATACCGGTATTTCTGGATTGTCATATAGCATTGCACAAGCTCCAGCTCCCGGCTTAAAGGAACTTCTTTGTATTTCTGGTCCAGAGTAATGCGAAGGAGAGTGCCCAGGGATTCTGTCATGGAAGAAATATCTTTTGCCCCAATGGTCTTTGCCCTCCAGTTGATGGATTCCAGGGTGTTGTACAAAAAGTGAGGATTCATCTGAGTTTCCAGGGCTTTTAGCTGGGCTTCTTTTATCAGGATTTCATTTAAGTAGTTGGTCCGGATCAGTTGGTTTACTTTATTAACCATCTGGTCGAAGCAGGAGTGCAGAATGCCCAATTCATCGGTACGTTTGCTGTAATCGTAGGAAATCTGCGGTGTTTCGGTCTGCCCTGCCGCAAAGCGTTCCATTTTTAATAGCAGATTGTCAAAATGCCTTGTAATAGAATCAATCAAAGCAGAGGAGAGCAGGATGGCCAGCCCTATGGAGACTGTAATGATTGTCAGGCAGATTTTTAAGCTGGTACGGAGGGAATCCGCGATGCTTCCATATGGTATCAGACAAACATAATCCCAGTCAAATTCCGGTATGATACCTTTTACGTAAAAGAAGCTGTTTCCATCAGGATTTACAAGACCGTATCTGGAATGGAAAAAGTTTTCAAAAAGTGGCATCTCGTTGGCCTTTAAACTGGAGGAGTTATAGATCAAGTCCTCCTGACCGTAAAGAATATAACGGGTGTCATCATAAAAGTGGCTGGTGCCGGTGGCTGCCTTGATCAGTCCGTCAATATTTAAGCTGACAACAAGCGTTCCCAGAGAATCAAGACTTAAATATTCCGACCTCCGCAGATTCTTGACCATAAACAGGCCGTATTCATCGCTGTAGTCGGTAATCCAGAGAGTACGTCCCTTTGCATTTTCGCCTCTTGTGACAAGGTCCTGAGTGACGGCTTCCGGAAGAGTATTTTCCGCTGAGATATGGGTATGAATGGAAAACCGATCCTGATATAGACTCATAAAGTTAATATTGTTTTTCCGGAAGGAAAAATAATATTCATTTAAAGTTCCGTAAAGAGCTTTGTATGCAATGGTACGGTCCTGAACGCTGGAAGAATCCTTTAAAGTCCCAAGTCCGTTTTGGATAATGGTATCAGCCAGAAACATATCGGCCATGGTGGAAACATTGTCCAGCCGGTTATTCAGCTCTTTGGCAGTATAGGATAAGGAGGAGGCCACAGATTGATAGAGCACTTTTTGGTGGGCCTTGGAAACCAGATGAATACTGAACAGAGAAACGAAGGCCAAAAGGATAATGCAAAGAAATACAATAGAATGAATCTTCTTTTTTAAAGAGAGATTTCTGATAAACTGCTTCATAAAGAACCGCCTTTCGCATACTGAACTGATGACAGCTAAATTATATATAAAACATCTCAGCAAAACAACCGGTTAGGGAAAAGAACTATTCAAATTATACAGATAACACGGTTTTTTCAACTTGGAACCCGGTTTTACTCATTTACTGGAATAATCGTGGGAAGTATAATGAAAACGCTTAATACAGCAAAAGTAAATGAATGGAGGAAGGTTTCATGAAGAAAAGAATTGCGTTACTATTGGCGGCAGCTATGGCAGCAGCTTCACTTGCCGGATGCGGAGGCGGCACATCCACAACTGCAGATACTACAGCAGGCTCCGCTGCAGAAGATACTACTGCAGCAAGTGCAGGAAATACAGGCGGAGATGCTAAGCTGACCATGAGCTGGTGGGGAAATCAGGTCAGAAACGAGAAAACTCAGGCTGCATTGGACTTGTATTCGGAGCAGAACCCGGGGATAATCATAGAAGGACAGTTTTCCGAGTGGTCTGATTACTGGAATAAACTGGCTACTTCCGCAGCTGGACAGGCGATTCCGGATCTTGTTCAGATGGATTATTCGTTTATTGATCAATATGTAAAAAACGGACTGCTGGTAGATTTAAAGCCGTATATGGAAGACGGTACTCTGGATGTCTCCAACATTTCTGACAACACCATAGCCAGCGGTACGGTAAATGACGGGGTATACGCGATCTGTGCGGGAATTAATGCACCCTCTCTGCTGTATAATAAAACTCTGCTGGAAGAAAACGGCATTGAAATCAAGGATTACATGACTACGGATGAATTCCTTGATGTATGCCGTCAGGTTTATGAAAAAACAGGGTATAAAACAAACATTGCCTATTATAATGCGGGAGCTTATCTGGATTATTTCATGAGAAGCTATGACATTGTTCTCTATGGAGACAAAAAGATGGGCGGAACCGCAAACGATTATCTTCCATTTTTCCAGATGTATGAGACAGGAATTAAGGAAGGCTGGTTTATTGATCCAGGTGTATTTGCAGAGCTTTCCATCGGTTCCGTTGAACAGGAGCCTCTGGTTTACGGCTCAGGTCCTGAAACCATGTCCTGGTGTGCTTTTTACAACTCTAATCAGCTGACTGCTATTCAGAAAGCAGCTCCTGAGGGTATGGAAATCGGTATTACCACCTGGCCGTCAGCAGATCCGAAGAAATCTGGTTATTTAAAATCCAGCATGTTTTTCTCTGTCGGCGCTCATACAAAGAATCCGGAAGAGGCAGTTAAGGTTCTGAACTTCCTGACCAACTCCAGCGAGGCAAACAACATTCTGCTGGGTGAAAGAGGAGTTCCGGCCTCCAGTGTTATTTCCGAAGAGCTTGCACCCAAGATGAGTGATGTGGATCAGGAAGTGATCCGTTATATCAATGAGGTTGTAACTCCTAATTGTTCTCCCATCAATCCGCCCCAGCCAGACGGCGCAAGTGAGGTTTCCAATTTGTTAAATCAGGTCCAGGAACAGCTGTGCTACGGCGCATATGATGCAGCTACAGCCGCAGAAGAATTCTTTAACGGGGCCAATAATATTATGAGCAAAAAGTAAATGAACCCAATCAGGTGGAGTACAAACTCCACCTGATAAGCAGCGAAGCGGATTGCCGAAGTCCGCTTGACTAAGTATACAGTTATCCATGAATGGAGGATGTCTATGAAAGATAACAAAGGTGCAGGACTCAGGCATTTCCTGAACAAAGAAAGTACAGCGGGAGTGATATTCAGCCTTCCGTTTATCGTAGGCTTTCTGTTGTTCATGGTGGTGCCCATGGGAATTTCCTTTTACTATTCTTTATGCGATTATAACATTTTGTCGCCGCCTGTTTTTGCAGGGCTTAAAAATTACATAAAAATGTTTACCGATGATAAAGTGTTTTTTCAGACCATAGGGGTTACGTTTTATTTCGCCTTAGTATCGGTTCCTCTGCGTTTGGTTTTTGCACTTATGGTGGCCATGCTTCTGCTTAATACATCAAAAGCAACCGGATTTTACCGGGCGGCTTACTATCTTCCATCCATTATCGGAGGCTCCGTGGCAGTCGCCATTCTTTGGAAGCGAATGTTTGCAACCGACGGTGTGATCAATCATCTTTTGGGTATTTTGGGGATTCAGACCAGCTTTGCATGGCTAGGAAATAAAAATACAGCGATTTGGACCCTTATTATCCTGGCAGTCTGGCAGTTTGGTTCTTCTATGCTGATTTTCTTATCATCTTTAAAGCAGATTCCGGTGACCCTTTATGAGGCTGCCAGAGTAGACGGCGCAAATAAAGTTTCTCAGTTTTTCAAGATCACTTTGCCTCTGTTAACACCCACTATTTTCTTTAATCTGGTGATGCAGATGATCAACGGTTTCCTGGCATTCACACAATGCTTTATCATTACCCAAGGAAAACCGCTGAATTCCACTTTGTTTTATACCGTTTATATGTACCAGCAATCCTTTGAGTTCTATAATACCGGATACGGGGCAGCTTTGGCCTGGGTAATGCTGGGAATTATAGGTTTCATAACAATGATTCTGTTCGCAACAAAGAAATTCTGGGTTTATACGGAAGGAGTGTGAGACAGATGAAAACAAAAAGAAAAATAGGAAAAGTTTTTTACCATGTTATTGTCTGCAGTCTGGGGCTTGTGATGATTTATCCTTTGATTTGGATGGTCATGAGTTCTTTTAAGGAAACCAATACCATCTTTATAACAGCAGGCCAGCTGATTCCGGAAAAGTTTGTGCTTTCTAATTATATGAACGGCTGGAAAGGCTTTGCAAAGATTACTTTTGCTACTTTTTTTAAGAATTCTCTGTTTATAGCCGTTGTAGCGACTTTGGGAACGGTATTTTCCTCTGCTTTGGTGGCCTATGGCCTTGCCAGATGCAGATTTTTTGGCAGAAGAGTTTTGTTTGTAGCAATGCTGCTCTCTATGATGCTCCCGGCTCAGGTTCTGATGATCCCACAGTATTTATGGTATCAGAAATTAGGGTGGGTAGGAAGCTATAAGCCGCTGATACTTCCTTATTGCTTTGCAATTCAGGGGTTCTTTGTTTATCTGATGATTAATTTCATAGATGGAATCCCCAAAGAGCTTGACGAGGCAGCCAAGATTGACGGTTGCTCTTATTATAGTATATTTTCCAGGATCATCATGCCCCTTATTTCCCCGGCACTTATTACGGCCAGTATTTTTTCCTTTATGTGGAGATGGGATGATTTTCTTTCTGCTCTGCTTTATATCAATGAGTCCGCCAAATATCCGGTCAGCCTTGCATTAAAATTGTTTAGTGATCCTGGATCTTCTTCCGATTACGGTGCAATGTTTGCAATGGCAACCCTATCCATTCTGCCTGCAGTCATTATCTTTATCTGCCTGCAGAAATATCTGGTGGAAGGCATCAGTACTTCCGGTTTAAAGGGGTAATACGCAACTCTTTTTTTAAAAATTACAAAAAAGCGATGAAAAAGGAGAATGAATATGGTCATTGATAATGTTCCAAGACCTGATTTTATAAGAGAGGATTGGACGGATCTGAATGGAGAATGGGATTTTTCCTTTGATGAACCGGTATTTGACCGGAAAATCCAGGTGCCGTTCTGCTATCAGTCTGAAATGAGCGGAATCGGGGATACAGAGGTTCACCATATAGTATGGTATCGGAAAGCTTTTGTGGTGGAGAAAGACAGATTAAATGGAAAAAGTCTGCTTTTGAAGTTTGGAGCTGTGGATTATGAAGCAGAAGTTTATATTAATCAAATCCATGCAGTTGGCCACAGAGGTGGTCATACTCCCTTTGAGGCAGATATTACCGGGCTGGTATCGGACGGAAAAAACATCATAACGGTTAAGGTTATGGATTACAGTGACGCGGATAAGCCGAGAGGAAAGCAGACATGGACAGGGGAGAATTTTGCCTGCTGGTATACTCCTACCACCGGCATCTGGCAGAGCGTATGGCTGGAATATGCGGGAAAACCCTATATAAAACGAATAAAGGCAACTCCGGATCTGGAACGGAATGAAGCATTATGCGAAATCTTCATTTCATCCATGGACCGTGTTGAAGGAGAAATAGCCTTTCACAGCCTCCCTGCGGAAGGTGGTATGGAAATGGATCTGGGCAGCTTAAAAATTTCCTGTGAAAATGGCTATGGAAAGGGGATTTTGGCTTTACCTGACTTGGATCTGCGCCGGGATCAGCTGACATGGACGCCGGAAAAGCCTAATTTGATTGAAATGGAGGTAAATCTTCCAAATGATAAGGTTACCAGCTATTTCGGACTTCGGTCTGTTTGCGTTACAAATGGAAAAATTCTGTTAAACGGAGAGGTTTTGTATCAAAGACTGGTTCTTGATCAGGGCTACTGGAGTCAAAGCCTTCTTACGCCTCCGGATGAGGAATCCATCCGGAATGATATACTGCTCTCAAAGAAAATGGGATTTAACGGGGCCAGGAAACATCAGAAAGTTGAAGATCCAAGATATTATTACTGGGCTGATAAGCTGGGATTTCTTGTATGGGGAGAGATGCCAAGCTGCTATATGTATACAGACAATACTGTGGAAAACACCTCTAAAGAACTGACTGAATTCATTGAACGGGATTATAATCATCCTTCCATTATTACATGGGTGACAGCGAACGAAAGCTGGGGAATGAGAAACATAAAAACGGATAACAGCCAGCAGAGCTTTTCTAATATGCTGTTTTATCAGGCCAAGGCCCTGGATAGAACCAGGCTGGTCAGCGGAAACGACGGCTGGGAGCAGACGGAGCACACGGATATTCTGGCCTTGCATGATTATGAACTGATGCCGGAAACGGAAAGAAAGTATGATTCCATGGAAGATATCCTAAATAGCCATGCGGAGCGCCGCTTTGTTCTGGCGGATCAGGAGGCGTACCGGGGACAGCCTGTCCTGATGACAGAGTATGGCGGTATTGCCTTTTCTGCAGAAGAAAAAGGCTGGGGATATTATAATAAGGTGAAAAGCGAAGAGGAATTTTTAAGACGCCTGGAGCCTATTACGGATTTCCTGATTAAAAGCAGAAAGTTCTCCGGTTTTTGCTATACCCAGCTTACGGATGTGATGCAGGAGACAAACGGTCTTCTGAAAGAAGACAGAACGCCCAAGCTTTCATTTGAAAAACTGGAAAAGATTTTCGGGAAAAAAATCTACGAATAAGAATTCTTCTGCCGTCCAAATGAACGGTAACTCTTTCATGGCCGGCAGAAAAATCGACTTAAAAAAGACTTGACTAATGTAGAAAAATCTTGTATAATTCCTCTTGTTGTATTGATGGGCTATCGCCAAATGGTAAGGCAACGGACTCTGACTCCGTCATTTTCAAGGTTCGAATCCTTGTAGCCCAGTCTGAAAACGGAACCTCATGGGGTTCCGTTTTTTGCATTGCAGATTGTTAAGTTCTTGTTAAAACTTTCCTTTTTGATAGAATTTCCCCGAAAACGCTCACAGGGTTCTTTCTGGTTTATCTGGACAAGAGCTTAAAAATGCTTTATAATGTTATATAATTTTGATGAGAGGTGTGAAATGTATACATTTGGCAGCAGGGTCCGTTACAGTGAAACAGACGAGTGCGGAAGACTGACATTAACAGGCATCATGAATTATCTGCAGGATTGCTCTACGTTTCAGTCAGAGGACATCGGCCTTGGAATTTCCTACTTAACGGATCGACATAAGGCCTGGTGGCTTTCCTCCTGGCAGATCGTGGTGGACCGTTATCCCGTGCTGGGGGAGGAGATCGTAGTGGGTACCTGGCCCTATGACTTTAAGGGGTTTTACGGCTACCGGAATTTTACCATATGTGATCAGGCCGGAGAGTACCTTGTAAGGGCTAATTCCGTATGGTTCCTCTTTGATACGGAAAAGGGACGTCCCGTTAAAATTGAACCGGAAGACATCAGGGGATATGGAAACGGCAGGGAAACGCAGCTTTCCATGGACTATGCTTCCCGTAAGATCCAGTTGCCGGAGGAATATGAGAACACAGAGCCGGTCATCGTCGGAAAGCATCATATTGACACAAACCATCATGTCAATAATGCTCAATATGTAGAGATTGCCAGAGAGGTGCTTCCCGATGAAGTGGAGGTATCCGAACTGAGAGTGGAATATAAAAAGGCGGCAGTCTTTGGAGATGCAATTTATCCCCGTGTGAGCCGGACAGAGGAAGGTTATACTGTTTCCCTGTGCGATGAGCGGGGAGCAGCTTACGCAGTCATCTGGCTGCGTGGAACAACAGAGAGGATGTAACATGATAGAATTAGGAAAGATGCAGACCCTGGTGGTACAAAGGGTCAAGGAGTTCGGTGTATATGTGGGCGAGGAGGCTGAAAGCCAGGTTTCCGTGCTCCTGCCTAAAAAGCAGGTGCCGGAGGGGACCGGGCCCGGTGACAGGATCCCTGTTTTTATCTATAAGGATTCAGAGGACCGGCTCATAGCCACCACAGCAGTGCCTAAGCTTTTGGTAGGTGAAACCGCTGTGCTTCAGGTGAAAGAAGTGGGTAAAATCGGCGCATTTCTCGACATGGGACTTGAAAAGGATCTGCTCCTTCCTTTTAAGGAACAGACCCATAAGGTTCGGCCGGGAGAAAAGGTGCTGGTGGCTCTGTACATTGATAAAAGCAAACGATTGGCGGCTACCATGAGGGTATATTCCTATATGAGCAATCAGTCGCCCTATAAAAAGGATGATCAGGTGACCGGGATCATTTATGAGATGAATGAGAATCTGGGAGCCTTTGTAGCAGTAGATCATAAGTACTACGGGCTCATCCCCCGGAAAGAGGTTTTTGAAAACTACCGGGAAGGTGATGAAATAACGGCCCGGGTCACCAAGGTAAGGGAAGACGGGAAACTGGATCTAAGCCCCAGGCAAAAGGCATATATCCAGATGGATGCGGATTCCGAAAAGGTTCTTGAGATCATAGAAACACAGTTTGGCGGAAGCCTTCCGTTTACCGATAAGGCAGAGCCGGAGATCATCAAACGGGAGTTTTCCATGAGCAAGAACGCGTTTAAGCGGGCAGTAGGCCACCTTCTGAAAGAAGGAAAAATCAAGATAACGGAAAGTAAAATTGAAAGAATCAGATAACGGGTAAAAAGGATAACAGGAGGATTATTTTGGACTCGATAGACTATTATAATAAGTATGCAGCAAAGGAATTTGAAGAAACAGTGAACCAGGATATGTCGGGGGTCATGAAGGAATTCTTAAATCTTCTGGAGGAAGGCGATACGATTCTGGATTTAGGATGCGGATCAGGCAGGGACAGCCTGACTTTCTATGATCTGGGATATGATGTGACGCCGCTTGATGCATCGGAGGAGATGTGTAAGCTGGCTGAAATCCATACCGGCCTGGAAGTGCTTCAGATGACGTTTGAACAGATGGATTTTGACAATGTGTTTGATGGAATCTGGGCCTGCGCATCCTTACTTCACATTCCGAAAAAGGAACTGTCTGACATTCTTACAAAGATAGCAAGGGCCTTAAATGATAAGGGAATCCTTTATATGTCTTTTAAACTGGGAGATTATGAAGGATTCAGAGGAAAAAGGTATTTCTGTGATTTTACGGCGGATTCTATTACGGAAGTGTTAAGGGATAACGGCCGGTTTGAGATCGTAAAGCTTTGGGAAACAGAGGATGTTCGTTCTGGTCATTCTGACGTAAAATGGCTGAACGTTCTTGTAAGAAAGCAATAGTAACACGTATAAAATTTACAAGACGGTGCCAAAATTATTGGCGCCGTCTTGTAGTTTCTGACTAAAACTGAGGGGCAATATCGGTAACCTATCGAATATAGACAGAAATATCAGAACGATTCTCTTGATATTTTGACGTTTCAATCATTTTTTTGACCCGTTATACAAATTAGCCAAAAGGCCGAAATGGATTTTGGTAAATAACAATATGGTAAAAGAAAAATAATTCATGTATGATTGTTTCAGAACAAAGGGCCGCAGCTATGGGGGCTGCCGGTTCAGATCAGAGAATAAACACTTTATTTTAGGAGGATTAGTAAATGGCTAGTTTATCACTGAAAAACATCGTCAAGAGATATCCTAACGGATTTGAAGCAGTTAAAGATTTTAATCTGGATATTGCTGATAAGGAATTTGTCATTTTCGTAGGACCATCCGGATGTGGTAAGTCCACAACCCTGCGTATGATTGCAGGTCTGGAAGACATTTCTTCCGGTGAACTTTACATTGACGGAAAATTAATGAATGATGTAGAGCCAAAGGACAGAGATATCGCAATGGTATTCCAGAACTACGCTTTGTATCCTCATATGACTGTATTCGATAACATGGCGTTTGGTCTGAAATTGAGAAAGACTCCAAAGGACGAGATTGATAAGCTGGTTCATGAAGCTGCAAGAATCCTTGACCTTGAGCATTTATTAGACCGTAAGCCAAAAGCTTTATCCGGCGGACAGAGACAGCGTGTTGCCATGGGACGTGCTATCGTGCGTGATCCAAAGGTCTTCTTAATGGATGAGCCCTTATCCAACCTTGATGCCAAGCTGAGAGGCCAGATGCGTATTGAGATTTCCAAGCTGCATCAGAGACTTCAGGCGACCATCATCTACGTAACCCATGACCAGACAGAGGCTATGACACTTGGTACCAGAATCGTAGTAATGAAGGATGGCGTTATCCAGCAGGTTGACTCTCCTCAGAACTTATACGATAAGCCAGGTAACAAATTCGTTGCCGGATTTATCGGTGCTCCTCAGATGAACCTGATTGAAGCTTCCGTAGCAAAGAAGGGAAGCGATGTTACTTTAACATTCGGCGGAAATACAATCGCTCTTCCTGAAGGAAAAGCGAAAAAGTTGGAGGATGCCGGTTATGTCGGAAAGTCTGTAGTCTTAGGCATTCGTCCGGAAGATTTACATGATGAGGAAGCTTTCCTTGAGTCTTCTCCCGCAAGTGTTATCAGTGCTACCATCAGAGTTTACGAGCTGTTAGGTGCTGAAGTTTACTTATACTTTGATGTGGAAGATGTAAACTTTACCGCAAGAGTAAATCCTCGTACAACAGCAAGACCTGGCGATACAATTAAGCTGGCTCTTGACTTAACAAAGATCCATGTGTTCGATAAAGATACAGAAATCGTTGTTTTAAACTAAAAATTAATGAAATTTTAAGCAAGCGGTTAACCTACCCGCTTGCTTTTTTTTTCTTTTTGCATTAATATATAATAAGGTAAATTTACGAAAAAGGAGAATATGCCATGATTTCGAATCAAATACTTCAAACAACCATTGAAGGATTAAAAGGGATTACGAGAATTGATCTGTGTATTTGTGATACAGAAGGAAAGGTATTGGCAACCACATTTCCTGATGCGGAAGATTATGAAAGTTCAATCCTGGCGTTCGTGGATTCTCCGGCCGACAGCCAGGTAATCCAGGGATATCAGTTTTTCAAAGTGTTAGATGAGCACCAGCTGGAGTACATCCTCCTTGCAAAGGGAGGAAGCGATGATGTTTATATGGTAGGCAAACTGGCGGCTTTCCAGATCCAGAGCCTGCTGGTTGCGTATAAAGAAAGATTTGACAAGGATAACTTCATTAAGAACTTATTACTTGACAATCTGCTTTTGGTGGATATCTACAATCGGGCGAAAAAGCTCCATATTGAGACAAACATCAAGAGAGTCGTATTCATCATCGAGACACAGCATGAAAAAGATGTAAATGCATTGGAGACAGTGCGCAATTTATTTGCCGCAAAGACAAAAGATTTCGTTACCGCCGTTGATGAGAAGAATATCATTCTTGTGAAAGAGGTAAAGGAAGGCGAGACTTACGAGGATTTAGAGAAGACTGCCAACACCGTTTTGGACATGCTCAATACCGAAGCAATGACTCAGGTCCATGTAGCTTTTGGTACCATTGTCAGTGAGATCAAAGAGGTTTCCAGATCTTATAAGGAAGCCAAGATGGCAATGGATGTGGGTAAGATCTTCTACAGCAATAAGAATGTGGTTGCCTATAGTAAACTGGGAATCGGACGTTTGATTTATCAGCTTCCGCTGCCCTTATGCCGTATGTTCATCAAAGAGATTTTCGACGGAAAATCCCCGGACGATTTTGACGAGGAAACTCTGACAACGATCAATAAATTCTTTGAGAACAGCTTAAACGTGTCTGAAACTTCCAGACAGCTTTATATTCACAGAAACACCCTTGTTTACCGTCTGGACAAACTCCAGAAGAGCACCGGCCTGGATCTGCGCGTATTTGAAGATGCCATCACCTTTAAGATTGCCCTGATGGTAGTGAAATACATGAAATATATGGAAAACCAGGACTATTAATTTTTACGTTACCAAGAACAGTGGAAAGAGAGGCAGTAATACAGCTGTTTTGCGCTTAAGCAGAAGCAGTTGTATTGCTGACTCTTTTCATAAGGCGAAGCCTGTTCCCCAAAAGCAAAAGTAATCAAAGCACAAAATTTAGAGGACTGAAATGATTGAACTTTGGAATGTAAGCAAAACATATGAAGCCGGAAACAAGGCGCTGCGCAATATCAGCATGACCATTGAGGATGGGGAATTCGTGTTCATCATTGGCCGCAGCGGTTCAGGCAAATCCACACTTTTAAAAATGCTTTTAAAAGAAGTGGAGCCAACCACCGGCAAAATTGTCGTGAATGATATGAATTTAAGCAAGATGCCCAGAAAGTTCATTCCCAAATACCGGCGGAAGCTTGGCATGGTTTTCCAGGATTTCCGGCTGTTAAAGGATCGGAATGTCTACGAAAACGTAGCTTTTGCACAGCGGGTGATCGGCGCATCTACAAGGAACATAAGAGAGTCGGTTCCCGCCATGCTTAAAATGGTGGGACTATCTTCAAAATACAAATTTTTTCCTCAGCAGCTGTCCGGCGGAGAGCAACAGCGTGTTGCCATTGCCAGGGCTTTGATTAACCGCCCGGAAATCCTGCTGGCGGACGAGCCTACCGGAAACTTAGATGGGCACAACTCCATGGAGATCATGAAGCTCTTAAATGAGGTCAATAAGCTGGGAACAACGGTGATCGTTGTCACCCATAGCCAGGAGATTGTGGACCGGATGAAAAAACGGGTGGTTGTGATGGACCGTGGGGCCATCATAAGCGACGAGAAAAAAGGCGGTTATACATATGAGAATTAGTACGTTTTGGTATTGCCTGAAGCAAGGTGTAAATAATATATGCAGGAACATTTTGTTTTCCCTGGCTTCCATTGCAACAGTTTCCGCCTGCATCTTTTTGTTCTGCCTGTTTTTCTCCATTGTTATCAATGTGCAGTATGTGATTAAGAATACGGAAAGCACGGTGGGAATCACGGTGTTTTTTAATGATGGGCTGGATGCCAATAAGATCAAGGAGATCGGCAATGAGATCAAAGCCAGAGATGATGTGAAGGAAGTGACCTTTACCTCGGCAGAGGAGGCATGGGCGGAAGCAAAGCAGGAATACTTCGGCGACTTGCAGGACCTAGCGGAAGGATTTGAGGAAGACAATCCCCTGGCCAATTCAGCCTCATATACCATATTTTTAAAGGATCTGGTGGATCAGGATCAGGTGGTGGACTGGCTGAAGAGTCTTGACGGTGTCAGGAAAGTCAATTATTCCAAAACAGCGGCAGAAGGCATGAACAGCTTAAGCAAGGTGATCGGAGTTCTTTCCATGCTGATCATCGGTGTTTTATTGGCTGTGGCCATATTCTTAATCAGCAACACCATTTCAGTGGCAGCGGCCTTCCGGAAGAGTGAAAACCAGATCATGAAATTAATTGGTGCTACCAACTACATGATCCGGGCGCCTTTTGTGGTGGAGGGCGTTATCATCGGACTGGTGGGAGCTTCCATTCCTCTTATTGCCATTTATTTTCTGTACCGGTCTACAGTTGAGTATGTGGTCACAAAGTTCAGCATCTTATCCGGACTGTTTCAGTTTCTGCCGGTGGAGGCCATATTCCCATATATGGCGGCAACTGCGCTGGCTCTTGGTGTTGGAATCGGATTTTTTGTAAGCTTCTTTACCATCAGGAAGCATCTGAAAGTGTAGGAAAAAAGCACCCTGATTTTAACTGCAGGGAATATAGAGGCAGCATTGCTGCATATGATAGGAAAATGCCGGAGAGTGATATCCGGTCCAGAAAAAATTCTAAGCTTTCCAGTTAGGGAAAACAGATTGAGGCCGATCAGAAAGCCAGAACCCCGGAGAAAGGCAGAAAAGGCGGGGAAAGCGGGGAAGCAGGCCATGAAAACGTATAATACGGTTGCTATGGGGAATATTAATTTTATATGGCTCTGCCCGCAGTTAAGCAGGAGCGTTTCAGACGCCGGTGCTTTTGCAGGCAGAGGCATCTTCCCTCCTTTTTCCGGGAACAGCGGCCAAACCTACATACAGTTATTCTGCCGGCATATATCATGATTCCTCATGATGGAGGTGTTTATGCCGTTTCTTTGCATTGCTTCCGGCTTTTGGTATTAAGCCGGAAGTTTGGCAGGGGCAGATAATTGCAAATGTGGGTTATACCGGATATTCCACAAGGCCGTATCTCCATTTTGAGATCAGGGCAGATGGCAGCTATGCAAACCGGTGAAATACGCAAGCCCATAAAGAGCTAGATAGGAGAATAACAGTGGAAAGTAAGAATAAATTTTGGAAGGGCGCCCTAGTAGGAGCGCTTCTGACCACATTGGCAGGTCTTGTTATTGTGGGAATGTCTCTCGGGATCTTTCTGATCGGCAGGGCAGCCATTGACGGAAAAGGTCAGGCAGCTGAATCCGCTCAGGCAGAGAACCAGGAAGGCAGCCTTGATATGAACCGGATCGTGAACAAAATCCAGACGATCCAGAGCGTGATTGATAAATATTATCTCTTTGATGAAAATACAAAAAATGTGGAAGACTGGATCTATAAGGGGATGCTCTATGGATTAGAGGACCCTTATACGGTTTATTATACTGCAGACGAGTATGAGAAGCTGATGGAGGACACTGCCGGGGAATACTGCGGAATCGGAGTCATGGTCAGCCAGAGCGCTGCCACTGGAATCATTACGGTGACAAAGGTCTTTGAAGGAACGCCTGGGGCTGAAGCAGGAATGCTGCCCGGTGACATGATTTATAAGGTAGGCGATGAAGAAGTGACCGGTATGGATCTGGAACTGGTTGTAAAGGACCATATCAAAGGGGCGGAAGGAACGCCGGTAACGGTAACGGTTCTTCGTCCGGATACGGGGGCCTACATTGATATGACTATGGAGCGGCGCCAGATCACAGTTCCTACTGTTGAGCATGAAATGCTGGCAGACAATATCGGATATATATCGGTCAGCCAGTTTGATACGGTTACAGCGGGTCAGTTTAAGAGTGCCATTGATGACCTGGAAAAACAGGGAATGGAGAAAATGATCGTGGATTTGAGAAATAATCCTGGGGGAGTCGTGGATGCAGTAGTTTCCATGCTTGATTACATTCTTCCCGACGATCTGTTGATTGAAGGTGATCCCAATCTGGTAAGAACCAAGAAGAATAAAACGCTTCTTGTTTATATGGCGGATAAAAATGGAGATGGAGAGCAGTATTACGCCTCTGACGGCCATAAAGTAGATGTGCCTATGGCTGTTTTGGTCAACGGCCAGTCAGCCAGCGCTTCTGAAGTGTTTTCCGGAGCTCTTAAGGCTTATGACAGGGCAAAACTGGTTGGAACAAAGACCTTTGGAAAGGGAATCGTTCAGACTCTGTTTCCTCTTGATCATGGTACTGCCATTAAGATGACGGTTGCCCATTACTATACGCCAAGCGGCTTTGACCTTCATGGAAAAGGCCTGGAGCCGGATATTGCGGTTGATCTAAAAGAGGATTTAAAAACAAAGATTAAAATAGAGCATAGCGAAGACAACCAGCTTGGGGAAGCCATAAAAGCATTGAATGAAAAACGTTAAATTGTAAAAGAAAAAGCCCTCTAAGGCAGGCCATTTTGACCACTGTCCTTAGAGGGCTTTTCAATCAGCAGGTTTCCAGAAGACTGATAAACCGGCGGCAGGCTTCTTCGCTGGTAGCCCAGGAGGTGACCAGACGGACGGAGGTATGGCTGTCATCCACCCGTTCCTGAACGATGAAAAGAAAATCCTTTTCCAGCTTTGCGATCACCTGGTCAGGAAGGATGGGGAAAAGCTGGTTTGTCATGGAATCGGAAAGGAAGGGATACCCGCACTTTTCAATCCCTTTTCTCAAAATGGCAGACATTTCATTGGCGTGGGCTGCCAGATCATAGAGGAGGTTGTTGGAAAACAGCTCTTCAAACTGGATTCCCAGCAGCCAGCCTTTTGCCAGCATGGCTCCCCGCTGTTTGATCATAAACCGGAAGTCCGGTTTTAAATCCTGGTGACAGATCACAAGGGCTTCTCCAAACAAGGCTCCGCCCTTAGTTCCGCCAATGTAAAAAACGTCGGTGAGCTTTGCAATATCTTCCAATGTTAAATCATTCACAGAGCTTGTGAGCGCAGAACCAAGACGTGCACCATCCAGGAATAAGTAAAGACCTTTCTGGCGGCAGATGTGGTGAAGGGATTCCAGTTCCTTTTTGGTATACTGTGTACCGATCTCCGTGGAATTGGAGATATAGACCATTTTCGGCTGTACCATATGCTCGTCCGTATGAAGGTCCAAAGCCTTCTGGATGTGGGCTGGAGTCAGTTTTCCATCCTCGCAGGGCATGGCTATGACCTTATGTCCCGTGGCTTCAATGGCTCCTGTTTCGTGGACATTTATATGCCCCATGTCCGTGGAGATGACCGCCTGCCAGGGGCGCAGGGCAGTGCTGATGGTGATCAGATTGGTCTGGGTGCCGCCCACTATGAAATGAATATCCGCATCCTCCCGGCCGATTTCTTTTCTAATGAGGGCGCGGGCATTGCTGCAGTGGTCATCCAGTCCGTATCCGGCATTCTGAATTAAGTTGGCATTGATCATGGCCTCCAAAATTTTTGGATGTGCACCTTCGCTGTAGTCGTTAATAAAACTGTACATAAAAATCCTCCTGCTGTTTCATAGTATGATATATCAAAAGTGTTCCTTACTTTCGATAGTATAACTTATCCGAACTTGCGACGCAAGTTCGGATAAAAGGGGCGTTCTTTGCCCCGTCCATCCGATTATCGAAAGTGTTCCTTACTTTCGATAATATAAGATGTATGATATACTAAAAGCAAGAGAATTTCAATACCAAAAGAACAGATGTTCCCTGTTTTGCTATACTTTTTTATTGCCGTATGCTATAATTGGCAGTGACGTATATTGTAATTCCTGCAAAAAGCTATATACCGGGCGGATATGGTTGCATGTTCATTTGGCGGCTGCCTGCGGGAAATGATTTGGAGGTAAATGATCATGGACTTTGTATTGCATTCAGAATATGCCCCTACCGGTGACCAGCCCCAGGCCATTGAACAGCTTGTAAAGGGATTCCAGGAGGGAAACCAGTTTCAGACTCTGCTTGGGGTCACAGGCTCTGGAAAGACCTTTACCATGGCAAATGTGATCCAGAAGCTGCAGAGGCCCACTCTTATCATCGCTCATAATAAGACGCTTGCAGCCCAGCTTTACAGTGAGTTCAAGGAGTTTTTCCCGGAAAATGCGGTGGAGTATTTTGTTTCCTATTATGATTATTACCAGCCGGAGGCATATGTGCCTTCCACTGATACCTATATAGAAAAGGATTCAGCCATTAATGATGAGATCGACAAGCTGCGGCACTCGGCTACGGCTGCTCTCTCGGAGCGGAAGGATGTTATCATCGTGGCATCGGTTTCCTGTATATACGGCCTGGGAAGTCCCATTGATTATCAGGAAATGGTTATTTCATTAAGACCAGGCATGATAAAGGACAGGGATGAGGTGGTCCATAAGCTGATTGACATCCAATATGACCGGAATGACATGGATTTCAGGCGTGGGACCTTCCGGGTAAGAGGAGATGTGGTGGAGATATTTCCTGCCTATTCCGGAAGCGAGGCTTACCGGATCGAGTTTTTCGGAGACGAAGTGGAGCGCATCACGGAGATCGATACCCTGACAGGGGAGATTCGGGCGGAATTGGGACATGTGGCCATATTCCCTGCTTCCCATTATGTGGTGTCCAGGGAGAAGATGGAGCTGGCTGCACAGACCATCCTGGAGGAATTAAAGGAGCAGGTGGCGTATTTTAAAAGCGAGGACAAGCTGTTAGAGGCTCAGCGGATTTCCGAGCGGACGAACTTTGATGTGGAGATGATGAAAGAAACCGGCTTTTGTTCCGGAATCGAGAATTATTCCAGGCATTTGACCGGAGGACAGCCCGGAGAGCCGCCCTATACCCTGATTGATTATTTTCCCGATGACTTTCTGATCATCGTGGATGAGTCCCATATCACCCTTCCTCAGGTACGGGGCATGTTTGCAGGGGACCGCTCCAGAAAGACCACCCTTGTGAATTTTGGTTTCCGTCTTCCCTCTGCCCTTGATAACCGGCCTTTGAATTTTGAGGAATTTGAGTCAAAGATCAATCAGATGATGTTTGTTTCTGCCACTCCTTCTGTCTATGAGGCGAATCATGAGCTGTTAAGGGTGGAGCAGATCATCCGGCCTACCGGGCTTCTGGATCCTGAAATCGATGTAAGGCCGGTGGAAGGACAGATCGACGACCTGGTTTCTGAGGTAAATAAGGAAGTTGCCAAGAAAAACAAGATTCTGATCACTACCCTGACCAAACGGATGGCAGAGGATCTGACCGATTACATGAGAGAAGTGGGGATCCGGGTAAAATACCTCCATTCCGATATTGATACTCTGGAGCGTTCCGAAATCATCCGGGACATGCGTCTGGATGTGTTTGATGTGCTGGTGGGAATCAATCTGCTGAGGGAGGGTCTTGATATTCCGGAGATCACTCTGGTGGCTATTCTGGATGCGGATAAAGAAGGGTTTCTCCGATCAGAGACTTCTTTGATCCAGACCATAGGAAGGGCGGCAAGAAATTCCGATGGCCATGTGATCATGTATGCAGATACGGTGACAGATTCCATGCGTGTGGCTATTGAGGAGACCAACCGTAGGAGAGCCATTCAGCAGCTTTATAATGAAGAGCATGGGATCACCCCAACCACCATCAAAAAATCGGTCCGTGACCTTATTGCCATCTCAAAGGCAGCCATTGAAGAGGAGAAGGGCTTTAAGAAGGATCCGGAATCCATGGATGCAAAGGAACTGGAAAAGCTTGCAAAGGAGCTTACAAAGAAGATGCACCAGGCTGCAGCGGAGCTGAATTTCGAGGAGGCAGCAAAGCTGCGTGACCGGATGGTTCAGATTAAGAAAATGCTTCAGGATATGGACGATTGAGGGCTGGCTTGACCGCCCGACAAAAATGTTGCCTGGCGGGGGAGATGGTATTGACAGTGATTCTCAATAAGAGTAAAATCTCAATGGACGCATTTAAGGCAAGAGCCTTGGAGCGCCGCCGGTAGGATTGGCTGCGTCCGGAGGAGATTATTATGAAGCTGTATGAAGGAGAAATCGGAAAAACCTACATTGTTTACAGTGTGATGGTAAAGGATGCCATCACCAGGCGTTTGGAGGCTCTGGGGGTCAATGAGCTGACGCCTGTTACCCTGATGAATAAGAAGGGGAGCGGTACTGTGATCATTAAGGTCAGAGGTACCCGCCTTGCCCTTGGAAGAAGGATATCGGAGGGAATCGAAATCAGGGAGGCTGTGGAACATGCGTGAGGAAAACAGGATGATTCATGTCGGGTTTGTGGGAAACCCCAACTGCGGAAAAACGACCTTATTCAATGCTTTTACAGGGGCAAAGCTTAAGGTGGCTAACTGGCCGGGCGTTACCGTGGAGAGAGTGGAAGGAGAGACCAGCTACAAGGGCCGTCCTATCCGGATGGTTGATACGCCTGGGATTTATAGCCTGACATGCTATACTCTGGAAGAAAAGGTAACAAGGAAATGCCTGGAAAATGGGGAAGTGGATGTGATCATCAACGTGGTGGACGCCTCATCCCTGGAACGGAATCTGTATTTGACCCTTCAGCTTCTGGAACTAAAAAAGCCGGTCATTCTGGCCCTTAACATGATGGACATTGTTGAAGACAGGGGAATGGAAATTGATTTACACCGTCTTCCTGAGATGCTTGGATCTATCCCGGTGGTTCCTGTTTCAGCAAGAAAACGGACCGGACTTGATGTGCTGCTTCATGCGGTGGTTCACCATTATGAAGAAGGGCCTCAAGGCGTGGTGGTGAATTATACGCCTAAAATTGAAAATAGGATTTCCAAGATTGAAACCGTACTAAAAGCCCATTACGGGAACATGGATAATCTAAGGTGGCATGCCATCAAATTTCTGGAGTATGATGAGGAGGTCTGGAATGACCATCCCTTGGATTTAAGCAATATTGTTGACCATAATTATGAGAAGGAGATCATAAACCAGAAATACGACTATATAGAAGGAATCATCAAGGAATGTCTGGTGAACAAGGAAGAGAAAGCCGCGTTTACGGATAAAATTGATGAATATCTGACCCATCCCTTTTTGGGCGTGCCTTTTTTCTTGGGCATTATGGCCCTGGTATTCTTTCTGACTTTTACTGTCGGTGACTTTTTAAAGGGGTATTTTGAAACTGCGCTGGGCTTATTTTCCACCAGCATGCAGCAGTTTATGGAAAGCATCCATGCAGCTGACTGGATCACTTCCCTTGTGGTGGACGGAATCGTGGCCGGAGTAGGAGGAATTCTCACGTTTCTGCCTAATATCTTTATCCTGTTCCTTGCGCTGGCTTTTCTGGAAGACAGCGGATATATGGCCAGGGTCGCTTATGTCATGAATGAGATCATGGGTCGCGTGGGACTTTCCGGGAAAGCCTTTCTTCCCATGCTTCTTGGGTTTGGCTGTACAGTTCCTGCTGTTATGGCCGCCAGATCCCTTCCCAGTGAAAAGGACAGGAAAAGAACTATTTTAATTACCCCCTTTATGTCCTGCTCTGCCAGACTCCCCATTTACGTACTGTTTTCCCAGATGTTTTTCCCGGAACATGCCTTGATCGTGGCATATTCCCTGTATCTCATCGGATTGATGGTAGCAATTGCCATCGCTTATGTGACCCACTGGAGCCATAAGGCGGAGGAAGAGGATACGCTTCTCATAGAGCTTCCCGAATATAAGACGCCAAACGGGAGGACGGTAGGTATTTATGTATGGGACAAAGTAAAGGATTATTTAGGAAAGGCGGGAACCACCATTTTCCTTGCCACCATTGTGCTTTGGTTTGTCTTAAACAGCGGGTCGTCAGGATTTGTCACTGATGTTTCACAAAGCTTTGCAGCTGCCATCGGCAGGGTTCTGATTCCCGTGCTGCGCCCTGCGGGCCTTGGAGACTGGAGGATCGCTGTGGCTTTGATTTCCGGGCTTTCTGCAAAGGAAGTGGTGGTTTCCAGCTTTTCAGTCCTGTTTGGAATCAACAATATAAATTCTGCGGCAGGAATGGGAGAGCTGTCCGGCATTCTTGGAGGCATTGGTTTTGGCGGTGTGAATGCTTATGCCCTGATGATTTTCTGTCTCCTGTATTCTCCGTGTATTGCGGCTGTGGCAACGATTAAAAAGGAAACCGGTTCCATAAGATGGACTCTTGGCATGGTACTTTTCCAGCTGGCAGTGGCCTGGGCAGCTTCTGTACTTGTATTTCAGCTTGGTAGTCTGATTTTTTAAACTTCATATTATGGGAAGTAAAAAGCACTTTCCATAATCGGATGAACGGGCTGAAAACAGCCCTTTTATCCTCACTTGCCTTGCAAGTTCGGATAAGTTATAATAATAGAGGAATAAGCCTATGAATGATAAGCTGCTTGTGGAGACTGCAGTTCTGGCAGGAGAGATCATGCTGGTGAGCGGTGCGGAGATTTACCGGGTGGAGAATACCATTGACCACATTTTACGAAAAGCGGGCAGAGAAACTGCGGAAGCCATTGTTTTTTCCACGGGGATCTTTGCATCCCTTAATGATCCCTCCATTGAGGCCATAACCGTAGCCAGAAGGGTTACGGGAAGATCCACCAACTTAAACAGGGTGTATCTGGTCAATGATGTTTCCAGAAGCCTGTGTGAAGACCGCATGACGGTGGAGGAGGCTTATGGAAGACTGAAAGAAATACGGAATGCAATTCAGTACGGCAGAAGATTAAAGGATATTGGAATCATGGGAGTGGCAGTATTTTTTACCCTGCTTTTAGGCGGGAGAGCAAAAGACTGTCTGGCTGCTGCTGTGACCGGAATTGCCCTGGCAGCGGCGATGGAGGTATCCGTAAGGACCAGACTCAATGATTTCTGCGCCAATGGAGTCTGCGCATTTATAATTGCCGTTTCCACCCTTTTTATGGAACGGTGGCTTATGCCCGGAATCAAAAGTGACATTATCATGATCGGTGCAATCATGCCTCTCCTTCCCGGTGTTATATTTACAACGGCGATCCGGGATACCTTAAACGGGGATTATGCCTCAGGAACAGCCAGGATCATGGAAGCCGTAGTGATCGCTCTTGCGGTAGCCGCAGGCGTGGGAGCGGGGATGGGATTATTTCAGTGGCTGACAGGAGGTGGGCTTTCTTGATAGTACAGACAATTGGGGCCTTCCTGGCTGTGATCAGTTTTTCTCTGATCCTGGAGCTTCCAAGGAAGCATGTGGCTTTGGCGGGAGGAATCGGCGCGGCCGGCTGGCTTGTCTATCTGTTGGTGGAAGCCGCAGCTGGATCTGTCATAGCCGCGGCTTTTTTATCCAGTATGCTGGTGGCCTTATCCAGCCACATTTTTGCACGGATTTTTAAGGCGCCGGTTACGGTGTTTCTGGTGGCGGGCATCCTGCCGTCGGTTCCGGGAACGTCCATTTACCGGAGCGTGTTTTATGTGATCAGCAATAACCCGGAGCTTTCCAGCCACTATCTGGTGGAGACGCTTCAGGTTTCGGGTGCCATAGCAATGGCTATTTTTATCATGGATTCTTTGTTCCGATTGGGGCAGAAGAGGTGAAGGCAATGGTCAGCTTATCGCTGCTTTTGGAATAGAAATAGATGTGATTGGACAGGCGGTCTTCTTCCGGGACTTCTTCCTGATTAATGGAGAGAACGGTTTCCGCCAATTCATCGATGGAGATATCTTTGTTGTATGGAATGATGAGGACTTCGTGAATGCTGGAGGGCAGTATGATCAAATCGCTGCCGCTGCATGAGGCGAAGTCTTTTAATATGCCCTCATAAAGAAGGCATCCGGCTCCGTTGATACCGGAAGAATTGGACAGCACGTACATAGGAGGAGACAAAGGAGCGGTATCAAAAAATTCTTCCAGGTCTTCTTCGTTTATATCGTTTTCAGACGATCTTGTTGCAATGTCTTTTATGGCTTCGGGAAGAGAGCGGATTCGGGCAGGGAACAGACGGGGAGTGTTGGATTTGGCAGCTGAGTATATTTCTTCTGCAGAACGGTTCCACGCTTTTTGATGACGGTTGCAGATAAGAGCGGTAAGGAGACTGTCTTCATCGTTTTGAAATGACAGGTAGAATATGATGGAAAGATCCAGCTCCGGATAGGAGATATGAGGTACTTCCTTTAGAAGCTCCCGGTTGGCCGGTTCGTTGATAAGGCGGAAGATGATTTTCTCCATGATCTGATCTGACGATAGGAATTCTTCAATGGGAAGGTCACCCGGCAGTGGACTGCTTTGGTAAAGGGACATGATGTCATCAAGGATGGCATGAAAAGGCCTGCCGTTTTGGTAGGATTCATAGAAATGATTTAAATAGATAGTGGGGGCGGCCCGTTCCTCCGCTTTCCCGATACAGAGCCCATGGAGGATCAGTCCGTTGTTCTTGGTAATGGGCTGAAGCACAAGGGTGAATTCAGGTCCAAGCCGTTCTTTCAGAGAATGTTTGACAGTTTCCAGAAATGTTTCGTATACCATATGTATACCTCCTTAGATTTGTTTATGTAAACTGCTTGATGCAGAATTACAACAAGAATAGAATTGGTGGTGGAATGGATGATTGAGTGTTGAAATATGAGAATTGCCGGATTTTAGGCTCTTTCATTATAATGGAGATGGTAATAAAAAACAATATTATTTTGGGAAGTTTTTCAGAAGCAGAGAATCAGGGATATTTCGTTTATCTTTACCGCATATTTTTTGTGTCAAACCGGGATAAACAATGATAGAGAAGCGTTTAAAGTACGAAAGCGTTTCAGGCCATGTGTGGGTATATTAAAAAAGGCTTGCAGAACAAGGGCTGCCTAATCCAGCCGTTGCGTAAGAGTATAATAATACAAAGAATTATTTATAACATAATGTTATGAACAGGTAAGATTAGCATATAATTAATTAATAAGATCATTAGAGGGAAGTTATGGTCATACATGTTGTTCAACCCGGTGAAACAATATTTTCAATAGCGGAGTATTATAAAATCCCTGTTAACAGATTAATATTGGAAAACGGAATTATAAACCCTGACAATTTAGCTGTTGGCCAAACTATTGTGATTGTTCAGCCGGAAACACTCTACACCGTCCAGACTGGCGATACTTTGGAGAGTATTGCAGAGCAGCACGGTGTTTCACCAATGGAATTATTAAGAAATAATCCATATCTTTCCGATAGAGAATTACTGTACATTGGTGAAACCATAGTCATAAGTTATCAAACAAATAAAACAAGAACAATTGCAACCAGCGGTTATATCTTTTCTTATATAGATGAATCTGTTTTAAAAAAAACACTTCCTTTTTTAACATATCTGACCATATTCAATTATAGGGCTACAACTGAAGGAGAAATTGTCATCCTTGATGATGATACGGAACTTATTCAGCTGGCTAAAACTTATGGTGTGGCACCCATGATGTTTGTTTCCGCTATTTCCGAAGAGGGAATCGTCAGCCGTGAAGTGACCTATCATATTTTAAATGACCCTTCCTTGCAGGATCGCCTGATTAATAATGCTCTTCAAATACTGAAAACGAAAGGTTTTTATGGTATCAACGTATATATCGAAAACATGACCAATGACAACATAGATGGCTTTGCAGAATATTTGAAAAAAGCCTCTGAGATATTTCGCTCAGAAGGTTACAGAATAGTGATTACCATAACACCGGTTACGAATATTGATACCCCGAACATTAGCTTTGAAAGGATAGACTATTCAAAATTATCTGGATTTGTAGATGGAATCATATTCTCTTCTTATGATTGGGCAAGATCATACAGTTATCCAAGCTCAATTTTTCCGGTTAATATCTTAAGAGAATGGTTAGATTATGCGGTCAGTATTATTCCTGCTGAAAAAATATTTCTGGGAGTCACCACTCTGGGGTATGATTGGACACTTCCCTATGTTCCCGGCGCCACAGAAGCTGTTGCAATAAACTTTAACAGTGCGGTCCAGATTGCTGCAGTAAACGATATACCAATACAATTTAATGAAGCTGCACAGTCACCCTACTTCTATTATGTGGATAGTGATGAGGTTATGCATGTAGTATGGTTTAAAGATGCCAGAAGTTTTGATGCAAGAGCTGGGCTGGTAGAAGAATATGGCCTCCAGGGCTTATCTCTTTGGACCGTTATGAGATTTGATACCCAAATGTGGCTTATTATTAATGCTCAATATTACATAGAAAAGATCTAAATACACTTTTCATTAACATTTTAGGAACCATGAATGATCAAACTGCTGCGCTGTAATGAGTATTTTATAATTGTATAGCAATGATAAGTTTCCGTCAGAAAGTTATCCATGACTCAGTACTTCATCTTATCTCCTTAAATAGACAAATACATTTAGTTTGATTTATATAGAGTTAAATATTATGATACTTTATGCCGCAACGTACGCTGAGCCAAAGAATATGCAGCAATCAGGTAATTGGCAATGATGTTTTTATTTACAGTCATAATAAAAAACGTATGGCTTAATTAAGGGAATTGTCCTCGTTATTATCATACACTTACATTGTACAAATTACATTTGAAATTCAAGTAAAAAATTCATTGAGTCGGCTGTTGCCGGCTCTTTTTGTATACAGAATTTAAGAATGTGGAGAACTTACAATAGAAAATTTGTATTAAGCAACGCCGACATGCGGGAAAATTTCGGATTTGGTCGAGACAATTTGAAAAAATTTTAGAAAAGGAATTTTGACAATAGTACGGGAGATAAGGATTATCTGATTTTGAAAAAAGAGCTTAACACATGGTTCAGGAAAATGCTGGAAAGGATTCAGAATGATGAGCGATATGAACAGAAAAGCCTAAAATGCGGATCAGCGGATTTGCTTGTGCAATAAAAAATAAATGAATATGAGAATAAATAATCAATATGATAAGGAATGATTAGATCTATCGGATTATGAAAATCTGGTGGCTTTTGCGTTGGTAAAATAGTATAATGAAGGCATAGCAAAATGAGTAAAAGAGTTGAATATACGGCGATCGGTAAGGTTAAGTCTGCCTTGCAGTGTGTGAAAGAAATTATTGGGAAACTGAAAAGGAATATAACTATGCCATTAGATATTAAAACATATTGGGATATTAAAGGAGAGCCAGTTGCCACTACACCAACAACCTGGGAAGTGGAGGGAAAGTATATCTTAAAGCTGGTGAAAGCAGATGACAATGTACATAGTAATATAAGGCTTTCCGCAGCATTACGTGCAGATGGGGTTCCGGTACCACATATTCTGCCGACAAAGGATGGCAGGGATTATGTGGCGACACAAGAGGGCTGTTATCTGTTGATGGAGAAGCTGGAAGGCAGTCATGTAAGAGAGGTATTTCAGCAAGACTATGCAGCCATTGCTTACCAAACCGGCATTATTATTGCAAAAATCCACTGTGCACTTATGACAATAACCCATATACAGATTGATAGGCCTCCTTTTGATGAGGAGCTGCGAGGCTGGATCAGCAATGGACTTTCTGCCGGCAATTTGCTGACACAAGAAGAGTGGTCTAAGCCAATAGAAGAACTTTGCAGAATTTACCCCCTGCTGCCAAAGCAGCAGATTCACCGGGATCTGCATTATGGCAATTTGCTGTTTGAAGGCACAACGTTGACCGGTGTACTGGATTTTGACCTGGGTAAACAGGATGCCCGCTTGTTTGACATAGCTTATTTCCTGCTGGGGCAGTTATCAGGTCAGAAAGACCTTGCGGAAATAAAGGATAAGTGGCTTACATTTGTCAGCCATTTTCTTAGCGGATATGAAAGTATTAATGTGTTAGAAGAAAATGAGAAAAAAGCATTGCCTTTCATGATGCAGTGCATTGAGCTTATGTTTATGGTCTTTTGGCAGCGGCAAGCAAATCAGGAAGCAGCTGAGGAAACGATTAATATTTTAAAATTTGTAAAACAGATGTTATAAGCAGGGCTGATGGAAAGAGATGGCAATAGTAAGCACATGTTAGGAGTTTAAGAATCCAATAAAGCAATAGCTGCAGCTGCCACCGGTTCCATCAAACCATTCGCTGCTTTTAATGAAATATGTAATACTGGTATTGCATATGGCAGGACTTACTATTGACGTGGACCGTTGGCCGGTATAGAAATAAGGCCGTATAGAAAATAACTGTTTTTAGGAGAAATAATGGAAGAGTATATGAATGAGCCAGTGAATTGTGTATTTACCGATGAGGATATTAGAAAGGAGTATGAGCGATTCAATGACATTAAGAGAGTGGCAGCAGTGTTTTGCCTGGATAATAAAACAGTGAAGCAGATATTGAAGAAAGAAGGGGTATTGTGAGTGTTGGAGACAGAATAATTTATAAATACAATGAACTGAGTAAAGATTATATGAAGACAGGAATCATTGTGGAAAGGTATGGAGATGAATATAATCTCTGTAAAGTATTATTTGATGATGGGACAAGCCATTACCATTTGATAAAGTATTTGAGCAGATTTGAATAGACGGAACTCCATAGTTACTTATCAAAAGATCAAGGGATACGCATGGATTTTACTTCCTGGGAATATAATGGCTGTTTTTATGGGAAGCTGAATTGTGAGGCAGAACAAAGTTTGTCAGCATGAGCAGAAAAAAAACCAGGTTTCCAATTGTTGAATCGGTTATGGTTTATTTTTTATGCTTCGTTCCCCTGAAAGAGCGAAGGTGAAAAGTGAAGCAAAACATAATGCTGGAGTTTTTTTGATTTTTAATGAAATTACAAGAATAAATAATATGATTTACCAGGGAGGAAGAGTATAGTGGAATTTTATTTTAAATCAAAAGGAGCAAAAACACATCTTTACCGGGAAAATGGATTTATCGATGAAGATTTGGGAGAATTGACGGAAACATTTACTGGAAAACTGATAACAAAGAATTTTTTCGGCGAAAACTTTGAGTTAGAAGATATATCCGGATTCTTTTCAAAGGGTAATAGGTATTCCATCAAGAGTTCTAAAGGACTTAAAGGCGTTATTGAGAAAAAGGGCTTTGGGGATAGATACATTTTGAAATAACAAAATTTGATCAAGGAATAAATACTAATTTTAAAGTGGTAAACAGGGCATTGGAGAATCCAGTGCCTTTATTTAGTTCTTATAGCTGCTATTGATTAAAACAAAATACTGGTGATTGAGAGTCTGTAAAATGGAGTGATCACGATCTTGAAGTTGAATTATCTGAGCAGCCTGCCTTAATAGCTGTGATGCAGAACAGGAGCTTGATGATTAAGTGAACAAGAGCTTAAGCGTATAATTAAGGAATAAAATGAGGACAGGGCAAAATATACTGTAAAAGCGGAAACCACATCTTCCCGGAACGATTCGGAATTTTGGATGAGAACAGTGCAATCATGATTACCGGCTTATGGAATGAGAATTGGTGAAGCTTTGGAATGGGAGGCTCAGCAAAGGGCTGATAAATACGAGAAAATCCTTATAAAATAAGGCTTTTTAGAGATGCAAAAACAGACAAAAAAAGAGTGCATCTGATAGGAATCGAACCTACGCACGCGGCTCCGGAGGCCACTGCTCTATCCACTGAGCTACAGATGCATCTTTTATATTCTACTATAGATTCTTTTAAAGCGCAATAGTATTTGTTGATTTTTATCGGTTTTTTTGTTAGAATGGAAAGGAGATTGATTCTCCAGGAGGTCAAGCCCATATGAAAGATTTAATCGAAAAATGGAAGAAGAGTTCAAAGGAAGAGACCAGAAGGCTTCTGAAAATTCTGGCCATTCCCTTGGCGGTAATCATATTGATTTTTGCCGTTGTTATTTTGGATGAGCCTGAACAGGCAGGAAATGATTCGGATCATGTATCAGCTGAGGCGACCGAAAGCACGGCGGCGGAGCCTGAAGAGAAGGAGATCACGCTGCAGGAAGAAACCATACCGGCAATTCATGATCTCATGGAAGCTTATTTCAAAGCCAGAAAGACCTGCGATTTAGAGGCACTTTCAACGGTATATGGCAATACCAGTTCTGAAGAGATCCTAAATGAACAGAGCGTCAGAATGGAAGAAGAAGTGAAATTTTACCAGAGCTTTGAAAACCTGGTGTGCTATACGGCGCCCGGCGTGGACGACGGTGATTACGTGGTTTATGCCAGGTTTGATATCAAATTCCGTCAGGCGGAAACCCTGGCGCCCAGCATGGTTGTATGCTATGCAAAAACAGCAGCAGATGGAAGCTGTTATCTGGTGGCGGATATCAGCCCGGAACAGTCTGAATTTATGAAGAAGGCAAACCAGTCTGAGGCCGTGCAAGGGCAAGCAAAAGAGGTAAATGACGGTCTTGAGAAAGCCTTAAAATCTGACGAAAATCTTTTGGCAGTCTACCACACTCTCATGGACGAGAAGGAAGAGCCGGAGGAGGAGACAACGGATTTAAGCACCAGCCCATCAAACAATACGTAAAACAGATGCTTCTCTGCGTAGCACCCTGCAGAGGAGCATTTTTGGCAAAGGAGAGTTACTTTATGAACGTTAGGGACTTTTATTTTGATCTGCCCGAAGAGCTGATCGCCCAGGACCCCCTTGAGGACCGTTCCGCTTCCAGGCTTCTGGTTTTGGATAAACATACAGGAGAGATCAGACATAAGCATTTTCGGGACATCCTTTCCTATTTGCGGAAGGGAGACTGTCTGGTCATTAATGATACCAAGGTCATTCCTGCCAGGCTGTTTGGAGTGAAAGAGGGAACAGAGGCAAAAATAGAGATTCTTCTATTAAAGAGAAGAGAAGATGATATTTGGGAGACCCTTGTAAAGCCTGGGAAAAAGGCAAAAGTGGGGACGGTGATCTCCTTTGGAGAGGGCCTGTTAAAGGGAACTGTAATTGATGTGGTAGAAGAAGGGAACCGGCTCATCCAGTTTTCCTATGAAGGGATCTTTGAAGAGATACTGGACCGTTTGGGGCAAATGCCTTTGCCGCCTTATATCACTCATCAGCTTAAGGACAAGAACCGTTATCAGACGGTTTATGCAAAGCATGAGGGATCGGCGGCCGCTCCTACAGCCGGACTGCATTTCACAAAAGAACTGTTAAAGGACATTGAGGAGTTGGGAGTATCCATCGCTCATGTGACTCTTCATGTAGGGCTTGGGACTTTCCGCCCGGTGAAGGTGGATGAGATCGAAGCTCATCACATGCATTCTGAATTCTATATCGTGGAGGAGGAAGAGGCAAAAAAGGTCAATGATGCGAAGAGGAATGGGGGCCGCGTCGTCTGCGTGGGAACCACCAGCTGCCGTACGGTAGAATCTGCCTCCACGGAAGAGGGGATCTTAAAGGCAGGAAGCGGCTGGACGGAGATATTCATTTATCCAGGGTACCGTTTTAAAACCCTGGATTGCCTGATCACCAATTTCCACTTGCCTGAGTCCACGCTTGTGATGCTGGTATCTGCACTTGCAGGACGGGATCATGTGCTCTTCGCATATAAAGAGGCGATCAAAGAGCGTTACCGTTTCTTTAGTTTTGGAGATGCCATGTTTCTTACGGATCTTCATGATGAAAAAGAGTCCTGAGAATGAAATGCAAATGCATTTTAACTGAATCAAGTAGCGAAGCGGATTGCGAATATCCGCTTGACTATAAAGAAGAATGGGGAATTCTGCAGTTAAAAAAAGAGGTAGGGGTACATGCTCATGGAAGAGAAGAAAAACATGGTCGGAGGAATATCCAGGAAGACCCTGGAACGTCTTCCGATGTATCATCATTATCTGGAACGGAAATGCCGGGAAGGAACAGAGACCATATCGGCGCCGGCCATTGCATTGGATCTTCGGCTAAATGAAGTCCAGGTGCGCAAGGATCTGGCAATGGTGGCCAAAACAGCCGGAAAACCTAAAATGGGTTATCTGGTAAAGGACTTGATCAGGGACATGGAGGAGTTTTTAGGGTTTCATAATACCAACCAGGCGGCCCTGGTGGGTGTGGGTTCCCTGGGGAAGGCCCTGCTGTCGTACAAAGGATTTGAGCAGTACGGTGTGGAGATTGTCCTGGCTTTTGATTCCGATGGAAGAAAAGTGAATACAAAGATAGGCGGAAAGCCGGTTTTTCCCATAGAAAAGCTGGAAAACCTCTGTCAGAGGATGAATATTCATATCGGCATCATCACGGTTCCCGCGGAATATGCCCAGGAGGTATGCAACCGCCTGGTGGCCGGCGGAGTGAGGGCTATATGGAATTTCGCTCCCACCCATCTGGCCGTACCGGGTCATGTACTGGTACAGAATGAGAACATGGCCGTGTCACTGGCAGCCCTGTCCAAATATCTTTATGAGGCGGACAAGGAAGGCGGGCAGTTGGCAAAGGAGGAAGATGATTGAATACTGTATTGTTGCAATATGCCCTTGAAGTGGAAAAGACAGGTTCCATTACCCAGGCAGCTGCCAACCTTTATATGGACCAGCCCAATTTAAGCAAGGCTATCAAAACTCTGGAAGAAAGCCTTGGTGCGCCGATTTTTAAACGGACTTCCAAGGGCGTGGTTCCCACGGCAAGAGGAAGGATTTTTCTGGAGCATGCCAGAGATGTCCTGGTTCAGATCGAGAGAATGGAGCACTTATACAAGCCGAATGAGGTAAAAGGGGTGGAATTCTCTCTTTCCATGCCCAGGGCAAGCTATTTAAGCCTTGCATTCTCCCGGTTCGTCCGAAATTTAGACCGGGAGGAAGGGATGAATATATGGCTGCGGGAGACAAATTCCACCGATACTTTAAAGGATGTGGAGACCGGTGAATACAATCTGGGTATCATTCGGTATCAGTCCTCTTTGGAAGGACAGTATGCCCAGGCCGCTGCCGCAAAGGGCCTTTTGTGGGAGCCGGTTTTCCAATACTCCTTAAGGCTTCTCATGTCCGCAGATCATCCCCTGGCAGGAAAAAAGGAAATTACCACAGAGGATTTGATCCCCTATATAGAAATTACCCATGGTGACGGAACCATTGGCCGCCGTGAGAGCTGGGAAAAGAAGGGAAGACTTCCGGAGTCTGCAAAACGTGTTTACGTATTTGAGCGGGGAAGCCAGTTTAATCTGTTATTGGAGGATCCCCACACGTATATGTGGGTTTCTCCAATGCCGGAGGAGATCCTTACAAGGTATCATCTGGTGGAACGTCAGTGCAGGAAAAGGGCCGGAACATTTCGGGATACCCTGATCTACAGAAAGGGATATTCGTTCACAGCCTGGGATAAAGCATTTTTAAAAGAACTGGAAGCAGTGAAACGTATTTTTTGAAATAAGAGTGTTAAATATATATCAGTATTTATATACTGATATATATTTTTTTACCTTTGTATTTCCTTTCTGTTTGAGCTACAATACTGCATAGATACAACTGAACTGGAAATTCATAAGGAGGAATATACGATGGCTAGATTTACATTACCGAGAGACTTATATCACGGAAAGGGCGCCTTAGAAGAGCTTAAGAATATAAAAGGCAAAAAGGCGGTCGTGGTGGTCGGCGGCGGTTCCATGAAACGTTTTGGTTTTCTTGACAGGGTGGAAGCATGCTTAAAGGAAGCCGGAATGGAAGTAAAGCTGTTTGAAGGCGTAGAGCCGGATCCCAGTGTGGATACGGTGATGAAGGGCGCTGAAATGATGCGGGAGTTTGAACCGGATTGGATCGTTGCCATCGGCGGAGGCTCTCCCATTGACGCTGCAAAGGCAATGTGGGCATTTTATGAGTATCCGGAGACTTCATTTGAGGACTTATGCATTCCCTTTAATTTCCCGACTTTAAGAACAAAAGCAAGATTCTGCGCGATCCCGTCTACCTCCGGTACTGCTACCGAAGTAACGGCATTCAGCGTAATTACTGATTATAAAAGAGGAATCAAATATCCGCTGGCAGATTTCAACATCACACCGGATATTGCAATCGTTGATCCGGATCTGGCCGAGACCATGCCTCAGAAGCTGACTGCCCATACGGGTATGGATGCCATGACTCATGCGGTGGAAGCATACGTATCCACTCTTCATTGTGATTACACCGATCCTCTGGCGCTTCATGCAATCAAGATGATACATAATGACTTGATCGATTCCTACAACGGGGACAAGGAAGCCCGCGCCCGTATGCATAATGCCCAGTGTCTGGCTGGTATGGCATTTTCCAATGCTCTTTTAGGCATTGTTCACTCCATGGCTCATAAGACAGGGGCCGCTTATTCCGGAGGTCATATTGTCCATGGCTGTGCAAACGCCATGTACTTACCCAAGGTAATCAAATTTAATTCCAAGGTTCCTGAGGCCACAAAGCGCTATGCAGAGATTGCCCGCTTCATGGGTCTTAAGGGAGGGAATGAAGAAGAACTGGTCGATGCATTGATTGAAGAGATCCGTTACATGAACAAAAAGCTGGATATTCCTACCTGCATTAAGGATTATGAAGGCGGAATCATTGACGAGGCAGAGTTCAATGAAAAATTAGTGTCAGTAGCTGAGCTGGCAGTAGGTGATGCATGCACCGGCTCCAATCCAAGGACCATTACGCCCGCGGAGATGGAGAAACTGCTGACCTGTTGTTACTATGATAAAGAGGTAGATTTTTAAATAATCTCCAGTTAATGAATGCAATGTGTGCGGCAGGCGCAGAACCTTTTGGTTTTGCGCCTGTTGTGCGTGAAAAGGAATTTGACAGTAAAGTTCATCTGTGATATGGTAATCGGGAAAAATGAAGAGAAAGCAAGGGATATCAGGATGAAACAGGCGATTTTAGTCGTGAGTTTTGGGACAAGCTATCATGAAAGCAGAAAAAAGACCATAGAGGCCATTGAGCGGGATATAATGGAAGAGTTTAAAGATTATGAGGTGCGCCGGGCATTTACCAGCCGGATCATCATTGAAATATTAAAAAAGCGGGACAACCTTTACATAGACAGCGTGGAGGAGGCCCTGGAAAAGCTGGCGATGGAAGGATTCCAGCAGGTGATCGTCCAGCCTACTTTGGTCATGGGAGGAGAAGAAAACGATGCAATGCTGGCCGCTGTAAAACAGTATGAGGATCGGTTTTTCCGGATCGTGCGGGGAAAGCCGCTGCTTTCTGAAGAAAAGGACTATGAAAGGTTATGCAGTGTGCTGACAGAGGATACAAAGGAATATGACACGGAAGGAACGGAGATCATATTCATGGGGCACGGTACGGAGCATGAGGCCAATGAGTGTTATTCCCGCCTGGCAGAGGTTTTCAGGCAGAATGGATATGACAGATATCATGTGGGGACTGTGGAGGCGGAACCGGATTTTGAAGCAATAGAGAAAGAAGTGAAGCAAACGGATTCCAGCCGGATGGTGCTTCAGCCTCTTATGATCGTTTCCGGCGATCATGCCAACAATGACATGGCAGGAGAGGATGAAGATACCTGGAAAAGCCAGCTGGAGTCTGATGGCTACCATGTGGTCTGCCGGTTAAAGGGCATGGGTGAGCTGGAGGGAGTCCGCCGGATATTTCTGGATCATGCCCGGGAAGCCGGAGAGAAGCTGGAGGATATGAAATGAAAAAAGGAAGGGCGGCAATTTTGATCACAGGTATGGCGGCGCTTTTGCTTGCAGGCTGTGAAAGACGGGTGGAGCCGGTGAGCCAATCCGGCTTTTTGCTGAACACTTTTGTGACGGTGACCCTTTATGATAAAGAGGATCCTGAAATCCTTTCGGGTTGTCTGGATTTGTGCCGGTCTTATGAAAATATTTTAAGCAAAACCATTGAGAGCAGTGAAGTTTATAAGCTGAATCACAGGCCGGCCGGTGAAACGGCCGTGACCGTATCACCGGATGTGGCGGCTCTTATTTCCAAGAGCCTTTATTATTCCCAGGTCTCGGACGGGGCCTTTGATATTACTGTAGAGCCATTGTCCTCCTTGTGGAACTTTACGTCCGAAAATCCAACGGTTCCGCCTGAGGAAAAGATTGAAGAGGCCAGGAAAAAGGTGGATTACCGGAATTTAAAGCTTGATGGAAATACGGTGACCTTTTTATCCCCGGACACTTCTCTTGATTTTGGGGCCATTGCCAAGGGATATATTGCGGACCGGATGAAGGATTATCTGCTGGAACAGGGAGTGAAAAGTGCTGTGATCAACCTGGGGGGAAATGTACTCTGTGTGGGGCAGAAGCCTGACGGCAAGCCGTTTAAAATAGGCCTTCAAAAACCTTATGCAGACAGGAATGAGACCATAGAGACCTTGAATATCAAGGATATGTCGGTGGTTTCCTCGGGGGTGTATGAGCGGCATTTTGAAAAGGATGGCGTAAACTACCATCATATTTTAAACCCCAGAGATGGTTATCCATATGAAAACGGGCTTGTGTCCGTTACCATTTTGTCAACGCAGTCCGCGGACGGAGACGCTTTATCCACCACCTGTTTTTCTCTTGGACTTAAGAAGGGAATGGAGCTTTTGGATTCTACAGACAGGGTGTACGGCGTGTTTATTACAGAGGATGGGGAGGTCTATTATTCCCAGGGTGCCAGGGAGTTTCTGGCAGCAGAGCCTTAGAATCCCTTTACAATTTCCTCTCCCTATAATACAATAGAGGAAATGTAATTTTGCAGGAGAAAGAGGAAACACCCTCCGGGTATACCTTTATGTCCAAAGGGCATGGACAGGAAAGAGGAAATTTATGATCAGAAAGATCTGGGACAAGGTCATGAGCCGGGAAGTCATTTCCTATCTGATATTTGGAGTGCTGACGACGCTGGTAAACTGGGTTGTCTATTGGTTCATGGTAAGGACAGGCATCGACTACCGGGCTGCAACAGCGGCCGCGTGGGTGGTTTCCGTCCTGTTTGCCTTTATTGTAAATAAAATCTTTGTTTTTCAAAGCTATGACCTGCATCTGAGGGTTGTCAAAAAGGAGATCGTATCGTTTACCGCATGCAGAGCAGCGTCAGGCGTCATGGAAATAGTTCTAATGGTGATAATGGTTTCCTGGCTCAATATGGATGAATACGTAAGCAAAATACTGGTATCCGTGGTAGTAGTGATTGCAAATTATGTGTTCAGTAAGGTTTTCATATTCCGGAAGAGAGAGGAAAAACCCCTGTAAAGAGAGGTAAATGGAATGGAACACGATGACGAGATTGAAAAGATATCGAAAGAGCTAGAGGATATGCTGCAAATGACATCAGGTGAAAAAGAAAATACAACAGGGGAAAAGGCTTTAAAGACAGGAAACAAAGAGGAAAAAGAGGCTTACGGTCCCCAGGGAAAAAATACAAAACAGGAATTTGATCCGGCTTCCGCGCCCAGAATCCGTCTTGATATTCCGGTTGACGGAATGGAGGAGCTGTATGATGACGGGACGGATTATGACAGGGATTTGGAGCCGTTGATGGAATCTGTGCCAGATCCGGATCTCATGGAATTTAGTGAAGAACCGGAAGAAGACGAATATGAAGATGGATTAGAGATACGGCAGGAAGAAGACTTTAAACAACGGGCATGGGGAAAGACCGAAGAAAAAGCCTTCAGCCTGGTGAAGCCTTCTGACGGCCTTTTGGCGGCATTTTTTGTGCCAATAGTGATCATGGTCATCATATTTGCCCAGCGGGGGATTTTTCCCTTTGGCGAGGAAAGCTTTCTGCGGACCGATATGTATCATCAGTATGCACCGTTTTTCTCTGAGTTCCGTTATAAGCTGACCCACGGAGGAAGCCTTCTGTACAGCTGGGATGTGGGTATGGGTGTGAATTTTGCGGCCCTTTATGCCTATTATCTGGCAAGCCCTTTAAACTGGCTGGTGATTCTTTGTCCGAAGAATTATGTCATAGAGTTTATGACCTATATGATCGTATTTAAGATCGGGTTAAGCGGTCTTTCCTTTTCCTGGTATTTACGCAGGCACAATCATACCAGAGATTTTGGAATCGCCTTTTTTGGCATCTTTTATGCCCTGTCCGGATATATGGCGGCTTACAGCTGGAATATCATGTGGCTGGACTGTATCCTTCTTTTCCCTCTCATCATGCTGGGGCTTGAGAAGCTGGTAAAGGAAAAGAAGTGTTTCCTGTATTGCATAACACTGGGATTATCAATTTTATCTAATTATTACATATCTATTATGATATGTATTTTTATGGTATTTTATTTCGTTGCTCTTCTTATATTAGAAGGCTGGAAATCCTGGAAGGAACTCCTGATCAATGCAGGGCTCTTTGCCTTGTATTCCTTGCTGGCAGGAGGCCTTTCGGCAGCAGTTCTGCTTCCGGAAGTTTATGCCCTGCAGTCCACTGCTTCGGGAGATTTTAATTTTCCCCAGACCATAAGCTCCTACTTCTCCATATTTGACATGATTGCCAGACATCTTCCTGCGGTGGAGCCGGAAATCGGGCTGGATCATTGGCCTAACATCTACTGCGGTGTAGCTGTTCTCATGTTTTTCCTTCTCTACCTGGGCTGCAGGCAGATCAGGCAGAGGGAAAAGATCGTTATGTGCTCCATGCTGCTGTTTTTCTTTGCCAGCTTTTCTGTCAATGTTCTGAATTTTATCTGGCATGGATTTCATTATCCAAACAGCCTGCCGTGCAGACAGTCCTTCATTTATGTTTTTCTCATGCTGCTGGTGTGCTATGAGGCCTATATTCACTTACATGAGATCCCTTGGAAGCATGTTGTAACAGCCTTTTTTGCTTCCGTGATTTTTGTTCTCCTGGCCCAGAAGCTCATAACGGATGAGGCTTATCATTTTTCCGTATTTTATGTGGCCATTTTGTTCCTTGCCATTTATGCGGGACTTGTGGGCCTGTACCAGAAGGGAGTCAGCCGGAATATGCTGGTGTTGTTAGCCCTTGGTGTGGTTTCTCTGGAAGCTGCCGTGAATACTACGGTCACCAGCGTGACGACCACCAGCCGTACCAATTATGTTAAGGATAATGAGGCCTCTTCAGAGCTGGCAGGAAGTCTGATGCCCAACACCTCCTTTTACCGGATCGAAAAGGTCACGCGAAAAACCAAGAATGACGGAGCCTGGCTGAATTTCCCTACGGTCTCCCTGTTTTCGTCCACAGCCAATGCGGACCTTACGGCGTTCTTTAAAAAGCTGGGCTGCGAAAGCTCCACCAACGCTTACAGCATTACAGGAAGCACGCCTCTGGTGGATGCCCTTTTTGCGGTCAAATATGCCCTGTACTCCGAAGAAACAGAGGACGACGGTGTATCGGTGCCGGTCTCCTCAAAGGATGAGATGTATCTTAAGGAAAATACCTATGCCTTATCTCTGGGCTTTATGGTTCCCTATGACCTTGAGAACAATTGGCAGCTGGACCGTACAAACCCGGCTGAGGTTCAGAATGATCTTTCCGTGGTGCTGGGAGCCAGCCCGGTGCTTTCTGAAATTCCAAGTGAAATCTCGGGAACCAGCTTTACCTTTACACCGGAGGCGGATGGAGACTATTATGTATACGTCAGCAATAAAAAGGTGGAAAAGGTAAATGCTCAGTTAGGAGAGCGGACCAAAAGCTTTGACAATATAAGCCGGGGATATATGCTGGAACTGGGATATTTAAAAGCCGGGGAAGAGATTACCTTGAAAAACGATGACAATGATCAGGACCTGGTAGCTGCTGCCTACCGTTTCCTGCCAGAGGGACTGGAATCGGTATACAATATTTTGAACAAGAATTCCATGAAGCTCACAAAGTGGACGGATACCCAGATACAGGGGACTGTTGAAGCCGAAAAGGCAGGGCTGCTGTTTTTAAGTATTCCCTATGATAAAGGCTGGACCGTTAAGGTTGACGGGAAAGCAGTGGAGCCTTATAAGATATTTGATACGTTTTTAAGTGTGCATATGACTGCAGGAACCCATGATATTTCTTTGGAATATATGCCTCAGGGATTGAAAACAGGCGGTATCATTACGGCAGGAAGTGTGGTTATTCTGCTGGCCCTTGCAGGTATATCCGCAGTTAAAAGGAAAAAGCGCAGGCCCATGCGGGTTCATTCTACAAGTTAAATACTTCGCAGGAAGCACACGGGTATTTGACTCCGTGGGCAGCCGCCAAAGTCAGGCAAGCCTGGCCTCGGCCCGCCGCCTTCGCCAGAATAAAGGAAAGAGGAGATTTTAATTATGAAACTATGGGGCGGACGCTTCACAAAAGAAACCAATCAGCTGGTTCACAACTTTAATGCATCCATATCATTTGACCAAAAATTCTATCATCAGGATATTGAAGGCAGCATCGCTCATGTGAGGATGCTGGCAAAACAGGGAATTCTCACGGCAGAAGACAGGGATAAGATCGTAAACGGTCTTGTGGAGATCCGGGAGGATTTGGAAAAGGGAGATCTGGTGATAACTGCGGAGCATGAAGATATCCATTCCTTTGTGGAAGCAGTATTAACAGAACGGATCGGGGAGGCCGGAAAGCGCCTTCATACCGGACGGAGCCGCAATGACCAGGTGGCTCTTGATATGAAGCTGTATACCAGAGATGAGATCGACGAGCTTTCTTCCCTGGTGAAAGGACTTCTTAAGGAGCTTTTAAAGCTCATGGAGGAAAATCTGGACACTTATATGCCTGGATTCACCCATTTGCAGAAAGCCCAGCCAATCACCCTGGCCCACCACATCGGCGCTTATTATGAAATGTTTGACAGGGACCGTTCCCGTCTTTCTGACATCAAAAAAAGGATGAATTACTGTCCTCTTGGCTCCGGCGCTTTGGCAGGAACCACCTATCCCCTGGACAGGGAATATACGGCGGAGCTTCTGGGATTTGACGGTCCAACCCTTAACAGTATGGATTCCGTGGCCGACAGGGATTACTTGATCGAGCTTTTAAGTGCTTTGTCAACCATTGCCATGCATTTAAGCAGATTCTGCGAAGAAATCATCATCTGGAATACCAACGAATACCGCTTTGTGGAAATCGATGATTCCTACAGCACCGGAAGCAGCATTATGCCTCAGAAAAAGAATCCGGACATTGCGGAGCTGATCAGGGGCAAGGCCGGCAGGGTCTATGGAGCGCTGGTTTCCATTCTGACAACCATGAAGGGGATCCCCCTTGCCTATAATAAGGACATGCAGGAGGATAAGGAGCTGACTTTTGATGCCATTGATACGGTAAAGGGATGCCTTGCCCTGTTTACGGGAATGATTTCCACCATGGCCTTCCGAAAGGATGTGATGGAGGCCAGTGCCAAAAACGGCTTTACCAATGCAACGGATGCCGCCGATTATCTGGTAAATCATGGGGTGGCCTTCCGGGATGCCCATGGAATTGTTGGGCAGCTGGTGCTCTTCTGCATTGAAAAGGGGATCGCCCTGGATGATATGAGCCTGGAAGAATATCAGGCCATCAGTCCTGTGTTTGAGGAAGATATATATGAGGCCATCAGCTTAAAAACCTGTGTGGAAAAAAGAATGACCATCGGAGCACCTGGTCAGGAAGCAATGAAAAAGGTTATAAAGATTTATAAGAAAAGACTTGAAGAATAAGATGTGAAAGAGCAGCAGAAGAGGAGCATCGCTCATGGCCTGAGGACGGTCATGGGTGGTGTTCTTTTTTCATATTAGTGGAAGCTGCATTCTTATATATTAAAATATTTCTCAATAGAGAATTGCTCTGCCTAGCCAACTAAAACACATGTGCATTAATTTTTTGTAAAGATTTGGGCGAATTATGTTAAGAAGATGTTAAAAAAATACTAGGATTCTTAAAAATTTACGGTAGTACTTCCTTTTTTTCCATGTTAAGATTGAAAAAAAGGAGGGTTCATAACATGAAAAAAAGAGCAATTAGTGTTTTAATGTTGGCTGCACTGACAGCCGCATCTCTTTCGGCTTGCGGCGGTTCCAATAAAAATGCAGCCACAACTGAAGCGGCCACAACGGCAGCTTCTGGGGAAACTACAAAAGGGGAAGAGTCCAAGGATGCTGCTTCTGCAGATCCTGAAGTAACATTGGTGTATGCCGAGGTTAATCCCCTGGATACCATTGTAGGAAAGACCGATCAGGCGTTTAAGGATAAGGTAGAGGAATTATCTGGTGGATCGATTAAGATAGACTTGCAAGCCAGTGGTGTTTTAGGAGCAGAGAATGACGTTCTTGATACCATGCTTGGCGGCGGCGGAACCATTGACATGTCCAGAATCTCCGCATTTGCTTTGACCAGCTACGGTGCAACCAAATCCAAACTGCTGTCTATTCCTTATACGTTTGCAGGAAGAGATCATTACTGGAAATTCGTAAACAGTGATCTGGCTCCCGAATTCTTAATGGAGCCCCATGATCTTGGATTAGGAGTAAGAGGTCTGTTCTATGGAGAGGAAGGCTTCCGTCATTTCTTCTCAAAGGATCCGGTAAGCAGCATGGAAGATTTAAAGGGAAAGAAGATCCGTGTTTCCAGTGACCCGGTTATGACAGGTATGGTAAGTGCTTTGGGTGCCAACCCCACAGTAGTCAGCATGAACGAGCTTTATTCTGCTCTTCAGACCGGTGTTGTTGATATTGCAGAGCAGCCCATCGCAAACTATAAAGGCAATGCATTCCAGGAGGTTGCTCCTAATCTGATTCTGGATGGACATACTCTTGGTGCCATTCAGGTTATCATTGCTGATGAATCCTGGGACAAGCTGACCGGGAACCAGCAGAAAGCTATGATCGAGGCGGCTCAGTATGCATCTGACTTTAATAAAAAGCTTTCCCAGGATGAAGAGAATAAAGTATTGGATGAGCTGAAAGCTGCAGGTGTCAATGTGGTAGACGTTACCGACATCACACCATGGCAGGAGGCCTGCAAGGATGTAATTACTGAAAATACAAAGGAAAACGCAGAGCTATATCAGCAGATCCTTGATATGAAATAATCAGTTTCAAAAGAAGGGCACAGAAGCCTTAGCCTTCTGTGCCCTGATCATTAGAAAGGGGATCTTTATGCCAGAAATATTTAAAAAGATTGACAAAATAAAGCCTGCTTATGACATGACTTATAAAGTTGTTCTGCTTATATGTAAGCTGCTTTTGATCGGCGATGTTCTGATCACCAGTATGTCGGTTGCGGGCCGGTACATTTCCTTTATTCCCGATCCTGCCTGGAGTGAGGAGGTCGTTCTGACCTGTATGGCTTATATGGCGGTTCTTTCCGCAGCCCTTGCGATCAGGAATGGTTCTCATATCCGTATGACTGCTTTGGATTCTTATCTGCCGAAGAACCTGCTAAAAGCCCTGGATATCCTGGCTGATGTAGCGGTCTTTGCTTTGGCGGTCATCATGCTTACTGTAGGCTGGAAGTATGCTGCCGGTATAGGAGCCAAGGGATTTTATACCAGCATGCCGTGGCTGTCCAGGTTCTGGATGTATTTCCCGGTTCCGCTGGCAGGTGCTGCTATGATCATTTTTGAATCAGAGGCCTTATATAATCACATAAAAAGTATCTATGTAAAGGAGGGAAATCTGTAATGAGCGGCAATATAGTAATTCTTATTTTATTGGGTAGCTTCTTTCTGATGGTACTCCTGCGTTTTCCAATTGCTTATGCAGTAGCTCTTTCTGCAGTGTTCTGTCTGCTTTCCCAGGGAAAATCCTTCACGATCATCTGTCAGCAGATGGTGAAAGGAATCAGTTCCTTCAGTCTCATGGCGGTACCGTTCTTTATTACCATGGGAGTTTTAATGGGATCCGGCGGCATTTCCGAGAAACTCATTGCTTTGGCCAATGCCTGTGTGGGATGGATGCGGGGCGGAATGGCCATGGTTAATATCGTTGCTTCCTATTTCTTTGGAGGAATTTCCGGTTCCGCCGCTGCTGATACGGCTTCCTTAGGCTCCATTCTCATCCCTATGATGGTGGATCAGGGCTATGATGATGACTTTTCAACAGCTGTGACCATTACCTCCTCCTGTGAGGGACTTCTGGTACCTCCCAGCCACAACATGGTCATCTATGCGACTACGGCAGGCGGAATCTCCGTTGGAAGCCTGTTCCTTGCAGGTTATATTCCCGGAGCCATTCTTGCACTGTCTCTCATGATAGGTTCTTATATTATCTCTGTAAAGAGAAACTATCCAAAGGGAGATAAATTCAGTATCAAGAATCTTGTGAAACAGCTTGGAGTATCCTTCTGGGCCCTGGCAGCCGTGCTGATCGTTGTGTTCGGTGTGGTAGGAGGCGTGTTTACGGCAACGGAATCTGCTGCTATTGCAGTTATCTATAGCCTGATCGTCAGTGTGTTCATTTACAAAGGTCTGGACTGGAAAGGCGTATGGAAGGTTATGGAGGATTGTGTCAACACCCTTGCCATTGTTCTAATCCTGATTGCCACCTCCAATGTATTTGGATATTGCCTGACCACACTCCATGTTCCGGATCTGGCGGCAAGTGCCATTACCGGAATAACAGACAATCCGATTCTGCTGGCATTGCTTTTGAATCTGATCCTCCTGATATTGGGATGTATCATGGATATGTCACCCATCATCCTTATTGCAACGCCTATTTTGCTTCCTATTGCAACCTCCATTGGCATTGATCCGGTCCAGTTCGGTATTATCGTGGTGTTGAACTGCGGCATCGGTCTTCTGACTCCTCCGGTAGGGGCCGTGTTGTTTATCGGTTCTGCGGTGGCCAAGCTCCCAATGGAAAAAGTTGTTAAGGCGACACTTCCCTTTTATGTTTGTATGATTATCACGCTCTTGCTGATCACCTTTGTTCCGGCCATCAGCTTAGGGCTGCCTTCCCTGTTGGTAAAATGATGATCCTGCAGCGCCCCGGCGGGCAATGGTAACATGAACCCATAAGAAGGCTATGGAATCAGGCATTTCTTTTATTAATGCCTGATTCTATTTTTTCATAATGAAATACACTTGGGGTATACTTTAACCGAATCAAGCAGCAAAGCGGATTGCGGACATCCGCTTGACTCAGGAAAGGAAGAAAGAAATGAAATACCAATATACTTACAGGAATACGGCGTCAGATATCTGGCAGTTATCCATGTACTATATTTATGGTTCCATGGTTGGTGTGTGCAATATCATTTTTACAGCGGCAGTTTTTGCTCTTGGAGTGGCCAGATGGAATTCATCCGGCCTTTTTTTCAAGATCTGTGTAATCCTGGGCTGCTGCCTGTTTCCGTTGATTCAGCCTGTTTTAGCTTATTGGAAGGCGAGGAACCAGGCTGCTGCCATCAGACAGGATACCTTGGTGCGCTTTGACGATAAGGGGATTTATGTGAAGCTGGGAGAGAACTGTTCGGAAACCAGGTGGGAAAAAATCAGGAGAGTTGCCCGGAAACCCGGCATGATCCTGATCTTTTCCGATTCCACTCATGGTTTTGTGTTGACAAACCGGGTTTTAAAAGAAGAAAAAGATGAATTTTACGCTTATGTTGTCTCAAAGATCAGAACAAACGGCAAGGGGACGGCTTCATGATGAAGGGGAATCCGAGCCAAAAATCTGCTTGCGAAGACGGCACCCTGTAGGGGTGGCGGCAAGGCCGCCTTCAGAGGTTTCTTTTAAGGAGGAGGACATCATGTTTCCCACCTGTTTCATGGCCAGGATCACCTCGTCTGCTGGGATGGCACTTGTGATCCCGGCACAGGCAAGCTCTGAGGCGGTAAAGGCATTGGCAACACCCATGGCGTTGCGCTTAATGCAGGGAACCTCCACCAGGCCTGCCACCGGATCACACACCAGGCCCATGGTATTTTTAAGGGCAATGGCGCAGCTGTCAGAGACCATCTGGGGAGTGCCGCCGAAGATTTCCGTAAGGGCAGCCGCCGCCATGGCGGATGCAGAGCCTACCTCTGCCTGACAGCCGCCTTCTGCACCGGCAATGCTGGCGCATTTGGCAATGACCATGCCAATGGCTGATGAGGTGAACAGGGACATGATGATGTCGTGTTTTGGAAGATCAAATTCCTCCATCACGGAAATAAGGGCTGCCGGAATGACTCCGCAGGAGCCTGCCGTAGGAGCAGCCACGATCTGACCCATGCAGGAATTATATTCCGTCACGGCCAGAGCCATGCTGATGGCATTGCCCAGAAGATGACCGTAATGGTTCTTTCCTTCGTCCACCGCCTTTTTTAGTCTGGCGGCAGCGCCTCCGGAAAGCCCGCTTGGAGAGCGGAGGGTTTCATCCATGCCGTCTGATACCGATTGTCTCATAACTTCAAAGCTGTTTTCCATGGTGGAGTATACGGTCTCTTCGGTGGTTTCCATATCCTCGGCCTGCTGTGCCAGCACGATTTCCGATATTTTTTTATTGGAAGATGAAGCGGCTGCCACAAGCTCTTCCACGGAATTATATTTTAATTGCATAGATTCCTCCTGTTGAGTATGCTTCTGACACGGTATCCCATTTCTGCTTCAAGGGACCGTGTCAGTTTAGTTTTAACAAAATTGTGTTATATACATGAGGGATGGTTTGGATCTGGGAGACAAGGGACTGGTCAAAATCAGAATCCATCTCAATGGTCATGATGGCAAGTCCACGTTTTTCCTGTCTGTTTAAACGGAAATTGCAGATATTGGCATTGCCTAAGGCCACCAGGTTTGTGACATGGGCAATGATACCGGGAACATCCTGGTGCATGACAATCAGGGTGGTGTTCTGCCCGGTAAAATAAACCTCCATGTCATTTACCTTGGTTATAACGATGTTTCCGCCTCCAACGGATGCTCCCTGGACGGAAATGCTGCTGCCATCAGCCGAGGTTAAGGTGACAAGCGCCGTGTTTGGATGGGCATTTTCAATGGTGCCGGTGCGGAATGTGATGGATATTCCCTGTTCTTCTGCCGTCTCAAGGCTTGTACGGATTCCCGGGTCCCAGGGGTCCAGTTTTAAGATCCCCCCTACCATGGCTTTGTCTGTGCCGTGCCCTTTATAAGTTTTTGCAAAGGAGCCGTGAAACAGGATATCTGCCTTTGCCACAGGAGCACCTAAGAGCAGGGCGGCCGTTTTGCCGATACGGGCGGCGCCTGCCGTATGGGAGCTGGAAGGCCCGATCATGACAGGGCCGATAATATCAAATACATTCATTGCAATCCTCCAATTCTGAGCATGGTTTCTCTCATTCGTTTATATTGGCTTGAATTCCGGATTGCGTCCGCGAAATTCAGTATAATAGGAAAATCCGCATTGCTTTAAAAGCTCCCTGGCTGTATGAAAGTCCGCGCCTAAATCTTCCGGTATGTGGGCATCGGAGCCTATGGTTATGATCTCCCCGCCTAATTCCTTATACCGCATTAATATTCTGTCACAGGGGTTTGGCTGTCCGATCCCTTTCCGGAGTCCGGCTGTGTTGCATTCAATTCCCTTACCCCGTTCTATAATGGCCCTTAAAATGCCGTCAAGAATATCCCGGTAGGCTTCGTAGCTGTAGTAAAGAGCCTTATTGGGGCCATAACGGACAATGTAGTCAATGTGGCCTGCCACATCATAGTTGTCAATATTTTTCACATTATCCAGTGTGGCCTGGAAATATTGAAGATATGCCTCCTGTTCCTCTCTTCCTTCAAAAAATTCAGGATAAGCAGGATCCTTTCTATTAATGAAATGAGTGGAGCCGATAACAAAATCAAAGGGATAGGCTGATAACAATTCCCTGTAATATTCCTTTAAATGAGTCTGAAGTCCCAGCTCAATCCCTATGCGAAGATCGATCCGGTCCTTATATTCGTCTCTTAAGGCAGACATTGCCTCAAAATACTGATCCGTCTGAAGGGTAAAATCAATGACAGAATCCACGTCATAATCATGGTGGTCCGTAACGCAGAGGGATGTCATTCCAAGGCTTAAGGCCCGCTCTAGCTGGGCACGCATGGGAGTTTGGGAGTCTCCTGAAAAATCCGTATGAAAATGGTAGTCTGGCAGCATGGGGTTCTCCTTTCAAAATTAAATTCATTATAATCAATCTCAGGAAGAAAAGCAACGCAGGAGAGCGGAGTTTTTACCGAAAGGAATCTGATAAAGTAAAAAAAATCACCTTTTCAGCAAAATAATTAAATTCAGTAATCCATCCGCTTGGGATATACTTTAAGAAAACTACCCGCTTGAAAGGATGGGAAATTGGGATGAAATATGAGTTTAAGGGAAACCAGGGCGATTTTTATATGGAAAATCCGGACCTGACCAGTTATTTATATTTTCCCCTGGCAAATGAGTCCGGGGTAATGAGCTGCGTATCTCCTGACCTGGGAGGGGACAGCAAGATGGATCAGAATTCCTTTTTAATGCCTCCTGTCAGCTGTGAAAATCTACATAACGACAAATCCTCCAGAAATGTATGGTGCAGGGTTGACGGCAGGGGGTTATGGTCCCTGACCGGCCGTTCATCCTGGCAGCAGGCTCAGCTGTTTTCCGATCATAAGGAATCAGCGGCTGTGGAAGCGGGCTTCATGCATCATAAGCTGACCAGAACTTTAAAACAGCTGGGCCTAAAAGGGACTATCAGCAGCCTTGTTCCGGCCACCGGAGAAAAGGCCGAGCTGATGAAGATCCAGATTGAAAATATTTCCGGCGAATATAAAAGTATTCAGATAGTCACAGCCATCCCTCTCTATGCCCGTTCTGCGGATAATATCAGGGACCACCGGCATGTGACGGCTCTTCTCCACAGAATTAAAACAACACCTTCCGGAGTCATTGTGACTCCTGCCATGACCTTTGACGAACGGGGTCATAAGAGAAACCACCGGTCTTACGGCGTATTTGGAGGGAATGAATTCCAGCGTCCTGTGGGATATTACCCGGTTTTAGAGGATTTTATAGGGGAAGGCGGAAATCTTGAAAATCCAAAAGCCTTATATGAAAACCCGCTGAAGCCTCAGGGTGTGGATTTTGAGACAGGCGGCTATGAAGCTCTTGGAGGGCTTTGCTTTCAGGAATGCAGGATAGGGCCGAAGGAAAAGGTAACGTATTTTGTGGCAATGGGATATGGAAATACGGAAGAAGAGCTGATACAAAGCTGTGAGCAGTTTCTTAATGAAAGGGCGTTTGACAGGTGCTGGGAACAGACCGCAGATTACTGGAATAACAAGGTCAATGTGAGACTGAACACAGGAAACCATGTCTTTGACCTTTGGATGCGGTGGGTAAGCTTTCAGCCCATGCTGCGGAGAATTTACGGCTGTTCCTTTCTGCCTCATCATGATTATGGAAAAGGAGGTCGGGGGTGGAGAGATTTGTGGCAGGACTGTCTGGCATTGCTGATGATGGATTCGTCAGGGGTCCGTCAGATGTTAATTGACAATTTCGGCGGGGTGCGTATGGATGGGACCAATGCCACGATTATCGGAAGTGGACAGGGAGAATTTATTGCGGATAGAAACAACATTGCAAGGGTTTGGATGGATCACGGGGTATGGCCCTTTTTAACCACGGAATTATATGTCCATCAGACCGGAGATCTTGGGATCCTCCTGGAAAACAACAGCTACTTTAAGGATGTTCAGGTTTGCCGCGGGGAGGAAAAGGATCTTAAATGGAAGGCAGAAGACGGGGAGCGGCAGCGGGATGGCGAGGGTCAAATTTATTCAGGAACAATCCTTGAGCATCTTCTGGTTCAGAACCTCACATCCTTTTATGATGTGGGAGAGCACAACCACATCAGGATCAGGGGGGCGGACTGGAATGATGCCCTGGACCTGGCTTCCCAGCGAGGGGAGAGTGTGGCATTTACCTGTATGTATGGGTATAACTTAAAGGGGCTGGCTGATTTTCTGGAAGAGCTGAAAGCCCAGGGAACGGAGGAATTGGAAGTTGCCCAGGAGATAAGGCAGCTGTTAACAGAGGACAGGGCTGTTTACGATGATATTGGTAAGAAACAGGAAATACTGGCTCATTACTGCAGAAGCTGTTCCCACCGCATTTCAGGAAAAAAAGCAGTCATAAATGGAGAGGAATTGCAGGCAGATCTGCGGGCAAAGGCTTCCTGGATATTTGATCATGTAAGAGAAACGGAATGGATTTCTTCCAGGAATGGGTATGGCTGGTATAACGGATACTACGACAATTCCGGAAACAAAGTAGAGGGAGAAGGGGCAGCAGAGGTGCGGATGATGCTCACCAGTCAGGTCTTTTCCCTTATGTCAGGAGTTGCAACGGACCGGCAGGTGGGGGAGGTCGTGAAGGCTTCCCATGCTCATCTATACAAAGAGGACATCGGGGGATACCGGTTAAATACGGATTTCCATGAGGTGAAAATGGATTTAGGCAGGATGTTTGGTTTTGCTTACGGACATAAGGAAAATGGAGCAGTTTTTTCCCATATGGCGACGATGTACGGAAATGCCCTGTACAGGCGGAATGCTTCCAGGGAAGGATATCATGCCCTCATGTCATTATTTGATCATTGCAGCAATTCCGAAAAGAGCAGGGTATACCCGGGAATTCCCGAATACGTGGATGCCAGGGGAAGAGGGGTGTACCACTATCTGACAGGAGCCGCCAGCTGGTATCTTGTTACGGTTATCACTGAAATGTTTGGAATCAGAGGGCAATATGGGGATCTGGTTTTTAAACCCCAGCTTTTAAAAGAGCAGTTTGACTGGCAGCATGAGGCATGGGCATCCCTGATATTTGCCGGTAAAAGCTTGAAGGTCATTTATAAAAATCCCCGGAGTCTGGATCCGGAAACCTATAGGATAACCGGTATCTCATTAAATGGGATTCCCTGCCAACCCTTAAACAGGGATTGGGGCATTGGGAGAGAAGAGCTTTTAAAGCTGCCGGGTCAGGAGCTTCATACCATTACGGTTGATTTGAATGCAGAATAAGCAGACCGGATTCAAAGCCAGGCGGTGCAGGGGCAGGGGAATGGCTGCTTCATTCAGGAGGACAGAGTGGATAGAGAATTGATTGATATCATTAAGATTTCCCAAGAGGGATATACCCCTCTTGTGGATTATGAAACATGGAGAGTGGCTGTGCTGCGGTATTGTGATGATGTGAGAGCAGAACGCCTGGTTTCCATGCAGAGACATCTGGAGACAGATGAGGTGTTTGTATTGCTGGAAGGGAACTGCGTTCTGATTTCAGGCGGAAGAGGAGACCGGCCGGGAGAGGTGGAATGTGTGAGAATGGTAAAAAACCGGCTCTATAATGTGAAGAAAGGAGTCTGGCATACCCATGCCCTGGATGAGGAAGGAAGCGTCCTGATTATTGAGAATCAGGATACCTGTGATAAGAATTCTCCTACTGAGCTTTTAAGCAGGGAGCAGATCAATGCAATCCCAACTTTCTTTTGACATTCCCCGGCAAAATCGCTAGAATAAGGGTAAAAAACGTTTGAATGGGAGGCTGCTATGGCTGGTTTGATGGATGCATGGAGGAATATGAGGATTAAGACAAAAATCCTGATTATGTATTTGACAGTCGTATTATTATCCTTTGTGATCACCTTTTCCGTCATATCCGTCATTAACAGCTCTTATACGAAAAAAGAGATTCTTAATGCAGGCACTCAGACGGTCAGCGCCCTGAAGGGAAACTTATCCCTGATCTTTGATAATGTGACCCAGTTCTCCAACCTGATCTATTTTGATAGAAATGTTCAGGAGGCTTTAAGAAATGTTGACAACAGGGCCATTGATCCGTCCATTCAGAGGACTATCAAGCAGAGCCTGGTCAATATGATCCTGTCAGGAGAATATATCTCCAGCGTGCTGATTATGGATTCCTACCATAATGTATACAGCTCCTATAAAAAGACACCCAAAGGCATTCACGGGGATAAGGCTCTGGAGTCTGAGTGGTACCGGAACTTAAGTGCGCACAATGGAAACGGTTTTTTTATGAAGGGCAGCGAAGGGGTCATTGAATTTTATGGAGACACTCCCTACATTACTTATATCCGTGAAATACGGGATGAAAATACATATAAACCATTGGCGATCCTGCTGGTCACGGTCAATGAGGAAACCATACGCAATTACTTTAACGGGGTCAGTAATTCCAGTGACAGCCACTTTTATATCCTGGGAGATGAGAATGAATACATTGTGGCACCTCAAAACCCGGAACAGCAAAACAGTGAAAACCGGCTGGTGATCACCCAGGATATCGGCATTGAAAACTGGAAGCTGGCCGGCTCCTTTCAGATGGATAATATGACGGCCATGGCGCCCTATTATTCCACAGTTATTCTGCTGATCATGTGCCTTAATGTAATTTTTGTATTTGTCTGCTCGGTCATGCTCACCCGTTTTATCTTCCGCCCATTATTAAAAGTGGAAAAGCATATGATGCTGGTGGAAAAGGGGCAGTTTGATGAAATGGAGGTGGACCGGCAGAAAAATGAAATCAATAACTTAAAGCGTGTATTTAATCATATGGCAAGGTCCATTAAGAATCTGATTTTAAAGGTAAAGGAAGAAGAACAGATCATTGCAAAGGTGGAGCTTGATCTGCTTCAGGCTCAGATCAATCCTCATTTCCTTTACAACACCCTTGATGCGGTATCCGCGCTGGCTCTCATGGGGGATTATGATAATTGCTTTAAAATGACCCAGGCTTTGGGCAGCTTTTACAGGAACAGCTTAAACAGCGGATTGGATTTTATTACGGTAAAGGATGAGATCAGCTGCATTCAAAGCTATCTGACCATTCTGAATATCCGGTATGACAATGAAATTAAGGTAGAGGTGGATGTGGAAGAAGAGTTAAAGGAATGCAGAATATTAAAACTGCTTTTACAGCCTTTGGTGGAGAACGCCGTCCACCATGGAATCAAGCCAAGGGAGGGAAAAGGTACCATTTCCATTAAAGCCTTTTCCGATGAGGATGAAATTATTTTTCTGGTGTCTGATGACGGGGTCGGCATGAGCGAAGAAAAGATCGAGGAAATTATGGATGGCCGGACAGTGACCGGCAAGTCGGGATTCGGCCTTTATAACCTGATGCAGCGGATCACCCTTTATCATGGGATCAAGCAGCCGGTCCTTATTCACAGCGAGATGGGAAATGGAACGGAAATAGCAGTAAGAGTAAAGCGTATGGGAGCAAAGGGGCTGGAGCATGGAGATCAAAGTTCTGATTGTTGATGATGAAAAACTGGAACGGGTACTGATTAAAAGAGGATTTCCATGGGAAGATCATGGATTTTCGGTCATAGGGGAGGCTTCCTCAGGAATGGAAGCATTGGAATTTATCAAGTACAGAAAGCCGCAGCTGGTTCTAACCGATATCAGTATGCCCCATATGGATGGTTTGGAGCTGGCAGAACGTATTTCAGCTCTGGATGAGAGCATTCATGTGATTATGATCACAGGATACCGGGAATTTGAATACGCAAGGCGGGCGGTGAAGCTGGGGGTGGAGGATTTTCTTCTTAAGCCCATTGATATGAATGAGCTGAAAGAAATCACTCTTAAGATCAGGGAAAAAATCATAAAGGAAAAGGACCGTAAGAATGAGGTGGAGATGTTAAAACAGAGCGTTTCCGCTGACCAGGACATATTAATGGAAAGTTTCTTTCAACGGCTGGTAGAAAAGCGGACCAGTGAGGAGGAAGCGGCAAAAAAGCTCCTTGCCTATGGCTGTGAGGCTCTGCTGGAAGGTTGCTGCTGCCTTAACATCCACTTAAAGGAAGAACGGCCGGGGGAAGCCCAGGCCGGGCTCCATAAAAGGGCGATGGACCTCCTTGGCGAAAATTCCATTAACGGAACCATATCTTTTCTTCATTATATGAAAAATATCATTCTGTTTTGTACGGCAGGAAGCTTAAATGACGGCGGGGAAATCGCCTGGAAGATCCATCAGATGCTGGAGGAAAATCACATTGATTCCACCATTGGCATCAGCCGCAGCCATCAGGGCTATGAGGGAATTGCAGAGGCCTTTGCCCAGTCGGAGCATGCTCTCAGCGCATCGGTGCTGTTAGGGGATAACCGGATCATCACTTACGAAGAATACATGCACATCATGGAAAAAAATCCGGATAAGCTGGCTTTTGACTGGGAGGATTTTCTTTTTTCCCTGACCAATGGAATTTCCGACAAGGTGTCCGCTGCGATCGAGGATTATGTGAGTGGGGTCAGGAATTCAAGGGTAACGGAAGTGGAGTATTTAAGGCTTACGGTTATGGATCTCATGTCAAAGGCGGGAAGCACCCTTAATAAGTATGGGGTCAGCTTGGAACAGCTCATCGGGGAAGACCGGTTGTATGAATCCATACAGTCCATCCAGACGGTGGAGGAGTGCCGTCCGTTTCTGGATGAATCCATCCGAATGATTCTCAGCTATCATAACAGCAAAAAGACAAAGCAGGGAAATAAGGTGGTAAACGAAGCCCTGGAATACATTGATGAAAACTTCTGCGATCCCGCGCTCTCTCTTAAAACCGTTGCCTCGGAGGTCTATTCCAATGAAAGCTATTTAAGCAGGGTGTTTAAAAAAGAGGTGGGTCAGAGTCTGATTGAATATATACTGAAAAAAAGAATCGAAGAGAGCATCCGTCTCCTCAATACCACGGATTTAAAGGTTTATGAAATAGCGGAAAAGGTGGGGTTCCGGGATTCCCACTACTTTGGTATCTGTTTTAAAAAGCACGTGGGAGTGACCATTAAGGAGTTTAAGCAAAGGTAGTAAAATTTCTAACCTTTTGGGTCAAAATATTAAATTGAGTAACAAAGGGAGTTTCGGTATACTGATACCATCAGGAAACAAAGAAAACCCAGGAGGAGATTGAGATGAAGAAAAGGTTATTGAAAAGAGTTTCAGCCGTTGCACTTATGGTGGCTCTGGCAGCAGGAATGACCGGCTGCACAGGCAAAGGCAGCGCCGCTCCCACAGCAGCAGGCAGTATAACAGACGGAAAGACGGAAAAGACCGTATTAAATGTATGGCACCAGTGGTCCAATGATACCAATGAATTGAAGAAAAAATATGACGAGGCGGTTTCCGCCTACTTGGCGGAAAACCCCAACATAGAAATCAACACCCAGACCCTGGATACGGAAGCTTATAAGACTAAGATTTCCGCAGAGTTTGCTGGAGATGCAAAAGGGATCGATGTGTTCTACTACTGGGGGGCAGGAACCGCAAGAAAGATGATCAATGCGGATAAACTCCTTCCTCTGGATTCCTATATCACGGATGAGATCAAGGGGAAATTGCTTGAGGGGTCCACGGCAGCTTTTGAATACAATGGAAAGACATATTCTCTTCCCTCCTTTTCCTGGTACATGACCTTATACTGCAATAAGGCTTTATTCGGTCAGGCAGGAGCAGAGCTACCCGATACATATGACAAACTGGTATCAGCAGTTGAAAAGCTGAAAGCCCTTGACGGAGTGACTCCTCTGGCTTCCGGCGCAAAGGATGGCTGGAATGCCGCATTCATTTATCAGGCGCTGGCATTAAGGACCGTAGGGGCAGAAGGAATCAACAAGATGCTCTCCGGCCAGGCTCCCTTTGAAGGAGAGGGTTATGCAGAAGCTGCCGATAAGGTGCAGGAATTATACGAGATGGGCGCATTTGGAGCCAATCCTCTGGAACAGAGCAATGATGATGCCAATGCAGCTTTTGGAACCGGAAAGGCCGCTATGAGGCTTATGGGAAGCTGGTTTGCAAACGGCATTTATACGGATAAAGCCATTACCATCAATCCGGAGGATGTGGTTGCAATGAAAATCCCCATGATTTCCGGCAAAGGAAATGAAACCGATTATTGCGGCGGATTCGTAGAATCCTTCTGGGTGAATAAGAGCTCCAAAAACCCGGATGAGGCGGCCAAATTTGCAATCTATATAAACCAGAAGATGGGAGAGGCTGCGTACCAGACAGGCACAGGCTTCAGCGGCTGGAAAACAGAGGTGGATGAAAACGGCTTAAATCCTCTCTTTGTACAGATCAAGGATCTTCTTTCCCAGGGTAAGACCTCAGTCCTTGCATGGGATACCTCTCTTGATGCGGAGCCTGCCACCATCCATAATGAACAGGTGCAGACCTTATTTGCACCGGGAGCAGATACCGGTGAGTTTATAAAGGAACATGAAGCAGCTATTAATAAGTAAGTAAGAGCAAGGGGGTATCGCTTACAAAAACAGGCGATACCCGTTTTTTGCCCAAAGGAGATTGATTATGAATAACATGTTGGGAAAAAAGAGCTTTGTGGCCTGCTTTGTGCTGCCTGCGCTCATCCTGTTTATCAGCTTCAGCATCATCCCCCTTTTTATCTCCGGAGCCTACAGCCTTTTCCAGTACGATGGCATGGGGAAAATGGAGTTTATCGGGCTTGGGAATTATATCAGGCTGTTTGCAGAGGACCGCCACTTTGTGAAGGCCGTTTTAAATTCCTTTCTTTTAGTAAGCGCATCCTTAATCATTCAGCTGCCCATTTCCCTTTTACTGGCAATGGTTCTGGCAAGAGGGGTAAAAGGAGAAAAGTTCTTCCGCACGGTTTACTTTTTGCCTGTGGTTATATCCAGCATGGTAATCGGTCAGCTGTGGATGAAGATGTTTAACAGCGAATATGGACTTTTGAATAACTTGATCCGGGCATTGGGAGCTTCTGATTTCAATTATTCCTGGCTTTCCAATCCTAAAACAGCATTTCTCTCCACATTGGTTCCTGCTGTGTGGCAATATATCGGCTATCATATGCTGATCTTTTATGCAGGGATCAAATCCATTTCACAGGATTATTATGAGGCGGCTCAAATCGACGGAGCCAGCAAGTGGCAGGTGAATACAAAGATCACCCTGCCCCTCCTGGCCCCTGTTATCAAGACCTGTGTCATATTCTCCATTACCGGTTCTTTGAGGGCCTTTGATCTCATCTATGTCATGACCGGGGGCGGACCCAACCATGCCAGTGAAGTGCCGGCAACCCTGATGTACAATAACTTATTCCGCAGAGGCTTATATGGGTATGGAAGCGCACAGGCATTTTTCATTGTAGTGGAATGCCTGCTGTTTACCTTTATTGTGAGCAGGCTGTTTAAAAAAGCGGAAGAAAATGCATCTGCCATATAAATGAGGAGGCGGTCCTATGAAGATTAAAAAAAAGATAAAGTTTTTGCTGCTGTGCCTCATTGCACTGACTCAGCTTTTCCCCTTATACTGGCTTTTTACCTTTTCCTTAAAAAGCAATGGAGAGATTTTCGGAGAAAACCCCATCGGGCTCCCCTTGGTCTGGAGATGGGAAAATTATGGAAACGCATTTACCCAGACAAACCTGATCCGGTATTTTTTAAATTCCGTATTCTATTCCATGGCGACAGTGGTTGTTGCAGGACTTTTGTCTGCCATGGCTGCTTATGCCATAGCCAGGATGAAATGGAAGCTTAAATCCCTGGTATTCGGAGTTTTCGCATTGGGAATCATGATTCCGGCTCAGGCTGCCCTGCTGCCTCTGTTTCAGGTCCTTGACAAAGCCGGTTTAAAAGGCGGGTATTTAGGGCTTTTGATTCCTTATATTGCCGGGGCGCTTCCCATGAGCATCATGATATTAATCGGATTTTACAAAAGCATCCCAATGGAAATTGAGGAGGCTGCCTGCATTGACGGCTGCGGGATTTTCCGGTGTTTTGCGGCCATCATACTTCCCATTGTCAAGCCTGCTCTTGCCACTGCCTCTATTTTTACCTTTTTAGGGACCTGGAATGAGCTGATGTTAGCCAATACCTTTGTGGACAGCGACCGGTACCGGACCCTGCCCGTAGGCATCATGTCCTTTGCAGGCCAATATTCCACTGATTGGGGCTTAATCGGAGCGGGCATGGTCATAGCCACCCTGCCTACCATTGTTATTTATTTTATGCTGAGCAATCAGATCCAGGATAGCCTGGTTGCAGGTGCGGTGAAAGGATGATAAGACTATGTTTGATTCAAAAGGAAGATTTATTATAGAAAATTATAGCCAAAAGCCGGTATTTTCCAGCTTTTTGCCGGGAATCAGCGGAATTTACGGCATCCCTCTCTGGTGTTTTTATACCAACAGGGGTCAGGCAGTTGCAAGCTTTGGAGTGGAAAACAAGAATCATTCCATTATGGAGTTTTATCCGGCCCACCAGGCATACCAGCTTGTGAGGAACATGGGGTTTCGCACTTTTATTAAGGTTGGGAGCGAGTTATACGAACCCTTTCGGCTGGATTCTGTGAAGACCCGGATGTATGTGGGAATGAATGAGCTGGAGCTGGAAGAAATCAATCATGATACAGGCTTAAAAACCAATGTCCTGTATTATACCCTGCCTGATGAAGAGATAGCCGGTCTGGTGAGAAGGGTGACAGTACAAAATATTTCCCGGCAGGAGCTGCGGCTGCAAATACTGGATGGAATGCCTGGAATCCTCCCTTATGGCATCGGATTAAAAGAAATGAAGGAAATGGCACAGACCATGAAAGCCTGGATGCAGGTGGAGGACGTGGAAAAGAGGATGCCTTATTACCGGGTAAGATACAGTACAGGAGATTCTGCAGTTGTTTCAAGGGTGGAAAAGGGAAATTTCATGGTTTCTTTATCAGAGTTCGGGCAGCTGCTGCCAATAATCGCAGATCCTGAGCTTGTGTTTGAACACGATACGTCATTGGAACATCCGATAGGCCTGATCCGTCACAGCCTTGAGGAACTTCTGCAAAAAAAGCAGATCACTCAAAATCTTGTGCCTTCCGGTTTTGCCTGTATGACCAGGATCCTGTCTGCCGGTGAGGCAATGGAGTGGAACAGTGTGGCAGGCCAGGCCTCAACCAAAAAGATCTTGTCAGATTATGGGAAAGGGAATCTGGACAGGAGCTATTTCGAAGACAGATACAACAGGGCAGCAGAAAAAACGAGGGAACTGGGAAGTTTCATTGATACGAAAACCTCTGATCCGGTTTTTGATGCTTATTGCAAGCAGACTTATATAGATAACGTGCTGCGGGGCGGGTTTCCAATAAAAGCAGGGAAGGATTCCGTCTTTTACGTGTATTCCAGAAAGCATGGGGATATGGAACGGGATTACAATGATTTTTCCATGTTTCCGGAATATTACTCCCAGGGAAACGGAAATTTCAGAGATGTAAACCAGAACCGGAGAAGCGATGTTTTATTCACGCCCTATGTAAAGGATCATAACATCAAGCTGTTTTATAATCTGCTGCAGCTGGACGGGTACAATCCCCTGGTGGTCCGCCAGATCACCTATCAGGCCCTCCGGACTGATGAGATTCTTAAATTTGTGGGAGAGGAAGGCAGAGGCTCTGTGGAAGGATTTTTCCAAAAGGAGTTTTCCCCGGGAAGTCTGTTCGCTTTTCTGGGACACCACTCCATTTCCTTAAAATGCGGCAGGGAGGAATTCCTCAGTGCAGTGACAGAGCACAGCAGACTTAAATTTCACGCGGATTTTGGGGAAGGATACTGGACTGACCACTGGACATATCACATTGATTTGATTGAAGCCTACCTTTCCGTTTATCCTGAAATGGAAAAACACCTGCTGTTTTCTGATAAAAGCTACACTTATTATGAATCAAGGGCGGTTGTAAGACCGCGCCATGAGCGTTATGTAAAGACGGAACGGGGGATCAGGCAGTACCACGCCCTTTGTGAGGACCGGAAAAAAGAAGATTTAAAGGAAACGGTATTCACTGATCATGGAAAGGGAACCGTTTATGTCACAAACCTGATGACAAAGCTGGCGGTAATAGCTGCCAATAAAACCGCTTCCTTAGACATGTCCGGCTTAGGGATAGAAATGGAAGGGGGAAAGCCCGGCTGGTACGATGCATTAAATGGACTGCCGGGTCTCTTAGGCTCCTCCATGCCGGAAACCTTTGAGCTGTACCGTCTGCTGAAATTTATGGAAAGCGCTCTGGAACGGTTTGAAGAAGGGGTTACAGTGCCGGGCGAGCTGTATGATTTTATCAAAGGTCTGGATAAAACCTTTACAACCTATGAGGAAGAAGCTAAAATCAAGCTGTGGGTATGGAATGAGTGCAATGATTACAAGGAGCATTACAGAGGGATTATTGCCAAAGGAGTCCGGGGAGATGAGGCATTCATTTCCGGACAGGAGTTTCTGGGAATCCTTGGGAAGTGGATTTCCTATGTGGAAGACGGCATCCAATCAGCCTGCAAAAAGGATGGAAGGATTCCTACTTATTTTATTCATCAGTTTGACAGCTATGAATTGGCTGGGAACCATATCATTCCTGAAAATCTGCAGGTCACTGCCCTTCCTCTGTTCCTGGAAGGATTTGTCCGGTATATGAAACTGCCCGTATCCAGGGAAGAAAAATTGTCCTTGTACCAAAAAGTTAAGGAAACCGGATTATATGATTCCAAATTGAAAATGTATAAAGTCAATGAGTCCCTGGACAATGCCCCCTTTGAGATCGGGAGAGCAAAGGCATTTTCACCCGGCTGGCTGGAAAATGAATCCATCTGGCTTCACATGGAATATAAGTATCTGCTGGAATTGCTCAAATCAAAATTATATGATGAATTCTTCCGAGATTTTCACAATGCATGCATTCCGTTTTTGGATGAAGAGAGATACGGAAGAAGCCCTCTGGAGAATTCTTCGTTTCTTGTGAGCAGCGCAAATGCCGATGATAAGCTTCATGGAAGAGGCTTTGTGGCAAGACTCAGCGGTTCCACTGCTGAATTCCTGCAAATTTGGCAGATTATGATGTTTGGAGAAAAGCCCTTCCGCATAATAGAGGGGCAGCTTTGCTGTTTTTTTAAGCCTGCAATTCCCGGATATCTCATACCGGAGAACAAAACCGTTGAAGCCAGATTTTTAGGAAAAACCAGGGTCGTCTATCAGTTTTTTGAGAAGCAGGATATGATTCCGGGCTGCTACCGCATTGAGGGGATGGAACTGGAATACTTTGATGGGCAAAAATCAGAAGAAAAGGAAGCCGGGCTTTTTGGAGCGGCTGCCATGAAACTAAGAGATGGAAAGGTGAAATCTCTTGTTATAAAGCTTGGAAAAGCAAAGGGTATCTCATAGGTTAAATAGGCTCGCTCCTGCATTCATACCAGTCGTAAAATTCTGAAAGGTTAAAGGTTACATATGAACATTCTTATTGAGAAGGGAACAAAATACCATATTGATCAGCTTGAGCAGCTCTATGACGATCTGAATGACTTTCTGGAGAACAGCATTAACTATCCCGGTTGGATAAAAGGCATATATCCTACACGTGAAGATGCAGTTAACGGTATTGCAAATGACAATCTTTATGTAGCAAAAGCTGAAGGAAAAATCGTGGGTTCAATGATATTAAGCCATGAGCCCGAACCTGCATATCATAAGGTTCAATGGGGAATACAAGCTGACTGCTCTGATATATTTGTGATTTATACTTTCGCTGTTCACCCTGGGTATCTTAAAAATGGAATTGGCATGGCATTGATGAATTTTGCGGTTCAGCATGGCATGAAAGAACACGCAAAAGCCATCCGCCTTGATGTTTATGAAAAGAACCTGCCTGCTGTAAGGCTGTATGAAAAATGCGGTTTTAAGTATGTGGATACTGTGGATCTGGGGCTAGGAAAATATGGACTTCATTGCTTTAAGTTATATGAAAAAATACTGTAAATTTCTCCGCGGCAAAAGCCGCCCGCTGGTTTCCGGTCAGCAGGGCGGTTTTTTTGTCGGAATGGGGCAGTTGTTTTACATAGATTTCACCCAAATTTTACATATTTTTTAAAAAACATTGAAAAATCAATTCCGCCTATGCTATATTTTAAACGGTGCGTCTTCCGGAAAGGGAGAAAAGCGCCGGAATAAAACCATAATCAGTGTTTATAAGGAGGTAACACATGTCTATAAATGACATATCGAGTCTGTTTGGTTTTCTAGGGGGACTGGGAATGTTCCTGTATGGCATGAACACCATGGCGGATGGAATGCAGAAGAGTGCAGGAAGCAGGATGAGCCGGTTTTTGGGAATGCTTACAAACAACCGTTTCCTGGCGGTGCTCTTAGGGGCGCTCATAACAGCCATCATTCAGAGCAGCGGGGCAACCACGGTTATGGTAGTGGGTTTTGTAAGTGCAGGAGTGCTGAATCTGACCCAGGCGGTAGGTGTTATCATGGGAGCCAACATCGGTACCACCATTACGGCCTGGATTGTATCCATGAATCAGCTGGGAGATGCATTTTCCATATTGCAGCCTTCCTTTTCAGCTCCTCTTTTTATTGGAATCGGAGCGGTCCTTCTTTTGTTCGGCAAAAAGCAGAAGATGAAAACCATAGGGGAGATCCTGGTGGGCCTTGGCATGCTGTTTATCGGCTTGGATTTTATGTCAGGAGCGATTTCACCTTATACCGATGCTCCCATTTTTTCTGAAGCATTCCGCCTTTTAGGGAGAAACCCCTTGCTGGGTATGCTGATCGGAGCCATGGTAACAGCACTGCTCCAAAGCTCTTCCGCATCGGTGGGAATTCTACAGACTCTTGCCATGAACGGGGTGGTTACTACCAATGCGGCTATTTTCATCACCCTTGGGCAGAACATCGGTTCCTGTGTTACAGCCCTCATTTCCAGTATCGGCGGTTCCAGGACTGCAAAGCGTGCGGCAGTGATCCACTTGTCTTTTAATGTGCTGGGAGCCGTTACTTTCGGCATAGGTTCCTTTGCCCTTTTTATGGTCTCCCCGGCGTTGGCGGCCCATAACATTACGGCGGTACAGATTTCCATCTTCCATACGTTTTTTAACCTGACAAACACCCTTCTTCTGTTCCCGTTTGCAAAGCAGCTGGTGAACTTATCCGGGTTGATGATCCCGGAAGACAGAACCGGTGAAGGGGAATCGGCAGGGGAAGAAGCCGTGACCATGAAGCATCTGGATGAGAGAATTTTTGAAACCCCGGCTTTTGCTGTGGAAACTGCCGCCATGGAAGTAGTACATATGGGACAGATTACCATGGAAAATGTGAAGCGGGCAATGGATGCGGTCATAACGAAAAATGCGGATGAAGCGAAAGAAGTGTATAAAACAGAAAAGACGATCAATAATATGGAAAAGATGCTGATCGAATATCTGGTCAAAATCAACAATCTGTCCCTGACAGAGGAGCAGAAACTGGTAGTCAACAACTTATTTTACAGTGTCAATGATATCGAACGGGTGGGTGACCATGCGGAGAACCTGGCGGAGCAGGCGGAATATATGATCCGGCATGAAATCAGCTTCTCCGATACAGGTGCTTCTGATTTACAGGTCATCTGCCAGGCAGCCTACAAATCTTTCTTCCATTCCATAGAGGCCAGAAGAAAAGGGGACATGGAAGATGTCCGGAAGGTGAGCCAGTGGGAAGATGAGGTGGATCTTTTGGAGGAAGAGCTGAGAGAAAAGCATATTGAACGGCTTTCTGCGGGAGAGTGCAATACTTCTTCAGGCGTTGTGTTCCTGGAACTTATAAGCAATCTGGAACGGATTTCCGACCATTCCTATAATCTGGCCAGCTATGTGAAGAATGAGCTTTAGGGTAAGCGGGGAATTTAAAATAAAAAAGGACTTGCTATTTACTGGATTATTAGGTAAAATAAAGGGTAGTTGATTATTATTTAACAATCAAATTAATTTTATTCTTAGGAGGAATTGAATTATGGCAGTAAAAGTGGCGATTAATGGTTTCGGCCGTATTGGCCGTCTTGCATTCAGACAGATGTTTGGCGCAGAAGGCTATGAAGTAGTAGCTATTAACGATTTAACAGATCCAAAGATGTTAGCGCATTTATTAAAATACGACACTGCACAGGGCGGATACGCTGGATACTATGGTGAAGGTATTCACACCGTAGAGGCTTCCGAGGACTCCATTACTGTAGATGGAAAGACCATTAAAATTTATGCTCAGGCAAAGGCTGCTGAACTTCCATGGGGAGAGATCGGTGTTGATGTAGTTCTTGAGTGTACAGGATTCTATTGCTCCAAGGACAAGGCTCAGGCTCACATTGATGCAGGCGCTAAGAAGGTTGTTATCTCCGCTCCGGCAGGAAATGATCTTCCAACCGTTGTTTACAGTGTAAACGAGAATATCTTAACAGCAGATGACAAGATCATCTCCGCTGCTTCCTGTACAACAAACTGTCTGGCTCCTATGGCAAAAACTCTTAACGATTATGCTCCGATCCAGTCCGGCATCATGAGCACAATCCATGCTTACACTGGCGATCAGATGATCCTTGACGGACCTCACAGAAAAGGCGACTTAAGAAGAGCAAGAGCAGGCGCTGCCAACATCGTTCCCAACTCCACCGGTGCTGCAAAGGCAATCGGCCTGGTTATTCCGGAATTAAACGGCAAGTTAATCGGTTCCGCACAGCGTGTTCCGGTTCCTACAGGCTCTACCACCATCTTAATAGCAGTTGTTAAGGGTACAGACGTAACCAAGGAAGGCATCAACGCAGCTATGAAGGCAGCAGCATGCGAATCCTTCGGATACAATACAGATGAGATCGTTTCCTCTGATGTTGTTGGCATGAGATTCGGTTCCTTATTTGATGCTACTCAGACCATGGTTTCCAAGATCGGCGATGATTTATATCAGGTTCAGGTTGTTTCATGGTATGATAATGAGAATTCCTATACAAGCCAGATGGTTCGTACAATTAAGTACTTTGCTGAATTAGGCTAATGATCCACAAAGGGTCCGGTCGTTATGGACCGGGCCTTTTATTTTTTAATGTTTGAAATAACAGTAAATGGAAATACCTTCCAGGTATCCCTTTACACCCGATAATGCGGGGTGGGCCCTGCCCAGAAAACGTGGGCAGTAAATAGGAAAGGAGCATTGAAGCATGCTTAATAAGAAAACAGTTGATGATTTATCCGGATTACAGGGAAAGAAAGTTTTAGTGAGATGTGATTTCAACGTACCGTTAAAGGATGGAGTGATTCAGAACTTTAACAGAATTGACGGAGCCGTTCCTACAATCAAGAAATTATTGGATCAGGGTGCAAAGGTGATTCTGTGCTCCCATTTAGGAAAGCCAAAGGGCGAGCCTCTTCCGGAGATGTCATTAGAGCCGGTTGCTCCAGCTTTAAGCGAAAGACTTGGCGTAGAGGTTAAATTTGTAAACGATCCAAAGGTAACAGGTCCTGAGACAAGGAAGGTTGCTGAGGAATTAAAGGATGGAGAAGTTCTGCTTCTTCAGAATACCCGCTACAGAGTGGAGGAGACAAAGTACGGCAAGGATGAGAGTGCAGAAGAGTATGCAAAAGAGCTGGCGTCTCTTTGCGACGGTATATTCGTAAACGATGCATTCGGTACCGCTCACAGAGCTCATTGCTCCAATGTGGGCGTTACCAAATATACAGCCACCAACGTAGTTGGTTATCTGATGGAAAAGGAAATCAAATTTCTTGGCCAGGCAGTGGAGAATCCCGTACGTCCTTTCGTCGCAATCCTGGGAGGAGCAAAGGTTTCCGATAAGATCAACGTAATCAATAACCTTCTTGATAAAGTTGATACCTTAATCATCGGCGGCGGTATGGCTTACACCTTTGCAAAGGCTCAGGGCAAAGAGATCGGTAATTCCTTATGTGAAGAAGACAAGCTTGATTATGCTTTGGAGATGATCAAGAAAGCGGAAGACAAAGGCGTAAAGCTGCTGCTTCCTGTAGATAACTTAGAAGGCAAGGAGTTTTCCAATGATACGGAAAGAAAAGTGGTAGAGGTCATTGACGCAGGCTGGTCAGGCTTTGATATCGGACCGAAAACCATCGAACTTTTCAAGAATGCTTTAAAAGGCGCCAAGACCGTTGTATGGAACGGGCCTATGGGAGTATTTGAATTCTCCAATTTTGCAGAAGGTACTTTAGAGGTTTGCCGCGCAGTTGCAGAGCTTTCTGATGCCACTACGGTAATCGGAGGCGGTGATTCCGTGAATGCGGTTAAGAGACTTGGTTTTGCTGACAAGATGACACATATCTCCACAGGCGGCGGCGCTTCCCTTGAATTCCTGGAAGGCAAGGAACTGCCGGGCGTGGCTGCAGCAGACAATAAGTAAGAGAAAAGGGAGATCCCGGTCTTCTGAATGACGAACATAAAGGAAGGTTGATACTATGTCCAGAAAGAAAATTATAGCAGGTAACTGGAAAATGAATATGACTCCCACCGAAGCGGTGGAGCTGGTAAATACATTAAAGCCTCTGGTAGCAAATGATGAGGTAGACGTTGTTTTCTGTGTTCCGGCTATTGATATCATACCGGCTATGGAAGCCGCAAAGGGAACCAATATCCACATCGGCGCTGAAAACATGTACTATGAGGATAAGGGCGCTTATACCGGAGAGATTTCTCCTGGCATGTTAAAGGATGCAGGCGTGAAATACGTGGTGATCGGCCATTCCGAGAGAAGGGAATACTTTGCCGAAACAGATGAGACCGTGAACAAGAAGGTTTTAAAAGCCTTTGAATACGGCATCACTCCTATTGTTTGCTGCGGAGAATCTTTAACCCAGAGAGAACAGGGAATCACTCTTGACTGGATCCGTCAGCAGATCAAGATCGCTTTCTTAGGTGTGCCGGCAGAGAATGCGGCAAATGCGGTCATCGCTTACGAGCCAATCTGGGCCATTGGTACCGGAAAGGTGGCAACAACGGAGCAGGCTCAGGAGGTTTGTGCTGCTATCCGTGTGTGCATCGCTGAAATCTATGATGAAGCGACTGCAGAAGCGATCCGTATCCAGTATGGCGGTTCCGTATCCGCTGCAAGCGCACCGGAGCTGTTTGCACAGCCTGACATTGACGGCGGCCTGGTTGGCGGAGCATCTTTAAAACCGGAATTTGGAAATATCGTAAACTACAACAAATAAGTATATAAAAGCTGCTGCCCCTCTTCCTTAATCGGTGGGGCAGCAGTTTTTGGCCCAGGGGAAAATACCAGGCATCAGAGCCCTGATATTATTTTGTCATTCACCGGTTGCAAGAAATGTGCAAATCATGTAAAATGTAATCTGTGAGACAATGATTTCCATAAGATTTCCCACATTTTGGAGCATGATGATATATCAGGATGCTTCCATTACAATAGAATGAAGAAGAGGAAAAGGAGAACTAGTTATGAGCAGAAAACCAGTTGTATTAATGATACTTGATGGTTACGGATTAAATGATAACTGCGATCATAACGCTGTTTGTGAAGGCAAGACCCCCATCATGGATCAGCTTATGAGCCAGTGTCCTTTTGTTAAAGGCAATGCCAGCGGACTGGCGGTAGGTCTTCCTGACGGACAGATGGGTAATTCAGAGGTAGGGCATTTGAATATGGGCGCAGGGCGCATCGTATATCAGGAGCTTACCAGGATTACAAAATCAATAGAAGACGGCGACTTTTTTGAAGTTGCGGAATTTTTACAGGCAGTGGAAAACTGCAAGAAATCCGGATCAGCCCTTCATATGTGGGGTCTGGTATCTGATGGCGGGGTACACAGCCATAACACCCATATTTACGGCTTGTTAGAGCTGGCAAAGAGAAACGGTCTGGACAAGGTTTTCGTTCATTGCTTCCTGGATGGACGTGATACACCTCCTGCTTCCGGAAAGGGCTTTGTAGAAGCACTGGAAGAAAAGATGAAAGAAATCGGCACAGGCAAGGTGGCTTCTGTTATGGGCCGTTATTATGCCATGGACCGTGATAACCGCTGGGACCGTGTGGAGCGGGCATACAATGCCCTGACAAAGGGAGAAGGAAACCATGGGGAATCGGCTGCTGCCGGAATCCAGGCTTCCTATGACAAAGAGGTTTATGATGAGTTTGTGGAGCCATTTGTTGTGACAGAGGCTGGAAAACCCCTAGCAACCGTAAATGACGGCGATTCCGTGATCTTCTTTAATTTCCGCCCTGACAGGGCCAGAGAAATCACCAGAGCGTTCTGCGATGATGAATTTAAGGGATTTGCCAGAGAAAAGCGCTTAAACCTGACCTATGTATGCTTTACGGATTACGATAAAACCATTGATAACAAGGTGGTTGCCTTTAAAAAGGAATCCATTGCAAACACCTTCGGTGAATTTTTGGCCAAGAACAACATGACTCAGGCCAGAATCGCGGAAACTGAAAAATATGCCCATGTAACATTTTTCTTTAACGGCGGTGTGGAAGCGCCTAATGAAGGAGAGGACAGGATCCTGGTTCCGTCTCCAAAGGTCGCCACCTATGACTTACAGCCTGAGATGAGCGCTCCCATTGTTTGCGACAAGCTGGTGGAGGCTGTCAAATCCGGAAAATACGATGTGATTATCATTAATTTTGCAAACCCGGATATGGTAGGCCATACAGGAATCGAGACCGCAGCCATCAAAGCCATTGAGACAGTGGATGCATGTGTGGGAAGAACTGTGGATGCCATCAAGGAAACAAATGGCATTCTGTTCATCTGTGCTGACCACGGAAATGCGGAGCAGCTTTTGGATTATGAGACAGGAGAACCTTTTACTGCCCATACCACCAACCCGGTTCCGTTTATCCTGGTAAATGCAGACCCATCCTACAAGCTGAGAGAAGGCGGATGCCTGGCCGATATCGCTCCGACTCTGATCGAACTGATGGGATTAGAACAGCCAAAAGAAATGACAGGAAAATCTTTACTTGTGAAATGAGTTTAGGAAGTTATGTCAAAAAAGGGCTTTCCAGTGCTGCACTGGACGGCCCTCTTTTTTTCTCCAAGTGAATCAATGGGATATGTTTGCCCATTCAGGGTTGAAGACATTTTTCTTTCAGCCTTGAATGTCCGGCTGAGGCAGACAAGGTTTTTTAATGTAAATTGAAAAATTAAATTCGTCCATATTCGTTTTATGCTTCCATTTCTTATGAAAATACGATAGAATAGAGAAAGATATCTTAGGAAGGGTTTCAGATGAGTATTCGAATCAGATTTTCTTTGGAGCCAAAGAAAAAAATTTTCTCAGGGATTAGCTGGAATTGCCAGTCGGCAGAAGGTATGGCAAAAAAGCTGGCAAAGGAAATGGGGTACCATTGTTTTCGGATCGAAGGTTTTTTGCTTGTCCAGCTGTGCCAGGAAGGCTATATCTGGCTTAAGTGGAGCAGGAACAAGCTTCAGGGGGAGAGTCAGACTAACATTGCCGGCCCAGGTTTTCATGCGGCGGCCATTCATTTTCTGGAGAGGCTTGCAAAAGAGGAAAAGCTAAGGCTAAAGGTCGAGGACAGGACCGGATATTATATGAAAAGGGATTTTCTTGCCATGAGGCAGAAGCACTTTTATCAGTGGTTTTCTGACCTTATGAAGCTGGTGTCCGGATGGGGCGAAGATGGGGAATACATGTTTTGCTGGCCTTCGGTTTATTATGTACCGGACCGTCAGGAGGGAAAACTGATCACCCATATTCGGTCATTTTCTTTTAAAGAGATAAAAGGGATGATACATTCTGGTATAGGGGTCGTATTTGCCAGGGATTTTTTTGTATGGAATGAACTGGAAAAGGATGCCTGTTTTTACAGAAACAGTGCCCTGGTCCTGCTTCACCAGTTCTGCTATTTCATGCCGTCAGGCCGAAGCAAACAGGATCAGCAGGTGAACCGGGAGATCATCGAACTCCTTGAAAAGACGCTTTCCATGGATCGCAAGCTTCCCTTTCCAAAGAAAGAATATTTGGAGGTATGCAGCCTTGACGGCCATATTCCTGTGGATTTGAAAGGCGTGGTGTCCTTGACGGAGGAGGATTCCATCGGCTGTCGAAAGCATCTGGTTTACCGGAAGATCGGCAATATGAGCTTTGGGATCCCGGGGAATTTTCTTTACGATGAGTCATATAACGGCACCATGGACCACTACTATGACGGAAAAGGGTATGGGGGCCATGATTATTACGTTTACGCAGCGGTTTTTGAAGGACGTAAGGCTGAGTTTAAGAAGCAGTGGTTTGAGCAGGGGAAAGGGCCTGAAATCATGGACTTTGACGTAGGAGAGGCCAAGGCCCGGGCGGCATTTTATGAGCCGGAGGAACGGGAAGGAGAAATCCTTTATGGGATGTCAGCACAGGTATTATATAAGGAACAGCGTATGAACATTAATATTGTGAGCAGAAAGCCGGGGGAAAAAGATTGGGCTTTAGGGCTCATTAAGAATATTAAGATTACAGAGTAGAGGATTATATGAAACAGAATGAGATGCGAACGGGCACATTGCTGAAGCGCTTTGTGCCCTATTATAAAAAATATACGAAAGTCATGATCATGGATTTATTCTGTGCGTCGCTTACCACCATTTGTGAAATGGTGCTTCCTTTGATTCTGCGTTATATCACCAATCAGGGACTAAGAGATATCACAACCCTTACGGTACAGATGATCGTAGGAATCGGCGCTCTTTATTTCGGTCTCAGGATCATAGACGGAATGGCCAGTTTTTATATGGCTTACACAGGTCATGTCATGGGAGCGGCCATTGAGACAGACATGAGACAGGATGCATTTGCACATTTGCAGAAGCTGTCGGATAACTATTTTAACAATACAAAGGTTGGGCAGATCATGTCCCGGATCACCAGTGACCTATTTGATGTGACGGAATTTGCCCATCACTGTCCGGAGGAATTTTTTATTGCCTTCCTAAAGACAGTGGTATCCTTTATTATATTGTCGGGAATCAGTCTTCCTTTGACGCTTATTATTTTCCTGTTGATCCCGGTTATGGCAGTATCCTGTACTTACTTTAACTTACAGGTGAGAAGGGCCTTTAAACACCAGAGAAACCACATCGGAGAGCTGAATGCCAGGATCGAAGACAGCCTTCTTGGAAACCGGGTGGTCCGGGCCTTTGCAAACGAAAAGATCGAGATCGAAAAATTCAACAAGGATAATCTGGAATTTTTGGAGATCAAGCGGAAAACCTATAAATACATGGCTGCTTTCCAGAATACCATCCGGATGTTTGACGGCCTGATGTATGTGGTGGTCATTGTTGCAGGCGGTATATTTATGATAAAGGGGCTGATTGAGCCGGGAGATCTGGTGGCTTACACCCTGTATGTGACCACGCTTCTTGCCACCATCCGAAGGATCATCGAATTTGCGGAGCAGTTCCAGAGAGGAATGACCGGAATTGAACGATTTATGGAGTTAATGGATGCCAGCGTGGATATCTTTGATGAAGAAGGGGCAAAACCTCTTCATGATGTAAAAGGAAATATTACCTTTCAACGGGTATCCTTTGAATACCCGGATGACCATAATCCGGTGCTGACTGATGTGAACCTTGATATCAGGCCAGGAGAAAGAGTGGCTCTAGTTGGCCCTTCCGGTGGCGGAAAAACCACGTTATGCAACTTAATCCCCCGTTTCTATGATCCTACAGAGGGTGAGATCCTCATTGACGGCCAGGATATTAAAAATGTGACCCTGGAGAGCTTAAGAAGCACCGTAGGCGTGGTGCAGCAGGATGTGTACCTGTTCTCAGGAACAGTTTTTGAAAATATTGAGTACGGGCATCCGGGAGCTTCCAAAGAGGAAGTGATCCAGGCGGCAAAACTGGCCGGTGCCCATGAATTTATAACAGGGCTTAAAGATGGCTATGATACTTATGTGGGAGAACGGGGCGTAAAGCTTTCCGGAGGACAGAAACAGCGCATCAGCATTGCAAGGGTATTTCTTAAGAATCCTCAGGTGCTCATCCTTGATGAAGCCACCTCTGCACTTGACAATGAGAGCGAGCATCTGGTTTCCCAGTCCCTGGACCGCCTGGCAGTAGGCCGAACTACCTTGACCATTGCCCACCGCCTTACCACCATTCAGAATGCGGACCGGATTCTGGTGCTGTCTGACAGCAATATTGTGGAGGAAGGAAATCATGAGGAACTGCTGTTAAAGCGGGGTATGTATTATCAGCTTTATACTTCTGCAGGTGAGGAAGAGCAGACTGCCCTGACAGTGTAGTCAAATATTATTGCCTACAGAACTAAAGGAGAACGGAAATGAAGGTAGCGATAGTAACAGACAGCAACAGCGGAATGACCCAGAAGCAGGGGGTGGAAGCCGGGATTTATGTAGTGCCCATGCCCTTTATGATGGCTGGGGAGACGTTTTATGAGGATATCAGCCTGACACGGAGGGATTTCTATGAAAAGCTGGAGGAAGGGGTAGATATTTCCACCTCTCAGCCTTCTCCTGCGGATATCCTGGATTTGTGGAACAGGCTTTTGGAGGAATATGAGGAAATCGTCCACATTCCCATGTCCAGCGGGTTAAGCAGCGCATGCCAGACCGCCCTTATGCTGGCAGATGATTACGAGGGAAAGGTGTTTGTGGTCAACAACCAAAGGATTTCAGTCACCCAAAGGCAGTCGGTTCTGGAAGCCAAAAGCATGGCGGATTCCGGTATGAACGCTGCTGCAATCAAAGAGAAGCTGGAAGACACCAAGCTGGATTCCACTATATATATTACCTTAGATACGCTGGAATACTTAAAAAAGGGCGGCAGGATCACTCCTGCGGCGGCTCTATTAGGAACATTTTTAAGGATCAAACCGGTTCTTACCATTCAGGGAGAGAAGCTGGACGCCTTTGCCAAGGCAAGAACCATGAAACAGGCCAAAACCATGATGGTCACAGCAGCAAAAAAGGATATGGAGGAGCGTTTCGGTGATCCGGAAGGGCTTCGCACCGGCATAGCCGTTGCCCATTCCAATAACGAAGCGGCTGCCATGGAATTTAAGAAGGAGCTGGAAGAGATTTTCCCGAAGACAGGGGAAATTTACGTGGACAATCTTTCTTTAAGCGTATCCTGCCACATTGGGCCGGGAGCCCTGGCAATTGCCTGTACCAAAAGGCTGGACGTATGACAGAAATGAAGTTGGAGGTGGGCGGACATGTTCCAGATAAAGATTTTTAATCAGAAACATGCCATGAGCCTGCGGTTCACCCTGATCATCGTTCTTCTGGTGGTGGGCTGCATACCTATAATGATCCAGAACTCGGTCATGCTGGGGGCTTACCAGCAGAACCTCATTGAGTCCAGAATGCAGGAAATTCAAAACCAGTGCTGGATCTTAAGCAACAAGATGACAAGGATCGGATACTTGACCATGGAGCCAAAGGACCCGCTTCTTGACAACGAAATGTCCGTAAAGGCTGATATGTTTAATGGACGGATCGTGGTGGTGAACCGGAATTTCAGGATCATCAGCGATACCTTTTCCCTTTCCGTGGGCAAGCTTAACGTATCTGAGGAGGTCATCCGGTGTTTTGACGGGGAAAACAGCAGCAAGTATAATTCTGAAAAGCATTATTCAGCGCTGACCATCCCCATTTATTCCAACAGCCAGGAAAAAGAAATCGCAGGAGTCATGATCGTGACGGCATCTACAGAGGATCTGCTGAACCGGATCTCCATTGTGTCGGAAAAAGGACAATTCCTTCAGCTCATGATCGTTTCCGTTCTGGCCATATTTGTGGTTTTACTTGTAAAGTTTCTGATAAAACCCTTCCGGGAGCTGCAGCGGATGCTGAACAGGGCCGCGGAAGGAGATATGGATGAGGAGGTCAGTACCTATGCCTATAAGGAAACCATGCAGATTACGGAGACCATTAACCTGACCTTAAAGAAGCTGAAAGCGGTGGACCAGTCCAGGGAGGAATTCGTCTCAAACGTTTCTCATGAGCTGAAAACCCCCATCACTTCTATCCGGGTGCTGGCGGATTCCCTGATGGGGCTGGAAGACGTCCCGGCAGAACTTTACAGGGAGTTTTTAAGCGATATATCCGAAGAAATCGAGCGGGAAAACAAGATCATTGATGACCTTCTGTCTCTGGTCCGCATGGACAAGACTTCCGGAGGGAATTTAAATATCGCTCAGGTGAATATTAACGGCCTGCTGGAGCTGATCTTAAAGAGGCTGCGCCCTATTGCCGGAAAACGCAATGTTGAGCTGACCTTTGAAAGCATTCGGGAGGTCACTGCCGATGTGGATGAGATGAAGCTGTCTCTGGCTTTAAGCAATCTGGTGGAAAATGCCATTAAATACAATGTGGAAGGCGGCTGGGTCCGGGTGACCCTTGATGCGGATCATAAGTTTTTTTATGTAAAAGTGGCCGATTCAGGGATCGGAATCTCAGAAGAGTTCCAGGAGCATGTGTTTGAGCGGTTCTACCGGGTGGATAAGGCCAGATCCAGGGAAACAGGCGGCACTGGCCTTGGTCTTTCCATTACGAAAAAAATTGTGCTCATGCATCAGGGAGCATTGAAGCTTCAGAGCAAAGAGGGAGAGGGCTCCACATTTACCGTACGGATTCCCCTCACTTATATTTCTTAGAAACAGGAGGCTATTAGATGAAACGCCTTTCAGGCATCACTTTACGCCCGGTACACCCCATAATACGGGGTGCGCTGAAGCGGGGCGGGTTCTGCCCCGGCATACGGGCAGTCATAATAAAGCGGCTGACCACCGTTCTCCTCCTGGCCTGTGTTTTATGTCTGACCGGCTGTGAAAAAAGGGAAGGAAAGGAAACGGAAGCCATTGCTGATGTTTATCAGATTTATTACTTAAATTCCGCCATGACAAAGATGGAGCCACAGGAGTATCAGATGCCCCAAAAGCCGGAGGGGGACTTGGAAGAGCTGACGGACTGGAAAATCAGAAACTTAATGGAACAGCTTCGTACCGTGCCAAAGGACTTGGACCGGCAGGCCGCTGTCCCGGATAAGGTGGGCTTTGAGCGGTATAAGCTGGAGGATACGGTCCTTTATCTGTATTTTGATAATAATTATGCCATGATGAATGCCACCAGGGAGATCTTATGCAGGGCCTCTCTGGTAAGGACTCTGACTCAGGTAAAAGGGGTGGATTATGTTGCCGTATATACGGCGGAACAGCCCCTGATGGACAGCTCCGGAAGTCCGGTAGGCCCTATGGCAAACTCTGATTTTATTGACAACATCAGCAATGTCAATTCTTATGAAAAGACAGAACTGCCTTTGTATTTTGCCAATGATACAGGGGAGAAGCTGGTGAAGGAGACAAGGGAAGTGGTGCATAATGTAAACACTTCTCTGGAAAAACTGGTCATTGAGCAGCTGATTGCAGGTCCGGGCAGGCCAGGTTTGAATCCGACCCTGCCAAGGGATATAAAGCTTCTTAATGTGTCGGTCAATGAAAACATCTGTTATATTAATTTTGATTCCGCATTTCTTAATAACACACTGGAGGTAAAGGAATACATCCCGATTTATTCTATTGTGAATTCCCTGGCTGCGGCCTCCTCCGTCAATAAGGTGCAAATCACGGTGAACGGTTCTCAGGAGGTCATGTTCCGGGATTCTATTTCCTTAAACCAGCTTTTTGAACGGGACCTGGATTACAATGCGGAAAATGAAGAAGTACCAGATGATATAGGAGGAACAGAACAATAAAACGCCCATTATGTCTGATCGCAGGGGGATTTGTACTTGGAGAGACTGCTGCTTTGCTGGTTATGACATCCTGGCTTTTGATTCCGGCTTTTTTAGCTGCCGGGATTGTTCTTTATGGTTATTGGAGAGGCAGAAACCGGCTTTGGGTTCTTTTGCCTCTTCTTTTTTTATTCCTTGGCGCGGCCTGGGCTGGGCAAGACAGGGAAAGATGGAAAGGACGGGAAGCAAAGGCAGAACGAATATCAGAGGCCTATGTGGAAGTTCAGGGAAAGGTGTCATCACTGGAAGAAGTGAATGGGGTATTGAGGCTCACCTTGAAAGGGAACCAGGTGTGGGAATATGGGAAAGGCGGAAGGAATGAAGACTCCCGGCTTCTCCTTCCCGGCATTCTCGTGACAATGAAATCAACCTTTCAGATGAAGGAAGACGAATTATGTCTGGGGCAGATCGTAAGGATCAGAGGAGAGGCTCAGCCTTTCTCCCAGGCCAGAAATCCGGGGGAGTTTGATTCCAAAGCCTATTATCAGGCACAGGGACTGGACTGCAGGCTTTCCGGGGAGGAGCTGGAGATGGTAAATTCTGATCCTTCTCCCCTGCTTGAGGGGCTGCGACGGATCAGGGAGCGGGGGAAAGAAATCCTTTACCGGTATGGGGAAGAGGATGATGCCGGAATTTTTACGGCCGCAGTATTGGGGGATAAGGGCGGCATTTCCAGGGAGATTAAAACTCTATATCAGAAAAACGGGATCGCTCATCTTCTGGCGATCAGCGGCCTTCACATGTCCTTTGTGGGGATATTTCTTTACCGGATACTCAGGAAAGCCGGCCTTGGCTACGGCGGCTCCGGTCTGGCCGGGACGATTCTGATCGTTCTCTACGGAATTTTAACAGGGGGAGGACCTTCGGTCATGAGAGCGGTTATTATGATGAGCACGGGATTTTTAGCCTCCTATCTTGGGAGGACGTATGACCTTTTGTCTGCCGCCTCCATGGCACTCCTGCTTTTGGCCGTTGAATCACCCCTTCTTATCACTCAGGGAGGGGTTCAGCTATCCTTTGGGGCTGTCTTTGCCATAGGAGGGGTGAGTCCTGTAATAGAGCGCTGGATCGGGAAGGAAAAACCCCTGGCAGGCACTGTGTCCGCTGCCTTAGCCATTCAAATGGTCACCATGCCCTTCCTGTTTTATCATTTTTATCAGATTCCGCTTTACAGCCTTTTTCTTAATCTTCTTGTGATCCCACTGATGGGGGGCGTACTCTGCTCTGGATTCGCAGTAATTTTTCTTGGAAATGTAAGCCCTGTCATGGGTGTTTTTGCAGCAGGAACGGGACATTATATTCTGGTCTTATATGAGTTCCTTTGCAGGAAAGTGTCCCAACTTCCAGGCTATAGCCTGACCTTCGGGAGACCGGGGGCAGAACGGATGATGGCTTATGTTTTTCTGATGCTTGCAGGGCTGGTGCTTTTGGCAGTGTCGGGGAATGACCAGGGGGAGGCAGGAGGAGAAAATAAGGCTGGGGAGAAAGCGGAGAAGAAAAAAACTGAGGCCAGGAAAAAGGAAGAGGAGAAAGAAAAAGAAAATGGAAAGGGAAAGACTGAGACGAAGGAAAAAGAGAATAAAAAAACAAAGGTAAAGGAAATTTCATATCCAGGGAAAATGCTTATTCTTTTTGTGATGTATTGCCTATGCATCCTAATCTTTAAGCCTGGCCCGGTAAAGGGGCTGGAAGCTCTGTTCATTGATGTGGGGCAGGGGGACGGCATTTTGCTTCGGACGGAGAAGTTTTCAGTGCTGGTGGATGGAGGAAGTTCTTCAAAAAAATCTCTGGGAGAATACACCCTTGAACCGTGCATAAAGAGCCTGGGAGTTTCCGTGATCAATTACGCGTTTATCAGTCATGGGGATCTGGATCATTTAAGCGGAGTAGAATATCTTTTAGAATCCTGCGATGACATAAGAATACAAAATCTCATGCTTCCTTACCACGGAAGGCAGGACAAGTCCGTGATCAGGCTGGCAGAGCTTGCAGGGAAACGGGGGACAAAGGTATGGTACTTAACTGGGGGAGACAAAATTCAGGTTGGAAAGCTCCGGATCACCTGCATTTACCCCAAAGAGTCGGATGTACCGGAAAATACCAATGAGGAATCAGAAGTGCTTAAGATGGATTATGGAAACTGCCATATGCTGTTTACCGGCGACATGGGAGAAAGGGGGGAGGAACGGCTTCTTGAGCGGCCTGTGGAAATCAGGATGCTGGAAGAGGTCAATGTGTTGAAAACCGCGCATCACGGCTCTAAGTATTCATCCAGCCAGGCATTTCTTGATGTGGTTAAGCCGCGGTGGGCCGTTATATCCTACGGGGAAGGCAATTCCTACGGCCATCCTCATGAGGAAGTTTTGGATCGTTTGGAGAGACAGAAGGCAGAGGTTTTAAAAACCGGTGTGAGCGGGGCAATAAGGATGTGGACGGATGGGGAAATGATCCGGTTCACAAGTTTCATTGACGGAGATGGATTCTCCCGGTATAATAAGAGGAAATGAGGTTGGACAAGGCTTTCTTTCAACCTTGAGATGCCAGTTAAGCGGATATGCAGGCATATCCTTTAACTCATCAGTATGCAAAAATGAGAGGAATGACATCATGCAGACGCTGACTCAGGATATCAAAAATCACAGCTTCAAGCCGGTCTATCTTCTATATGGAGAGGAAGCATTTTTGAAGAACAGCTATAAAAATCAAATGAAGGCGGCCATTACGGCAGGCGATACCATGAACTTCAATCAGTTTGAAGGAAAGGGGATCGATGTGCGGGAGATCATCAGCCTGGGGGATACCATGCCCTTTTTTGCGGAAAAACGCCTGATTCTGGTGGAGAACAGCGGCTTTTTTAAATCAGTTTCTGAAGAAATGGTATCTTACCTGTCCCAGTTGCCGGATACCACCTGCCTGATCTTTGTGGAATCAGAGGTGGATAAGCGGAGCAAAATGTTTAAAAAGGTAAAGGAGCTGGGTTATGCAGCTGAAATGGAACGCCAGGATATGGCTCAGCTTGCCAGATGGGCGGGAACTTTGCTCTCCAGGGAAGGGAAGAAGATCACAGGTCATACCATGGAGCTGCTTCTTCACATGACCGGGGATGATATGGAAAACATCCGCATGGAACTGGAAAAGCTCATAAGCTATACTTTGGGAAGAGAGGTCATTACAGATGAGGATGTGGAAACCATCTGTACGGTTCGGACGACCAATAAGATTTTCGACATGGTGGCAGCGATCGTGAACCGGCAGACCAAAAAGGCCATGGATCTTTATGAGGACCTGCTAACCTTGAAAGAGCCCCCCATGAGGATCCTGTTTCTTATTGCCAGGCAGTTTAATCAGATTTTGCAGGTTAAGGAGCTGATGGGAAAGGGAATGGATAAGGGCGGTATTGCCTCAAAGCTTAAAATCCCCCCCTTTGCAGCAGGAAAGATCATGCCTCAGGCAAGGACCTTTTCCAGGGAACAGATTTTGTCTTATGTAAACTTGTGTGTGGAAGCGGAAGAGGCTGTGAAGACAGGAAGGCTTAATGACAGGATGGCAGTGGAATTGCTGCTGACACAAAAATATTAGGCTTTAAGGATTAAAACAGGTAAAATCTGGTTATTTTATTTGGAAAGGAGGTCAGGATGGAAGACTTACTGAAAAAAGAGCAGATAAGAGTATTTTTATCAAGACTGCTGCTTGCCATGCTGGTTATTATATTTTATAAAATTGTTATAAATTTTTCGGACGCAGTGATTTGGTTAAAATCATTTACAAAGGTGCTCATTCCCTTTTTTTATGGATTTGTCATAGCATATCTGTTAAATATTCCATGTTCCGCCCTGGAACGGCGTTTGAACAGGCCTGGATTTGGTCCCTTTAGAAAAAGTTCCAGAGGGATCAGCGTTTTTATTATTTATGCCCTGTTTATTGCTGCCGTTGTTCTGATCATAAACACGGTTATACCCCTGCTCCAGAAAAGCATATTGGATTTTATATCAAACTTCAATATTTACTATAATAATGCCATCATGTTCCTGGAGCATCTGCCGTTGGAAAAACTGGGCCTGTCGGAAATGGTGGAAAATATTCTGCCGCCCCAGACTGCCTGGAAAACTATGCTGGAGGGAGTCGGCCTGAAAGAAGTATTGGGTTCATTAAGTGCGGTTCTGGGTGTGACTTCCCATATTTTCAGCGGATTTATTACGATTGTAGCTTCCATATATTTTCTCCTGGAAACTCATAATTTTAAATTCCAGGTGAAACGGCTCATGAATTTGTTTCTTCGTGAAAGGGTCAGGAAAGCAGTTTTAAGATACGGAACCATAATCAATGACAGTTTTAAAAAATTCATTGTCTGCCAGCTTTTAGATTCTTTGATTTTATGTACCATAACTACCGTTGAATTTACCATACTTGGTTCCAGATATTCGGTAGCCCTTGGAATTATATTGGGTATCTGTAATATTGTACCTTATTTTGGCTCTATTTTTGGCTCCATTGGTGCTGTAATCATCATTGCATGCACAAGCGGAATCAATACTGGGGCAATCGCTGCCCTGGTCTTACTTGTCACCCAGCAGCTGGATGGAAATGTGATACAGCCAAAGCTTATGGGAAACTCATTTTCCTTAAGCCCGGCTTTGATTGTCATAGGAATCACTTTAGGCGGTGCAATTGCGGGGATATGGGGAATGATTTTGGCTGTGCCCGTTGTTCATATACTGAAGGTCATTGCCGGGGATTTCATAGCGGTCAGAGAAGAAAGGGCTGGTGAGGCCTGTGCAGGTCCCTATAAAGTCACTGCGGATCCTGCTCCCAAGGTCTCGTCCGATGGTAATGAATAAGGAGTTGTCTCATTTTATTGTATAGCTGGTTTATTGCTTTGAATCAATTAGGAAAAGCAGGTTCTTCGGAATCTGCTTTTCTGCTTGAAGGGTAAGAATGGAGCGCTGCTCTTTAAGATGATTGTTCATCTGTTATGCAGCACTTCATTCTTTATGGATCGGATTTTTACGAAATCCCCTTTTTATGGCTATCATTTACATTCGCTGGTGTCTTTTTCATCATCGCATTCACAGCAGAGATCCTGATGGGCTGATATGGTACCCAGTGTGTCACCAAGCTGTGAGAATATTGTGCTTAATAAAGCAAGTTCATCGGAAGACCGGCCTTCTGCGATGCAGCAAGCCAGGGAAGATACAAGCATTACAAGTTCACAGGATTGCATAAATAAATCACCTCTGGATAGTATATGTGGCAGAGAGGCGACAAGACAGAGAAAACCTCACACTAGCTTGTAAATATTGAAAGGTTCAAAGAGGATTAAGTAATTGTCTTTTTGTAATCCTTTTCCGTATTTTGCCTGATAGCATTGAAGGGCCTCCTGTAAAAACTCTTCCGTCACATTTAAGTGTTCCGCAATTTCATATCCATTTCGGCATCCCGCTTCCTTGGCTGCCACCAGCCTTTCTAAGGTTATCATTTTGTTGTAGGCCCATAAACGGGCGGTGCGTTCCTGCTTCTGGTTTGATACATCAGACTGGTCCAGAATGTCTCCGGTAGTGGTATGGTAGTGTCCCAGCTCTTCAGCCAGGACACAGGCCTTCTGGCAGTCCGTCATATCCTGGCGGATCAGGATCTGGGTGCCTCTGATCCTGCCGTCGTTAGCTATGAGCGGCCGTTCTTTTATGATGATTCCGTGGGAATCCGCTTCTTCTAATAAAGATTCATAGTTCAAATAAATCACCTCAATGAGTTATTTCTTATTCATCAAAAAAGGCATCATCATGCTGTTTCATTTCTTCGGTCACCTTGATGTCAGTTCTTTCATGAGCTGCTACCGGTTCTAAGTAAGCCCTGTTATTTCCATTTAAAATTTTTGCAATGTTTTGTTCCTTGCTGTATTCAGGGATATGGACCATCTCTCTGACGCGTTTTAAGGCTTCCTTCTGTCCCTTTTCATTTAAATGGTGAAAATTCTCAAGCATTTCTCCTGCATATTTCCCAAAACAGCCGCTTACGTAGTTAAATGCGGAAGCAGTATCACTCTCCCAGCCCATGAGATAGGCCGGCGTCGTCTTTAAGGCATTGGCAATGGCTATAATCTTTGACTGGGGAAGCCCCCTCCCGTCTACTTCGATCTTGTTGATGGAAGACCGGGATTTGTAGCCTGCTTTTATTGCCAGTTCTTCCTGGGAGAGTCCAAGTTCTTCCCGTCTTCGTTTAATGATCTGTCCTATTTCCAAAGGATCACCTCCATAAGAATATTATATCATGGTGTAGAAGAAAATTCAACAAAAATTCGAAACGGTGTTGACAAATATGGTACAGTGGAGTATGATAATGAATGTAGACAATATGACTACAAAAGAGGAGGAGATCGTATGACAGATACGGTTCGGCTAAATAATGAGATCAAAAAGTCCGGACTGAAAAAGGGGTGGATCGCGGCAGAACTGGGTTTGTCCAGCTACGGATTTTGGAGGAAAGTAAACAATGAGAACCAGTTTAAGGCAGGAGAGATCAAGGTGCTGTGCCGGTTGCTTAAGATTACGTCATTGAAAAAGAAGGATAAAATTTTTTTTGCTGACGAAGTAGACATAATGACTACAATTGGCGGCGGAGAAAGGAGGTTTTATATGCAGAATAGAAATGAGCATAGAGAGGTTGAAATCTAGTACAATACTCAAGATTAAGATTATACAATTTTTTTCCCATTATCTTATACGAGTATTAAACTGCAATTAATATCGCAGCTAGTAACACAATCAATATAAAAAAGGAGAGATACTTATGCTATTAAAAGGCGGAGATAAGGGTATTCAAGTAAAATACCTTCAGCAAGCATTAAAAATCATGTGCTGCAATCCAGGTTCCATTGATTCTGATTATGGACCAGGCACACAGGCAGCAGTTGAAAAGTTTCAGCAAGAGTGGGGCCTGGGGGTTGATGGAATCGTCGGTGATAAGACGTGGAATTGCCTTGTTGATGAAATTAAGCCGATTCAGCAGGCATTAAAGGATAAAGGCTTTTATAAAGAAGCAATTACCGGTATTGCTAAGGAAACTACCTATGGCGCTGTCATTTCTTTCCAGGAAAGCCGTGGATTGACAGCCGATGGTATGGTAGGCAATTCTACCCGCGCAAGGTTATTTAATGATGAAAATGGTGGAGATGATTTGATGCTTCCACTTAGTACTGGAGATAAGGGTGATTATGTTTTATATCTACAACACGGTCTGCGTATTATGTGCTGCAGCCCAGGCAGTATTGATGGTGTGTACGGATCTGGTACTGCGGCGGCAGTATCAAATTTTCAGAGCAAATACGGCATAGCTCAAACTGGCACATGTGATACTACAACGTGGAATAAATTAAAACAGTTAATTATAGAAATACAGAAGCGTCTTCAAAACAGAGGCTATAACGTTCCCTTAATTGATGGTATTGCAACATCTGCTTTGGCAGAAGCCATTAAGCAGTTTCAGGAAGCGAATTACTTAACTGCTGATGGTCAGGTTGGTCCTTCTACCTATGATATTCTTATGAGTGATATTCCAGATGGAGCTACTGATGCTTTACCGCTTAAACTAAAATCACGGGGGCCGAGAGTTCTATATTTCCAATATGCTCTGCGGATTAATTGCATTAATCCAAACGGCACAGATGGTGTCTTTGGGGCTGGAACTGAGGCTGGTGTAAAACGTTATCAGACCAAAGCCGGCATTACTTCGGATGGAATCGTTGGTACAGCTACCTGGGAGCAGATGCGTAAAGATATTACACCAATTCAGACTGCGTTGGGGAACAAGGGATATGATGTTGGATTTGTTGACGGCATAGCAACTGATAAGGTTTATAATGCAGTACTAAAATATCAGACAGAAAATGGTTTAACTGCCGATGGTATGGTTGGGACGGCGACAAAGGCTATGCTTTTAGGGGGGACTTCAGGCAGCGGCACAATATCCTCAACATTAAAGGCTGGATCTAATGGTTCTCTGACCTTATATCTGCAGAGATTACTCAATGAATTAGGCTTTCAGGTGGCATTAAATGGAATTTTTGATAACCAAACTCGTGATGCTGCGATTGCGTTCCAGAACGCAAATGGATTGGTAGCAGATGGTGTTGTAGGTGGAGGTACATGGAAAAAACTCTTTGAAATGTACCATGTGAACGTTTCTGGCAAAGGTGTTGAAAAGCTGATTCATGTTGCAAAACATGAGTTGGAGTGGGAATTTAAAGAAGATAACGCCAATAATATCACTCCTTACGGCCAGTGGTACGGAATGAATGGAAGCGCTTGGTGTGCAATGTTCGTTTCTTATTGCGCTTATCAGGCTGGTGTTATTGGCGATTTGGTTCCAAATTATGCATGGTGTCCGTCAGGTATGACATGGTACAAAGAAAGAAACAGATATTATAAGCGTAATAGTGGATATATTCCAAAACGGGGAGATATTATTTTCTTTTACAATAACGAGCTTGGAAGAGTTGCCCATACCGGTATCGTAATTGAGGGCGATGACAAATATATTACAACAATTGAGGGAAATACAAGCTTGGATCGCGTGCAGAAGTGCACATATAACCGTAACCATTCTACAATAGACGGATATGGCAGCAATGGCGGGGAAGCGATAGAAGTCCCAAAACCACCTACAGAGAAAGAAATAGAAAGTGTACTGCTGGATTATTACAGGGAGTTTTTAAAGGTATGTTATGTCGTACTCCCGTCTGATAAGATTAAGTTAAACCAGGCAGTTGAAATTCCTGTGCCGCCTGATAGCAAGATTATTGTTGAGGCAAGTGCAGAATCTACTTTGTTTGACAATAGTGCTAATAACTCCGGTTCTATAGTATGTGATATTAGCAATGGGAGGGCAATGTCAGGGCAGATAGATCTTAAAGATAAGATTTCTATTTCCTTAGAGGGATTTGAAGAGGCCCAAAGCATCTTGGACATTGTATTTGATATAAATTCGTCTGTTGAAGTAGGTGCTTCTGTGCTTGAATCAGGACTAAGAAGTGACACTACAGGAAATTGGGTGTATATAGCATACACTATTAAAAAAGAAGTCCAGGTTAAAGATGGTTTTCCACCGATTGAATTTGCATTCAAATATACATATTGTGTAAAAATTGAAAATGGTGGAGGTACTTCTGTGTTTGAACCAGTCTTTGCATTTGTTGAAAAATATAAATGGGAAATTGCAAAAGTTGGAGCTGGAATATTGGTAGTTATTGCAGTTGTCATTGCAGTTAAGGCAGGCGTGATAGCGGCAGGAGCAGGAGGATTAGCCACGCTTATTGCAAATATTTTAAGTAAACTTGCTCAAGTTGTCTTTGCTTAATTCAGAAAGGAAGGTTGCCTCTGTTTTCATAGGCAACCTTTCTCTCCATATTTATTTCTCAAATTTTATCTTTTTAGCACTGATACATTTCTTTTTTAAAAATTTCAACCAGTCCTCTTTGGTTATATTAATTAACGATTCTTTTGTTATGATCACTGGGGTTCCTGCCTTGGTTGCAATGAAATAAAAGTTTTTTGTTTCAACTATTTTGATAAAATCTGAATATGGGACATGAACAGATATATTCATGGCGGCAATCGTTATGCAAAGGTCGTCTTCACGAAAGCTAAGCTGGTATACAATATTTTCCGTATGCAAATATCCTTTCATCATTTGTATATACCGATTAACAATAGAAATCAAACTGTAGAGATATATTATATAAGCGGATAAAGCTAAAAGAAGAAAGAAAAACGATATAAATGGCGAAGCATGGAGGATTTCATACACAGATTGACACATAAAAGTAACACATACTATTGCGGTTAAAGGGCGAATAAAGCAAGGAAGCAGATATTTTCTTATTTCCATCAAAGAATCTTTATTTGAGATCCCTACTGCCTCAATTGAATATTCCATACGCTAATTCTCCTCACTGTATATTGTATAATTTGATTTTATTATTCCTTTCTACCACATAATCCAGCCATTCATATTTATGATTTTCATTAAGAAAAATTTTGTTAATAGGAAAACACATGTTCTCACGAGTGAATAAAGCAATATATTTTTTTGTTTCAACAATTCTGCTGATATTTGAATAATCCATATTAAATCCAGATCCTTCTGTTTCTTTCGATATTGTCAGGTAGTTATTGTAAAAATGCAATTTATAATTAAAATCACTTTGCCCTGGTTTTAATATATTGTTGAGTTCTTTTTTTATAAGTATTTCCCTGAGGATGATTTTTTCAATATATAGAAACAATGCACCTACAAAAAAGATACTCGTGATTAAAGAACTTCTGAGTAGGAAAAAGAGAAATGCCAGCATTCCAGATAAAAATATCGCCATATTCAAAAAAAACGTAAATTTTGGCGGATATAAATATTTTTTTAAGCTGTTTAGTGCCTTTTTATTTATAGATCCATTTATCACATAATAAGATCCCATACGATCTCCTCAAATTTTTTATTAATATTATACTATGCAAGTTGCGCCGCTGTAAATGATATATTACCATTTGTCTGAGTTGATCGAAAATATTATTTATTCAGATAATGAACAGTAACATATATTATGAAAAGAAGTCCACAGTAAAGCCGGTTCTTCCTGGGATATCCCCGGTTATTTCCACCTTCTATTAATGATCTTTCCTGCTTCAACAGGATTATCTCAGTAGGAGCATTATGTCACGTTGTAGAAAAAAGTTCAACAAAATTTCAAAATACTGTTGACAAATATGGGACAGTGGAGTATGATAACGAATGTAGACAATATGACTACAAAAGAGAGGGAAAGATAGTATGACAGATACAGTTCGGCTAAATGATGAAATCAAAAAGTCCGGACTAAAAAAGGGCTGGATCGCGATGGAATTGAATCTGTCCAGTTATGGATTTTGGCGGAAGGTAAACAATGAGAACCAGTTTAAGACAGGAGAGATCAAGGAGTTGTGCCGGTTACTTAAGATTACGTCGTTGAAAAAGAGAGATGAAATTTTTTTACTGAAAAGTAGACAAAATGACTACTTCAAGCGATGAGGAAAGGAGCATTTAATGAAAATAGGAGATTGGGGGAAGGTGAGGAGCCCCACACAAATGCAATATGCCCGGTATGAGAAAAGTCTGGTGCCCAAAGGGAGGGCTGGTGCTGTATGAAAGGAGGATTTTATGTATAACGAAATCATGGAGGGAGTCCTGAAAAGGCTAAGAGAGCTTTTTCCGGAGACCAGGATCGGTACAATTCCCTTGGGGGAGGGAATTGCTGAACCATATTTTGAGGTCGGGTTCCTGGAAACATCAGAAAAACCTGTAAACGGTCAGCGTTATTTCTGCAGCGTGAGCGTGTATGTGAAATATTACTGTCAGGATCCAGAACAGCGGCTAAAGGACAGGAATCTTGTTCTGGAAATTCTGATGGACAAGCTGGAATACATTACTCTGGAAGATGGCTCCTTAATAAGAGGCAGCAGCAGAAAGGGAAAATATGAGGAGGCTGCTTTAAATTTCCTGGTTGATTATCAGGTCTATATTTTAAAAGCCAGAGAATCGCAGGAATCCATGGAAGATATAAAAATAAAGTGAAAGAGGTGTTGTTGTGGCAAAAAAAAGTGTAAAAGAAACGGGCGGGACTGTCGTTGCACGTTTCACAAAGGATCAGCTGATCCGCTCGGAAAGGTATCGCAATCAAAGGGACTTATTAAGCGCTTTGCTTGACGATAGAAAAGTATACTCTGCAACAGAAGCAGAAGAAATTATGAATCGATTTATGAAAGGAAGGGTGAAAGTATGTTAGGTGGAGGAAATTTTACAATTCAAAATAAGGTATTTCCTGGTGCATATATCAATTTTGTCAGTACCGCTTCAGCTGGTGCCGCCATGGGAAGCAGGGGAGTGGCGGCAATCCCTATGGTTCTTGAATGGGGACCGGAGAAGGAAGTGTTTGAGGTTACCGCAGAGGATTTTCGAAAAAGGTGTAAAGAAATTTTTGGCTATGCAATGAACGATGCAGCGATGCTTCCAGTAAGAGAGCTTTTCAGAAATATGACAAAAGGTATTTTCTACCGCTTGAATGCAGGGGTACATGGGGCCAATGATTACGGCACGGCAAAGTACTCAGGTATTCGTGGAAACAGCCTGATGACAATTATTTCTAAAAACGTGGATGATCCTTCCAAATTTGATGTAAAAACACTGCTTGCCGGAAGAGAAATTGATTGCCAGACGATCACAGAAGCAGGAGAACTGAAGGATAACAGCTATGTGATATTTAAAAAGGAGTCTGCTCTGGCAGAGACGGCAGGGCTTCCGTTTACAGGAGGCACCAATGGCGCTGATGTGACAGGAGAGGACTACGCAGAATTCCTGGAAAAGATGGAAAATGCCTTCTTCCAGATTCTTTGCTGCCCTTCCGCAGACGATAATGTGAAGGCTTTGTTTACAGCATTTACAAAACGCATGAGGGATGAGGCCGGCGTTAAGTTCCAGACAGTATTACACCAGTATTCCAAGGCTGATTACGAGGGAGTCATTTCCGTGGAGAATGAAGCAGAGGAATCAGCTGTAGGGCTTGTTTATTGGGCTGCCGGTGCAGAAGCGGCTTGTGCTGTCAACAAGACCATTGAAAATAAGGTTTATGACGGCGAGTATACAGTTAAGACTTCCTATACTCAGGCCCAGCTTGCTGATGCCATAAAAGCGGGCAAGCTCATGCTTCACAAGGTAGGAAGTGAAATACGGGTTCTGACTGACAGTAACACATTGGTTACTTATACGGAGGAAAAGGGAGAAGATTTCTCTAACAACCAGACGGTACGTGTTCTGGATCAGATTGGAAATGATATTGCATCTCTTTTCCATACACGTTATCTGGGCAAAATCTCAAACGATGATGCTGGGCGGGTAAGTCTTTGGAATGACATTGTTACATATGGAAAGCAGCTGGCGGTGTTAGGGGCCATTGAAGCAGTGAATTCAGAAGAAGTAACCGTGGAAAAGGGACAGGACAAGCGGTCTGTCGTCGTAAATTTACCAGTGAAACCGATTAATTCCATGAGCATTTTATACATGACAGTAGTTGTTTCATAAGAAAGGGGTAAGAAAATATGAGCAATATTACAATGGACGCGTGGGACGCGATCAGCGCCACAAAAGCAGAGTGTTTTATCACAATTGAAAATGAGCGGTACAATTTTATGCAGGCACTGAATCTGGAGGCAAAGATTGAAAAGGTGAAATCAGAGATCCCGATTCTGGGACGGGCCATGAAGGGAAATAAGACCGTGGGAATGAAGGGAAGCGGATCTGCTACTTTTCATTACAATACAAGCATTTTCCGGGATATTTTATACAAGTTCCAGCAGACTGGAAAAGATATTTATTTTGATATTCAGGTAACCAATGAGGATCCTGCTTCCAGGGTCGGCCGTCAGACTGTGATTTTAAAAGATTGCAACTTAAATGGAGGCATTATCACCAAATTTGACGCAACAGGGGAATATCTGGAAGATGAGTTTGAATTCACATTTGAAAGCTGGGAAATGCCGGAAAGATTCAGCAACCTTGCGGGAATGCAGTAAAAGAAAAAGGGGATAAGAGGACATGGGAGATTTAAGTTGTTTTTTGAGCCAGAACGCAGTTAAGGCAGAGCATGAAAAATATGTTGCCTCCAAACGCTTTTTAGGTCCGGACAAAAAACCGGTGGAATGGGAGATTAAAGCAATTTCCTCTAAGGAGGATGAAGCTCTGAGAAAAGAGAGCACAAAGCGGGTTTCAGTGACCGGAAAAAAGGGACAGTATACCCAGGAGACGGATTATAACCTTTATCTTGGAAAGCTGGCGGCAGAATGCACGGTTTACCCTAACTTAAATGATAAGGAACTGCAGGATTCCTATCACGTTATGGGGGCAGACGGGCTTTTAAAGGCCATGCTGACTGCAGGGGAATATGCAGGTTATCTGGAACGCATTCAGCAGGTAAATGGTTTTGATATCACTCTGGAAGAGCAGGTGGAAGAGGCAAAAAACTGATAGAAGGAGGTGATATGGAAGCAAATATTGCCTACTATTGCCTCCACAAGCTCCACAAATGGCCTCATGAGTTTTTGAGCCTGGACCGGTATGAACGGGCGTTTATTATGGCTGCAGTACAGCTAAAACTGGAAAATGATAAGAAAGAAGCACAAAAGGCGAAGTCTGCAGGGAAAAGATAGAAAAATGGAAGGACACCTTTCAAGGTGTTCTTCTAGAAAGGAAAGGAGGGAAGGTATATGGCAACAATACAAAACTCAATACAGCTTCAGGATGGAGCCTCCTCCATATTAACGAGGATCAATCATTCAATCAATATGACTAGCGAGTCCTTTCGAAAGTTCCAGGTGGCAGCAGATAATTTTATGGGTCTGCCGGGAATATCAGCATCCGTAACGGATATCCATAGCATGGGAATCCAGTTTGAACAGGTTACGGAAGTAATTGTGCAAGCCAAAGAGCAGCAGGAAGAATTAAATAAAAGCATAGATGAAGGCAATGACAAATTCCAGAAAATGAAGAAACTCTGTGATAAGGCATTATCTGGTCTGGGTAAGATGGGAATCAACACCAGTCCAATGGAAATATTTAACCAGGCAAATGATATAAAAGCAGCCGGTAATCTCATACAGTCCAGGACCGGAATGCAGGGACAGGATTTAGAGGCGGCAAAACAAAGCACGAAAAACCTGTACGTGGATAACATAAGCGGAAGTCCGGAAGATGCCGCAAAGAGTTTATCATCCATTCATCAGATGACCGGACAGACAGGGAACAGCCTGGAACAGCTTACAAGAGCAGGATTGCTCCTGGAAGATACTTTTGGTTACAGCCTGGCAGACAGTATCCGTACTGCAGGAGTGCTGCAAGCGCAGTTTGGAGTTACCGGTGCTCAGTCATTGGACTTAATCGTGCAGGCAACTCAGGCAGGTCTTGATAAAAACGGAGAGCTTTTGGATACGATCAATGAATATTCTCCCCAGTTTAAAAGTTTAGGCCTTGGCGGAGCTGATATGTTTAACATGCTGGTCAATGGAGCACAGAATGGAGAAATTTCAGTCAGCACGTTAGGCGACGCTGTAAAGGAATTTACATCAAGGACTGTTGGAGGAGGAAAGGACGCCCGGGAAGGTTTTTCCGCTTTGGGGCTTGATGCTGCAAAGATGACGGAAGCTTTCGGAAGCGGTGGCGATACGGCAAAGCAGGCATTCCAGCAGACGATAGCCGCTTTAAGCAGTATGGAAGATCCTGTGAAAAGGAATGTAGCAGGGATGAAATTGTTTGGCAGCACCTGGGGAGCGTTAGGCAGCGAAGGGGTTATGGCATTGTCTAATTTGGATGGCTCCGTACAGCTGTCAACGGAACATCTGGAAGAATTAAATAATGTAAAATACAATGATGCAGCCAGTGCACTGAGCTCTTTGGCTAAAACAGTCAATATGGGGCTTGCCGGTCCTATAGGCAATATGGTTGACAATGTGACCAAAGCCATCAGCAGCTTTACAGCCGGACTTAAGGGAAATGTCGGTGAAATCACCGGGATTTTTGGAACCATTGGATTTGTGGCCGGAACCGTGGGTAGGGCTTTTGCAGAAGTATGGCCTGTGATAGAGCCTGTTTTGTGGGGAATTATTGGGGCGTTGATTGTTTACAATGCAACGTTGAAAGATGGGTGGATTGCTACAATAAAGAATGCAGCTGGCCAAGTGTGGAAGACGATCTGCGATTGGGCGGAGACTGCAGCGATAATTGCATTGATAGCTGCCCAGGACGGATTAAATGCAGCATTAGCTGCCTGCCCTCTTAATTGGATAATTATGTTTATTATCATTTTGATAGGACTGTTTTATGCAGGTGTGGCTGCCTTTAATAAATTCGCCGGAACCTCTTACAGCGCAACCGGGATGATATGTGGCGCAATTGCGGTAGCCGTTGCATTTATAGCCAATGCTCTTATGGGAATCCTGGAAATCGGGTTTGGGATTATTGAGTACTTTTATAATGGCTGGGTAGCTTTTGCAAACTTTTTCGGAAATCTGTTTCATGATCCGGTAGCTTCGGTAATTCACTTATTTGCAGATTTAGGTGATACAGTTCTTGGCGTTATACAAAAGATAGCACAGGGCCTGGACTTTGTATTTGGTACCCATATGGCAGATACCGTGAAAGGCTGGCGGGATAATTTATCTAATCTTGCCGATCAGCTTGCTGAAAAGTATGGAAACGGGACCTATGAGGTCAAAGCAGATAAACTGGACATGGATCAGGTATTGGCTGATTTTGGTATACCACTGAAACGGTGGAATTATGGTGATAAAGCCCATAACGGATATGAATTTGGAGGAGAGTTGGGAGATAACATAAAGGATAAATTTGGCGGGATAAATAGTTTCCTTGACAGGAATTCCTCAGAATCTGGTCTGCCTGGTGTAACTGACAGCATTGCCCAAAGTACCGGAGATACAGCTATGAATACGGCAGCTATGGCAGACTCAATGGATATCATGGATGAGGAGTTAAAGTATATGCGGGATGCTGCGGAACAGGAAATCATCAACCGATTTACCCTTGCTGAACTAAAAGTAGATGTGAATAACAACAACACCATAAAGAATGTAGCTGATATTGATGAAATGTATCGCAGACTCGGTGATGCTACCAATGAAATTCTTGCTTCAGCTGCGGAAGGAGTGAACTTTTAATGGCATATGAAGTTTATATTGATGATATGCTTCTCCCGTTGCCGCCGGAAAAGATCCCTATTAAATATAGCGGGCAAAATAAGACGGTGAACTTAATAAATGGCGAAGAAATCAATTTGATCAGGCCCTTTGGCCTTGCAGAAATCGGAATTGATGCAATAATTCCTCAAATGGATTATCCCAGCGCAGTTTGGGATGGCAGCATTGACAGTGCAGAAGATTTTCTGGAACGGCTTCAGGAGTTGAAGGATGGCAAAAGTCCTTTTGAATTCACCGTTATCCGCCAGGGAACGGGAGGAAACAGCCTTTTTGATACCAGCATTGATGTTACTTTGGAAGATTATAAGGTTACGGATGATGTGAGTCAGGGGCTTGATCTCATAGTGTCCCTTACAATGAAGGAATATAAAAATTATGGAACTAAAATTATGAATTTTTCTATTGTTGAAGAAAATCAGAAAATAGAGTCTGTACAACCGCAGGAGGAACGTCAGGGAGAACCGCCGCCGGTGAAAACTTATGTGGTTAATAAGGGAGACTGTCTGTGGTCCATAGCGAAAAAACAGCTTGGCAATGGGAGCCGGTGGCAGGAAATCCATAATCTGAACCGGGATAAAATAACAAATCCCAATGTTATTTATCCGGGGCAGGTTCTCACTATGCCATAGGAGGTAGGAAATGGAAGTACATTTATATATCCAGAACGGTCAGACCGTATATGAGCCGGTAGTAAAAGGAGCCATTACCTGGGAAACTCAGCGCAGAGGGCAGCCCGGAAAGTGTTCTTTTACCTTGGTTCCGGACAAACGCCTCCAGATCGAGGAGGGCAACGCCCTCCGTCTGGATGTGGATGGGAAACCCGTTTTCTTTGGATTTATTTTTGAGCGTAACTGGAGCAGTGATGGGGAAATGAAGGTTACTGCTTATGATCAGCTGAGATATTTAAAAAATAAAGATACCTATAATTACACGGATTTAACTGCAGGAGAGGTGATCCAGATGATAGCCAGGGATTACAATCTAAACACAGGAGAATTAGAGGATACAGGGGAACGAATCTCCAGAAAAGAAAAGGATAAAACCCTGTTTGATATTATTTTAAACAATCTGGATCTCGCTATGATACATACAAAGAACTTGTTTACATTTTATGACGATGCAGGAAAACTGACTTTGAAAAATATGAATAACATGAAGCTTGACATCATGATTGATGGCAAGGCGGCTCAGGATTATGACTATAAGGTCAGCATTGACAGCAATACTTACAACCAGATCAAACTGTATTGTGACAACAATGATACAAAGCAAAGAGAAATCTATATGACAAAACATACTGAAAATATCAACAAATGGGGAATTCTCCAGAAAGACGAGTCCATTGATAAAGGGGTAGACGGCCAGGCCATAGCGGAAACATATTTAACTTTGTATAACCGCCCTTCCAGGACTTTGACTGTAAAGGATGCTTTTGGAGATATCCGGGTGCGGGCGGGCTGCCTGATTCCGGTGTTCCTGGATATAAAGGACATGGAGTTGAAAAATTATCTGGTGATCGAGTCTGTGACCCATAAAATTGATGAGGGAGTACATACCATGGATTTGACATTAAGGGGGGCGAAGGTCAGTGGCTGATGTGGAATGGATCGAAAATATAAAACGGATCGTAATTCAGGCAATCGAAGCGGGAGATCCATGTGACGTGATACCAGGAACTGTAATTAAAGTAAATCCTATGGAAATACAAATTGATCAGAAGACAATCCTGTCCGAATCACAGATCATTCTGCTGAAACAATTTACGGACCATACGGAGGAAATGAATATTCCTGGAATCGGTCAGGTGGCTGTAACTGTAAAAGATGGGTTAAAAGCAGGTCAAAAGGTGCTTCTGCTTCAGAAGAGAGGCGGGCAACAGTATGTGGTAATGGGTACGTGGTAGGAAAGGAGGTGTTGCCATGCTTCCGGTGACAGGTAATATTTTAGAGCAGGATATTAAGGTGGTCCAGATGCCGTCAAAAACCTTTCGTCTTGATACGGAAACAAAGCGCGTGGTCGGAACTGTAGATGGCTTGGAGGCGATAAGGCAAACCGTGTTCTGTATTCTTAATACAGAACGGTTCGATTGGCTGATTTACAGCTGGAATTATGGTGTGGAGTTTAAAAACTTATTTGGAAAATCAACAGGGCTGGTAAAGGCAAAGATCAAAAAGAGAATCAAAGAAGCGTTGCAGCAGGATGACCGGATACAGAGTGTTGATACGTTTTCTTTTGAAAGCAATGGGCAGTCGCTTCATGTAAGGTTTATGGTTCATACCATTTTGGGAGAAATCGTAGTTGAGAAGGAGGTGAACATTTAATGTATGAGGATATGACGTATGAAGTTATTTTGAAACGAATGCTGGATCGGGTTCCAAAAGAACTGGATAGAAGGGAAGGATCTGTCATTTACACAGCTTTAGCTCCATCAGCAGCGGAAATTGCAATTACATATATTGAGTTGGATCATGTTTTAAAGGAAATGTTTGCTGATTCAGCAAGTCGGGAATTTTTAATTCGTAGGGCAGCAGAGCGTGGAGTAATACCAAAAGCAGCTACCTATGCAGAATTAAAAGGAGAATTCAATGTAGAAATATCCATTGGTAGTCGTTTTTCATCAGATGTTTTAAACTATACAGCTGTAGAACGATTGGGTATCGGTGAATACAGAATGCGATGTGAGACAATCGGAGCAGCTGGTAACAGCAACTTTGGCAGATTAATCCCTATTGAATATATAAAAGGGCTGACAAAGGCAGAATTGACGGAATTATTAATACCTGGAGAAGATGAGGAAGAAACAGAGCGATTTCGCAAGCGATATTTTAATAGTTTAAAATCACAGGCGTATGGTGGAAATATAGCAGATTATAAAGAAAAGGTATCTGCAATTTCTGGAGTGGGAGGGGTAAAAGTCTTTCCTGCATGGGCCGGTGGTGGAACTGTGAAGCTGGTTATTATTGACTCATCTTTTAGTATTCCTACTGAAGATTTGATTCAAACAGTACAGGATCAAATTGACCCGGAGCCGAATCAAGGGAAGGGTTATGGACTGGCCCCCATTGGCCATGAGGTAACTGTAGTTGGCGCAGAGGGGGAGAAAATATCCATTGTAACTAATATTACATATCAGACAGGGTATGATGCCGGTCGGTGCTATGATGATATCAGTAATACGATCGATGGTTACCTGGCGGAACTAAACAAATCCTGGCAGGAGTTTAGTGAAAACGTAGTGAGGATTTCCAGAATTGAAAGCAAACTGCTGGATGTGGAAGGAATTCTTGATGTGTTTGATACATACATCAATGGGAAAAGTGAAAATTATGTTATTCCATCGGATAGAATAGCTGTGAGAGGTGAGATTCATGTATGATCGGAGGGAAAATGATTTAAACTCTTATTTCCCAGAGTACGTTAAGGAAATTGTTGAGTTTAACACTATCGCGAAACTAGAGGCGGAAGAACTCAAAAATCTTTATGATAGCTGCCGGTATATTTGGGAAGCTGGATTCATTTTGACGACAGACTATCAGGGAATAAAGAAATGGGAGCAGTTTTTAGATTTAAAACCAGATCCTCAATTTACGCTTGATGAGAGAAGATCAGCAGTTTTGGCAAATTGGAATTACCAACTTCCTTACTCCAGAAGTAAATTAAGAGAGCAGCTAACGGCTTTGTTAGGTGAAGACTACGAATTATATATTTTTCATCATATTTATAAATTGAAGCTTGTAGTGAAGGAGAGACCAATAACAGTCTTAAAAAGTATTCAAGGAATGATTCAAGAAATGGTACCAGCTAATTTGGAAACAGTTTTTTTCAGTAAATATTCTGGAAACTATAATTTTCAGACTTCTTGTAAAAATTCAATCCGCTACCGGATAGGTTTTTATCCTCGCTACAATCTTTCGTACTTATATTTGGATAATCTCTGGCCGTTAAATGGCAGCTGTAGGCTGAATGGGTATAACAGTAGAGAATTTATCGACTTTTACCCGATAAGATCCAGACTGGAAGCGAATGTTTCAGAATTTGTTAAAGGAGCAGAACGAATAAAGGTACCGACGGTATTTGTGGAGCAGAGTAACACAGGTAATAACATATTGAGATTTAAAACTGATTTAAGGAGAGATATACAATGCAAAATGAAAGCAGCTTTATTATTTGAAACAGAGGAACAGGCAACAGCAGGTACGATCCGTGTTATGAACATAAATAGGGTGAATAGCACTTGGAAATTAGATAGCAGGCGAAAGTTAAATGGTGGCTTATCAATTTTATAAGAGAGGAAGAGAAAAATGACAAATACATCAAATGGAGTAATAACAACAACAGGAAGGAAGAAGTTTTGCAAGGCTCATGCCGGGGATATAACACTCCCAATTATCACACATATGGCATGGGGAGACGGAGGAGTGGATGAAAACGGACAGCCTAAGACAACAACAGGCAATGAAATCGGGCTTTATAATGAGCTGTTGATGAAGGAGATCGAAACCCATGCATATGTAAATGATATGGAATCGACATGCCGTTTTACTGCTACTCTGGATAAGGACGAGCTTACAGGAAGAGAAATATCGGAAATGGGGTTGTTTGATTCGGATGGCGATTTAATTGCCTATCGGACATTTATGCGTAAAGGAAAAGATGCAGACATCCCGCAGATCTATGATATGGATGAAATCTTTTAAGGAGGTTAAATTATGATATTTTGCAATGTAAAAACCCCACCTGAATATACTATGGAAATCAGAAAGTGGGATAGAGAGACTCTGGCAGATGGTCAGGAAATGGCTTTTGAGATAGAACAGCTTTTCAATAATACTTTCTATAATAAGATGATTCTGGAGCAGCATGAACGGCCGATAGAGGTCATTATTCCTGCCTCTGGTTGGAGCAATATGATTCCATACAGCCAGAAAATCGCGGTGACTGGGATAAAAGCATCAGATAATCCTATAATCAGTCCATGTACTCCAAAGGAATTATCACCGGCAGAGGTAAAACTTAGAAGAAAAATGGTTGGAATGATAACTGACGGTGAAACAGAAGATGGATATGTAACGTTTTACTGTGCAGAAAAGAAGCCGACCGGAGATTTCAGCGTGTATTTGAGGGGGGTAAGTGATAATGGGTAAAGTGATTATCGCCGGAGCTGGCGGATCAGGAGCAGGTTCTGATGAGTGCACAGCTTCAAAGGCAGAGGTTTTAAAGGGGTATAGAGCAATTACATCAGATTCCGCTGATGAAGTGGCTGAAGGAACATTGGAACTTACTGGTGACGTGTCAGATAGTCAGGTACTGGAAGGAAAAACATATTATAATTCGAATCCCAAAATTAAGAGAACAGGCTCTATGGTAAACCATGGTGCGGTGGCCCTGAATTTGAATGCTGGTGCTTCGTATACGGTTCCTGCTGGTTTTCACAATGGGGGCGGTAAGGTGACAGCTAACAGTTTGGCAAGTCAGACCAGCGCAACGGCTGCGGCGGCACATATTTTAAGCGGGCAAACGGCTTGGGTGAATGGAAGTAAGCTTACAGGAAATATTGCCTCTTTGGCAGGGCAGACAATTAACCCTACTGCTTCCCAGCAGACGGTTTCCAGCTCTGGGAAGTATATGACTGGGAATGTGGTGGTGAATGGCGTGTCAAACCTTACAGCCGCAAACGTCAAAGAGGGAGTTAATGTTGGCGGTACTATTGGCACAATGAAAGACTATTCTTATCTGGCGGTAGGGCAGGTGGCTTTTTAAACGGCACGTTCTCGGGTGTCCTCTCTGGGGGCGTGCAGTCGACAGGAACAGATAGAGGAGGATTTTATATTTCCACAGGAACTTATCCAGGGATATATTTAAGAGGGAAATACTACAATAGCAATGATGGTGATGATTATATATACTCTCAATATATTGTAAACTCTAAGAGTGTTAACCTGACGCCATTTAGCCAACTGAAGGTTACATTTAGATCTAATTATGGGCGAGGGTCAGATGGACTGGGTGGGGAGTGTCGCATTGTATTACTAAATACAAGTAAGAGTACCATTAAATCATCCAGTCAAGTAAGCGGCGGCTATTTTGTTTCAACAGTGGTTTCCTTAGATGTATCCAGTATAAATGTGCAAGCATTTTTCAGAATACAATCTGAAAGCGTAATGGCAACCTATGGTGAAATGATAATTGAGAAAATTGAATTCACAAAGTAATAATAATTAATACGAGGAGGTTTTTTATTGAAGGTTTCAGTCATTTATGATCATGAAAATGGTCGTATATTAGCCGTTCAATATGGCCAGGAGATGGCAAGCAAGGACGTTAGAAATATTATTGTTGAGGTTGAAGACGGGGAACAGTTAACAGGCCTTACTATTGATGAAGATACTGTTGCTCCCATCATAGAAGAGACTCAAATGTCGGTTTTGACGAAAACATTGAAGATGATGAATGCTCGGATAGAGTACCTCTCCATGATGTCAGGCACAGGAACGGAGGTAGACGATGAGTAAAAATTTTGAAAAAGTAAAGAGTTTTTATGATTCTGAACTGTGGTCAGAGGAAATGGTGTGGAACTCGGTAGGCCGCTGGATCACAGTGGAGGAATACCGGGAGATCACAGGAGAAGAATATAAGAAAGCGTGAGGTAAATGAGAATGAAAAATATATTATGTACAGCTGCAGGAGCAGCAGGCAGTTTCATAGTGTCTGTATTTGGAGGGTGGGATACCGCAATCGGAACTTTAATACTTTTCATGGCTGTTGATTTCCTTTCAGGCCTGGCAGTAGCCGGAGTGTTCCATAAAAGTGTAAAAACAGAATCCGGAACATTAGAATCAAAGGCGGGCTTTAAAGGCTTATGCAGGAAGTGTATGACGCTCCTGTTTGTGCTGGTGGCCCACCGCTTAGACCTATCCCTAGGCACCCCCTACATACGAGACACTGTCATCATCGGTTTTATGGCAAACGAGCTCATATCCATCGTAGAGAATGCAGGCCTTATGGGCCTGCCCCTCCCACAGGTCTTAATCAGAGCCATAGACATTTTAAACAAGAAATCGCAGCCATCACAATAACGATAAAAGGCCCATTTCAGCCCGGTACATCCCCGCCCTTTCCGTCATATTATAATAATAAAAAGGACAAGGAGACATTATGGTTAAAAGTGAGGCTACAAAAGATATGCCGAACATGGAGCTGCTGGGAATACAGGAAAATCTAAAGAATGCCGATTACACGGAAATAGAACGTTTCCGGGAATCTTTTGATGCGGATGAGATGGGGTTCGTGGGCATAAGGGAAGGGATTTAATATGGAAGTTCACAAACTATTGACACCATACAACTACAGCAACGGTCAGATAGACCGAATTAAATATATCGTGATCCACTATGTAGGGGCTTTAGGAGGAGCCGAAGCAAACTGCAAATATTACGCCTCCCAATACATCGGAGCCAGCGCTCATTATTTTGTTGGCTTCAGCGGAGAGATCTGGCAGTCCGTTGAGGACAAAGATATTGCATGGCATTGCGGGGCAAAAACATATATCCATCCGGAATGCCGAAACAGCAACAGTCTGGGAATCGAGCTCTGTGTCAGGAACAATGGCAGTCAGTCAGATACAAGCAGAGACTGGTATTTTGAAGATGCAACAGTAAAGGCCGCCGCCCAGCTGACAAAAGAGCTGATGAAGCATTACGATGTCACGGCAGATCACGTAATACGCCACTATGACGTAACGGGAAAAATCTGCCCCAATCCTTACGTTTACAATCACACCCAGCATACGTGGAATGATTTTAAACTAGCATTGACAGAAGCGCCCCAGAATCAATCCGGATGGATAGAAGAGGAGGGCGGCTGGAGGTTCTACCTGGGAGATACCGGAAACTATGTTAAAAACGACTGGTACAAGGACGGGGAAAACTGGTATTGGTTCGATGGTGCCGGATATATGGTAAAAGATACATGGAAGACCGGATCAGACGGCAGATGGTACTATCTGAATAACGACGGTGCTATGGCAAAAAGCCAGTGGATCATCTGGAAGGAAGAACTATACCGGGCTACAGAAGACGGAAGCATGCTGGAAGGAAAACTGTATCTGGGTACAGATGAAAAAGGTGCACTGCACATTATCTGAAAATAGGCGGGAGTCCGGAAAAATCCGGCCCCGCCTAAAGTTATGTATACCGCCCAAAGATGGTGGAAATTATCCATACGCTATGTTAAAATGATTTGTATGAACAATCATTGTGCTGTCCCCGGATATTCCGCTAATGATGCTCCAATGAATCAGCGGCAGCAAAATATTTCCTATTTCAAAAACAACAGTCAGAGAGGTATCCCTATGCAGTATTACAAGCGAAACCCGATCCCATTTATTTTTATATTTTATGCCATTTGCTTTGCATTCCGGGCGATGGAATATTTCCTGTTACGTACTGACCAGTCCATAATCGGGGAAGCATTTATACATAAACTGGCCGGTATTTTCCTGCTGGCAGCTGCCTTGCCATTTTTCCGGTATTCATGGTCAGAAATCGGTTTTACTTCTCAAAAGTTGTTCCGCAATATTTTATTGGGAACTTTACTGGGCACCGTTGTTTTTACAGCAGGCTATGGGGCAGAAATACTGATGCAGTCGGCAGCAGGTAATTCCCCGGTACTTAAGCTTTACGTGACCAGCTATTCCATTTTAGGCAGCCGTGAGATGAAAAATGGCCTCCTGTTCCTTCTTATCTGCGTAGCAGGAAACATGATCAATGTGATTATGGAAGAGGGAGTTTTCCGCGGATTGTTTGTCCGGCTGTCTGAAGAAAGACATTCTTTTCCCGCCGCATGCATGCTCTCCTCTGTACTCTTTGGAATCTGGCATATTATGCAGCCCCTAAGAAATGTAATAGACGGCAGTCAGTCTATGGAAGGCGCATTCTTAGCCGGTCTGGTACTGGTGGTCACCAGCACATTGCTTGGCATTCAGTACTGCATGCTTTGCAGGCTTACAGGATCCCTATGGGCAGGAATGGCAGCGCATTTTGTGAATAATACCACGGTTAATCTGCTGCATGTGGTTACGGCTTCCGGTGTAGATGAACTTTTGACCATTCGCATCACCATTGCCCAGACCCTTTCTTTTCTCATTGTGCTCTTCCTTTATATATCCCGTTACAAAAAGAAATGAGCCAATCCGGTACATTCCATTGTTCCCTTTAAGAACCTTATAATCCTAAGCTTTCCGACAGGTCCGGTCGCCGGGCATTTTCTCCCTGCAGCCTTGCTCTCAACACCAATGATTCAATGCCTAAATGCATAAATATCTGAATCCTTGATCCCTGCCCCTAATCCTAATCCCAAAACAACCGCTACCAGAATATAATAAGGTCAATGCTTCCGCTGCCAGCAACAAACAGAAACACAACGGAATATAAGAGGAATGTAGAAACAATAAGTAAAAAGACAGAAAAAGGAGCATGAGCAAAATCCCAGTCGTTCCGCTGCATTATAAAAGTCTGAGAAATAGCTGTTCAAAGAACTGCCCTATACTAAAATGCATAAAAATATTGATAAAAATACAGCATTTATAACAAATAATATAAAAAACATTGACACAGATCTAATAAAATGTTATTTTGTAATCATCAAAAACGTTTTCGTAAATAACGATTTCGTACAACACTTCTAAAAGAAGTGTTAAAAAAAATCAAAAACCAAAAACGTTTTTGGAAAAAGAGGTGTGAAATGGCAAAATCAATTTACGATGTGGCACAGGAAACGGGATTATCTGTAAGTACGGTATCAAGAGCGTTAAACGGATACAGTGATGTATCGGCCAAAACCAGGGCGCGCGTGGTGGAGGCTGCGGAAAGACTTGGGTATGTTCCAAATACCAGTGCCAAAAATCTGTCTTCAAAGAACAAGAAAAATGTGGCTTTGCTCATCTGCGGACTTTTGGAGGAAGCCCAGTCAAACGAGTTCATGATGAATGTTATCCAGGGAGCTTATACCTACATGATGAAGCATGAGATCAATCTTGCCATGTATTCCATTGGGAAGGAAGAACAGGAAAAAAAGGATTTTGACACATTTTGCAGAGAATATTCATTGTCAGGAGCCGTGATTATGGGACTCAGGATAACCGATCCTTTGGTAAAAACCCTGCCTCATTCCACCCTGCCCTGTGTTTCCATTGATATTCCGCTGGACGGAGCATGTACGTCGGCTGTCATGACAGATGACAGAAAGGCGTTTGAACAGATCACGCAGTATGTGATCGACCATGGACACCGGAAGCTGATTCTTGTCTATGGGCGGAAGAAGTCTGATGTTTCCATCAGGCGTCAGCAGGGGTACCTAGACGTTCTTGAAAAAAACGGCATTGAACCAAAAAGCTGTAAAGTGATCTATACGGATTTTATGGAGCAGAAAGCGTATGAAGGAACGAAGAAACTGCTGAAAGAATATGGGAAAGAGGCTGGCACCGCTTTTATCTGCATGAGCGATTTAACGGCCATAGGAGTTCTAAGAGCAGTACAGGAGCTGGGATACGAGAGCCCGGAGGATTTTTCCATCACAGGTTATGACGGCAACTATTTTATGAAATACATTGACCCCTTTGTTACTCGCATCAACCAGAATATGTGGCAGAAAGGCTACGACGCGGCAAAACTTCTCATGAAAATGGTAAATGACGAAAAGTATTCAAAGATTCATATGACAAAATATTTTCTTGAGGAAGGCAAGAGTGTAAAGCAATTGTAAATAAATATTAAGGAGGATTCATATGAAAAGCAAATTGGCGGGATTTATGGCGGCTGTTATGGCGGCTGCAGCATTGATCAGCGGCTGCTCCGGCGGAAGCAGCAATACAACTGCATCAGGAGCGGGAAAGGGGGAAACCGGATCCGGCAAGGAAATCCAGATGACTTTTCCAACCTATCTGGCAGGTGAAAATGTAGGGGCTGTTTTCTTCCTTCCTGAGGTAGAACGGTTTAATGAGAAGTATGCGGGCAAGTATAAGATCGTGATTGAAGAGGTTCCCCAGGCCCAGTATGCGGAAAAGATTAAACAACTGGCCCAGCAGAACAAGCTTCCGGCCATAGTCCATGCACCCGGTTCCGGCGGAATTGATCTGCAGTGGTTTAAGAACGTGGCTCTCGCCAATGGCATGGCATATGATCTGACTGAATTTGCAAATTCCAATCCAGAGGTAAAAAAGAACTGGATTGACGAATCCATAGATTACTGTACCGTAGACGGAAAACTGATCTGCAAGCCTCTTTCCGTATTAAAGCCTGTGGGCCTTTTCTATAACAATACCATGTATCAGCCGGAAAAAGCGGTTAAGGATATGACTCTTGATGAATTTACGGAAAGCATCGGAGATAACAGGATCGCGTTCCAGACTGCGGAAAACGCATGGACCACAGGACTTCTTCTCACTGCCCTTATTGCCAACCAGGAGGGAGGCGAGGGGTACCTGGCTCAGTTTGTGGATGACAAGCTGTACGATTATACTGACGAAAAAATCATTTCCGCGACAACCATTCTGCAGGAGCTCCTTCAGAAAAATGCATCGGCCAATACCATTGGTGCAGCTTATGCAGATGCAGCCAATGCATTTATGAGCAAAAGCGCAGCCATTATATGCAACGGTTCCTGGATGGCCTCAGACTTTGATGAAGCATCAGCAGACAAGTGGTCCAACGGATTTACCGGTGAGGAAGTGACCTCAGATATTTATCCCGGCAACTTTGCCATTGCAAATCCAAGAGTATTTGGTGAATTCTGGATCGCGGATACCGCTTCTGATGAGGAAAAAGAGCTGGCAAAAGCTTTCTTTGCCTTCCGTGATTCCAAGGAAGAAATCGAACAGCTGGTCTTGACCGAAGGGGGAGTGGCTCCAAAGCTGGATTACAGCGACGAGTTTTTAAAGAAACAGGCGGAAAACCGAATCTTATCCCAGCTTGCTGAAAGCATGGATGGAAATACAAAATACACGGCATCAATTTTTGATGTGATGCCAGCCTCCGTTGCTGATACGGAATTTGGAAAGCTGCTTCCCAAGCTGGCGGATGGAACTCTTACGCCGGAGGAATTTTGCAGCCAGCTGACTCAGAAGGCTGAGGAAGCAAAAAACTAATAGCAATATGGGAATTAAATACTGTTGCAAAAAGCCTGTAATAGGGGTGTATTGCAGCAGTATTTTTTAGAAAGAAGGGAAGAAAATGAAAGCAGGAAAGTCAAATTCCACCGTTTTGGAGAGAAGGAATTATAAGTGGTGTTACTTATTTTTACTGCCCTCCCTCTTAATATTTTTGCTGTTTTACTTATCGCCCATCCTTACGGTGATCGCTACATCCTTTACCAAGTGGGATGGCTTTAACAAACCGGTTTTCATAGGACTTAAAAATTACATAGACCTTTTTCATTCAAAAACCTTTCTCATATCCTTGAAAAATCTTCTTGCCTGGTCAATGATTGCCGCCACCTTTCATGTGGGGTTTGGCGTACTTATGGCATTTGTTCTGTACGCAAAACCCAGGGGCTGGAAATTCACCAGAGTGATTTTTATGGTGCCTAACGTGATCTCAGCGGCTGCATGGGCCATGATCTATAAATTTATTTTCAATGATGATATGGGAATTTTAAATAACCTGATCCGAAGGTTTTCCCCGGACTTTCATGTCCAATGGTTTTTTCAGTCCCCGTATGCATTCTGGGCAGTTACATGTACATGGATCTTTTATGCGGTGATTGTAACTCTGGTTGTATTAAATGATTTGATGGCAGTACCTGAGGAAGTGGTGGAAGCTGCAAGAGTAGACGGGGCCTCCCCGTGGCAGCTGACCCGGCATATCATGCTTCCCCTTTGCAGGAATGCCATTGGAACAGGGGTGATCTGTTCCATTACTTCCAGAATTGCCATGTATGAGCAGATCAGGCTGACCACCGCAGGCGGCCCTGGAGACGATACCATGAATATACCGCTGATCCTGGTCAATTCCATATCCGATATGAAATACGGGTATGCCAATGCCAACGGTATGATCATGTTTGCCCTGGGTCTTATAATTCTGGCAGCTGTCAATGTTACATTCCGCATGAATGACAGTATCTATTAGGAGGAGGGCGTAATGAAGAAAAAAATCACTGTATTTTGCATGTATCTCCTTATGATCTTTACTGTGATCATATCGGTTTTTCCAATTCTCTGGGTGATCATGTCATCCTTTAAAACGAATGCGCAGATTCTTGGAAATCCATTTACGCTGCCTTCCGCTATAAGCTTTGAACCGTATATATACCTGTTTGAGAAATACGATTTTCTCCGGTATGCGGCCAATTCCTTTTTGGTGTGCATCTCCTCAACGCTCCTGTCTTTGTTGTTCTTTGCCATGGGTGCTTATGTGATCGGAAAATACCGTTTCCCGGGAAAGTCCCTGATTTTTGCCTTGTTTACCATTACCTTATTGGTCCCATCCCATTCCAAGGCACAGCCCATATTCTCTCTGATCATGAAGATGAATCTGTATGACAATATCTGGGGACTGGCAGTTGTTTACTTATCCATGGGGCTGGCAATGTCCATGTTTATTTTAAAATCCACCTTTATGTCCATTCCTTCATCCTTAGATGAGGCGGCAAGGCTGGAGGGGGCAGGCTTTCTCCGGGTATTTTTCCAGATCAACCTTCCCCTGGCAAAAGGCGGACTGGCTACGGCCGGAATCCTCATGTTTTTAAATAACTGGAATGAATTTTTCTACGCTTCCCTGCTGACCTCTTCCAATAAGAACAGGACTCTGCCGGTAGCACTGCAATTTTTCACCGAATCATTTTCTTATGATTATACAAAGCTGTTTGCCGCTTTGACCCTTGTCGTGCTTCCTGGCATTATTTTGTATGCGCTGGCCCAGGAGCAGGTACAGGCAAGTGTTGCAGCATCAGGAGTAAAAGGCTGACAATTTAGGAGGACAGAATGCTTAACACAATGAATTTTTTTAAGGGCCAGGGAGATTTGAAAAACTGGCTGATAGAGGAAACAGAATTTGATGCCCGGAATCTGGGAAAATACGAGGCAATTTTTGCCCAGGGAAACGGTTACATAGGGATGCGCAATGCTCTGGAGGAGCGGTATGTGGAAGAGGTGAGGAATACCTTTATTACCGGAACCTTCAATAAAGCAGGAGATGAGGAGGTAACTGAGCTTCCCAACATTCCGGATGTAACTGCCATGGACATTACTGTTAACGGATACCGTCTGAATCTCCAGTCAGGAAAGGTTGTGGAGTATTCCAGGGTTATGAACTTTAAAAACGGCGAAACCACCAGAAAGATTGTATGGAAATGCCCGGAAGGGACAGTGGTAACGGCCCTATTTAAACGGTTTGTTTCTCTGAAAAATGAACATGTAGCGGCGGAATACTTAGAACTCTCCTGTGATAGCAGCGCCCAGCTGGTGATTGAAACGGGGATTCATGGGGATGTGACAAACCATGGAGCCATGCATTTCGAGAATTTGAGGCGCAGAATTTATGATGGAGTTACTATGCAGTTCCTTTCGGAAACCACCCAGTCCCGGGTTCTGGCGGCAGTCCACAGTGCCTGCCGGATAAACCGGGAGGAAAAGCCCCTTCCCATTATGGGAAGAAGAAATATGGATCTGCGCTGGTCCATCACAGCAGAGGCCGGAGAACCCATCCGCCTGGAAAAGATATCCTGTTTTCATTCCTCCAGGGATCTGGCTTATGAAAAAGAAGAACACTCCGGCATGTCTGAGCGTTTGAAGGCCGACGGAATGGACTGCTTACGGATTGAGTTTGAAAAAGGATATGATAGACTGCTGGCGGAATCTGAAGCAGTGTGGGAAGATTTCTGGAAAGACCATGAGGTGACCATACGGGGAAATGATGATTTTGATCAGCTTGCCCTCCGTTTTGCCCAGTACCATTTGAATATTATGGTGAAAAAGGACGATAACCGGGTGGGAATCGGTGCAAAGGCCCTGACAGGAGAGGGGTATAAGGGCCATTCCTTTTGGGATACGGAAATGTTCATCTTACCCTACTTTACCCTTACGGAGCCAAAAACTGCAAGAACGCTTCTGGAATACCGCTACAGAAATCTCTATGGCGCCCGCAAAAAGGCTGGTGAAAACGGCTGGGAGGGAGCGATGTATCCATGGGAGTGCGCCTGGATCGACGACGGCGAGGTAACCCCCTTATACCTGGGCACCGACGTGGTAACGGGAAAAGTGCAAAAGTGCCTGACAGGCTTAATTGAGCACCATATCAGCGCGGATGTGGCCTATGCGGTGTGGCAATATTATCAGGCCTCCGGAGACCGAAACTATATGGAGCGGTACGGGTACGAGATCATACTGGATACAGCTCTTTTCTGGGCCAGCCGTCTGGAATGGAATGAGAATAAGGGCTGTTACGAGATACTTGATGTGATCGGCCCGGATGAGTATAAAGAGCATGTGGACAATAATGCTTATACCAATTATATGGCGGATTATAATATGGAGCTGGCAGAGCATATTATGGAAGCTTTGCCAAAGGAAAATAAGGAAGTTTCAGACCGGCTTGACCGGAAATTCCGTTTCAGCCAGTTAAAACAAAAGCTTATGGAAAAGAGGGCAAAGTTCTATTTGCCCGCACCCGATGAAAACGGCATTGTTCCTCAGACAGACCAGTATATGAGCCTGGAACCCATTGACCTGGCACCCTATAAGGCGTCAGGAAGGGTCCTGGGAATCCACCAGGATTATAATATGGAGCAGATGGGAAAACTGATGGTTTCCAAACAGGCTGATACGGTTATGCTGGATTTTTTGCTGCCTGATCTGTTCCCTCTGGAAACAAAAAGAAAGAATTTTGAATTTTATGAAGATAAGACCCTCCATGATTCTTCCTTAAGCCGCTGCGTTCATGCAGTTTTAGCCAATGATTACGGAATGGATGACATGGCCTACCAAATGCATCAGGCGGCATGCTACACTGATCTGGGACCTAATATGAAATCCTCAGAGGAAGGAATTCACAGTGCCTCCATCGGAGGGATCTGGTTAAGCTGTGTCATGGGCTTTGGAGGTGTGAGGATCCGCCATGACAGTCTGGAGCTTAATCCAAAGCTTCCAAAGGCCTGGGAGGAGCTTCGTTTTCCATTGGTTTGGAAGGGTCAGAAACTGACGGTTACAGTGGAAAAGAAAGGCGTCAGAATCGCAAACAACGGAAGCTGTCCGGTAAAGCTTGTGGTATTTGGAAGGAGCAGCAAGGTGGAACCAAAAGAGTCTGTCTACGTGGAGAAGAAAACTTATGAAGCAGTTATTTTTGATTTGGATGGAGTGATCTGCCATACCGACCATTACCACTATCTTGCTTGGAAAAAGGTGGCGGATGAGCTGGGAATTTATTTTGACGAAATCATCAATAACCGTCTGAGAGGAGTCAGCCGAAAGGAAAGCTTTGATATTATACTGGAACGATATGATAGGGTTATGAAGGAAGAAGAAAAGGAAACATATCTTACGAAAAAAAATGAGAGTTATAAAAAACTGCTGGAAGGCATGACCCCTTCCGATTTGTCTGTTGAAACAAAAGATACATTAACGGAGCTTAGAAAACGGGGGATCAAGCTGGCCATCGGCTCTTCCAGCAAGAATGCGGGACTGATCTTAAAGCAGTTAGGCTTGGAACACTTCTTTGATGCAGTTTCCGATGGAAATGCAATCACCCATTCAAAGCCTCATCCGGAAGTATTTCAAAAAGCAGCCTCAATGCTGAACTGCGAACCAGAAAACTGTCTTGTGGTAGAAGATGCGGAGGCCGGGCTGGCAGCAGCAAAATCCTGCGGAATGGATTGCGCGGCAGTGGAAGATGGGGTAAAATCTTCATTAGCAGAGTATAAACTGTCATCCTTCAGGCAGTTGCTGGAAATCGTGGAATGAGGAGGAGCGGTGATGGAAGACTACAGCATGGAACTGGATATCCGCTCCGTTCCCTTTAGCAGGTACGGCTCTTACCTGGCATTTTCCTACCCTCAGGATGGCACAAAGGAGTTTGACGGCCACATTGCGGTGCGGGTGCTTTACGGCGCTTTTTCCCAGCAGGAGACCTACCCCATCATACTTTTAAATGATGAAGGAAAGCCGGAAGAAAAGTTTGCTGTTTCCATGTCACCCTGGGAACTGAACGCAGCTTCTGAAACAGGAGGCTACTCCATATGCTTTAGGGATGAGGACACGTTTCTCTTAAAAGCGGACAGTCCCATATTGATCACAAAGACAAAAGCAGGCACCTATGACAGAGTGATGGAACATATGGATGGAAGCTTTGAAATTGCAGGAGATGATATGGCGCTGCGCGTGTCAATACAAAAGGGAAAAGCAAAGGATCAATCGGCCAGTCAGGGCAATGGCTTTGGAAGCAGCAGAACAGGGCTTCTTCTGAGCCCAAAGGAAGGGGAGCTGTTGGCAGCGGTCACTCTTACCGGTTTAAGCCCGCAAAAAGAGGAATATGAAAGCTATGATGTTTGCCGTCAGGCGGTAAAAGAGGAATATGAGAAATTTGAGTCAGGAATCATAAAAGGCCTTAAAAAGCCGGATCCTGCTTATGGAAAAGCCGGAAGAGAGGCTGCTTATATTTTGTGGCATTCCGTGCTCTATCCGTCCGGGTACATCAAAAGGCCGGTAATGGTCATGACAAAGAACTGGATGAATCTGGTATGGAGCTGGGATTATGCCTTTAACGGCCTTGCCCTGGTTTCCTCTCATCCGGACCTGGCATACGGCCAGTTTTTGGCCATGGCGGACCAACAGGATGAGTATGGGGCATATCCTGATGCTTATCAGGCGAGGAAGATCATACGCTCTTTTGTGAAGCCTCCTGTTCAGGGATTTATTCTGGAAAAAATGTTTCAGATCCATGATCCGGGCAGGGAGATCAAGGAAAGGCTGTATCATTCCACCGCCGCCTTTACCAACTGGTGGCTGACCTACCGGATGGAGGAAAACGGCATTCCTACCTATCATCATGGCAATGATTCCGGCTGGGACAATGCAACGGTTTTCCGCTTAGGCCTGCCGGTCCAGTCACCGGATTTATCGGCCTGGCTTGTTTTGCAGATGGAGTTTTTAGAACATACGGCAAGAGAGCTTGGGCGGCATTCTGAGGCTGAAACATGGAAGGAGAAAGGGGAAGAGCTTCTCTCTAAGCTGCAGGCTTATTTTGTCAGAAATAACCGCTTTATTGCAGTGAAAATTCCAGAGATGAAGGCGGTGCCCTCTGATTCTCTGATTCTGTACCTTCCTCTGATCCTTGGAAAGCGCCTGCCAAAGAAACTTCGGGAAGATCTCCTTTCAGGGCTCTTAAAGGACGGCCGTCTGGCCGGTATCTGGGGATTTGCATCAGAGCCTATGAACAGTGAGCTGTTTGAGGAGGACGGATACTGGCGGGGAGCTGTCTGGCCGGCTGCTGTCATGATTCTGACAGATGCGCTGAGACGGTGCGGCAGACAAAAAGAGGCACGGATTTACGCAGAACGTTTCTGCAGACTTTTGCGCGGAAAAGGGATTTTATGAGAATTACAGTGCACTGGACGGGAGTGGCCTGCGGGATCACGGCTTTACCTGGACAGCCAGCGTATTTTTCATTTTGCTTCGTGATTATATATTGAATTAGAAAGGGAAAAACTATGAAAAATTGGTGGAAAGAATCCGTAGTGTATCAAATTTACCCCAGAAGCTTCTGTGACAGCAATGGAGACGGGATCGGTGATATAGGGGGAATCATCAGCAAGCTGGATTATTTAAAGGAGCTGGGGATCGATGTGGTCTGGCTGTCTCCTGTATATGATTCTCCCAATGATGACAATGGCTACGATATCCGTGATTACCGTAAAATTATGAAAGAATTTGGAACCATGGAAGAGTTTGATAAGCTTTTAACGGAGCTTCATAATAGGGGAATCAGACTGGTCATGGATCTTGTGGTAAACCACACCTCTGATGAGCATTCATGGTTTGCGGAAAGCAGAAAGTCAAAGGACAATCCTTACCGTGATTATTACATATGGAGGGATGGAAAGGATGGAAAAGAGCCCAATAACTGGGGATCCTGCTTTTCCGGGCCTGCATGGAAATACGATGAGGAAACAAGCCAGTATTTCCTTCATCTTTTTTCTGAAAAGCAGCCTGACTTAAACTGGGATAATGAGAAAGTCCGGACAGAGGTATACGACATGATGAAATGGTGGCTGGATAAGGGCATTGACGGGTTCCGCATGGATGTGATCAGCCTGATTTCCAAGCGGGAAGGACTTCCTGACGGCCCGGCCATGATCAATGGGTATGCCAGCTTTAATGTTGCAGCCAACGGTCCCTTGGTCCACGAATATTTACAGGAAATGAACCGGGAGGTTTTATCCGGTTACGATATCATGACTGTGGGAGAGTGCTCAGGGGTCACTCTTGAGGAAGCCGCCAAATACGCATCTTCTGATGGTAAGGAGCTTAACATGGTATTCCAGTTCGAACATATGGATGTGGATGGGGACCCTGACAACAAGTGGACGGATAAGAAGATGCACCTGCCGGATTTAAAGGCGGTCATGACAAAGTGGCAGAAAGGGCTTGAGGGAATTGCCTGGAACAGTCTGTTCTGGGATAATCACGACCAGCCAAGAGTTGTTTCCCGCTTTGGCAGCGACTGTGAGGAATACAGAGAACGTTCAGCCAAGATGCTCGCCACCTGCCTTCATATGATGCAGGGGACTCCTTATGTATATCAGGGAGAGGAGCTAGGCATGACCAATGTTCCATTTGAAAGCATTGATGATTTCCGGGATCTTGACAGCATAAATGCATATCATGAGCTGACCGGAAAGGGGATTTTTACGGAAGAAGAAATGATGAAGTATATAAGGTACAAGAGCCGGGACAATGCCAGGACGCCTATGCAGTGGGATACAGGCGCTTATGCCGGATTTTCAGAAAGTGACCCGTGGATCATGGTAAATCCCAATTATAAAACCATCAATGCCAAAGAACAGATGAAACGGGAGACTTCTGTATTCCATTACTATAAAAAACTGATCGCTCTCCGCCATAAGTATGAGATCATTGTTTACGGCAGTTATGAGCTGCTTCTTCCGGATGACCCGGATATATATGCCTATGTGAGGACTTTGGGAGACAGGAAGCTTTTGGTGGTATGCAGCTTCAGCAGTAAGACCGTAAATTACTGCATACCGGAGGAATTTAAGTCAGGAACGGTTTTGATCAGCAATTATGAGGCAGGGGAGAAAAAGAGCAAAGAGCTTAGACCTTATGAAGCGCTGGTGATTTATCAATAGTTTTATATTATATAAAACAAAAAGGCTTTTGCAAAATGGGTCCGTATGAAACCATTTTGCAAAAGCCTTAAATTTATACAAAAATCCCATTCAGCGGGTTATTCTGAATGGGATAAAATTCTGTTCTATAAATTAAGCCATTGTGTTTACAGCTTTAGAGATTCTGGATACTTTTCTGGAAGCGGTATTCTTATGATATACGCCCTTTGTAGCAGCCTTATCGATCTCTGCGATAGCGCTTGCTAAAATTGCCTGTGCAGCAGCCTTGTCACCGGCAACAACAGCAGCCTCTACCTTCTTGATAGATGTTTTCACTTTGGATCTGATCGCTTTGTTTCTTGCAGCTTTTGTTTCGTTTACTAAAATTCTCTTTTTAGCAGATTTAATGTTAGCCAATCGGTACACCTCCAATAAAATGATATATGATTATTCTTTGTTTTGCATCAAAGCCTGGACACGGACAGTTCAATGTAAACATACTTTTTCATTCTATCGAATTTCGTCGCATATGTCAATACATAATTCCCGTATTTTTGCAGAAAATACCTTAGAAATGCTGGAAAGCCATACTGGCATAACTTTATGTCAAAAAGCATGGGCAATTAACAGGAAAGGTGGAAAAAATGGAAAATACATTTACAGTGCGCACAGATCTTGCAGTAGAAGAGAGAGAAAGCTTCCCAGGCGACGGCGGTGAAATATCGGGGGTATCCCTGCGGGAGTGGCACCGGGCAGACAGCCATATAAAGATGACCGAAGTAAAAATTCTTGATAAAAAGGGCGAAAAAGCCATGGGAAAACCAATTGGAACTTATATCACCCTGGAAGCCGATGAGCTTTCCATGAAAGACGAAGATTATCACAGGGAGGTTTCGGAAGAACTGGCGAGCCAGATCGAACGTCTCCTTGCGGGGAAAAATTACAGGAAGCCGGAATTTCATGTGCTGGTGGCAGGGCTTGGCAATTCTTCCGTGACCCCGGATTCCCTTGGTCCCAGAGTCCTTAAAAACCTTCAGGTGACAAGGCATTTGAAAGTCCAGTACGGGGATGATTTCTGGAAAGGAAGAAGTATGCCCACGATCAGCGGCATTGTTCCGGGGGTCATGGCTCAGACAGGCATGGAAAGCGCCGAGATTTTAAAGGGGATCATAAACGAAACAGAGCCTGATCTCATTATTGCAATTGATGCGCTTGCGGCCAGAAGCGTAAAGCGCCTTGGGACTACCATTCAGCTTACGGACACAGGGATCCACCCAGGTTCCGGAGTGGGCAATCACAGACACAGCCTTACCTTGGAAAGCCTTGGCGTGCCGGTCATGGCCATTGGAGTTCCCACCGTTGTAGGGGCTGCGGCCATTGTCCATGATACAGTTTCTGCCATGATAGGCGCACTTTCAAAAAGCATGGAAACAAAGGGAATGGGAGATTTTATGGGAAAGCTGAACTCCGATGAACAGTATGACCTTATTAGGGAATTGCTGGAGCCGGAGTTCGGACCTATGTATGTGACACCTCCGGATATTGATGAAACAGTAAAGGAATTGAGCTTCACCATCTCGGAAGGAATTCACTTGGCATTTTTGGGACAGGAAGTTTCGTAGTAAATGGCCGTCATTCTGCATAGGATATTATGAATAATTTATGCAGGAAGGCGGTTATGAAACAGAGAAACAAGGGAATTAACTGGTTTATAAGAAAAATGATGATTGCAGTAAGCCTGGTTCTGGCCGTTCTTCTCAGTATAAAAGAAGTATCAGAGGCCGGGAAAAAGGCCGATTTTAATAAAGCGGAAAATTGGGCAAAAGAAGGGGCCGGTCTTGGGGCTTCCTATATCTGGAGGCACCAGTATCCGGCCGTTGCTTGGGAAGAGGACGGACAGAACAGCATTTTGTCCGGAACACGTGAAAAATCCGTTATCAATGTGATCTGTGATTTCCTTTTCAACCAGTCTCCTCTATACCGGTATGCGGGCAGCAGTAAAAAGGCGGAAACAGATTATGGGGATATTGACCCAGCCTATGAGGGATATTTGGAAAGCGGGAGATTTTATGAGGAGCACAGCGTTCTGTTATATGACGGCGGAGAGGAAAGCGGAGAAGACGGAAGCATCAATGCCGGAACCAGCAAAGCGCAGCCCGAGGGGCAGCCGGCAAGCGGAGGATCGGAACAGAATCAGGCTGCTGAGACCAATCAGCCGACAGCTGAAAAAGGAAGTATCCAGACAACGGATAAGGACCCTTCCATGACCTGTGCGGTAAGCAATGTATGGCCCATATCAGGGACTTTATACCGCAAGGAACAGCTGGCTGACTATGACTTTCTGATACAGCATTTTTACAGCGTCCATACATCCACTACGGTTGGCAGGGATTTAATGAAGGCAGATAAATTCCTTTCCGAGGATTTTACCCTGGAAGGGGGAAATGACAAACCTCAGGTCCTTATTTACCATACCCATTCCCAGGAAGAATTTAAAGATCACGGGCCGGATAATCCCAATGCCACCGTAGTGGGAATCGGAAGCTATCTCACGGAACTTTTGACGGCAAAGGGCTATAATGTGATCCACGATACCTCGGTTTATGATTTACAGAACGGAAAACTGGACAGAAACAAGGCATATACTTATGCTCTTGATGGAATTACAGGCATCCTTCAGAATAATCCTTCCATTGAGGTGATCCTGGATGTCCACAGGGATGGGGTAAATGAGAATCTGCACATGGTAAACCAGGTCAATGGGAAACCCACAGCGCCCATTATGTTTTTCAATGGAGTCAGCCAGACACCAAAAGGGCCGATTGAATATCTTCCCAACCCATACAGGGATCAGAACCTTGCTTTCAGCTTTCAGATGCAGCTTGACGCAGCGGCCTATTTTCCAAATCTGACCCGGAAAATATACATAAAAGGACTTCGGTATAACCTGCATTTAAGAGCAAGGTCAGCCCTGATCGAGGTAGGCGCCCAGACCAATACATACCAGGAAGCGTTAAACGCTATGGAACCTCTGGCAGAAGTTTTAGATATGGTGCTGCAAGGAAATTAAAAACTGTAAGAACTATGTATATCCCGCCCTATCTGGTATAATGATAACAGGTGAACAGAATATTGACATAGTACCCCAGGCAACAACCTGGAAGCCATAATAAGGCGTGGGAATAGGATAATCCGGTTATGGATTTTCTTGTTTCTGCGCTTTTTTTGTTTGCATGATTCAGAGAGTGAGCAGTGGAAGGAATGTTTTCCGGAAACATAGAAGGGGCCGGCCAAAAGAAGGGTTACGGCTTTTTGATTGACCTGCTCCCACTGTACACTTGTCGAAATTTGACCGATAGGTGTTTTCTTTTGATATACATATTAGTAAGAATGGCATATATTGAATTAGAAGTTTATTTAGAGAGGAGAGTTTTTATGCCCAGCTTTGAAATCAAGGTATGGGGGTTTAAATACAAAGAGCCGTATCCCTCTAGATGTACAAGAAGAATTTGTTATTTAAAGGGTTGTCGGGAAGTCGAAGTGCCCTGCGGGCTAAAAGGAACCCAATTTTATGAAGTGATGGTCAGTTTTACTTTCCCGGATCTTGATGAAAAATATGAAGCGATCATCTTTCAGTGCGCTAATGAAGTTACGTATCTTGCAAGCGGCATTGTGGGTAATGCTCTCAGTTCTTGCGTGGAAATTGATGAATCATGTATGAAAGTTGTTCAAGATTCAGTTGCTTTGGCAAATGAAGTAGTGGAAAAAGCATATCATAAGTGTTTAAGCCAGTTGCGCATGCCTGAAGAAATAATTCGTAAAAGCGAAGTTAAAGTCTATATTAGAGAAAATTATATGTAAGTACGTACTTATCTGAAAAGTATGTCTGCACACAGAGGCGGTCAACCCCGTCTCTTTCTCATTCGGAAAATAAATGAATGGGACAAGACCGCTTAACTAGTAGCCTTTTCTCTGTATAGTTTATCAAAGACATAACAGAATATAGATATCCATCTTTTTGCTGCCAGGAAAGTAATTGCAGATGGAAATGGGATATGATACCATAGTGACAGGGACAATGGTGTCACTGCAAGGGCGTTGGCCTTCCATTATTAAAGTCCCGGTAATGAGCCCATCCTTGTAAACTTTGAAGAGTGAAAAGGGCGGATTTCTATCTTTTTATTGGCAACCCCTTGTATTGGGGCGGTTGTTTCTTTAATATTAACCTAACACAGATTTACTGTATTTGCATGTGAAGGAAATGTCATTTCAGTAACACTATAATACTAAAATGATACTGCTATTTTTAGCAAGGACAGCAAGACAGGCGGTCATTCATATTTTTCCAACGGAATTACAGGGAAATTCAATGCTTTCACGGTGGACAATCAGTCATTTTAATGGTATATTTTTAAAGATATCATAGTAATCTGGCGGATTTTGCCCTTTTGACGGGTGCTTGCCGGAGAACACCAGAAACATCAGAAAAGAGGAATTAATCATATGGCAGCTGCCCAGCAGAATAAGATACGCAACTTTTGTATTATCGCTCATATTGATCACGGAAAGTCAACCCTTGCGGACAGGATTATAGAAAAGACAGGGTTGTTGACCAGCAGGGAAATGCAGTCCCAGGTGCTTGATAACATGGATTTGGAACGAGAGAGGGGAATCACCATCAAGGCCCAGGCGGTCCGGACCGTTTACAAGGCTCAAAATGGCGAAGAATACATCTTTAACATGATCGATACACCGGGTCATGTGGACTTTAACTATGAGGTTTCCCGAAGCCTTGCAGCCTGCGACGGAGCCATCCTGGTGGTGGATGCATCCCAGGGGATCGAGGCACAGACTCTTGCCAACGTTTATATGGCTCTTGATCACGATCTTGACGTATTTCCGGTATTAAATAAAATTGATCTCCCAAGCGCAGAGCCGGAGCGTGTGGTGGAGGAGATCGAAGATGTAATAGGGATAGAGGCTCACAATGCTCCCAGGATTTCCGCAAAGACAGGAGAAAATGTGGAAGCAGTCCTGGAAGCCATAGTTGAAAAGATCCCGGCTCCTCTGGGAGACCCGGAAGCTCCCCTTCAGGCCCTGATTTTCGACTCTCTTTATGATTCCTATAAAGGCGTCATCGTTTTCTTCCGGGTAAAAGAAGGAACAGTGAGAAAAGGCGATAAGGTGCGCATGATGGCTACCGGAGCAATAGAAGAGGTGGTGGAGGTAGGTTATTTCGGTGCAGGACAGTTTCTTCCCTGTGAATTCTTAAGTGCAGGCATGGTAGGATATCTCACAGCCAGCATTAAGAATGTAAAGGATACTGCGGTGGGTGATACCATCACCCATGCGGACCGCCCCTGCAAGGTGCCCCTTCCGGGCTATAAGAAGGTGACTTCCATGGTTTACTGCGGCCTATATCCTGCGGATGGAGCCCGCTACAATGATTTGAGGGATGCCTTAGAAAAGCTGCAGCTTAACGATGCTTCCCTGTTCTTTGAACCTGAGACTTCCCTTGCCCTTGGCTTTGGTTTCCGCTGCGGATTTTTAGGTCTCCTTCATCTGGAAGTCATTCAGGAGCGTCTGGAGCGGGAATATAACCTGGATCTGGTGACAACGGCTCCCGGCGTTGTTTACCGTGTGTATAAAAAGAACGGGGAGAAGCTGGAACTGACAAACCCCTCCAACCTGCCTGATCCAACGGAAATTGAATATATGGAAGAGCCAATCGTCAGCGCGGAGATCATGGTGACCACGGAATTTGTAGGCGCCATCATGACTTTGTGCCAGGAACGGCGCGGTGTGTACCTTGGCATGGAATACATGGAAGCTACCAGGGCGCTCTTAAAATATGAGCTTCCTTTAAATGAAATCATTTACGATTTCTTTGATGCCTTAAAGTCCCGTTCCAGGGGATATGCGTCTTTTGACTATGAGCTGAAGGGCTACCAGCGGTCAGAGCTTGTAAAGCTGGACATCCTGGTGAACAAGGAAGAAGTGGATGCCCTTTCCTTTATTGTCCATGCATTATCCGCCTATGACAGGGGCCGGAGAATGTGCGAGAAGCTTAAGGATGAGATTCCCAGACAGCTTTTCGAAATCCCCATCCAGGCGGCCATCGGAGGCAAGATCATTGCCCGTGAGACGGTGAAGGCCATGAGAAAGGACGTTCTTGCCAAGTGTTATGGCGGTGATATTTCCCGTAAGAAAAAACTTCTTGAAAAGCAGAAGGAAGGTAAAAAACGTATGCGCCAGGTCGGTAACGTAGAGATACCGCAAAAGGCATTTATGAGCGTACTGAAATTAGATGATGAATAAAAAGAATCTGGAGATTTATGTGCATATCCCGTTCTGTGTACGTAAATGCGCTTACTGCGATTTCCTCTCTTTTCCCGGAAATCAGCAGATGCAGCGGGAATATACTGAAAAGTTAATAGAAGAAATCAGATGCCAGAGTGCCAAAGTCAAAGAATACCAGGTGATCAGTGTATTCATAGGGGGAGGCACTCCTTCTATATTAAATATGGAGGACATGGCAGCAGTACTTCAGGCTCTTGCCAGTGGGTTTGAGATTCTGGCTGATGCGGAGATCACCATGGAGGTAAATCCCGGCACGGTCACGGCCGAATCCCTTTCCTGTTACAGGAAAGCCGGGGTAAACCGGATCAGCATGGGCCTTCAGTCCGCTGATGACAAAGAACTGAGCTACCTGGGCAGAATCCATACTTTTGATGAATTCTTAAAAAGTTATCAGAGGGTCCGTATGGCAGGATTTGATAATGTGAATGTGGATCTGATTTCAGCAATTCCAGGACAGACCCTGGAATCATGGAAGAATACCTTAAAAAAGGTGACCATGCTGAAGCCGGAGCATATATCCGCCTATAGTCTGATCGTGGAAGAGGGAACCCCTTATTTTGAACGGTATGGGGAATGTGCTGAGAGGAAAAATCATTTTCTGTCACAAGAAGGCAATTGCCTTAAGTCTTTGCCGGATTTGCCTGACGAGGATACAGAGCGTGAAATGTATTACCTGACTCAGGAATTTTTAACTGAGCAGGGGTATGAAAGATATGAAATATCCAATTACTCTAAAAAAGGCAACGAGTGCAGGCACAACATCGGCTATTGGACAGGAACAGAGTATTTAGGCTTAGGCCTTGGCGCATCCTCCTATATAAACGGATGCCGTTTTCACAATACCCCTGTTTACAACCAGTATTGCAGCGCCTCCTTTGACCAGGAAGAAGCATTTCAGGGAGTGCTCAGGCAGGAGTTTGAGCGGCTGACCATAGAGGAAAAAATGGAAGAATACATGTTTTTGGGACTGCGCCTGACGCAAGGTGTCTCTGCCCAGGGGTTTGTCGGCAGCTTTGGCCACAATATCAGGAATGTTTACGGTACGGTGTTAAATGCCATGGAAAAGGAGGGCCTTATGGAGTATAAAAATGGTTGTTACTGTCTGACCTCCAGAGGGACCGACATCAGCAATTATGTCATGAGCCAGTTCTTAATATAAGCATATACCCCATACAGTAATGATAGCTGTTATTCAATACAATTAACCCCAAATTCAGAACATAAAACAAGTAATTTGATTTCAGTTAAAGTAAAGTAAAAGGCGAAGATAAGAAGAAAAATCTTGGATTTTATGTCTGATATTATCATACTATAACAAGAATCATGTAATTGAAATATGCTATGAATATGGACTTTTGTCTGATTGCATATGAGGTGAAGCTTTGTTAAAGACGATGGCACGGAAAGCAAATTGATTTGATGAGTTTTCTTTTCAATAACAGACAGAAATCTTCTTGTTCTTTTTTACAAGAGGGTTTCTGTTTTTTGTTCATAACTTTCCGGAAATGTAGAATATTTTTCCCCGAACTTGGGAACGATTCGTATTTAAAATATGGTATAGCATAATAGGAGGACAACATGGATAAGGCCTGTAAACGAAAAGAAAGAATCGTTACGGATACGCTGATCGATGAATATTGTACATGGTTGCATGGATGTGAAAAAAGCAAGGAAACAATACTGAGATACCGGCATCATCTTTGCTTATTCATGAACTATCTCAATGGAAGATCTGCTAACAAAGAAATTGTAATAATGTGGAAAGGTGCGTTGCGGGGAAATATGGCTCCTGTGACTGTTAATGGGGCTTTGGCTGCTCTTAATGGCTTTTTTAATTATTGCAATTGGGGGGATTGTAAAGTAAAGTTCCTTAAAATCAGCCGCAACACTTTTTGTTCAGAAAACAAAGAGCTGTCAAAGGCTGAGTATAAGAGATTGGTAAAGACTGCTTTGGATAAAGGCAATGAACGAATGGCTTTACTTCTGCAAACGATCTGTTCAACCGGAATTCGAGTGTCCGAATTACCTTATATTACGGTTGAGGCTGCTGTAAAAGGAAAGGCGGAAGTGGATTGTAAGGGGAAGGTGAGAACGGTATTTCTTACAAGACAGTTATCTCAGATGTTAATTAGATATGCACAGAAACAGCATATCAAAAGCGGTATGATTTTTATAACAAGGAATGGAGCTGCGCTGGACAGAAGCAATATCTGGAGAGATATGAAGGCATTGGGATCAGAGGCGGGAGTTGCACGGGAAAAAATTTATCCCCATAATTTGCGCCACTTATTTGCCAGGTCTTATTATGATTCAGAAAAAGATTTATCCAGGCTTGCGGATATATTGGGACATAGCAGCGTTAACACGACCCGTATTTATACTATGGAAAGCGGCTATAACCATATAAGGCAGCTGGAAGGTCTCCAATTGCTGGTTGGCATTGACGACAGAATTCCTCTTTTGTTGTAAAAGCAGAACAGTATCTTTAAATATTCTACTACATAAAGGAAATAAAATCCAGTATTTTTCTTTCAAATCTCCCTTTTTGAAAATTTGCGCACAATAAACAGGCTGGTCTGTATAAATCTTGTAAAACCAGCTTTTTTTTCGTGTTTATCTTTAAATTTTTACAACCAGAATGTAAAATCAGACCCGGCTTTTCTTTCTCTTATACAACAAAAGAGGAATTCTGTTGTAATTTGCAGGCAGATATCAATAGATGCGGCAAGTTTTTTTTGTGTAAAGGAAAATTTGTCTCCAAATGTAACTAAAGAGAAAGGAAGGTAATAATGAGGAATGAAAAAGAGGTTATGTGTATTGACAGTTCTTGCGTTTTCAATAGGATTTTTAACATCTTCTTTTTACGAAGATGCCTTAGCGGCGGAAGGCTGGAAAATCGAAAATGGTGAATGGTCATACCTGGATTCGGATGACCATCAGGTGACAAATGCCTGGAAAAAGTCAAAGGATAGCTGGTATTACTTATCATCCGAAGGGACGATTCTTAAGAACTGTATATTCAGTCTTGGAAGCACCAGTTATTTTGTGGATGAAGAGGGAAAGATGGTTCAAAACACCTGGATCCGGATCGATGAATCCAAGGATCCGGAAGGAAACTTTGAAGAAGGCTGGTACTATTTCGGAACAGACGGCAAGGCATATCAGAGGAAGAATAACAGTTTCAAAAAGAAGATCAACGGAAATACCTATATCTTTCACGAGGACGGTCGGATGATGACCGGCTGGTTTGATGAAAATGGAAATTCCGTCAATGATTCTGATGATCCCTTTGTGGAAGGGGCCTATTATTCTGGAGAAGACGGCATTCTGTATACAGACAAATGGCTGGATTATGGCGAAATCGGCAATGGAGTCGGCGGTTCAGAACTGCTAAGTGCCATTACTGACCGCTATTATTCAGATTATGAAAAAATGTGGATTTATTTTGACGGAAACTCCAAAAAGGTTTACAGCAAAGGAGAGAATTTACGGCAAAGGAACATTGGCGGATATACTTATGGATTTGACGAAAATGGAATTATGATCCCATGGTGGAGCAAAGTGGCTACCATCAGCAATGCGGATAAAAGCAATCCTACCAGTTCCACCTCCGCAAGATATTATTCCGCATATGATGGAGGCAGGCTTTTAAAAAATATGTGGTTCTGGATGTATCCGTCGGAAGATCTGGATGAAACGGATTATGATGATCAGGAATGCAGCTGGTGGCATACAGATGAAAGCGGAGAAGTCTACCGGAACCGGATCCGTAATATCAGCGGAAAGAATTATGCTTTTGACGGAATCGGAAGGATGAAGACCGGCTTTGTATTGTTTGACGGAAAATCAGAGTTTGTAGCCCAGTACGATATGGATGCCTGGAGTTCAGAGGACTTTATAAACGGCTCTTTATATGGGATCGAAAAATCTGACCTTTATCTGTTTTCTCCTGATGAATTAAACGACGGTTCCATGCAGACCGGAAAAGAAATCAAAGTGGAACTGGAAGACGGGGTCTTTACATTTGGATTTTCCGGAAACGGAAAGGCATATGGTAACAGGAACCAGCTTCAGAGAAAAGATGACCGGTATTACATCAACGGACTTAAGCTGGAAGCAGATGAGGGATATGGCTACGGTGTTGTAGAGGTCCGGAAAAATGATGAAACGTATTACCAGGTAGTTGATATCAACGGAAAGATTGTAAAGGGTGATAAAAAGGCGGTAAAGGATAAAGACGGGGGATATCTCCTTATCATAAATGACAGATTCGCAGCCTGGGTGGGAGATGATGAAAAACCCAGATGGAGAAATGGAGCTGATGGAACCGGTTTCTATCATTATGACAAGAATAACAAGGAGAACCCATATGAAGGAGGCATGATTGCCGGCTATGATACGGAGCCTTCCACAGATGAATTGCCTTCAGAAGAGAGACTTAATTTTTAGCATGAGTATTTCTAGAAAATAAACCATTTATTGCATATGGAAAAACAGTATCAGAACTGTTTGTTTTCCATAGAAATACTAATTGCGAGGAGGAAAGTCAGAGTGGGAATAAAAACAAGAATCAAGCGAATAATAGCTGGGCTGCTGGCCTTCTGTATTGTGCTTGGCGGGATCCCCGTTACAGGCGGGATCACTGCATATGCCTTGCCGGAGATTGATAATTCTCAAATTGCCAATGGACATAATGATAATACAATATGGGCAAGTTTAAGCAACGGAGCCAGATTTGATTTGGTCGGCATTAAAAAAAGCGGTGTATATGATTATCAAACAAGTAACAGCCAGGTTTTACAAACGGTTTTTAGTTTTGGAGGATATCACACCTACATGAATGATTCTGCGCTGAATAGCGGCCAAATCACCTATGTGCCTAATTCCGGTGCATACAATGGAGGTGTCATGGAATTTGCTTCCAACCATGCAAAGTTTCCCAATATGGAAGTGTCGGTGAAAACCAATACCAGCCCGGATGGACAGTATGTTTTTGTGGATTACTATATTTACAATAAAAATACTACCTCAAAGACCATGTATATTGGGACTACCGCAGATGTTCAGATAGGTGATGATGATGGTGCAAATCTCAGCAGAACCTTTGGGACAAGAGAAGGCTTTTACATGGTGAATGGAAAGTCCGGGGCTGATGCAATGGCCACGTTTGAATGCATTACCAATGATCCTGCCTTAAGGATCTATGGGGAAGAGTGGGGGGTAAAGCGATGGATCGGCGCATATAGTTCAGGTTACAATTGTAATCATTTGATTACAGCACCGGATGAATTTGAATCTACTTACCCAGCAAACCAAGGTTATCAGTATTATACATTTAAAGAGAATAAGAATGATTTTAATTCAAGTAATGACATTAAGACAAATGCAATGGGAAATGCAAGTGCATACCTGGATTCAGCATTTGCCTACTCATGGAAAGTAGAGGTCCGTCCATACGAGATTGCTCGCAGACGGGTGGCATACACAGTCAGGCCGACATCTTATTATGTTTCATCAGACAGAGGAGCTGACAGTACCTCCCGGGATGGTTCATATCTTAATCCATTTGCAACAATTGATTATGCAATGTCAAAGCTGAATGGTAAGAGGGGATACATTTATATTATGGACTATGATCCTATTAATGGATCAATAAATGTTCCCTCTGGAGCTGGAACAGATATTACAATTTTAAGCAGTAATTTTGATGAAAATGGTGAAACAATCTCAGACATTGTGGAACTGGAGCGTGGAACCAACCCCACCGGCCCCATGTTTCATGTCAGTTCAAATAACAGTAAATTAAGAGTCAATCATATCACCATAAATGGCAATGGTGTTGTAAGCAATTATCCATTAGTGAAAGCGAGTGCAGGGGAACTCTATATTAATGCAGAAACTACTTTTACGGGCAATAAGATAACAAATCCCGCATCAGGCAGTGCATTGGATGTAACAGGAAGTGCCAGCCTGATTATAAACTCAGGTACGGTTTCCAACAACATTTCAAATGGTTCAGGTGCTGTTAATTTCAATAGTACCGGAGAAATCTCAGTATTAAATGATATCCATATTACAGATAATACAAATACGGCAGGAGAAAAGGCAAATGTCTTTTTGTCTGCAGGAAAGTACATTACTGTAGAGGGAGACCTTGGCACTTCCCGGATCGGTGTGACTTCAGAACAGATTCCAGAGGCTTCTGTGGGAGAGTCAACGACTGCCGGGCAGGAAGTTGTTATAGCCGTTCCTTCGGCTGATTATTCCGGAAGTCTTTCCTCCTGTCCGTTCGCAGATAACTTTTTGGCGGACGCAGATAGCGGAAACGGGGCAGGGATTTATGCCACCATTGGCTCCTCCTCCTTAAGCAATTCCCGGAATACGGTCTTAAAGCGCAATGGATATGCCGTAAGCTTTGCTTACCGGGATTCCTCTTCGGGAGGAACCGTGACAGGTGCGCCGGATACCCCCAGCCTGTCCCTTGCATCGGGCGATGGAGTGGTTATTCCGCCGCCGTCAGCTATTTCCGGGTATGAACTGTCCGGAATCATCATTGAACAGGGGACCGGCAGTACCTTGACTGCGGTGGAAACAGCAGGGGATACCTTTGGAAAGATAACCGGTACCATGCCGGGGCAGGATGTAATGGTTACCTATGAGTACACCAGGATCAATGCCTCCATCGCCTTTGTCGTCAACGGAGGAACGCCCCAGCCGGAAATCCTGACCGGAACAGCCGGAAACAGCGTAAATGCTCTCCTTCCCAACGTAACCAGATATGGATATGTATTTAAGGGCTGGAGCAAGGTAAACAGCCAGTCCGGTCCGGAATACATTTCATCTCTTCCGGCCGTTTATCCGGAAGATCCGGTTACCTACTACGCCATATGGGAATCAGATCCTAATGTGAAGTTTGATTACACGGTGGATTACACCAACCAGAACGGTTCCATCGTGTTCCAGACAACGACCACGGAAAATACTTATTCCGTGGAGGCGGAGATCCAGTCCCAGAAAAAGAACATTCATGGGTATCTGTGGAGTCTTCTGGATTCCCATACCAGTCCGGTTGAATACAATTATGACGGGCTGGGGGCGGTGCCCATAGGAAACTTTAACGGCGCCACAGGTCAATTTACCGGAAAAATGCCGGGACAGGATGCCGCGGTGAAATACGCATACAAGGTAGACCGAAATAACCCGGATGCCAGATCCAGTTTAACAGTGCGCTATGTGACGGAGAACGGAACCGTGATTCATGAGCCTGGCGTAACGCCCTATTACCCGGAAGATGCCATAAGTACAGCTCCTTTGGACCTCTATGGATACCAGTTTGTGTCGGGACGCATAACAGCCGGAGATACTCCGGATGACGCAGATGGAAATCTGGTCAGTGCTGTTCAGGGAAGCTTTGGAAACAACGGAAGTTTTACGGGAGTTATGCCCAACCAGCCGGTGGAGATTACATATATATATGAAGCAACAGAAGAAGGATATGCCTTTGCCGTGAACTTCCTGGACAATGGTACCAGCGACAGCAGTTTAAAAAATATCATTAATCCGGAAGTTCAGCAGAAAACAGCGGATACAGCGGTCAGTGCAGAGTTCCGGGAGTTATACGGATACACCTATGAAAGTGCTGCGGCAGTTCCTGCTTCCGGCGGAAGCTTTGACGGAACCCATGACTTTACGGGAATCATGCCAAACGATGACCTGACCGTCAGCTACCGGTATGACCGTGTTCCGTCCCAGTGGACCCGGATCATTTTCAAATCAGGCATTAATGGTGCTATTTCCCACGGAAGCGGAGTTTCTTCTGATGTACAGGAACAGGGGAACGGAACCGGAGTCTATGAGGCTTCCGTATTGAAAAATGACGGCACTACAGCAGGCCAGACAGACAGCTATACCTGGAGCACCATAAAAGAAAAACGCCTGGTGCCACTGGCTCAGGCTGACCAGTACTACCGGTTTGCCGGTTGGTTTATTGACCAGAACGGAAACGGATCCTTAGATGCGGGAGAACAGCTTCTGGAAGAGGATCACCGCTTTACCGGAGATGAGACCGTTACGGCCCTGTTTGAAGAAGATCCGGAAAAGTGGATCAACATTCAGTTTGCGGCAGGAGAACACGGTTCCCTGGCAGACGGAAGTATTTCCTCCCTTCATATCCAGTATGACAGGACCTGGGGAGATATCGCAGGCCAGATCCCAGGCTATGTGCCGGAGGTCAACTATCTGGTGGATGGCTGGTATGACGGGGATACGGAAGTGGAATCAACAGATGGATTAAAGAACGGACACACCTATACCATACGCTTCTATCCGGATCCGGCAGTATTCGGAACGGATGTGGCAGCTCCCGATGCCTCTGGCGGACTTAACGGAGAAGGAAAGGGAAAGATTACGGTTTACCACACCACGGCAGGCTATCAGTATGTCATTACGGATCTAAGCGGAAAAATCGTGGGAGTGCAGACAGGAACCATTGCAGGCCGGGTGTATTTTGACGGACTTTATCCGGGAGCCAGATACCTTGTGTACGAGGCAGCAGGAACTGTGAATGCAGTCGTAGGAAACCAGATCGGAGAAACAGCAGGAAACATCAGTGATCCGGTGGAGGTGCTGACTCCGGTGGTGGAGACCAACTACCAGATCTTGTATGATGAGAACCACGAAGGAAAGACGGTGCTGGTGATCAAGCCTGCCGATAAGAAGTCGGATTACGCAGTCTTAAGTAAAGAAGGAACCGTGATCCTTACTCAGGAAACCGGAAGTGACGGATGGCAGACAGTGACAGGAAATCCGGGAAGCGTGACTTTTTCCGGGCTGAACTACAACGAGGAGTATATCGTAGTAGCCAGACCAAAAGGAGAGACAGGGATTACGGCAGAAAGCAGGCTGCCAGACGGATCGGCAATTACCACAGATCCGGGCGGTGCTCTGGAAATCCCCAACTATATCGTGGAGACTCTGGAAGGCCGTGTGGTGAGTGTTGATCAGGAAGAGATCGATGCAGCCAGATATGAAGAAGCCCATAAGGGAGACAAGGTAAAGATCACAGCAGACGCGTCCAAGGGAGCCGGGGAGACCTTCCTTTATTGGAAGATTACCATAGGATCGGTTCCGGGACTTACCGGAAAGCTTTATGAGAGAGAGCTGGCCTTTGACATGCCGGATACCAACCTGGTGTTTACCGCGTACTATTCCAGGCCGGTTGCCAGTCCGAGCATTGCAACGGTAGTGGATGAGGTCCGGGGTGGAAGCGGAAATGACATCGCCCTTGATCCGGGGGAGATACCGGATTTAGAAGAAGAGCTGACCACTGATGCAGACCGGATCCTGATGGATCAGAACCATGCGGATGTGACCTATAAGGTGGTATATACAAAGAATGCCGCAAAGGCAACGGAATCCAATGCAGTGAAGGCATCGCCAGAATACAACAGCGATCACAGCCAGGCGTTTAAGGCTGCTTGGGGACTGAATGTAGATATCGAAAGATATGTCAACGGAAGAAAGACGGCCATGGCCACGCCATCGGATGCAGAATTCGTCACCTATGTCCAGCTGAATAAGGATGATGTGGACATGATGGATTACCAGCTGTACCGGATCACTACGGACCCGGATGACGGATCAGCCCAGGCGGAACTGGTAGAACTGTCAGAGGACCCGGAAGAGACCGGCGGCTTATTCACCTTTACTGCCCAGGCAGGAACCCGTTATGTGCTGGTGTATTCCAAGGCATACCGGCTGTATTTCCTAAACCGGATAGCCATTCCTAAGTACCAGTATTATTTCAAGGTAAGAAAGGGAGAAGCCCCCAGTGACGGGTATTATAGCTTTGAATACGGGCAGGTAGAAGAACCGGAAGACCTTTTCATCAGTGAAGAGGGAGTGGAATATAACTATATAGGCTGGAGTTACCGTGAGGACCGTCTGAATGAATTCGATCCGGACCGTGAGATCAGCAGGAAAACCTACGTCTATGCCTATTACCAGGACAATCAGAAAGAAGTGGACCATGCCAGGAAAGAGCTGGAGGATGCCATAAAGGCTGCCATAGATAAGAGCGATGACTATTTCCTCACATTAAAGGAAACCGGTAAGTTAAAGGAAGCCATTGAAGAGGCCCTGGAGGTACTGGAGCGGACATCTCCGAAGGCAACGCTGGATGAGCTGTTAGAGGCCCTGGAAAAGCTTCAGGAAGTCACAAAGCCTTTGGATGAAGTATTGGAGGACCGCTATGACCACTATGACAAGATCCAGGGCTCCGGAAGCAAAGGAGGAAGCAAGGGCGGAGGAGGAAGCGGAAGCGGAATCAAAGCCAGCCCATACAATCCGTCAAGGAGCAGGAGCTATACCGTAGGAACCAATGGAAACTGGGAAGAACTGTCCGGAACCGGAAGGCAGTGGGTCTTTGTGTTAAACGGAGGGATCCGTCTGACGGGAATGTGGGCAAAGCTGGATTATGCAAGCGGAGACGTAAGCAAGAACGGCTGGTATCATTTCAATGCCAACGGGATCATGGATTACGGCTGGTTCCGTGACGAAAAGCTGGACTGGTATTACTGCAATACAGAAGCTGACGGATGGTTTGGAAAGATGAAGACAGGCTGGCACTATGACAAGGAAGACAGCCGCTGGTATTATTTAGACCCGGAAACCGGAATGATGGCAAAGGGCTGGAGGAACATCAACGGAAAGTGGTATTACTTTACAGAGCAGAACAGTATGGAAACCTATCATTACGATCCGGCAACGGAGAAATGGATCTATAAAAACAATGAAGGGAGACCGCTGGGCTCCATGTACATCAGCGAAATGACGCCGGACGGATACAGCGTCGGCGGAGATGGAGCATGGCTGCACTAAGGAGGAGACTATGAAAAACAGGAAGAAATGGAAAGCACAGACTGCTTTGATACTGGCAGCCGCCATGGTTATTACCATGGCGGCACCGCCCGCGTCAATGGCAGCATTGAATTACGGCGATCCTTCGATCATTCAATTTGATCCTCAGAGGGGGCCGAATCTGTCACATTCCACATATGCGAATGTGCCAAGATACGAAAACGGAATTTCATACGCAACCGGGCAGGCAGGGTATGCCCTGACGTCTGCACCCGTTTTTAGTGGAATTGAAACAGAAGACAGAGGATCCGGGCCAAGGCCCAAGCTGCCGGTATTTCAGGTTGAGTGGCCGGGCTATACCTTTGACGGCTGGTACAATGAAGACGGGAATAAGGTTCTTAATTTGCCTTACGCATTTCCCTATTTGTCACCGGAAACCTATAAAGCGGTGTGGAATGGAAACAGCAGCAGTCAGTTTAATTTTACTGTCATGCATTACCGCGATCTAAATGCGGCAAGAGACAGTATGACGGATGGCAGCAATCAGTCTGCCTGGCCATCAGCCGGCGACAGCCAGGCGATCCGATTTTTTGACGACGGAACCTGGGTCCATCCGGTAACGGCCAATACACCGGTTTCAGCCACATATAAAAGGAATATACCGGGGTATAAATTAAAATCAGTGCTGATTAAAAATAACAAAATCAGAAGATTTGATGATGAGAGCGGGGCAGGAACCCTGGATGAAGCGGCAACTGTCAACACTTCTACCAATGCGATCCGGGGATATATGCCCAATGACGATCTTACGGTTGCTTACCGCTATGAGCCGGATACCAGCAAGAAATTCACGCTGCGTGTGGAATATGTGGACGTAGACGGCACAGCAATAAAAACACCGGATGCTTATGCTTACTCTGCAGAAACTTCATTTTCAGTTTCTCCGGAAAGCATCACGGCATATGAACTTATTGATGCAGAAGTAAAGTCAGGATACGGTGATACGGATGATTTAAGCGGCAGAGGTATTTATTCTGCAGCTACCGCCGGCTGCGGATTTGATGAGGTTAAGGATTATACAGGGAAGATGCCCAATCAGATGGTGATCATTACTTATAAGTATCAGTTAGATCCGGATTACACGACTCATATCATCGTAAATACGGTGGACAATCACAATAACATTCTTTCAGAGCCTCAGAATCTGTCCGTTTCACCGGCTGATCCTGTTGAGCTGACGGTAGAAAGAAAATCAGGATACTCGTATCCGCCCAACATCACATGGAATGGCAATTTCACGAATCTCGCTCTGGATCAGACGGAAGAAAAGCTGACCTTTCAGACCGATGTTCTTGGAGGCGCCGTTACCATTACTTATAACGAAGACTTGACAGATCCCGATTATTGGGCCCGAATTGATTATTATAACAGTGCCAATGGAACTCTGTCCGGAGACACATCTCCCAAGTCCTTCCGCTTGAATACCTATTCAATTGACGAGCTGACTCAGAATATCACCCCGTCACCGGCATCTCACTACATATTTGACGGTTGGTATAAGGCCAATTTAAGTGGAACCGGAAAGACCGGAGCAAGGCTTACCGGTGATGTGGAGTTAAATGAGAACTTAAAGTTAATTGCAAATTTTGAAGAGGATCCTAATGAATGGTTTGATCTGGTCTTTGTATCCGGAAGCCATGGGAGCATTTCAGGAACCGCCACAGCCCATGTGGCTAAGGAGACGGCCTGGACCGATCTTGTGCTTCCTGAAACCCATGCGGACAACAACTATCTTTTTGCCGGTTGGTATGATGAAAATGGAAACCAGGTACAAAACAGCCTTCAGATTCTTTCAGATCAAAGATATACGGCCAGATTTACGCCAATTGCAGGAGACGACGGAATATTAAGTATTCCTGATGCTGCCGGAACCGTAGCAGCGAATGGAACCGGACAAATCCAGATAAATGGTGCAAATGAAGAGCGGAAGTATGTAGTTACGGATACCGAGGGCGTTGTGATATCTGTTATGACAGGTTCCCAGCTGCAAAACGGGAAATTTACAGGACTGGGTCCTTGTACCTATTATTATATTTATGAACTTTCATTAACCGCAGCTCCCGTTGCCGGTGACCTGCTGACCGATCATGTGGATGGATCCCTGACAAGCCAGCCTGCAAGAGTGGGCATTGTTACACTTGGCAGCAACTATTCCATTGCAAATGACGGAAATGAAGGCAGGAAAAAAATTACCATCAGTCCTGCGGCAGGGGATACGCTTTATGCGCTTCTTGATGGCGATGAGAATGTGGTTTTACCCGCCGGATCATCAGACGGCTGGCTGACAGCTTCAGGAAGTCCGTCTGCAGTCGTATTCCCGGATCTGGAATCAGGACGGGAATACACGGTAGTTGCAAAGCATTTGGGAGAGACAGAAGCTCCATCTGAGAAATTATTGCTGGGAAATCGGATCCTTTTAGAAGAATCAACCCAGACAGATAACAGGACTTATACTCTGTATATCACTAACGGAGGCTATGCAGCGGAAGTCATCAGAGATGGTGCAGCCCTGGAGATCGAAGAGGGAGCGACCCAAATAAGCGTCCGCAAAGGAGATAAAATTAGGATAAAAGCTCCGGATATAACCGGATACAACTTTGTAAAGTGGGAGTGCCTGCTTGGTTCTATGTCTATTTTTGCAGCCCAGCAGAATCAACAGGTTACCATGCCGGCCGGTGATGTAGTTCTTCAGGCTCGGTATGAGTCCATGACCGTAGCCACTGCCTCCAATGCAACCGTGGATTATTCACCTAAAAATGGAGCCTTTGCTCTTAATAAACAAACAGATCTGTTGGAAGCTTTAAAGCTGGATCTGATTGATAACACCTCCGATCCGAATTTACTGGTATCAGGACATGAGGTGGAATATACGGTCAAATTTGACCGGAGAAGTACGCCGACTGCCACGGTGTCCAATGCAGTGAGAGCAGCTGCATCAGTGGACAGTGAGGCATTAAAGATCCCCTGGGTTTTAGATATATCATTATCACGAAAGGTGGATGGCATTAATAAGAACCTGCCCTCCGATGGAAACCACACGCCTGATATACAGGTTTATGGAATCCTGGATGCCGGCATTCTGGGCCATATGGATTATCAGTTGTGGAAGGTTGAAAATGGGGATGACGATCCGGCATGCACGGAGATTATCCCCCTGGGACCTGATTTAAATGATCCGGATGCCGGTTTTACCGGTACGTTCCTGTTTGATGCAAATGTGGGAGACACGATTCTATTGACCTATTCCAAATCCTATAAGGTTACCATTGCCGATACAAAACGGGGAACAGTAGCAAGTCTTAAGGTAAGAGCCGGTAGTGCTCTTGAAGATGCGGACGGTTATATGGATCTTGAATGCCTGGAAGACTATACGGATCCGGTTACCGGCATCGTATATGAATTTGCAGGATTGGGAAAACAGGCAGGAGCTTCCGCTACGTATGATGTCACGGCTCCGGTTAACAAAGATCTCCAGCTTTATGCAGTGTATGAACAGGAAGATGATTCCTTGTGGCAGGCAGCAAAAAAACAGCTGGAGGATGAGATCGATATTGCCAATGCTTTGAAAAACAATGGCACGGTAAGTGAGGAAGACAGGAACTTACTGGCTGATGCGATCCAGGATGCAATCACCGTGCGGGATACCCTGCCCCGTCCTACGATTGAACAGCTGAATGATGCTTATCAAACATTAAAGGATATTGTTGACGGAATCAGAAACGGAAGTGGCTCTGGAGGAGAAAACGGCTCCGGAGGAGAAAACGGTTCCGGAGGAGGCAATGGTTCCGGCGGCGGGAATGGCTCTGGAGGAGGAAGTGGTTCCGGCGGCGGAAGCGGTTCCGGTGGCGGAAGCAGCTCCGGCAGAGGAAGCAGTTCCGGAAGCAGCGGCCTTGGACCAGGGGCTTACCGCTTTGGAAGCTATAAAACTTATACAAATGATGTGGATGGCTACTGGGATAATTTTGACGCCGCGAATAATGGCTGGTCCTTTGTTTTAAGCAGCGGAACGAAACTAAAAGGCCAGTGGGCGAATATCCGCTACTCTCATAACGGAACAACGCTGATTTATACATACCATTTTGATATGGAAGGAACAATGGACAGCGGCTGGTTTCTGGATGAAGAAGGAAAATGGTATTTCATGTCCACGATTCACGACGGCTGGTTTGGCCGCCTTAAAACCGGCTGGCATCTTGATGAAAATGACGGAAGATGGTACTACCTAAATCTGTTTAACGGTGCCATGCTTACCGGCTGGCAGAAAATAGACGGTGAATGGTATTATCTGGCACCGGAAAACAGCAGGCAGACATGGCATCTGGATCAGAAAACCGGAAAGTGGTTTTTTGCAGACAAATCAGAACGGCCATTGGGCTCCATGTACCGGAATGAAGTGACACCGGATGGATATTATGTGGAGGACAGCGGGGAATGGATACCGGAGACCCCGTAGCCTAAATTGAAATAATTCTTATAGAAAGGGAAAGTGTTTGAATTTTGCACTCTCCCTTTCTTAAAAGGACTACATATAAAAGTTGATACGAAATAAGCTTATCACCATGCAGGAGAGATTGCTGTAAGAATAAAGAAAAATGAGTGATGAGATCATTTTTCCTTGTATGAAATCCTTTATTTTGAATTATTGAATAGTCATAACAGATTTTTATGGTAGGAGATTTAAAAGTACAAATAAAATCAGGATTTTGTTGAAAAAAGATTTTATGGTTAGGAGGGAAGCAATTGAAGTTTATACATAGGCTGAAACGGATTGTAGCAAGAGTGTTGGCTTTTGCAATGTTACTGAATACGCTATCCATATCAGGAATTACTGCTTATGCCGATACTGAGCTGAATCCTGATACAAGTATGAAAAATAACGGAGGTGGTTTAAACTCTGCTTATTATTGGGGTAGGAACGATCCAAATGGACAAGTGTCTTATGATCGATGGTATGGGTTTAATATTCAGGGAATTCTTGATCCGGAGCGGATTGGGGCAGAGCATCCATATATCAATCTGGATCCTGGAAAATACCAGAATAACAATACTGGAGGTATCCAATTACAACCTCATGATGCAGTTCCTGTTACATGGGACTATTCTGGTTTTAAAACAGTAATCAGGTCTGGAAGTGAAAACGATACCATCGCCTATCCAATAACAATTGAGAATAATGGCGGTGTACAAAAGATTACTGACCGTGGTTATAATGTGGAAGTGCAGATGAAGGTATATCCCAGTGCTGACCGAAAATGGACCATGGTAGAGTATGTTATGTACAATAATGAAAATATTCCTAAAACCATGTACATGGCGACTGGTGCGGATATCATGGTAGGAGATGGAATCGGATATTCCGGGGGGCCTTCTGACCCGGCTGATGCATCTACCCTTTATCTTGATGACCAGGGATTCCATATGGTAAATGAAGCCACCAAGCAAACCTTTGATGTTGTTACAAATGGTGACAGCGAGGTGGGAAGGGAATTGGGGGTAACAACAGTAGATTCCAGATGGGCCGGAAGTGACTATATGGTATTTTCTAATTCGATAACCAACAACAGTAGCAGTTACCATAATGCCAGGTATTATGCTAACTTATCTGATGAGCCGACAAATGCGAATCATAAGACCGATGGAACAGTCCATTGGATTGAAAACATGGACACAAAAATGTCTTATTCATGGAAGCTTGATTTGGGTCCTTATCAGAAGGTGGTTAGAAAAGTTGCCTTTAAAGCGCAGGAACAAACTTATTATGTCTCGTCCGTTCATGGAGACGACGTAACTGGAACAGGTGAATATGATAAACCGTTTAATACAATAGAAAGAGCAAAACAGGCCATTGGTACAAAGAAAGGATATATCTATATTCAGGATTACGCTCCGGTTAACCAAACCATTGTAATTGGTGAAAGTGGGGGAAGCCCTGATATTACAATTAAAACTGCAGATGTTGACCATCAGCGGAACCGCATAACAACGCCGGTTGCATTAAAAAAAGACTGTGACGGACCACTGATTGAAATGGATCAGTCAGGAACAGGTTCTATTCTCCGCCTTGATGGGATTAACTTAAGCGGAGAAAATGTTTCCGACAAAAATGATCCGCTGATTCTGGCTGACCGGGGAACCATCCAATTAAATAAGGATGCTGTTCTGGAGAAAAATATTGTGACCAGCAGTGATCCTGATTCGGCTGTGGGCAGTGCAGTACATATTACCAACAGCGCAAATCTTATATTAGATGGTGCGGAGGTTAGGATGAACCAGTCTGCCTTACGGGGAGCGATTTATTTTAACAGCACAGGAAAGTTTCAGGTTTTAAATGAAGTTACCATTAAAGATAATGTAAATGCAGAAGGCAAAAAAGCAAATGTTTATCTGGCTGACGGGAAGTATATTACCGTAGACGGAGATCTTGGTTCGTCCCGGATCGGTATCACTTCGGAGCAGATTCCAGAGGCTTCCGTGGGAGAGACAACAATTTCGGGACAGGAAGTTGTTATAGCTGTACCTTCGGCTGATTATTCCGGAAGCTTTTCCTCCTGCCCGTTTGCAGACAACTTTTTTGCGGATGCAGATAGCGGAAACGGGGTCGGGATATATGCTACCGTCGGATCCTCCGCCTTAAATAATTCCCGGAATACGGTCTTAAAGCGCAATGGATATGCCGTAAGCTTTGCTTACCGGGATTCCTCTACAGGAGGAACCGTAACCAGTGCGCCGGATATCCCCAGCCTGTCTTTCGCATCGGGTGATGAGGTAGTAATCCCACCGCCGTCAGGTATTTCCGGGTATGAACTGACGGGAATTTCCATTGATCAGGGAACAGGCAGTACCTTGACTGCAGTGGAAACAGCAGGGGATACCTTTGGAAAAATAACCGGTACCATGCCGGGACAGGATGTGGTAGTCACCTATGAATATACCCGGCTTGAGGCCTCCATTGCTTTTGTGGTCAACGGAGGGACGCCTCAGCCTGAAACACTGACCGGAACAGCCGGAAACAGCGTAAACGCCCTCCTTCCCAGCGTAACCAGGTATGGATACGTGTTTAAGGGCTGGAGCAAGGTGAATAATCAGGCCAGCCCGGAATACATTTCATCCCTACCGGCTGTCTATCAGGCAGATCCGGTTACCTACTATGCCATATGGGAATCAGATCCGAATGTGAAGTTTGATTACACGGTGGATTACACCAACCAGAACGGTTCCATCGTGTTCCAGACAACGACCGCGGAAAGTGCTTATTCCGTGGAGGCGGAGATCCAGTCCCAGAAAAAGAGCATTCATGGATATCTGTGGAGTCTCCTGGATTCCCTTACCAGTCCGGTTGAATATAATTATGACGGGCTGGGGGCAGCGCCCATAGGAAACTTTGACGGCTCTACAGGACAATTTACAGGAAGGATGCCGGGACAGGATGCGGCGGTGAAATACGCATACAAGGTAGACCGGAACAATCCGTCAGCCAGATCCGATTTAACGGTGCGGTATGTGACGGAGAACGGAACCGTGATCCATGATCCTGCCGCAACCGCTTATTACCCGGAGGATGCTATAAATACAGCTCCTTTGGACCTCTATGGATACCAGTTTGTGTCGGGAAGCATAACAGCCGGAGATACTCCGGATGACGCAGATGGAAATCTGGTCAGTGCCGTTCAGGGAAGCTTTGGAAACAACGGCAGTTTTACGGGAGTTATGCCCAACCAGCCGGTGGAGATTACATATATATATGAAGCAACAGGCGAAGGGTATCGGTTTACGGTCAGTTATCTGGATAATAACACCCTTGATAATAACTTAAGGAATATCATTAATCCGGAGATACAGCAGAAAACAGCGGATACGGCGGTCAGTGCAGAGTTCCGGGAATTATACGGATACACCTATGAAAGTGCTGCGGCAGTACCGCTTTCCGGCGGAAGCTTTGACGGAACCCATGATTTTACGGGGATCATGCCAAACGATGACCTGACCGTCAGCTACCGGTATGACCGTGTTCCGTCCCAGTGGACCCGGATCATTTTCAAATCAGGCATTAATGGTGCTATTTCCCACGGAAGCGGAGTTTCTTCTGATGTACAGGAACAGGGGAACGGAACCGGAGTCTATGAGGCTTCCGTATTGAAAAATGACGGCACTACAGCAGGCCAGACAGACAGCTATACCTGGAGCACCATAAAAGAAAAACGCCTGGTGCCACTGGCTCAGGCTGACCAGTACTACCGGTTTGCCGGTTGGTTTATTGACCAGAACGGAAACGGATCCTTAGATGCGGGAGAACAGCTTCTGGAAGAGGATCACCGCTTTACCGGAGATGAGACCGTTACGGCCCTGTTTGAAGAAGATCCGGAAAAGTGGATCAACATTCAGTTTGCGGCAGGAGAACACGGTTCCCTGGCAGACGGAAGTATTTCCTCCCTTCATATCCAGTATGACAGGACCTGGGGAGATATCGCAGGCCAGATCCCAGGCTATGTGCCGGAGGTCAACTATCTGGTGGATGGCTGGTATGACGGGGATACGGAAGTGGAATCAACAGATGGATTAAAGAACGGACACACCTATACCATACGCTTCTATCCGGATCCGGCAGTATTCGGAACGGATGTGGCAGCTCCCGATGCCTCTGGCGGACTTAACGGAGAAGGAAAGGGAAAGATTACGGTTTACCACACCACGGCAGGCTATCAGTATGTCATTACGGATCTAAGCGGAAAAATCGTGGGAGTGCAGACAGGAACCATTGCAGGCCGGGTGTATTTTGACGGACTTTATCCGGGAGCCAGATACCTTGTGTACGAGGCAGCAGGAACTGTGAATGCAGTCGTAGGAAACCAGATCGGAGAAACAGCAGGAAACATCAGTGATCCGGTGGAGGTGCTGACTCCGGTGGTGGAGACCAACTACCAGATCTTGTATGATGAGAACCACGAAGGAAAGACGGTGCTGGTGATCAAGCCTGCCGATAAGAAGTCGGATTACGCAGTCTTAAGTAAAGAAGGAACCGTGATCCTTACTCAGGAAACCGGAAGTGACGGATGGCAGACAGTGACAGGAAATCCGGGAAGCGTGACTTTTTCCGGGCTGAACTACAACGAGGAGTATATCGTAGTAGCCAGACCAAAAGGAGAGACAGGGATTACGGCAGAAAGCAGGCTGCCAGACGGATCGGCAATTACCACAGATCCGGGCGGTGCTCTGGAAATCCCCAACTATATCGTGGAGACTCTGGAAGGCCGTGTGGTGAGTGTTGATCAGGAAGAGATCGATGCAGCCAGATATGAAGAAGCCCATAAGGGAGACAAGGTAAAGATCACAGCAGACGCGTCCAAGGGAGCCGGGGAGACCTTCCTTTATTGGAAGATTACCATAGGATCGGTTCCGGGACTTACCGGAAAGCTGTATGAGAGAGAGCTGGCCTTTGACATGCCGGATACCAATCTGGTGTTTACCGCGTACTATTCCAGGCCGGTTGCCAGTCCGAGCAATGCAACGGTAGTGGATGAGGTCCGGGGTGGAAGCGGAAATGACATCGCCCTTGATCCGGGGGAGATACCGGATTTAGAAGAAGAGCTGACCACTGATGCAGACCGGATCCTGATGGATCAGAACCATGCGGATGTGACCTATAAGGTGGTATATACAAAGAATGCCGCAAAGGCAACGGAATCCAATGCAGTGAAGGCATCACCAGAATACAACAGCGATCACAGCCAGGCGTTTAAGGCGGCCTGGGGACTGAATGTAGATATCGAGAGATACGTCAACGGAAGAAAGACGGCCATGGCCACACCATCGGATGCAGAGTTTACTACCTTTATCCAGTTGGGTAAGGATGATGTGGACATGATGGACTATCAGCTGTACCGGATTTTTACGGATCCGGATGATGGGTCAGTCCAGACAGAGCTTGTGGAGATGTCGGATGATCCGGAAGAGACCGGAGGGTTGTTTACCTTTACCGCCCAGGCGGGAATGAGGTATGTGATGGTGTATTCCAAGGCATACCGGCTGTATTTCTTAAACCAGATAGCCATTCCTAAGTACCAGTACTATTTCAAGGTAAGAAAGGGAGAAGCCCCCAGTGACGGGTATTATAGCTTTGAATACGGGCAGGTAGAAGAACCGGAAGACCTTTTCATCAGTGAAGAGGGAGTGGAATATAACTATGTAGGCTGGAGTTACCGTGAGGACCGTCTGAATGAATTCGATCCGGACCGTGAGATCAGCAGGAAAACCTACGTCTATGCCTATTACCAGGACAATCAGAAGGAAGTGGACCATGCCAGGAAAGAGCTGGAGGATGCCATAAAGGCTGCCATAGATAAGAGCGATGACTATTTCCTCACATTAAAGGAAACCGGTAAGTTAAAGGAAGCCATTGAAGAGGCCCTGGAGGTACTGGAGCGGACATCTCCGAAGGCAACGCTGGATGAGCTGTTAGAGGCCCTGGAAAAGCTTCAGGAAGTCACAAAGCCTTTGGATGAAGCATTGGAGGACCGCTATGACCACTATGACAAGATCCAGGGCTCCGGAAGCAAAGGAGGAAGCAAGGGCGGAGGAGGAAGCGGAAGCGGAATCAAAGCCAGCCCATACAATCCGTCAAGGAGCAGGAGCTATACCGTTGGAACCAATGGAAACTGGGAAGAACTGTCCGGAACCGGAAGGCAGTGGGCCTTTGTGTTAAACGGAGGGATCCGTCTGACGGGAATGTGGGCAAAGCTGGATTATGCAAGCGGAGACGTAAGCAAGAACGGCTGGTATCATTTCAATGCCAACGGGATCATGGATTACGGCTGGTTCCGTGACGAAAAGCTGGACTGGTATTACTGCAATACAGAAGCTGACGGATGGTTTGGAAAGATGAAGACAGGCTGGCACTATGACAAGGAAGACAGCCGCTGGTATTATTTAGACCCGGAAACCGGAATGATGGCAAAGGGCTGGAGAAACATCAACGGAAAGTGGTATTACTTTACAGAGCAGAACAGTATGGAAACCTATCATTACGATCCGGCAACGGAGAAATGGATCTATAAAAACAACGAAGGGAGACCGCTGGGCTCCATGTACATCAGCGAAATGACGCCGGACGGATACAGCGTCGGCGGAGATGGCGCCTGGCTGCAGTAAGGAGGAAACTTAAAAACCGGCCTAATCCCATTAACTCCTCTCATAAGGCTCCTCTGGAATCAGGACATAGGTGAAAAATAAATAGAAATAATTTATTGAAAGGGAAAGTATTCGGATCCTGTGCTTTCCCTTTCCGCAAAAAAGATCTGATAAAGCATGATAGATAAAGAGGATAAAAACATATGATAAAAAACGAAGAAATGCAGAACGTGTGCCACGGCATGATTGCAACGGACCGGGTCAGCACCATGCTTGTTTGTTTTCACGGAAAAAAAGAAGGAGATTTATATGGTGAAATTCTTAACAGTTACATAGACAGGCCTGTCTGGTTTTCCGGTGTAGGCGATTTAATTCTTAAATTAGATGAAATATGTGACTGGATCGGAACGCCCCATCCATCCACGGAACCAAGGTTTCTTACAAAAAAGATGTCGGAGGAATATGCATACAGAAATAAAAGGACAAACACTATACCGGTTAAGGCAAAGATTCAGCTGCAGGACAGCAAAACCTTAAGCTCCCGGGCTATTCTGGCAAAAGAAACGCTGATCATTAAAATAGAGCATCGTCAGAATGCCAGCATGCAGGGGAGAGTGATAGGAAAGCTTACATCAAAAGAGTATGTGGGATTTCGAAGCGCATTAGAATTGATGCGCATGATTAAAGAAGTTGCCGTAAGAACGGAAAGATGCGGAAACGGAATGAAGAGTTCCGTATAAATAAAAGCCTGGTGAAAGGTAAAATCTTCACCGGGCTTTTATACTGGGATCCTGCGTTATTGAACCAGATATGCTTCCACGCTCCTGGTGCCATAGGAGCGGGTCTCCCCATGGGTGTTGAAGAAAATATCAATGTGGTTTCCCTTGACTCCGCCTCCGCAGTCCTCCGCCGTATAGATGACTCCGTTGACCATGATGCGGCTTCCGTAGGGAATGACTCTTGGGTCAACAGAAATGGTATGGTTTGCAGTGGCAATGGTTCCTGTGCTGGTACGTCCGCCCCACCCTCCGGAGCATTTGCGGCAGGGGCAGTAAGCTGTGGTTTTAAATACTCCCAGAGAACGGAGGTTAGAACCGCTGTTTTGGAGGTTTGCGGCAGCGAGATCGCCCACAGGGTGGACTTTAGTGCCAGACAGCTTCTGACCGCCGGAATAGGCTTCTACCAGGTAGGTGCCGTCTCCGTAAGAACTCCATGGAACCGGTATCTCAAAACCATAATTTCCGGTCCCGTGGGATACTAAATCCTCCCGGTATTTGGAGGCAGCGGCAGTAAGCTCCGCCACAACCTGCCCGTTTGCCTGATTGGTAATAACAACTTTTACTTCTGCAGCAGTATTGGGATCAGAGTTGTTAAGGGCCCAGCCTCTGACGCTGCTTTCGTCGGCGTTGTCAATGATGCCAGCGGTCTGCGCTGCAAAAATGAGAAATGTATTTATCAGAAAAAATGTCATCATTAGTAAGGCTCCCAGGAACCAGTGAATTCGGTTTGTTTTATGCATATTACAAATACTTCCTTTCTTTTTTACAAACTGTAATATAATTTAATATATTTATAATTATATGTAACAGTTTTGTAATAAATGAGGTACAAGTAATCATTTTACACATTTTTCCAAATTTGTCAAGAATAAACACTAAAAAATCTCTCTGTGCTTCTTTTCTTAGTTGCCTCGGCATTTGTTTAATGAATATACAAGCATATTTGTCCGGCTCATTGTTTGCGCAAAAAAAACACCGCAGAACAGCGATGTGGTTCGCTGTTCTGCGGCGTAATGGGGACATTTTTACTGTTCAATGACTGCAAATAATTCTTTTGTCTGTCTTCCAAAATCCAGGGCTTCTGCGCGGCTTGCGAAGAAAATATCTACTTTATTTCCCTTCACACTGCTTCCGATATCCTCAACGGTATAGACGATACCGTCGATCATAACCTTGGTTCCGAGAGGAAGGATGGTGATATCTGCGGATATGGTATGCTGCGGCTTGGGAACCGTACCGGAATAGGTCAGGCCCTGCTTGCCGGTGTTTTCGCTGTTAGGGCAGTATGCAGTGGCGGTGAAGAACCCAAGAGATTCTCCTTTTTCATAAACGGGCGCCGCCGGCTCCTCCGGTTTTACCGGTTCCTTTTTCTTGATACCAGGTCCGATTTCCTCAGGAAGTGTCTCCGTATTGGCTGCTGCTGTCTGATTTTCGGTACCGGTTTGTATGGTTTGGTGATCTGTTCCAGAGCTTTCGGACTGTACTTGATTCACAGTTTGGTCTTTTCCCGTAGTTTCGGCTGCCAGTGCAGACATAGATAACAGCAGAATACAAAGAAGTGTCAGGAATCCGGTAATACATTTCTTCCCTGAAAAACTTTTCATAATTTTACCTCGCAATGAGCAGTGCGGATTGGAACAAGAACAAATTTTTCGTCGTGCCCGCACGTAAGAAAATTTGTTCTTGTTCCAATTCATAGGGCGAATGCCCGTAAGCCTGTGGAGCCGTAGGATTCACAGGCAACACTGCGGACTAGATCGTGTTGCTATGATCGTGTTGTTATGGTGTCTTCCTTACCATTATATTACAAAAGTGTTAAATGTCAAGAAAAAGTTGTCAACAGCTTTGTAATATTTAATAAAAGAATGAGGAAAAATGTACAAACAAGCCACAAAAACTTCACCAAAAATTTTTATAGGAATGTATTGACAAAAGTAGAAAAAAAGAATATATTATGAAAAGAAGATGTTAGCACTCCCAAACGTTGAGTGCTAACAAAAAACTCAGAAAGGAAGTGGAGCAGCTTGAGTGATAAGGATCAGTTAGATGAGCGGAAGGTAACCATATTAAAAGCCATCATCAAGACTTATCTGGAAACAGGAGAACCGGTCGGTTCCCGTACCATATCAAAGTATACGGATTTGAACTTGAGTTCCGCTACCATCCGGAATGAGATGTCTGATCTGGAGGAGCTGGGGTACATTATGCAGCCTCACACCTCGGCAGGAAGGATTCCTTCCGACAGAGGATACCGCTTTTATGTGGACCAGATCATGCAGGAAAAAGAAGAGGAAGTCACTGAGATCAAGGATATGATGCTGAAACGGGTAGACAGGGTGGAGCTGTTGTTAAAGCAGATGGCAAAGCTTCTTGCCCAGAACACCAATTACGCGGCAATGATCAGCGCTCCCCAGTACCACAGGAACAAACTGAAGTTTATCCAGCTTTCCAAGGTTGATGAAGAAAAGCTTCTTGTAGTAATCGTGGTGGAGGGAAACATCATTAAGAATACCATAATTCCCATTCATACGGAATTAAATGACGAAGGACTTCTGAATCTGAATATTCTTCTTAACAATGCCCTTAACGGGCTGACCATAGAAGAGATCAATCTTGAAGTGATCAGCAGGCTGAAAATTCAGGCAGGGCCCCACTGTGATGTGGTGGACCGGGTACTGACCGAGGTGGCAGGAGCCATCCAGGGCGATGATGAAGACCTTCAGATTTACACCAGCGGGGCCACCAATATTTTCAAGTATCCGGAGTTAAGTGATGGAGAAAGGGCCAGTAAGCTTATCGGCACGCTGGAACAAAAGGAGCTTTTGCAGGGGCTGATCGATGATGTGAACAGCTCGGAGAGCGGATCCGGAATCCAGGTATACATCGGTGATGAAGCACCCGTTAAGACCATGAAGGACTGCAGCATTGTAACTGCCAACTATGAGCTGGGCGAAGGCTTAAGGGGTACCATTGGAATCATAGGACCGAAACGCATGGATTATGAAAAGGTACTCAGCACATTGCGCAATCTCATGACGCAGCTGGATGCCATTTTGAAAAAAGATGAAAGGTAAAGGGAAGAGCATTGAGCATGGAAGATGTGAAAACAGATGAAAGACTGGCAGATGAGACTGTTCAGGCGGAAGATGCCGCTTTCACTGAAAAAGAAATAGAAGGCACAGAAGCCTGTGCAGACGACGGAATCCAGGAAGGCGTTTCAGAGGAAGAAACGGCGGAAGAGGATTCTAAGGAAGAATCCGTGAAAAAGGGTCTTTTCGGGAAAAAGAAAGAGAAAAAAGACCCAAGAGATGAAAAGATAGAAGAACTGACAGACCGCCTTCAGAGGAACATGGCTGAATTCGATAATTACCGCAAGAGAACAGAGAAGGAAAAGACAGCCATGTTTGAAATCGGGGCAAAGGATATTGTGGAACGGATCCTCCCTGTAGTAGATAATTTTGAAAGAGGCCTTGCAGCCATTTCCGAGGAGGAGAAGAACGCTCCTTTTGCAGATGGCATGGAAAAGATATACAAACAGCTGATGAAAACACTGGAAGAAGCAGGCGTAAAGCCCATTGAAGCAGTGGGAAAGCCGTTTGATCCCAATTTCCATAATGCGGTCATGCATATTGAAGATGAGTCACTGGGAGAGAATGTTGTTTCCCAGGAACTCCAGAAGGGTTACACCTACCGCGACACCGTGGTAAGACATTCCATGGTGCAGGTGGCGAATTAGTCATATAAAACTCAGAAAACAGATAACATTCACATTTGGTTTATTAAATAGGAGGAAAAAACTATGGGCAAGATCATTGGTATTGACTTAGGTACAACAAACAGCTGTGTGGCCGTTATGGAAGGCGGTAAACCGGTTGTAATCCCCAACAGCGAAGGCGTAAGAACCACACCATCCGTTGTTGCATTTACTAAGAACGGAGAGAGGCTTGTAGGCGAGCCTGCAAAGCGTCAGGCTGTAACAAACGCTGACCGCACCATCTCTTCCATCAAAAGACATATGGGTACGGACTACAAGGTAACCATTGACGGAAAGAATTACAGCCCTCAGGAGATTTCTGCCATGATCCTTCAGAAATTAAAGGCAGATGCAGAGGCTTATTTAGGAGAAAAGGTGACCGAAGCGGTTATTACCGTACCGGCATATTTTAACGACGCACAGCGTCAGGCAACCAAGGATGCAGGTAAGATCGCAGGCCTTGACGTAAAGCGTATCATCAACGAGCCGACGGCAGCAGCCCTGGCTTATGGACTTGATAATGAAAAAGAGCAGAAGATCATGGTGTATGACTTAGGCGGCGGTACCTTCGACGTTTCTATCATTGAGATCGGCGACGGCGTCATCGAAGTTCTTTCCACCAACGGTGATACCCGTCTGGGCGGTGATGATTTTGACAACCGCATTACCCAGTGGATGGTAGATGAATTCAAGAAAGCAGAAGGCGTTGACTTGTCCGGAGACAAGATGGCCATGCAGAGATTAAGAGAGGCGGCTGAAAAGGCAAAGAAGGAATTATCTTCTTCTACCACCACAAACATCAACCTGCCATTTATCACCGCTACCTCAGAGGGTCCAAAGCATCTGGATATGAACCTGACCAGAGCAAAATTTGATGAACTGACTGCTGACCTCATCGAGCGCACAGCAGTTCCGGTACAGAACGCGTTAAGAGATGCAGGCATTACTTCCGCAGAATTAGGAAAAGTACTGTTGGTAGGCGGATCTACCCGTATGCTGTCCGCTCAGGATAAAGTAAAACAGCTGACAGGCAAGGAGCCTTCCAAGTCCTTGAACCCGGATGAATGTGTTGCCATCGGCGCCAGCATCCAGGGCGGAAAGCTTGCAGGCGATGCAGGCGCAGGCGATATTCTTCTTCTGGACGTTACTCCTCTTTCCTTATCCATTGAGACCATGGGCGGCGTAGCTACCAGACTGATCGAGAGAAATACTACGATCCCGACAAAGAAGAGCCAGATCTTCTCCACAGCGGCAGATAACCAGACAGCGGTTGATATCCACGTGGTACAGGGTGAGAGACAGTTTGCAAGAGATAATAAGACGTTAGGCCAGTTCCGTCTGGATGGAATTCCGCCTGCAAGAAGAGGCGTTCCTCAGATCGAGGTTACATTTGATATCGATGCCAACGGTATTGTAAATGTTTCTGCAAAGGATCTTGGAACAGGCAAAGAACAGCATATTACCATTACTTCAGGCTCCAACATGTCTGATTCCGATATTGATAAGGCAGTAAGGGAAGCAGCCGAGTATGAGGCTCAGGATAAGAAGCGCAAGGAAGGCATTGATGCAAGAAACGATGCTGACTCCATGGTATTCCAGACAGAGAAGGCTCTGCAGGAAGTAGGAGACAAGATCGATGCAAACGATAAGGCAACTGTGGAAGCAGACTTAAATGCATTAAAAGAAGCGATTAACAGAGCTCCGATCGATGAGATGACCGATGCGCAGATTGAAGATATCAAGGCAGGCAGAGAAAGACTGATGAACAGCGCACAGGCCTTGTTTGCAAAGGTTTATGAGCAGGCACAGTCCCAGGCCGGAGCACAGGGTGCAGGCCCTGACATGGGAGCAGGAGACGCTTCCTATCAGGAGAGCGATGTGGTTGACGGAGATTACAAAGAGGTGTAAACTAGTCTGGACGGTTGACGGGACTTTGGGAAAAGTGTTGTAGCGATACAGCACTTTTTCCGGAGTCTTTCAGTGCAATTGCTGTGTCATCCTGTGCTCATATATGAATGCAGAATGCGGATTGAAACATGAAAGGTAGACCTAAGATGGCAGAGAATAAAAAAGATTATTATGAAACCCTGGGCGTTCCAAAGGATGCGGATGACGCAGCCATTAAGAAAGCTTACAGGGCATTAGCTAAGAAATACCATCCTGACACTAACCCCGGAGATGCCGCAGCTGCTGAGAAATTTAAGCAGGCTTCCGAAGCATACAGTGTCCTTAGCGACCCTGACAAGAGGCGTCAGTATGACCAGTTTGGTTCCGCTGCTTTTGACGGAAGCGGAGGAGCAGGCGGTTTCGGCGGCTTTGATTTCAACGGAGCGGACATGGGAGATATTTTCGGGGATATTTTCGGAGATATCTTTGGCGGAGGACGAAGAAGCAGCAGCGCCCGTTACAATGGGCCATCTAGGGGAGCCAATGTCAGAACCAGCATCCGAATTACTTTTGAGGATGCGATTTTCGGCTGTGAAAAAGAGATTGAGATGAACTATAAGGAAGAGTGTTCCTCCTGCCACGGAAGCGGTGCAAAGGCGGGAACCTCACCGGTTACATGTCCAAAATGTAATGGAAAAGGAAAGATCATGTATACCCAGCAATCCTTTTTCGGCCAGATACAGAATGTTCAGACCTGTCCGGATTGCGGCGGCACAGGGAAAATCGTTAAGGAAAAATGTCCGGACTGCTACGGCAGCGGATATATTACAAAGAGAAAGAAATTCAAAGTCACTATTCCTGCGGGAATTGACAACGGCCAGTCCGTGCGCCTTGCAGGTGCAGGAGAGCCGGGAACCAATGGCGGCGAGAGAGGCGATCTGCTGGTAGAGGCAGTGGTATCCAACCATCCCATCTTCAAGCGTCAGGATACCAGCATTTTCTCAACAGTGCCCATTTCCTTTACAAATGCTGCCTTAGGCGGAAGCATCCGCATTAAGACCGTGGATGGGGACGTGGAATACGAGGTGAAGCCGGGAACCCAGACCGATACTAAGGTGCGCTTAAAAGGAAAGGGCGTTCCCTCCTTACGCAACCGGACGATCCGGGGCGACCATTTTGTCACTTTGGTGGTTCAAGTGCCGGAGCGCATGAACGAGGCTCAAAAAGAAGCGCTTCGCAAGTTTGATGAAGCCATGAACGGCACAGGTGAAGGCGAAAAACATAAAAAGAAGGGGATCTTTAAATAGGAACTCCGGAAGGTACATGGGTAGGAAAGAAGGGAAAGTATGGGAAGGTTTACAAAAAAGCTGGCCTTAGGAGCTGTTGTATTGTGGCTGGCAGTTTTATTTCCTGCGGCCGTTTTGGCCGCTGACGGGCAGTCTGTCCGGGATTTTCCAGGATGGAACGGTTCCGGCACAAAAATCAAAGGGCCTATTGAAGGAAGTGAATCCTTTGATTTTTGGGATGACGACGATGATGACGATGACGGTCCAGGCAGCTACAGCTACCAGAGGGGCTGGCGGTACAGCCCTTCCGGCTGGTGGTTTCAGTACAGTGACGGAAGCTGGCCTTCCAACAGCTGGAAGTATCTTGACGGCAGATGGTACCGGTTTAACTGGGAAGGCCATATGCTCACCGGCTGGTATTCCGATGAAGGCGGCTTGCGGTACTACTTAAATCCCGTGGATGACGGAACATTAGGTGCCATGAGAACTGGCTGGCAGATCATTGACGGTAAGGCTTATTATTTTAACACCATGTCTGATGGTTATCTGGGGAGGCTGCTCACCAATACGGTGACTCCCGACGGATATAAGGTGGGGGCTGACGGTGCATGGATACAGTGAGTTTGATGGAACGGACTTAAAAGGTATGGCGGGAAATTTCTGCTGTACCTTTTTTATTTGATTTTTATGTATAATAATAATGAAATTTTCAGGTGAATATTTGAGCGGAGGAATTTCATGGAGCGGCATATGCAGGCAATAAATAATGCTTTAAAGGTACTTTGCAGTGAAGAATTTCTGCCTTATGCAGAGGCAGTTTATCTTTAGGGAGTTGTGCCGGAGGAAACCAAAGGTTTGACAATGCCGACGTGAAAGGAGGCATATAAAGCAGCCTTTTATTATGAATAAATGATAGTATTTTTAAAGTTTTTGAATCAAATATGATTTTTTATATTTTAGTGGAGATATTCCATATTCTTTTTTAAATAAATGATAGAAATGGCTGATGTTTTGAAAACCGCTTTCGTAAATAACATCTGCGATTTCCATATCTGTGTGGGATAGCAGGTTGGCGGCATAATTCAGCCGTTTTGCGTTGATATAGGCTGAGGGTGAGATTCCCAGATACTTACGGAAAGTTCGGCAGATGTGCTCAGGGGAGCGTTCTGTCTGCTGGATCAGATAATCCATTCCCATTACAAGGTTTGCTGCATTTAAAAGTCCATCTAAAGCAGACGAAAACCAGGCGGGCAGATCAGGAGACTGATCTGTCCGTTTCTGCCGCATTAGCTCCGGCATAAGGTAAGAATACAGAATATCGATTAAAATCGCCCGAAGATGGGTGTTTTTTTCTTCCATAGCAGATGTGGAAAACTGGTTGAGGAAGGCCAGGCGATTCTGGATCATAACGGTATCAATTGTGGTCAGGCGTGCAACGGGAACGTGAGAGCTTTCCGAAAGCTCCTGAAAAGGATTGGGAGAATTGTAGAGGTAGCAGAACAGTGCCTTCAATGTATAGGTGGGAAAAGCCAGGTTGATATGTGTCGCGGCTCCGTTTTGTATTTTTGTGTGGACATCCCCGGGGCGAATCAGAAGAAGATCTCCGCGGGAGAGTCTTAAATGATCATTATTTAACAAGATATCCAGTACATTTTCCGTTACTAGTATTATTTCATAAAAATCATGTATCTGAGGGTATTCATTTTTGTCAATAAGTGTACGAATGGAATAGTAAACTTCACAATCACTTGGAAATACCAATGGAGTATTGACGGTTTTAGGATCAGTTTGCATAGTAAACCTCCTGGAAGTTTATAGTAAAATCCAAATCATTTCCATATATATATCAATATAATACAAAAAATATCAAACGTAAAGAAGAAATCTGAACGGAATTAAGATATAGTATCAGTATAAAGAAATGAGCTTCTGTAAACAGTGGCAACAATTCATTTAATACTAGGAAAATAAATGATAGAATCGGTTTAGGAGGACAGAAATGAAGCTGGGAGTCGGTTTATACCGTTACATGCTAAAGGATGAAGAATTTACCTTTGCAAGGCAGTGCGGCTGTACGGATTTGATTATCCATCTTGCAAATTATTACGACGGCGAAGGGGATATTGTCAAAGCAACGAACGACAAGGAAAATTACGGAACAGCCAAAGCAGGGGAGTCTGTGTGGAGCCTGGAAAGCATGCTGGCCCTTCAGCAGAAGGCAAAGGATAAGGGACTTAACATTTACGGAATTGAAAACTTCAATCCGGCAGACTGGTACGATGTACTGTTAGATGGCCCTGGAAAAGAAGAACAGATGGAAAGCTTAAAGAGGATTATCCGTAATGCAGGAAAAGCGGGTATCCGTTGTTTCGGATATAATTTCAGCCTTGCGGGAGTGTGGGGACACCAGAAGACCACAGACGCAAGAGGTGGAGCGGTAAGTACCTGCTTTGACGCAGATCTTCTAGAACTGGATGCCAGGATTCCCAAAGGTGAAATATGGAATATGACCTATTCTGGAAATGAACAGGAAGGATATATTGAAGATATAGGATATGAGGAGCTTTGGAGACGGATGAGATGGTTTTTGGAAAACATTCTTCCTGTAGCTGAAGAAGCTGGGGTAATGATGGCGCTTCATCCCGATGATCCGCCTATGCCGTTTTTGAGAAATACGCCAAGGCTTGTTTATCAGCCGGAGCTGTACCAGAAGGTGCTGGATCTGGTTCCCAGCCCGTCAAACGGAATCGATTTCTGCATGGGCAGCATTCAGGAAATGACAAACGGAAATATTTATGATGCCCTGGAGCAGTACTCCTCCCAGGGAAAGATTGCCTATGCCCATGTGAGGAATGTACGGGGAAAGGTTCCAAAATATACAGAAGTATTCGTAGATGACGGAGATATTGACATAAGAAGAACTCTGGATATTCTATATAAAAACAATTTCACGGGCGTACTGGTTCCGGATCATACGCCTCAAATACAGTGCGGTGATTCATGGCATGCGGGCATGGCCTATGCCCTTGGATTTATAAAAGCAGAATTAATGAGTCTGAAGGACTGAAAATGCTGGAGAAGGAAATTTCTCTAAAGAATGGGGAAAGTGCTGTAACAATCAGGGAAAAAATCACAAACTTGGCGGAGGAGCCCATGGAACTTATGTGGGGGCATCATCCGACGGTGGGAAAGCCGTTTCTGGATGAAAGCTGTCAGATTCATACAAATGGAACCATAGGATTTACCATGGATGAAATGGATTTTGAGACCCAACGCGTAAAGCCGGGAACAAAGTTTGAATGGCTGGTGACAGACGATGAAACAGATCTTTCTCTGATTCCAGGAGAAAAAGCCGGAACAGCAGATATGCTGTATGTGACCGGTTTCCCGGAAAAGGCGTGGTACAGAGTATACAATGAAAACAAAGGCTTAAGCTATGGAATGAGCTGGGACAGCAGTTTTTTTCCATATATGTGGATGTGGCTGGTCTGCAGGCCTGGAAAAAGCGGTTGAAAATGGAGGTGCTTTCCGCCTGCAGGCAAATGAGGAGAAAAGAACAGAACTGTGCTTTTGGATTGAAAAAGGAGGAGATTTAAAATGGCGTTAGATAGACATGAATTGCTGGCAATTATGAAAAAAGAGCTTTACACTCCGGTTGTAGGTGATATACTGGATCAGATAGGACTGTATCATCAGTTCCTTCCTCAGGCAATCCGGCCTTTGAGGGAGGACATGAAGCTGGCAGGCTATGCTATGACAGTTTTGATGATTGACGTATATGGTGAGCAGAAAAAGCCTTTTGGACTTCTGACAGAGGCATTAGATGATTTGCAGGAGGATGAGATCTACCTGGCAACGGGAGGCGATATGCGCTGCGCCTATTGGGGAGAACTGCTGACAGCCACCGCAAAAAAGCGGGGAGCAGCAGGAGCAGTGGTCAACGGCTGGCACAGGGATACACCCCAGGTACTGGATCAGAACTGGCCTGTATTTTCCAGAGGCTGTTATGCTCAGGATTCCTCAGTACGGACGCAGGTAGTGGATTACCGCTGCAGGATTGAGCTGGACGGAGTCACCGTAATGCCCGGAGACCTGATTTTTGGCGATATTGATGGTGTTTTGGTGATTCCTGCAGAGCATATTGAATATGTAATTAAAAAGGCTCTTGAGAAGGCACGGGGAGAAAAAACGGTCAGAAAGGCCATTGAGGATGGAATGAGCGCAACAGAAGCCTTTGCAACATTTGGAATACTGTAAGGGAGAAATGATGGAGAGAGATTACGCGGTTTATGTGGGCACTTATGCAAACGAGAATGAGTCGGGAATTTTTAGGTATGAGCTGAATGGGGCTCAGAGAAAGCTTAAGCTTAGGCTGGAGCAGCAGGGAATTGCCAATCCATCCTATCTGGCACTTTCCGGGGATGATAACACCTGAACAGGAAATAACAGACTGCCGCTCTCCGGTATGTCTGACAGCTATAGCTGCTGACATATCTTAACATCGGCTTTTCAGCTTTACATGGACGTTAAATCAGTCCTTCCATATAATTATCAGACGGACATGAATTTTTTATCATAAAAAACAGGGGACGCGCCAGACAGCTGAAATGCTTCAGCCATATGACGCGCCTCCTGTTTTTCATTACAAATGTTTTTGGTTTGTAATTTGTGAAAATAGATCCTGTTCCGGTCCAATCACTCAGGCGGGTGTGATGGGGTGTAATGCATCAAGGAATTTCGTTTACTTGATATTTTTTTTGCCCTTGTTCTCGGAACGAAACAAAAGTATTTTCATCCGTTCAATTAGTTAATGCAGCAGCATCAATTTTTATTGCATCCTTTTTCAAAAAAAATTATTTATTTTAAAAAAGATGAAATATCCCTTCAAATTTCGTTCATGTTATACGCTTGCAACACATTTCATTGTATGTTATGATATCATGTGGTTTAATAATAAGAACGTTCGGTGCCCTGGCGGCTGACCGAGGGGCTGGTTTTCTGTTTTTTGAATTCAGCATTGCTTTTTTCGGGAAAACCATACCAAAGAAAGGAAACAATACATGTACCAGTATTTGATCGTCTGCCCTCTTGTTTTTCTGGCGGGTTTTGTAGATTCCATAGCCGGAGGGGGAGGGCTTATCTCCCTTCCGGCATATTTAGCGGCAGGAATACCGCCCCATTTTGCCATTGGTACCAATAAGCTGGGTTCTACCATGGGAACCGTTATCTCCACGGCCAGATATGCCAAAGACGGCTATATTAAAGCAAAGCTGTCGCTGTTTGCCGCCCTGTTTGCCGTGGTTGGTTCTGCCATTGGGGCGCATTTGTCAATGCTTGCCAGTGAGCGGGTATTAAAGGGAATGATGCTGGCAGTGCTTCCCATAGTCGCTTTTTATGTTCTCAAGAACAAAAATCTGGGAGAGCATGAGGCAGACACGGAATTGCCTGAGAAAAAAATGTTTTTGATCAGCATGTGTGCGGCCCTGATCATTGGCTGTTATGACGGATTTTACGGGCCGGGAACAGGGACCTTTTTGCTGCTGATCCTGACCGGACTTGCGAAAATGGATGTCAGGAGCGCATCAGGCACCACGAAGGTGATCAACTTATCATCCAACGTCGCGGCATTGGCAACTTTTTTAATAAACGGAAAGGTTTTGATTCCCTTAGGACTGGCGTCAGGTCTTTTCTGCATTGCAGGCCATTACATCGGGTCAGGCCTTGTGGTGAAAAATGGGTTAAAGGTCGTGCGCCCGGTGGTTTTAGTTGTGCTTTTGTGCCTGTTTGTGAAAATTATAAAAGGATAGGGAATTGCTATGAAATGGAAAAAGTTTACGCTGACCACTACCACGGAAGCCGTGGACTTGATCAGCAGCATGTTTGATGAGATCGGAATAGAAGGAATTGAAATTGAGGATAACACTCCCCTTACGGAAGCGGAGACAAAAGGCATGTTTATCGACATCCTGCCGGAGCTGCCGCCAGATGAAGGTCTTGCAAAGGTCAGCTTTTACTTAGAACCGGATTCTGACATAGATGGTATGTTAAAGCGGGTGGAAGAAGGACTTTCCCAGCTTTCCATGTTCACGGACTTGGGAGAATGTACCATAGAGTCCGGCGAGACAGAGGACAAGGACTGGATCAATAACTGGAAACAGTATTTTAAGCCGTTTACCGTTGACAATATTCTCATAAAACCCACCTGGGAGGAGATCCCGGAGGAACACAGGGACAAGCTTTTGATCCAAATTGATCCTGGAACTGCCTTTGGAACAGGACAGCATGAGACGACCCAGCTTTGTATCCGGCAGCTGCAAAAATACGTGACACCGGAGACCACTCTCCTTGACGTGGGCACCGGAAGCGGCATCCTTGGAATCACCGCCTTAAAGCTGGGGGTAAAAGAAGCATTTGGAACGGACCTTGACGAAAATGCCATTGCTGCTGTTAAGGAGAATATGGAAGCCAATGATATCCCCGGGGAGAAATTTAAAGTATTGCAGGGAAATATCATTGATGACAGGGACGTACAGGAGAAAGCCGGCTTTGAAAAGTATGATCTGGTTGTAGCCAATATTCTGGCGGACATCATCATCCTGCTTCAGAAGGAAATCTCCGTTCATATGAAGAAAAACGCTGTTTTCATCACTTCCGGCATCATCAATATGAAAGAGGAAGCTGTGAAGAAGGCATTTGAGGAAAATGAAGCCTTTGAGCTTGTGGAAACCACCTATCAGGGCGAATGGGTTTCCATAACTGTCAGAAAAAAATAGGAAGAGGAACGCCTTGCAGGCATATCTTTATGTCCAAAAGGCATGGACAGGGAAGAGGAAAGCGGATGTATCACTTTTTTGTAAATCCGGACCAGATCGGAGAGTCGGCGATACGGATTCTGGGACCGGATGTGAACCATATGAAAAATGTCCTGCGAATGGGAGCTGGGGAACAGATACTAATCAGCAATGGTGTGGATAAGGATTACTTATGTGAGGTCGTGGAAGTGGCTTCTTCAGAAGTTACGGCTAAGATCCTGTCTGTAGAAGAAGGCGGCGTGGAGCTTCCTGCCAGGCTTTATCTGTTTCAGGGACTGCCAAAGGGGGACAAGATGGAGCTGATCATCCAGAAGGCCGTGGAGCTTGGAGTATACCGGATCATTCCTGTGGAAACAAAGCGTACCGTGGTGCGTCTGGATAAAAAGAAGGAAGAATCAAAGCTCCGCCGCTGGAGGGCGGTTTCAGAAAGCGCTGCCAAGCAGTCCAAGCGGCTTATCATACCGGAGGTGGCCGGGATCATGACCTTTCAGGAGGCGCTGGCCTTTGCAGAAGAGCTGGACATGACTGTCATTCCCTTTGAACATGCAAAGGATATGGCTAAAACCAAAGAGATTCTGTCCGGAATCAAGCCGGCAATGAGCGCAGGGATATTTATCGGACCGGAAGGTGGATTTGAGGATTCTGAAATGGAGCTTGCAGAGCGTTTTGGAGCAAAGCAGATCACCCTGGGCAAACGGATCTTGAGAACGGAAACCGCCGGCCTTGCCATTTTATCCGTGCTGGCTTTCCAGCTGGAGGACTGACAGGCGCAGGAAATACCCTGCGGTATCCCTTGGCACCCGGTACACCCGATCATGCGGGGGGCACTGAAGCGGGGCGGCACTGCCGGAAATACGGGCAGTAAGAGGAACGCCTTTCAGGCATACCTTTATGTCCAAAAAGCATGGACAGGGAAGAGGAAGCACCCTTCGGGCATACCTTTATGTCCAAAAAGCATGGACAGGAAAGCAGAAAGGAAAGAGCCATATATGGAAGCTTACTTTGATAATTCGGCGACGACCAAGGTGTTGGAGCCTGTAAAAGATATTGTTGTAAAAATTATGACAGAGGACTATGGAAATCCTTCTGCCAAGCATAAAAAGGGAATGGAAGCGGAAAAGTATATTAAGGAAGCGGCGGAGATCATAGCCGGGACTTTAAAGGTAGCGGCAAAGGAGATCGTCTTTACCTCCGGAGGTTCCGAGTCCAACAACATGGCCTTAATTGAGGGGGCAATGGCCAATAAAAGGGCAGGAAACCACATCATCAGCACCGGCATTGAACACGCCTCTGTATACAATCCTCTGGCATATTTAGAAGAACAGGGTTTTTCCGTGACGTATCTGCCTGTGGATGCCCATGGCCATATCCGTCTGGAAGAACTGGAAGCGGCTATCCGCCCGGAGACCATTCTGGTTTCCATCATGTATGTGAATAATGAGATCGGCGCTGTGGAGCCTATCGAAGCTATTTCAAAGATCATTAAAAAGAAGAATCCGTCCATCCTGTTTCATGTAGATGCCATTCAGGCTTACGGAAAGTTTGTTATCAGGCCAAAGCGCCAGGGGATTGACCTTTTATCCGTCAGCGCCCATAAGATACACGGACCAAAAGGGGTGGGCTTTTTATACATTGACCAGAAAGTGAAAATAAGGCCCTTGATTTATGGAGGCGGCCAGCAGAGAGGCATGCGTTCCGGTACGGAAAATGTTCCGGGGATCGCAGGCATGGCAGCGGCGGCTAAAATCATGTATACGGATCATGGAGAGAAAATTCAGGCTTTGATTGCCCTTAAGGATTACATGATCAGCAGGCTTTCGGAGATCCATGGCGTTACGGTAAACAGCCTTCCCGGCGATTTATCAGCGCCTCAGATTGTCAGTGCCAGCTTTTCCGGCATCAGGAGCGAGGTGCTTTTGCATGCCCTTGAGGAACGGGATATTTATGTTTCCTCAGGTTCTGCCTGTTCTTCAAATCATCCGGCTGTCAGCGGAACTTTAAAGGGGATCGGCGTGAAAACGGAACTTTTAGATTCCACGCTGCGGTTCAGCTTTGGGGCTTATAACACAAAAGAGGAAGTGGATTACTGCATGGATGCGCTAAAGGAGCTTTTGCCTGTTTTAAGGCGGTATCAGAGAGGCTGAGGGAGTCTGCAGGAAAATAGTAATACCCTCCGGGTATACCTTTATGCCCAAAAGTCATGGGAAGGAAAGAGGAAAGGATAACAGATGCAATATCAATCATTTTTAATCAAATATGCGGAGATCGGAGTAAAAGGAAAAAACCGTTATCTGTTTGAGGATGCCCTGGTAGCCCAGATCCGCCACTCATTAAAAAGAGTGGAAGGCGATTTTGTGGTTTCCAAGGAGTCAGGACGTATTTATGTGACCGCTGAGTCGGAATATGACTTTGATGAGGTCGTGGAGGCTTTAAAATGCATTTTCGGCATTGCCGCCATCTGCCCCATGGTGCAGGTGGAGGACGATGGTTATGAGGATTTAAAAAAACAGGTGCTGTCCTATGTGGATGAATTCTACGAGGATAAGAATTTTACCTTTAAGGTCAATGCCCGCAGGGGAAATAAAAAGTATCCGGTAAATTCGGAACAGATCAACCGGGAACTGGGGGAACTGATCCTTAACGCTTTTCCGGAGACAAAGGTGGATGTCCATAAGCCGGATATGATGCTTCATGTGGAAGTACGGAATAAGATCAACATTTACTCCCATTCCATTCCAGGTCCCGGCGGAATGCCGGTAGGTACCAACGGAAAGGCCATGCTTCTTTTATCCGGAGGTATCGACAGCCCGGTGGCAGGTTATATGATCGCAAAACGGGGAGTGAAAATCGATGCCGTTTATTTCCATGCGCCTCCTTATACCAGCGAACGGGCAAAGCAGAAGGTGATCGATCTGGCTAAGCTGGTTTCTAAGTATTCCGGGCCGGTCCATCTGCATATTGTGAATTTCACGGATATTCAGCTTTATATTTACGATCAATGCCCTCATGAGGAGCTTACCATCATCATGAGGCGCTATATGATGCGGATCGCAGAACGGCTGGCAGGGGATTGCGGGGCAATGGCCCTTATAACCGGAGAGAGCATCGGACAGGTGGCTTCCCAGACCATGCAGTCCCTGGCAGCAACGGACGCAGCAACCACCATGCCTGTATTCCGCCCTGTCATTGGCTTTGACAAGCAGGAGATTGTGGATGTATCGGAAAAGATCGGTACTTATGAGACATCCGTGCTTCCTTTTGAGGATTGCTGTACCATTTTTGTGGCAAAGCATCCGGTGACAAAGCCCAATTTAAAGATGATTGAGCGGTCAGAGGAAAAATTAGAGGAAAAGATCGGGGAAATGGTTGAGACAGCCATAAGCACTGTGGAAAAGGTCTGGTGTTAAAAGAAAAATAAAATCGGGGTCCGGCTCCTTTTGGAAAAGGCCGGGCCCCGAAAGACATTAATTATGCTTAATCTACAATATATGGAGATAAAATATTTAAGATTTCATCGGCGTTGTTTTCGGAGTGAATATTTAAATCAATGGGTTTGGAAAGATCCAGGCTGAAAATGCCCATAATAGACTTTGCGTCGATTACGTATCTGCCGGAAACCAGATCAAAATCAGTATCAAATTTTGTTAAATCATTTACGAAAGATTTTACTTTGTCGATGGAATTTAAAGATATGCGAACTGTTTTCATGTGAAAAACCTCCTTAAGTGAGCTGTTTTTATTTTATCAGGGAACCGCCCCTTTTTCACTTCAATACTACTGATATATTGTATAAAAGTCAATGGTAATTTTACATGAAAATACTGAAAATAATCTGATTATTTAGATAGGAGAAAATAAAATGAAAAAGGCAGCCCTGCATAATCTTGGATGCAAGGTCAATTCCTATGAGACAGAGGCCATGCAGCAGCTTCTTGAAAACGCCGGATATGAAATTGTTCCCTTTGCAGAAGGTGCGGATGTTTATATCATCAATACCTGCTCCGTTACGAATATTGCAGACCGCAAATCCAGGCAGATGCTTCACAGAGCAAAGAAAATGAATCCTGAGGCAGTGGTGGTTGCGGCCGGGTGCTACGTTCAGGCAGCCGGGGAAGAGCTTAAAAAGGATGAGGCGGTGGATCTGGTCATCGGCAACAACAAAAAGACCGAGCTGGTTTCCGTTTTGGAGGATTATTTTGCCAGCAGGAAAGGGCCTGAAGAGGAAACAATTATTGATATCAGTGACACCAGGGAGTATGAGAACCTGTCCATTGGCAAGATTGCAGATCACACAAGGGCCTTTATCAAGGTCCAGGATGGCTGCAACCAGTTTTGCAGCTACTGCATCATTCCCTATACCAGAGGGCGGGTGAGGAGCCGGAAGCCGGCTGAAGTGGTGGAAGAGGTAAAACGTCTGACTTCCTCCGGTTATCAGGAGATCGTGCTCACGGGGATCCATTTAAGCTCTTATGGAATGGATTTTCCGGAGGAGGAGCGGCTTACCCTTTTGGATCTGGTGAAAAGCATTCATGAAGTGGAAGGCTTAAAACGGATCCGCCTTGGTTCCTTAGAACCAAGGATTGTGACCGAAGAGTTCGGCGGGGAGCTTGCAGGACTTCATAAAATATGCCCCCACTTCCATTTGTCCCTTCAAAGCGGGTGCGATGATACTTTAAAGAGGATGAACCGCCGCTACACCACGAAGGAGTATTTAAACTGCTGTAATATTTTGCGGAAGGTCTTTAAAAATCCTGCCATCACCACTGATGTGATCGTAGGATTTCCCGGGGAAAGGCCAGAGGAATTTAAGGCCACCAGGGAATACTTAGAAAAAGTCCGGTTCTATGAGATGCATGTTTTTAAATATTCTAAAAGAAACGGCACCAGAGCAGCGGTGATGCCGGAACAGATACCGGAATCCATCAAGGCGGAACGCAGCAATGAACTCCTTTGCCTGGAAAAGGAAATGTCCCTTGAGTACCGGAAATCGTGGCTGGGATGCAGGACAGAGGTGCTTATGGAAGAGGAATACTGGTGGAATGAGGCCCGTTACATGATCGGTCATACGAGAGAATATGTAAAGGCGGCGGTTCCATTTGAAGAAGGCTTAAAGGGTGCGGTGATAGAAGGAATTCTTGTGGAAATGATGAATGATGAAGTGGCATTTTTACAGCGCTGACAGACAAAATTTATTTTTGTCTTGCCGAATCCATAATTTTGGTTTAGAATATAGTAGAACAGTTAAAGGACGTGAGAAACATGGGCGATATTCATAATACGCAATTTTTCAAGGCAGTACAGGAAAACAAACTGAATGTAAGCCAGGTATTGGAACAGGTTTATATTGCCCTCACTGAAAAGGGCTATAATCCTATTAACCAGATCGTGGGTTATATTATGTCAGGGGATCCTACTTATATTACCAGCCATAAGAACGCCAGAAGTCTTATCATGAAAGTGGAGCGGGATGAGATTTTAGAAGAGCTTATGAGGGTATATATTAATACGAAGTTGAAGTAAGTTTGTGGATAATCTTAAGTCTAGCTGTCAGATGAAGTGAAAGAAGGCGGAGTCTGGCAGTTTGTTTTTATACGGTTGGCTTTGGACCAGCTTTATTTTGCTGCACAAATTATGACAGAATACGCGAAACCCTGGCAGCCTGCCGGATTCGTTAGGAGACAAAATATGAGGATTATGGGGCTTGATTACGGTTCTAAAACTGTAGGAGTTGCAGTTTCCGACTCACTTGGTATAACAGCCCAGGGAGTGGAGACAATTACGAGAGAAGAAGAGAATAAACTGAGAAAGACCTGTGCCAGGATTGAGGAACTGATCCGGGAATATGAGATTGAAACCATTGTCCTTGGGTATCCTAAAAATATGAATAACTCAGCAGGCGACCGGGCTGAGAAAACGGAACAGTTTAAAGAGATGCTTATCAGGCGGACAGGGCTTCCCGTCATCCTTTGGGATGAGAGGCTTACGACTGTTGCATCGGAGAGAATATTACAGGAAAGCGGCGTGAGGCGGGAACACCGCAAGGCGGTCATTGATAAGGTGGCAGCAGGACTGATTCTGCAGGGCTATCTGGACAGCTTACCGACAGGAGGCAGGAATGAACAGTGAAGAAATGAAAATTACCCTGACAACAGATACAGGGGAGGACGTGGAATTTTACGTTCTGGAAGAAACCAGAATCAATGGAATGAATTATCTGCTGGTAACCGATGCGGCAGATGATGAAGATGAAGGAGAATGTTACATCTTAAAGGATTTGTCAAAGCAGGAAGAGACTCAGGCTTTGTATGAGTTTGTAGAGGATGATAACGAGATAGATTATTTATTTAAGATATTTTCCGAACTGCTGGACGGAGCAGACGTGGATATTGAAGTTTGAAAGAAAAACATCTTTCATGATGGTGAGCAATTGAGGGACTGTCACATGAAACAGGAAGTTTTTAAAAATATGCTTCGAGAGAAAGGACTCAAGGTGACCAACCAGCGTATGCTGGTGCTGGAACTCATGGCAGAGCGCCCCGGGCAGCATCTGACTGCGGAAGAGATCTATGATCTGGCCAGGCAGAAGTACCCGGAGATTGGGCTTGCTACGATTTACAGGACCGTGCAGGTGCTGGTGGATTTATCAGTGATCGATAAGGTCAGTTTTGACGACGGATTTGCCCGCTATGAATTAGGGGGCTTGGATCGTGAGTCCAGACATCACCACCACCACGCAATTTGCAACCGATGCGGAAACGTATTTTCCTTTCAAGGCGATTTGCTGGATACGCTGGAGCAGGCTCTTCTTGACAGGTCAGGTTTTTTAGTGACTGATCATGAAGTGAAGCTGCACGGGTATTGCAGGGAATGCCGGGAGGCAATGGAAGAAGAACAGGACGGAAAATCATAAGATGGAGGTAAAATATTGAAAAAACAAGACAGCAACGCGAAAGTTAAAATCATTCCTTTAGGAGGAATGGAGCAGATTGGTATGAATATCACTGCTTTTGAATATGAAGACAGCATCATCGTTGTGGACTGCGGACTGGCATTCCCTACGGATGATATGCTTGGGATCGATCTGGTAATACCGGATGTTTCTTATCTGAAACAGAACATTGATAAGGTAAAGGGATTTCTCATCACCCATGGACATGAGGACCATATCGGCGCCCTTCCCTATATCTTAAGGGACATTAATGTACCGGTATATGGAACAAAGCTGACCATTGCCCTGATCGAGAACAAATTAAAAGAACATAATTTACTGAAAAACACCAAGAGAAAGGTGATCAAGCACGGACAGTCCGTTAACTTAGGCTGTTTCCGTATTGAATTTATTAAAACAAACCACAGCATCGCCGATGCTTCCGCACTTGCCATTTTCTCTCCGGCAGGCGTGATCCTGCATACAGGCGATTTTAAGATTGACTATACTCCCGTATTCGGGGAACCGGCTGATTTGGAGCGTTTTGCAGAGCTGGGCAAAAAGGGAGTTCTTGCCATGATGTGTGACAGCACCAATGCCATCAGGCCAGGATTCACTCCTTCGGAAAAGACCGTGGGAAAAACCTTTGACAACATTTTTGCAGACCATAAGAACAACCGCATCCTTGTGGCGACCTTTGCCTCAAACGTGGACCGGGTGCAGCAGGTCATCAACTCCGCGGCCAAGTACGGACGGAAGGTAGTGGTAGAGGGCCGCAGCATGGTCAACGTCATCGGTACGGCCAGCGAGCTTGGCTATATCAATATTCCGGACGGGACCCTTATTGATATTGACCAGCTGAAAAATTATCCTGATGAGCAGACGGTACTTATCACCACCGGAAGCCAGGGGGAATCCATGGCAGCCCTTTCCCGAATGGCAAGCAGCACCCATAAGAAGATCTCCATCAAGCCAACCGATGTGATAATTTTAAGTTCTCATCCCATTCCGGGAAATGAAAAGGCTGTTTCCAAGGTCATCAACGAGCTTTCCATGAAGGGAGCAGAGGTGATCAGCGATGATACTCATGTGTCGGGACATGCCTGCCAGGAGGAAATCAAGCTGATGTATGCCCTGGTCCGCCCCAAATATGCCATTCCGGTCCATGGCGAATACCGTCACATCATGGCTCAGAAAAATCTGGTTCAGGCCATGGGAATTCCCAAGGAGAATGTGGTCGTTATGTCCTCCGGCGATGTGGTGGAGGTAGGACAGGAATCCTGGAAGATTGTAGATCACGTGCAGGCGGGAGGAATCCTGGTAGACGGCCTTGGCGTGGGAGATGTGGGAAATATTGTTTTAAGAGACAGACAGAACCTGGCCCAGAACGGAATCATTGTGGTGGTTCTGACCCTGGAGAAATACTCCAACCAGCTTTTGGCAGGGCCGGACATTGTGTCCAGAGGATTTGTTTATGTGCGTGAGTCGGAGGATTTAATGGAGCAGGCCAGAAATATTGTTAACGATGCTGTTTCTGATTGTCTGGACCGCCATGTCAATGACTGGGGAAAGATTAAAAACGTTATTCGGGACAGCTTAAGCGACTTCTTATGGAAGCGCATGAAGCGGAATCCTATGATTCTGCCGATCATCATGGAAGTATAACAGGGGGCATACCTTTATGTCCTGTGAAACGGACAGTAAGAAGGAAACACCCTTCGGGTATACCTTTATGCCCTGTGAAGCGGGCGGTAATAATGAAAGGAATGCAGGATATGAGCCGGGCAACGAAAGAGATTAATAAAATAACAGGAGCAGTCATAGGGATTTCAAGCAGGCTTATTATCGTCGCCCTGGTGATCCTTCTGCTTTATGAGGGAGTTACCAGAGGATATGAGTTCGGCCATGAAATATTCTACGCTTCTGCCATGGAAGCGGAGCCGGGGCGGAACAAGGAAATAACCGTAAGTAAGGAAACCTCTGTGGCTCAGGCAGCAAAGCTTCTAAAGGACAATGGTCTGATTGCCAATGAATATTCCTTTATCATACAGGCGGAGTTTTTTGATTATAAGGTAAATCCGGGAGAATATACCTTCAACACTTCCATGACCTCCAAGGAGATCCTTCAGATGATGAATGAGAATACAGGGGAAAAGGAAGAGAAAAAATGATTGTAAATGACAGGATAACGGATTATATCAAGTCTCTGGAAACAGACAGAAGCCCGCTCCTTTCAAAAATCGGAAAAAAGGCGAGACAGGAAGGTGTCCCAATTATCAGGGAAGAGACCGCTGCCTTCCTTCAGACCATGACGGCGGCCATGAGGCCAAAGTCCATTTTAGAGGTGGGAACAGCGGTGGGTTATTCCACTCTTTTAATGGCTGAGACCATGCCGCCTGACTGCCATATCACTACCATAGAAAAATATGAAAAGAGGATCCCCCAGGCCAGGGAAAACTTTAAAGCGGCCGGGGAGACCCAGCGGATCACCCTTCTTGAAGGAGATGCGCAGGAGATATTAAAGGGGCTGTCCGGCCCCTTTGATCTTGTCTTTTTGGATGCGGCCAAGGGACAATATCTCCTGTGGCTGCCCAGGCTCCTGGAGCTTATGAGATCCGGCGGAATGCTGATTTCTGATAATGTCCTTCAGGATGGAGATATCATAGAATCCCGCTATGTGGTGGAACGCCGGAACAGGACCATTCACGGACGGATGCGGGAATACCTGTATGAATTAAAGCATTCAAAGCAGCTTACCACCTCCATTGTTCCTATCGGTGACGGCATTACCGTCAGCATCCTAAAATAATTTACTTAATGAAGGCGGACAAGGTGTGCCTGAATTTACACTGGAGAATTTAGAAAATAGAAAATCAGCCGTTCGGCGGGCCATAAGCCAGCCGGACTTTCATAATTTATCAGGAGACAAATACGAGAGAGGAGTTTTATGAGAAAGACCGAACTTTTGATTCCTGCAGGCAGCCTGGAGGTATTAAAAACCGCTGTGATTTACGGCGCCGACGCTGTCTACATCGGAGGAGAAGCCTTTGGCCTTCGAGCCAAGGCCAAGAATTTTACAATGGAGGAAATCCGGGAAGGGATTGCCTTTGCTCACGAAAAAGGGGTAAAGGTCTATATTACGGCCAACATACTGGCCCATAATGACGACCTGGCCGGAGTGGAAGAATATTTTAAAGAATTAAAGGAAACAGGGCCTGATGCCCTGATCATTTCCGATCCGGGAGTATTTGAGATCGCAAAGCGGATCTTGCCGGATATGGAGATCCACATCAGCACCCAGGCAAATAATACCAATTACGGGACTTATTTATTCTGGCACCGGCTTGGGGCCAAGAGGGTGGTATCCGCCAGAGAGCTTTCCCTGGCAGAGATCAAGGAAATACGCAGCCGGATTCCGGAGGACATGGAGATCGAAAGCTTTATTCACGGAGCCATGTGCATCTCCTATTCCGGGCGCTGCCTTTTAAGCAATTTCATGACCGGAAGAGATGCCAATCAGGGAGCCTGTACCCATCCCTGCCGCTGGAAATATTCCATTGTTGAGGAAAAACGTCCGGGAGAATATATGCCTGTTTATGAAAACGAGCGGGGGACTTATATCTTCAATTCCAAGGACTTGTGTATGATCGAACACATTCCGGAGATGATGGATGCGGGAATCGACAGCCTTAAGATCGAGGGACGCATGAAAACAGCCCTTTATGTAGCTGCCGTGGCAAGGACTTACCGGAAGGCCATTGATGACTTTAACAAAGATCCGGAGCTTTATCAGGCCAACATGGAGTGGTACCGTTCCGAAATCGGCAAATGCACTTACCGGGAATTTACCACCGGCTTTTACTTTGGAAAGGCCGATTCCACCACGCAGATTTATGATAACAATACCTACGTAAAAAACTACACGTATCTGGGAACCATTGAAGCGGTGGATGAGAGAGGTTTTGCCCGCACCACGCAGAAAAACAAGTTTATTGTTGGCGAGACTATTGAAGTGATGAAGCCTGACGGACGTAATCTGGAAGCCGTTGTGAAAGCCATCTATGATGATGAGGGCAAATCCCAGGAAAGCGCACCTCATTCCAGAGAAGTCCTTTTTGTTGATTTAAGTGTGGAAATGGAGCCTTATGACATCCTGCGCCGCAGTGAGATGGACTGATATAAAATAAAAACCCTCAGGGCCGCTGATATCCTGATCATGTTTGCAGTTGTAAGATGCAAACAAAAATGTGGTATAATTCCATATGCAAACAAATAAGTTTGACATTCCGCCGGTTGCGTGTATAATGGAAATTGGAGGCAGGAACTAATATGAACTACAGTGCGCTGATTATAGATATTAAAAAATCCAAATCTTATGATATAGGTACACGCAATGAGGTACAGGAATATTTAACGAAATGCATTAAGATGTTAAATGACATCAACAAAGAAGTACTTGCGTGTGAGGTGACGTTTAGCGGAGGCGACGAGCTTCAGGGACTGTTTCTAACCCCTTTTGCAGCGGTATCATATTGGAGAATTCTGGAACTTATGGTTCACCCGGTACAAATACGCGCGGGCCTGGGAGTGGGGGAATGGAATGTGAGGATAGAGGGAGGAACCTCTGCCCAGCAGGATGGCCCGGCATATCACCATGCCAGATATGCCATTGAAGAGGTATATAAAAAACAATTTCAAAATATCAGAATATACTCAAAATCAGAAAAAGATGTATTTGCCAATTATCTGCTGAATGTTTCCTGCGGTTACAAAGGCGGTCAGAATTATATGCAGAATTTTCTTCAGCTGGTCTCAGAGCTTCTTTACCCTTTTGTGGAAGAACGGAAGCGGGGAGCAGTGAGAGATCATGCTTTGGAAATGCTTAAATTAAAAGAAAGCTATGGAGTGAAGGAAAAAACATACGGCAGGATTCAGAAACAAGATGTGGATTTTTCCAATGGGAATGTGGCCATCCAGGATGAAATATTGATAACCGGCAATACGACAGAGGCTGATGAGGCTGTTTACAGAAAAGGAATGAATACCAGGATCGCTGACATCATGCAGAGATCCAGGCAAAATATAGACACAGTCATGAAACGGGGAAATGTCCAGGTGATCCGCAGTATGGATTATATGGCGCTTCAATATTTAAAAAACAATTACGGTGAAAAATATGATTCTTAAATTACTGTTGATAGGGCATATCATAGGCGATTTCTATGTCCAGACTGATGAGATCGCAGAAAAGAAAAAGAATAATTTCTCCATCCTGGTGATGCACTGTATGTGCTATTCCTTTTCCCTGTTTATTTGTGCGGTGATTCCCCTGACCAGGGATCAGGTGCCCGGACTCCTTATTTTTTCTGTTCTTGCCGGAATATCCCATGGAGCCATTGATGATTGTAAGATATGGATTGAAAAAAACAGAAATTTAAAACCCGGTCAGGATATCTGTCTGTTTTTCATTGACCAGATCTTACATGCTGCCATCCTTATAATCGGATGCAGCCTGACAGGGCTTACAGGCGGGGCGTATATACATATTTTAACAGGAAGCTATGATACAAAAGTACTGGCTGACATCATTAAGATGGCAATGGGAATCTTAATCTGCGGCCATCCGGCTTCCATACTGATCAAGCTGGTCTTTGCAGCAGTGACAAAGGAACGTGACACAGAAAATCCCAAAATCGGATCCTATATAGGAATATTGGAACGTGAAATCATATTCCTGCTGGGCATGATAGGGCAGTACAGTACCATTGGATTTGTGCTGACGGCAAAAAGTGTGGCACGTTTTAAAAAGCTGGAAGATCAGGCGTTTGCAGAAAAATATCTGGTGGGCACATTATTAAGTGCATTCATAGCCATTGCCTGTGCCGTGACAAACAGCTATTTTAAGATATAAAATCAGATTACCCATATGCTTTGGGCGGAAGAGGCGGAGAGAACCGGAAAGAGGTTTTCTCCAGCCTCTTTTTTATGCTAAAAAATGAAAGCGGGATTTTCTTTCTTTGAATGATCACAGTTTAAGGTAAAAGTATAAAGAAAATGTGTATTATTTATAAAAAATTATTTATTTTTTATAAATAATGCATATAGTATCTGCATCTTTCATGTGATATATTATATGAGAAAACTGATATATCAGATGAAATTTTAGTTGCGACACCAAGAATCAAATCCGGAAACAGACATGACGTAGCTGTAAAAAATTACAATTAAAAAGGAGAGAGAAACGATGCTTGACATTATTACTGGCATATTGCTGCTGCTGGTCTTTGTGGGGCTGGTAGTGTACTGCATGAAAGGCGGAAATCTTTTGATCGGATTTATTGCCACAGCCGTTTTATGGTGTTTGATCGGACGTGTGCCGATCAATGAGGTGGTAAGCGATGTATTTCAAAAGCCGCTGGATGATTACGGAAAGACCATAGCAATTATAATCTTTGGTGCATGGTTTGGACGTATTCTGGTTGATACGGGAATTGCCGGCTATATCATTAAAAAGACCGTGGAATTTGCAGGAGACAGACCCCTGGTAACCACATTGCTGCTGTGCATTATCTGCAACCTGCTTTTTACCAGCGTTTTTGGAGTAGGCTCCGTTATGGCCATCGGTATGATCGTGCTTCCCATTCTGTTTTCCATGGGAGTGGAGAAGAGGGCGGCTTTAGGCGCTTATATGCTGTCCGTTGCAGGGGGAATGTACTTAAACATCGCTTATGTGAGCCAGTTTGAAAAAGTATTTGGTGAAGATGTGGCTTCCTACAATGACAACTACATCCGCTTTGCCCTGATGGCAACTGCCATTCACATGGTCATTATGATCGCATTTGTTGTGTTCCATCATTTCAAAAACAGCAAAAGAGGAAGAAGGCGGGCCTGGGAAGCGGGCGTACAGGAAAGCTACGAAGAAAAGCCCCTTGGCTGGTACTGCTTTATCGTGCCTTTTGTGCCCATTGCAATGGTAGGAATTTTCAAATGGCAGCCGGTTCCGGCTTTCCTGTTAGGCAGCTTTATAGGACTTTTGTTCACACGGAATTTAAGGACTTACAAGACTGCTGTGGATAAGACACAAAAGACATTATACGACGGTGTTGCGGACAGCGGACTTTTGATCGGTATGCTTTACAGCGTAAACATTTTCCAGGGAGCTGCGACGAAGGTGGTGCCTTATCTTCAGACCTTGCTTGGTGATGTAGTTCCAAGATCCGAAATTGTAGTTCTGGCGGCCTTCTGTATTCTGGCGCCTCTGGCATTGTTCCGCGGACCGCTGATGATCTGGGGCTCCGGCATTGCTCTGTATTCGATTTTAAATGCAACGGGTGCGTTTAATCCTCATTTCCTGTTTGCCATGTTCCTGATTCCTCCGGTTGCTATTGTAGCAAGTGCTTGTCCTACCCAGTCCTGGACCATGTGGGGCTTAAGCTATGCAAAGGTAGAGCCAAAACAGTACATAAAGACCAATCTGCCGTGGGCCTGGGCAAGCCTTGTTGCCATTGAAATCCTTATTTATTTTACCATAGGAAGAATGGTTTAATGCTCAGCTTTGGCAGATGAAAAAGTTTCACAGATAAGGGCATGCAAAATGTCTGTATGCCCTTGCCTGTTTTAGATGGAGGACAACGAATGAGCAACCGAGCAATAAGAATTGGCATTGATGTGGGAGGAACCCACACAAAGGCCGTAGCAATAGACAACAGTACAAACGAGATTGTGGGAAAAGGATCCGTAATGACAACCCACCATGACGAAAACGGAGTGGCAGCAGGTGTTGTGGAAGCATTTAAGAAATGCCTTTCTGAGAACGATATTAAACCAGAGGAAGTGATTTTTATTGCTCACAGCACCACTCAGGCTACCAATGCCCTGCTGGAGGGAGACGTGGCAAAAGTGGGTGTCATTGGAATGAGCGGCGGCGGTCTGGAGGCATTCTTTACAAAGCGCCAGACAAAGATCAAGGATATTGATCTGGGAACCGGAAAGTGGATCAATATTGACCATAGCTTTATGAAAACCAAGGACATGACTCCGGATAACGTATCTTCTGTGATCAAAAAGATGGCAGATCAGGGGGATAAGGTGATCGTGGCCAGCAAGGCATTTGGCGTGGACAATATGAAGGAAGAGCGCATGGTTGCGGAGATTGCAGAAGGTCAGGGAATCCCCTGTACCGTAGCTTCTGATATTACAAAGCTCTATGGTCTGACCACCCGAACCCGAACCGCCTGCTTAAATGCGTCCATCCTGCCCAAAATGCTGGATACGGCCAATTCCACAGAGCGAAGCGTACGTGCCGCAAAGGTAACGGTCCCTCTTATGATCATGCGCGGGGACGGCGGGGTCATGGAAATCAACGAAATGAAAAAGCGCCCGATCCTTACCATGCTCTCAGGACCTGCGGCCAGTGTAATTGGTGCCCTTATGTATCTGCGGGCTTCCAATGGCATTTATTTTGAGGTCGGCGGAACCTCCACCAATATCGGGGTGATCAAAAACGGCCGTCCGGCTGTGGATTATTCCATTATCGGAGGGCACAGAACCTACGTAAACAGCTTAGATGTCCGGGTACTTGGTGTTGCCGGCGGAAGTATGATCCGTGCGAAAAAGGGCGCGATCGTTGATGTGGGCCCCCGTTCCGCACATATTGCAAATATGGGATATGCCTGTTTTACAGAGCCTGCGCTGTTTGAAGGGGCAGAATTATATTACATCAAGCCACGTGAAAATGACCCCAGCGACTATGTGGCGGTACGCTTGAAGAACGGCGAAAGCGTAACCATCACAAATACCTGTGCTGCCAATGTACTGGGAATCCTGGAAGACGGGGATTATGCAATGGGTAATTACGAATCCAGCTGCAAAGCCATGCAGCTGCTGGCCGATGAAGTGGGGATGTCCCTGGAAGATACGGCAAGGGCGGTTCTTCAAAAAGCTTGTGATAAAATCAAACCCGTCATTGAAGACCTGATCGATAAATACAAAATTGAAAGAGAACAGATCGTACTGGTAGGTGCAGGAGGCGGTGCCGGAACACTGTTGACCTTTACGGCAAATGAAATGAATTTTAAATACCAGATACCGGTGAATGCCGAGGTTATTTCTTCTATCGGCGTGGCGCTGGCCATGGTCAGGGAAATGGTAGAGCGGACCATTCCCAATCCAACTGCAGAAGATATTGCCGCCCTTAAGAAAGAAGCAAAGGCTTTGGCAATGAACAGCGGTGCAGTGGAAGACAGCATTGAAGTCTATGTGGAAATTGATGAGCAGGCCCAGAAGGTTACGGCCATTGCCATGGGATCCACAGAAGTGAAGACCACGGACTTAATGAAGAATTGTGATGAGGAAGAGGCGCTTACAATTGCGGCGGAATCCATTGGCCTGGAACGGTCTAAGATGAAGCTGGCAGGAAGCAATGGTTCCATATTTGTGGTGACTGCTGAAAAAGACGGGAAAACTCCCGTGAGAGTGATAGATAAAAAAGGCTTTGTGAAGGTGCAAAGATCCAATGGCACGGTGCTGGTTACAACAAAATCCAGGCTCCGTGAGGATTTGAAACTTGCCTGGGATAAGGCCAGCAACTTTTCAAGTGAAGTCAGGATCAATCCGGATTGTTATATTGCCTCAGAATCCAGAGTTATCGATTATTCCGGAATTCCGGCCTTGGATCAGGTATCAGGATTAGCCGGGGTTGAGCTTATTGATATCAAGGAAGATGCTGAAATCATCCTGATCCTGGCGCGCAACGAGCTGTAAAAAATGGAGTGTATGCGGGAGCTTATAGAAAAAATTGCTGCTGTCCATGATGTAAAATGGTATAGCCGTGTGCTAAAAAATCAACCGGCTTCCTGTGAACTGTCAAAAGAGGAAGAACGGGAAATTCTGTTTTACTCCATGGAAACGGCAGAAAAATATGCGTCACAGTTAAAGAAGGACTATGGGGCCGTTTCCGGCGCTTCTCTTGCCGGTACACTGGGTTTAACCATAAAAAGAACAAAAGAAGAACTTAGAAAACCATTTTTATATATGGGAATATATGAACCGGAAGAAGGTACTGTCATTTTAAATGACAGTACCTTAAACGCAATAAAAGGTTTTATAAAAGAATACGGTTTAACGGAAATAATCCGGGAGGAAGCACTGGAAGAAATCGTTCTGTTCCATGAAATTTTCCACTGTATTGAAGAAAATACGCCGGGAATCTATACCCGCAGCAAAATGTTAAAAAGGCCGGTATGGAATCTGTTTCCTAAGTCCAGAGGCCTTGACGGGGCAGGAGAGGTGGGAGCCATTCATTTTTCCAAAATAATGAGTGGGCTATCCTATTCTCCCTGCCTGTATGAAATGTGTTTATTGATTAAGACGGGTGTTTGCTCTATTGATTTTTTCTCCTCTATCCTATAAAATGGAATATGATTATTTTATTGTTGGAAAATGGCGATTATTAAAAAAATATGGTCAATTATAAAAGGAGGTTCAAAGTTGGAAGTATATAATGGAGCCATATCGTCTTCCGCTGACGGCCAGGAGGAGGCTTCCCGTCAGGGGGAAAGCACAGATAACAATGCGTACCAGCTTCTCCGTGAAAAAATCCTGGATCTTCATTTAAGACCGGGGATCAACTTAAGTATCAGGGATATTTGTGATTTATTAAACATTGGGCGCACTCCGGTCAGAGATGCGCTCATCAGGCTTGAACAGGAAGATCTGGTGACTCTTCTCCCACAGAGAGGAACAAGGGTGTCCAAGATAGATTTAGATAGAGTGGAACAGGAACGTTTTTTAAGGCTTGCCGTAGAAGAAGAGGTTATGAAGCTGTTTATGGCATGCCATACTCCTACGGATTTGTTGGAATTACAGAACAACCTGATGGAACAGAAAGCCTTTACTGAGACAGGCAATGGTGATGTAAGGAAGTTCCTGCATATGGATGATGAGTTTCATAAGATATTTTACCGGGTAACAGACCGCCTTTTCAGCTTTCAGACCATCAATAATGTTGGAGGCCATTTCAGGAGAATACGGCTTCTAAGCTGCCGGGAAATGCAGAGTGTAAAAGAAATTGTTGCACAGCATGAAGAAATCATACTCGCTCTCCAGACAAGAGATACCAAGGCAATGCTGTACGTGCTGCAAAAGCACCTCTTTAAATTGGACAGGGACAAAAAAGACTTAATTAAAAAGTATCCCAGTTTGTTTAAGCGCAACATCAATGAAGATTACGTGAATATTCCATGGACAGATGATTTCTTTGAAACATTTCAGTCCTTTATGTAGGGAGGACTTGAATCCGGTAAAACTCAAGTATAAATGATTGACAAATAACAATTCCCGTGGTAGAGTTTTTTTAAACCTATGAGGAAGAGCAAGTACCGTTGTACTTACCACACAGAGAGCCGCAGGCGGTGGGATTGCGGCAGGGAAAGGCAATTGGGAATGGGCTTCTGAGGGCGAACTGAATGGTAAGTAGGTAAGCCGGAGAGTAAACTCCGTTATAAAAGTCAGCATATGTCAGTATGCGTGAGAGGATGCGCCAGATGCATCAAGCCGGGTGGCACCGCAGGAGTTATGACGATTCATACTCTTGTCCCTGCAATAATTTATTGTGTGGGATAAGAGTTTTTTTATTGTAAAAATCTACTTATCCCGGAAAGAAGAAACACCCTACGGGTATACCTTTATGCCCATAAATCGTGGGCGGGAAAGAAGAAAGGAGATTTTTGCATGAGTGAAAACAAGATTCCCTACAAAATTTATCTGGAAGAAAGCGAGATGCCAAAGGAGTGGTACAATGTTCGTGCCGATATGAAGAATAAGCCGGCCCCTCTTTTAAATCCCGGAACCTTACAGCCAATGTCAGAGGAAGAACTTGGAACTGTATTTTGTAAAGAACTGGTAAAACAGGAGCTGGATAATGATAATCGTTTTATAGAAATTCCGGAAAAAATCCGTGACTTTTATAAAATGTACCGTCCGGCACCGTTAGTAAGAGCATACTGCCTGGAAGAGAAGCTTCAGACTCCGGCTAAAATTTATTACAAATTTGAAGGAAATAATACAAGCGGAAGCCATAAGCTGAATTCCGCTATTGCACAGGCTTATTACGCAAAGGAACAGGGGTTAAAGGGAGTGACCACTGAGACCGGGGCAGGGCAGTGGGGAACGGCTCTTTCCATGGCATGCTCTTATCTGGAACTGGATTGCAAGGTGTATATGGTGAAGTGTTCTTATGAACAAAAGCCCTTCCGCAGAGAAGTAATGCGCACCTATGGGGCAAGCGTGACTCCGTCCCCGTCTGAGACAACAGAGATAGGAAGAAAGATCCTGGCTGATCATCCCGGGACCACAGGAAGTCTGGGATGTGCCATTTCTGAGGCGGTGGAAGTGGCAACCCATACAGATGGGTACCGGTATGTGCTGGGAAGCGTTTTAAACCAGGTGCTGCTTCATCAGTCAGTGATTGGAGTGGAAGCCAAGATTGCCATGGATAAATACGGAATCAAGCCTGATATTATCATCGGATGTGCGGGCGGCGGCTCCAATCTGGGAGGATTGATATCTCCGTTTATGGGTGAAAAACTCAGGGGCGAAGCAGATTACCGGTTTATTGCCGTAGAACCTGCATCCTGCCCAAGCCTGACACGAGGCGTTTTTGCTTATGATTTTTGCGATACCGGAATGGTATGTCCGCTGGCTAAAATGTATACCCTCGGAAGTGGATTTATCCCATCAGCAAACCATGCGGGTGGCCTGCGGTATCATGGGATGAGTTCCACATTGTCACAGCTTTATCATGACGGATACATGGAAGCTCGCTCAGTAGAACAGACAGCTGTATTTGAGGCAGCGGAACAGTTTGCGAGAGTAGAAGGAATCCTTCCGGCCCCGGAAAGCAGTCATGCGATTAAGGCGGCGATTGACGAGGCTTTAAAGTGCAAAGAGACAGGAGAAGAAAAGACCATCCTCTTTGGCCTTACCGGCACAGGATATTTTGATATGTTGGCATATGAGAAGTTCCATGACGGAGTGATGACAGACTATATCCCCGCCGATGATGATCTGAAGGTCGGATTTGACGGAATTCCAAGATTCCCGGGTAATATGGAATAGAAACACCTTTTATGAGGAACAAGGGCGGCTTGCAAAAGAAAACAGGTACTGGTTTTCTTCTGCAAGCCGCCTTTTCTGCTTCATTATAAGAGTATCAGGTGCATCCATACCTGATTTTCCTATAATTTCAGTGACAGTTGTAGAAATTCCTATATTGTGGTATGCTATAAAAGAATTATGCCCAGAATTTACCTGATTTTAAAACGTGTAGAATGGAGGCTGGCATATGGCGTTAATATTTTGGCTGATAGCCGTTTCCTGCATTATTTATTATGTTGTGATCATTCTTTATTCAGGTCTGACCACATCTCTTTCTTTTATATGGCTTGTATTTGCTGGCATATGCATATTGCTGCCGGTGGGTTGGGAGACTTATGCGAAGCATAAGGATAAGGTTCCCTTATGGATTCCGGTGTCGGTGATTACCATGTGCTGTACGGGAATTCTGGTATTTCTGGTGGTGGAGATCCTGGTGTTTACGGGAGTTGCTGCCAGGGATGCTTCCAATCTGGACTATGTCATTGTGCTGGGAGCCAGGGTAAAGGAAACAGGAATCAGCAAATCCTTAAAGAATCGGCTGGATCAAGCCATGGAGTACTTGGATGACAATCCGTCCACGATTTTGGTGCTGTCCGGCGGCCAGGGTGATGATGAGCCTGTCAGCGAAGCAGCAGCCATGCGGGATTATCTGGTCTTTAACGGAGTGAGAGAGGAACAGCTGATCTTGGAGACCCGTTCCACCAGCACGGTTGAGAATATTGCATACAGCCGTGTGGCCATTGAAGAGGACCAGGCGGAAAGGAAAGCACGCCGGCAAGATCAGCCGATTTTCATGGAGCCGGGAACCTTTGAGGAGGTGCCGGATAAGCCCATTAAAATTGGTGTCCTCACCAGTGATTTTCATGTGTTCCGCGCGCTTCAGATTGGAAAAAAGTGGGGAATACCGGATATCTATGGCATATCCTGTGAATCAGACCCCATTCTTTTCGTACACTTTTGCATCAGAGAGTGCGCAGCCATATTAAAAGACAAATTAGTGGGCAACATGTAATTACACGAATGCAATGAGCAGTGCGAAACAGGACAGGAGAAAAGTTACGTTGTGTCCGCACATAAAAAACTCTTTTCATGGCCTGTTTCATAGGGCGAATGCCCGTGGGCAAGGGAATCTTACAGATTCCCTTGCTGCGCTGCTGACTTACGTATAATATGAACATGCAGGAGGAAATAACAAGGAATGAATCAATTTAAAAACCTTGCAGCCTATGAGGTTGTGGAAGAAAAAGTAATTAAGGAGATCAACGCATCGGGATGCGTGCTCCGCCATAAAAAAAGCGGGGCCAGAGTCTTTTGTGTGTCCTGCGATGATGAGAATAAGGTATTTTCCATCGGATTCCGTACCCCGCCGTCTGACAGCACAGGAGTTGCCCATATTCTGGAGCACAGTGTGCTCTGCGGTTCCGATCAGTTTCCTGTGAAAGATCCGTTTGTGGAGCTGGTGAAAGGCTCTCTTAACACCTTCTTAAATGCGATGACCTATCCCGATAAAACGGTATACCCGGTAGCGAGCTGCAATGACAAAGATTTTCAGAATTTGATGAACGTGTATCTGGATGCAGTATTTCATCCCAATATTTATAAAGAACCAAAGATTTTCATGCAGGAAGGCTGGCATTATGAGCTGGAAAGCCTGGAATCTGATCTGATTTACAATGGAGTGGTATATAATGAGATGAAGGGAGCATTTTCTTCTCCGGAAGAAGTGCTGGACCGTTACACCAGGAAAACTCTTTTCCCGGATAACTGCTATGGCCAGGAATCAGGGGGAGATCCTGCCTTTATTCCGGACTTAACCTATGAAGACTTCCTGGCTTTTCATCAGAGATATTATCATCCCTCCAACAGCTATATTTATCTTTACGGAGATATGGATATGGCAGAAAAGCTTGAATGGATCGATGAGAAATACTTAAGTCATTACGATGAAATAACCATTGATTCCAGGATTCCAAGGCAGAAGCCATTTTTAAAACCAGTGGAAGGGGAGACTTTCTACTCCATCACCGAAGGGGAATCCGAAGAAAATGCTACCTATCTTTCCATCAGCACGGCAGTTGGTACGGGGCTGGATCCCAGGCTTTATATAGCCTTTCAGATCCTGGAATACACCCTTTTGGATGCTCCTGGGGCGCCCTTAAAGCAGGCCTTAATTGACGCCGGGATCGGCCAGGATATTTTAGGCGGATATGAAAACGGCATTCTTCAGCCCTATTTCTCCGTTATTGCAAAAAATGCAAATAAGGAACAGAGAGGGGAATTCCTGGCTGTTGTAAAAGGGACTTTAAGAAAGCTTGCTGATGAGGGGATCAATAAAAAGAGCTTGAAGGCCGGAATGAACTACTATGAATTCCGCTATCGTGAGGCGGATTACGGTTCAGCGCCAAAGGGCCTGATGTATGGTCTTCAATGCATGGACAGCTGGCTTTATGACGGGGATCCCATGATGCACTTAGAATATCAGAATACCTTTGCCTATTTAAAGAAAGTGGTGGAGGACGGATATTTTGAACAGCTCATCAGGGAATATCTTCTGGATAATCCTTTTGAAGCCTTCTTAAGCGTGAGTCCCAAAAAGAACTTAACGGCAATGGAAGAGGAGAAGGTGGCGAAAAAGCTGGCTGTTTACAAAGCTTCTCTCTCAGAGGAAGAGCTTCTTAGGCTGACGGAAGAGACAAGAGCCTTAAGGGAATACCAGGAAACTCCATCTTCCCAGGAGGTGCTGGAACTGATACCCATGCTTCGGAGAGAGGATATCACCAGAGAGCCGGAGGAGATCATATGGGAGGAAAAGTCGGCCCATGGCGTCAAGGTCATCCATCATGAGATGTTTACATCCGGAATCGGGTATTTAAAAGTGATGTTTGATACCTCCGCAGTTCCTGTGGAGGACCTGCCTTATGTGGGATTTTTGAAATCCCTGCTGGGTTATGTGAATACGGAAAATTTCACCTACGGAGATCTGACCAGTGAGATCCATTTAAACAGCGGCGGCGTCAGCTTCAGCGTGACCTCTTACCCTGATTTAAGGAATAAGGGAGAGTTTAAAGGATTTTTCATGGCAAGCGCCAGGGTGCTTTATGAGAAACTGGATTTTGGCTTCTCCATACTCGGTGAGATCCTGACCCGTTCTATTTTGGATGATGAAAAGCGGGTAGGAGAGATAATCAGTGAGACCAGGTCAAGGGCCAGAATGAAGCTGGAAGGTTCCTGCCATTCGGCTGCAGTTGCCAGGGCAACTTCCTATTTTTCCGCCACCTCTTATTTTAACGATCTGACCGGCGGGATCGGGTATTATGAATTTTTAGAGAATCTGGAAAAGGAATATCCTTCCCATAAAAAGGAGATCATTGCCCGTTTAAAAGCGGTGATGGATAAGATTTTTACCGTGAAAAACATGCTGGTCAGCTATACGGCCGATGAAGAAGGATATAAACTGCTTCCCAATGCTTTGGAAAAGCTTACCGCATTACTGCCTGAAGGAGAAGGAACCCGCTATCCCTTTGTTTTTTTTCCAGGAAACAGAAACGAAGGCTTCTGCACGGCTTCCCAGGTCAATTATGTGGCAAGATGCGGGACCTTTGCAGGCAGCGGACAGGAATATACCGGGGTTCTTAAAATATTAAAGGTCATTTTAAGCTATGATTACCTGTGGATCAATCTAAGGGTCAAGGGCGGTGCCTATGGCTGTATGAGCGGATTCGGCCGTTCAGGAGAAGGGTACTTTACCTCTTACCGGGATCCTAATGTAGTTGAAACAAACCGGATCTATGACGGAATTGTGGATTATTTAAAGAACTTCCAGGCAACAGACCGGGATATGACAAAATACGTGATCGGCACTGTCAGCGACATGGATGTGCCATATCCTCCATCCACCAGGGGAAACCGGGGCCTTTCCGCCTATTTATCCGGTGTGGACCGGGAAATGATGGGAAAAGAGCGGGAAGAGGTATTAAATGCCAGTCAGGAAGATATCAGAAGCCTGGCGCCTCTTGTAAAAGCCGTTCTGGATACGGGAAGTCTCTGCGTCATTGGCAATGAAGACAAAATCGGTGCGGATAAAGAGCTATTTGGAGAAACCAAGAACCTGTTCCACTCATAATACAAGGCCTTACAGATATACCTTTATGTCCAGAAACCAAGGACATGAAAGAGGAACGCCTTACAGGCATACCTTTATGTCCAGAAGTCATGGACATGAAAGAGGAAAGGAAAACTCACATGGAAAACAATTATAAATCAGGCTTTGTAACCCTGATCGGGCGTCCCAACGTTGGAAAATCTACCTTGATGAACCATCTCATCGGCCAGAAGATCGCTATCACTTCCGATAAGCCCCAGACCACCAGGAACAGGATCCAGACCGTGTATACGGATGAAAGGGGACAGATCATTTTCCTTGATACTCCCGGGATCCATAAGGCAAAGAACAAGCTGGGGGAATATATGGTAAGCGTTGCAGAGCGCACCTTAAGGGAAGTGGATGTGGTACTCTGGCTGGTTGAACCCACCACCTATATCGGTGCTGGGGAACAGCATATTGCAGAGCAGTTAAACCAGGTCAAAACTCCTGTGATTCTGGCTATCAATAAAATTGATACCCTGAAAAATCAGGAGGATATCCTGACCTTTATAAACGCTTATAAAGATGTGTGCCAATTTGCTGAAATTGTCCCTGTTTCTGCTTTAAAGGAGAAAAATACGGATCTCATGCTGGAACTCATCTATAAGTATCTTCCAAGCGGACCTCAGTATTACGATGAGGATACGGTAACAGACCAGCCCATGCGCCAGATATCAGCGGAGCTTATCAGGGAAAAGGCCCTTCGTCTTTTAAATGACGAGATTCCCCATGGGATCGCTGTGACCATTGAGAAGATGAAAGAGCGGAATAACGGCATCATGGATATTGAAGCAGACATTATCTGCGAGAGGGATTCCCATAAGGGGATCATCATTGGAAAAGGCGGTTCCATGCTCAAAAAGATCGGAAGTGCTGCCCGCAGGGAAATTGAAGATCTGATGGATACAAAAGTAAATTTACAGCTTTGGGTAAAGGTCAGGAAGGAATGGCGTGACAGCGAGCTGTATATGAAGAATTATGGATACAATGAAAAAGACATTTAAAAGTGGTGGTAGGAATTGAGGGAAGTTGAAACCATGATGGGGATGGTGATCCGAATGTCCCCGGTTGGAGAAATGGATAGGCGCCTTGTGATACTCACAAGGGAAAGAGGGAAAATTACCGCATTTGCCAGAGGTGCCAGAAGGCCGGGGAATTCCCTTATGGCGGTAAGCCGCCCCTTTGCCTTCGGGCAGTTTTCCCTGTATGAAGGCAGAGATTCCTATACTCTTCGGTCGGCAGAGATCAGCAATTATTTTGAAGCGCTGGCCCTGGATATGGAAGGAACCTGTTATGGTTCATATTTTCTGGAGCTGGCAGATTATTACGCCCGGGAGAACATGGATGGAACAGGGCTTTTAAAGCTTTTATACCAGTCCATACGGGCTCTTTTAAAGCCGGCTTTGAAAAATGAGCTGGTCCAGAGGGTCTTTGAGCTGAAAGCCATGGTGCTGAACGGGGAATATACGGAAAAACCTCCCCACTCCGTCAGTGACTCGGCGGTCTATGCATGGGAATACGTAATCGCCTCCCCGGCAGAACACCTTTATACCTTCACCCTGACGGACCCGGTTCTGGAAGAATTCGGCCGCTGCGTAGAAATCAACAAAAAGCGCTACGTAGACCGGGAATTCCACTCCCTTGAGATTTTAAAAACCATGACAGGCGGGAAACTATTGAAATGAGGGGGGGCATTTGGTATAATGTTCAAGAATGCTATGAGCAGTGCGAATCAGGTTACGGAAAAGTTTTCGTTGTGCTCGCACATAAGAAAACTTTTCCGTAACCTGATTCATAGGGCGAATGCCCGTGAGCCAGTGAACACGCAGGGTTCACTGGCTGCACAGCGGACTCACTGGCTGCACAGCGGACTCACTGGCTGCACAGCGGACTCACTGGCTGCACAGCGGACTCACTGGCTGCACAGCGGACTCACTGGCTGCACAGCGGACTCACTGGCTGCACAGCGGACTCACTGGCTGCACAGCGGACTCACTGGCTGCACAGCGGACTCACTGGCTGCACAGCGGACTCACTGGCTGCACAGCGGACTCACTGGCTGCACAGCGGACTCACTGGCTGCACAGCGGACTCACTGGCTGCACAGCGGACTCACTGGCTTGCACAGCGGACTCACGGGCTGCACAGCGGACTCACTGGCTGCACAGCGGACTCACTGGCTGCACAGCGGACTCACTGGCTGCACAGCGGACTCACTGGCTGCACAGCGGACTCACGGCCCACACAACGGACTCACGGTCCACACAGCGGACTTCATGATCCATAGTAAGTTTCACCGGCCGCCCAGCAGGCTCATAGGCAACAGTACGGCGGATTTTCAAAGCAGGAGGGAAATGGATGAAAAAAAAGAAAGCGGTTCTGGCGGCTTTCCTGGCTGCCGGAATGCTGACAGGCTGCTTGGGCAGAAGCGGCGGAGGCGCCTTAAACGGGGAGAGCAGCAGAATCTATGTAACGCAGGAAGGAACATTTCAGACTGCGACAGTGGAAACCTATGCGGAACAGGATTATTATCGTGCGGATGAATTAAAGGCTTATCTGGAAGAAGCCGCTTTAAAATACAATGAAACTCACGGACAGGAAGCGGTGGCCCTGGATTCCTGTACTCTGGAAAAAGGGATTGCCACCATGGTATTCCGCTATGGGTCAGGAAATGACCTGGTGAGCTTTGTTTCCGAGTATGAGGATAAGGAAAATCAGGTAAATTCCATTGCTGTTACTACTTTGGGGGATGTATTAGGCCAGAGTGAATCAGAAGGAGTAGCCTTTGTAAAGGCCGACGGAAAACCGGCAGAAAAAAAGGCCTTATCCAGCAAAGGAGAATGCTTTGCAATCGTTGTGGAGGCAGACCAGCCGGTAACGGTACAGACTCAGGGTAAGCTTTTATTTGTCTCCAACAATGTAGTCATAAAGGATCGCTATACCGTTCAGACAGCGCAAGGAAAGAATTACATCATTTTTAAATAAGAGAGGTTAAGATCATGGAAAAGACAATGGAAAAGATTGTGGGACTTGCAAAATCAAGGGGATTTGTATATCCTGGCTCCGAAATTTACGGAGGCCTTGCCAACACCTGGGATTACGGCAACTTAGGCGTGGAACTGAAAAATAATGTAAAAAAAGCATGGTGGCAGAAATTTGTTCAGGAGAGTCCCTATAATGTGGGCGTTGACTGCGCTATTTTAATGAATTCCCAGACCTGGGTCGCTTCCGGGCATTTAGGCGGCTTTTCCGATCCTCTGATGGACTGTAAAGCATGTAAAGAGCGTTTCCGTGCGGATAAGCTGATTGAAGATTATATGGCTGAGAACAACATTACTATCGAAGGATCTGTGGATGCCTGGTCTCAGGAAGAGATGAAGAACTACATCGATGAGAAGAACATCTGCTGCCCAAGCTGCGGAAAGCATGATTTTACAGATATCCGTCAGTTTAACCTGATGTTTAAGACATTCCAGGGAGTTACAGAAGATGCCAAGAATACTGTATACTTAAGACCTGAGACAGCACAGGGTATTTTCGTAAACTTTAAAAACGTCCAGAGAACCTCCCGCAAGAAAATTCCATTTGGAATCGCACAGGTCGGCAAGTCCTTCCGTAACGAAATCACTCCTGGAAACTTCACCTTTCGCACCAGGGAGTTTGAGCAGATGGAGCTGGAATTTTTCTGTGAGCCGGATACGGATCTGGAATGGTTTGCATATTGGAAAGAATTCTGCATCAATTGGCTGAAGACTCTGGGAATCAAGGATGACGAGATGCGCGTCAGGGATCATGAGAAGGAAGAGCTTTCCTTCTACAGCAAGGCAACCTCTGATATTGAATTCCTGTTCCCATTCGGCTGGGGTGAGTTATGGGGAATTGCTGACAGAACAGATTACGACTTAACCCAGCACCAGAACACCTCCGGACAGGATCTGACATATTTTGACGACGAAAAGAAGGAGCGGTACATTCCTTATGTTGTGGAGCCGTCTCTTGGAGCTGACCGCGTAACCCTTGCATTCCTTTGCGCCGCATATGACGAGGAGGAAATCGCAGAAGGAGATGTGCGTACAGTGCTTCACTTCCATCCTGCCATAGCCCCTGTTAAGATCGGCGTGCTGCCTCTTTCCAAAAAGCTGAATGAAGGAGCAGAAAAGGTGTATGAAGAGCTCTGTAAATATTATAACTGTGAATTTGATGACAGAGGCAATATTGGAAAGCGCTACAGAAGACAGGATGAGATCGGTACCCCATTCTGTGTTACCTATGATTTTGATTCAGAAGAGGACTTTGCCGTGACTGTGCGTGACCGCGATACCATGGATCAGGTGAGAGTTCCTATTGCAGAGCTGAAAAGCTATTTTGAGGATAAGTTCCGTTTCTAGGATCATTGCTGCCCTATAACAGGCAGCGATCCATGGAATTTCTTAAAAAAGGTACAGGATGTGAGGCAGATTGCCTCATTCCTGCACCTTTTTATTTTTTCACAGCTATTCCTCTGCCACTGAATCGGATTGTTTCCAATGTACCGTTCCGGAAGAGTGTTCCGGAGGGGAATAGAGGGAATAAAGCTTTAATGGTTCGTCACCGGTATTTACGATATTGTGCCAGGTATTGGCGGGGATGAGGACGGCGCAGTTGTCATTCACGGGCTGCTGAAATGAAAAATTATAGGGGCTGTCTCCCATGAGCAGCAGCCCTTCTCCCTGTTCTACGCGGATGAACTGATCCTCCTCCGAATGATTTTCCATACCGATATCTCCGCCCACAGGGATGCTCATGAGAGTAAGCTGCATGTGGTTTCCGGTCCAGCGGGTCGTTCGGAAGGTGGGATTTCGGATCGTATCATGGACAATGTTCAGCACCAGGGGGGCTGGCCCGTAGTCGTTTATATCCCAGGTAAGATAAGTATTGTCCGATACGCAGTTAGACTGGCAGGTGTGGTATTTATATGGCATCATAGGCTCACTCTTTTCATGCATTGTAATGTATTATATGGTTTTGACTTTTCCAGGTGACAGATATTGGAGAGAAAGTATACAGATAACAGAGGATTTTTGTGGGAAGTCTTTTATGAAATACAGTAAATTGCATTTCCAAAACACGGTTTTATTTACTGTAAGCGGGGAGATCTATTTATGATTTAGTGCGCATTATTTTAACAGTGCCCGATTCAGATTCAAAATACAGTGTATTTGTCGAATCATCATCGCTTTCAATTTCAGATTTCACATTACGAGCTTTCCACGAAAGATTTAAGCCAATATCATTCTGAAACATATAGGTAACATCTCCAGAAGTGCTTTTTGAGGTGGCATTCAGTTGGCTGATATCGCTGCTAAAGTAAACGGTGCATTGACCGCTTTCAGAGCTGTTATTAAATTCCTTTGCAATGATGTTTTCTGCTTGGATTTCTCCAGATTTACTGCTTACCGATAACTCGTTAGATATAATATCTATTAATGATATTTTCCCCGAATGAGAACTTATTTCTATCTGTTCAGACTTTATACCTTGGACTTTTATAGCTCCGGATTTTGTGGCAAGTAAAAATCTATCAATATCGTCTTTATCCGAAAAAATAAGTATAACTTCTACTTTTACACTTCCTCCGATATTGGGTATAAAGTTTCCTTTTGGATGTTGTTCAATATTCAATACACCATTTTGTTCACCCACAGATATATTTTGAATATTATTCGCCCCACTTGCAGAAATACCAATAATAGTCTTGTTCTCATTTCCTTTCTCTACAATCATTTTTATTTCCGCATTTTCAAGACTGATATCATAAGAAATTATATCATTGAATTGATACTGGACAGATTTTTTTAAAAACACATTTGTTGTAACAAACAAGGCTAAAATGATAAACCCAATAATTGAGACTGCAATAACGACATTTTTAATTATTCTATTGTTCATAAAAATTTGATTCCTCCTAAAATTAATTTGTAGCGATTTTAATACTGTATGAGTAAGTTTCGATAATATGGTCAATCAATTTATCAAAATGCTCTTTATTATCACAATCGGTTTTCAATATTGTACAAATACTGTCAATCAGAGTTTGAGCAATAATATGAGCAAGTCTGTCATAGTAAGAGTTTTCATTAATCATATCCGCAATGGCATTTGAAAAAATGCTTTTAGTAACCATGTAAGACAAGAAAACCAATTCTTGTTTCACACATTGATAAGCGGAACCTGTTGATCCAGTAAAAAGTAAAGACATTTGTGGAGTAAAACTTTTTATTAAGTGAATGATGGTGCTTTCAACGCCATCAAAATATTCGATAGAAGGCCCATCTTCTGTGTCATCTCTTATCGAAAGTTTGTTTTTAATGATATTAATAGAATTTTGGTACTCTGAAAATGCAGGCTCAACTATAAATTCAAATAGCGCCTGCTTATTTGGATAGTAACGATAGATATTACCAATTGTCATGTTGGATGCTTTGGCAATGTTTCTCATGGATGCTTTTTCAAATCCCTGCTGTTGAAATTCATGTAACGCAGCTAGTATTAATGTATCCTTTATATCTTTTTTTAAAACTTGCATTAGTAATCACCTGTTCATTTTTGATCAAGGATATCACACGCTTGAATAAAAGTCAATAAAATCTTATAAGCTTTTTTCTTATTTTTGCTAAATGGCAAGCAGGGCAAGTGTACACACACTTGCCAATTTTGAGTATTTTCCCTTACGGTCAAATCTCAAAATTGCTTGTTAGGGTAGCCACCCCAAACCCGGCTTTTGTTGCGTCATTTCGCTGTCGCTCATTCCTTATTTGACTTCGGGCCAAGTTGGCCCGAAGTCCTAAAGTGCAACCAGCTTTGCAAGGTGTTCCAATAGTTTTGTATACTGTTTCCATAGTTCGTCATAGCCTTTTTGCAGTTCCGTAATTTCAGATTGATAGGCATTTGGGGCCGTTGCATACTTAGCAATTTGGGAAAGGTTATTTACACTTCGGCGTTGTAAGGATAGGAGTTCCTTTACAGGCGCAAGGTCAACATTTACGATATATCCATCAATCATCATCTTTCGGAGAAACGCACTCCGATTTTGACTGTTCACCTCTGCCATGCGTTTCCGTATGGCGGCTAATTCTTCATGTGTTACCATGATATGAAGCCGCAAATTGCGTTCTCTTTTCGGCATGATATTTGCCCTCCAATTCAAATATTTCTCTCTACTTATAAGGACACAAAACAAAAAAACAAGTATATCGTCCACAAAGAACGATACACTTGTTTTTGACATTTCACTTGGCAGACGCCCATTAACAGTTTAAGTTTTCATACTGTCTTATGACGGATTGCCTTATGGATTCTCTTTTTTGCGGCTGCCTTCCTTTGTTTCTACCTCTGTCCCTTATCGTAAGGAATACCCTCTGCCTTTGGAGCCTGAGAGTTTCTGGAGGTGAAGATCAGCACGATCAGTGTGATGATATAAGGCACCATCTTGTAGAAATAGCTTGGAATGCCTATTGCGTTTAAGAACGGGATTCCGGAATAAGCGGATGCAATAGCCTTCATCAGCCCGAAGAACAGAGAGGCAAGCATGATGTTCACCGGCTTCCACTGGCCAAAGATCAAAACGGCCAGAGCCAGGAATCCGTATCCGGCTACGTCTGCGTTAAAGTTGGTGGAGGTGGGAACCACAAATACCAGTCCGCCAAGTCCTCCAAGAGCACCGGAGATCAGAACGCCTGCATACTGCATGTGGTACACATTAATACCGGCGGAATCGGCTGCCTGTGGATGCTCGCCGCAGGCCTGAAGCCTTAAACCAAACCGGGTTTTATAAAGAACAACGGCTGAGAGCACAAAGATCGCAATGCCGATGTAAGTAGTGATATAAGCGTTCTGGAACAGGAGAGGGCCGAAGAACGGGATCTTTCCCAATACCGGAACAGATGAAATGCGGAAGGTGTTGCTGAACTGCACCTGCTGCACGTTCTGGATAACGCGGGCCACGAAAATGGCAAAGGCGGGAGCAAACATGTTTAATGCCGTACCGCTGATTACCTGATTGGACTTCATGTTAATGGAAGCGTAGGCGTGGAACAGGGAAAACACCATGCCAGTGGCCATGGAGATCAGCACTGCAATGATGAGCTGAAGCTGCCCGCTCATGGTGCTGCCTGTAAAATGGATGAACAGGACCCCGGTAAAGGCTCCCATGGTCATGATTCCTTCCAAAGCAATGTTGATGATACCGCTTCGTTCGGAGAACATGGCTCCTAAAGCTACGATCATGAGAGGAATCATGAAATACATGGTCTGCTGAAAAATGAAATAAACTACATTCATGATTTCGTTCCTCCTTCCTTGGCTTCTTCTGCTTTTGCACCTTTTTGCTTCTGGATCTTGGAAATAATGATTTTAACCATAAGAGCAAAGGCGCTGAAATAGATGATAACAGCAACGATGATATCGATGATTTCCGTTGAAAATTCCAGCAGCTGCAAGTAAAAACCACCGGCTGTCAAATAGGCGATAAAGATGCCGGAGAAAAGAACTCCAATGGGATTGCTTAAGCCCAGCAAAGCAACGGAAATACCTGTAAAGCCTTCTGATGCCAGTACGTCCTTGATTTCAATGTGCTTTCCGGTACCTGCCAGATACAAAAGTCCTCCTGCAAGACCGGCAATGGCTCCTGCGATCATCATGGACAGGATGATGCTCTTTTTTTCGTTGATGCCGGCGTATTTGCTGGCATCCCGGTTAAAGCCAACTGCCTTTAACTCATAACCAAAGGTGGTCTTGTTTAAAAGGATCCAGATCAGGATTACCGCAATGATTGCAATGAGGATTCCTCCGTTTACGCTGGAGCCTGGAAATATCTTATCAAGGCCCATTTTCGGAATATTGGCAGTTGCGGCCACATTCCGGGATTCATTGCGCAGGTTATTGAATAAGGGTTTATAGCTTTTTACGATCCAGTTTACCAGATACATGCCAATGTAGTTCATCATAATGGAGGCAATTACTTCATTGACGTTAAAATAAGCCTTCAAAAGTCCCGGAACCAGACCCCATACCGCACCCATAATAACGCTTGCAAGAAGGGCCGCCATCCAGTGGGCCGGTCCCAGAGAGGTCCAAAGGATCCCCACATAGACGGCGCCAAATCCGCCCATAATGAACTGGCCGGGAGTCCCGATGTTGAAAAGCCCTGTTTTAAAAGCAAATCCCACGGAAAGACCGGTCAGGATGATGGGCGTTGCATAATAAAATACCTGTCCCACACCCTTAGCTCCATGGGTAAATGCGCCTGTTAAAATTGTCGCAAATCCTGGAAGGGCCTGCTTGGGATTGCAGAGGAACAGAATGATCAGGCCTACGATTAATCCAAGCACAATGGCAAAGACAGAAGAGAGAATGCCTGTATGGTCTTTGATCTGTTTTGGTTTCATGACTTGCCACCTTCTTTCTTTGCGCCTGCCATATAAAGACCCAATTCCTGAACCGTGACGGCCTTGGGATCTAAGTCGGCTGCGATTCCGCCTTCAAATATGACCAGAATCCGGTCGCTTAAATTCATGACTTCATCTAATTCCAGAGATACCAGGAGGATAGCTGCTCCCGCATCTCTTTGCTTAACCAGCTGCCTGTGGATGTATTCAATGGCCCCTACGTCTAAGCCTCTGGTGGGCTGAACGGCCAGAAGAATATCCGGAGTTTTTGAGATTTCCCGTGCTACGATGGCTTTTTGCTGATTGCCCCCCGACATGCTGCGGGTAGTGGTAAAGGGACCTTCACTGCTTCTGATGTCATAATCCTGGATCAGCTTTTCCGCATATTCATAAATCTTGTCATTTTTTAAAAATGTGCCGCTTTGGAAATCCTTTTCAAAATACTGCTGAAGGACCAGGTTATAAGCCAGGTTATAATCCAGGACAAGGCCGTGCTTGTGCCGGTCTTCCGGTATATGGGATAATCCATGAGTGTTTTTGTAGCGAATGCTCTTTTTGGTCATGTCTTCCCCATTGATGGTAACGGTACCGGTGCTCATGTCGGAAATACCGGTGATGGCATGAATGAGCTCTGTCTGGCCGTTGCCGTCAATGCCGGCGATACAGACGATTTCGCCTCTTCTCACCTTAAAAGAAACATCATGCACCAGCTTCTTTGTCTGGCCTTCCCTTTTGGCTTCCACGGAAAGCTCTTTTACCTCCAGCACAACTTCTCCCGGCTTGGAAGGATTCTTTTCAACGGTTAAGTTTACCTTTCGGCCAACCATCATCTCGGACATTTCTTCAGGCGTTGTATCTGCCACATCTACCGTTCCAATATATTTACCGCGGCGCAGGACAGAACAGCGGTCCGCAACCGCCTTGATTTCATTGAGCTTATGGGTAATGAACAGGATGGATTTTCCTTCCTTTACCAGGTCTCTCATGATCTGCATCAGTTCATCAATTTCCTGGGGAGTAAGAACCGCAGTGGGTTCATCAAAAATCATGATTTCGTTGTCTCGATAAAGCATTTTTAAAATTTCAACCCTTTGCTGCATGCCCACGGTGATATCTGATATAACCGCATCAGGGTCCACGAACAATTTGTATTTCTCGCTTAAATCCATAACCTTTTTACGGGCGTCATCCATTTTTAGAAACCCGTGCTTTGTTGTTTCAATGCCCAGAACAATATTCTGGAGTACAGTAAAATTCTCTACCAGCTTAAAATGCTGGTGAACCATGCCAATACCCAAAGCATTGGCATCTAAAGGACCGGTGATTTTTTCGTCTTTGCCTCTTACCCTGATCACGCCTTTTTCCGGCTGGTACAGACCGAATAAGACGCTCATAAGCGTGGATTTCCCTGCACCGTTTTCTCCAAGCAGAGCGTGTATTTCGCCTTTCTTTAATTGAAGAGTGATGTCATCATTGGCGATGATACCAGGAAATTCTTTTGTGATGTGAAGCATCTCAATAATGTAATCCATAAAATCCCCCTTAATTCGGTACCTATCCATGGGACCTGGTTAATAAAATATGCCTTGGTATATTCCTGCTTTTATAGAAAATAAAAAAGAGATGCCGTAAGAGACCAGATCTGTTCTGACTGGTGAATCAAACGGCATCTCCTTTCCTCTTTTATTGCCCATGGGTTTCGGGCGCGTTACTTTTGCAGGTTATTCTACAAAGGTGATTTTTGTCTTTTCAAGCTTTAAGTCAACCGTAGGATTATTGTTATCCTGGGAAGGCTGTACCAGCTCGATCTTACCGTCTTTTAACTGGGTAAAGACCGTATCATAATCCTGCTGTGTGAACTTGGTGAATTTGGAAGTTTCCATTGGAAGTCCGATACCGTCGTTCTTAGCAGAGAAGATGCTGGTTTTTCCGCCTGGGAAAGCATTGTCATAAAATGCCTTTACTCCGTCGTAAACGGAAACAGACAGCTCTTTCATAGCAGAGGTGATAACCGTATTGGACTCGAAGCTCTGGTCAACGTCAACGCCGATCACCTTTGCGTTCTTCTCTTCCGCAGCAGCCATAACGGAGTTACCAACCGCGCCGCCGCATCCGAAGATCACTTCGGTTCCGTTCTGGTACCAGGAAGCTGCCATGGACTGTGCTTCCGGTGTGGCAGCAAATGCGCCTGTGTAGTTGTACATGATTTCTATGCCGTCGATTCCCATTTCCTTTGCCGCATAGTCAGCACCTTCTGCAAATCCGTAGCCATAACGGATAACTGCAGGAACTGCCATACCGCCTAAGAAACCAAGCTTTGTATAGCCGTCTTTTACTGCTGCATAGCCGGCTAAGAAACCAGGCTCGTCTTCCTGGAACAGGATAGGCATTACGTTAGCTTCTGTCTTGAATTCTGAATAATCGGCATTGTGAGGTTCCCCATCCAGAAGGATGAAATGTACGTCCTTGTACTGCTCCTGGGCAAGAAATACAGGCTCTTCAAATAAGAATCCGGGGCAAACAACCAATTTGGCGCCGCCTTCGATGGCAAGGCCGATGGTCTCAAGATAGGAATCTGTAGTACCTTCCTGCGGCTGGTAGTACTTGTAGGAAATCTTGTTTTCCTCCGCATACTTTTTCATGCCTTCCCATGCACCCTGGTTAAAGGACTTATCATCAATGGTTCCTAAGTCTGTAACCAGTGCAAGCTCGTACCCGTTCTCAGACTTTTCTGAGGCTGCAGCGGTTGTCTCTGCCGTTTTCTCGGCGGCAGTTGTGGTTTCCGCAGGTGCGGCTGTTGTAGCGTTGTTGTCTGGTGTGGAAGAACCGCAGCCGCTTAAGGCTGCAGCCATCATGACTGCCATAGCTAATGCTAATGCTCTCTTTTTCATAATCTTGTTTTTCCTCCTGTTATTGATTAATTTTCAGAGATACCATTAATGTACCACATTTTCCTTCCAGAAACAATCATATTTGGTGTTATTTTACAGAAAAAATCAAAAAACAATCAAGCATTTTATGAAATATATTAGTCAATCCTGTGGGAAGGGCAGATCTTTCCTGGCTTTACCTGTGATTTAAGAAAATAAGGTTTAGCTGAAAAATGACCTAAAAAATAGAGGCTGTCTGTGAAGAAATGAAACTTGCCAGAAGAGCAGTTGAAGAAATTATTTTTAAGGTGTCTCATGCTTTTCAATTTTCTGAAAACTCATTGCCCAATCTGCACGCCCCACTTTGCTGCATATTTGCTCCAGATTCAGCTTGCAGCCCACTACGCCCCTTCATCTGGAACAAATCTCCCACAAAGAGTCACACACATCTTGGAACAAGCAGTTTTCAGACACATTCTAGCAGTTTTTTTGACATAAAATTCGTATATACGAATTAAAATCGCATATCAGAAAATGACAGACTATGGAAGCACTTTCAGAGTAATTGTATTGAAAAAAGAGCTAATTTTTGGTAATAATTAAAGAAACCCCCTTTACTAGCGTTTGAATTATGCTATAATATCTGCAGGGCTTTTTTGCAGATGAAACCGGCAGAGGAGCTGAATAACCAACACATTTTGAGGAGGAAATATACTTATGGCAAGAAAATGGGTTTATTTGTTTACCGAAGGTAATACAAGCATGAAAAACCTGTTAGGTGGAAAAGGCGCCAATTTGGCAGAGATGACAAATTTAGGTCTTCCTGTTCCCCAGGGATTTACCATAACAACAGAGGCTTGTACTCAGTACTATGAAGACGGCGAAAAGATCAATGATGAGATCATGGGCCAGATCATGGAGCACATTACAAAGATGGAAGAGATCACCGGAAAGAAATTCGGTGATAAGGAAAATCCTCTTCTGGTTTCTGTTCGTTCCGGTGCCAGAGCATCCATGCCTGGTATGATGGATACCATCTTAAACCTTGGTTTAAATGAAGAAGTAGTGGAAGTTCTGGCTGAAAAATCAGGCAATCCACGCTGGGCATATGACTGCTACCGCAGATTTATCCAGATGTTCTCCGATGTAGTTATGGAGGTTGGTAAAAAGTATTTTGAAGAGCTCATCGATAAGATGAAGGAAGAAAAGGGCATTACAGAGGACGTAGAGTTAACGGCTGAGGATTTAAAGGAGCTTGCAAAACAGTTCCAGGATGAGTACAAGGAAAAGATCGGTGCAGAATTCCCCACAGATCCAAAGGTACAGCTGATGGAAGCCATCAAGGCTGTTTTCCGTTCCTGGAATAACCCAAGAGCAAACGTATACCGCCGTGACAACGATATCCCTTATTCCTGGGGTACTGCTGTAAACGTTCAGATGATGGCTTTCGGAAACATGGGCGAGACCTCCGGTACCGGCGTTGCATTTACACGTGACCCAGCAACCGGTGAAAAGCACCTCATGGGTGAGTTCTTAATGAACGCACAGGGTGAGGACGTAGTTGCCGGTATCCGCACTCCGCAGAAGATCGACCAGTTAAAGGATGTTATGCCGGAAGTCTATGAGCAGTTTGTAGGAATCTGCAACAAGCTGGAAGACCACTACAGAGATATGCAGGATATGGAATTTACCATTGAAGATAAAAAGCTTTACATGCTTCAGACCCGTAACGGCAAGAGAACAGCAAAGGCTGCTTTAACCATTGCATGCAACCTGGTTGATGAAGGCATGATCTCAGAGGAAAAGGCAGTTAAGATGATCGATCCGAGAAACTTGGATACCTTACTCCATCCTCAGTTTGATACGGAAGCATTAAAGAAGACAGAACCCATTGGAAAGGCTCTGGCAGCATCTCCGGGAGCTGCATGCGGTAAGATCGTATTTACAGCTGACGAAGCAAAAGCATGGCATGAAAGAGGAGAGAAGGTTGTTTTGGTTCGTCTTGAGACCTCTCCGGAAGATATTGAAGGAATGAAGGCCGCTCAGGGTATCTTAACCGTACGTGGCGGTATGACCTCCCATGCAGCCGTTGTTGCACGCGGTATGGGTACATGCTGTGTATCCGGCTGTTCTGAAATCGTTATGGATGAAGAGAACAAGAAATTCGTTCTTGGAGGCAAGGAATATCATGAAGGAGACTTCTTATCCCTTGATGGTTCTACCGGAAAAATCTATGACGGAATTATTCCTACAGTAGACGCAGCCATTATCGGTGAATTCGGAAGAATCATGGCATGGGCGGACAAGTATAGAAGGCTGAAAGTAAGAACCAATGCTGATACACCTGCTGATGCAAGAAAAGCCAGAGAACTGGGCGCAGAAGGAATCGGTCTTTGCCGTACTGAGCATATGTTCTTTGAAGGAGACAGAATCGACGCATTCCGTGAGATGATCTGCTCCGATACCGTTGAAGCGAGAGAAGCTGCTCTGGAAAAGATCCTTCCTGTACAGCAGGGCGACTTTGAGGCACTTTATGAGGCTCTGGAAGGAAATCCTGTTACCATCCGTTTCTTAGATCCGCCTCTTCATGAGTTCGTTCCAACAGAGGAAGATGACATTAAGAAGCTGGCAGATGCACAGGGCAAGACCGTTGCTCAGATCAAGAGCATCATCGATTCTTTACACGAGTTCAACCCAATGATGGGCCATCGGGGCTGCCGTCTGACAGTCACCTATCCTGAGATTGCAAAAATGCAGACAAAGGCAGTGATCCGTGCAGCGATCAACGTACAGAAGGCACATGCAGACTGGAACGTTTGCCCGGAGATCATGATCCCCCTGATCTGCGATGAGAAGGAATTAAAGTTCGTTAAGAAGATTGTTGTTGAGACTGCTGATGCAGAAATTGCTGCAGCAGGAAGCAGCTTAAAATATGAAGTAGGAACCATGATCGAGATTCCAAGAGCATGCCTGACCGCTGATGACATTGCAAAAGAGGCTGAATTCTTCTGCTTCGGAACCAATGACTTGACTCAGATGACCTACGGCTTCTCCCGTGATGATGCAGGCAAGTTCTTAGATGCTTACTATGATACCAAGATCTTTGAGAATGATCCATTTGCAAAACTGGATCAGACCGGTGTGGGCAAGCTTATGGAAACTGCAATTAAGTTAGGTAAGGCTGTTCGTCCGGAAATGCATGTTGGTATCTGCGGTGAGCACGGCGGAGATCCTTCTTCCGTAGAGTTCTGCCATAAGATCGGTCTGGATTATGTATCCTGTTCTCCATTCCGTGTGCCCATCGCTAAGCTGGCAGCAGCACAGGCAGCACTGAACGAGAAATAATCTTTAAATCGGATTTAATCAGGAAAAGGAATGAAATAAAGGCTTAGAATCAATGGTTTTAAGCGCAGAGGGGTCCATCAGCATAGCTGATGGACCCCTCTGTTTGTTCCGGATAGCGGCAGCATAAAAATTTACTATACAACGATCAGTTCATTCTCCTGCTCTAAGTAGCGGCAGAATACAAAAATACCGCATATGATCTCAGGGCTGAATTCTTCCGGCGCTTCAATATTCCAGCCGCCAATGACGCCACGGTGGAAAACATTAAGGGTACCCTGACCGGACGTGTCGGACAGCAGATAGTTCTGACTGTTTATCATTTGCAGGGAGCCGTAATGATCCTGCAGCAAAAGGTCGACAGAATCTATACGGGGCATTCTGTAAACAGGCCAGCCTGTATCAGCAGGATCCTGGCCTTTGGCATATTTGGGAAAACCGGACATGAGTATTTCACCATTGTGGTTTTTCAAAAAATACTTTTTAGGGCAGGCCCCCTTAACATGTTCCGTTGGTTTTAAGTCTGTCTGGATGCCTGTAAGAAATTGCTGTTCTTCCACAAAAATCTGTCTTTCCAGACCACATAAACGATTTTTAATGTTTGCCAGGGCAGGGCCAATGGTTTCCTGTTCCCTTTTGTAAAGAATTCCTGATTTTAAAAGATATTTCTTCATATGGCGCCTCCTGGAAAAAACTGGTAACAGATCAGACCTAATATGCCGGAACATACCATAACAACTATGGGATTTGGTTTCCACTTCCGTAATGTGACCAATGCGGTTAAAAAGATTAACACGGCTATCCAGTCAGTCATTGAAATGGATATTACCCCGTCATTACCCCAAAAGGATGAAAGGAGCAGGGACACTCCGGCGCTGGCAATCATAGCCACCACAGCAGGCCGCAGCCCGGAAAGGACTCCCTGAATAATAGTAAGTGTCCGGTATTTATAATAGACAAAGGCCAAAAGCATAACAATCACACAGGAAGGGAACACACACCCAAGGGTCGCAACCACTGCGCCCCCAATACCGCCTACCTGGATCCCCACAAAAGTTGCTGAGTTGATTGCAATGGGACCGGGGGTCATTTGGGAAATCGTGATGATGTCGCTGAACTGGGTCATTGTCAGCCAGGGATGGACCTCAACCACCTGATGTTCAATAAGGGGCATAGCAGCATAGCCGCCGCCAATGCTGAACAATCCGATTTGAAAAAAACTCCAGAATAACTCTAAATAGATCATTCTCCCTGCCTCCTTGTATGCCGTTCTCTATGCAAGGTATCCAATGCCCCTGCAATTCCGCAGATTAATATAATTGGAATCACATTCACCTTGAAGATGCAGGCTGCGGCAAAGGCGCCTAAAAGCACTGCCAGCAATAAAAGACGTTTTTCCTGTAATACGGAACGTGCCATGGTGAACACCACATCGAAAATAACGGCAACCACGCCTGCAGCCATACCTTTCATAACAAGGTTTACTATATGATTATTGCGAAAGGCCACATAAAAGTATGAGATGATTGACAATATAATCAAGGGAGGCAATACCGTACCGAGTACGGTTACAAGTGCTCCTAATATTCCGGCAACGCGATAGCCTACCAAAATGGAGGCATTTACGGCAATTGCGCCGGGAGCGGACTGGGCGATGGCCGTAAGATCCATCATTTCATCTTCCTCCAGCCAATGGAGCTTCTCCACAAATTTTTTTCGCATAAGCGGGATGATTACAAAGCCGCCGCCGAATGTAAATGAACTTAATTGAAATGTTGAGGCAAATAATTGCCAGTATATTTTGCTTTTTTTCATTGTACTTCCTCCTGTGGCTTCAGTATATCACTTGCAGATTTATATTAAAAATAGTATTATTTTATCATAATCATAAGTAATAGAATATGAATCGGAGGTACGGCCATGACACTTCGTCACATTAAAATATTTCTTGCAGTTTGTGAGAATGGGAACAGTGTCACCAGAGCGGCGGAGGTCTTATTTATGACCCAGCCTGCCGTAAGCCTGGCGCTGAAAGAACTGGAAAATTATTATGGCGTTCTTCTGTTTGAGAGAATGTCAAGGCAGCTCTTTATCACGGAGGCGGGGAACCAGATGCGGGAATATGCTACCCATATCCTGTCATTGTTTGATAATATGGAAAAAGGATTGCGGGATTGGGATTCAATCGGAATATTGCGGGTCGGGGCCAGCATTACCATCGGGTCACAGTTCATGCCAAGCTACATAAGTGCTTATGGCGTTCTGCATCCGGGAATCGATGTGAGGGTCTGCATCAGCTCGTCAGATTTGTTAGAAGGTCAGCTGCAGTCCAACAAGCTGGATTTTGCATTTATAGAGGGGGCAGTTCATACCCCCAATTTGATTTGTGAGGAATATATGGAGGACTCCTTAACAGCCATATGTTCTGTAAATGGGCCATTCTCCCCCGGCCAGAAGGTATCCATTGAACAGTTTAAAAAGCAGAGGTTTTTATTGCGTGAAAAAGGCAGCGGCACCCGGGAGGAATTTGACAGCGCGACGCAGGCTGAGGGATTTTCGGTTTTTCCTGTATGGGAATCCACCAGTACTACTGCGCTGGTAAATGCGGTCATTCATGGTTTGGGCATTGCCGTTCTTCCGCGGAGAATGATATTGGGACCGCTGAAACATGGATTGATCCATGCTTTTGATGTGGATGGGATAAATCTTCAGCGGAAGTTTTCCATTGTATATCACAAAAATAAATTTTTAACACAGTCGGCCCGCGGATTTATTGATTTGTGTAAAAACTATGAGCTGGACTTTCCGATTCCTAAATATAACGGCCTGTACTGACAACCCGGTATATTTGCCTGAGGTGGAATTATGGAACGGGAAAAAATGGCAATACTTTTTATATGATTTAAATTAAGAAGAAAAAACGGAGGAAACGTGTATGAGAATTCCAAAGCACATCGGAATTATACCAGACGGAAACCGCCGCTGGGCCGTTGGAAAGGGAATGGAAAAAGAGGACGGGTATGACAGGGGAATATCACCTGGAATGACTCTTTACCATCTTTGCAGGAAGCTGGGAATAAAGGAAATGACTTTTTATGGGTTTACGGTGGATAATACAAAGCGCCCTTCCATTCAGAGAGAGGCTTTTTCAAAGGCATGTGTAAAGGCAGTGGAGGAGCTGGCAAAAGAAGATGCGGAATTGCTGGTTTTGGGAAAGACCACATCTGCCATGTTTCCGGAGGAGCTGAAGCCTTATACCAGCAGACACCAGTTCGGAAGCGGCGGGATAAAAATCAATTTTCTGGTGAATTACAGCTGGGAATGGGATTTGGGACTTCATGACGGGGCCATAGGCCCTGCTTTAAAAACCGCCGATGTATCCAGGATCGATCTGGTGATCCGGTGGGGAGGGCGCAGGAGGCTGTCCGGTTTTTTGCCGGTGCAGTCCGTTTATTCGGATATGTATGTTGTTGATGATTTTTGGCCGGATTTCACGCCCCAGCACGTATATGATGCCATTGAATGGTATTCCAGGCAGGATGTGACCCTGGGAGGGTGAGAGGACAGGCCTAAGGATTGCTGAATATTGTATCAAAATAGAATAGGTATTTCTAAAATTTGGCATACTACTGACTGAATCATATTTTAATGGAGGTAATTATGCCAGAGACGGTTTTAGAAAAAACAGAAGGACGGGTAAGCTATCATGACTCCGTAGAAGAGATGCTGGTGAGAATACGGGATGACGGCTTATCCAGTGTATTTTCCAGATGGGATGAGCAGGAAAAGATACGGTGCAAATTTTGTTTGCAGGGATTAAGCTGTCAATTATGTACCAATGGACCCTGCAGGCTCAACGGGCAGAAGGGGCCGGAAAAGGGTGTCTGCGGAATCGGCCCGGACGCCATGGCCATGAGAAATCTTCTCATGAGAAATATTATGGGAGCAGCCACCTATGCCCACCATGCATATGAAGCCTTCCGGACCTTAAAGGAAACAGGGAAGGGCAATACGGTTTTCCAGATCAAGGATGTTGATAAGTTGAAATGGATGTGTGAAAAAACCGGAATCAACACAAATCAGGATGTGAATCAGATGGCTGTCTGCCTTGCAGAGTTTCTTGATCAGGAAATGAAATTAGGCCCTGATGAGGAAAGCGTCATGGTGAAGGTCTTTTCTCCGAAGAAACGGAAAAAGGTTTGGGAAGATTTACACATTTACCCCTCCGGTGTGGAGCATGAAGTTCAGAACAGCATTGCAAGCTGTCTGACTAACGTAGACGGTGATTACGTTTCCCTGGCAACAAAAGCCCTGCGCTTAGGTTTGTCCACAATCTACACCGCTCAAATCGGTCTGGAAATGACCCAGGATATTTTATTCGGAACGCCCATGCCTCATGAAGTGGATGTGGATTTGGGAATCATGGACCCTGATTATGTAAATATAGCATTTAACGGACATCAGCCATGGATCGGAGTCGCCGCTTTACAGATGGCAAGGAAGCAGCAGTTTCAGGATCTGGCCAAACAGGCCGGGGCAAAGGGGATCCATATTGTGGGGTCCATTGAAACAGGGCAGGAAATGCTCCAGAGATTTGAAGTGGATGATGTATTTGTAGGCCTTATGGGAAACTGGCTGGCCATTGAGCCGTTTTTGGCAACAGGGACTGTGGACGCATTTGTCATGGAGGAGAACTGTTCTCCGCCGGCCATTGACCAGTATGCGGAAAAATACCAGGTTGCCCTGGTGAGTGTCAGCACGATCATCGGAGTTCCAGGTACAGAACACAAAATGCCTTATTATCCCAAGAAGGCAGAAGAGATGGCGGAAAAATGCATCCACATTGCCATTGATAATTTTAAGAAACGGCATAAGCAAATCAAGCCAATGGTGCCAAAATACAAACAAAAGGCCATAGCCGGATTTTCCACGGAAGCGGTGCTGGGCGCTATAGGAAATGATTTAAATAATCTGGTGGATGTGATTGCAAAAGGCCAGTTAAAGGGAATTGTGGCCTTAGCTAACTGCTCCACATTAAGAAACGGACCCCAGGATTGGAATACGGTGAATTTAGCAAAGGAACTGATTAAAAAGGACATCCTGGTGGTGGCAGGAGGCTGTGGAAACCATGGGCTGGAAGTTGCTGGAATGTGCAATTTAGATGCCATTGATCAGGCAGGAGAAGGCTTGCAGGGAGTGTGCAGAGCACTTGGGATCCCCCCGGTGTTAAGCTTTGGAACCTGTACGGATACAGGAAGGATGTCAATGCTTGTAACGGCCCTGGCTGATCATTTAGATGCTGACATTTCCGATCTGCCGATTGCGGTAACAGCGCCGGAATGGATGGAACAAAAGGCGACCATAGACGGCTTGTTTGCAGTAGCATATGGAGCTTATACCCATCTGTCCCCAACACCCTTTATCACCGGCGCGCCAGAACTTGTGAAATTATTCACAGAGGATGTGGAGGGCTTAACCGGAGGAAAAGTGGCTTTGGGAGATGACCCGGTGCAGGTGGCAAAGGATATTGAAGATCATATCATGAAAAAGAGAAAGAAAATGGGTCTGAGTTAGATTTCCGGCAGGAAAAGAAATGCCCTGGAAGATAAAAGGTCAGGCTTTGAGGAAAGAAGGCCCGGCGGATTTTGCCGAAGCCTTCTTTTGCTGCGGATACCCTTTAAGTGATTTTAGAAAAGTCCGGATAAACAAAGCGGAATTGATGTTCAGCCACCATGTTCACATCCTTGGTCTGCTGGAAACAGGGCTGTATTTCCCCTTGTTCAGCAAAGTAATTACAAAAGTTCACGGTAAACAGCTTTGAAAGTATATATCCGGCAAGATCGGCTGACAATGTGTTTTTTACAGCGATAAAAGAAGGAACGGTTAAGGCCCCCTCTTTCGGATACCGGAGTGAAAGCAGTGTTTCATCTGCCCGGAAAGCGAAGATGGAGGGGGTGATTGCCGCAGGAGTGAGCCCTTTTTGGACACTTAGAAGAGACTGAACCGGCATATCCAGGATCGCGGCATTCTCCAAAAACAAGTCCGTAAACTCTTTGCCGTACAGCCAGGTGAGCTGCTTTATCACACCCCGTCCGGCTGAGTTTGCCTTTCCTCCAAACGCCTTGGGATATAGGGCCAGCTCTTTAAGGGCCTCAGGCAAAGGCTGACCGGCCAATAACTGTTTGTTGAATACCATAACAAGGGGGATCACTAAAAAAGGAAGAAGGCGCTTGTCCTGACAGAGATTGGTGTTTTTGATCTCCTTTTTTAATGGAAATAAGTCCTGTATTTTCAGCAGTTCTTTTTTAAACAAACCATAGATTTCCGGATCCTCAAACACCTCTAAATCAGTGGAGACTATGATGTCCGGTGCGATCCCGGTGTTTTTTACCTCTTCTGACAGCTTTTTCGGATATCCCAGACCAAAATATTCTGTTTCCAGCTGGATATCCTGTTCTTTCAGAAGGGCTGTCACTTCTTCTATATGTTTCTTTTCATACCGGTGGAGGACACAGATATTATTCCAGTACATACTTATTTTACGCATAATTCACCGATTCTCATCTTTCTTTGCATTTCTGCAATATATTGCTGGTATGTATGCAGGCGTTCCCAGGTTTCCTGTTCTTTTTCATTTCGTTGGATCACCGACTGTATTCCGCCGTTTTTCATACAGATCCGGCAGTCACTCATTAAGGCTGTGTGGGGATCGTGTGTGGCGATCAGTACCAGTTTCTGCTTTTTTAACAGCAGATGCAAGGCTTTCTCTTTGTGAATGCCGGCATTTTCCACTTCGTCAATCAGAACAATGGGACTTTCGCACAAAACGGCCACATCAGCGATCATCAGGGCGCGGCTTTGGCCTCCGCTTAAAAGATTTAAGCTGTCTTCTTTATGTAAATGTTCCGGAGTAATGGTATTGGCATGGTCAATGACTTCCGGAAGAACCCTATGCCAGTCCCGCTGCCTGCAGGTGCAGTGCATTCGGATAAATTCCTCTACCGTCACATCCAGTACGAAGCGCATATTCTGGCTTAAATGGGCGATCAGCTGCCTGGATGTGTGAAAGCGGTCTTGTCTTTCCGGCAGTTTTCCGTTGATCCATACATGCCGTCCGGTGACCGTGTCGCCGCAGGCCAGCTGTTCCAAATCCTGAATCAGCCGGCTTTTTCCTGAACCGGTATGGCCTACCACTGCGTACAGCTGTCCAGGCTTCATGGTTAAGGGAAAAGAAGCTTCCGGCTGTCCGTTTTTATTGCTGCCGGGTATAATTGTCAGTTCATGAAACACGGGGCACCTCCTTAAAATCCATTTTTTCCACAACGCCATGCTGATACATGGTGCCGATCCGCTTTTCTCCCACACAGTAAGAGCAGACACCGGCAGGCATGGTGTGACGCAGGGTATCATTGCTGTTCCAGCCCGTTTCAGGAAGGCTTTCTAAATACTGAAAGAGAAGTCCGCTGCCGTAACCGGATAATCCGTCTACAGGAAAGATATGAGCAGTTGGATTTAAGGAGCTGATATTATAATGGATAATTTCTTTTTCTGCCTGGGAAACCATATCGATTTTGGTCATGAGAATGATATCGGCGGTTGTCAGCATTGGCCCAAGCTTTTTAGGGGAACGCAGGCTGCTGGTACAATCTGTCACGCAGATGCTGACCGTGTGAACGGTGGCAGGGGAACAGCGGTTACAAAGTCCGGCAGTTTCGATGATTAAATATTCCGTTTCCTGCAGTTCATTCCAGGCGATCATTTCCTCCAGATTTGAAACCAGGAAATGATCCGGGCATATGTCACCGGACAGACCAAGTATAAACGGAACACCCAGAGCCTCATAGGCAGCCGGATCATCGGAATGCAGACAGTCGATCTTGCAGACAGAGGAGCGCTTGCCGGCGGACTGAATATGCCGGATCAGATTTGTGGCGGCCAGGGTTTTGCCGGAGGCAGAGCCGCCGCTAATGAGAATTATTTTACTTTTCATTTTTTCCGTCTCCTTGTATAATAATGGTATTTCCAACGTATTATAGCAGACTGATGAAGAAGGAGGTGTCTCATGTGACACAACGGGAAAAGGACCTGGAATTTTTAAAAACCACAGAATTATTCCGGGGAATGAATGTGGGGGACATGGAGTTTGGTATGTGCAGCTTAAAAAAAGGCAGCCTTGTGAGCAACCGCTACATGGGAGAGAAATCCATCGGCATTGTGGTAACAGGCGAGATCGCTGTTTCATCGGTTACTCAGGACGGGAAGGAATTAACCATGAAACGGATTTATCCCAAAGACTGTTTCGGCATCTGCACGATTTTTACTCATGCCGAGATGCCCAACACACTCCAGTGCATGTGCCACACAACCGTACTGTACATAAAGAAAAGCGAACTTTTGAAGGTGTTTAAAAGGGATCCGGAGCTGATGCTTCATATCATGACGATCTTTAACAAAAAAATCCTGTTTCTGCAGAAGAAAATCGAAATGCTTAATACCACCTCTGCAAAGGCCCGCCTGGCAGATTATTTAGTGAGTCACGCCAACAGCAATGGGGTGATTTTCCTGCGCACAGGCAAGACCGGGTTGTGCTCCAGCCTGGGAATCAGCCGTGCAACCCTGTATCGGGAGCTGGACAGCTTCCGGCTTTCAAAAGCCATTGAGTATACGGATCAGAAGATTGTGATCAGGGATGTATCTCATTTGAGACAGTTTTCCAGGCATCATCTTGACTCCCAGGCAGCTTCATGTTAGTATGCAGAGGTTAGTTGATACTAACTAAAAGCGACCTAAGGAGAGTTATATATGTTAAAAATAGCGGTATACGGGAAGGGAGGAATTGGCAAGAGCACGACCACCTCAAACCTGGCAGCAGCATTGTCTGACATGGGATACCGGGTGATGCAGATCGGATGTGACCCGAAAGCAGACTCCACACAGAATCTCACATTGGGAAAGCCGGTAAAGACGGTTTTGGATGCGATTAAGGAAAAGTCTGATCATGTGGAGCTTTCGGATATTGTATTTCCCGGCTACAACGGGGTGTTATGTGTGGAAGCCGGAGGCCCGACTCCAGGAATAGGCTGTGCCGGGCGGGGGATTATTACCGCTTTTGAGCGGTTGGAAGCGCTGAATGCTTATGAGATATACAAGCCGGATATCGTACTTTATGATGTTCTTGGCGATGTGGTATGCGGAGGCTTCGCCATGCCCATTCGCGGCGGCTATGCGGAGCATGTATTTGTCGTTACTTCGGGTGAGAAGATGTCCCTTTATGCGGCTGCCAATATTGTCAGTGCTGTGGGACAGTTTTCAAAGAGGGGATATGCCCGGTATTCAGGTATCATTTTAAACTCAAGGAATATTGAAAAAGAGCAGGAACTGGTATCAGAATTTGCAGAGGAAAGCGGCGGGAAGATCGTGCGGATTCTGCCCAGGGATGGAGTGGTACAGGAGGCAGAGAACCAGAAAAAAACAGTGGTGGAAGCATTTCCCCACAGTGCCATGGCAGGAGAATACCGTTCCCTGGCCAAATCCATTCTGGAGGTGTGTGGTCATGAAAATTGATTGCAGTACGCTTCATTATACATCGCCTGCCCACGGCGGGTGGGGAGTAGTCCGTCTGGGGATGCTGGTTCCGGAAAGTTACCAGCTGTTTGTCTGCCCTTTTGCCTGTGGAAGGCATGGGGCCCTGGGAGCAATCGGCCATGGTTTAAAAGACCGCCTTTCCTATTTATACATTGATGAAAGTGACATTGTATCGGGAGGATACGAGGATCTGATTCCGGAAGCGGTGGCAGAGCTTTTAGATACTCTGGAGAAACGGCCTAAGGTTCTGATGATCTTTGTCAGCTGCCTGGATGACTTACTGGGAACAGACCATGAGTCCATACTGGAGGTGCTGAGGGAACAGCACGAAGATGTCCGGTTTACTTTCTGCCATATGAATCCCATCACCCTGGATACGGATAATCCGCCGCCGGTCAATATCCGCCGGAAAATGTACGGCCTCCTGGAACCGCGGGAAAGTAAAAAAAGCCAGGTAAACCTCATTGGAAATCCGGTGCAGATCAGGCCGGAATCCGAATTGTTTGGGTTTTTACAGGCCCTGGGAGTGGAACAAGTCAACCATATTGCACAGTTTGAAACCTTTGAAGCATACCAGCATATGGCGGCTGCAAAATGGAACCTGGTGGTAGCCCCTCCGGCAGTGAAAGCGGCCATGGACATGAAAGCCCGGCTGAATATTGATTTTGAGTTAGTCTACACTAACTATCGGGAAGAAGATATTCTGAACACCTATAAACGGCTGATGGAAAAGCTGGCTGACAAAGAGGAGGTCAAGTTTGATCTGGAACAATACCAAAGGAAGGCAAGGCAGGCTGTCAGGGAAGCGAGAGAGGCAGTGGGGGACAGACCGGTTTTTATTGATTACACGGCTGTGGTTTTTCCTTTTGCAGCAGCCAGGGCATTGTGTGAGGCAGGATTCTATGTTGCCGGCATTTTTGCCCAGACAGCCCAGGGAGCAGAAAAGGAACATGCAGACTGGATCCATGAACATATGCCGGAAATTCAGGTTTTAAATCCCATTGCACATGATATTCCCACTAAGATCGGCACATTTCCAAAGGACAGCCTTGCCATTGGCTTTGAAGCAGCCTATATTACCCGTGCCCGCCATGTGTATGGTCTGGTAAACAATGAAGGGAACTTTGGATTTGACGGTTTGGTCCGGTTGATGGAAGGAATCGTCCATGGGGTTCAAAGGGAAGAAGATCTAGAAACGCTGATAAAAAATTATGGGTTGGTGATATAATGCATAAACTTTCGATACAACTGCCTCCCTTTGCTCCTGATTATTCCGGTGTATGTTCCGCACTGTTTGCCCTTGGCGGCTTACTGGTGATTCATGATGCTTCCGGCTGTACAGGAAATTATACCGGCTATGATGAACCGAGATGGTATGATTCACGCAGTCTGGTGTACTGTTCAGGACTCAGGGAAATGGATGCGATCCTTGGCAATGATGAAAAATTTATACAAAAGATAGAAAATGCCGCAAATGATTTAAAGCCGAATTTTATTTGCTTTCTGGGAAGCCCTGCTCCCATGGTCATTGGTACTGATTTAGAAGGAATTGCGGCAGAGCTGGAAGAACGTACGGGGATTCCTTCCATGGGACTTGCCACAACCGGTTTGCATTACTATGATAAAGGGATTTCTGATGCTTACATAGCTTTTGGGAAAAAGTTCTTTCCGCCGCCCCAGGCAGCTTGCCCGTCCGGGAACCGTGTCAATATTCTGGGACTGACACCCCTTGATTTTTCCAACAACAGCAATGCGGCTGACTTAATCGGCGAGCTGGAGAAACGGGGTCTTACCATTCAGGCTGATTTTTCCATGATATCTGATTTCCATAAGGTTTGCCAGGCACCGTCTGCCGGTGTAAACCTGGTGGTGTCAAAAAGCGGGCTGGGCCTGGCAGAATATATGAAAAAACGGTATCAGATTCCTTACGTGGCGGGAGTGCCTGTTGGGGAATCAGGAGCTGACCGTCTGGCCGGAATGCTGAAAGAAACAATTGCAGACAAACGGGAGCGGGCACTGGAAACGGATGGAGAAGAAACAAGTCAGGTTCTGATGATCGGTGAAGAGGTGTTGATCCGGTCACTGGCGTTTTATTTCCGAGAAGAGAGGGGAATAAGGGGAATTCAGCCGGCTGTTTTATTTGGTAGGACACAGGGAGTGTACCGGCAGGACAGCCTTGCATTAAACAGCGAAAGCGATATCCGGAAACTGGTGAACAGCGGAAAATACCATACCATTATAGCTGATCCGCTGATCTGGCAGCTGATCCGGGAAAAAGAAAAGATACAATTCATGGATCTGCCTCATGTGGCGGTTTCCAGCAAGGTATGCTGGGACCATGTGCCGCAGCTGATGGGAGGACGATTGACTGAAAGCTCATTTGCTCATGGGCTCGAAGGTTGAATTCCAAGCAGGAACCACAGGTTCATGATACAAGAAGGGAGAATTGAAAAAATGAAAAAGACAGTAACGCGTGTATTAAGCCTGGTTCTGTGTATGGCCGTATTATCCGGCTGCACGGCCAAGACGGCTTCCACAGAGACTACGGCACCAGGCACAGAGGCGGCCGCAGCAGAAACCGCACCCGAGGCAGGGAAAGAAGAGGAAACCACACCGGCAGCCGGAGAGACCAAAACGATCATTGACCATGGCGGCAACGAAGTGGTGATACCTGCTGATATTGAACGTGTGGCAATTGCATCCTTGTGGCCGCTGCCATCGGTTTATGTATTGTATCAGGGTTCAGGAGCCAAGCTGGTGGGCATGCATCCGGCTTCTAAAAGTGCGGCAGAACATTCTCTTTTAATGAAGGTGGCTCCGGAGTTAAAGGATGTGGATACTTCCTTTGTTCAGGGCGGCGAGATCAATGTGGAAGAACTCATTAAACTGAAGCCGGATGTGATCTTTTGCAACGCCAACAATGCAAAAGAAAGGGACGTGCTGTTAAAGACCGGTATTCCGGTGGTTGGCTTCAGCACTTCCATAGCCGGGTTTAATACGGTGGAAACTGTAAACAAATGGGTTGAGCTGCTGGGAGAAGTATTTGATGAGCCGGATAAAGTGGCTGGTATTACGGAATACGGACGTGAAGTGGCCGCTGATATTGAAAAGCGATTAAAAGACGTAAAAGAGGAAGACAAGCCCAAGGTGATGATGATCTATCATTATAAAGACGGGGTGTTCCAGACCTCCGGCAACCAGTTCTTCGGACAGTACTGGTGCGATGCCACAGGAGCGGTCAGCGTATCAAAGGATATTCCAGGATCAGGCGTGGATTTAACCATGGAGCAGATCTATGAGTGGGATCCGGATATTATCTACGTAACAAACTTCAGCCCATACCTGCCTCAGGATTTCTATGACAACAGCATTGAAGGGTTTGACTGGAGTCCGGTTAAGGCCGTACGGGAACACAAGGTTTATAAATTCCCTCTGGGAATGTACCGCTGGTTCCCGCCGTCCTCTGACTCTTCCTTGTGCCTTTACTGGATGGCCCAGAAAAATCACCCGGAAGCTTTTGCAGATCTTGATTTGAACCAGACAATTAAAGATTTTTATCTGAAGTTTTATAATGTGGAGCTGACGGATGAAGAGGTGGAAGGCATGTTCAATCCTCCCCGTGAAGCAGCGGACGGAGTATAAGCATGTTGATGAAACGATATGGAGCCGGAATCAGGATCTTACTGATCCTGGCTCCGGTATTAACGGCCCTGATCTGTCTGGGCATCGGACGCTATTCTTTTAACCTGATTGACATTTGTAAGCTGTTATATACCTATGCTGTTTCCGGAAAGGAGACAATTGAGCCCCAGGCATACAGTGTTGTATTCAATATCCGGCTGCCGAGGATCATTCTGGCGGTTCTTTGCGGAGCGGGCCTGGCTGTCTCAGGAGCGGCATTTCAGCCCTTATTTTCCAATGCGCTGGCGACTCCCGACACCCTGGGTGTGGCACAGGGAGCATGTTTCGGTGCGGCAATGGCCCTTTTATTTTCAGACAGCCTTTTATGGGTTCAGCTGGTGGCCCTGGTATTTGGCCTGATTGCCATTATGCTCACTTATTCCATCAGCAAGGTCAAAGGTCAATCTTCCACATTTATGATCATTCTGGCGGGAATTGCGGTTTCTTCTCTTTTTACTTCTCTGGTATCGCTGGTTAAATACGTGGCTGATCCGGAGTCTCAGCTGCCGACAATTACCTACTGGCTGCTGGGAAGTATGGCCGGAATTACCTACAAGAGTCTGGCCATTGGCGGTCCCCTGATCTGCGGCGGGATATTGATGATCTATCTGCTGCGCTGGCGGCTGAATATTCTGTCAATGTCTGAGGATGAGGCAAGATCCATGGGAATTGACTTAAAAAAGCTTCGCATCATCATTATTCTGGCAGCGGCATTGATTACGGCTTCCTGTGCCTCCATGTGCGGACGGATTGAGTGGGTGGGACTGTTAATTCCCCATGGGGTCCGGATGCTGTTTGGAAGCAATAATGAACGGGTCATTCCGGCCAGCATCAGCCTGGGCGCAGTATTTATGCTGGTTATGGATACCACTGCCAGGGCTGCGACCACTGCTGAAATTCCCTTGTCAATCCTGACAGCAGTCATCGGAGCGCCGGTATTTATTCTATTGCTGAGAAAGACAGGAGGAGGATGGCTGTGATTTTTGAAGTGAAGAAAGGATGCTTTGGATATAAGGCGGGGGAAGAAATATTAAAAGAAATTACATTCCGGCTTCAGGATGGAGAGGTTCTGGCAGTCCTGGGGCCTAACGGTGTGGGAAAAACCACACTGCTTCGAAATATGATGGGTCTGCTGAAATGGAAATCAGGGGGAAGCTATCTGGATGGAACATGTCTGGCAAATATGCCTGTAAAAGATATCTGGCAGACCATTGCATATGTCCCTCAGGCAAAAGCATCCCTTTTTTCCTATACGGTGGAAGAGATGGTTTTACTGGGGCGCAGTGCCCACATCGGGAACTTCAGCCGCCCTAAAAAGGCGGATGTGGAAATTGCCGACGAGGCGATCCGGAGTGTGGGAATTGATTATTTAAGAGGAAAGCTGGTGAGCCGGATCAGCGGCGGAGAGCTGCAGATGGTTTTAATTGCCAGGGCCTTAACTGCCAAGCCCCGGATGCTGGTGCTGGATGAGCCGGAAAGCAATCTGGACTTTAAAAACCAGCTGATTATTCTGGATACCATCCGGCGGCTGGCGGATGAAAAGAACATATCCTGTATTTTTAATACCCATTATCCGGCACATGCGCTGAAGATCTCTGATAAGGCGCTGATTTTGAACCGCAGCGGGAAAAGCATATTCGGCAAAGTGGATGATGTGGTGACAAAGGAACATATGGAAGAGGCATTTGGCGTAAAAGTCCTGATCAGTGAAATAGAAGAGGAAGGCCACCGCTTTAAATCCGTAACAGCCCTGGCGTTAACGTAAGCAGCTGAGGTGGGCGCGGGCTTTTCCTTGAAAAATCCCCGCACAAATCAGACCAAGGCCCCGGCAATTTTGCCGGGGCCTTCTTTTTGTACCGGGCTGACTGAAAATCTTATCCTTATTTATAAATTATGTTATAATACAAAAATGAGAATAAAATTGGAAGAATTTACCGAATCAAGTAAAAGATGGATTGGAAATATCCGCTTGACCAAGGGGGGGAATAGGCTTGATCAAATATTTGGTAAACAGATACCGGAGCTGGGGAATTGCAAAAAAGACACTGATCATCCTGCTTTTTGTCTCCATTGTCCCTGTCATGGTAATTGAAATCATAACCTGTGTCATTGCGGCAAACACCTTAAAAAAGCAGATGGATATTCTGGTGGAAAGCAATATGAAATTATCCCAGAAAGGGCTGGAGGATTTCTTTTCCGAATATGACAGCATCATCATGTCCATTTATACGGAAAATGAATACGCCGTAAAGCTGGAAAAGCTGAATGTGTGGGATTCCAGGAATTATTATCTGCTGAAAAAGCAGCTGGAGGATGATCTGGAAAACATCTCTTATCTCCACCCGGAAATATTGGGGATCGCGGTGGTGACCCTGAAAAAGGAATGCATCCTATATGATTCCATCACAAACAGCACCATGGACAGCTACTGCTTTCCGGAAAAGGACAAGAGCTGGCTGAATTTGACTGATGAGACCTTTCACAATACCCGGACCGTTTATTCCGGTGTCATAAGCCGGGAAGAGGCGGGCGGCAAAAAAAGAAACATCTTGTATCTGGGGCACCGGATCGCGGATATCAACAATTACAGACAGGGGACTGTTGGAAGTATTTTGATCTGCCTTGACGAGACCAATATACGGGAAACCTATTCCCAGGAAAATGAAAACGAGGTCAATGTTTCCTTCCTCTGTGACGGCGGCGGAAACATCATTTCCAGCACCAGGGCAGACTTGATCGGAACGGGCATTTTTGATGGATTGGATGGCAGCAAAGGGGAGCTGTTTTCCCAGACGGACGCAAAGATCCGTCAGGCTGTGGAAGCCCGTCAGATCATGAAAAGTAAGTCTTACAGCATTTACACAAAGCCTGTGATGAAAGATCAGTTTGTGCTGGTCAGCATCCGGGATAACAAGGAGCCTTTGAAGGATTTTAAATACATCTTTGAAGTGATCATCCTGCTTACCATTCTGATTATCATTACCAGCGTTCTTATTATGATCCAGTTTGCAGGCTCTCTACAGGTCTGCGTGGAAAAGATAACCTCTGCCATGGACAGGGCTTATAAGGGAGATTATACGGTTCAGATCCGGCATACCTGGCAGGACGAGTTTGGAAAGATCGCAAAGCATTTTAATCACATGGTACAAAAGATCGACCAGTCGGGAAAGATAGAAAAGGAAGCCCTGCTTCGTGAGAAAAACGCGGAATTAAAGGCTTTGGAAGCTCAGATCAACCCGCATTTCTTATACAATACCTTAGATGCCATCAACTGGATCGCCATAGAAAATGAACAGTTCCTCATCAGTAAAATGCTTAAAAACCTTGCCACCATCCTGCGTTACAGCGTACATAAAAGCAATGGTGTGGTCAGTGTGAGAAGCGAGATGGAATATTTAAAGCAGTATATTTTTCTTCAGCAGCAAAGGTTTTCCTTTTCCTTTCACTGCATCATGGATGTGGATGAAGAGGTTCTGGATTTAAAAATGCACAAGCTTTTGTTCCAGCCTTTGATTGAAAATGCCATCATTCACGGATTTCCAGGCAATACAGGGCAGGATGAGATCACCATTTCCATCAGAAAAAAGGGAGATAAGCATCTGGTGGTCTGTGTGGAGGATAATGGGAAGGGCATGGATGAGGAGCTTGTCAGGGAACTGAACCACTATGATTATTTAAGCGGAACCATGGAAGGGAGCATCGGAGTGCGGAATGTGATCATGAGGATCAAATATTATTATGGGGAGGAGGGGCATTTCTTCATTGAATCAGATGACAGGGGAACGAAAATAACGGCAGAGATTTTATTTGAAGAATAGACAGGGGGATTTATAAAGCGGTATGAGAGTTGTAATTGTGGAAGATGAGCCAAACACCAGAAACGGGATCATAAAGATCATTGAAAAGTACACACCCCATGAAGTGGTTGCAGGGGAAAGCGATGGAGAGGCGGGCCTTGAAACGGTACTATCCTTACGGCCTGATGTTGTTATAACGGATATCAATATGCCAAAGATGGACGGGCTGACCATGGTCAATAAGATCCGGGAAGCGGGAAGTTTAACAGCGGCAATCCTGCTTACAGGGTATTCGGAGTTTGAATATGCCCAGCGGGCCATACAGCTGTCGGTTATGGAATATTTGCTGAAGCCTTTGGATGTGGAGGATATTATGGAGGTCCTTGGGACCGTAGAAGAGAGGATCTCAAAGAACAAGGTGGAAAAGGTATCGGCGGAACAGCTTTTATTTTCCCTTCTGACAGGGGATGAAAATGATCAGGAAATGGTTCAAAGGCAATTGGCCGAAAGGATAAGGAATCAAAAGGACCAGGTCATTTCCATGTTCCTGATCCAGTCGGAAAGCATACTGGAGGATACGACGGCACAGATGGCAGAAGTCCTTAAGGACAGCCTTGATGCCATCTGCCTCACAGGCTTTTTTATCTTCAAGCTTCCCTATGAGAAGCAGATCCTGGTCATGATCTCCGACGGCCAGAACGTTAAGTATTTAAAGTCCATATTTAAAACCCAGATTTTAAAGGAACTGAAAAAGAAAGGGGAATTTCTCATCAGCTACGGGGAACTGAAAAGTCTCTCCATGCTGAAAGATACCTTAAAGCAGATGCAGGAATACCTTTCCTATGCCTTTGTGTTTCCCGACAGCTGCATCATCGACGGCCAGCTGATCCAGGATTTGTCCTTTGAAAAGGTGGAGTATCCGGAGTATTTGGAACGGGGGATAAAAAGGGACATCAGAAACGGAAATAAGGAAGGGATTAAAAGAAACGCCAGGAAATTTGAGGAGGCTGTCATTGAAAGCAGGGAAGAGCCAAGTGTGGTCAAGAACCATACCGTCCGTTTTGTCATGGCGGCCTTAAACACTGCAAGGGATTTAATGAAAAACAAAGACATTGAGGCCCTTTACCAATACTTGTTAAACGATATGATGAAAACCAGCATCAGGGAAAACTTTTTAAATAACTACTGGAAGATGATGGATATGGTGGCAGATGACAAGGAAACGGCTGCTTTGACCGGCAATGGCATGATTTTAAATGTCATAGAATTCATCAGGCAGAATTATGATAAAGAAATTTCCCTTTCCGATGCGGCTGATCTGGTGGGCATTACACCGGAATATTTAAGCAAGCTGTTCACCAGGGAAATGGGAATCAACTTCTGCACCTTTTTAGGGGAATTCCGTATCAGCATTGCAAAAAAGCTTCTGGCAACCGGCAATTATAAGATCCACGAGGTAGCTGAAATGGTGGGGTACCGGGATACCAAGTATTTCAACAAGGTATTTCGTTCCATTATGGGAGTGTCTCCCTCAGACTACAGAAAGGTGTTTTAGATTATGAACAGGACCGTACAAAGACTTCTGATCGGTTTATGGCTGCTGGTTTCCTGTTTACTCATCAGTGTGATCGTCAAGTATTACAGGGAATCCAACGAGACGGCAGCGGCGGAGGAGAAAAGGGACCAGCTTGTGATCATGGCCGTCTGCGAGGAAGACGAAAGCGGGAAATACTTAAAAGAGCTTGTGGATGAATATTCCCAAATGCCGGGAAACCCGGAAGTCAGGATCCAGTATGTTTCCCAATCCGGCTTTCAAAAGCAGCTTTGTCTTGATAAGGATCAGAATACCCTTCCCGATCTGATCATCTGCGAAAACGTCATGACCCCTGCCCTGGAATCCATGGGCATACTCAGAGATTTATCCGGCTATATGACAGCAGACAGGACAACCCTGTATTTAAAGAATGCTTACAGCAGTACGGTGGTAAACGGCGTCTGCTATGCGGTTCCCTTTACCAGCAACCCCTATGTGGTATTTTATAATGAGGATCATTTGAAAAAGTACGGCGCTTCCATACCTGAAGATATGGAAGGGTTTTATAAGCTGTGCAGGGAAACCAATACCCTTGGCACCTATAATTTCGGCATTGCCATGAAAAATAAAGAGGACATTACTTCCAGCTTTTTACAGATGATCTATTCCGCCGGAGGGACTTTACGGAGCCTGGATACGGAAAACTGCATGCAGCTCTACGAGATGCTGGGAAATATGAGGGATGAGGGCATCATGGCCCAGGATGTGATCAACTGGAACCAGAAGGACTTAATGAAGGCGTTTTCAAGGGGATATGTGAAAATCGCCATAGCAGAGTTAAGCTCCATGTCCATACTGGAGAATTCAGATAAAAAGAGCCCGTACAGGATCGCGGAGATTCCCTATATCCAGAAACAGACCTATTTGCTCCAGGGAGACAACATAGGAATCACTGCCACAGCGGACTGGAACGAGTCCATAAAGCTTCTGGATTACTTAACTTCCAGGGAGGTCATAAAAAGCTATTACGAAAACACCTTCTGTCTTTCCGTGAGGACCGATTTAACGGTGAATCCGGGACTGGAAAAAGGTCTTACGGATGAGTTTGTGGAAAGAGAGAGGAACCAGAGCATTTTAAAGAATGCCTACTCCACATGGTTTATCATATCAGACGGGATTGCAGGGAACTTAACGGATTTTTTCGGGGATAAGACCATTTCGCCGGAGGAGGTTGCCAAAAGGCTTTCAGTGGACATCAGGAATGCCATTATGGAAAGATAAACGAAAGATTAAAATTATACCCCTTTTCTAAAATTTTGGAATACTCCGTGAAACCGACTTATGCTATCATCTGCTTAACAGTAAAAATACCTTACAGGTATACCTTTATTCCCGGGAAGACCGGGAAGTGAATAGGAGATGGGAGGTTTTATGAAGAGAATGAAGAAACTCACGTTGGCAGCGCTTGCGTCGGCCATGGCTCTTTCCCTGGCAGCGTGTCAGGGTTCCGGGACAAATACGGAAACAGCGGCCCCGGACAAGACAGAAACAGCTTCCGGGGAAACCGGAAAAACAGCAGACACCCAGGGGGCAGGCGGAAAGACGAAAATTTCCATTACCTTCCGGGATGGGGGAAGCGATACGTTAAAGAACTGGTTTGAAAACGCATATGAGACTTACGATAAAAAGGATTCCATTGAACTTGACATTGCCCCGATCACTGCCTCGGAAGGAGATTACTTTGCAAAGGTGGCCCTGGCGCTCCAGTCGGCGGATACGGCTCCTGACATTGTCTGCGAAGATACGTTCCAGCTTCCTTCGGACGTGGCGGCCGGTTATCTTACGGATCTTTCTTCTTACTTAAAGGATTATAAGGAATGGAGTGACGGAACCTTCTACGGGCCTTTGGTGGATGGTGTTACATATGCTGACGGAAGTGTTTACGGAGTTCCCTATTGTACGGATACCCGGGGGCTTTGGTACAACAAGGAAGTATTTCAGGCAGCCGGTTTGGATACGCAGTGGCAGCCGAAAACATGGCAGGAGGTCTTAGACACCTGTAAGATCATCAAGGAGAAATGCCCGGATGTGGTACCCTTCTGGTGCAACTCAGGAGTAGCCACCGGAGAAGCCACTTCCATGCAGACTTATGAAATGCTTCTTTACGGAACCGGTGAGCAGCTTTTGGATGAGAATGACAAATGGATCGTATCCAGTGAAAATATTTTAAAGTCCTTAAACTTTATCAGCACCATTTATAAAGAGGGATACGGGCCTTCCTTATCCAAGGTATTAAACGGAGAAGCAGGAAACATCGCTTCCAGAGAGTACTTACCAGGAGGCAAGCTTGCCATCTCCCTAGACGGATATTGGATGACCGGAAACTACAAGGATACAGGGGCCGCTCCATGGCCGGAATACGAGGAGAAGCTGGGCATTGCAGCCATGCCCACCTCCGAGGGACAGGAACCGGGAAGCGTTACCATGTCAGGCGGCTGGGCCTTATCCATTCCCCAGCTTTCTGATCAGAAGGATGCTGCCATGGACTTTATCAAGCACTGCATGAGCTATGATGTGTACTTAGATACCATCATTGCCCAGGGTAATATTGCAACCAGGACCGATATTGCGAAAGATTCCACCTACGCCTCCCAGCCATTCATGGAAAAGTGCACCGGCTTCCTGTCAGGAGCCTTTTACCGGCCGAGAAACAGCCAGTATTCCACGGTCACCACACATATCCAGACCATGGTAGAATCGGTTGTATCAGGAAACAGCCCGGAGGATGCAATGGCACAATATAAATCAGACGTGACCAACAGCGTTGGTGCAGAAAATACCGTGGAAAAATAAACATTCAGGATTTAAAGGGGAGGGCAAACGTGCAACAGCAAAGCACCTGGCCCTCCCTGATTCTATCCTAAAGGAGGAGATAAAGACCATGAATAAAAAAAACAGCCGGTTGTTTGCGGAAGCAAAGAAATCGGTATTGATCCTGCCCTCTATGGTCCTTTTGCTGGTGTTTTTTGTGACGCCGATTTTATTGACCATTTATTATTCCTTTACAAACCTGGCCTTGTCAGGGGAAAATGCAAAGCAGCTTAAATTCATCGGCCTGTCCAATTATGTCAGCATGTTCAAAGACCGTACCGTGCGGATCAGCATTGCAAATACCCTTGTTTTTCTCCTTGGAAGCCTGGTCGGGCAGCAGGTGCTGGGATTTTTCATCGCCCTTAACATGAGGAACAGAAACAGGATTTTCCGGGGGATCACAGGCCCTATTTTTCTGGCAGGCTGGATCATGCCGGAGGTGGTGGTGGCCTTGTGCTGCAGCACCTTTTTCGGAGATGAAGGCACCTTAAACCAGATCTTTTCTTTTTTCCATCTGCCCACCGTGGAATTTCTGTTTGCCATCCCCATGGCAACGGTAATTCTGGCAAATATATGGCATGGAACCGCATTTTCCATGATGAACTTTCAGTCGGCCTTAGATGGGGTTCCGGCGGATATTGAGGAAGCTGCAAGAGTGGATGGGGCCGGCCCTGCCCAGACCATGCTCCGGATCATCCTTCCCTGTATCAAAAATACCATTGCCACAAATACCATGCTGAATACCCTTTCCACCCTTGGCGTATTCGGCCTGATCTATATGATGACAGGAGGAGGGCCTGGAACAAAAACCCTGACCCTGCCTATTTTCATGTACCGGCAGGCATTTATTTCCCAGCAGCTGGGGTACGGAACGGCTATTTCCATGATCCTGCTTGTGATCGGGATCGTGCTCAGTGTTTTCTATACAAGAGTCATGAGAAAGGATTAGAGGAGGTGCTTCATGTATTGGAAATTCAGAAAAACGGTGCCCTATGGGGTACTGACCATACTTGCCATTATTTTTGTTCTTCCGCTGCTCTGGATCGTGCTTGCCTCCTTTGACGGCAATGCCTCCCAGGCGGTTAAGGTGCCTGCCCAGTGGACCTTAAAAAACTACAGGGAAATCCTGTCCAGCCGGACCAACCAGCGGGCATTTGCCAACGGATTGTTTATTTCTTTCGGACAGTCCCTTCTGGTGGTGTTCCTTGCAGGTCTGGCGGCTTATCCTTTATCAAGATATGAGCTTCGTTATAAAAGCCTGTTTTTATATACGATTTTATTTATGACCTCCCTTCCCATTACGGCGGTCATGGTTCCGGTGTATAAGATGTTTTTAACCATCGGCCTGTACGACAAGACTCTGGGGCTTATTTTGTTTTTAACGGCCACTTCCATGCCTTATGGGATCTGGCTCATGAAAAATTTTATGGACAATGTCCCTATTGAATTAGAAGAGGCAGCCTGGGTAGACGGTGCCTCCACCTTAGACAGCATCCGGAAAATCATCGCTCCCTTAATGTTTCCGGGAATCTGTGTGGTGTTCATCTTTACCTTTTCAGGAAGCTGGGGCAATTTTTTCATACCATATATCCTGCTGCAGACACTGAATAAATTACCGGCTTCCGTTACCCTATACCAATTTTTCGGTCAGCATGGTATGATAATATACGGACAGTTAGCCGCATACTCTGCTGTCTATGCCATTCCTTCCATTTTACTTTATATTTTATCGCAAAACTATATGTCAAAGGGCTTTAATATGGCCGGTGCAGCCAAAGGCTGACACAAAAGGAGGAGATTACAATGATACTGATCAAAGAACGGATTGGAAAACTGGTGGAGGACTTAAAAGGTTTGATCTATGCCAGGAAAGTACCCGTCACAAGCTACCGGATGTTAAAATCAGGGGAACGCTTTTTAAGTCTCCAGGACCTTCCTGCCCATGGCTGGGAAGAGCTTACCAACACAGAGCTGTGGGGCGGGCACAGGGAATATTTCTGGTTTGAAACAGTCATTACCATTCCAGGGGAGTTTCAGGATGAATGTGTGGTATATGAGTTGAAAACAGGTAGAGAAGGGCTGTGGGATGCCACCAATCCCCAGTTTACCATTTATGTCAACGGTGTGAGACGGCAGGGGCTTGATGTGAATCACAGAGAGATCATATTGACGGAAAAGGCAGCGGCAGGAGAATCATATCAAATCGTTTTATCCGCATTTACCGGGGATCAGAATTTTAAGCTCGTTATGGATTCCATGATCAAGGTGCTGGACCGGGAAACGGAGCAGTATTATTATGATATTTCCGTTCCCTATCAGGTGGCCAGACTCCTTCCTGACAGTGACAGCGCTTATCTTTCCATCATTCACGCGGTCAATGAATCCTTAAACCTCCTGGATTTAAGAAAGGAGTATTCTCAGGAATATTATGAAAGCCTGAAAAGGGCCGGGAAGTACATGAGAGAAGAATTTTATGACAAATACTGCGGGAATGAGGGGGAAACGGTTTACTGCGTAGGCCATACCCATATTGACGTGGCCTGGCTGTGGACCCTTGCGGTTACGGAGGATAAGGCTGTAAGAAGCTTTTCCACGGTGCTGGAGCTGATGAAGCGTTACCCGGAATACCTTTTCATGTCAAGCCAGCCCCAGCTTTATAAGTATGTAAAGAAACATGCTCCTGAAATTTATGAGGAGATCCGGCAGCGGGTCGCGGAAGGAAGATGGGAGACGGAAGGCGGCATGTTTGTGGAAGCGGACTGCAATTTATCTTCAGGAGAATCTCTTGTGCGCCAGTTCCTTCACGGCAAGGAATTTTTCAGGGAAGAATTCGGGAAAGACAATGAGATTTTGTGGCTTCCCGATGTATTCGGATATTCCGCAGCCCTTCCCCAGATCATGAAAAAATGCGGCATCAAATATTTTATGACAACAAAGATCAGCTGGAATGAATTCAACAAAATGCCCTATGATACCTTTGAATGGGAAGGAATTGACGGGACCAGGATCCTGACTCATTTCAGCCCGAGCCGTGACTATAATAAGGCGGCTGAAGAAGGGGGTACGGAGACCGAGCATTTCACCACCTATAACGCATACATAAACCCCTCCCAAGTAAAAGGCGCCTGGGCCAGATACAGCCAGAAGTATTTAAATGATGAGGTCTTAATGTCCTTTGGCTACGGAGACGGCGGAGGCGGACCAACCAAAGACATGCTGGAAAACCAGCGGAGGCTGGAAAAGGGGATTCCAGGCTGCCCAAGGACCCAGATGACCACTTCCAGAGCATTTTTTGAAAAACTGGATCAAGAGGTGAGAGGGAAAAAATACCTGCCTTCCTGGGTGGGAGAATTGTACTTGGAATACCACAGGGGCACTTATACCTCCATGGCAAGAAATAAGAAGTACAACCGGAAATCAGAGTTTTTATTTGAGAATGCAGAATTTTACTCCATGCTTGACGGCGTATTAAACCAGAATCCCTATCCGGTCGAGGCAATTGAGGAGGCATGGGAAGTGATCTTAAGAAACCAGTTCCATGATATCCTTCCCGGATCTTCCATTAAGGAGGTCTATGAGGACTCCAAAAAGGAATATGAAGCAATTGGAGCGGTCGGAACAGAATTGGTTGGCAATGCACTTTCCAATGTGGCGGAACGTATTGCAGCCCATAAAGAGAGCCTTGTGGTATTTAACCCCAACAGCTTTGAAGGGGAAGGAGCCGTATCCTTTAAGGCTCCGGAGCATATGGAAAACCTGGCGGTAATGTCTGGAGAGCTTATGCTGCCTGCACAAAAGGCGGATGATGGTTCCTGGCTGTTTTGTGCTTCCCAGATTCCTTCTAAGGGCTACAAGACCTTTGAACTGCGGGAAGGGCGATGTGATACGGGCTTAAAGGCAGATGAGAGACATCTGGAAAATGAGCTGATCCGTGTAACCTTCCATGAGAATGGACAGATTTCTTCTATTTATGATAAGCAGAATGAACGGGAAGTGCTGAAAGAAAACAAGTGCGCCAACGTGCTTATGACTTATGAAGACAGACCTCATAACTATGATGCCTGGGATGTGAACAATTATTATGTGGAAAAATCCTGGGAGATCACCGATGTAAGCGCTATGGAACTTGTGGAAAACGGCCCGGTCCGCGCTACTTTATGTGTAAAGAGAAAATATCTGGATTCCACCATTGAACAGTATATCTCCCTGTTATACAACAGCCCTGAAATCATTATACGTAATGAAATCGACTGGAAGGAAAACCACATCTTCTTAAAGTCCATTTTCCCGGTGGATATCCATACGGACGAAGCCACCTTTGAGATCCAATATGGAAATGTAAAGAGGAAAACCCATTACAATACCATGTGGGATTATGCAAAATTCGAGGTATGCATGCATAAGTGGATCGATGTTTCCGAGGATGATTACGGAGTCAGCATGATGAATGACTGCAAGTACGGCTGCCACGTCCATAACGGAGAAATGGGCATCTCCATGCTAAAGTCAGCGACCTATCCAAACCCGGATGCTGACAAGGAACACCACAGCTTTGTATTTTCCATCTATCCCCATAAGGGCGACTGGAAAAAGGCAAAGACAATTCAAAAGGCCTATCACTTAAACAACCCTATGACAGCTCTTTTGAAAGAGACAGAGGGAGGGCAGCTGCCCGGAGAATTTTCTCTGGTAAAAGCGGATGCCGGCAACGTTGTCATTGAGGTTGTGAAGCAGTCCCGAAAAGGGAATGAAATGATTCTTCGCTTTTATGAGACAAACAACCGGCGTACCAGCGGGTATATGACCTTTGGCATGGACATTCAGAGAATTACGGAATGCAGCATGCTGGAGGAGGATGAAAACCAGGTGGATTGTCAGGACAGAACAGCTTCTTTTGTGATTCACCCTTATGAGATCAAAACATGGAAGGTTACGTTCCGGTAATCTTTTTCAGGCTGAAGCAGCAGACTTTTTCAAGTCTCTGCTTTAGCCTTTTTCAATAAATTCTTGTTGACGGATTGTCTGATGGGTATGAAAAAAATAGAAAAAATCATGTTTATGTTTGCAGTTTTCTTCAAATGTGATACAATGATTGTATGACATCATGAAATATTAATGCGAAAGATGAATATGAAGAAGAGGGAGTGAGACATATGGGAGAGGTTTCCAGGATTCCTATCGTGCAGCAGGTGGTAAACAGTATGAAGGAATATCTTGCAGCAGACGGAATAGATGTTGGACAAAAATTACCTACGGAAAAAGAATGGTGTGAGAAGCTGACTGTGGGACGCGGTACGGTCAGAGAAGCTTTCCGCATTTTAGAGGCCCGGGGACTGGTGGAGATCAAACCTGGACGGGGGGCATTCCTGGTCAGTAAAAAAGAGCTTGGACAGGAAGAACTGGCGGAATGGTTCCTTAAAAATGAAGTGGAATTAAAGGATTATATTGAGGTCCGGAGTGCCGTAGAGCCTTTATGCGCCAGGATCGTGGCAAAGCGGGCCACTGACGGGGAGCTTGAACAGATTGAACGGATCCATTTCCGGTTTATCCGGGCAGTAGAGGAAGAGGACATTGCCGGAATGGCAAAATACGATGAAAAGCTGCATCGGCAGATCGTGGAAGCCAGCAAAAACAAGATGCTGATTTTTATGAGCAAAAAGATCGACGAATGCATCCGGGATTTCCGGTTAAAAACGTTCCAGGTGCCCCAGAATGCCCGGAACGCCATAAAAGCCCATAACAATATTGTAGAAGCTTTAAAAGCACGGGACGAAGAGGTGTCAGAGCTTTATGCAAAGAGACATATCTCTCTGATCAACACGGATCTGGATGTGATCATTAAGCGGTAGGCAATCGAAAGAGCAGCAGCAGAACGAAAGGAAGGAGATCGTTCTGCTGCTGCTCTTTTGATTGGAAAAGCTGGAAAATAGAAGAGTGGTAATACAATTTTGAAAGGGGTGTGTAGGACAGTCTTTTGTTAAATTTGCATAATTTTAAAAATTCTATTGACAAAATTCGATAAAAAATGTATTATTTAGTTGCGATATTGTATGACAGCAGACAAAAATGCAAACCCGGGAAGGCAAATAAGAATGATATCATACAATGGTTTAAACATTTGTAACAAAAACTAGGGTATAAAAACAGAAACAAATTCAAAAGTATGCTACAAAAGAATGAAAAAATGTTGAGAGGTGGATTATTATGAGAAAAGTTACTGCAATTGTATTATCAGCCATGATGGCATTGTCTTTAAGCGCTTGCGGTTCTTCTGCAAAGGAAACTACTGCAGTGGAAACCACATCAGCCGTTGCAGGAGTTGAAACAACCGCGGGGAAAACAGAGGATACAAAAGAACCGATTAAAATCGGCGTTTCTGCACCGGATTTGACCAATGTGTTCTTCATCCAGATCAAGGATGCGATGCAGGCGGCCTTGACCGGACCGGAAGATGAACTGATCATTCAGGATGCAGGGGGCGACCAGAATAAGCAGATGAATGACGTAGCTGATATGATCAATCAGGGCGTTGATGTAATTTGTATCTCTGCAATCAACTCAGAAGGAGTACGTGCCACTCTGGAAGCATGTAAGGAAGCTGACATACCAGTCATCGCATTCAACACATCGGTTAAGAATCCGGAACTGGTTCAATGTACCGTTGTTTCTGATAATAAGGAAGCCGGAAAGCTGTGTGCCCAGGCTCTGGCAGACTCTTTAGGCGGAAAAGGAAAAGTAGTAGAGATTACATATAGTACCACAGAGGTTTGCTATGACCGTCAGTTAGGTTTTGAAGAGGAATTAAAGAAGTATCCTGACATTGAGATCATCCAGACCAAGGACGTGGAGAAGCCAAAGTCCGATTATTCCCAGCCGATCATGGTAGACTTTATCAACGCAAACCCGGTAATCGACGGAGTATTTACCATCAATGATCCAACAGCCCGCGGCGCCATCGCAGCCCTGAAGGAAGCCGGCCGCTTAGATGCCACCAAGGTTGTTTCCGTAGACGGTTCTGACGAAGGAAAAGGCTTTATCCGCGCCGATGAAATGGTAGCATCCGCAGCACAGGATCCGGCAGGAATCGGCACAACCTGTATCGAAACTGCTTACCGCCTTCTTTCCGGACAGACCATTGAAGAAAAGGTCGTTGTACCAATGTCTATCATTACAAAGGAGAACGTAGATCAGTAATCCGCAAAGTGCTGACCGCAGCGAAGAATGCAGAACAGGAGTGTTAAAAACATGTCAAATGAATATGTTTTTGAAATGAAAGATATTACCAAAGCGTTTGGTCGCAACGTTGTACTTGACGGAGTCAGTATTTCCATAAAGCCCGGAGAAGTCCGGGCTCTTATGGGGGAGAATGGTGCGGGAAAATCCACCCTGATGAAGATCCTGGGCGGCATTTTCAGCGCTGATTCGGGTACCATCTACATGGACGGAAAGGAAGCTTCCATAAAAACTGTAGACGATGCCCGCAGGTATGGTGTCAGTTTTATTCATCAGGAAATCACCAACATTCCTGAGATGATGATTGCAGAAAATATTTTTCTTGGCCGGGAACCGAAAAACTGTTTGAAAATGGTGGATTACCGGAAAATGAAGCACGAGGCGCAGAAAGCTCTTGATGCACTGGGGCTGGATCTGGATGCTGGAATGCTGATACGGGGGTTATCCGTGGCACAGCAGCAGATGATAGAAATTGCACGAGCGGTTAATGAGGGGGCAAAAATCCTGATTCTGGACGAACCCACAGCATCTTTGTCAAAAAGCGAGACAGACAATCTGTTTGCACAGATCGACCGTTTAAAAAAAGCCGGAGTTGCGATGATCTACATCTCTCATCGTATGGAAGAGACCTTTAAGGTCTGCGATTCGGTAACGGTACTCCGTGACGGTAAGTTTATAGGAACCAGAGATACAAAGGAAACAACAGAAAATGAATTGATCAGCATGATGGTAGGCCGTGAATTTAACAACATGTATGGTAACAAACGTGTCATCGGCGGGGACGTCATCATGGAAGTGAAACATTTAACAACCGACAAGGTATCCGATATCAGTTTTACATTGAGAAAAGGGGAAATACTTGGATTCTCAGGATTGGTAGGGGCGGGGCGTACCGAGCTGGCACTGGCAATATTCGGCATTGACACCGTCCAGTCAGGAGAGATCTGGCTGGAAGGGAAAAAACTTGCCATCAGCAGGCCAAAGGATGCAATAAACGCAGGCATAGCACTGGTGCCGGAAGAGCGTAAGGAACAGGGGCTTTTCCTTGGTCACAGCATTGCAACCAATCTGACATTCCAGGTGCTTTCTGAATTTATACATCAGTTACAAGTGGACAAGAAAAAGGAATCCAGGATCGTGGACGAGTTCAAGCAGAAGCTTTCTATTAAAATGGCCTCCATTGAACAGTCGGCAGGAGAGCTTTCCGGAGGCAATCAGCAGAAGATCGTAATATCCAAATGGCTGGCAGCAAAGCCAAAGGTACTTATTTTGGATGAGCCGACAAGAGGGATCGATGTAGGCGCAAAGGCAGAAATATATAAGCTGATGCACAGCCTTGCCGGTGAAGGCGTTTCCATAATCATGATTTCTTCAGAGCTTCCTGAAATCATCAACAACTCCAGCCGGATTGCCATCATGCGTGAAGGACGCCTGGCCGGAATTCTGGACCAGCAGGAAACAGAAGCTTCACAGGAAAAGATCATGTCATTTGCAGTGGGAGGAGAACATACAACATGTTAAGCAAGAAAAATCAATCAGAGACATTTAAGATACAAGCACCAAGCCTCTGGAACACCAATCCCTTTATGATCTGGCTGAAACGCAATATGGCGGCCATGATCGCACTGGTATTCCTGTGTATTGTTTTATCAATTACAACCGATACGTTTCTTGTTAAAAATAACCTGCTCAGCGTATTGCGCCAGGTATGCGTAAATGGTTTCATTGCATTTGGCATTACATGCGTATTGATCTGCGGCGGCATTGATTTGTCCGTAGGCTCCGTTGTAGCGGCTGCCGGCGTAATTGCCGTGCGCTGCGGCAATGCGGGACTGCCGGTCACCCTTTGCTTTCTGATCCCCCTGTTATTTGGTGCGGTCATTGGCCTTTTCAATGGATATGTTATTTCCCACACAACTCTGCCGCCATTTATCGTAACCTTATCCATGCAGATCATCGTCCGCGGTGTCAGCTACATATTAACAGGCGGTCAGCCGGCACAGTCCAATAACGAAGCATTTAACAACATGGGTGTAGGAAGCTTCCTGGGAATTCCCATTCCGGTTGTATTTGTAATCGTGGCATTTGTAATCCTTTATTTCATTATGAACCGTACCTCCTTTGGACGTCACGTCTATGCCACCGGAGGAAACAAGGAAGCAGCCAAATACGCAGGTGTTGATACCAAATGGATCCAGGTAAGGGTATTCATCATCAGCGGTGTAATGGCAGCCTTAGCCGGTGTGGTTCTGGCAGCAAGACTTTATTCCGGTCAGCCATCGGTAGGAGAAGGCTTTGAGCGTGATGCAATCGCAGCTTCCGTACTTGGCGGTACAAGCTTTAACGGCGGTATCGGTACAATGGGAGGAACCGTTATCGGTGTTCTGATCATCGGTGTTCTTAACAACGGTATGAACCTGCTTAAGATAAACAGCTATTGGCAGTTTGTAGTAAAGGGATGCGTAATCCTTGGGGCCGTATACGTGGATTACATAAAAAAGAGAGGTTCCCTGAAAAAGTAATATTACATAATTAAGACGGAGGCATAAGAACATGATGGACATTGTGGAATTAAAAAAGAAATGCAATGATATCCGCAAGGATATTATTAATATGACAGCGGATGCAGCCAGCGGCCATCCAGGCGGTTCTTTATCAGCAGTAGAGCTGATGGCGGCGCTGTTTTATACACAGATGCGGGTGGATCCAAAGGATCCGGACAACGAGGACAGGGATCGTTTCGTACTGAGCAAGGGACATGCAGCTCCCTGCTATTATGCGGTATTAGGTGAGATGGGCTTTTTCGATAAGGGGGAATTCAAAAACTTCCGCCAGCTCCACAGCATTCTTCAGGGGCATCCGGATGCAAAGAAGGTTCCGGGAATCGATGCTTCCACCGGTTCTTTAGGACAGGGAATCTCAATTGCAGTTGGCATGGCACTTGGAGCAAAGGCTCAGAACAAGGATACAAAAGTATTTACCCTTCTTGGTGACGGAGAACTGCAGGAAGGACAGGTTTGGGAGGCGTGCATGGCAGCGGCCAACTATCACCTGGACAATCTCACCATTATCATTGACAACAACGGCCTCCAGATCGACGGAGCCAATGATCAGGTTATGTCTCTCGGTGATTTATCCTCCAAATTCAAAGCATTTGGATTCAATGTACTGGAACTGCCGGACGGCAACAATTTAGAAGAAGTGCTGGCAGCTTACTCCATCAGCACCATGGAAGGAAGGCCCAAGTGCATCCTGGCACACACTGTTAAAGGAAAAGGTGTTTCCTTTATGGAAAACCAGGTAGGCTGGCACGGTAAGGCACCAAGCGAAGCAGAAAGACAGCAGGCATTAAAGGAACTGGAGGATTGATGACATGAGTGAAATGAAAGCAATTAGAGTGGCATACGGTGAGGCATTGGCTGAACTTGGCGAGGCAAATGAAAAGGTTGTTGTAATGGATGCGGATCTGGCCCATGCCACCATGACTGCCACCTTTGCAGAAAAGTTCCCGAAACGGTTTTTTAATGCGGGCATAGCAGAAGCGAATATGGTTGATATGAGTGCAGGCCTTTCTACCATGGGATATATCCCTTTTTGCAGCACCTTTGCCATATTCGGGGCAGGGCGGGCTTATGAGCAGGTAAGAAACGGCGTAGCTTATCCAAATTTCAATGTAAAGCTTGGCATGACCCATTCCGGCATCACCCTTGGGGAAGACGGGGGAAGCCATCAGGCCATTGAAGATATGGCTCTTATGCGGGTAATTCCCGGTATGACCGTTGTGGTTCCCTGTGATGCCAGGGAAACGCACCGCGCCGTAAAGGCTGTTGCAGATATGAAAGGACCGGCTTATCTTCGTCTGGCAAGACTTCCAAGCCCGGTATTTGAAGAGGATATGCCGTTTGTGATCGGAAAGGCAAACGTATTAAAAGAAGGTACGGATGCAGTGGTATTTGCCTGCGGCATCATGGTATCTACTGTGCTGGAATGTGCAAAAAAGCTTGAGGCAGAAGGAAAATCTGTTACGGTTGTCAATATGCATACCATTAAGCCTATTGACAGGGAGTGCATTTTAAAATATGCTGTTAAGTGCAGCAATGTGATCACAGTGGAGGAACACAGCATTATCGGCGGTCTTGGAGATGCCGTTGGCGAAGTTCTTCTGGAAAACAAGTGTAACGTAACTTTTAAGAAGATCGGTGTACAGGACCGATTCGGCCAGTCCGGAAAGCCGGAAGAGCTTCTGGAGGAATACGGACTGAGTGAGAAACAGGTATATAATCAAATAAAAGGAGTGTTGGAAGCATGAGAATCGCATTGATTAATGAGAACAGCCAGGCGGCTAAGAACGGATTGATTTACAACAGCTTAAAGAAGGTTGCGGATACAAAGGGCTATGAGGTGGACAACTATGGCATGTATTCTGCAGAGGACAGCAATTCCCTGACTTATGTACAGAACGGAATCCTGGCGGCTATCCTGTTAAATTCCGGTGCAGCGGATTATGTGGTTACCGGATGCGGAACCGGCGAAGGCGCCATGCTGGCATTAAACAGCTTCCCCGGCGTGATCTGCGGCCATGTGTGCGATCCAAGCGACGGCTACATGTTTGCGCAGATCAATGACGGCAATGCTATTGCAATGCCATTTGCAAAGGGCTTTGGCTGGGGAGCAGAGCTGAATCTGGAATATACATTTGAAAAGTTATTCTCCGAAGCAAGCGGACAGGGCTACCCAAGGGAGAGGGCCGTTCCGGAGCAGAGAAATAAAAAGATCTTAGATGTGGTAAGAGAGAATAACTTAAAAGACATCCTTACCTGCTTAAAGGGACTTGACCAGGAACTGGTAAAGGGCGCCGTGGGCGGCGAGAAGTTTGGAGAGCTGTTCTTTGCAAACTGCAAGGATGAAGCCATTGCAGAATACGTAAAGGGCCTGCTGGCATAGGAGGTTCCTTATGCTGAAACATAAACCATCGGGAGTTGCCCATGTGGCAATTCCCACAGATGAACCGGAAGCAACCGTAGCTTTTTATGAGAGTCTGGGCTTTACCAGACTGGTGGATGGAGGAATCAGGGGAATGCTGAAGTGTGGAACCTGTGTCATTGAATACTACCCCAGACGCCAGGACGCAAAGCCCATCGGAAACATCGATCACATTGCCTTAACCTGCGAAAATCTGGATGAAGCATATGAGGAAATCTCAGCTCAGGGACATAAGCTTTTGTCGGACGGAATAGAATCCAACCAGATGTTTGCACCTCTCACCAACCGTTTCTTTCTTTTTCAGGGTCCTAATGGGGAAAAGATTGAATTTTGCAAAGTTGGCTAATTTTGAATAAATAAAATTTTAAGGAGAATTGCCATGAGATTTTTTATCGATACAGCAAATACGGAAGAAATAAAGAAAGCAAACGACATGGGCATCATCTGCGGCGTTACCACCAATCCTTCCCTGATCGCAAAGGAAGGCCGTGACTTTGCCCAGGTCATCAAGGAAATCACTTCCATCGTAGACGGACCCATCAGCGGGGAAGTAAAGGCAACCACAGTGGATGCGGAAGGCATGATCGCAGAAGGCCGTGAAATCGCAGCGATCCATCCCAATATGGTTGTAAAGATCCCCATGACCGTGGAAGGACTGAAAGCCGTTAAGGTATTGACCGGAGAAGGAATCAAGACCAATGTGACGCTGGTGTTTTCAGCTGCCCAGGCGCTTTTGGCCGCCCGCGCAGGCGCTTCCTATGTTTCTCCGTTTTTAGGCCGTCTGGATGATATCTCCATGCCCGGCATTGATCTGATTTGTGATATCATGGATATTTTTAAAGAACATGGAATTGAAACGGAAATCATTGCTGCAAGCGTCCGCAACCCGGTCCATGTGATCGACTGCGCAAAGGCAGGGGCTGATATCGCTACAGTGCCGTACGGTGTGCTGGTGCAGATGACAAAACACCCGCTGACCGACCAGGGAATCGAGAAATTCAAGGCAGATTATAAAGCGGTATTCGGTGAGTAATCAGTTGTTTTGGGCGAAGTCTTTTCAGACTTCGCCCTTTTTGCGATTCCCATGCCCCATGGTGATCCGGTATCAGAGATCGAATGAAGTGCTTCCATTTTTGAAAAACATAAAATCTCAATCAAATTTTACCGGAACTTTGCAACGACCCGGCAGGGAAGCCCTGTCATTTCCGCATAGTTCAAAGGGTAGGTACAGGCGATAAAACGGGTGTTATGCTGGATCACCTTTTTTAAATTGCACAAATTCTCAATGATGAAAACTCCCCTGTCAGCACAATACTGGTCCTTTGGTGTGTGTTCGGCTCCTCTGCGGATGCCTGCAAAATCAATTCCGATTATGGAGATTCCCTTTTCTAAAAGCCTGTCAATCAGTTCATGGGACAGCTGGGGATGCTGGGTAAAATAGACCTTTCCGCCATATCCGTTTTTTTCCATAAATCCTGTGTAAAAGGCTACGAACATATCTGTTTCCACTTCATTCATATCAATGTCAGAGGCTTCAATATCGCGTCCGCTTACGCCGCTCACATCAAAAACAATTCCTTTCCGTTCTGTATAATCCAGGGGAAATTCTTTATTCATCACATCAAAGTGGGTTCCCAAATGTCCTGACAATGATTTTCTTTCGTTTCCCTGGGCATCAGCGATCATGTCAGGAGTGATTTTTAAAGTAATATCGATCAGCATAATGATTACCTCCTCATTCATATTTGTGGTTATCATATCATACCTTGGGGCAGGTTTCTATTGTCTTTGGGGCGTAGTGCTGTTTTTTTACCCTGCATTGATTTAAAATGAATTGCAGCTGGGGATAGAATGATAGATTATAAACATAATGTATAAAAAGATAAAATTCGTAATTATCATATTTTAATACAGTGGAAAAAGTTTGCAGCTCACATTCACTGTAACAATAAATGAATTTTATATAAACAATATTTTTCTGGGAAAAACAGAAACCTAAAAAGTTAGTCGATAATTTGTGATAAAAAACATATACTATGACAATACAATGTATTGACAATGTATTGCTATTTTCATATAATAATAGTGAAGGGAGAGTGAAATTATGGCACAGACACTTGTGAGTATACGCATGGATGAAGAACTCAAAAAGAGTATGGAACAGATTTGCTCTGAATTGGGAATAAATATGACGACGGCTTTCACTATTTTTGCAAAGAAGATGAGCCGCGAAAAAAGAATACCTTTTGATGTATCGATCGACCCTTTTTTCTCTGACAGTAACATGGCGCATTTGCGGCGGGGCGTGGAAGCTTTAAACGCTGGAAAAGGCGTGGAGCATGATATAATCGAGGCAGGGGACGAATGAGAAAAGTGTGGTTTGAAGAAGCGTGGAAAGATTATATCTACTGGCAGGCCCAGGACAAAAAGATATTAAAGCGAATTAATTCCATACTGAAGGATATTGAGAGAGGAGGCGGCTTTGAGGGCATTGGGAAGCCAGAGCCCCTTAAAGGTGACTTAAGCGGATTCTGGAGCCGCCGCATTGATCATGCAAACAGGCTTGTTTACCGGATAAGCAGCGAAGTCATAGAAATCGTATCCTGTATGGGGCACTATGAGGATTAAAGGAGAAGGCAGGAAACTGCCTTTTCTTTTTTTGTTTATAAAGCATCAATAAAACCCCACCAATATATAAAACTGATAAGGATCATGTTTATAACTTGCATAATTAAAAAAGTAGTAATAAAATAGTTTAGAGGAATTCGTAATGGTATCTGGTCATGGCCATTACTGTAAATTTAAGGAGAATGGTATGATTACAATTAAGAAAATGGCAGAAATGCTTGGAACCAGCACCACTACGGTATCAAATGTCATTCATGGAAAGACAGGTGAGGTTTCTCCTGCCATGGTGGAAAAGGTAAAGCGGCTGATAGAGGAATATGATTATGTTCCCAACATCAATGCCAGGAATCTTGCCAGAAACAAATCAGGAATCATCGGACTTGCCATGAAGACAATTCGTGAGAAGTACGATAATTTTATGACGGATCCCTTTGCTGGGGAACTGACCGGTGCTGTTGAAAGCTTTGTCCGGGCAAAGGGATACTTTACCATGCTGTACATCTCCTCCGATATTACGGAGATCATAAATTCCGTTGCCAGCTGGAATGCAGACGGCCTTATATTGATGGGAATGCAGACAGAGGATGCCATTCTTCTGAAACAAAAGGTAAAAAAACCCATGGTTTTTGTGGACAGCTATTTTGGGGATTCATTTTTTGAATATGTCAATGTAGGGATCGAAGATCAGAAGGGCAGCTATGAAATAACAGATTATCTGATTCAGAAAGGCCACCGGAAAATCGCCTTTCTTGCAGATAACTGTTTAGGAGTAGACTACCATCGGTTCAAAGGGTATCGGGCTGCGATGGCAGAGGCAGGGATCCCTTATGAGGAGGAAAATTTTATCATGCTGGAGCCGGGCAGTCCGGATATGCCTTCGCTTTTATCCAATGTGTACCGCAGAGCAGGAGATTTTACTGCTTTTGTATGTGCCTCTGATTTTTATGCGGCCAACATCATAAATTATTTACAGGATCATGGGATAAGGGTACCGGAGGATTTATCTGTGGTGGGATTCGATGACAATATTTACAGCAATATGGTGAGGCCGGCGCTGACTACGGTTCACCAGGATGTCACACAGAAAAGCGGGATTGCGGTTGAAAAGCTGTTTCATATGATCCGTAAGGAGGATTATGGAGACAAGTTTGAGCAGCTTACTGTTTATCTTGTGGAAAGAAACTCAGTAAAGGAAATAAAATAGCACCATAATATGAAAGGATGCCTTGAAACGGTTGTTACAGACCGGTCAAGGCGCCTTTTTTTATATTGCCTTAAACGCATAAGTTGTGAAGGGCCGCCTGATCCACAAATATTAGCTTGTGAAACATGAAAAAACTCTATATTTCATGAAAAAAAATAAAAAAACACTTGCTAGAGCGGCTGTAGGATGATAATATAATGTACGAATAACTTATGCGCATAAGTTACAATGACAAGGGATAGTATTTACATATTAATAGTAAAATTAATATATGGAGGGAGTATTATGAAGAAGAAACTACTGGCTATGGCATTAGCAGGAGCAATGGTTTTGGGAACAATGACGGGATGCGGAAGCAGTGCCGGCAATGCAGACAGCACAGCTTCCAGTGAAGGAAAGTCAGAAGCTGCAACCGGCAAGAACGGAGAGGCAATTCGTCTTGTAAACGGAAAGATCGAAATTGACGGTCCCTTAAAAGCCTTTGCAAAACAGTATCAGGAAAAGACCGGACAGGAAGTGGTAATCGAATCCCTGGGCGGCGGCGTGGATATTAACGGCGCTTTAAAGAATTATCTGGCAGCAGGAAATATGCCTGATATTTTCGTATTCGGAGGAGAAGGGGATTATCAGACATGGAAGGATTACATGGTGGATTTAAGCGGAGAAGAATGGGCTTCCCAGACTGATTTCGGCTTTAAGTCGGCTGATGATAAAACCGTTGGTTTCCCATATGCGGTGGAAGGATATGGAATTACATATAACAAGGACATTCTGGACGCTGCCGGAATTGATCCTGCTTCCCTGACAAACTATGATGGGTTTAAAAAGGCGTTTGAGACCATTGACGGCAAGAAGGAAGAGCTGGGAATCACTGCGGTTTGCTCTGTAGCTGCGGAATCCGGGCAAATGTACTGGTCAACAGGAAATCACTTGTTTGGTTATTACTTATCCGGCGGTTTAAAAAGAGGAGATGCTAAATACATTGATATGTTAAAAGCCGGCACAGTGGACAAGGAACGTCTGGGACAGTTTGCAGATTTCATGAAACTGCTTTTTGATTATTCCGATAAAAGCACTCTGATTTCAGGAACCTACGATGACCAGCTGGCTTTGTGGGCTCAGGGAAAGACTGCATTCATAACTCAGGGAAACTGGATTGATCCCTCTCTTCCTGATTATCAGGTGACGTTTGGCTGCGGAATAGCTCCTCTGGCCTTTACCAAAGAGGAAATGAAGGGCGTGCTTGCCGATTGCCCATCCTGGTGGTCCGTTTACAACAAAGGAAATAACATTGACGCAGCAAAAGCATTTTTAAAAGAGCTTGCAACCTCAGCTGACGGCCAGAAAAGTCTTGTGACCGACTGCGGAATGATTTCTCCCTATACCACCTGTACGGTAAGCCCTGAGACACCTCTTGCCAAGAGCTTAAAAACATATGTGGATGCAGGCAACACTTATTCCTGGGAATGGACGAAGATGCCGGAAGGAATGGCAATGAATGCCACGGGAGCTGTTTTTGAATTATATGCAAAAGGAGAGATCGACAGAGATACGTTTGTTACCATGATGGAAACCGCGATTGCCGATTATGTGAAATAGTAGTTAGGGATGAGGCGGCTTTTATAAGCCGCCTTAACTGTTAGGGGCTGCCGCTGCGGAAGACAGAGGAAGAGGTAAGGAGAGTATATATGGATGGAAATACAAAAAAGCTTGTATTCATTTTGCCGGTACTGCTTGGTGTGCTGACGGTAATTTACACACTTTATTTAGATTTGTTCCACAGGGATATGGCGATCAGGGGATTTCTTCTGGTCCTTGGACTTCTTATGATCATTGCCGGATTGTACTTTATTCCAGGGAAGAGGCACCGGATGATCGTAAACGGATTATTTTTGCTGCCCCTTCTGGGCGCTTTTGGAATAACAGTCATGATTCCCTTTTTATTCGGCATCTTTTATTCCTTTACAAATTGGAATGGGATCGGGTTTACAAAGGTTGTGGGGCTGGCAAATTACGTGGATATGTTCCGGTCTCCTGACTACTTATATTCTCTTGCGATCACCTTCTTATTTACCGTGATCAATATGATCTTCGTAAATTTCACGGCGTTTGCTCTGGCGCTTTTGTGTACCTCAGGGGCAAGAGGAAGAAACTTTTACCGGGCGTCATTTTTCCTTCCAAACCTGATCGGAGGCATTGTTCTGGGATATGTATGGCAGTTTATTTTTAATAAAGTGTTCCCCGCTCTTTTTGAAGGTAGCCTTTCCATGCTGACGGATCCCAATCTGGCTTTTTTGGCCATACTGATCGTCAGCACCTGGCAGTATGCCGGTTATATTATGATGATCTATGTGACGGGGCTACAATCAGTTCCAAGGGATGTGCTGGAAGCCTCAGGTGTTGACGGAGCAAACGCTTTAAAGACCCTGTTTCATATTAAGCTGCCAATGATAGCCAATACCTTTACGGTTTGCATTTTCCTCACTCTGGTTAATTCCTTTAAGCAGTTTGATTTAAACTTTGCCATTACAAACGGAGCGCCCAGCAGGATCTTGGGGGCAAAGGCCATTGCCTCCACCGAGTTTTTGGCCCTTAACATTTATAATACGGCCATTGCAAAGAACCAGTATGCCCAGGGACAGACAAAAGCGGTTGTGTTCTTCATCATTTTGGCAATCGTGTCTCTGACCCAGGTGACCATCAGCAAAAGGAGGGAGATTGAACTGTGAGCAGAAAATTAAGAGGAACCATCGTTGAACTGACCGCCCTTGTTTTATCTCTTCTGGTTTTATCCCCCTTTGTCCTGGTGGTATTCAATGCAGCCAAGAAAAGCGCGGCTATTGTCATAAGCCCCATTGCGCCGCCTGAAAACTGGGGGCAGATGTTTATTAACCTGCAGAACGTGATCCATAACCAGAATTTCAGTTATTGGAAATCTTTTTTCAGTTCCTTGTTCATAACCGTTGTCAGCCTGGGGCTTTTAACCCTCTTCTCCAGTATGGCAGCCTGGGTATTGGTCCGAAATAAGACGAAGTGGTCCAGTGTTATTTTCATGACATTTGTTGCGGCCATGGTAATTCCCTTTCAGGTGGTCATGCTCCCTCTCTTATCTACATTCCGGGAGCTGTCTGCCTTTACCGGAATCCGGCTTCTCAGCAGCTATACGGGAATTATCATCGCTTACTTAGGCTTTGGCGGTTCCATGTCCGTCTTTATCCTTCATGGCTTTATAAAAGGGGTTCCAAGGGAACTGGAAGAGGCTGCATGGATTGACGGCTGCAGCCCGGAGGGAACCTTTTTCAGGGTCGTATTCCCTCTTTTAAAGCCGGTTCAGATGACGGTTCTCATATTAAATGGAATCTGGATATGGAACGATTATCTTCTGCCTTCACTCATGCTTGGATTAAACGGCAGGATCAAGACGCTGCCGGTGGCGGTGAGCAGCTTTGTAGGTTCTTACGTAAAACAGTGGGATTTAATACTGGCTGCCGCCTTTCTGGCTATGATACCGGTTATCATTCTCTTCCTGCTGGCACAGAAACAGATCATTCAGGGCATGGTAGAAGGTGCAATCAAATAAATCACTAAGAAAGGACAGAATAGTAAAATGGAACGAAAATGGTGGAAGGAAGCAGTGGTGTATCAGATTTATCCCAGAAGCTTTATGGATAGCAACGGAGATGGAGTAGGAGATTTAAAGGGGATCACAGAGAAGCTGGATTACCTAAAGCTGTTAGGAATTGATGTGATATGGCTTTCTCCCATCTACCAGTCCCCCAATGATGACAATGGATATGACATCAGTGATTACCAGGAGATTATGGAAGAGTTCGGATCCATGAAAGATTTTGATGAACTGCTTCAGGAGGCCCATCAAAGAGGCATAAAGCTCATCATGGATCTGGTGGTAAACCATACGTCCGATGAGCATAAGTGGTTCGTGGAAAGCAGAACCGGCAAGGATAATCCTTACCGGGATTATTACATATGGCGGGAAGGGAAGGAAGACGGAAGCTGTCCTAACAACTGGGGCTCCTGCTTCGGCGGTCCTGCATGGGAATATGACAGTGAGACGGAGATGTATTATCTTCACCTGTTTTCCAGGAAGCAGCCGGATTTAAACTGGGATAATCCCAAGGTGAGAGACGAAATATATGAAATGATGGACTGGTGGTGTCAGAAAGGCATTGACGGCTTCCGAATGGATGTGATCAATTTAATATCAAAAGATCCCCGGCTTCCCGACGGCGAGTTAACGGATGGGCTGTACGGTGATTTTTCTCCATATGCATCCAGCGGTCCCAATGTTCATACTTATTTAAAGGAAATGAACCGCAGGGTATTGTCAAAGTATGACTTAATGACCGTTGGGGAGGCCTTTGGCGTTACCCTTGAGGAAGCAAAAAGATACTCCGGCGAAAAGGAACAGGAGCTTAATATGGTATTCCATTTTGAGCATGTGTCAATAAACGGTGAAATCGGGAAGTGGACGGATAAAAGGCCTGATCTGCTGGAATTAAAACGGATTTTTTCCAAATGGCAGACAGGGCTTGAGGAGGGTGCCTGGAACAGCCTGTATTGGGATAATCACGATCAGCCCAGAGCCGTTTCACAGTTTGGAGATGACAGTGAAAAATACAGGGAACTTTCGGCCAAGATGCTTGCCACGTGCCTCCACCTGCTGAAGGGGACTCCCTACATTTATCAGGGAGAGGAGCTGGGGATGACGAATTTTCCTTTCCAGGATATATCTCAGTTTAAGGATATAGAAAGCTTAAATATCTATGAGCAGCTGGTGGGCGCAGGGCTGGTGAGCCATGAGAAAATGATGAGCTGCTTAAGATTTAAAAGCAGGGACAATGCAAGGACTCCCATGCAGTGGAATGATGAACTCCATGCAGGGTTCACATCAGGCCTCCCCTGGATCCAGGTAAATCCAAACTATAAGGAAATCAATGCTGAAAAGGAATTGGCGGACGAAAATTCTGTATTCCATTATTATAAGAAGCTGATCCAACTGAGGAAACACCATGACATCATCGTGTATGGCGAATACGAGCCTTTGATGGAGGAGGATTCCAGGGTATTTGCCTTTATCAGGAAGCTGGGAGAGGAAAAACTGCTTGTATTATGTAACTTTACGGATGAGGAATTACAGGTTTCTATACCTGAGGAATTTTATGGGGAGGATGTGGAACGCCTGATCAGCAATTATGAGCAGCCGGCCAGGGAGAACAAAAACAGGCTTCTTCCTTATGAAGCGGTTGTATATATCATGTATGAAGGCAGAAAGATGCTTATATAACCTGAGACAATATTTAAAGAAAAAATTGACAGATGACTGGATGGAGAATGCGGATATGAAGAAACAATGGTGGCATGACAAGATAGCGTATCAGATTTATCCTAAGAGCTTTAAGGATACCAATGAGGATGGAATCGGGGATATAAAGGGTGTGACAGAGAAACTGGATTATTTAAAGGAGCTGGGCATTGACATCATATGGCTTTCACCCATCTATGCTTCTCCCCTTGCAGACCAGGGGTATGATATTTCAGATTATTATAACATTGATCCAAGGTTCGGAACCATGGAAGAGCTTGAAGAGCTGATAAAGGAAGCCAAAAAGAGAGAGATGTATATTCTCATGGATCTGGTGGTCAACCACTGCTCCGATGAACATGAATGGTTTAAGAAAGCAATGGAAGACCCTGACGGAGAGTATGGAAAGTATTTTTATATTATGGAAGGAAAGGATGGAAAAGAGCCCAGCAACATCCGGTCCTACTTTGGCGGAAGCGCCTGGGAGCGAATAGGGGATATGGACCGGTATTATCTTCACCTCTTCCATAAGAAGCAGCCGGACCTTAACTGGGAAAATCCTGTGGTGAGAAAGGAAATCTATGCCATGATCAACTGGTGGCTGGAAAAGGGGATTGCAGGCTTCCGCATCGACGCCATCATAAACATTAAAAAGGCCCTTCCATTCCACGACTATGAACCTGACCGGGAAGATGGGCTGGCAACCTGTAAAAAGATGCTGGAAGAGGCTGCAGGAGTGATGGACTTCTTAAAGGAGATGAATGATTCCACCTTTAAGAAATACCATGCAGTTACTGTTGGTGAAGTTTTTAACGAAAAAAAGGAAGACCTTCCGGATTTCATCGGAGAGGAAGGCTGCTTTTCCTCCATGTTCGATTTTAATGAAACTATATTCGGAGCCAGTGAAAAAGGCTGGTTTGATAACCAGACCATTACCCCTGATGATTACCGGGACTGCTGTTTCGGCAGCCAGCTCAGGGCGGAAGGAATCGGATTTTTATCCAATATCATTGAAAACCACGATGAACCCAGGGGAGTCAGCCGGTACATACCGGAAGGGGAATGCAGCGATACCTCCAAGAAGCTTCTGGCAACCGTCTATTTTCTCTTAAAGGGTCTGCCCTTTATTTACCAGGGACAGGAAATCGGAATGGAGAATGTGCCCTTCCGGTCCATTGACGATGTGGATGACATTTCCACCCTGGACGAATACAAGGTGGCCCTGAAACATGGAATCCCGGAAGATGAGGCATTTAAGACCGTGTGCCGTTACAGCAGGGATAATGCCAGAGTGCCTTTCCAGTGGGATGACAGCCAAAACGCGGGATTTACGGAAGGAACTCCCTGGATCATGGTCAATCCGGAATATGAGAAGATCAACTTAAAGCTTCAAAAAGACGATCCTGATTCCGTATTCAGTTATTACAAAAAGCTCATTGCCCTTAGAAAACAGGAAGAATATAAGGATACCTTTGTTTATGGGACAATGGTACCTGTTTATCAGGACAGAACCAGGATCATGGCCTACTTCCGTAAAGGGGAGAACCAGGATATCCTGGTGATCGGCAACTTTCAGACAGAACCTCAGACGGTTGAGCTGCCCGGGGAATACAGCCGGGTGTTATTAAATAACCATGATGAGATTTCCTGTGAGGGGAAAAAACTTGATTTAAAAGGTTATCAGGTACTGGTATTGGAACTGGGCTGACCGGAGAAAAAACCAGGACTCCTTTCAGGCCGGAGCAGCAAGCTTTTATAAGCAGCTGTCCCGGCCTTTTTTCTTCAAATCCATATTAAAGAAAAGGATTCCCTAAAAAACAGCTTGAAATAACCGGTTCAAAAAAATATAATAATAGGATCAACGGAATAGCCGGAAACACGGCTCTTGATTTCATGAAGATAAAGTCAGAGCATACATATGGAGGAACCGGAATGAAGAAAGAGATACTTGCAGGAGAACACTGTCCATACTGCAAAAGGCATTGTTCTTTAAAATCCCCTCATTGCGGAAAGGGGAAAGCATTGGCAGAGAAAAAGTTAAAGGAAGAGAAGAAGTTAAAGGAAGAGAAGGAGCTTAAGGCAGAAAGAAAGTTAAAGGAAAAGCTGCCGTTTAAGGAGACCGATGGGGCAAAGACCGGAACTGGGGAGGGACCGGTCATAAATTCAGAAACAGAGGAATGGAAGAATATCCAGTCTGAAATCAGGCTGGTGTGCCTTTATCAAAGGAGCTGCAAGCTGTTGTCTGATAAGAAGGCAGGAAAACAGGGAGGTAAGGCAGTGCGGCTTTCCATATTGGCGGCACTGGCGGAAAAGGATGGCCTGACACAAAAGGAGCTTAAGGAAAATTCCGGGCTGGATTCCGGGGAACTGGAAGAGGCTTTGCAAAAGCTGGAGAAAAAGGGGTATGTCGGCAGGAAGCCGGCTGAAGGAAGCGATGTGAGGGTCTCTCTTACCGGTAAAGGGCTTGAGTCAGCCAAAGAATATATAAGGGACTGGAAGAAGGAAAATGACTGTATTTTTTCCCGGCTTACGGAAGAAGAAAAAGGCTTTTTGGAACATATCCTGAAAAAAATCATGAAGTGAACCAGCTTCGACATGAATCTGTTATTTTCCAGAAGACCAGGGTTGTGTTTCGTATAAATTTGTAGTACAATGCAACAGGATATCATCCGATTATTATGCTTTTTTATCATGCGGCTGCCGCAGGAGGGGTACCATTGAGATATTATGTAAAGAAAACCAGGGCTGTCAGCCGGACGCTGGCATTCTTATTTTGCATTGTCTTATTTTTAGGAGAACTGAATGTGCTGGGCATGGACTGGAATCCGGGACAGGCCCGTTTGGTTTTAACGCAAGCCCAACCAAAGGGATATGCCCATCCGAAAAGAAATGATGCGGTCGCTGAAATTCCGGGAGTTGTGGAGGAAGAGGCTGCCGGTGAAAATTTGGTCGACGCCTGGGGCAGGTCCTTATATGGCATCTTACCGTTAAAGTATATAGCGGCCAGGGAATTCTTCCTGTTTGTCCCGCTTATTTTATGGTCAGAACGAACCGTGCTGATGAAGGAAGGGTATACCGGCAGAGAATATCTGATCAGGTACATTCATGATTCAGACGGTGAAAAAGGTGTAAGGGCAGGAGTTTTAAAGGTAAGTTAATAAATTAACAAGAAAAGAGGATAACCTATGAAGCCAGGAAAGAAAATACTTGCCGCGATTTTTGTGGTAATTGCGGCTCTCATTTATGTTGCGGTATTCGGAGCCGGAGAAAGTGTTAAGGGCGTATTTGATATGCGTTTCGGCATCGACATCCGCGGAGGAGTGGAGGCGATCTTTGAACCCCAGGGGCTTGACCGCAATCCAACGGAAAAGGAGCTTGAAACAGCGAGGGAAGTTATTGAAACCCGAATGGATAACCAGAACATCGTGGACCGTGAAGTGACCGTGGATACCAACGGAGGATATATCATCGTTCAGTTCCCATGGAAATCCGGTGAAACCAACTTTAATCCGGAGGATGCCATTGCAGAATTGGGAGAGATGGCTGAGCTTACATTCCAGGATCCTGATGGAAATGTGCTGATTCAGGGTAAGGATGTGCAGAATGCAGCGCCGGAGACAGCCAATACCAACGGGATCAAGACCTATCAGGTGGCTCTCAGCTTTAATGCCAATGGCGCAAAGCTGTTTGAGGAGGCAACAGGAAATCTCATCGGAAAGCGGATGAGCATATACATGGATAAGGATCTCATCTCCAGCCCCACTGTTCAGACCAAGATATCAGGCGGACAGGCAGTGATTACAGGGATGAAGGATTATGACGAGGCAAAGAATCTGGCAGAAAAGATCAATGCAGGTTCTCTTCCGTTTTCTCTTAAAACCACCAATTTCTCTACCATAAGCCCGTCCTTGGGAAATAATGCTTTAACAATTATGGTGTATGCAGGAATTGCTGCATTTGTCGTGATCTGTCTGTTCATGATCGCATTTTATAAGCTGCCGGGCGTCATTGCCTGCATCACTCTGGTTTTGCAGATGGTTCTGCAGCTGCTTGCCATCTCCGTTCCCCAGTATACCCTGACCCTTCCGGGTATTGCAGGTATTATACTGACCCTGGGTATGGCAGTTGATACGAATATTATTATTTCAGAGCGTATATCCGATGAGCTGAAAAAGGGCATTTCCGTAAAAGGTGCGGTATTGACCGGATATAAAAATGCCTTTTCATCTGTTTTAGACGGAAATGTAACCACTGCCATTGTTGCCATAATCCTGATGTTTTTAGGATCAGGCACCATGCTGAGCTTTGGTTATACCTTATTGATCGGTATGATCGTAAACCTTTTGGTGGGTGTTTCCGTTTCCAAGCAGCTTTTATTATCCTTTGTTCAGTATGATCCGTGGCGCGATGAAAAATGGTTCCGGATCAGAAAAGATAAAAAGACCATACCATTTTATCAGAAAAAGTTTATTTTTGGGATTATCTCCGGAGCGGTTATTCTTTCCGGAATCATCGGCTGTTTTGTTTTTGGCGTAAAGCTGGATACCCAGTTTACGGGAGGTGCGGTATTAAGCTATTCCGTAACAGAGGATGCGGATACAGGTAAGATCCAGGCGGCAATTGAAAAGCAGACAAGCCGGCCGGTTACGGTTCAGATCAAAGAAGATAACATGACAGGGCTTAAGAGGCTTTCCATCACACTTGCAGGAAATTCCGGAATGTCTCCGGAAGACCAGAAGCAGGTGACCGATGCCATCAACACCACCCTGGATGCGGCAGATGCAAAGCTGTCGGAGACTTTTGTGGTTGAGCCTTATATCGGGGCAAAGGCAATGAAGAACGCAGGCCTTGCCATTCTATTATCCCTGGTGTTTATTGTTGTATATGTATGGATCCGGTTTTCAACCATTTCCGGCCTTCCGGCAGGAGTTACTGCCATGATTGCCCTGCTCCATGATGTGATTGTGGTGTTCTTTGTATTCGTGCTGTTCCGGATCCCGTTAAACGATGCCTTTGTGGCGGTAGTCCTCACGATTATCGGTTATTCCATCAACGATACCATCGTTATTTATGACCGAATCCGTGAGAACAGAAAGAAGGATTCTAAAATGCCGGTTGATGAACTGGTAAATCTCAGCACTACCCAGACCCTTGGAAGATCCATCAATACGTCCTGTACCACAGGGATCTGTGTGCTCATCATTTTGGCTGCTTCGGTCTATTTCCAGATCGGGTCCATTTTAGAGTTTTCTCTTCCCATGTTCTTTGGTATCCTGACCGGATGCTATTCCTCCATTTGCGTGGCAGGTACGCTTTGGGCCATGTGGGAAAAGAAGAAAGAAAAAAAGTAAAAGCTTACTGGTAAGCCCGTAGAGGCCGCAGCTTCATCCCTGAATGTTCAGAGACGGAGCAGCGGCCTTTTTGTGCGAAAAGGAGCGCATGAAATAAGGTTTTTTTCAGGTGTAAAGCAGGGGAATTATAATCCTGCAGGATCTATCCTAAAATGTAAAATTGATAGCAATAAGTCTTTGAATATGCGTATGCAAACAGATTTGACTGGGTTATTATCAGACGTTATATGAAATAAAATATTTTTATTACACCATTGAATAATTTACCAAAAGATGTTAGAATATGATATATCATTTTTACGGAGGTGTTATATGCAGAAATATGAGTGTCCATGTGGTTATATTTATGATCCGGAATTAGGTGATCCGGACAATGGAGTTGAACCAGGCACTGCCTGGGAGGATGTCCCTGATGATTGGACATGCCCTGTCTGTGGTTTAGAAAAGGATGCATTTAATGCAATCTGATAGGTAAGGAGTAAATAGAAAAAAGGTTAAAGGAGGGTGAAGATTTTGTTAAATAAAGATATTGTTGCGAAGATAAACAAACAGATCAATTTTGAGCTGTATTCGGCTTACATTTATCTGGATATATCCAACTATTATGCGGACAGTAATTTAAACGGCTTTGCAAACTGGTTTAAGATCCAGACTCAGGAAGAGCGGGATCATGCCATGCTCTTTATGGATTATTTGCTTAACAATGGTGAAAAGGTTGTATTGGAAGATATTAAGGCTCCCGATTTTGTTTACACGGATTTCCGCCAGCCGGCTACGACTGCCTATGACCATGAGGTAAAGGTAACAGCCTCCATTCATGATATTTATGGAGCCGCTTACGAATTAAAAGATTTCCGTACCATGCAGTTCCTTGACTGGTTCGTAAAAGAACAGAATGAAGAGGAGAAAAATACGGATGATATCATAAAAAGATATGATTTATTCGGAAATGATGCAAAGGGATTGTATTTGCTGGATACAGAGCTGGGGGCAAGAGTTTATGCGCCGCCTTCACTTGTGCTTTAATCTCCACAGTGTCATAACCATAATTCTAAAGAAGAGCATTCTCTGCCATGATGGGAACGATTGTTTTCCGGCAGGGAATGTTCTTTCGTTATTATTGTCCATGTTTTTTGGACAGAAACCACCCGCTTCAGAGCCTGCCCCTTGATCGGGCACCGAGTGTAACGGTATAACCGCAGGGGGCTTTCATTTTACGGCACAGGCTTAGGCTTTCATAAAAGTTACCTGGACAAAGGAGGAAAGACGTTAGTGGCAAAACAAAGGGAGAGGGTGGAATTCCGCTACTATGGGATTCCGGAGACAGAATCGGTCCTGGCTCTTTTAGGTGAGGACTGGATCAGGGAGTATGGAAAGGAGATCAAGTACCTTCATTTTCATGATCTCATGGAAATCGGATACTGTCACTGGGGAGACGGGGAAGTGATGCTGGGACAGGAGCAGGTTCCTTTTTCCGGCCATTCCATAATGATTGTACCCCCAAGGCTTCCCCATACTACCAACAGTGTGGAAGGGACAAAAGGATATTGGGAGTGGATATACATTGATATGGAAAAAACCGTATGTGAAGTATATGGATATGATCCGATGCTTCAAAGAACCATATTAAAGAGGCTTCACCGGACAGGCTATCTTTTGCCGGGAGATGAAAATCCTGCTCTTTCCATACTGGTCCTGGGGATCATGGAGGAAGTCCGACATAAAAAGCCTTATTACAAGGAAAGCATACGGGGATATCTCTATGCCTTTATGGCAGAGCTTTTGCGTCTTTCCGATGATGAGGAACGGATCAGGAAGGGGAGGAGCCGTGACGCCGTCCTTACAGGGGCCCTGGATTATGTTGCAGCCCATTATGCTAAGGAAATAAAAATAAACGATTTAGCAGAGGCCTGCAGCATGAGCGAAAGTCATTTCCGTCGTGTTTTTGAGGAGGGGATGAACATGAAACCTTTGGATTATGTCAATCTTGTCCGGGTACAAAATGCCTGCGAACTGCTGAAGAAAACAGATAAATCCATGGAGGAAGTTGGTGCGGAATCTGGATTTGCCTCTATTTCCGCGTTTAATCGGAATTTCAGGAAATTACTGGATATTTCTCCCTACCAATGGAAAAAGTCGGAAGAGAATTATGAAGGAAAGCTGCTGAATTATAAAATCAGCGCACAAAGAGGCTGGGACTAAGGAAGAAATGATTGAATATGCGCATTTTTCAATTGAATATAAAAACTTTAAATCAAAAAAGTTGGTATAATGTGATTATCAGAAATCTTTCGAAAGAAAAAGAGAATCAAATGAGTCAATTTTTTATGAAAGAGGAGGAGTTTTGAAATGAAGAAGAGAATTGCATCCATATTACTGGCCGGAGCCATGGCGGCTTCCTTAACAGCCTGCGGGACTTCCGGCGGCACAGGACAGAAGGCAGGAGATGAGGCCAAGGCCGCAAACGAGCTGACTGTCTGGTGCTGGGATCCGGCGTTTAATATTTACGCCATGGAGGAAGCTGCAAAGGTATACCAGAAAGACCATCCGGATTTTAAGCTGAACGTGGTGGAAACCCCTTGGGCTGACGTTCAGACCAAGCTGACAACAGCGGCTACTTCCAAAAACCTGGATACACTTCCGGATATTCTGCTGATGCAGGACAATGCATTCCAGAAGAATGTAATCAGCTATCCCGATGCATTTAAGGATTTAACCGGAAGCGGAATTGATTTTTCCCAGTTTCCAAAGGCCAAGACAGCTTACTCTGTTGTTGGAGAAAAAAATTACGGTGTTCCCTTTGACAACGGAGCAGCCATTGCTGCTTACCGTACCGATGTGTTAAAGGAGGCCGGATTCACGGAGGAGGATTTTACGGACATTACCTGGAGCAAGTATCAGTCCATGGGCGAGGAGATTTTAGCTAAGACAGGAAAGCCTCTGTTATCCTGTACGGCAGGAGAGTCTGACTTAATCATGATCATGCTTCAGTCAGCAGGCGGCAGCCTTTTTGATGAGGCTGGAAATCCAAGCATGGTTGGAAATGATAAGCTGAAAAAGGTTATGGAAACCTATGTTTCCCTTGTTAAGAGCGGTGTTCTTGTAGAAGTCAATGACTGGGATCAGTATGTGGGAACTATGACAAACAGCACTGTGGCAGGAACCATAAACGGCTGCTGGATCATGGCAAGCATTCAGACCGCAGAGGACCAGTCCGGCAAATGGGCGATTACCAATATCCCTATGCTTGAGGGAGTAGACGGTGCATCCAATTATTCCAACAACGGCGGTTCCAGCTGGGCCGTGACTGCGGGAAGCAAGAATCCGGAGCTGGCGGCGGATTTCCTGTCAAAGACCTTTGCAGGAAGCGTTCCATTCTATGAGACCATCCTTCCAAAATCAGGAGCACTGGCAACCTATCTTCCGGCAGCGGACAGCAAGGTTTATGGAGAGCCTCAGGAATTCTTCGGCGGAAAGCCGGTTTATGCCCAGATCACGGAGTTTGCGTCAAAGGTTCCTTCTAATAATACAGGTGTTTATTATTATGAGGCCCGTGATGCGGTAGCAACTGCAATTACCAATGTGGTTTCAGGAGCAGACATTGAAGCGGAAATCAAGACCGCAGAAGACACGGTCAAGTTTGCTATGGGTAAATAAAAATAAGAGGGAGGAGGCATTTTAGTGGGAAATTCAAAGAAAAAGCTGTCATTAGGCCGGAAGCAGAGCCTGGCAGGCTGGGTATTTTTAACGCCTGCGGTCATTCTGATTGCAGTTATGAGCTTTCTGCCCATGATTCAGGCGCTGTTCTTATCCTTTCAGACGGGGATCGGTGCGGCAATGAAGTGGACGGGCGGGACCAATTATGTAAGAATGTTCAAAGATCCTGTTTTTATGCAGGCCCTGAAAAACAATTTTATTTACCTGATCATACAGGTTCCCATCATGCTGATATCAGCGCTGATCCTGGCTTCCCTGCTGAACAATAAGGATCTTCGGTTCAAGGGTCTTTTCCGAACAGCGATTTTTCTGCCCTGTGCCACCTCCCTGGTATCCTATGCGGTCATTTTCCGTTCCCTGTTTGCAGTGGACGGGCTGGTCAACATCATCCTCATAAAGCTTGGGCTGCTGTCCACAGGATACAATTTCCTGGGTCATCCTAACTCTGCCAGGATCGTGATCATCCTGGCCCTGATCTGGAGATGGACCGGCTATAACATGGTGTTTTATCTTTCCGGTTTGCAGAACATTGAGTATTCCGTGTACGAGGCGGCTAAAATTGACGGAGCCTCCCCGCTCCAGTCTTTCTTCCGGATCACCATTCCGCTTTTAAGACCAACCATCCTGCTGACAGCTATTATGTCAACCAACGGTACCCTGCAGCTGTTTGATGAGTCCGTGAACTTAACCAACGGCGGACCGGCCAATTCCACCATCACCATGTCCCACTATATTTATAATGTATCGTTTAAGTACGTGCCAAACTTCGGGTATGCGGCTTCCATGTCCTACTTAATCCTGATCCTGGTGGCAGTTCTTGCATATATACAGATGAAGGTAGGTGATAAGCGTGACTAAAGGGAAAAAGTTTCTTGCATATGCATTTTTGACCATTGTCTCTCTCATCTCGGTATTTCCTTTGTATTGGATGATGGTTGCGGCCACCAATAAAAGCGTGGATGTGTCCAGAGGGACCCTGGTGTTCGGCACAGCGCTTTTTGACAACATAAAAAAGCTGTTTGATTCCCAGAATGTTGTCACTGCCCTTGGGAATTCCTTTAAGTATTCCATCATCATGACCCTGATCTCCCTCCTGGTATGTTCCATTGCAGGGTATGGGTTTGAGGTATTTCATGACAAGGCAAAGGACCGTGTCATGAGCGTGATCCTGCTGGCCATGATGGTTCCCTTTGCGGCAACCATGATCCCCTTATACCGGATGTTTTCAAGTGCAAGGCTGTTAAACAGCACCCTGGGATTTATCCTGCCTACCATATCCACCCCGTTTCTGATCATGATGTTCCGCCAGAGCGCCAGGTCCTTTCCGTCGGATATTATGGAAGCGGCAAGGCTTGACGGGTTAACGGAATTCCAGATTTTTTACCGGATGTTTCTTCCGACCATGCGCTCTACCTATGCAGCGGCCATGACCATTACCTTTATGAGTGCCTGGAACAGTTATCTTTGGCCCAAGGTGATCATGTCCGATGCCAGCAGCATTACCATGCCCATGCTGGTGGCCAACTTAACGGAAGGATACGTGACCGATTATGGAATCCTTATGCTGGCCGTACTGGTCTGCACCATTCCTACTGTAATCGTTTTCTTCCTTCTGCAGAGAAGCTTTGCAGAAGGCATCACAGGAGCAGTCAAATAAAAACGCGATCATAGCAGATGCTGTGGCCGATTTCCATATCCGGAAGCCGGCCGCGGCATTTTTATGAAAACACCGTCTCTATGTCCAAAAGGCATGGACAGTAATAAGGAAACACCCTGCGGGTATACCTGTATGTCCAAAAGGCATGGACGGTAATAAGGAAACAGTGATAACGAAAGGAATAGAAAAGTATGAAAAACCTTGGCATTTGGCACGGCGGGGATTACAGCCCTGAGCAGTGGCTTGATGAGCCTGAGATCTTAAAAAAGGATCTGGAATATATGAAAAAGGCCGGAATCAATACGGTAACCATGGGAATGTTCGCCTGGTCCTTCCTGGAGCCGGAGGAGGGAGTATTTGACCTTTCCTGGCTAAAGGAACGGGTAGATATTCTCTATAAAAACGGGATATCCACCATCATGGGAACTCCATCCGGCGCCCGTCCCAAATGGATGGCTGACCGGTACCAGGAGGTGCTGCGGGTGGATGACACAGGAAGACGCCAGCGCTTTGGGGGACGGCACAACCATTGCTGCACCTCTCCTGTGTACAGGGAGAAAATAAAGACGGTCAATGAAAAGCTGGCGGAGCAGTTCGCCTCTCATCCCGGAGTACGTATGTGGCATATCTCCAATGAATACGGCGGGGAATGCCACTGTCCCTTGTGTCAGGACGCCTTCCGGAAATGGCTGGAAAAAAGGTACGGAACCATTGAACGCTTAAACCGAAGCTGGTGCACAGCCTTCTGGAGCCACGGCTATCAGTCCTTTGATCAGGTGGAGAGCCCCTCTTCCATAGGAGAGACCATGGTCCATGGCTTAAATCTGGACTGGAAGCGGTTTGTGACGGATCAGACCATGGATTTTGCCCGGTGGGAGGCCGCCTCTTTGCGGGAAGCCGGTGCAAAACAGCCTGTCACCACCAATTTCATGTATGACTATCAGGGACTTAATTACCGGAAGCTTTCTCAGGCAGTGGACGTAATTTCCTGGGACACCTATCCTTTATGGCATAAGGAAAAGGAAATCCTTACGGCCAGGGACAACGGAATGCAGCATGATTTTATGAGAAGCTTAAAGAAGAAGCCTTTTCTCCTCATGGAATCCTGCCCAAGCAGCACAAACTGGCAGGGAGTCAGTAAGCTGAAAAAACCAGGACTTTTAAGACTGGCCTCCTGGCAGGCCGTTGCCCATGGGTCGGACAGCGTCTTGTATTTTCAGATACGCCAAAGTCCGGGAAGCTGGGAAAAATTTCACGGGGCTGTCATCGACCATTACGGAAAAACAGACACCAGGGTGTTTGAAGAGGTCAGCCTCATAGGAAAAGAGCTTGCATTTCTGGGAGAATTGGCCGGAACCGGAGTACGGCCCCAGGCGGCCCTGATCTATGACGTGGAAAACCGGTGGGCAATGGAGGACGCACAAGGTCCCAGAAATAAAGGGCTATATTATCATGAGACCTGTGTAAAGATTTACAGCGCCATTAAAAAGATGGGATTTAACGTGGATGTAATTACTATGGAGGACAGTCTGGAGGATTACCGGCTTGTGGCGGCTCCCATGCTTTACCTATACCGCAGCAAAATTGAGGAGAAAATGGAACGGTTTGTCCGAAGCGGCGGACAACTGGTCACTACCTATTGGTCCGGAATTGTGGATGAATCAGACAGATGCTTTTCCGGTGGGGTTCCCCATGGGCTGAGAGAGGTGGTGGGGCTTCGCAGCACGGAAATCGATGGTCTTTATGACTGGGAGCGCAATTATATGGTTCCTGCATCCGGGGAAAAAGGGGAACGGTATGAGTGCCGCAATCTCTGTGATCTGGTGAGGCTTGACGGAGCAGAGGCTCTTATGGTATATGAAAATGATTTTTATAAGGGATATCCGGCCCTTACAAGAAATCACTATGGAAAGGGAATGGCCTATTATGTATGCGCCGATGGAGAACAGGATTTTTATGATGATTTATTCTGGAAGGTGGCCTGTGAAGCCGGAATCAAACCTCTTGTGGAAGGGCTGATCCCGGAAGAGGTTGAAGTGACTTCCAGGGAATCGGATCAGTATGAGTATCTGTTTTTGCAGAATTTCAGCCGGCAACCTGCTGTGCTGGAACAGAAGCTTTTAGACAGCCTGTCAGATGGAAGGGGGCTGCTTGGGGAGATTTCGGGAAAAGGCGAAATAGAACCATATGGAACGGTGATCATAAGAAGAGATCTGCACCGGAGCTGAGGCAGCTTTTTGACTCTTTTGGTTTATTTCTTAATTGCCAGGCATGTTAGTTTATGCTAAACTTTTCTTAGAAAACACCCTGCGGGTATCCCTTTACACCCGATGCCCGATAAAGCGGGGAAGGCACTAAAGCGGGGTAGGCTCTGTCCAAAAAGCGTGGACAGTAATAAGGAAACAATTATGTTTAAAGGGCGCGGCGTTCGCTTAAGAGGAATTCACATGGGAAAAATTGCATTGCTTGTATCCAGGGAAGAAATGCTGCATCAGACGCACAATATTCTCCAGGAAAAAAAATACGAGATCAGTGATATGCGGGTAATTAAAACGGAAGATGCTGTTTCCGAGGCAAGGCATTCCATCGGGGCCGGGGCTTCCATTATCATTGCCAGAGGGCTTCAGGCCTCCTTAATCAAGCAGTATACGGATATTCCGGTGGTGGAAATCGTTATCACTGCCCAGGAAATGGCCCTTCTGGTCAATAAGGCAAAACAGATTTTAAAGAAAGAAAATCCTGTCATCGGCGTTGTGGGGTTCCGGAATATGTTCTGCGATATGTCCTATTTTGATATCATTTATGGAATTGAAATGAGGACCTATTTTGCAGATAAAAGTCATTTGCTTGAGGATATGACAAAACAGGCTATAGGGGATGGGGTGGACTTGATCATTGGAGGAGATACGGCAGTGGGAATAGCCGGAGAGGCCGGGATCCCGTCCCTGTTTTTATCCAATACCGAGGATTCCTTAAGAAATGCCTTGTCAATGGCCGAAAGCATGGATTATGCCATGGGAGTGGAGAAGCGCAGTGCAGCGCAGATGGAAACGCTTTTGGACCATTCCTTCAGCGGCGTTGTAAGGCTTGACGCTTCCGGGTTCATTCTGGATTTAAATCCAATTATGGAAAATATTCTGGGGCTGAAAAAAGATGAGGTATTAGGAAAGGCTGCCTGTGAGGTATTTCCGGAGCTTGGAAAAGACTATGGGAAGGAATCCTATTCCCTGTTTATGGAGATCAACCGCACCTCTGTTTTTGCCGTTGTGGCCCCGGTGGTCATTGACCAAAGGGCAGAGGGAGCCATTCTCACCTGCCACCGCATGAAAAAACGCCGGCTGGCGGAATCGGATTCCAGGGAAAAGGGCCATTTAAGAGGCTTCATTGCCCTGGGGGAATTTGAGGATATTCTTCAGGAATCCCAGGCAATGGAGGAATGCATACGCCTGGCGAAGCTGTATGCACTTTCGGAAAAAGCGGTCTTGATTGAAGGGGAGGCTGGAACAGAAAAGCGCCTACTGGCCCAAAGCATCCACAACGCAAGCCTGCAAAAGGGAGGCCCGTTTGTGGCATTGTCCTGTGATGGGCTGGGGGATGAAGGGCAGCTTGACATGATCTTTGGAGATAAGGGAGCGGTCGCCCAGGCAAAGGGAGGCACTCTTTTGCTGGAAGAGGTGCAGTGTCTAACAAGAGCCAATCAATACCGTCTATGCCAGCTGATCCGGTATAAAAGCCGTCTTGGTAAAGACGGGGCTAGGTATCCTGGGGCTGATGTAAGGGTTATGGTCACCACTGATGTGCCTTTGTCAGACTTAGCCGGAGATGGGGCAATACGGGAAGATCTCTATTATCTTCTGAGTGGTTTGACGGTGCGTATCCCTCCTTTAAGGGAACGGAAAGAGGATTTGGAGCGGAAGCTGACGGAAAGCATCAGAGACTGCTGCGAACATTATTCCAGATTTCATGTACTGACTCATGGCGCCAGGAAGCTGCTGCTTGATTACCCCTGGGAGGGAAATTTATTTCAGGTGGAGAGCTTTTGCGAACGCCTGATCCTTACGGCCAAAAAGCGAAGTCTTGATGAAGGCTTTGCAGAACAGGTTTTAGGGGAACTGTATCCCCGGCCCTTAAAGGCGGGCTGGGAAGAAGAGGGAGAGGAAAATGACCGGATCATGCCTGTTCCGGAAGAAGCAGAAAGGATTGCAGAGGCTCTTTTAAGGTTTGGAGGTAACAGGGAGGAGACGGCAAAAGCCCTGGGTATCAGCAAGGCGACCCTGTGGAGAAAAAGAAAGAAGTATCATCTGGAATAGTAGATTGAAATAATAATGAAACGAATTTGAGATAAAATTGAAATAATATGAGGTTTGTACAGGAAACAGCTTTACATTAGGTTAATCCGCCCATAGTAATATCCTTCCATTTTTTCTATAATCAAGACAGTGATGGGAAAGTCCATCGGTTGCTGAAAGACAGTATAGGAAAGAAAGGAAGAATCATATGAAAATCGGATTTATTGGATTGGGAATCATGGGAAGGCCTATGGCAAAGAACCTGGTAAAGGCAGGACATGAGCTGGTTGTTTTTGATTATAACAAGGAGGCTGTGGCAGATTTAATTTCCTGCGGTGCAACGGAAGCGGCAAATGGTAAGGAAGCGGCTTCTCAAAGTGAGGTGGTCATCACCATGGTGCCCAACTCTCCCCATGTAAGAGCAGCAGTTTTAGGAGAGAACGGAGTTGCAGAAGGAGCAAAGCCAGGCACCGTTGTCATTGACATGAGTTCCATTGACCCTACGGAAAGCAGGGCCATCGGTGCTGAGCTGGAAAAGCAGGGAATTGAGATGCTTGATGCGCCCGTATCCGGCGGAGAGCCAAAGGCCATTGACGGAACCTTATCCGTGATGGTGGGCGGCAAAAAAGAATTATTTGATAAATATTATGATATGCTCATGGTAATGGCCGGCTCCGTGGTATATGTAGGCGGACTTGGCTCCGGAAATGTGGCCAAGCTGGCAAACCAGATGGTGGTTGCCGTGAATATTGCGGCAGTATCCGAGGCTCTTACCTTTGCAAAAAAAGCCGGAACTGATCCGGAACTGGTATATCAGGCTATCCGCGGCGGCCTGGCAGGCTCCACGGTTATGGATGCAAAAGCGCCCATGATCCTTAACAGAAACTTTAATCCGGGCTTTCGCATTGAGCTGCATATTAAGGACTTGAACAATGCGTTAAATGCTGCCCATGCCGTCAGTTCACCGGCTCCATTGACCGGGCAGTTAATGGAAATCATGCAGGGGCTTAAAGCGGATGGCTTTGAAAAGGAGGATCACTCCAGCATCGTCAAATATTATGAGAAGATTGCCAATACAACTGTAAAACCTGGGAAATAAAACCTGGGAGTATAAATGAGCAAAAAATGTGAAGCTGGAGGAACCATGAATACAGATTTTATAAAAGGAGTTATTGTCCCAATTCTCACTCCCATTGATGAGAATGAGAGGATCGATGAAGCAAAATTAAGGGATCAGGTGGATTACGTTATTAACGGAGGCGTTCTGGGAATCCTGGCCTTTGGAAGCAACGGAGAATTTTATGTGGTGGAAGAAGACGAGATGGAGCGGGGCTTAACCATCATGATCCATCAGTCCGCCGGCAGAGTTCCCGTATACTTTGGCATTGGCGCCATCAGTACGAAAAAGTGCTGCCGCCTGGCAAAGATGGCGGTGGAAAACGGAGCAGCTGGAATTTCTGTTTTGCAGCCAATGTTTTTAAAACCAACGGAGGAAGAGCTGTATCTGCATTTTAAAACCATTGCAGAAGCTGTTCCCCAAATACCTGTCCTTCTTTATAACAACCCTGCCCGGGTGGGATACACTCTGTCCGGAAATCTGGTGGAGCGTCTGGCTCAAGAGGTCCCCAATATTGTGGGTATGAAGGACACCAGCGGGGACATTACCCAGACAGCGGAATTCATCCGAAGGACCCGCCATAAGGGCTTTAAGGTTTTTGGAGGAAAGGATACCCTTCTGTATGCTTCCATGTGTCACGGTGCAGTAGGAGGCGTGTGTACTGCGGCTAATTTTATGCCGGAGCTGATTACGGATGTTTACAATAAATACGCTGCAGGCGATTTAAGCGGTTCCCTGGAAGCCCAGTTTAAGCTGAATCCGGTCCGTTTGTCCATGGACCCTGCAAGCTTTCCCGTAGCTGCAAAGGATATGGCAAATCTAAGGGGCAGAAATGTAGGGCTTCCCTATAAGCCCAATCTTGCGACCCCGGAAGGCCCTGTATTAGCCCGTATTAAAAAGGAAATGGAGACAGCAGGGCTTCTCTAATTCATAGGATCAGTAGACAGGCGGGCGGCTGTGAAAGGACGCCGGCCTGTTTTGCACATACATAACAGAAAGGGGTATCATATTATGAAATTTTTATTTGCATCTGATTCCTTTAAAGGCTCCTTATCATCTGAAAAAATCGTGGAAATCCTGACGGAATCCGCGAAATGCATATTTCCTGACTGCCAGTGCCGGGGCGTATCCGTTGCCGACGGAGGCGAGGGGACCGTGGAAGCGGTGGTTCATGCCATGGGAGGAAGCCTCCGTTGTGTTTCTGTTCACGGGCCATTGATGGAAGAGACAACCGCAACCTATGGGGTATTCCAGAACAGCCATGCAGTCATTGAGATGGCTGCAGCCTCCGGCCTTCCCATGGTTCCGGCTGAAAAGAGAAATCCTCTTCATACCACTACCTATGGAACAGGAGAACTGATAAAGGATGCCCTGGACCAGGGATACCGCAATATTTCCATTGCCATTGGAGGAAGCGCCACAAATGACGGAGGAATGGGAGCCATGTCAGCCCTTGGGGTGCGATTCCTTGATAAGGAAGGAAATGTTCTGACCGGATTCGGTGAGGATCTTGGAAAGGTTCACAGCATTGATGGAAAGGGACTTCATCCGGCTGCAGCAGAAACAGAGTTTACGGTGATGTGCGATGTGACCAATCCTCTTACAGGACTGAACGGAGCCACCTATACCTTTGGTAAGCAAAAAGGGGGCACCCCGGAAATCCTTGAAAGACTGGAAAAGGATATGGAGGCATACGCAGGAAAACTGCTGGATCTTACGGGCATTGATGTCAATCAGATTCCCGGCTCAGGAGCAGCAGGCGGTCTTGGGGCTGCCTTAAAGGTCTTTCTTCATGCAAATATGAAGTCAGGAATTGAAACAGTCCTGGATCTCATTGAATTTGATTCGCTGCTGGAGGGAGTGGACTTAGTCATCACAGGGGAAGGCCGTATGGACTGGCAGTCTGCCTTTGGAAAGGTGCCCAGCGGAATCGGAATGCGCTGCAAGGCAAAGGGGATTCCGGCTCTTGCAATTGTAGGCGGGCTGGGAGAAGGCGCAGAGAAGATCTATGAGTTTGGCATTGAAAGCATCATGACAACCATACAGGGAGCCATGTCTGTGGAGGAAGCCATAGAACGGGCCGAAGAATTATACCGGAGCGCGGCCGACCGGACCTTCCACATGCTGCGCACAGGAAGGAAGCTGAATCCGTAAAAGGCTGCAGGCAGGAAGCATTGATAAAGAAGGATTGGAGGAGTGGCAGATGGAGAAAATGGTAGCATTACCCGATGGAACCCTGGTGCCGGCAATCGGACAGGGCACCTGGCTCCTTGGGGAGCAGAGGGGAAAACACGAGAAAGAGGCAGAGGCTCTTAAGGCGGGAATTGATGCAGGGATGACATTGATCGATACGGCTGAAATGTATGGAAACGGAAAATCTGAAGAACTGATCGGAGAAGCCATATCCGGCTATGACAGGAGCGGTCTGTTTCTGGTATCCAAGGTCTATCCTCACAATGCAGGAAGAAAGCATATATTTAAGAGCTGTATTGAGACTATGAAACGCCTGAATACGGATTATCTGGACTTGTATCTGCTTCACTGGCGGGGAAGCATCCCTCTGGAAGAGACGGTGGAGTGCATGGAGCAGTTGAAAAAGGAGGGAAAGATCCTGGGCTGGGGCGTATCCAACTTTGATACCCATGACATGGAAGAGCTGTGGAGGGTTCCGGGGGGAAAACAATGTGCGGTCAACCAGGTGCTTTACCACCTTGCGTCCAGAGGCATTGAATATGATCTTCTTCCCTGGATGAGGCAGCATAAGGTTCCTGTTATGGCTTACTGCCCCCTGGCCCAGGCAGGAGATTTAAAACAAGGGCTTTATGAGAACCAGGTTTTATCTGCGATCGGGGCTGCCCATGGGTGCAGCATTTCCCAGGTGCTGCTGGCCTTTGCCATCCGAAACGGTGATATCATTGCCATACCCAGAACCGGAAAAAAGGAACATGCCATGGACAATGCAAAAGCAGGGGAACTGGAACTGACCGAAAAAGAATTTTCGGAGCTTGACCGGGCCTTTCCTGCGCCAGGTAAAAAGGTGTACTTAGACATTGTGTGAAAAGCCTGTCAAAGGGCTTATTGGGGATAGGAAGTGGGGACAGCTATGGAACAGATCGGGATCCTTCTGCCCAGGCAGACCATTCTGGAGTTTGCGGAAAATGTGCTGAAAAGAGAGGGAATTGAAGTACAGGTCTTAAAGGTAGTGGAAAATGCAAATGCTGTGGTGGAGGCACAGGAAGCCCTGGCAGCAGGAGTGCGCATTATTATTGCCAGGGGCCTTCAGGCCACCCTCATTAAAGAGAATACCAACATCCCTGTAGTGGAAATGCCTGTCACCATCAGGGAAATCGGTATGATGATACGGAAGGCAAAGGGGATGCTGAAAAAAGAGCATCCCTTAATCGGTATTGTTGCATTTAAAAATATGTTTGACAGCCTGGACCACTTAGACGAATTATTTGACTGCACTCTCCGTTTTTATGAGCTGAAGGCTCTGGAGGAGACACGCATGAAAGTGAGCCAGGCGATTGCAGACGGGGTGGATTTAATCATCGGGGGAGTGAAAGCCAATCAGACGGCTTTTGAGATCGGTTTTCCAAGCCTGTTTGTGGAAACAGGAGAGGAATCCATCCGCAGTGCTCTTGGTTTGGCCATCCACATGATAGACTTAGCAAAGATGGAAAAACAAAATGAGGCCCAGATCGAGACCTTACTGGATACTTCCTTCAGCGGAATCATTAAAATCAACGCTTACAAAGAAATTGTGACCGTGAACCGGGTGATCGAGCAGATAATGGGAAAACCTGCTTCAGAAGTGGTGGGATTTCCCATTGATAAGGTGATCAGGGGGATAGATACGGAAGGCATCGAAGGAATTTTAAGGGGAAGTGAGGAGCTTTATTCCACCTCATTTTCCATTGGAGACCAGCCCCTGATGGTGGTGGGAGCGCCGATTCAGTATGACGGACATTTCAGCGGGGCCATTCTGACCTGCCATAAGATGAAGGGAATAGAAAGAAGGGATCCTGAGGCGGCAGGGGCCAAGCTGGCTAACGGATACATTGCCAGCCGCAATTTCGGCCATATCCTGCGGGAATCTCCGGAAATGAAGCGGTGCATCAAGCTGGCCAGATCCTATGCCGTATCCAAAAGCCCTGTGGTGATTTTCGGCGAGACAGGAACGGAAAAAGAGATACTGGCAGAAGCTCTCCACAACAACAGCCCCCAAAAGGGAGGCCCTTTTTTAAATATTAACTGCGGCTCCTTATCCCCTCAGGAGCAGAGAGAAGTCATCTTCGGCTTTTCAGAGGAAAGCAGGAAAGGGGCCTGGGAGAAGGCTGCTTATGGAACGGTCCTGCTTCAGGAAGTGGATAGGCTGTCCTTAGAGACCCAATATCTCCTTTATAAGGCTGTCCATGATAAGCTGTTCTGGTGCAACAATTCCATGGTAAAACGGGCCCTTCCGGTGCGGCTTATGGTCACCACCTCAAAGGAGCTGACCCTGCTGGTGAAGAACGGCCTGTTCCGGGAAGATTTATATTTCCTTCTTTCTTCCCTTAAGATCGAGCTGCCTCCCCTTCGCAAGACCAGGGAAGACATTTCCAGACTGGTCCGCCTGTATCTGGATCGGTTCAATGCTGCCTATTCTAAATATGTGGAAATCAGTGCGGCCGCTTTAAAGGCCATGGAGGAGTATTGTTGGGAAGGTAATTTACTTCAGCTGGAGGTTTTTTGCGAACGCCTGATTCTCTCGGCTCACCGCAGACGGGTGGAGGAAGGGATGGTGAAAGATCTTTTACAGGAGCTTTATCCCCTGGTAAGAGAGCAAAACGGAAGAATTCAGACCATAGTGCTAAAGAATCCTGATGCAGTCCGCATTGCGGCGCTGCTGGATAAGCATCAGGGCAACCGGGCCATGGCGGCGGAGGAACTTCAGATCAGCACCACCACCTTGTGGAGGAAGATGAAACGGTATGGGATCGGAAGTAAATATGAGCTGTAACAGGAGGGAACTTCTGTTTATTGAAAGAGATTGCAATTTTTTTGCAATCTTTTTTTCATTATTGGAAGGAAAAATAAAGGCTACAAGAGAAGGGGAATAAGGTTGGTATTTCTGTCAATAGATGGAGTCCTGAAATAAGGTTATAATTCACCATAAGGTTAAAAAGGGATGAAGAAAAGGAGATATCACAATGACACCAATCATCACAAAAATGGAAGTTTATCCTGTAGCCGGAAAAGACTGCATGGAACTGAATTTAAGCGGAGCCCATGCGCCGTTTTTTACCAGAAATATCGTAGTTCTTCATGGGGACAACGGCGAGACAGGCGTGGGGGAAGTGCCGGGAGGGGAGAAAATCACCCGTGCTTTATCAGAGTGCGTTTCTCTTGTAGAGGGCACGAAAATAGGGGAATATAAAAGCACATTGTTAAGGGTAAAGGCTTACCTTGAAACAAGGGGAGAAGAGGATGTAAGGGGAAATCAGACCTTTGATCTGCGCACAGGAGTCCATGTGCTGACGGCCATTGAAGCGCCCTGCCTGGATCTTCTTGGAAAATATCTGGGCGTGCCGGCGTGTGAGCTTTTAGGGGACGGGAAACAGAGGGACCGGGTAGAGATGCTGGGGTATTTGTTCTTTACCGGAGACCGGAATAAAACAGACCTGCCTTATGATTCGGAGCCTGATGCAGAATGGGAATGGTACCGTCTCCGCCATGAAGAAGCCCTGACAGGGGAAAAGATCGTTGCAGCTGCAAGGGCTGCCAAGGAAAAATACGGGTTTAAGGATTTTAAATTAAAGGGGGGCGTTTTATCCGGAAGGGAAGAGATGGAAGTGATCCGGGAGCTGAAAAAGGCATTTCCAGAAGCACGCATTGACTTAGACCCTAACGGCGCCTGGCTCCTTACGGATGCGGTTGAGTATGTGAAGGGAATGGAGGGGATCCTGACCTACTGTGAGGATCCCTGCGGGGCAGAAGGTGGATATTCAGGAAGAGAAATTGTCAGCGAATTCCGCCGCAGGACAGGGTTTCCTACTGCAACCAACATGATTGCGACGGACTGGCGGGAGGTGGGACACGCCCTGGAGTGCCAGGCTGTTGATATCATCCTCGCTGACCCTCATTTCTGGACCATGAGCGGTTCTGTGCGGGTGGCCCAGATGTGCCATGAGTTTGGCTATACCTGGGGCTCTCATTCCAACAATCATTTCGATATTTCACTGGCAATGTTCACCCAGGTGGGGGCGGCGGTTCCGGGGAGATACAACGCCTTAGATACCCACTGGATCTGGCAGGAGGGCTTGGAGAGGCTGACAAAGGAGCCTCTTTTAATCATAGACGGCTGCGTGGAGGTTCCTAAGAAGCCTGGCCTTGGCATTGAGGTGGATATGGAACAGGTGAAAAAGGCTCATCAGCTGTATCTGGATCACTGCCTGGGAGGAAGAGACGATTCTGTGGTCATGCAGTACTTGATTCCCGGCTGGAAATTTGACCCCAAAAGGCCCTGTCTTGTCCGGTAATGGAAACAGGCATGAAAAATTCTAATGATACAATCGGTATTAGCAATTGGATTTATCAGGTTTTCGTTGGTATAATGCATATATCAATGGGCCAGTTGAGAATAAAAATGAGCAATATCGCCAAACGGAGGGATTAAATGGATATGGTACAAAAAGGTACACCAGTTGTAACAGAGATGCAGGTCATTCCTGTTGCAGGGTATGACAGCATGCTGATGACGTTAAGCGGAGCCCATGCTCCCTGGTTTACCAGAAACCTGGTGATTTTAAAGGACAGCGCAGGAAATACGGGAATCGGAGAAATTCACGGGGGAGATTACACTTGTGAAGCATTAAAAAGCTGCGTTCCCCTTGTGGTGGGCCAGTCAATCGGAAAATACCGAACAATATTAAATAACATTCATAAGGCGGCCAGGCGGGTAAAAGAGGATGACGGAGAAGGAATACAGACCTTGGACATCAGCAAGCTGAAATTTGTGGTAAAAGCAGAATGGGCCATTGAGTGCGCGTTTTTGGACTTACTGGGAAAACACTTAGGGCTTCCCATGTGCGAACTGCTGGGAGACGGAAAGCAGAGGGATAAAGTGGAGACCCTGGGTTACCTCTTCTATGTCAGTGATAAGGAGAAGGCCCGGGAAGGCCTTGATTATCTGGATGAAAGAGACAGCAATGATCCCTGGTTTAAGCTTCGCCGCCAGGAGATGCTGACACCGGAGCGGATCGTGGAACAGGCCCAGGTGCTTCATGAAAGGTATGGATTTGGAAACTTCAAGCTAAAGGGCGGCGTTTTAGCAGGGGAAGAGGAGATGGAGGCGATCTGTGCCCTTAAAAAGTCTTTCCCAAAGGGGCGGATCAACATTGATCCCAACGGAGCCTGGAGCCTAGAAAAAGCCATTGAGATCTGTAAGCCCATGGAAGGAATACTGACTTACATCGAAGACCCCTGCGGTCCGGAAGCAGGATATTCCGGCAGGGAAGTAATGGCGGAATTTAAGAATGCGGTAAACCTTCCCGTAGCAACCAACATGATTGCAACGGACTGGAGGCAGTTTTACCATTCCGCTGCCTTGAAATCTGTGGATATCGTGCTGGCTGATCCTCATTTCTGGGGATTTGGGGGAAGTGTCCGCATGGCTCAGATCTTAAATGACTGGGGTATGACCTGGGGCAGCCATTCCAACAATCATTTTGACATCACCCTGGCAGCCTTTGCCCATACGGCAGCGGCAGCGCCTGGTAAGCCGACCGCTCTTGACACTCACTGGATCTGGCAGGATGGGCAGAATCTGCTGGAAGATACGCCGGTCATTCAGGACGGATATTTAGAAGTTCCGGGGAAGCCTGGCCTGGGAGTCACCTTGAATATGAAACGGGTCATGGAAGCCAATGAGCTGTATAACAGTCTTCCCTCTCATGACAGAGATGACGCCATGGCAATGCAGTATCTCATATCCGGCTGGAAGTATGACTGCAAAAGGCCGGCACTGGTAAGGTAAGCTATTTGCTTTTCGAGAGAAAAGCGGAAAAATATATACATATAAAATGGAGGGGTATTTCATGAAAAAAAAGAATTTGAAAAAAAGAGTACTTTGTCTGGCGCTCTGCTTAAGTATGGCACTGATGAGTGGCTGCGGGGGAGGTGGAGGCGCAGCTTCCGGCGGAACCAATGGTTCCCAGAAGGCGGCAGCAGAATCCAGATTTGTGTTTGCGGGACCCAATAACATCACCCAATGGGATCCGCTGAATGAGAACAAGACAAATGCTTATATGCTGTCCAAACTCACCTATAACACCCTGGTGAATCCTTACGGGGAAAATAACTCCATACAGCCGGAACTGGCTACAGAATGGAGCGTATCTGAAGATGGGCTTGAGTGGACCTTTAAGCTGAGAGAAGGTGTGAAGTTCCACAACGGAGAAGATTTCAACGCGGATTCGGTGGTGGCGACCTTAAAACGGCTGATTGATAATCCCACTCTGGTCCATGCGGCTTTCTGGCCCTCACTGGAAGGCGTGGAAGCCAAAGACACCTATACGGCTGTGATTGAGCTGAAGGAACCATGGGGAGCGTTGTTGAACCAGCTGATTGATACTCCCATGTTTCCTCCCAAGGCACTGGCAGAAAAAGGGGATGCCCTCTTTGAGTTTAACGAGACAAACAAACCAATCGGAACCGGTCCCTGGATCGCCGACAAATGGACGCCCGGACAGGATGCGGAATTCATCCGCAACGAGGATTACTGGGATTGGGGCGATGACAAGAGCAACGTTGACCGGATCATATACCGTCCGGTCATTGAAGATACCACACGTGTTTCCGGCATCCAGACAGGCGATTTGGATATGATCGATGCAGTGCCCGTGGAACAGGCTGACATGCTTTCCGGTGTAAAAGGGGTAAAGGTGGAAAAGATTTTAGGTTCTGCCATTGTTCATCTGGGATTCCGATGTGCAGACGGACGGATCTTTGAAGACTTAAATGCCAGACAGGCAGTGAATCACGCATTAAACAGAGAGCTTCTGGTGCAGTCCATTGCAGGAGGCGGATCGGCAAGTGACTGGCCCTGTCCGGAAGGAGTCCTGGGATATGATAAGGAAAATGCCAAGATTCCGGAATATAACGTAGACATGGCAAAAGACTTACTTTCTAAAACTTCCTATGCAGGAGAAGAAATATCCTTTATCGCACCGACCGGAGTATTTGCAAGGAATAAAGAAGTGGCTCAGGCAGTTCTGGCAATGCTTACGGACGCCGGATTTAAGGTGAATTTAGAAATCATGGAAAATGCGGCTTTCCAGGAGCGGCGGGCTGCGGGAAATTATGATTTATACATTCAAAGATATCCCTATCCGGCAGGCGATCCGGACTCTGTCATCACCCAGAGATGGTTAAACGATGCCCATAAGTCAGGGTATGTAAACGAAGAGATGAATGAAAAGATCATGGAACAGAAACGGGAAAGCGATCCGGTGAAACGGGAACAGCTTTTAAAGGAAGTATTTGCCATTGAGTGGGCCCAGGCAGCACCTCATCTGTCTCTTTACCAGCAGGTGACGACCCTTGCATACCGGGAAGGCATTACAGGCTTAAAGGTCCGGATCGACAATGTATTTGACTATTCCAGAGTGTCAAAAGCCGCAAAATAGTGGGTAAAGGGCACACATCTTGAAAGGGGATACGGTTTTGCTGAAATTTATATTGAAACGTTTGGGATATACGGTTTTTGTCCTGTTTGGGGTATCCATCTTAACCTTCGGGCTTTTAAAGCTTACACCAGGGTCCCCGGCCCGTCTGATGCTTTCCGATGATGCCACAGAGGAACAGATCAGAGAAAAGGAAATAGAAATGGGCTTAGACCGTCCGCTGACCATACAGTATGTCAGTTACATAACAGGAGTTGTAAAGGGAGATTTAGGAGATTCCTTATTTTATAAAATGCCTAATTCCACCCTGATCTTTCAGAGGTTGCCGGCTACCGCGTATTTAACGCTGGTAGCCATGGGAATCGCTTTGCTCATCAGCATCCCCATGGGGATTATAGCGGGAGTGAAGCGGGGATCTGTCATAGACTTGTTTGCCATGATATTTGCCCTTCTGGGGCAGTCCATATCAGGTGTGGTATTAGGACTTATCTTTATTCTGTTTTTTGCGGTCAAGCTCGGTTGGCTGCCGGCCATGGGATACGGAGGCTTTGCATTTGTCATCATGCCGGCCACCTCTCTGGCCATGCAGATGGCGGCTCTCATTACCCGTATGCTGCGGTCCGGCATGGTGGATGTGCTCCAGGAGGACTACATTACAGCAACCTATGCAAAGGGAATCAGCAACCGGGAAATTACAATGAAATATGCCTTAAGAAATGCAATTCTTCCGGTTATTACGGTGGTGGGCCTTCAGGTGGGGACATTCCTGGGGGGAGCTGTGGTAACGGAACAGATATTTGGCTGGCCGGGAATCGGCACCCTGACGGTCCAGGCCATCGGGCTTCGGGATTTCCCACTGGTGCAGTCCATTCTTTTGGTAATATCTGCATGCTTTGTACTGGTCAACCTGCTGGTGGATATTATTTATACCATTGTTGACCCGCGTATGGACTTTAACTAAGGGGGATTGGAATGAGCAGACAAGAATTATTCAGAAGAATGCGCAAAAGTAATTTTTTCGTCATAGGAGCAGTATTGGTCTCCTTTATTATTTTCATATCGTTGATTTCTCCCTGGGCAGCGCCTCACGATCCCATTGGCTCGGACTTAACTCTCCGGTTAAAGATGCCTGACGGTCTATCCAAAGGCTGGAGCGGTTATATTTTGGGAACAGATCCTCTTGGACAGGATATTTTATCCAGGCTCATGGTGGGGAGCAGGGTTTCTCTGTGGATCTCTTTTTCCGTGGTCATTGCAACGGCCATCATCGGCACCATTCTTGGAATTATATCCGGATTTTTCGGAGGGATCATTGATACGGTCATCATGAGATTCAGTGATATTCAGGTGTCCATTCCCCCCATGATCCTGGCCGTTGCGGTTATGGCGGTACTGGGAAACACCACCAACAATCTGATCCTGGTCCTGGTGTTTACAAGATGGGTGCAGTATGCCAGAGTGGTGCGGAGCAATGTTATGGGAATCCGGAATATGGAGTACATTCACGCCTCCCAGGTTTTGGGTTCCTCCAAGAGAAGGATCATGTTCACCCAGATTCTTCCCAATGTTCTGACACAGCTGATCATTGTCATGAGCCAGGAATTTGGCCGCACCATCCTGACTGAGTCTTCCTTAAGCTTCTTAGGTCTCGGTGTTCCTGCCCCTGCCCCTTCCTGGGGAGTTATGATTGCAGACGGAAGAGAGTATCTGGCAACGGCTCCTTGGGTGGTGGTTGCACCTGGAGCAGCGCTTATGATCGCAGTGCTTGCATTTAACTTTTTAGGCGACGGTGTGCGTGACGTACTGGACCCGAAGAATAAGAATTAACCACGAAAGGGAGAATCCAGATGGAAAAATTAATTGAGATCAAAGATTTCTCAGTAAAATTCGAGACGGGCCGTGCCGTAGCATATGCACTGAACGGGGTTAATCTTACAATCGGCAGGGGAGAAGCTCTTGGTCTGGTTGGAGAATCAGGCGCCGGTAAGACGACCACAGCCCTGGGAATGCTCAACTTAATTCCCCAGCCGGCCGGCAAGGTTACGGGCGGAGATATCCTGTATGAGGGAAAATCTGTATTTAAAATGTCCCAGAAAGAGCTTATGGACATGAGAGGCGACAAGGTAGCCATGATATTCCAGAATCCTCTTACGTCTTTAAATCCTGTATTTACCGTAGGGGAACAGATCGGCATGGTTTTGCAGAAACATAAGAATTTAAGCAAAAAAGAGGCCGTCAATGAGGCCGGCAAGCTGTTAGAAGTGGTGGGTATAGCCAAATACCGGGTCAATGATTTCCCCCACCAGTTTTCCGGAGGAATGAGGCAAAGGGTGGGCATTGCCGCAGCCCTGGCCTGCAACCCTTCCCTTCTGATCGCAGATGAGCCTACCACGGCTTTGGACGTTACCATACAGGCCCAGATCCTGGAGCTGATGAAGGAGCTTTTGGTCAAGTATGACAGCTCCCTGCTGATGATCACCCATAACCTGGGAATTATAGCGGAGATCTGCAACAATGTTGCAGTCATGTATGCTGGAATCATTGTGGAGTATGGTTCTGTGGAGGAGGTATTCACCAATCCCTCTCATCCCTATACCATCGGCTTGTTCGGCTCCATTCCCAAGCTGACTGGACCAAGGGAAAGGCTTGCTTCCATTCCGGGAACAGTGGCAAACCCGGAAAAGCTTCCCTCAGGCTGTCCTTTCCATGAACGGTGCGGGGAGGCGTCGGGCCGGTGTTCGGAACATTCGCCCAGAATGTTTCAGATCGGTGAAAATCATTATGTGGCGTGCCACAAAGCCGGGGAGGTGAAAAGATGAAACCTCTGATTCAGGTTAAAAAGCTTAAAAAATATTTTGAAATCAAGGGAAAGGGCCAGCTTCATGCTGTGGATGACATTTCCTTTGATATCTACCCGGGAGAGACCCTTGGTCTGGTAGGAGAGTCCGGATGCGGAAAAAGCACGGTTGGAAATGTGATCATGAGACTCCATAAGCCAACGGGAGGAGAACTGATTTACGGGGAAAGGGATGTATTTAAAGCATCGGGAAAGCAGGAAATGCTGGAGATGTGTTCCAAAATACAGATTATTTTCCAGGATCCCTATTCTTCCTTAAACCCCCGGAAAACCATCCGATCCATATTAAAAGAGGCTTATAAGATCCATAAGATCGGCTCTGATAAGGAAATGAATGAGAAAATAGAAGCCCTGTGTGATGACTGCGGGATTTCCAAGGATCTGCTGAACAAATATCCTCATGAGCTGGACGGAGGAAAACGCCAGATCGTGGGAATTGCCAGGGCATTGTCCTTATCACCGGAATTCATTGTCTGTGATGAACCGGTATCCTCCCTTGACGTATCCATTCAGGCAACCATCATCAATCTGCTCATGGATTTACAGAAAAAAAGAGGCTTGTCCTATCTCTTTATTTCTCATGACTTATCGGTTGTGCGCCATATTTCAAACCGTATTGCCGTCATGTATCTGGGCCAGATCATTGAAAGCGCGGAAACCGACGATATCTTTCAGAATGCCGTACATCCTTATACCATAGCTCTTTTATCGGCCATTCCAAAGGTGGAGATCGGCAAAAAGGTGTCCCGCATCGTTTTAAAAGGGGATGTGCCAAGCCCGCTCAATCCGCCGGAAGGCTGCCGGTTCGCACCAAGATGCTGGATGGCAAAGGATATATGCAAAAAAGAAACCCCTGTCCTCCAGGAAACAGGAGAAAAGGGTCACTGCGTTGCCTGTCATTTCTGGGAAGAATCCAGGAAAACAGCTGAGAAGGAACAGGCTGCAATGGAAAAGGCGGAAATGCTGCCAACATAATTTTTAATAAAATGCCCTGTGGCCTTGGAAAATTCCAGCCATAGGGCGTTTTATTGGAAATAATTTTTTATATTTTCGCAGAAGCTGGCTCCGGCCTGATTTAAGATCCAGTTTTTTCTGGTCACAAGGGCATTGAACCTGGTGAGCCGGGGAGAAACGGAATAATAGGCCACCCGCTCCCGTTCGCTGGCGCAGGATTCTCCGATAAAGGTGACCCCGATCCCCATGGCAACCATGCTTCTGGTTGTGGATATGCTGTTGGTTTCGCATACGGTTCGTGGGATCCAGTTGGCCTTTTCAAACACGGCATCAGTAAGATAGCGCAGAGTGGAGCCCTTTTTGGAAAGCAGGATGTTTTCATCTCCGAAATTCTCTTCAAATTCTTTGATTTTTATGGGACTGCCCGGATTTTTTCTCCGGTAAGGATGGCCGGCCGGAATGGAAAACAATACTTCTTCCTCCCGTAGTATGGTGACCTGATCAGGGGAAAAAGGCTCTGTGGTATTGAGCGCCATGATTCCGCAGTCAATGCTTTCTTCCAATAAAAGCTTTGTGAGATCTGGCAGACCGGTTTCTGAAATCTCAATGGTAACCTCGGGATAGCGGGTTTTAAAGGCAGGAATGATCTCCACCAGCATTCTCAGACCGAATTGGGAGGTGACTCCGACCGTAATGTGGCCCCGGTTATCCAGGTTTTGTATGTTTTGGTAAAGGACATTTTTGATGGATATTACCTTTTCGGCGGCCTGGATATAAAGCTGGCCTGCAGGGGTCAGGGATAAGCGGCCTTTGCTCCGGTAAAAAAGAGGCGTGCCAAGCTCGCTTTCCAGCTTGGAAAGATACTGGCTTAAGGTGGATTGGGAGACAAACAGCTCTTCAGCGGCTTTTGTCATATTTTGTTTTTGGGCAATGGTCAGAATATAACTGAGATAGCGGGTATCCATGGCAAATTCTCCTCTTCATGGCGGAAAGGTTCAGGGTGTGGGTTACATAGATGGTCGCTGAATAAAATTATACCATAACCCTTATGGAATGACAATTCTGTATCTAAATCCATGTTTTATATGAATCCCTGTCTGTTAAAGGAGTTTGATGGCACGGAGGCATGAAAAAGAGCAAGGTACTTAGCTGTTCCCAGCCATCCCTTGCTCTTTCCTGTTTGATATTATTTTAATGAGTCTGCAATGGCATTAGCCATAGCAGCAATTTCAGACAGCTGGTCCTCTTTTACAGATGATTTGATGGTAATGGTCTGATCCAGTATGGTCATGTTTTTCATTCCTGTAAGGATTTCCGTCATCTTTTTGCCTGCCATGACACCCCAGGAACCGTTTTCCATAAGGGAAACTGTGCGGTTCTGTACGTTATGGGCCTTCATATCCAGAAGCAGATGCTCCATGCTGGTGAAGATTCCACCGTTATAGGTGGCTGAAGCAAATACCAGATGGCTGCAGCGGAAGGCCTCTGAAATAAGCACTGACGGATGGGTGTTGGATACGTCATACATGACGATGTTGCGGATGCCCCGTTCGGACAGGCGGCATGCCAGGATGTTGGCTGCATTCTCCGTGTTTCCGTAAATGGAACCGTAAGCGATCATAACGGCGTTTTCTTCCGGTGTATAGCTGCTCCATTTGAAATACTTGTCCATATACCAGCAGATGTCAGAACGCCATACAGGCCCGTGGAGAGGACAAAGGATCTGTATGTCTAAATCCTTGATCTTCTTTAAAAGGGTCTGGGTGGACGGACCGTATTTTCCTACAATATTGGAATAGTATCTTCTGGCTTCATCAAGCCATTCCCGTTCAAAATTCACTTCATCGGCAAACAGGTTTCCGTTCATGGCGCCAAAGGTGCCAAAGGCATCGGCGGAGAAAAGAATCTTGTCCGTGGTATCGTAAGTAACCATCACTTCCGGCCAGTGGACCATGGGAGCCATATAAAAGGTAAAGGTGTGTTTGCCGGAGGAGAAGGTATCCCCTTCTTTTATGATAACAGCACGGCTGTCAACGCCGAATTCATAAAACTGGTTGATAATGGGGACTGTCTTGGCATTGCAGATGATCTTTACGTCTGGATACCTTCTGACCATTTCCCCTAAAGTGGCACAGTGATCTGGCTCCATGTGGTTTACAATGATGTAATCCAGATTCCGCCCACCAAGGACTGCTTCCACATTTTCCATGAACTGTCCGGTTATTGCCCGGTCAACAGTATCAAAAAGAACGGTTTTTTCGTCCAGCAGGACATAAGAGTTATAAGATATCCCTTTCGGTATGGGATAGGCGTTTTCGAACAGGGCCAGACGGCGGTCACTTCCTCCAACCCAGAACAAGTCGTCTTTGATATTTTTTACACAATACATGGTGCTGCCTTCCTTTCTTTCGTTCGTGCATTCTAGTCCATCGTATGCAGTATACTATATTTTCAGGAAAATGTCATTGTGTTTTTTAACCGGATCAATCTAAAACAGGTTCAATATAAACTTCCACGATTCCGCCGCACACCATTCCTTCGTCTTCAGCGTTGCCGGGAGTCATGTCAACCTTCTTTAATACCGGCGTTTTATCCCTTGCAGTTTCCCTTGCAATGGCGCACACCTCAGCTTCCACACAGCCGCCTCCAATGGTTCCGATGGTGCTTCCGTCAAGCATCACGATCATTTTTGAGCCCACATCCCTGGGGGCGGAACCTTTTCTGGAAACAATGGTAACAAGTGACTTTGGCATGTCCGATAATTCCAAAGAGGTGAGCCCTCCAAGGATTTCCTTTGGATATCCAAAGGTTTTTTTGCTTTCGTTTTTGACCTGGATGATCTCCGCCATAATGGCTACGGCGATTTCTTCTGGGGTCTGGGCATTGATTTTTAACCCAATGGGAGTATAGACCTGGTCTAACAGTTCCCGGCTTATTCCTTCGTTCTCCAGGAAATCCTTTACCAGCTTTACTCTGGCTCTGCTGCCGATCATGCCGATGTAGGCATTTTTCTTGACAATGATCTGGGATAAGCAGTCCTGGTCGTGGCGGTGTCCCCTGGTGACGATGATAAAGTAATGGCCTGTACTTCCCTGGATCTCTTCCAGGGCTTCCCGGAAGGGCTTGCAGATAACCGTATCAGCACCTTCTTTTCTTGCGGTATTGGCAAAGGATACCCTGTCATCAATCACCGTAACGTGAAATCCCAGCATTTTTCCGATTCTGATAATGGGGATGGAAATATGTCCGGCCCCGCATACCACCATGTATTTTTCTCCTGTTACAAATTCGCAGAACAGAGTGCTGTTCTGAGATTTAATGATCTGGGTTTTGTCAAGGCCTTTTAAATCCTCAGAAAAGGGGTCAAAAACCTTTTCATCCCCCTGTCTGCAGATAAATTCCCCATTGGACCACAGGGCTTTGGATCCCATTCCCTGTCCTTCGATGATTGTCAGGCTGATCAAACTCTTGTTTTTATCAGCATTTGTTAATTCTTCATAAAATCCTGCCATTATATGATTGCCCCCTTTTGCTGTTGTGTTTTTGAAAGAAAAAAGGGCGGGATTCTCTCCGCCCTTTTTTGGGTATTCTGCCTGTAAAGGGATCTTTGCTGTTGGGATCCTTTTATTTTGCTGGTTTTGGTTTACGGTAGAAGGTATTATCCAAAGGAAGTTTGTAACGGTATACGCCATCCTTCTTATAATAAGCATTCTGTAAAGCAGGTGCTCCCATAACACATACGATCTCACCCACACCCTTTGCTCCAAATGCTACATCAGATGGATTCTTTTCAATGAACCGTACGTCAATGGGCGGCATCTGAGGTGCTTTAAAGAGACCTAACGTACCTAACTTGGCCTGAGGAATGCCATCCTTTAACGGGAAATCCTCTGTCAGTCCATAACCAAGTCCCATAGCAACTCCGCCTTCTACCTGTCCTTCTGCGGCAAGAGGGTTGATGGCCTTACCGATGTCATGGGCTGCAATGACATTCACAACTTTTCCTTCCGTGTCAATAACAAAAAGCTGTGTTGCATATCCGTAAGCAATGTGGCTCACCGGATTTGGTTTGTCACTGCCCATAGGGTCTGTTTTATAATCAAATTCACCGTAGTATTCCTTACCTTCTAAGTCGCTTAAGGATTTTCCTGCATCCAAATCTTCTTTCAGCTTTCTGGCTGCTGTGTGGATCGCTTCTCCTGTAAATACGGTCTGACGGGATGCGGTGGTAGTTCCGGAGTCGGGTGTGTATTTTGTATCCGGATGTCCTACCTCTACCAGCTCCGGTGCAAGACCTGTAGTATGACAGACCATCTGTAAGGTTATGGTCTGGAGTCCCTGGCCGATAGCGGCAGCAGAAGAGCCTGTAACAACCTTTCCGTCACGGATTCTTAAGATACAGCGGCCTACGTCTGCAAGACCCACGCCAATGCCTGCATTCTTCATGGCAGATGCAATTCCTACGAAATAATTGGGATCTGCTTCATATTTTTCAAAATCTTCTTTCACTGCTTCCAGGGTTTCTGCCATACCTGTGCCCTCATCAGCGATCTGTCCGTTAGGCAGGGACTGACCCGGTCTGATGGCGTTGCGGTAACGGATCTCCCAGCCGGATATTCCCACCTGTTCTGCCAACTGGTTGACGAGAGCTTCCGTAGACATACAGGACTGGGTTACGCCGAATCCCCGGAATGCACCTGCAGGAGGATTGTTGGTATAGTAAGCATCTCCTTCAATGTCCACGTTCTGGTAGTTATAAGGTCCGCCGGCATGAGTGCAGGCTCTTTGAAGTACCGGGCCGCCTAGAGAAGCATAGGCTCCCGTATCGGAGATAAGCCTGGCCTTTAATCCCTGTATGATGCCGCTTTCATCACAGCCGATCTTACAGTAGATTTCCATGGCGTGGCGCTTTGGATGATAATTAATGCTTTCCTGGCGGGAGAAGGATACTTTTACCGGTCTCTTGGATAAGTATGCGCAAAGTGCAGCCTGGTGCTGTACGCTCATATCTTCCTTTCCGCCGAAGCCGCCGCCTACGTAAGCGCTCTGGATTCTTACTTTCTCCATTGGAATGCCAAGATATGCACTTAATTCGTGATGTTCGTCATAAATTCCCTGTGCTCCGGTAATTACCCTTACACCGTCACCCTCAGGAATGCCAACAGCAGTTTCCGGCTCCATGAAGGCGTGCTCTGTTGCAGGAACATAGAAAGTGCCTTCCGCTACATACTTGGAATTGGCAATGGCTGTTTCCGCGTCACCGCGTTTTACCACTTCATGGGCGAGACGGTTGTTTTCCGGAATTCTGAATTTGCCAAATTGCATGAAGCCTTCGCCGTGAACCTGATGGGCGCCGGGAACCATGGCTTCCCTTGGGGAACGGATTGGTTCTAATTCTTCGTAATCAACTTCTACTGCTTTAACTGCCGCAACTGCCTGTTCCATGGTTTCGGCTACAACCATGGCAAGGGTATCGCCGCAGCATTTTGTTTCTTCGCCCACATCAATCATGCCGGGCCAGTCATGTGCCAGATGGCCGATATATCTGTCCCCCGGAATGTCCTTTGCCGTATAGATGGCCACAACGCCGGGCATGGCAAGCGCTTTGCTTGTATCGATGCCGTTAATTTTGGCGTGTGCATATTTGCTGAATAAGTTCTTTCCGTAAAGCATGCCTTCCATATAATAATCATCTGCATATTTGGCAGTACCCAGAGTTTTTGCCTCTGCATCCACACGGCAGGTTCTTTCTCCCACCTTGCCGGTCTGCTTTAATTCAGGTATCTCTGTATTTTCTCTAAGCATTTTTGCTGCCAGTAAAATGCCGTCTTCTATTTTCGTATAGCCTGTACAGCGACAGATATTTGTACGGATCGCCTGCTTTACATCCTCCCTGGTTGGATTGGGATTCTGGTCAATAAGGCATTTGCCGCTGATCACCATGCCGGGAATGCAGAATCCGCACTGAACGGCTCCTGCTGCCGCAAAAGCATAGACAAAGACATCTCTTTCTCTCTGTGTAAACCCCTCGATGGTCTGAACCTTTTTCCCCTCAAGCCTGGATAATTTCTGTACGCAGGCGCGGACGGTCTTCCCATCCACAATTACGGTACATGTTCCGCAGGCACCTTCCTTACATCCGTTTTTAACGGAGGTGATACCAAGCCTGTAACGGAGAAAATCCATTAACGCTAAATCTTCTTCTGATTGGTAATCCTTACCGTTGACATTTACTACAAACATGACAATACCTCTCTCTCTTTATACTTAGCTGATATTATATAATTCCGCGCATTAATTTTAACAATACTGTTTTATATAATTTTGTTAAAAAATGGCGTTTTTATTTCTTCTCCCACAACCATATTAACATATAAATCATCCAAAAACAATTCTTATTCCATGAAAATATAAAAAATTTTTAGCTATACACAAAAAAAGTTAGAACATGCGTTTTTCCGCTTAAATAAAGGACTTTGGCCTCTTCATTTATAGAAAATATCTATAAGTGGACCTTGAAATTCAAGGTGGTTATTAGTGTTTTCGAACCGGCTTTTTATATGCTGGAAAAATATTTTAAACTTTAAAAATATTGCAAATTTTGTTGCATATGGTATAATGAAAAAAGACTAAGATACGATGTCCTCTGGGCTTTTGCCTGGAGGATGTTTTTTTACACAAAAGGTGTGGAATATTTTATACCAGAGAAAGAAACGTGAATTTTTAATGGTAAGAAACTGCAAAAGGAGGCGGAAGATGAGCGGGGAAAAAGAAAACATTCTGGTGAGCGCCTGTCTGCTGGGAGTCAACTGCCGCTATGACGGCGGAAACGGCAAGCGGGAGGATTTGATCGCCCTTATGGAGAAATACAACTTCATACCGGTCTGCCCGGAGCAGCTTGGGGGCCTGGAAACGCCCAGGGAGCCTGCGGAGCAGATTGGCGGCGGTGAGACAGGGAACCCACATGGGATCCGTGTGGTGGACCGGTCAGGAAAAGATGTGACGGACTGCTTTGTAAAGGGAGCAAAAGAGACACTTAAGCTGGCCAGGCTTTACGGCTGCAAGCGGGCTGTTTTAAAGGAACGGAGCCCATCCTGCGGCCATGGGTATATTTATGACGGGACGTTTTCAGGGACAAAGGTTTTGGGAAGCGGTGTGACCGCAAGGCTTTTGGAGGAAAACGGAATCCTTGTATCAGGAGAAACCAGCATAGGGTCCTTTTAAAGGAACCGAAAGGCTTAACATTTATAAATATAAAAGAAAGAGGAGGCACTATGAAAACAGCAATTACAAGACAACAGGCACTGGAATTACTTATGAAATATAATAAGGAGCCGTTTCACTTACTTCACGGACTGACGGTGGAAGGGGTAATGCGCTGGTACGCAGGAGAAATGGGATTTGGGTCAGAGGAAGAATTCTGGGGAATCGCAGGCCTTCTTCATGATGTGGATTTTGAGCAGTACCCGGAGGAGCACTGCAAGAAAGCACCGGAGCTTCTTTCTGAGATTAAGGCGGAGGAAGAGCTGGTCCACGCCATATGCAGCCATGGCTACGGCATCTGTTCCGATGTAAAGCCGGAGCATGTGATGGAAAAGATCATGTTTGCGGCGGATGAACTGACCGGTCTTATCGGAGCGGCAGCCAGGATGCGCCCTTCAAAAAGTGTCATGGATCTGGAAGTATCCAGCTTAAAGAAAAAATATAAGGACAAGCGGTTTGCGGCAGGCTGTTCCAGAGATGTGATCGCAACAGGAGCAGAGAATCTGGGGTGGACGCTTGATGAGCTGTTTGAAAAGACCATTCTGGCCATGCGCTCCTGCGAGGATAAAATAAACCAGGAAATGGAAGCGTAATTTTATGCATAAAAATGGAAAAATATACACGAACCGCGAAAAATACTTGACAGCGGGTGGCAATTAGGATATTATTTCCGTTAAATATGTATAATAACCTGTATCAGAGGAGAAAAGCGCTATGAAAAAAGTTGTGAAATTCGGAGGAAGCTCTTTAGCCAGCGCAAAGCAATTTAAAAAAGTTGGCGACATCATCCGCGGGGATAAGAGCAGACGGTTTGTAGTGCCGTCTGCACCCGGCAAACGGAATGATAAGGATGAAAAGGTTACGGATCTGTTATACCAGTGCTATGATGCGGCAGCAGATGGAAAAAGCTATAAAAAGATTCTGGAAAAAATCAAGGAACGTTATGTGGAGATCATCGATGGTCTTGACTTAAACTTAAATCTGGATCATGAGTTTGAGACCATTGAAGAAAATTTCCTTAAAAAAGCGGGCCGAGATTATGCGGCTTCCAGAGGAGAGTACTTAAACGGACTGGTGATGGCAGAGTATTTAGGCTACGAATTCATTGATGCGGCTGAAGCGATCTTCTTTGATGCAGACGGAACATTTAATGCGGAGCTTACCAACAAGGAGCTTAGTGAGCGGCTGGAGCATGTGGAACGGGCGGTAATCCCGGGCTTTTACGGATCAAAGCAGGACGGGACCATTAAGACCTTTTCCAGAGGCGGCTCTGATGTGACAGGTTCTATTGTTGCAAAGGCTATCCATGCGGATATGTATGAAAACTGGACGGATGTTTCCGGCTTCCTGGTGGCTGATCCCAGGATCATCAAGAACCCTGAGGTCATTGAGACCATTACATACCGGGAGTTAAGAGAGCTCGCTTATATGGGAGCCAGCGTCCTTCATGAAGATGCCATATTTCCGGTGAGAAAAGAAGGGATACCCATCAATATCAGGAACACCAATAAGCCTGATGATAAAGGGACCCTGATCGTGGAGAGCACCTGCAGGAAACCCCATTACACCATTACGGGAATTGCAGGAAAAAGAGGTTTTTGCTCCATTAACATTGAAAAAGCCATGATGAACGCTGAGGTTGGCTTTGGGAGAAAGGTTCTGGAGGTATTTGAAAAGTTCGGCATTTCCTTTGAGCATATGCCGTCAGGAATCGATACCATGACCGTATTTGTCCATCAGTCGGAGTTTGAAGAGTATGAGCAGTCCGTTATAGCAGGGATCCACAGGGCGGTAGAGCCTGATTTCCTTGAGATGGAATCAGACCTTGCGTTGGTTGCAGTGGTGGGCCGGGGCATGAAGGCCACCAGAGGGACTGCCGGAAGAATCTTTTCTGCCCTTGCCCATGCCAGGGTAAACGTGAAGATGATCGACCAGGGCTCCAGTGAGCTTAATATCATCATTGGTGTGAAAAACGCAGACTTTGAAGAAGCCATTAAGGCGATTTATGATATATTTATTACCACCGAGGTTTAAGACAGAAAGACAGGCTGAAAGGAAGTACTTAACAGCCTGTCTTTTTCTCTTCTGTTCCCCTGGCAGAGCTGCAGAAAAATGGGGAAATTGCTCTATCTCTTTATTTTCCTATGGCCGGATCAGATACATCCTGGCTTCATATGGCTTAAGCACATCTGCCGGGCCTTCATCCCTATAAGAACTGGCCAGCAGCTTTTTCTCACGGTCAAATTCTTCAGGAAGCTGCAGCCGCACCGTATTGCCATAAAAGTTGCAAATGACAAGCAAGACTGTTTCTTTCCGTGTGCGGGTATAGGCAAAGATGTCAGGATCCTCCGGCAGCAGGAGCCGGTATTTTCCGTCTGCGAATACATCATAGGTTTTCCTTAGCTCAATCAGCTTCTGGTAAAGGTAAAAAACAGAAGTTTCATCTGCAAGTGCAGCCTCTGCATTAATTTCCTTATAGTTTGGATTCACCTTGATCCAGGGAGAACCCTCCGTAAATCCAGCTTCCCTGCCTTTTGTCCACTGCATGGGCGTTCTGGCGTTGTCCCTGCCTTTTGCATAGACAGACTCCATAATATCCTCTTCTTTGTATCCTGCCCCAATTCTTTCCCGGTACATATTTAAAATCTCTATATCCCGGTAGTCTTCCATGTCATACCTTACATTGGTCATTCCAAGTTCTTCACCCTGATAGATATAAGGGGTGCCTTGCATTCCGTGAAGGAGTATTGCAAGCATCTTGGCCGATTCCACCCGGTATTCCTTGTCATTTCCCCATCGGGATACAATTCTCGGCAGATCATGGTTGTTCCAGAACAGGCTGTTCCAGCCCTTGCAGAAAAGTGCTTCCTGCCAGGTGGATAAGACACGTTTTAATTCCAGGAATGGGAGAGGAGCTAAGTCCCATTTTTCACCGCCTCTTTTCTGGTCAAGGCAGATGTGCTCAAACTGGAATACCATGGAAAGCTCCCTTCCATCCGGGCTGCTGTAAAGCAGGGCATTTTCCGGATTTGCACTCCATGCTTCACCTACTGTGACAAGATCCCCTTTCTGAAAGGTTTCTCTGCTTAACTCCTGTATAAAGTCATGGAGCATTGGCCCATCCGCCGTGATCAGCCGGTCCGGATCCTTTGCCACACAGTCGATGACATCCAGCCGGAATCCGCCTGCCCCTTTCTCCATCCACCAAAGGATCATATCCCGGATTTCCCGGCGCACCTTTGGGTTTTCCCAGTTAAGGTCCGGCTGCTTCACTGAAAACTGATGGAAATAGTATTGTCCCAGTTCCGGAACCCACTGCCAGGCAGGGCCACCAAAAGCAGCCCTTAATCCATTTGGAACGATTCCTTCCACCCCATCCCTCCACACATAATAATCATGATAAGGGTTTTCCTTGCTTTTTATCGCTTCTTTAAACCATGGATGTTCATCGGAAGTATGATTTAAAACAAGATCCATGATGATGCGGATTCCCCGTTTGCCTGCTTTTTCAATCAGTTCCTCCATGTCTTCCAGGTTTCCGAACATGGGATCAATATCCTGATAATCGGATATATCATACCCATTGTCATCCTGAGGGGAACAATATACGGGGGAAAGCCAGAGAGCATCTGCCCCCAGCTTTTCCAGATAATCAAGCCTGGAAATAATCCCCTGAAGGTCTCCGATCCCGTCACCGTTGCTGTCCTGAAAGCTTTTGGGATAAATCTGATATATGACTGCTTGTTTCCACCATTTTCTGTCCATTTTCTTTTTCCTTCCGTCAAGCTTTTACAGAACCGCTGGTCACTCCTGCGATGATCCATTTCTGACAAAAAACATATACCGCTAAAATTGGCAGCAGAACCATTAAATACGAGGCAAAGGCAAGATTATACTGGGTGGAGAACTGGCCTTTAAACACATACTGGGCAAGCTGCAGGGTCTGCTGGCTGGCATCGCTCAGCAAAACCAGGGGCATGAGAAAATCATTCCAGGTCCACATAAAGGACAGGATCGCCACTGTAGCGCTCATTGGCTTAAGCAGGGGAAATATAATCCGCCAAAAGGTCTGGAACGTATTTGCCCCGTCAATCCTTGCCGCCTCCTCCAATGCATGGGGCAGGGATTTGATGTACCCTGAATAAAGAAATGTATTCATGGGAAGTCCGAAAATAATATAAATCAGTGTGATGCCGTAAATGTTATCCAAATGAAAAGAGGAGGCCTGTTTGACCAGGGGAAGCATAATCACATTAAAAGGGATAAACATGGCGCTGATAAAATAATAATACATGAGATTGAAAAACCTGCTTTTATCCTTGTTTCGTATAATGGCATAGGCTGCCATGGAATTGGTCAGGATGGTAAACACCAGATTAATGTCTGTGATAAAAAATGTATTGAGGAATTTCCTTGGATAATCGGTCAGCTCCCATGCCTTTGAAAAATTCTCAAAGTGAAGGGAAGACGGAAGCGCCAGTATATGTTCCATATCTGACGGTGATTTCAAGGCAATCACAACAGTAATATAAAGGGGGCCCAGGATAACTAAAACAGCGATTGCGGCCAAAAGGACTGTCAGGGGCCAATTGATCTTTTCTTTTCCTGTCATCAGTTTATTTTCGCCTCCCTTTTTTCCAATATCTTCAGCTGGAGTACGGAAATCGCCGCCACAACCAGAAATAAAATAACAGCATTGGCTGACTGGTAGGCAAACTGTCCGCCGTCAAATCCCCTCTTATAGATCAGCATGGAAATCGTAGTGGTTGCGGTTCCTGGCCCTCCCCCTGTCATTGCCATGATCTGGTCAAAGGCCATGAGAAAGCTTTTGACGCTTAATACCATATTTATGGTAAAGAAGGGGGCGATCAATGGGAAAGTGATCCAAACAAACCGCTGGAGGCCAACGGCACCGTCTACGGATGCTGCGTCATAAATATCCTTATCCACTGTCTGAAGGCCGGAGAGATATATCATGGTGTTAAAGGCCATGGCCTGCCAGACAGTAACAAATAAAACACCCAGCCATGCTTTGCCGGTTCCAAGGATATTTACGCTTAAGCCGGGGATTCCTGCCATTTTCCCAAACCCTGGAAGGATATTGCCGAAGATAAAGTTAAATACAAAGCCAATGATTAAGGTTCCCAGCATATACGGCAGGAAATAGAGTGCCTTTAAAAGATTCTTACCCAGAATTTTTCCATTGAGCCCGCATGCCAGAGCCAGGCTTAAAACGTTGACAAGGACTGTAGCGGAAAGTGCAAACTGAAAGGTAAAGCCATAGGCCTGCTTAATGGAAGGATCCGTAAAAAACTGCAGGAAGTTTTTAAACCCGATAAATTCCCAGCTCCCGTAGCCCTTCCAGTTGGTAAAGCTGTAAAAAATACCCTTTAAAAAGGGGACCGTATGGAATAGAAAGAATAGTACTGCCATGGGAACTACCATAAGATAGAACGCCGGGCTGATATGGTTATTTCTATGTTTTTTCAACGTCTTATCCTCCTTTTGCCTGGTTTACCGGGTATTGAGGATATCGTATTGTTCATCGCATTTTTTCAGTGTTGCGGCAATATTTTCGCTTTCATCCATACCGTTTGCCCTGTTTAAAAAGAACTCAGATAAAATTGCTGACAGATTATAGCCGTTGGGGTAATAATGGTCTACAAAATCCGTAACCTTTCCATCGGCAATGTCCTTGGCCAGACCGGCAACGGAAGGTTCCTTTTGCACAACGCCTTCCACCGGAGAGAATGCAAACTGCTCATCTATGTATAGCTGGCTGTTTTCCGGCTCCAGCAAAAATGCCACAAAACGTTTGGCTGCTTCCGGGTTTTTGCACTGGTTTGTCACCATAAGCATAACGTCAATGCCGGATACAACCTTGTTTTTACTCTTATCATTGGTTGCGGGATAAGCAAACATATCCAGATTAATGGATTCATTGGTTTTCTTGATTTCCGGTACGGTCCACACGCCGTTGATCAGCATGGCGGCTTCCCCATTGGCAAAGCTGCGGTTGCCGTCATCATAGGAAGTTCCCATAAAATCCGTCTGGGCATAATCCACCAGCTTGCTGTATTTTTCCAAAACTTCCTCGTGGGTGCCCAAAAAGGTTGCTGTTCCTTCTTTCTTTGCATCTAAAAACCCATCAGGCTGTGTTGCCGGTGCCAGGGAGTTCCAGGAGGGAAGGATGGTCCAGTTGTCTTTAAAGCTTAATTCAAAGGGCTGGATTCCGGCTGCAGACAGCTTTTCACATGCCTCCATCAGCTCATCCCAGGTTTCAGGAACCGATATGCCTGCTTTCTGAAACAGATCTGTATTGCAGATAATTCCGGAAGCATTGGCAGCAAATGGGATGCCGTATGCCTTTTCTTCTTTATCCCCATTGATATCATAAACCATCTGCATGTAAGAACTGTTTATGGTCTTTAAAACCTCCTGGTCGCTTAAATCCAGTAAGATTCCAGCCTCTGTAAGCTCCGTATAGGTGTTGTCACCGCCATAGGCGATGAGATCCGGCAAATCATCTTTGGTCATCCTGGTCTTTAATACGGTTCCTGCATCTGCCGGGGAATTGAGGGTAACCTGGACATCGGTGTTTTGTGAGTTGAATTTGTCTACAAGCTTTTGCATGGTGGATACATTTTCCATTTTTGAAGAAAAAAATTCCAGCTGTGTCACTCCGGAATCAGAACTTTTGCCTGAGGTTTTGCCTGCCTCGCTGCATCCTGCAGCCATCACCGCTGCTAAGGAGCAGGTTAAACCAACTGCCAACATTCTTTTCATTTTCATATACATCATCTCGCCCTTTCTGTTTCCTTGTTATTTGGTAGTACCAGTATACAAAACAAATTACAGCCTTCTGTATAAGGTATCTGAGATGTTTTGTAAAACTTTTTTTACCTTTTTTCTTCCTGGGCGCGATATTGCTCGGGGGTCATCTGGTAAAGGCGTTTGAAGGTGTGGATAAAATAGGAGGTGTCATTATAGCCTACATAACCGGCAATTTCGTTTATTTTAAAAACCGTATTCTTTAAAAGCTCCTTTGCCCGTTCCATGCGGCAGTTGATTAAGTATTTGGAAAAATTCATCCCTGTCTCTGATTTAAACAGACGGCTTAAATAGCTGGAATTCATAAAATACTTGTGGGCCGCCAATTCATTTAAGGAGATTTCGTACCGGAAGTTAAGGGATACGTAATTTTTGATTTCCTCAATGATGCTTCCTTTTTCCTCCTGAGAACCGCAGGTGTTTTCCAGGATTTTAAACATATACCGCTCAAGCTCCTGTCTGGTCCGGAACTGATAAAGGTCAGATTTAAAGGAAAATAAAAGATACCGGTTTACCTCTTCTGATTCAGAAGAGGCCTCCCTGCTGCAATAGGCCCTGCTGATAACAGAAAAGATCTGCATGATACCGCTGTATAGGGAATATACATTCCAACTGGCCTTTTCACATTTTTCAAAAAACTGACGGAGGGCAGACTCTGCCTGTGGGCAGCTGCCTTTTATCACGCTTTCGTAAATAGCCAGTTCCTCCTGCTGGGTCAGGATCTGTTCCATGGTAAGCTCCGGTTCGTATTCAAACACTCTGGTCTTTTCGTCAAGCAATCTTCCGTTGATGGCATAGACACAGTCCCTGTAAGCGTCTCCAAGCTGCTCTTCCTCTTTATAAACTCTGCTGATTCCACAGGTGATTTCCACATCCCATTGAGACAGCGCCTGTTTTAACCGGCGTATAAGCCTTTGATCCGGAAGCTCCTCCTGATTGTCAAACTTCATGGCAATCATCTCGTCCGGCTGCTGGAAATAAAAGACCTGGATATTTCCGTAATCAGATGAGGTTTCCAGGAATTCTGACAGCTTTTTTGCTTCCTCCCTGCTCATGCGCTGCTTTCCCTGAAATAAGAACATCTGATAGGAGCGTTCCTTTAGCTGTCCGCCGCATAAATCACGGAAGGTATCCATCAAAGCCCTGTTTGCCAGAAGGCCGGAGATATTCACATATTGGAGGGATTCCTGCAGCAGCCTCCGGTCCACCTGCTTCTCAAGCAGCCTTTTCTTCTCTTCTCTGGCCTTTGTAATATCCCATATGGCCTTTTCCAGCTCCTCCGGTTTTACCGGCTTGGTAAGGTAATACCGGACTCCATATTTCATGGCTTCCCTGGCGTAATTAAAATCCGAATAGCCGCTTACTATTATTACATCCGTTGCCGGACAGTTTTCTTCCGCATATTTTGCAAGGGACAGTCCGTCCATCTCCGGCATGCGGATATCGGTGATCACAAGATCTGCGTCCCCGGCGGCAAGATAATCTGCCGCCTGTTTTCCTGTTTCGGCTTCCAGACAAACGGTTATATCCATATTGATGCTGGTTAAAAGTTTAACGAGCATTTTCTTTGCATAATATTCATCTTCCGCAATGATGACCTTCATTTTATCTCTCCTTATTTCGCCTGATCCGCATATGAATGCAGGTAAAGCTTCCGTACCGGCTTTCCACCACAATTCCGCAATCTTCCCCATAATAGTTTTTAAGCCTTGCATTTACATTGGCTAACCCGATGCCTGATCCGTCTTCCCCCAGCAGGGCGTTGGCTTTTGTACTCCGTAACGTCTGGTTTAATTCCGCTATCTTCTCATCCGTCATGCCGCATCCGTCATCGTACACGGAGATCATAAGATAATCTTCTAAATACGGTGATAGGGAGATCTTTAAACAGTCCTTGTCCCGTTTTGCCTTAAATGCATGTTGAATGGAGTTTTCCACAATGGGCTGAAGGATGAATTTGATCACTCCATTATTTTCGTATTGGACGGGAATATCATATTCCACCGCAAAACGCCCAGGAAACCGGATGGACTGGATGCGGATATAGTTCTTTACCTGAATCACTTCATCCTTTATGGTTACAAAGTCAGTCCCTTTGATGTTATAGCGGAACATATCTGACAGACTTTCCGTGATTGCCGGGATTTCTTCAATATCTTCCAGACGGGCTATGGCTGTGACCGTGTTTAAGGCATTGTATAGAAAATGGGGATTGATCTGGAACTGAAGCATTTTAAGCTCTGCCTGCTTTTGGTTTAACTGCATAATATACAGCTTGGTAATGCTGTCATTGATCCTCTTTCCCATTTCATTGTAGATTTCAATCAGGTTGCCGATCTCATCCTCCCTTGGCTTTAATCCATGTAAAAGCTTTACTTCTCCCTGCCTCGCCTGGCTCATGGTTTGTGCCAGGGCCTTAATGGGCCGGCTGACCTGCTTGGATAATATGAAGCTTAAGATCCCGGCTGCAGTCAGGATCAGCATCACCCATGCCATGACATTGAGCATACTTTCCATGCTGGTGTTGATCAGCAGGTGTTTTGGGATATACTGGACCAGATACCAGCCGGTGGATTCATTTTTTAAGACAGCGGCAATGCAGAGGGTATCATGAAGATAAAGCTCCCCGGATCTCTTTCCCGAAGCCTCGATCTGTTCCAGCTGAGGGAAGGCTTCCTGTTTTTCCTTTTCTGAAAGGCCGGTCTCCAGATTGATGTGAGCGTTTCTGGAGTTATAGATGACCTGGTTTTTGTATACAATGGCAAAGGAGGAGGCCAGACCGTCGGCTGCATCCGTGGAATTAAAATCTTTTGCAATGGATCCGAAATCTAAATCTGCCAGGAGATATCCATAGGCTCTGTACTGGCCGATATCTGAAAGCTGGTGGCAGACTGTTACCAGGGAATAGCCGGTATTACCTATTTTCTGGGGATAAGGGATTGTGTAGTATTTCTGGCTCTTGGTTTTCCAATCAACACCTTTGATTGTTTTCCAAGCGCTTTCTATGTAATCCTCTGATATGTTGTTGATGCTGCAATAGATGTCTCCTGAAGCGGTCAGTATGGTGGTTCTTTGAACATGGGGGTTGATGACCGTGAGCATTTTAAGAACGGTCTGCATGTAATAGTCTCTTTCATAACGGTCTTTTGGAGACATATTGCTGGCTTTTTCATGGAGTATGACATTGACCTTGGGATCGATCAGATGAAGAAGGTTTAAGGAGCTGTTATTTCCCATGGCAATATCTAAGTTCATGTTTTTTTGCTGGTTGGACTGTTTCATGTATTCAATATTGTAGGTAAGAGCCGAAGAGACTCCTTGTATATAGCAGATGGCGAAAATAACAACAGTAAAAAGAAGTAATAGTAAATAAGTAAGAAGTATTTTGAACTGAAAGGATAATCTTCGGAAACGTCTGAGCATAGTATTCCTCCTGATATTCTGGCTTGGGTTACGTTTCTAAGTGTACTATAAACACAACCGCTTGAACAGTATGCTTTTACTTGAATCCCCTTACCTCCCTGTGTTATGATACACGTAAAATACCGTATTTTTAACCGAATCAAGTAAGCAGCGAAGCGGATTGAGAATATCCGCTTGACTTCAAGGCGTAAAAGCAGCCGGGAAATGAGGATAATCATGAATCCAGAGATAAAATCCAGATTAAAAGAGGGACGTCCCCACGGCACCAGTTCCTTCCCCTGCGGGATCTACCGGACACAGTCAGTTCAAAAGGGTATGATAGTAAAGCATCACTGGCACGAGGAAATTGAAATGATCCACTTTATTAAGGGACATTTTCGTTTACTGGTCAATATGGAATCCTATGAAATCCATGATGAATGTATTTTTTTTATCAATCCAGGGGAGCTTCATGGGATCATCAGCGAATCCAAAAGTTTTAATGAGGAGCACGCCATCGTGTTCCAGCCGGGACTTCTCAGCTTTGAAGCTTATGACTCCGCTCAGATGTACTTGATCAATCCTTTAAAAAACCAGGAGCTGTCCTTTCCAAGATGCCTTTACCCGGATCATCCGTCTTATGCTTCCATCCTGGATTGTTTTACCGATGTGACTGATTCCTTTGGAGGAGAGGAAGGCTTAGAGCAGCAGGGAGATGTTGCAGGTGCGGTTATCTCCCAGCTTCAGATAAAGGCCGCCCTTCTTAAAATGCTTGCTACGCTGTTCCGATTCCACCTTTATTCCGATTCTCACCGCAGCACAGACACGAGGGTAGAACTGATCAAAGCCTCCATTACCTTTATCAGAAACCATTACAGAGAAAAGATCTATATCCGTGATCTCGCTTCCCTTGCCAATATGAACGAACAGTATTTCTGCCGTTTTTTTAAAAGGGCTATTGGCAGGACGCCCACGGAATACATCAATGATTACCGGATCCGGAAGGCAATTTCCCTTCTGGAAACCACGAATCTCCCGGTCATGAGCATATGCCTGGACTCCGGTTTTTTTAACCTTGGAAACTTCTTGAAAATATTTCGAAGGTATACCGGGACGACTCCCTTACAATATCGCAAGGAAAAGTCAAAATAGTGAATTTTTTAATCATAGAAGCGTAAGACAAATCTCTTTCTTCGAGGTAGAATAAGGCTACTACAGAAAAGAGAGGTTGCATACGATGATTAAGAAATGGTGGCATGATAAAACAGCTTATCAGATTTATCCAAAGAGCTTTCTGGATTCCAATGGAGACGGCATAGGAGATTTAAGAGGGATCATCCGTAAATTAGATTATTTGAAGGATTTGGGTGTGGATATCCTGTGGCTTTCCCCGATCTACGTTTCACCCCTTGCAGACCAGGGATATGATATAGCTGATTATTACAACATAGACCCCAGGTTCGGGACCATGGAGGACATGGAGGAACTCATTGAAAAAGCGAAAAAAAGAGAGATGTATATTGTCATGGATCTGGTGGTAAACCACTGCTCCGACGAGCATGAATGGTTTAAAAAAGCGTGTGCCGATCCGGATGGCGAATATGGAAACTACTTTTATATCCGTGAGAAAAAAGACGGAAAATCTCCTACTAACTGGCGTTCATACTTCGGGAATTCCGTGTGGAGCGATATTCCCGGTACCAATAAACAGTATCTTCACTCCTTCCATAAAAAACAGCCGGACTTAAACTGGGAAAATCCGGTTGTCCGGGAGGAAATTTATAAAAATATCAACTGGTGGCTGGATAAAGGCTTAGGAGGTTTCCGGATCGATGCGATCATTAACATAAAAAAGGCCCTTCCTTTCCAGGATTACCAGCCGGACCGGGCAGATGGTTTATGCAGCATCCAGACAATGCTGGCCCATGCCCATGGGATCGGTGAGTTTTTAAGCGAGATGCGGGACCGGTGCTTTAAGCCCCATGATGCTTTTACCGTTGGAGAGGTCTTTGATGAAAAACCGGAGGAATTAGAATCCTTTATCGGTGAAAATGGTTACTTTTCCAGCAAATTTGATTTTAATGAAACCGTATTCGGCGGAAGTGAAAAGGGCTGGTATGATGCCAGGGCGATTACTGCGGAAGATTATAAGCATTGCTGTTTTGCTGCCCAAAAGCATGTAGGTACCACCGGCTTTTTATCCAATATCATAGAAAATCACGATGAGCCAAGAGGGGTCAGCCATTACCTTCCCGCAGGGGAATGTGCTCCGGAAGCAAAAAAGATGCTGGGCGGCTTAAACTTTATGCTCCGTGGTATTCCCTTTATTTATCAGGGACAGGAAATCGGAATGGAAAACACTGTTTTTTCCGGCATTGACGAAGTGGATGATATTGCCACCCTGGACCAGTACCAGACCGCCCTTGAGGCAGGATATGGGCCGAAAGAAGCGCTGGATATTGTAAGCCGCTACAGCAGGGATAATGCCAGAACTCCCATGCAGTGGGAGGCGTCGGCCAATGCAGGCTTTACGGAAGGAACTCCCTGGCTGAAGGTGAACCCGAATTATAAGAATATCAATGCGGCTGACCAGATTTCCCGTAATAATTCTGTTTTCATGTTCTATAAAGAGCTGATCCGGTTAAGGAAACATCCCCAGTGGAAGGAAACCATAATCTATGGAACCCTGGAACCTGTTCTTGAGGATGAAAAGAATCTTATGGCTTACTGCCGGAAAGGGCCAAGAACACTTCTTATCATTGGAAATTTTCAAAAAGATGCACGGGAAATTATCCTTCCACGGATACCAGAGGCAGTTTTGATCAATAACTATGAGGAAGTAAGTCTTGATGAGGACAAAGTAACTTTAAAGGGCTGGCAGTTCCTTGTGATGGAAATTTGAAACAAGTGAGAAGCTAGCGGCAGGATTACTTAGTTAGAAAGGAAATACCATGAATCAAAAAGAAAGAATGCTCGCAGGGCTGCCCTATAAGGCATGGCTGGATGGACTGCCTGAGGATCGGCTGGAAAATAAAAAGAAGCTGTATGCGTACAATTCATTAAGCCCGGAAGAAGAAAATAAAATGGACGGACTGATCCGGCTGATCCTTGGCAAAGCAGGGGGAAATGCACACATTGAACCGCCTTTTTACTGTGACTATGGAAAAAACATTGAGGTAGGAAAGAATTTCTTTGCCAATTATAACTGTACCATTCTTGATGTGGGCAAGGTGGTGATCGGTGACAACGTAATGTTTGCTCCAAACGTATCCATTTACACTGCGGGTCACCCGGTTCATCCGGACTCCAGAAATTCAGGCTATGAATATGGAATATCCATTACCATTGGAAATCAAGTATGGATCGGCGGAAATACAGTCATCAATCCAGGTGTGACGATCGGCAGCAATGTGGTTATTGGGGCGGGAAGTGTGGTGACAAGGAACATACCGGATAATACAATTGCCGTGGGAAACCCCTGTAAGGTGCTTCGGGAAATCAGCGAGGACGACCGGAAATACTATTTTAAGGACAGAGAATTTGATGTAGAGGATTACCGGTAAGGTGAAGATTCCCATTAAGAAGGAATCTGCCGGGGATAAGAGATAAGAAGCAGATCGGCGTTGATACTCATGATAAGAAATGGGAATCAACGCTTTTTAATATCATTGACTTCCGGGGGATACCCTGGGGTTCGCCCCCCAACCGGATAATTTGCCGTCTGAGCATGGTAATTTATTACCCCAATTAAGAAAAAAGTCTTTGGCAGGAATGTGAATTATGGTACAATAAAGATAGAAACGGCCGCAGGAAAGACCGCAAAACATAGTATGGGGAGGAAGATTATGCAGTATCGTAATTTTGGAAAAACAGGAATAAAAGTATCGGCTCTTGGATTTGGAGCCATGAGGCTTCCGATCCTTCAGGAGGAACAGGTAGATGAAAAGCGGGCGGTATCCATGATCCGCCATGCCATTGATGAAGGGGTGAACTACATTGATACGGCATATCCTTACCACCAGGGAGAGAGCGAAAAGATCGTGGGCAAGGCTTTAAAGGATGGCTACCGGGAAAAAACGTATCTGGCCACCAAATGTCCGGTATGGAAGCTTGAAAAGCCGGAGGACTTTGATGAGGTTCTGGATGAACAGCTTAGTAAGCTACAGACAGACCATGTTGATTTTTATCTGCTTCATGCCTTGAGCCGGGATCGTTTTGAAGACAAGGTGAAAAAATTTGATCTTGTAAAACGAATGGAAAAAGCCAGAGAGGACGGGAAAATAAAGTATCTTGGATTTTCCTTCCATGATTCATATGATGTATTTCAGGATATCCTAGATTATTATGATGGATGGGATTTTTGCCAGATTCAGTATAATTATGTGGACTTAGAGCATCAGGCCGGATTAAAGGGATTAAAGGCCGCGGCAAAAAAGGGACTTGCAGTGGTTGTCATGGAACCGCTTTTAGGAGGAAAGCTGGCGGATCCTGCGGACCATGTGAAAAAGTCATTCCCTGATGAAAAGTCACCTGTGGAATACGCCCTTGATTTTTTGTGGGATCAGTCTGAGGTGAGCCTTCTCTTAAGCGGAATGAGCGACGAAAGGCAGCTGGAAGAAAACCTTGTGTTTGCAGACCGCAGCCATGTGGGAATGGTTAAGTCAGAGGAAAAGAAGGCCTATAAAAAGGCAAAGGAGATATTTGATTCCATGGCCCTGGTGGGCTGCACCGGATGCCGTTACTGTCTTCCCTGTCCATTTGGCCTGGAGATCCCGGATATTTTTTCATTTTATAATATGACTGCTGCCCATAAAGAGAGGGAGGCAAAGGCCGGATACGAGGCCATGTCAGTAAAGGCAGAGGGCTGCCGGGCATGTCACCATTGTGAAAAGGAGTGTCCGCAGATGATAACCATCAGTCAGGTCATGCCCCAGGTGGCAAGTGTGTTTGCAAAGCTTTAAGCTTAACTGTATAGACAAAGGAGGGACGGTTTATGCTGGAGAAAATTGATTTATCGAAAAAAATTGACAAAAAAACCTATAAAAACACAATAAAGGAGCAAAGCGAAAGGCTGGGCCTCTTGCAGCGGGAATGCAAGGATTCCGGAATTCCTGTTATGATCGTGTTCGAGGGCATGGGAGCGTCTGGAAAAGGAACGCAGATCAACCGCCTGATTCAGGCCCTGGACCCCAGGGGCTTTGATGTATACGCCAACGATAGATCAACGGAAGAGGAGCGGATGCGCCCGTTTTTGTGGCGTTTCTGGACCAAGCTTCCGGCCCAGGGACGAATCGCCCTCTTTGACAGAAGCTGGTACCGGCAGGTGACCATTGAACGGTTTGAAGGAAAGATCCCGGAAACGGTCCTTCCGGAGACCTTTCATGATATCCAGAGCTTTGAGCGTCAGCTTACTGATGACGGCATGGTCATTATAAAACTGTTCCTTTATATTTCGAGAGAGGACCAGAAGAATCGGTTTAACAAGCTTGAAAGCTCCAAGGAGACAGAATGGCGGGTGACAAAGGAAGACTGGCGAAGAAATAAGGAGTATGGCCGTTATCTGGCAATCTGCGAGGAAATGCTTGAAAAGACGGATACAGACTATGCCCCGTGGACGATCATCGAAGCCACTGACAGGGATTTTGCCTCCGCAAAGATCATGACCCAGGTGGCGGACTGCTTAGAGGATGCCTTAAGGCAGCGGGAGTTAAGGGGAGAGAGAAAGGAAAAGGAAGTGCCGGTCCGCTCTGAGAAATACCAGAACGGAGTCTTATCCGGTGTGGATTTGACAAAGACCATCACAAAGGAAGATTATAAGAAGGAGATGGAACGGCTTTGGGAAAAGCTGGAATCCCTGCACAGCCAGATATACCGGTTGAGAATTCCCGTAGTATTAGGCTTTGAGGGCTGGGATGCGGCCGGTAAGGGCGGTGCCATCAAGCGTCTTACCAGCCATTTAGACCCAAGGGGCTATAAGGTGTATCCCACCTCGGCTCCCAATGATCTGGAACGGGTCCATCATTACCTGTGGCGTTTCTGGAACCATGTGCCAAAGGCAGGCCATATCGCCATTTTTGACCGGACCTGGTACGGCCGGGTCATGGTGGAGCGGATCGAGGGCTTTTGCAGTGAAAACGAGTGGAAGCAGGCTTACCAGGAAATCAACGAAATGGAAAACCACATGGCAAATGCCGGAGCAGTTGTGATTAAATTCTGGCTTCATATTGATAAGGCTGAACAGGAAAAACGCTTTAAGGAGCGCCAGGAAAACCCGTCAAAGCAGTGGAAGATCACGGAAGAGGACTGGAGAAACCGGGAAAAATGGGATCAGTATGAAGCTGCGGTCAATGAGATGCTGGTGCGCACCTCCACCACATATGCTCCCTGGGTGGTCGTAGAGGGAAACTGCAAGTATTATGCCAGAGTTAAGGTGCTGAAAACTGTTGTGGAAGCTTTGGAATTAAAGATAAAAGAAGTAAAAAATTCGTGACCGCTTGTTTTTTCACTCTTTTTCGTGTAAAGTAGAAAACGCCCACAGGAATGCTATTATGCCCTAAAAAGCGGGCAGAAAAGAGGAAACCCCTTTCAGGGATACCATTATGCCCTGAAAAGCGGGCAGAAAAGAGGAAACGGGATGAGTACGGTTTTGATCGTGGGCGGTGGCGCTGCAGGGATGCTGGCTGGGATAGCGGCAGCCATGAAGGGCAGTACCGTCCACATTTTTGAGAAAAATGAAAAACTTGGAAAAAAAGTCTATATCACCGGCAAGGGACGCTGTAATGTGACCAATGCCTGTGACACAGAAGAGCTGTTCGGCAACGTAGTGACCAATGCCAAATTCCTTTACAGCAGCTTTTACGGCTTTACCAATTTTGATATGATGGACCTATTGGAAGGACTTGGCTGTCCTTTAAAGACAGAGCGGGGCAACCGGGTGTTTCCGGCCTCGGACAAGTCTTCGGATGTAATAAAGGCTCTTACAAAAAGGCTTTTGGACCTTGGAGTTTCCATTCATTACCGCAAACAGGCGGAAACTCTTTTGATAGAGAATGGAGTCCTTTCAGGACTGGTTTTAAAGGATAACGGGAAAAAGACAAAGGTGTACGGGGATGCAGTGATCGTAGCCTGCGGCGGCCTGTCTTATCAGGCCACCGGTTCCACTGGAGACGGCTATGAGATGGCAAAGGAAGCAGGCCACCCGGTCACCTCTCTTTCCCCTGCCTTAGTTCCCTTTGTGGTAGAGGAACCCATGGTAAAGGAACTGCAGGGACTGTCTCTGCGCAATGTGGAGGCAACTGTATTAAAGGGGAAAAAGGTGGTTTATAAGGAGTTCGGGGAAATGCTGTTCACCCATTACGGGGTCAGCGGCCCGGTTCTTTTAAGCGCCAGCAGTTATGCGGTAAAGGAGTTAAAGAAAGGGCCGCTGACCCTTTCCATTGATTTAAAACCGGCTCTTACCGAAGAACAGCTTGACGCCAGGATCCTGCGGGACTTTGAAGAGGCTGCCAACAAACAGTTTAAAAATTCCCTGGATCATTTATACCCTTCCAAGCTGGTTCCGGTCATGGTGGATGTGAGCGGGATCTCACCAGAAAAAAGAGTCAATGAGATCACAAGGGAGGAACGCCAGAGACTGGTCCGGGCGACCAAAGGCTTTCTCTTAACGCTTACAGGACTTCGGGGCTACAATGAGGCCATCATCACCCAGGGAGGCGTTTCTGTAAAGGAGGTAAACCCCTCCACCCTGGAATCCAGGCTTCTTTCCGGTCTTTATTTTGCAGGGGAAGTGCTGGATCTTGATGCGGTGACCGGAGGCTTTAATTTACAGATCGCCTGGTCTACGGGATGGGCGGCCGGTAGTGCTGCCGGAGAGGAGAAATTCAAAGGATGAAAAGAGTTTATAATATAGCTGTGGACGGACCGGCAGGGGCGGGGAAGAGCACCATTGCCAAATCTGCTGCAGAAAAGCTTAACTTTGTTTATGTGGATACTGGAGCCATGTACCGGGCCATGGCCCTGCATTTTTTAAGAAATGGGATACCGGCAGGGGATGAGGCAGCTGTTTCTCAGTCAGCCAAAGAGGTGGATGTGACCATTTCCTACGAAAACGGGGTGCAGCAGGTGATTTTAAACGGGGAAAACGTTTCGGGACTTATCCGCAGTTCGGAGGTAAGCGCCATGGCTTCTGCTGCTTCCGTCTATATGCCGGTCCGGGAAAAGCTGGTAGAGCTTCAAAAGAATCTGGCTTTAAAGGAAAATGTCATTATGGATGGCCGGGACATCGGAACCTGTGTCCTTCCCCATGCGGATCTTAAAATATACTTAACGGCCAGCAGCCAGGTCCGGGCCCAGAGGCGGTACCAGGAGCTTGCGGCAAAGGGAGAGGAATGCAGCTTAGAAGAAATTGAAAAGGATATTATAGAACGGGATTACCGGGATATGAACCGGGAGAATTCTCCCTTAAAGCAGGCAGAGGATGCCGTTCTTGTGGATACTTCCCATATGACCGTTCCCCAGGTGGTGGACCGGATTCTGGAGTTGTTTCATGAAAAAAGGATGAAAGAATAGAGATTTTCCATCTTGATTCATTGGGAGGCAAAATGAAAGGAGGCAGCTTATGGAAGTGATCGTTGCCAAAACTGCCGGGTTCTGCTTTGGAGTAAAGCGGGCTGTGGAGCAGGTTTATGAACAGTTAAAAAGGGATGACAAGCCCATTTATACGTATGGTCCCATCATTCATAATGAAGAGGTGGTCCGCGATTTAGAGGAAAAGGGAGTAAAGGTCATCCATTCCGAGGAGGAGCTTGAAAAGGTCAGGGATGCAGTGGTTGTCATAAGGTCCCATGGGGTAGGAAAGCGGATTTATGAGATCCTTGAAAGAAACGGAGTCGAGATCGTGGATGCCACCTGCCCCTATGTGAGAAAGATCCACAGGATCGCCCAGGAGCAGAATCAGGAGGGAAGACGGCTTGTTATCATCGGCAATGAAACCCATCCCGAGGTAGAAGGTATTAAAGGCTGGGGAAATGACAATACTTTAGTGGTGGAAACACCCGAGCAAGTGGAAAGTCTGCCTTTATCGGAAGGAGAAAAGCTGTGTATTGTATCACAGACGACATTTAATTACAATAAATTTCAAGATTTAGTTGAAAAAATTTCGGAAACGAGGTATGATATACTTGTTTTAAATACGATTTGCAATGCAACACAGGAAAGACAGGTGGAAGCAAAGCGGATAGCTTCAGAAGTGGATGCCATGATTGTCATTGGCGGAAAAAGCAGTTCTAATACCCAGAAGCTGTACGATATATGCCGAAGGGAGTGTAAGAATACTTACTATATCCAGACACTAGGTGATTTAGATCCTGATTGTGGAAATTCTGTGCGCAGCGTAGGTATTACAGCCGGGGCTTCAACCCCGAATTATATTATCGAGGAGGTTCATACTAATGTCAGAGTTAAGTTTTGAACAAATGTTAGAAGAATCATTGAAAACTATACGTACAGGAGAGATCGTCACTGGTAAAGTCATCGACGTAAAAGAAGATGAAATCGTCTTGAATATAGGTTACAAGTCTGACGGCATCATTCCGCGTAGTGAGTACACGGATAACCAGAATTTAGATCTTACAACTGTTGTACAGGTTGGAGAAGAGATGGAAGCCAAAGTCATCAAGGTAAACGATGGCGAAGGTCAGGTAGCCCTGTCTTACAAGAGATTGGCAGCAGACAGAGGCAATAAGAGATTGGAAGAAGCATTTGAAAACCACGAGGTACTTACTGCAAAAGTTGCGCAGGTACTTGACGGTGGTTTAAGTGTGGTTGTAGAGGGTGCAAGAGTCTTCATTCCTGCAAGTCTGGTTTCTGATACTTATGAGAAGGATTTATCCAGATATGCAGATAAGGAGATTGAATTCATCATTACCGAATTCAACCCGAAGAGAAGAAGAATCATCGGCGACAGAAAGCAGATCATGGTTGCTAAGAGAGCTGAGCTGCAGAAGGAATTATTTGAAAGAATCCATACGGGTGATGTCGTAGAAGGTACCATTAAGAATGTAACCGATTTTGGCGCATTCATTGACCTTGGCGGCGCCGATGGCCTGCTTCATATTTCCGAGATGAGCTGGGGCAGAGTAGAAAGCCCGAAGAAAGCTTTCAAGGCCGGAGAGAAAATTAAAGTTCTTGTTAAGGATATTAACGGCGATAAGATCGCCCTTAGCTTAAAATTCCCGGAGACAAATCCGTGGAAGGATGCTTCATCAAAATATGCAGTAGGCAACGTAGTAAGCGGAAGAGTTGCACGTATGACGGATTTCGGCGCATTTGTTGAGCTGGAACCAGGCGTTGACGCACTGCTTCACGTATCCCAGATTTCTAAGGAGCATGTTGATAAGCCGGCAGATGTTCTTGCAATCGGTCAGGAGATCGAAGCCAGAGTCGTTGATTTCAACGAAGGCGATAAGAAGATCAGCTTAAGCATCAAGGCTCTTCAGTCACAGGATGATGCCTCAACAGAGGATGGCCCGGTATATTCTGACGAAGTTTAAGCATAATAGATAATAGATAAAACAAATGAGGAAGTGGAGAGATCCACTTCCTTTTTATGATGTTGGAAAACCTGTAGAAAGAAAAGAGGAACAATATGAAAAACAGGATCAATTTCTGTCTGGCGGCCATTGCAGTGCTGTCTTTTCTCATATCAGGGTGCGGGAAAAAAATGGAGACACAGCCGGAACAGACGGCAGCCCAGCCTGCCAATGTTACGGGGGAAGCGTCAGGCGGGGTGAGGCTGGAAGATGATTACTATGAGTATGTGAACCAGCATCTTCTGGACCAGGCGGAGATACCAAAGGATTCCAGCAGCTGGAGCTATTTTTATCAGCTGGACAAGGATGCCTACGAGGTTTTAAGCGAGGTGCTTAATGAGGCGGTGAAGGACCGGAAAGCGTCGGAGCCTGGTTCCCTGGAACAAAAGATCGCAGACTTATATTTAACAGCCATGGATATGGAAGGCCGGAGAACGGCCGGTTTTGGACAGCTTAAGCCTTATATGGATGAGATAAGGAATGCTTCCGGCATCAATGATTATTTAAAAAGTGTTGGAAACGCCTATAGAGATCTGGGGGTGGGCAGCATTATCACGGTGCAGTGGATGGAGGATATGAGTGATTCCAGCCGGTACGCCCTGTATGTGGATGGGGCCGATTTAGGGCCTGGGAAGGAAACCCTGGAGGACCAGACACAGGAAAAGCTCATGGACCAGTACAAAGAATATATAGGAAGGACCCTGGAGTATACGGGGCAGAGCCGTGAGGAGGCACAAAAAGCGGCTGCTGAAATTCTGGCTTTCCAGAAGGACCTGGCTGAAAGCGCCCTTTCTTTAAGCCAGCAAAATGACCCTGATATCATATACAATCCTTATTCCGTGGCAGCGCTAAAGCCTTTGTTTTCCCAAGGTACAGTGGATTCCTTTCTTACGTCAGCCGGGCTGGGGGATGTGGATTCCTTTGTGGTGACCCAGAAGGAGCAGATGAAAAAGATCGGCCAATATCTGACAGAGGAGCACCTTTCTCTTTTAAAGAATTATTCCGTATTCTGCCTGATCAATGATTTCGCGCCTTACCTCACTCCTGAGATCAGGAATAACTATCTGGATTGGAATAATGTACAAAGCGGCGTTAAGGAGAGAAAGACCGACGAGAAAATAGCCGGTGAAATGACCCAGAACATGCTTGGCTTTGAATTTGGAAAGCTTTATGTGGAAAAAAGTTTTTCCCAGGATGATAAGGCGGCCATTGAAGAAATGGCACGAAAAATCCTTGAGGCTTACAAAAATCAGATCATGACCCTTGACTGGATGGGAGATGAAACAAAGGCGGCTGCCGTCAAAAAGCTGGACAACATGGCCCTTAAGATCGGATATCCGGACAAGTGGCCCGATGATTATGGGAAGGCTTCCGTCATACCCGCTGAAAAAGGGGGAAACTTAATTGACAATATTCTGTCCCTTGTAAAGGCAAAAACCGATGTAAGCCGGGAAAAGGTCCGCCAGCCTGTGGACAAAGCGGAATGGGGGATGACGCCTCAGACGGTCAATGCCTATTATAACCCCACCGGCAATGAGATCGTATTTCCGGCCGCCATTTTGCAGGCTCCCTTTTATGACCCTTCCGCAGAATATGCCTCCAATCTGGGCGGGATCGGATCTGTCATTGCCCATGAAGTCAGCCATGCCTTTGATTCCTCTGGTTCTCTTTATGACGAAACAGGAAATTACCATGTATGGTGGACCAGTGAAGACAGGGCCAAATTTAAAGCATTAGCGGATGGCGTGGTGGCATACTATGACGGACAGGAGGGGTATAAGGGCCGTATGGTTAACGGAGCCCAGACTTTAAATGAGAATATTGCAGATCTGGGTTCCATGGCCTGCATCACTTCTATTTTAGGGGATGATGCGGAAAGTTTGCGGCTGGCCTTTCGTCAATATGCGACAATATGGGCGGCCAAGTATACTCCTGAAACCATGATCAAAAGGCTGAACACGGATGTTCATTCTCCGGCCAGGGTCAGGGTCAATGCAGTTCTTGGCGCCACCGACGCTTTTTATAAGGCTTATCCGGAAATTAAGGAGGGAGACGCCATGTATGTGGCCCCCAAAAAACGCGTGAAAATCTGGTAAAGCCATAAGAGAAAACCATGATATGCCCGGAGGGTTTCCGGTATGTCATGGTTTTTTGTTTTTTTTATAATATCGACAGAAAGATTTAATAAAAAACTTGACAACAGACGTAGGTTAGTGTATACTAACTTTTGAGTAATGGGAATGATTCTCATTAATAAAATGAAAGAATGCCTTACAGGTATCCCTTTACTCCCGGTAAAGCGGGAGCCCTGCCTGAAAAGCATGAACAATAAAAAGAAAGAAGATGATGGATGATGCCTTTGACAATGGTGAAAACAGGGGAACCCAACGTAATCCGTAAGGTGGGCGGCAAGGAAGAAACAAGACGTTTTTTGGAGAATCTGGGCTTTGTGTCCGGAGGAGTCGTAACTGTTGTTTCTGAAATGGGCGGAAATATGATCGTAAATGTAAAGGATTCCAGAGTGGCGATTGGAAAGGATATGGCCAATAAGATCCTGGTGGAATAGAGAAGGAGAAAAAGACAATGACATTAAAGGAAGTTCCATGCGGAAAAACAGTTAAGGTAACAAAGCTTAGCGGGGAAGGCCCGGTCAAGAGACGGATCATGGACATGGGAATCACAAAAGGAGTAGATGTTTTTGTGAGAAAGGTAGCTCCCCTTGGTGATCCGGTTGAAGTGACCGTAAGAGGATATGAGTTATCCCTGCGGAAAGCGGATGCGGAAATGATTCTTGTGGAGTAATTTTGCAAATGAGTTAGGTATGACTAATACCGGATAATTTAGGTGCTGACAGGCAGAAAGAGGTAGAGTATGTCAATTAAGATTGCATTAGCAGGTAATCCGAACTGCGGAAAGACAACGCTGTTTAACGCGCTAACCGGCTCCAATCAGTTTGTGGGGAACTGGCCGGGCGTAACGGTAGAGAAGAAAGAAGGAAAGCTGAAAGGCCATAAGGATGTGATCATCATGGACCTTCCCGGCATTTATTCCCTTTCTCCCTATACCCTGGAAGAAGTGGTGGCCAGAAATTATCTGATCACAGAGCGTCCGGATGCGATTTTGAACATCGTGGATGGAACCAACATTGAGCGTAACTTATATTTGTCCACTCAGCTTATGGAATTGGGTATTCCTGTGATCATGGCAGTCAACATGATGGATATTGTTGAGAAAAACGGAGACAAGATACATATCCAGAAGTTGAGCCAGAAGCTGGGCTGTGAAGTGGTGGAAATTTCCGCATTAAAGGGAACCGGAATCCAGGAGGCGGCAAAAAAGGCCGTAGCTTTGGCGAATCAGAAAAGCAAAGCGGTTCCAGTCCATAAATTCGCACAGGAAGTGGAATCTGTTCTGGATTCCATTGAAGATAAACTGGGAAATGAGATCCCGGAAGAGCAGAAGCGCTTCTTTGCCATCAAGCTTCTGGAAAAGGATAATAAGATCCAGACCCAGATGAAGCATGTGCCGGATGTATCGGAAGAGATCAGCCGGATCGAGAAGGAAATGGATGACGATACGGAAAGCATCATCACCAACGAGCGTTACGTATATATTTCCTCCATTATTCATGAATGCTTTACCCGCAATAAAACAGAAAAGCTGACGGTATCTGACAAGATCGACCGGATTGTTACAAACCGTTTTCTTGCTCTGCCTATCTTTGCGGTAGTTATGTACATCGTGTACTATGTTTCTGTTACAACCATTGGTACCTGGGCAACAGACTGGGCCAATGACGGAGTATTCGGCGAAGGCTTTTCCTTCTTTGGCTTAGACATTCCCGGCGTACCTGTAGTGGTAGAAGGAATCTTAACTGCTGTTGGCTGTGCAGACTGGCTCCAGGGGCTGATTCTTGACGGAATCGTGGCCGGTGTCGGCGCTGTTCTTGGTTTTGTGCCTCAGATGCTGGTGCTGTTCATCTTCCTGGCATTTTTGGAGTCTTGCGGCTATATGGCAAGAGTTGCCTTCATCATGGATCGTATTTTCCGTAAATTCGGTCTTTCCGGTAAATCCTTTATTCCGATGCTGATCGGAAGCGGCTGTGGCGTGCCAGGTATTATGGCTTCCCGTACCATTGAAAATGACCGTGACCGTAAAATGACCATCATGACAACCACCTTTATCCCCTGCGGTGCAAAGCTTCCCATCATCGCTTTGATCGCCGGTGCATTGTTCGGAGGAGCCTGGTGGGTAGCTCCCAGTTCTTATTTCGTAGGCGTGGCAGCTATCATCTGCTCCGGTATCATATTAAAGAAGACAAAGATGTTTGCAGGTGACCCGGCTCCCTTTGTTATGGAACTTCCTGCATACCATATGCCAACCGTTGGAAATATCTTAAGAAGTATGTGGGAAAGAGGCTGGTCCTTTATTAAGAAAGCAGGTACAATCATTTTGCTTTCCACCATCGTTGTATGGTTTGCTTCTTTCTTTGGCTGGATAGACGGACAGTTCCAGATGCTGGAGAGCGAGCAGCTTGATCACAGCATCCTGGCATTGCTGGGGAGCAGTATCAGCTGGATCTTTGCACCACTTGGCTGGGGTGACTGGAAATCTGCAGTAGCTGCCCTCACCGGATTGGTAGCCAAGGAAAACGTAGTGGGCACCTTCGGCATTCTTTTCGGATTTGCGGAAGTGGCTGAGGATGGCTCTGAAATCTGGGGAACCCTGGCAGGAAGCATGACATCTGTTGCCGCTTACTCCTTCCTGGTGTTTAACCTTTTGTGCGCTCCCTGCTTTGCTGCTATGGGCGCTATCAAGAGAGAGATGAACAATACTAAATGGTTCTGGTTTGCCGTTGGATATCAGACTCTTCTGGCTTATGTGGTATCCCTCTGTGTTTACCAGATCGGAACTCTGTTGACAACAGGAACTTTTGGAATCTTTACAGTCGTTGCCTTTGCCTTGATCGCAGGATTTATTTACCTGCTGGTAAGACCGTCAAAGGAAGAGAACACATCAAACATTCATTTAAGCAGTGTGGCAGGAGCGAAATAAGCTCCGGCCACAGCTGGGAGCCTGCAACTTACCTGCAGGCTCAAAATATAAGGAGGTACTTTATGGGAACACTGGTTGTTTTAGTTGTTGTTGCCGGAGCGGTGGCATTGGCAGTAAAAAGCATGATCCGTGACAAAAAGAGCGGGAAATCCATTCAGTGCGGCGGAGAATGCAAAAATTGCGGTGGACATTGCCATTAACCTGGGCGAGAGAAGGAAACACCCTTCGGGTATCCCTTTATGCCCAAAAAGCGTAGGCAATAATAAGGAAAAAGCTGTATAAGTCTTAAAAATACCTGTAAACGGAGGCGCGCAAGTGGAGAAACAAACGAACATCAATGAGAAAAGAAAAATGCCTGACGCCAGAAGCTATCACAGGACAAAAATGCAGAAAGAGCTGATCATTGAGAAGTTAAAGGAAAGAGGATGCAGGATCACAAAGCAGCGCTGTACGCTGCTGGATGTCATACTGGAGCATGAATGTTCCAGCTGTAAGGAGATTTATTATAAAGCATCAGGTGTGGATGAAACCATCGGCGCTGCGACCGTCTACCGGATGGTCAACATCCTGGAAGAAATCGGGGCCATCAGCCGGAAAAACATGTATAAGATCGTTTATTCGGATACCTGTCCCATGGAGGAGGCGTGTACAGTGGTTTTAGACGATGAGACCACTTATCAGCTTTCCGCCAAGAACTGGAACCAGGTGGTTCAGGCAGGGCTTACTGCCTGCGGATATTTAGATGGTCAGAAAATATCTTCTATTATAGTAAGGCCCTGTGAATGTGAGAATGCTGATTGCATTTAATATGGAGTTAGCATTGACTAACTAAAGGAACGAGTATAGAGAGTATGGATAGCGGACCAGAATTAGAATTATGTTCAGGCAGCGTTGATTATCATGAAATCATCGAATGCATTGTGAGTGCATTGGATGCCAAAGACCCCTATACCGCGGGGCATTCTCAAAGGGTGAGCGATATGGCGCTGGCCCTTTCTGAGTTTTTAGGGCTTGATAAAAAGGAAATAGAGAAGATACATATAGCCGCCCACCTTCATGACATTGGAAAAATCGGGATTCCTGATTGCGTTTTAAATAAGCCGGAAAAGCTTTCCGAAGAAGAGTGGGCGGCCATGAAAAGGCATCCCGGAATAGGAGCTGATATTTTAAGCAAGTCCCGTCATTTAAAGGAACTGAAGGATATTGTCCTGTATCATCATGAACGCTTTGACGGAAAAGGATATCCGGAAGGTCTTAAGGGAGAGGAGATCCCTTTGGGAGCAAGGATTATAGCCATCTGCGATTCCATTGATGCCATGACATCGGACCGGGGATACCGGAGCGCTTATTCCATGGATCACTGCTATGAAGAAATTGAAAAGAATCTGGGAGTGATGTACGATCCGGTGATCGGGGCGTTGGCATTAAAACATTGGGATCAGGTGACAAAAACCGTCGATAATTGATAAATTTTATCAATAAATGGAATTATGTTTGACTGGCGAAAGCATGCTTGATATGATGAAACTACAAAAGGGAAAATCTGGAAGTACAGAGGAGGATACGAGAGATGTGGGATATTTTAAAGCTTAAAAAGGCAGGAATCTTTGCCGGAGGCGTGCTCTTTGGAACAGCGGGAGTCAAGCTTCTTTCCAGTAAGGATGCGAAAAAGGTCTACACTAATTGCACAGCAGCTGTTTTGCGGGCAAAGGACTGTGTGATGAAAACGGCCACCCTGGTTCAGGAAAACGCAGAGGATATCCTTGCGGAAGCAAAGCAGATCAATGAAGAGCGGACCGCAAAGGAAGCTGAGGCTGCAGAGGAAGCGGAAACTGCAGGAGATAGCAGTGGCGAGGATTAATAGAGAACAAAAGAAAATGGGAGAGCGGGGCCGAAGAAGAGAAGGGCCCCGTTTTCTGTAGGGAGGATCAGATGTGAAATTTATCATTAAACATGAAATATCAGGAAGGCTCCGGGTCCGCCTTTCCCAGCCGCGAATGACCTGCCGGGAAGCCGATACTTTGTTGTATTACCTTCACAGCTTGAAAAATGTGACCGGAGTGAAAGTCTATGAGCGCACCGGAGATGCGGTCATCTCCTACGCTGGCACCAGAGCGGAAATTCTGGAAGCCTTAAAATGTTTTCAATATGATTCTGTCAAAGTGCCTGCAGGAGTGATCGAACATTCCGGACGTGAGCTGAATGCCATGTATCAGGAGAAGCTTGTGGGCAGAGTGGTGATGCGCGTGGCAAGGAAGCTTTTCATTCCCGGACCCTTAAGGATGTTCCATATCGGGTTCCAGTCCTTGAAATATATTATCAGGGGAATCAAGTCCCTTCTAAAAAGAAAGCTTGAAGTGGCGGTCTTAGATGCCGTTGCCATCGGTGTATCTGTGGTGCGGGGAGAATTGGAAACAGCAGGTTCTGTCATGTTCCTGCTTGGGATCGGGGAGCTTTTAGAGGAATGGACCCATAAAAAATCCGTTGGAGATCTGGCCAGAAGCATGTCTTTAAATGTGGGCAGGGTCTGGCTTTTAAGCGGCGGACAGGAAGTTCTGGTGGAAGCCGCCTCCATTGTACCTGGGGATGAGGTAGTGGTGCATATGGGAAATGTCATTCCCTTTGACGGAGCCGTGGTTTCCGGGGAAGCCATGGTGAATCAGGCTTCCTTAACAGGGGAAGCTCTTCCGGTGAAAAAGGAGGAGGACGGATATGTGTATGCCGGGACCGTGGTGGAGGAAGGAGAACTGACCATTAAGGTCCGGGAGGTTTCCGGTTCCACCCGGTTTGAAAAGATCGTTACCATGATTGAAGAATCAGAAAAGCTGAAATCTTCCCTGGAAAGCAAGGCCGGTCATCTGGCTGATAAACTGGTGCCTTATACTCTTATGGGGACGGGCCTTACCTGGCTGTTTACTGGAAACGTGACAAGGGCACTTTCCGTACTGATGGTGGACTTTTCCTGTGCGTTAAAGCTGGCCATGCCCATCTCTGTCCTCTCAGCCATCCGGGAGGCAGGAATGTACCACATTACCGTTAAGGGAGGAAAATATTTGGAGGCAGTGGCAGAGGCTGTGACCATTGTCTTTGATAAAACCGGAACTCTTACAAAAGCAAGGCCGACAGTGAAGGAAGTGGTGACCTTTGGAGAAGAGAGTCCGGAGGAAATGCTCCGGATCGCAGCCTGCTTAGAAGAACATTTTCCCCACTCCATGGCAAAGGCAGTGGTGACGGCTGCCAGAAACAAAGGGCTGGAGCATGAGGAAATGCATTCCAAGGTGGAGTATATCGTGGCACACGGCATTGCTTCGTCCATAAACGGCAGAAAGGTGGTCATTGGAAGCCATCATTTTATCTTTGAGGATGAAGGCTGCAAGGTGGATGAGGCTTATCAGGAAAAATTTGAAAGCCTGCCAGAGGATTGCTCTCACCTTTATCTTGCTGTTGACCAGAAGCTTTCGGCAGTGATCTGCATTGAAGATCCACTTCGGGAGGAGGCCGCGGCAGTGGTAAATTCTCTTAAAAAGGCAGGGATATGGAAAACGGTCATGATGACGGGAGACAGCGAGCGGACCGCAGCGGCGGTTGCCGCCAGAGTAGGCGTGGATGAATATTATTCAGAGGTCCTCCCTGAGGAAAAAGCCCGTTTTATAGAGCGGGAAAAGGAATCAGGAAATGTGGTTATCATGGTGGGGGACGGGATCAATGATTCGCCTGCCCTTTCTGCAGCGGATGTGGGGATTGCCATCAGTGACGGTGCTGAGATCGCCAGGGAAATTGCGGATATCACCATTGCGGCGGACAATCTTTATGAAATCGTTACCTTGAAGCTGTTAAGCGACAGCTTAATGAAGCGGATCCATAAAAATTACCGGAGCATTGTGGGCTTTAATACGGGCCTTATTCTTCTGGGAGTGGGAGGGGTCATGCCCCCAACCGTATCGGCGCTGCTTCATAATACCTCCACTCTGGGGATCAGTTTAAGCAGCATGCAGAATCTGCTGTCTTAGGAAGCCGGGATTGACATTCACGTTTCCCTGATGTATACTTGCAATGAAAACTGAAAGGGGTGCTGGAGAAAGTCCGGCTGAGATAAAGCAGAATTGCTTGAAACCCTGTAACCTGATCTGGATAATGCCAGCGTAGGAAGCCTTCAGGCCATGCCTGTTCACCCGCCCGGATATCCGGACGGGTTTTTGGTTTCTATAAACGATAAAAGGAGAGAAAAGACATGAATGCAAGCGTAGCAATCCAGACATTGCCTGAGGCAAAGAATGATGAGGAGCTGATCCGCATTGTTGACCAGGTGATCGATTATATCAAAAGCACAGGACTGAACTATTATGTAGGACCTTTTGAAACCGCCATTGAAGGGGATTATGATGAACTGATGGACATTGTTAAGGAATGTCAGCACATCGCCGTCAAGGCAGGTGCTCCCTCTGTTGCCGCGTATATCAAAGTCACCTACCGGCCGGAAGGGGAGGTACTTACCATTGAAAAGAAAGTCACAAAACATCACAAGTAGGCTCTGGTCCTGGTCAGCGGTCCTCGGGCTTTTGATTTTGTGGCAGCTGATAACCGCTCTTGGTCTTGTGGACGGTTATCTCCTTCCCTCTCCCATAAGCGTTGGAAGGGCCTTTATAACGGAATTTCCGGTTCTGGCCTTCCATGGGGGGATCACCCTTCTTGAGGCATTTTTAGGGCTTTTTCTGGGAGTGGGGACCGGCTTTGTGATCGCAGTGATCATGGATCACTTTACCGGACTTTATCAGGCCTTTTATCCCCTGATCGTCCTGACCCAGACAGTTCCGACGGTGGCCATTGCACCTCTTCTGGTGTTGTGGTTCGGCTATGGAACGGCTCCAAAGGTGATCCTGATCGTGCTGACCACATTTTTTCCAATTACAGTGGGCCTGCTTACAGGATTTAAATCGGTAAATCCTGATGCAGTAAACCTTTTAAGATCCATGGGAGCGGGAAGACTGAAGATATTCTGCTATATCAAGCTTCCTGGGGCCATGGGGCAGTTTTTTGCCAGCCTCAGAATATCAGTCTCCTACGCGGTGGTGGGAGCTGTCATCTCTGAATGGCTGGGAGGCTTTGGCGGACTGGGTGTTTATATGACCAGGGTGAAAAAATCTTTTGCTTTTGATAAGATGTTTGCGGTCATCTTTCTCATATCCGCAGTCAGCCTTCTTCTCATGAAAGGCGTGGACATGCTTTCAAAGAAATGCATGCCATGGGAAGAGTGAAAGGAAAGAGGAAACACCCTTCGGGTATACCTTTATGCCCAAATAACAGGGCAGGAAAGAGGAAATGATGAAAAAAACAGGTTTGATGATTTTTATGGCAGCAATTTTAGCGGCATCCCTTACTGCCTGTGGAGGAAAGGGTAAACAGGCGGTGAATGAAGAAACACCGAATTTGAAAAAGGTGACCTTTGTTCTGGATTGGACTCCAAACACCAATCATACCGGGCTTTATGTGGCACAGGAAAAGGGATACTTTAAAGACGCAGGACTTGAGGTGGAAATCGTCCAGCCGCCGGAGGATGGGGCTGAGGTGCTGGTGGCCTCAGGAAAGGCCCAGTTTGGTATGTCCTTCCAGGACTCCATGGCTCCGGCTCTGGTGGGGGAAAATGCCCTTCCCATCACAGCGGTGGCAGCTGTTATCCAGCATAATACCTCCGGCATTATTTCCAGAAAAGGAGAGGGAATGGAATCTCCGAAAGGAATGGAAGGAAAGAAATACGCCACCTGGGATCTTCCCGTGGAAAAAGCCATGATCAAGGACGTGGCAGAGGCTGACGGAGGAGACTTTTCCAAGGTGCAGCTGGTTCCAAGTACCGTTACGGATGAAGTTTCCGCGTTAAAGTCAAAGACAGTGGATGCCATATGGATATTTTATGCATGGGCTGGCGTAAAGATGGAAGTGGAAGGCCTTGATACAAATTACTTTGAGTTTGCAGATTTGAATCCGGTGTTTGATTATTATACGCCGGTGGTAATAGCCGGAAATGAATTCCTAAAGGAAGAGCCGGAGACTGCAAGGGCCTTTTTAAACGCTTTAAGCAAGGGATATGAGGACGCGCAAAAGGATCCGGAAGAGGCAGCCGGCATCTTGCTTAAGGCAGCGCCGGAGCTTGATGAAAAGCTGGTGATGGAAAGCCAGAAATACTTAGCGGACCGGTATCAGGCTGATGTGGATGTATGGGGATATATTGATCCGGTGCGGTGGAACCGGTTTTATAACTGGCTGAATGAAAACGGCCTTTCAGATCCTCAGCTTCCGGAAAATACCGGATTTACAAACGATTATCTGCCCCAGTAAGCTGCGGGTGATTTGACTTTTGCGGAATCCATTCGCCAGATGCAGGAATGGATTCATCCCTGCATCCGGCTCATTGCTTTCAGAAATAAAACGTTCAGGAGGGCCTCATGGCACAGTTAAAGGCGGAAGGCATAACAAAATCCTTTGATAGCAAGACTGTTTTAAAAGGAGTATCCTTAGAGCTTAAGGAAGGGGAGCTGGTATCCCTTCTGGGAGTCAGCGGAGGGGGGAAGACCACCCTGTTTCACATCATTGCCGGTCTTTCCCTGCCCGATGAGGGGCATGTGTATCTGGATGGAGAAGAGATCACCGGAAAGCCGGGACTTGTCAGCTATATGCTGCAAAAGGACCTTTTGCTGCCTTACCGTACCATTGTGGACAATGTGGCCCTTCCCCTTCTCATTAAAGGTATGAAGAAAAAGGAAGCCAGAGAAAAGGCAGGAGAATATTTTAAGCTGTTTGGCTTAGAGGGGACGGAAAGGCAGTATCCCTCCCAGCTGTCCGGCGGCATGAGGCAGAGGGCGGCTCTTCTAAGAACTTACTTGTTTTCTAATTCCGTGGCTCTTCTTGATGAGCCTTTTTCCGCTCTTGACATGCTGACAAAGCGGGGAGTGCATGAATGGTATTTAAAGGTGATGGAAGACATTCACCTTTCCACTCTTTTTATCACTCACGATATTGACGAAGCGATCCTTCTGTCAGACCGCATATGCCTTCTGACCGGATCTCCGGGACGGATCACGAAAGAGATCATCATCAGGGAACCGAAACCAAGGAGAAAGGATTTTAATATTTCAGAGGAATTCTTTGGATATAAGAAGGAGATTATAAGGCATTTGGAAGGGGGATGAAACTTTGCGGGCTTTTGAAACGACCGCTCAGACTGTAAAAAAGCAGGAAAGACGGAAAATGCATTTTGAACAGCGCCCTTGATGTGTTTAACAACTGGTCATATAATATAAACAGCGTGGATTTAATATTAAAAAATCGATTAAAAAAACACAGGCAGAAATAGTTACCAACAACGTTATATCCGCTATAAAAAATGAGGGGGAAATGATTTGATTATCAATAATAACAAGCAATTCAATATGTTTCCCTCACATATAAGTATGAGAAAATATATTCTCTATTACAACATTGTTTTTCCAGAGAGAGATACATTTATAGATCAATATACGCTCATGCCTGATGCTTGCGGAACATTGTCGCTTGCATTTGATGGAAACGCTGTAATTGCGGAGCTTTGGGGAGCCTCTATGACACCTGTTTTGTTAGGAATGGAATCCAATCACTATGGGATTCTGCTGCTTATTCAGCTTTCGTCCTGTGGTTTATATCAAATAACGCGCCTGAGTCAGGAAGAGCTTGCAAACAGTTGAAGCTGTGAAACAGTATGAATTGTGCTTTGATATATAAATACATGGCGGATTTGGTAAAATAAAGCCGTCGTTTTAATTGCCTAGAATATATGGGATGACAGGAACATTTGTAAGGAGGAAATCTATGAATTGGGAACCATGGACAGGCTGTTATAAAATAAGTGATGGCTGTACACATTGTTATTTCTATGGACCGCACGCAAAACGCTACGGCCAAAGCAGTATTCAAAAGACAGATAAATTCGATTGGCCTTTAAAGACAAATGCAAAAGGCGAATATAGAATAAAAGGAGACAAAATTCTTGCAACTTGTTTTGCAACTGATTTCTTCCTTCCTGAGGCTGATGAATGGCGGAAAGAAGTTTGGGCTATGATTCGGGAAAGAGCAGATATAGAATTTTTGATTCTAACAAAACGAATTGACCGATTCCTTGTGTCGCTTCCGTTGGATTGGGGAGCAGGATATGACAATGTAAATATCGGGTGTACTGTGGAAAGTCAAGAACTGGCGGACTATAGACTTCCATTATTTTTATCCTATCCCATAAAACGGCGCTTTATAGCCTGTGCGCCACTTTTAGAAGCCATAGATTTAACACCTTATCTTCATGGAGTAGATCATGTTACAGTTGGTGGTGAAACAGGGCGAGAAGCCCGTGTATGTGATTATGATTGGATACTTAATATCCGTGACCAATGCGTAAAAGCAAATATAACATTTTGGTTTAAAAACACAGGCTCATTATTTAGACATGACGGAGTGGTGGATCAGATAAATCCATATAAGCAAACCAGTGTGGCGAATGGATTTGATATAAATATTTCAGATGGTAAAAGGTTATTTTAATGGAAAACACTCCAATGCGCAGATTAATTTGTCCGGTTTTAGAATCATACTAAATTAGATATGATGTAACAGGGCCAAAGTCCCTTAAAAGATGGAGCGTCAGTTCCTTTCCAGCCGGCCTAATGCCGGCTTTTTTGTATGATGGAATCAGATTATTTCTGCCAGGGGATCCGGAAGATAAAAGAAGTTTTCTCACCGGGCACTGAAGTAACCTGGATGTTGATGTTATGGCGGTCTGCGATCCGTTTCGCAATTGCCAGACCAAGACCGGTTCCCGTCCGGTTGTTTTCCCCAATGGACATATAATACTCCTCAAACACATGAGGCAGATCCTTTTCCTGTATGCCGATCCCTCTGTTGCTGATGATTGCAGTGCAGTTATTGGCGTCAATGGTGACTGACACTCCAATTGACTCTCCTGGCAGCGAAAACTTGACGGCGTTATCCAACACGGTTACCAGCATCTGACGCAATCTGCCATAATCCCCCCAGAAAGGAAATATTTCACCGTCCTGTGTATTTAATTCTATGATATGTCCCCCATTATGTGCGATGTGCCTTAAGGTACGGACCGCATCCTCTACGACCATCATAAAGTCAATTTGCTGTTTTTCTATATGATAGCTGGGATTTTGCAATCGGGACAGTTCCAAAAGGTCATTGACCATCCGGTTCATATGAACGCTTTCTGTCAGCATCTCCTTATAGTATTTCTGTACCTGCTCCTGTCCTGTCACAATCCCATCACAGAGCGCTTCCAAAGAACTGCGGATCACCGCAACCGGGGTACGTAATTCATGGGAGATATTGGAAATATAAGTCTTGCGCAATTGTTCCAGCTCCGCCTGCTGCCTGTCCGCTTCTTTAAGCCGTACCGAAAGTATGTCCATGTTATTGGCAAGGATTCCAAGCTCATCCTGGCGTTTTACACCGGTCTTTGCCGTATAATCGCCTTTGGTCATCCTTACGGTAATTTCTACCATACATTTCAGCGGATTTACAATGGTACGTGAGAACTTGAGACACGGTATGATCAGCACCAGCAGAGCGATGAGCATACTCCCGGCCAGCACCCAGCCGGCTTCCAGAATTGTGGAAAACATGTCTCCGGTGCGGGCATGGATGACCACCACCGCTACTGTCCTGCCATCAGAGAACTTCACTGGGGAAGCAATAATGAAGTTTTTCTCCAGCATCCGATCGGACCACCGTTCACTGACAGAGGTTTCTCCCTTCATGGCCTGGTCAATGAGTGACCGCACTTCTGCGGGAATGGAGGAATAGGTAATATTGTATTTGCCAAATTCCACGTGGATCGTCTGTGTGGCGCTGTCCACGATCCAAAGGTTGCTTAGGGCAATGTTATCTATGAAATCCAGATAAATTCCAAGTCTTAAGTTGTTCTGCTTCATCTGCTCTTTAAGCCCCGTCTCAATCGGATAATTCTCCGGTAACTCCTGCTCAAAATACACGCATAGGGAATGCGCGATGGCCTCTGTTTTCTGTATAAAGCCTGACCGATAATTAAGCACTGTAGTTCTGGTATAAATAATCAGAAAAATGCCTCCTACCGTACTGCACATCAGAACAAGTGCTGCGGTAAAATAGAGAAGGATCTGGGCGGTTAGTTTTTGTTTCATTTTATCACCGGTCCTGCCTGATCTCAAATTTATAGCCGGAGCCCCAGACCGTCTTGATCTGCCAGTTGGGATGGCTGATATCAGACAGCTTGTAACGGAGCCGCTTAATATGGGTATCTATGGTGCGCGGGTCACCAAAGTAATCCACGCCCCACACCAGATCCAACAGATTGTTTCGGGTATATACCCTGTTACGGTGGGTGGCCATCAGCCAGAGAAGTTCAATCTCCTTCTTTGTCAGGTTGACAGGGAATTCATTTACCGTCACCGTAAGGTTGTCCAAGGAGATCTTTAAATTGTCATACATGAATAACTGCTTCTGCTGCAGATTTCCCGAAGCCTGATCAATACGCCGCATAATGGCACGTATCCTGGCCATCACCTCGCCCGGTGAAAAGGGCTTTACAATATAATCGTCGGCACCGATATCCAGTCCCATGATCTTCTCAAAGTCCTCTCCCCGTGCCGTGATCATGATAATGGGGATAGTGGAACTGCTGCGGATCTGCCGGCACACTTCAAAACCATCCTTGATCGGCATCATGATGTCCAAAAGAACCAGATCAATATCCTCTCTTTCATATATTTCAAGGGCCTGCTGTCCATCATGAGCCCTGTGTACTGTGTAACCCTCCCTGACACAGTACTCGGTCAGAACGGAAACAAGTTGCCGGTTATCGTCACAGATCAGTATTGTTGTCATTCATGTACCTCCCTTTCTATTACCACTATAATATGAATTTATGGCATTTTCATGTCTTTTTTGACATAAAGTTCACAAATTTGAACGTAAAATGCCACATGATCGCCATAAATTTATTTTATTATAAAGTCAACAATAAAATCAACATATGTGATAGAATTTTGTAGAATATACACATATGTAAAAGGAATAACAGGAGGAAAAAATGAAAAAATGGATTAATTTACTGTTTACTGTAAGTCTTACAATGTTTGTTCTTACAGGCTGCGGAGAAAGCGCCAATACCAGCAAGACAGAGAGCCAGGCCCAGTCTGAGGCCGGTGCCCCTGCCCGAAAAGAGGAACTGATTATCGGAACCGCCGCCGATATCAACAACCTGGATTTACAGAAACAGCAGGATGCTACCAACAACATTGTATTGAAGCTCACTCACGAAACTCTGATTTTCTTCACAAATGAAGGTACGATTGAGCCGCGTCTGTGCACAGGCTGGGAGTTTAAAGACGACACCCACATCGAGTTTAAACTATATGATAACATGTGCTTCTCCGACGGCTCCCCGCTGACCGCGGAGGATGTTAAGTTCACTTATGATATGGGCCTTCAAAATGGGCTCAGCGTATTAAAGGGACTTGTTGAAGTCAATGTTATCGACTCACTGACCGTTGAGTTGGTTATTGACAGTTACTCAAACGAGTTCTTACAGTCTCTTGCCTCTGTTCCTGTGAGCATTCAGTCCAAAGCAGCTTATGAGAGCGGTATGGACGAGCCCTACTTAATCGGTTCCGGTCCGTACAAACTGGATAAGTGGGAACCAGATGAGCAAGTAACCTTCGTAAGGAATGAGAACTATTGGGGGGACAAGAAAGGGGGGTCCGACCGCATTACCTTCCGTCCGATCAAGGAAGCTTCTACCAGGGCCATTGCCCTTCAAAACGGTGAAATTGATGTCTGTATCGATCCGTCCATGGACAACCTGCCGGATCTGGAAGCTGATGAAAACGTAACCGTATTTGAGAGACCCGGTACCCGTCTGTTCTATCTTGGCTTCAACGTAACAAGGCTTCCGTGGGACAACTTAAAAGTAAGACAGGCGGTGGCACATGCGATTGACCGGGAATCTATCATTGATGTGGTTCTGATGGGGAAGGGACAGTCTCAGACTACTATTTTAAACCGTGGCCTGTGGAGCTTTTTTGATGACATGGAAGGTCATCCCTATGATGTGAATGCTGCAAAGGCCGCATTGGCTGAGAGCGGCTATACCCCAGGCGGCAAAATACCATTACTTATCTCCAACGAGAGCGATTACGGCCAGGTAGCTCAGTTGATTCAGGCGAACCTAAAAGTAATCGGTATGGATATTGAAATCCAGACCGTGGAGCCGGCCACACTGAAGACCGAGTGTGTAAATGGTAGCCAAGGCCTGTATTTGTGGAGATGGAACGAGGACAGCAAGGTTGATTTCGTATATCGGGACTTATACTACACCGGTTCCGGCAGCAATTATCATCATTACTCCGATCCGAGGGCTGATGAGCTGACCGACTTAATTCTGACTGAAAAAGATCAGGATAAGCGCCTGGAATACTCCAAAGAGCTGCAGAAATACCTGGTTGAAGCAGTCCCGCAGGTTCCGCTGTACATTAAGAATTTAATCATTGCCTACAATAAGAATCTGCAGGACACCTGCCTATATGGCGGCGGAAACCACGATTGGAGATTCGCTTACGTGACAGAATAGAAGAGGTTTGCTTATGGGACGATATTTATTAAACAGACTGCTTCTCATGATCCCGGTGATCCTGATAACGTCGTTTCTGATCTACTCCGCCATGAACATGACGGGAGGAGATCCGGTCCTCGCTCTGGCCCCTGACAATGCGTCAGAGGCTCAGATCGAGATGATCCGGGAAGAACTGGGGCTTAATGATCCGTTTGTTATTCGCTATTTTAAGTACATGGGCGGAATGCTGAAGGGCGATCTGGGCACCTCCTATGTAACAAAAAAGGATGTTTTCCAGGCTTACATACAAAGGCTGCCGGCCACCATGCAGCTGGCCTGCGCCTCTGTTTTCGTGTCAGTGCTGATCGCAATCCCTCTTGGCATTTATACTGCCATACGCCAGAATACCTGGAAGGATAATCTTGGGATGGTGTTTGCACTTTTCGGTGTTTCCATGCCAAACTTCTGGCTTGGGCTCATGCTCATGCTTTTGTTTTCACTAAAGCTGGGCTGGCTGCCATCCAGCGGCCGTAGTGGTCCGCTGTCCCTGATTCTCCCTGCCGTGACAGTTGGCATGGGACTTGCAGCACTGATTACCCGGACCACACGCTCTTCCATGCTGGACGTGCTCCGTCAGGATTATATGCGCACTGCCAGGGCGAAAGGGGCGGATGAGAAACGGGTGATCCTCAGACACGGTTTGAAAAATGCCCTGATCCCGATTATCACCGTAGTGGGTATGCAGCTGAGCAACGTTTTGACCGGATCTGTACTGGCTGAGACTGTATTTGCATGGCCTGGGGTCGGAAGGCTGATTTTTGATTCTATTTCCAAACGTGACACGCCGATGGTAACCGGGGCTATTATCATGTCCTGCGTCCTCATGAGTATCGTAAACGTACTGGTGGACGTAGTATATGCATTTTTTGACCCGCGTATCAAGGCGCAGTATATAAAAAAGAGGTGATATCATGGCAGCAGAGACTGTAAAAAGCCGTTCCCAGGCCCAGGAGGTCTGGAGGCGGCTTAAGAAAAACAAAGGTGCCATGATCGGTCTTGGTTTTCTGGTGCTGCTGGTCGGGGTTGCCATTGCCAGCGGTTTTATCTTTGATTATGACACGGAAGTGATTGGAATTAACCCCGCATTAAAGCTTCAGCCGGCCAATGCGCAGCACTGGTTCGGCACCGACAACCTGGGACGTGACATTTTCGCCAGAGTTTTGTACGGAGCCCGCTACAGCCTGGTAATTGGTGTTGGCAGCGTGGCCATCGGTCTGGTGGTGGGTGTGATCTGCGGCGCTTTAGCCGGATATTACGGCGGCATGATCGATCAGGTAGTTATGAGAACAAACGATATTCTGTATGCAGTGCCAAATATTATGATTGCAGTTGTTATTGTGTCCCTGTTCGGAACCAGTACGGTGAATCTGTTGCTGGCTCTGTGTGTGACGGTTGCCACGGCATTCACAAGAATCGCCCGTGCTTCCGTTATGACCATCCGGGGACAGGAATATGTGGAGGCAGCCTATGCTATGGGGCTTCCCACCTGGAAGGTTATCGCAAAGCACATCCTTCCCAACTGTCTTTCCCCTATCATTGTTCAGATTACCCTTTCCATCGGAACTACCATCATAGCCGCCTCTTCCTTAAGCTTCCTGGGTATCGGCATTCCAAGCCCGGCACCGGAGTGGGGAGCAATGCTTTCCGAGGGGCGTAACTTTATCCGAAATTCCAGTTATATCTGTGTAATACCGGGGCTTGCCATTATGTTTACGGTACTGGCTTTAAATCTTTTAGGCGACGGGCTGCGGGATGCGCTGGATCCAAAACTGAAAAAGTAGGTGATGAGTATGAACGATATTATATTAGATATTAAGAACCTGGTTATCAATTATGAAACAGATGACGGCTGTGTACGGGCGGTAAGCGGCCTTGATCTGCAGCTTGGCAAGAAAAAAACCCTGGGTCTGGTGGGTGAGACCGGCGCGGGAAAGACTACTACCGCTCTTTCTATTTTAAATCTGGTGCCGAATCCGCCGGGGGTTATTCGGGACGGTGTCATTATGCTGGATGGTGATGATGTGCTGAAGAAGAGTCCCAAGGAGCTGGAAAAAATGCGGGGCAACGATGTTGCCATGATCTTCCAGGATCCTATGACTGCCTTGAATCCGGTTATGACCATTGGTGAGCAGATCGCAGAGAGTATTATACTGCATGAAAACATCTCCGAAGAAGGAGCCATGGAGCGGGCGAAAGAAATGCTTAAGATGGTCGGCATTGCAGAGAGCCGCGCCTGTGACTATCCCCATCAGTTCTCGGGAGGTATGAGGCAGCGTGTGGTCATCGCAATTGCCCTGGCTTGTAATCCGAAACTGTTGATTGCCGATGAGCCGACTACAGCCCTGGATGTGACGATCCAGGCACAGGTACTGGAACTGATGAAGGGGCTGATCAGACAATACGAGATGTCTATGCTGTTAATCACTCACGATCTTGGCGTTGTGGCCGAAATCTGTGATGAAGTGGCGGTTATCTACGCAGGAAAGGTGGTGGAAAAAGGCACTGCCGATGAAATTTTCAATCATACCCTTCATCCATATACGGAAGGATTATTTAACTCCATGCCGAACTTAAAAAAGCGGGGCGAGGAACTGGAGCCCATTCAGGGTATGATGCCTGATCCCATGAACTTACCGGAAGGCTGCTCTTTCGCAGAGCGCTGTCCTTATATGGCAGAGCATTGCCTACAGGTACAGCCGGAGTTGAAACCGGCTGGCGACACCCATTTTGTGGCATGCCTGGCTTATGAGGATAAAAATTTCAAGCTCAGGAGGTATGAGGATGCCGGGAAGTAAATATGTATTGGAAATTGAAAATCTGACAAAATATTTTAATACACCGGCCGGACAGCTTCATGCCGTAGACGGTGTCAGCTTTAAGCTGGAGTATGGAAAGACTTTGGGAATTGTAGGGGAATCCGGCTGCGGCAAGTCCACCACAGGACGGACCCTGTTAAAGCTGACCCCGCCATCCTCCGGTAAGATTACCTTTGAAGGCCAGGACATCACCTCTTACGGCGCTGCAAAGATGCGTAAGCTGCGTACGGAAATGCAGATAATCTTTCAGGATCCCTTTTCGTCTCTGGATCCCAGACAGAGCGTCATACAGCTCATCAGTGAGCCAATGATCCAACATAAACTGGTTTGCGGCAAAGCGGCCATTGAGAAAAATACACGGGAGCTGATGGAGATTGTTGGCCTCTCATCCCGATACGTTAATTCCTATCCTCATGAGCTGGATGGCGGAAGACGCCAGAGGATCGGTATTGCCCGTGCTCTGGCTGTAAATCCCAAACTCATTGTCTGTGATGAGCCTGTATCCGCCCTGGATGTATCAATTCAGGCACAGATACTGAACCTTTTAAAGCAGCTTCAGAGGGACCGTGGCCTTTCCTACATCTTCATTACCCATGATTTGTCCGTAGTAAAATACTTTTCCGATGATATCGCAGTCATGTATCTGGGGCAGATGGTGGAGAAGGCAAGCTCTGATGATTTGTTTGCAGAACCGATTCACCCCTACACCAAAGCACTGCTGGCAGCAGTCCCACACCCGGTAGTGGGAAAGGACCGTCCGCAGCGACAGCTGATTAAGGGAGAGATCACCTCCCCGGTAAACTTACCCGATGAGTGCCGGTTCTCCAAGCGCTGTGACTTCACCTGTGACCTTTGTCTGCAGAAGAACCCTGAGCTTAAGGAGCTGCGTCCGGATCACTTTGTGGCGTGTACGCTGGCAGATGCAATTTAACCAAATCAAGTAGCGAAGCGGATTGCGAATATCCGTTTGACCATTTATGAGGGCTTGTTTTAAGCCCTCTGTTTTTATCTAAACTATGTGAAGAAAATATCAGAAACATTATTGTAAGTATCAAGTTTATTTTGTATAATAAAGACAGTAACCACCACGATTTTCTGCGGAGATTGATGGATATGATAAAATTGACAAATTTTAATGTTAAAAAAATGACAATTGGAGAAATGGCTAAGATCAACCGCATATCAGAACAAACACTGAGGCTGTATGACCGGGAAGGGCTGTTTTCTCCCCTGTACCGGGATGAGAACACCGGATACCGCTACTACGACATCCGCCAAAGCGCCCAGTTAGACATGATCCGGTACATGAAAGCCCTTGGGATGCCCCTAAAGGAGATCCGTATCCATATGAAAAAATGGGATATGGGGCGGGTGAAGCAGCTTCTTATAGAAAACCGGGATGCCATTGATCAGAAGATTGTGGAGCTTAATCTGCAAAAGCGGGCCATTGAACGGACTCTTGACAGCTATGAACGCTATGAGGCGGCTCCTCCGGACGGGGCCATTGTGCTGGAATACATACCAAAGCGCCGGATGTACGTAAAAGAGACGAAAACAAATTTTTATGATTATGAAATCGATGAGTACGAGCGCCTTCTGCGCAGTTTAAAGGAGGATATGGCATCCCGCAACATCTCTCCGTTTTACTTTGCCAATGCCGGGACCATTTTAAAGCGTGAGAACTTTATGAAACGAAACCTGTATTCCACCCAGGTGTTCGTGTTTGTGGACCAGGAATATGTTGATGAAGAACTGATAACCATCATACCGTCAGGTTCCTATCTTTGTATATACTGTGACCGCTTTTCCAAGGAAAAGGAATACGTGGACCGCCTGCTTGCGGCAATAGAAGAAAATCATTACAGGGTGACAGGGGATTACATATGCGAAGTCATTGTGGAAATGCCTCTTGATTATAAGGAAAGGGGCATGTTCCTGCGCCTTCAGGTACCGGTCCGCATGTCCTGATATTTGGTGATTTTGCTCCATTGACCTGATACCGTCTATAACCTTTATAATGAAGTCATCAGGAGCAAAACTCCAAAACAAGTTCTTATAAGGAAAGGATGACGATGATGATGAATTACGAAAAGATCCGGGTGGTACAGTATGGCTGCGGTAAAATGGCAAAGTATATCTTAAGATACTTATATGAAAAAGGTGCTGAAATCGTAGGTGCCATTGATGTGAACCCTGATGTGGTAGGCATGGATGTGGGCGAATTTGCCGGCCTTGGATTTAAGATCGGCGTTCCCATCCGCAGTGATGCTGACGCGGTTCTTGATGAATGCGATGCAGATATCGCCGTAGTGACTCTGTTCAGCTTCATGGATGACGTATATCCTCATTTTGAGAAATGCGTTTCCAGAGGGGTCAATGTGGTGACAACCTGTGAGGAAGCCATTTATCCATGGACAACCGCTTCTGCCATTACCAACCGCTTAGACCTTCTGGCAAAAGAAAACGGCTGTACCATCGTGGGTGCCGGAATGCAGGATATTTACTGGATCAACATGATCGGCTGTGTGGCAGGCGGCGTTCACCGGATCGACCGCATAGAAGGCGCGGTCAGCTATAATGTGGAAGACTATGGCCTTGCCCTTGCAGAAGCTCACGGTGCAGGCCTTACCCCTGAGGAATTTGAGGAGAAGATCGCCCATCCAACTACCCTGGAGCCTTCCTATGTATGGAACTCCAATGAAGCGCTGTGCAGCAAAATGGGCTGGACCATCAAATCCCAGACACAGAAATGCGTTCCTTATTACTATGATAAAGACTTATATTCCGAAACTCTTGGAGCTGCCATTCCCAAAGGCAACTGCATTGGCATGAGCGCGGTTGTGACCACGGAAACCTTCCAGGGTCCGGTCATTGAGACCCAGTGCATCGGCAAGGTTTATGGCCCTGATGACGGAGACATGTGCGACTGGAAGATCATCGGAGAGCCTGATACAACCTTCTTCGTTCAGAAACCGGCTACAGTAGAGCATACCTGTGCGACCATTGTAAACCGCATTCCAACCATACTGAACGCCCCTGCAGGATTTGTAACGGTTGAAAAGCTTGACGATGTCCGGTACCTGTCTTATCCCATTCATTTATATCTGGAAGGCTAAGAATGAAGATCAATCAGTAAGAAGATAAAAATCCGCAGAGAAAGGAGACTCTGCGGATTTTTTGTGTGACAGGAAACGGAATGATTAAAAACCTGATATCCCTTTTTTTGTTTTGAAGAACATGATATTATATAAAAAAGCTGCTGTTCCATGCAGGCGTCAGATACCCGCCGGGTTCTTGGGCGGACTGTATAAAACGTTTGCAGGGCAAAAGAAGAAAATAACAGGAGGTAAGAATATGGATGGATTTGAATATAAAACTCTGTTCACTGATGCCAAAGGGATGTTGGGAGGTAAAGTTGACCAGGGTGCATTCCAAAGGGAATTGAATGAATTAGGCCGTCAGGGCTGGGAATTGGTAAGCACGGTTGCTGCCGCTCAAAGCTATGGAAGTACAAGGTGGATCATTTCAACATTTAAGCGAAAAATAGAGTAAATCTGCAAAACCATAAATGAAAACTAATGATAATGCGTCAAATTATAACATATATCGCATGATAGGAGGAAAACGCTCTTAATATTCCGCAAAAAACCATAGTAATACCGAATGAACGACAAATAAAGCATAACAAAAGTGACATGAACCCGGAAGCTAGGTTTTTCTTTATTTCCCATAATGCTTTGACAATACCCGAAGTGATGCTATAATCAGAGGGCATGTATTGAGACAAGGATAACAAAGGAGAAGAAAAATGAAAGTTCTTGAAAAGCATCCCATGGTCATGATCGTGATCGGAATTATAGGAATTTCCCTTTCTGCGATTTTTGTCAAATATTCCCAGGCGCCTTCTGTGGTTACGGCCGCATACCGGCTTTTGTGGACAGTGGGACTTATGACCCCGGTGGTATTTTGGAAAGCCCAGGTCAGGGAGGAGCTGAAGCGGACGGATAGAAAGACCATGGCATTGTGTGCAGTAAGCGGGATATTTCTGGCCCTTCATTTTACTGCCTGGTTTGAGTCTTTAAAGCAGACTTCTGTGGCAAGCTCAACGGCAATTGTCTGTACCGAGGTCATTTGGGTGGCTTTGGGATTTGTGGTGTTCTTAAAAGGCAGGATTGGAAAGGCAGCCCTTGGAAGCATTGCCGTCACCGTACTTGGCAGCCTGCTTATCGCCTTTTCTGATTATTCGGCAGGAGGGGACCATTTGTCAGGGGATGGGCTTGCACTGGCAGCGGCCATATTTTCAGCTGTTTATACCCTTATCGGTCGGGAAGTGCGAAAGGGAATGTCGACAACATCCTACACTTATATCGTTTATGCCTTTTGTGCATTGGTGCTCTGTATTTTTACAGCAGGGGCAGGGATTCCTTTTTTTGGATATGGGATCAGCTCCGCGGTGGTTGGGCTTCTTCTGGCCGTATTCTCTACCCTGCTTGGACACAGCATTTTCAGCTGGTGCTTAAAATATTTATCCCCCTCCTTTGTATCGGCTTCCAAGCTTTGTGAGCCGGTAGTGGCAGCTGTATTTGCCGTCTTCCTTTTTGCCGAGTTTCCGGCCATTTTACAGGTTGCAGGAGGCCTGATCACCATTGGCGGTGTGTTTCTTTACTCCAAAGTTGAGAAAAATGGGGAATGATTTTTCTTGAGATTCCCTTAAAATCGTGTTACCCTAGAAAACGTGGAATTACTTCCATAATATTTAGAAAAGGATTTAAGGAATGATCAGGAAAAGAAATCATGCGGGTACGATGGGAAAGAGCGTTCTCCTGGCAGTTTTGTTTATGCTGGCAGGGACGACAGTTGCACTGGCAGATGACGCTTCAAAATTTGTTCCGGGGACCAGGATCAACGGTGTCCTTGTGGGAGGAATGACGGTTGAAGAAGCGAAGATACAGATAGAAGGCTTTTATGGCAGGGAATATAAGCTCTCCATTCAGGAGAAGGACGGCGTAACTGAGGTTATCAGCGGCCCTGAAATCGGCTATCAGGTGGTTCTTACAGAAGGGCTGCAGACGGTACTGGAGGAACAGAATGCCACGGGGCGGGTGGCAGGACCTGCCGCCGACAATTCCCATACCCAAAAGGGAGCGGTCAGCTATGACGAAGGAAGGTTAAAAGAAAAGCTGAATTCGCTCTCCTGCATAAGCGGAGAGGGTATTACGGTTACGAGGAATGCCCGGATCTCTGACTGGCAGCAGGGAATTCCCTTTGCCATCCTTCCGGAAATGCAGGGAAACAGCGTGAACCTTGAAAAACTGGAAGCAGTGGTCAAGGCTGCGTTAAATGAGGAGCTTACCCAAATAAACATAGAAGAATCAGGCTGTTATGATACCGTAACCGTCACCTCAGAGGATGCCGGAGTGATTGCCCAGCGGGATGCTCTTAACCGCGTAAGGGAAATGGAAATCACTTATACCTTTGGAGATAAATCGGAGGTCTTAAAAGGAGAGGAAATCTGTTCCTGGATATCGGGGATGACGGGAGAAGTGATAAACGTAAGAGAAGATAAGACCTCTGCTTACATAAAGTCTCTGGCAGATAAGTATGATACAGCAGGAAAGGAACGGGCATTTCGCGTCACAGGTGGAAAAGCCTATCTTCTTCCTGGTTCCTATGGCCAAAAGGTGGATCAGGCTGGAGAAACAGCTGCTTTGTCTTCTCTCATTCAGTCCGGGCAAAGCCAGAAAAGGGAACCAAAGTATGTTCAGACAGTAGCTGAACGGAGCAAAGCCTGGGGCGGGAATTTTGTTGAAATAGATCTGGCAGCCCAGCATGTTTACATGTATAAGGATGGTGTTTTGGCATGGGATTCCCCCTGTGTGACAGGAAATGTTTCCAAAGACCACACAACTCCGGAAGGTATTTTCACCCTCTCCTACAAGGAGACAGACCGGATCCTGCGGGGAGCGAAACAAGCGGATGGCACCTACGAATATGAAAGCCATGTGAATTACTGGATGCCGTTTAACGGAGGAATCGGTCTTCATGACGCCAACTGGAGAAACAGGTTCGGCGGGGATATCTATCAGACAAAGGGAAGCCATGGCTGTATCAACCTTCCGCCGGATAAAGCAAAGGCCTTATACGGCCTGGTTTACTCAGGGATTCCTGTTATATGCCATTATTAATCAGGTGAATAATAAGAAAAGCAATACTACCCTGTTGTCAAGAGCAATATAAATGAGGCGGGCCGCTGCAAAAATAGGTAAGCAATCACTTATTTTTGCAGCGGTCTTTTTTGCAAAGGCTTTTGCAGGTTCCCAGCATAAAGCGATTATTTAAATATATCCGGTCAGTCAACCAGAATGTATGTCTGAAAAGAAACTATTTTAACCGAATCAAATAGTGAAGCAGATTGCAAATATCCGCTTGACAGGAGTAAACCTATGACAGATCAAGAGATGTGGAAATTATTTATGAGTAAAGAACATTTACAAGATGTAAAATATGAGGCATGGGCTTTTGGAGGCGATCCGGATGGACTGGCTCAATTGGTATTAGATGGAATCAAGACTGGAACAGCTTCCGCTTATCCGCTTTACGAATTGAAAAATGAGCCGCTGCCTGAAGCCGGAAGTTACAGTGTGATCCTTGATTCAAAGGATGAGGCAGTCTGTATGATACAAACAACAAAAGTTTATGTTGTTCCGTTTAACCAGGTGAGCAAAGAACATGCCTATAAGGAAGGGGAAGGCGACCGTTCCCTCAGTTATTGGGCAAGAGTACACGAAGATTTTTTCAGTACCTGTATGTCAGAAGCCGGTAAATCATTTGAAAAAAATATGTTGGTTGTGTGCGAGGAATTTAAAGTTGTATTCCGGGAATAAATGCCGGTTGCCGGCAATCCGTCTTAATTCCTGAAAGAATATATGAATATCGTTGAAATAGAAACAAAAATTTAATATAATATTGTTAATGCACCAACAGGTAGGAGGACTGGCTATGAATAAGGAAGAACAGATCATGATGGGGTTCAGAGACGTATTTAACAAGATGGCCTGGCTAAATAAATCTAAGATGGAAGACAGGCTTAAGGAGTATAAGCCCTCTGAAGTACATTGCATCCAATATATTGGAAAAAATGCAGATCCCAACGTGACAAAACTTGCGGAGTCCTTTTATATGACCAACGGTGCCATAAGCAAAATGACCAAAAAACTTATAAAAAAAGGGATTATCGAAAGCTATCAAAAGCCGGATAACAAGAAAGAAATCTATTTTAGGCTCACTGACCAAGGAAAAGAAGTTTATAATATTCATGAGGAATTGCATAAAGAATTTCAAGATAGGGATAAAGCCGTATTTGAACAGGTGACAGAGGAACAATTTGACTGTATGCTTAAGCTGGTGGAAAGATATAACAGGCATCTGGATGAAGAGATAAAGAAGCGGGGGATCGATGTAAACCGGAACAAATTTGAATAATGGATATGATATCACAGGCAGCCCAACTCTATTGAGAATGGGCTGCATTTTTATTTTTTAACATTTTGTTGACAAGGAAACAAAACTGAGATATGATAAATATGTTTCCTAGGAAACAAAAATATGATTTTTGAGAGGAGTATTAAATGTTTAGATTTAGATCACACAAGGAACAGAGCGCAGAACAAACCGTAGATAAAAAGGCATTAATCTTCGGTCTTATGTCTGTGTTTCTTTGCGGAATAGGCTTCAGTATCATATCACCTGTTGTTCCATACTTAGTCCAGCCTTATACAAGCAGCCCCGGAGAGCAGGCCATAGTTGTTACGATGCTGACCTCTGTTTATGCAGTCTGCGTGTTTTTTGCAGCCCCCGGACTTGGAGCTTTGAGCGACAAATATGGCAGACGTCCTTTGCTCTTAGTATGCCTCCTGGGTTCTGCAATCGGGTACACGATTTTTGGCATTGGAGGAGCTCTGTGGATTCTGTTTGCCGGGCGCATAATAGAAGGAATAACAGGCGGGAGCATAAGCACTATCTTCGCCTATTTTGCAGACATCACACCAAGAGACCAGCGAGTCAAATATTTTGGCTGGGTAAGTGCGTTTTCAGGTGCAGGCGTTGTCATCGGCCCGACTGTGGGGGGATTACTTGCCAGGTTCGGTTATTCTGTACCAATGTATTTTGGTGCAGTCATCACATTATTAAATGTTGCTTTTGGAATCTTGTATATGCCTGAAAGCCTTCATAAGAATAACAGATTGAAAGAGATCACCCTTGTAAGACTGAATCCATTTACGCAGCTTATAAATGTCCTTTCCATAAAGAATTTAAAAAGGCTGCTTGTCTCAGCGTTCTTGCTTTGGATACCCAACGGATCTTTACAGGCAGTTTTTTCACAATTTACGGTGGATACTTTCAATTGGCAGCCTGCGGTCATCGGGCTCATGTATTCCATTATGGGCATACAGGACATCGTTTCGCAAGGGCTCATAATGCCAAGACTTTTAATAAAGCTCAGTGATGCACAGATCGCAATTCTTGGTATGGTTTCAGAGATTATAGGCTACAGTTTTATTGCAGCGTCGGCTTTGGTTTCATTCTATCCCCTTCTGATTGCCGGTATGTTTATCTTTGGCTTTGGTGATTCGATTTTTGGTCCTTCATTCAATGGAATGGTTTCCAAGTCAGCCGATCCCAGTGAACAAGGACGGATCCAGGGAGGCAGCCAGTCGATTCAGGCTTTGGCAAGGATCATTGGTCCTGTCATTGGAGGGCAGATTTACGTATCACTTGGTCATGCAGCACCTGCCTTTATGGGTATGGTCCTGATAGCGGCTGCAATACCGGTTTTGTATAAAGATACCCATGTAAACGTACAAACGGCCTGATCTGTCAGCGGGCTCTCCAATATGATAATATAAAGGAGAAATCCGAGGGGCAAAGCCGAAGAAAATGCGGTGTAATTACGGCTATATATTTCTTTGTAATAGTTGTATAATACACATATGTAAAATGAACAATTAAATTTAAAGGAGAAGTCAATACTGCTTTTTATTTTGAAACAGCCTTTGAAGGGAGCCGTCATCCTCATTATGGACGTTTTCTCAGACTTGTGCCTGACCAGCTGGTTGAACTAACATGGCTGACGGGAGCTGACGGAACCAAAGGTGCTGAAACGGTTGTTACCGTGGAATTAAAAGAAGCTGAGAGAGAGACAGTATTACGGTTAAATCATGCAGGGTTTTCTGATGAAGAATCAAGGGACAAGCATGAACAGGCATGGCCGCTGGTTCTGGATCAACTGGAGGATCGGCTGGTGAAGTTTTATTCATAGCTGATGTGCAGGATTCATATAGCACGCAGATAGACTGGAATCATCTGTTATCCATGTCATTACGAAAAGGAGCGCAAAAAATATGGGCAGTAAATTAACATTGAATATGGTTGTAGTCAATGCAATGGAGGCAATGGAATTTTACGAAAAGGTGTTTGATGCCAAACGGGGCGATGTATTTCACTTTCCGGACAAAAAGGGTGTAAATGAGGCAAATGTTATCGTAGGTGACGTTGAATTACGGCTCATCGATGAGAATGCATCTTATAGCTGTTATCCCCCGAAGAAAGGTGAAATTGACTCCATATGGCTTCAGTTGATCGTGGATGACACGGAAGCAGTTTTAAAAAGAGCTGTGGAGAATGGTGCTGTTGTGGGGCAGGAGGTATCCGAGTTCATGGGTACAAAATATGCAGAAATCACAGACCCTTTCGGCTACACTTGGACAATTAACCAGATTGTTCGGGAGATATCCTATGAAGAGCGCTACCAGTTTTATGTGGAGCAACAGGAGAATGCAGAAAATTAAGCTTGTTTTATATTTCTCCTAATTATGCATCAAAGCGGATTGAGAATTTCCCATTGATTCGGACATGAGGACATGAAATCGTCTCCGGGACCACATTTTTTGCAGTCCCGGAGACGATTGTTTCTTTGAGTGTTTTATTTTGCAGCGTAGCTTTCAGCCGCAAAACAAATATAATAGCTTAAACCGGTCTGCTGTTTTTCGAGCATTTGCCGGTGAAACTCATCCGTCATTAAAAATTTCGATTGGGCAGCAAAACCTTGTGCATCAATGTCCATATCTTGCCGCATAAACTGAATATGCTTTTTGATGGCAGATTGAACCTCATCGGCATTGACACTGACACCCTTTCTAATGGCATCTGCCATGAAATTCATAAACTCTGAGGCTTCATCAGCCTTTTCATTCATTGCTTCCGGATCGATGACACCGGTGTCAATGGTATAACCGTAATTTTCATTCAGATACTCGTTCTGTGGTTCTAATGCAGCCTCCCATTCTTGTTTGTTCAGACCTGCAAACATCTTTTCTTTACTCATATTAGCTCCTTTCTCCGCACAGATGATTGTTTCTTCAAGCGTATGCAACATGCTGCTGATCCTTTGCCGGCGCGCCATCAACAAAGTTTTTTGCTCACATAAGCACCGCAGGCGGGAGGGGCCGTTTTGCATGACAGCTTTGATTTTTTTCAGGGGAAAATCAAGTTCACGGTAAAACAGGATTTGCTGGAGCTGTTCAAGCTCCTTGTCGCCATAGTACCTGTATCCATTTTCTGCAATACTTTCCGGCATAAGCAGCCCGATCTTCTGATAATGATATAAGGTCTTTATTGTTACACCAGATATATCTGCCACTTCGTGTACTGTGTATGACATGCAATTTCACCTCCCAAAAGCAACTATAAGGTCTGACCTGAGGTTGGAGTCAAGTGCTTTTTATAAGTTTTTTTAATGCTGAATATTGATATATTCCGCTCTGTTGTGCAGCTTTATCACAGGAGTAAATAACTATATCAACTTTCTGCCGAAATATCGCTTGCCCCTATCAAAGAATTGGTACACAAAACTCACAAAATCCTTTTTCAACCAGCTCAGTTTTATATCGTTCCAAGACCGGACGGCTTTCATCAATCTGCTGTTTTTCCTGTGCCATAATCTCACTGATTGTTTCCCAGAAAAGTGTTACCTCGTTAACAGTATGTAAAACTTCAAAGACAAGATACATACCGGACGGCAATGTACCGTGATGGATCCAGTTATCCCGGAACTTGATTTCAGAAACAAAGCAGACATCATATCGGCATTGTCCGAGAGGAGTGACTGCGGCATTATCCCGTGGGATTCCATATATGATACCGGTATCATTCCACAGGTTGTGATTGCGTATCCATTGTTTCATGTTTTCCATGAGCTGAAAATTCTGTGCTCCGCCGTATGGTCCGGTCTGACGCATGTAAACAATCGGTTGGGCCGTAATATTTTCCACATTAACTTTCATAAATATTTTCCTTTCAAATGGACAGGTTTTCCCTGCACTTATTTTTTCTTAACAGGATAATAAAACTCGGTGATGCTGTCTTCCGGTGAGGAGCGCTCTTCCCGGTTTTCCGGGCTTTTCCTGTATATTTCAAAGGGCGGTTTAATAAATTCATATCCTTCTGATTCTGCCCATTCACGTTGTCTGGCATGGACAGACGTTAATTCTGAAAATTCTCCTCTTATTACGGACTTTACGCACAGACCGGCTTTAAAATCCCTTGTTCCGGTTACAAATTCTTTAACAGGGACAGCAAATTCAATATCATATTCCATGGGGTTATATTCCGGATTATGGTACATTGTCATGGGAATTCCCGTTATAGTAAGGTTTTCAGCAGCAATTTTTTCAAAGAGCTTACTAAAAAATCCCACATATCCCTTTGAACATTCTTCTATGCTTAACACTTTGCGGATAGAAAGAATGTTCATGGACTGTACGTCGGCAAGTTCCACATCAATCGCATCAAGATATGACATCACGGAATTTCCGTTTTCCAGACATGACATATCATTATGGACCATTTGCAATGCAGCCTCTAAAGAAGCAGCACGATCCTGAAGATCACGTTTCTTTTTACTCAAAGAGGAATAAAGCATACGATCCCTGTCTGCTTCCTCTGTCTCCATGATGGACTTGATTTCTTCCAGTGAAAAATGCTGTGATTTTAACCGGTTGATGAACAGCATGTTTTTTAGCTGTTCAATGGAATAATATCGATACCCGTTTTCAGGATTTACTTCGCTTGGTATGATCAATCCTATTTCAGCATAATAACGAAGTGTTTTTGCCGATACTTCACATATTTTTGAAAATTCTCCTATTGATAGCACGAGCTGCCTCCTGATATAATATATAAATTTATGTTGCTTTTTCATATACCCCCCTGGATCAAGTATAAGCTTTGCCCCAGGGGTAAAGTCAACTGTTATTTGGCTGTTTTGTATGCCACTGCATTTGAAGAAAAAACGTTTTTAAGACAATGAAAAATATTACTACAAGAGTAATAAATATTAAAATATGGCATGGTATCCTTATGTGGACGAAACTATTTACATGTTAAATAAAATAAAGTATCATAAGGCCATCAGAAAAGGACAACCAAAACGTTGAAAAGGAGAAAAGCAATGAGAACGTTTCATGTATGTATCGTTGGAGGCGGAAGCACCTTTACACTTGGATTCTTAAAGTCATTTGTCAGGCTGAGAGAGGAGTTTCCCTTAAAGAAGCTGGTGCTCTTTGACATTGACGGGGACCGCCAGGAGCCTATTGGAAAGTATGGTGAGATTCTCTTTAAGGAGAGGTTTCCGGAGCTGGATTTCTCTTATACCACCGATATCAGGGAAGCCTATGAGGGGATGGATTTTATATTCATGCAGATGCGTGCCGGAGGGCTGTCCATGCGCGCAAAGGATGAGCACATTCCCTTAAGCATGGGGCTGGTGGGGCAGGAAACCTGCGGGGCAGGCGGTATGGCCTATGGCCTTCGGTCCTGTGTGGATATGATCAAGGCCGTACACGATATCCGGACCTATGCGCCGGAGGCATGGATCTTAAATTACTCCAACCCTGCTGCTATCGTTGCGGAAGCGCTCCGCAGGGAATTCCCGGAGGACAAGAAGATCTTAAACATCTGTGACCAGCCGGAAAACGTGGTCCGCTCCTGCAGCAGGCTTTTAAAATGCAGCTGGGAGGATTTGGATCCGGTTTACTTCGGACTGAATCACTATGGCTGGTTTACTCATATGTATGACGTTCATACAGGAGAAGACCTGCTTCCAAAGATCAGGGAAATGGTTGCCCAGAACGGCTTCCTTCCCCAGGATGCGGAGCAAAGGGACAAATCCTGGCTGGACACTTACGGAATGGTAAAGACGCTCATGGAAGATTTTCCGGATTTCCTGCCTAACACCTATGACCAGTATTACCTGTATCCGGAATACAAGGCCAGCCATCTGAATCCTGAATTTACACGTGCCGATGAGGTCATGGCAGGAAGAGAAAGGAGGGTATTCGGTGAGTGTGCAGAGGTGATCAGGGAAGGAAAGCTGGGAGATAAGTTCGATGAAATTTCTGATGCCCATGCGGAAATGATGATCAAGGTTGCGGAATCCATTGCCCACAATAAAAATGACAGGCATATCATGATCATTGAAAACAACGGAGCCATTGCCAATATGCAGAATGATGCCATGGTAGAGGTGGTGTGCGAGCTTGGAGCAAATGGCCCCCGCCCCATGAGAGTGGGAAATATTCCACAGTTTTATCTGGGACTTCTGGTAAACCAGGTATCCTGTGAAAAGCTGATCGTAGATGCGTATTTTGAGAACTCTTATCAGAAAGCTCTGGAGGCATTTACCCTTAACAGGCTGATCAATGATGCAAAGAAGGCCAGAAAAGTGCTGGATGCCTTGATCGAGGCTAATAAAGGCATGTGGCCGGAGTTAAAATAAGGGGATACGGCAAAAAGGAATTGGGGGGAGTGATATGAAATATGCTCCCCCGGGAAATCATAAGAAAATAAGATGTAACGCCGCAGGGAAAGGGTGCCTGCGGCGGGAGAGGATATTATCATGAAGAAAAACAGGGTCATGGACTTTTTCTCGGCTTTGGGGCGCAGTTTGCTGATGCCAATTGCAGCTTTGGCCGCATGTGGAATTGTTCTGGGGTTGACTTCCGCGCTCATGAAGGCGCAGGTACAGGCGGCAGCTCCGTTTTTGCAGCAGGGGCTTGTCTATTTCATTATTTTTACTTTAAATAAGGTATCAAGTGTTGTATTTACATTGATTCCGGTGCTGTTTTCCATTTCCATTTCCTTTGGTCTGGCAAAAGAAGAAAAGGAAATAGCGGCATTTGCAGGCTTTATCGGGTATTATACATTTTTGGTGGCATCGTCATGTATGATCAATTCCGGCTTTATGAATTTCGGAGCCTTGAAGATATCCACCATTCTGGGCGTAGAGACATTGGATATGGGTGCTGTAGCAGGTATACTTTCCGGTATCATAACTGCCTCACTTCATAACCGGTATCATAAAGTCACCTTTCCAGTGGCCATCTCCTTTTACGGAGGCAAGCGTTTTGTGGCCATTGTGGTCATTATGGCCATGGCGGTCGTGGGTCTGTCAGCACCTATCATATGGTCACCCGTATCCATGGTCATTGACGGCATGGGAGGACTGATATCTGCAACAGGGCTGGCCGGAGTATTCGGCTATGGATTCCTGGAGCGTCTGCTGATCCCCACCGGACTGCACCATGTTTTAAACGGCATTTTCCGCACCACCTCCATCGGAGGGACTTATGAAGGCGTGGAAGGGTGTCTGAATATTTTCTTACAGTTTGTGGACAAGGTAGACATTTCAGAGCTTAGGCCGTTTACGGTATTTTTAGGGCAGGGCAAGATGCCCATGATGATGTTCGGCCTTCCGGCAGCGGCTTTGGCCATTTATAAGACTTCTCCTCCTGAGAAGAAGAACAGGGTAAAGGCCCTTATGATCGCAGGCGTTGCAGCCAGTATTGTATCCGGAATTACGGAACCTTTGGAATTCTCATTTATGTTCATTGCACCTCCGCTGTTTTTGTTCCATGCGGTTATGGGAGGTCTGTCCTTTATGCTCATGGCAGCATTTAAGGTGGTTATCGGAAACACAGGCGGCGGCCTGATCGATTTCCTGATCTGGGGCGTGTTCCAGCCGGGATCCCGGTGGTACTGGGTGATCATCACGGGACCCTTCTTCTCCCTGATCTACTATTACGTATTCAAAAGTTATCTGACGAAAAAGCAGCTTTCCGTTGATGTATCTGACGAAGAACCAGAGACAGACATTCAGGAAAGCACCATGGAGGACAAGCAGCATGCGCTGGCATTCAGGATCATAGAAGGGCTTGGAGGACAGGACAATATCTCAGCGGTGAACAACTGTCTGACCAGACTCCGTGTGGATATAAAGGATATGGGACTGGTGAATGAAGAGCTTTTAAAGAAAACAGGAGCAATGGGTTTTGTCCGCTCCAGCGATATTCACATTCAGGTGATTTATGGGCCAAAGGTTGAAGGGATCGCATCAAATGTGAGGGAAGTATTAAAATATTAAAACCAAAAGCTGTCTGACCGTGCAAGTCATGGTCAGGCAGCTTCTTTGTTTAGGTTAAGGCAGAGCGGAGGAGCCGCCTCCATCTGTCTGGGGATTCTGTTTGATCCTGGCAGCCAGCTCAATGAGGATCTGGACAATGGTAAAGATTCCAAGCCTTGGATTGATGTCTACATGGCGGTATTCCTCATTCCGGTCATTGGTGCAGAGAGCGATGGTGCTGTAGGGGATCAGAGGGCTGTCCTTTTCGCAGGTGAGCAGGACCGTGATGGCGCCCCGGGCCTTTGCCTTTCGGAATACGGAGAGATAACGCCTGGCATCTCCATGGGCCGTGATGATGAAAAGGACGGCATTGCTGCTGATCTCGTGTATAAGCCCATTCAACAGGCGCTGCCACTCGATCAGAATGCAGGGATAGTCAAGGGTGGTTAAAACGGTCTGAAGGTATTTGGCCGCCAGGGAGCTTAAATTGGAGCCGTAGATATAGATGGGCCGGTCGCTGGTCAAAAGCCCTGCGATCTCTTCCAGCTTTTCTTCATCCACCTGCTCTAAATTGTCCTTAAATAAGGCGAGGGAGTGGTGGATTAAGTCGTCTGCACGGAAGGTCTGGGGATGAAGCTGCTTTAATTCCTTGCGCACCTGGTACTTGAATTCATTATAGCCCTTTAACCCAAGCTTCTGGCAGAAACGGACAATGGTGGCGTTGGAAGTATATAAGCCGGCGCTTAAATCGTTTAAATTGGCATAAACAGCTGAGGGAAGATTGGATTCAAAATACTTAAGGATCTCTTCTTCCGTATCCGTAAGCGTAAGCTGATGTGCTTTTTCAAATAAAGGAATCATGGTTTCCTCCCTGCTCCGCCTGTTCCCTGCCGGACAGCTTGTAGTGCAGATAACTGCGTATGATCACGTTGATCACATAAAATACCGGAAGCCTGGAGGTGAATTCTGCTCCCCTGTTTTCACGCTGGTCGGTGAAGAAGCGGAAGTTGACTGTGGCCAGATTGGCAACTGCATTGTTGGTATATGGGGTGATGGAGAGAATGGGGACATTGTTCATCCGGGCGATTTTACCAAGGCGAACGGTGGGGCCGAAATCGCCGGTGGTGCTGATTAAGATCAGCAGGGACTTCGTATGAATATTGCTCAAAATGTGCTCTCCCATTTTTCCGGATTCGATCTTATACACATTCTGGCGTCCGATGGAGAACAGAAGCTTTTCAAAATAGTCGCTCAGAATGGAAGTGATCCCTCCGGGAGCCCATAAGTAAATGGGACAGTCGCTGTCAAAATACCGGAAGGCATGGCTGAGCTGGTCCTCGGATATAAGATTGGAGGTCCCTTCCACATTGGAGCACAGGCTGTCGATCATGATCCGGGTGGTAAAATCCTGGGCCTTTGAAGACGGAGGCTGGGGGTTTTCCTTTCTTCCTTCAGCCCGCAGGGCATATTTGAACTCCGCAAAGCCGGAATACCCAAGCTTCTTACAGAAACGCAGGATGGTGGCGGAGGAATAGGCTGTTTGGGAAGCCAGTGACTGTATGCTCATATCCAGAACCTCTTCCGTGTGTTCATAGACATATTTCAGGATGTTCAGCTCATTGCTGCTCAAGCTTTTGATAACAGCGTCATCCAGATGAAGTGTGACCATGGGAAACCTCCTTGCAAATCTCTTTCGTCCATTTTATCACGAATACATGATAAGTCAATGCGGCCGGTGGGAAAACTATGGGGGAAAGATGTCCTGCAATCAGGAATCAGTTTCTGGCAATTATTGACAGGGTGGCCTCTTTGTGCTACATTCAGGACATAGAAAGGGTGAAAGGAGATGATATCTATGGCTGAGATCATGCCTCATATCAAGCTGTCGGAGGAACAGGCCGTTCCCTATGGACTGCTGCCGGGAGATCCGAAACGTCTCGATCGGATCGCATCCTGCCTCACGGATGTGGAGGAACTGGCTTATAACAGGGAATTCCGAAGTCTTAAGGGAAAATACAGGGGAGTTCCTGTCATGGCAGTATCCACAGGGATCGGAGGAGCGTCCGCTGCCATTGCAGTGGAGGAACTGGCGAGAATCGGAGTGAAGGCCATGATCCGGATCGGAAGCTGCGGAGCACTTCAAAAGGGGATCCGTCTTGGGGATTTGATTCTGGTAAATGGGGCCGTCCGTGACGATGGAGCCTCGTCCTCTTATGTGGACTCCATCTATCCGGCCGTACCGGATACGGAGCTTTTGTTATCCTGCATGAAAAGTGCCGGAGAATTAGGCGCAAGAGTTCATGTGGGTATTGCCAGAAGCCACGACAGCTTTTACATTGATGAGGAAAAAGAAGTCTGTGCTTATTGGGCAGGAAAAGGAGTGATGGGCTCTGATATGGAAACCGCGGCGTTATTTGTGGCGGGCGGACTGCGGGGAGTGAAAACCGCCTCCATTTTAAATGTTGTGGTTGAGCATGAGGAACCCATAGAAGACAACATCAACAGCTATACGGGCGGAGAGTCCGCCATGATGAGGGGAGAGCATTTGGAGATCCTGACGGCTTTGGAGGCCTTTGTCCGGCTGGATCAGGGTTGAAAGAAAAACATGAATGGAGGAAAATGAGATGAAAAATTTATTCAAAACCAAATTGAACGCGGCCTGCTTTGTGCTGATTCCGGCCTGCATTGGCATTAACTATTTAGGAAAGCTGTTTGCGTCTGTTTTAAAGCTGCCTCTTTGGCTGGATTCCATCGGCACCTGCATCGGAGGTATTCTGGGCGGGCCTGTGATCGGCGGAATCTGCGGAGCTGCCAACAACTTGATTTACGGCTTTACTACCGGTGATTCCATTACTCTGGTCTATGCATTAACCAGCTTGGGAATCGGCGTTGCCGTAGGAATCATGGCAAGGATCGGATACATGGAAAAGCTTTCAGGAGCCATTCTCACCGCTTGTGTGGCAGGACTTACGGCTGTTGTGATCTCCACGCCTTTAAACATCATCTTCTGGGGCGGGACCACCGGAAACATCTGGGGAGATGCTGTCTTTGCCTGGTCACAGGCTTCCGGGCTTCCCGTTGCCCTTGGTTCCTTCCTTGACGAGGTTATCGTGGATGTGCCTGATAAGCTGATCACCCTTTTGATCGTGTATGCAATCATAAAAGGTCTTCCAAAGAAACTCACTTCCCTTTACGAACTGGATGATGAAGTAATGAGTCTGGATTAAAGCAGGAAAGGCAGAAATATATGAAAAGTATCAGTCTTTACGTGGATAAAGATACCTTCCTGACCAGGCTCCATCCCTTTGCCAAGATGTTTTATATCCTGGCCGCCGTCAGCGCACCTCTGATCGGAGGTGCGCTGTGGATGTATGTCCTGTTCCTGGTCCTTAGCTTATGCCTTTTGGTCAGCGGGAAAATCATTCAGAAGGTTTTTCCGTTGATCGCGTTTTCTTTTACCATCATTATCACCATTTTCTTGATACACGGCCTTTTTAACCAGGAAAACCAGAAGGTTTTGTTTCATCTGGGCCCCCTTGTCTTTTATCAGGAAGGACTTCTTTATGCGGCCAGGATCGGGCTTAATATTTTAAACATGCTTCTGGCCTTTGCTACCTTTGTGCTGACCACCAAACCTGCACAACTGGTGGAGACCATGGAACAGGCAGGCTTTTCTCCCAGGTTCGGATATATGATCAGTTCTGTTTTTCAGATCATCCCCCAGATGATGGGAACCATGAATACCATCATGGATGCCCAGAGAAGCCGGGGGCTGGAAACAGAAGGCAGTTTGCTTGTGAGAGCCAGGGCATTTATCCCCCTGATCTCTCCTGTGGTCAGCAGCTCCCTGATCAACACCAGGGAAAGGGCCATTGCCCTGGAGGTGCGGGGATTTGATTCCAGGAATAAAAAAACATTTCTAAGGGAACACAGGCTAAATGGCAGGGACAAGGTGCTCATGTCATTTATGGCCCTGCTCATTGTAAGTTCTATTGTATGGAGGGTGCTTGTATGGCTTTGATCGAAGTGAAAAATTTAAAATACCGGTATCCCCATACAGAAAGCCTGGCTCTTGACGGAATTGATTTTGAAGTGGAAAAGGGTCAGTTTATCGGGATAGTTGGCGAGAACAAGGCCGGAAAAAGCACCTTGTGTCAGGCCTTTGCCGGTCTGGTGCCCACCATGTTCCGGGGAGCTTACGGCGGAAAGCTCCTCATTGACGGAGCCGAGGCGGCAAAGACTCCCATTGCCGGACTGTGCCAGAAGGTGGGGCTGGTGTTCCAGAACCCCTTTAACCAGCTTTCCGGGGCAAAGGATACGGTTTTTGAGGAAATCGCCTTTGGACTTCAGAATCTGGGAATCCCAAGGGAAGAGATATTTAAGAGGGTGGAAGAAAATTTAAAACTTTTGGATATTGAGGAGTATAAGGACAGAAATCCCTTTGATTTATCCGGCGGGCAGACCCAGCGGGTGGCTATCGCCAGCATCCTTGCCATGGAGCCTGAAGTCATTGTGCTGGATGAGCCTACCTCCCAGCTGGACCCACAGGGAAGCGAAGAAGTGTTCCGGGTGGTTGAAAAGCTGGCCAGAACAGGCATAACCATTATTATGGTGGAGCAGAAAATGGAGAAGCTGGCTTCCTACTGCCATAAGATTCTTCTCCTTCACAAAGGAAAACAGGTGTCCTTTGATACTCCGGAACGGATTTTTTCAAGGGATGATTTAGAGGAGCTTGGCGTGAAACCGCCTGTGTATACCCAGGTGTGCAAAGCTCTTGGAGTATGCAGGAAAGAAGGAGAGGACAGGCTCTATCCGGTCACTCTTGAGCAAATGGAAGATTTAAGGGAACAATTTCCGCCAGGGCTTACGGGCAGGAATTCTGCTGATGAAAAGGAAGAGGGACAGGCTGGGGAAGTGTTCCGGATCCTTGACCTTGGGTTTCATTACCAGCCTGATACTCCGGTGATCCGGCACTTAGATCTTTGTCTTGATGCAAAGCCAACCGCCATCATCGGCCAGAACGGAGCAGGAAAGACCACTTTGGTCAAACTGTTAAAAGGACTTTTAAAGCCTGATGCAGGGTGTATTTTCTTTGAAGACGAGGACATATCCAAAAGGACCGTAGCGCAGCTGGCCGGAAAGGTAGGGTATGTGTTCCAGAACCCGGATGACCAGATATTTAAGAACCGGGTGCTGGAGGAGGTCATGGTGGGGCCTTTAAACTTAGGTATGAGCCGTGGAGAGGCACAAAAGCGAGCGGAGGAAGCCCTTGAGATGGTGGGGCTTATGGGGGCCGCGGAGGAAAATCCCTATGATCTGGATTTATCGGAACGGAAAATGGTAGCCATTGCCTCTGTGGTGGCCATGGACACCAAAGTGCTGATTCTAGATGAACCGACCATTGCCCAGGATGCAAAAGGCCGTGCCGTTCTGGGAAGGATTGTCCGCACCTTAAGCGAAAAGGGGAAATTTGTGCTTGCCATTCTTCATGACATGGATTTTGTGGCGGAATACTTTGACCGGGTCATTATCATGGCCCATGGAAAGATACTTTCAGACGGACCAGGGGAAAAGGTCTTTTATGAGAAAGAAAGCTTATCTAAGGCCAGACTGGAACAGCCCCATGCCACCAGACTGTGTGAATTCCTGGGTTATGAGGGAGCATTTATGACGGCAGAAGATATGAAAATAACAGGCAGGTAGTTCTTAGGCTTTTGGCCTTTGCCTGCAGACAGAAAACGCCTGGCTTACAGAAGGATTCCTTTTAACCCAGGTGTTTTTTGGATTCACAGGGCATCATTTCCTATGAATCCAAAACCGTTCCGTTATGGATGCCCGCTTTCTGCAGTTGCAGCATGTATGGCTGGTGAGGCAGCCGTGCTCTGACGGGGAAATCTGCCTTGCGGACCTTTTCTAGGTTTTTTCGGGAGCACAGAAGACCACGACGGTCTGAGGAGTGGTGATGGCCGGAATGCTCCGGGTGGTGAACATGTAAAGCACAAGCAGAAAATGGCCGCCGGGAGTGTAAAAGAAGTTCTGGCCGTTGGATAGGAGGATCGCTGTCTCGCTGTCATTGGAAATGTTCAGCTTCAGTGTCTGGGAAGAATTCATTAAGTCTTCGTCAAAATAATCAAAAACAGCCTCATACCCGTCACTGTTTTCCGCCAGGATCACTGCCGTGAACTGAGGCGGATAAATAAGGGGCACAGGCGCCTTTGTATCATAAATGGCAATGATGGAATCACCGGTGTTAAAGGTATGCTGGCCAAGGACATAGGTCCTTGGGGTGACAATGAAATTGGTCTGTCCTATGCTCTCGCTCATTATGGAAATGATCATGGAGCAGCTGGTGTCGCCGGAGGCAGTCATTAAAGGATTTACGGAAGTTACTATACCGTAGATGGGAGAATAGCGTGCCATAAAAGGATCCTTTTCATCATTCTTAATTGTATCTTATGAAGGCGGGGTGGGCATTATGAAATATTTTGCCTGCATAAAAGTCCGGAATTTTCTTAAAGCTCCGGGGCGGAAATCCCTTTGCATCCTGAAGGCCAGGAAGGATAGAGGAAATCGTAATAAAAATGTCAAAAAATATACCGTAAAAATTTAGACAAATTTCGCGTTTTTCATGTATAATAAATGCTGAACGAAAAGGCTTGTAAAGAGGTAGGAAATTAATGGAAAACGTGAAACCGCGCAGCAGAAAGAAAAAGCCACTGGGATTAAAAGGCTGGGCAGCAATTGGAAGCGGGACTGTAGCTGCAGCGGCGCTGATTGCTGCCTTGGCCTATCTTCAGATAGGCAGACAGTATGAGAAGGTGTTTTTCCCCAACACCACGATCAATGGAATGGATGCATCTAAGAAATCCGTAGAAGAAGTAAAAAAGTCCATTGCTTCCGGAATTGATGGTTATGTGCTGTCAATCAGGGAGAGGGGAGGAAACACAGAGGAGATAAAGGGAAAGGACATAGGCCTTGAGTCGGTTTTTGACGGAAGTCTTGAAAAGATTCTGGAAGGCCAGAAAACTCATGAATGGATGAAGCATGTAAAAACGCCCCAGGAATTCGATATAGGGACCATGATTCAGTATGACAAGGACAAATTTGAATCGGCTGTTTCCGGTTTAACGTGTTTAAAGGATGAGCTTGTGGAGAAGCCTGAGAACGCATACTTGTCCGATTATGTATCAGGACAGGGCTACACAATAGTGGCCGCAAAGGAAGGAAACCAGCTGGATCCGGAAATGGTGAGGAAAGGGCTGTCCGAGGCTGTTATGGGCTTAAAGCCGGAGGTTTCTCTGGAAGAGCTTGGGGCATACGTAAAGCCTCAGATCCCGGCTGACGATCCCCAGCTGATTGAACAGGTGCAGGCATTGAACAAATATGCCAATGTTACCATTACATACAAGTTTGGAGATGAGAAAAAGGTTTTAAACGGTGATACGATTTCCAAGTGGATCGGAATCGGAGAAGATGGCAAGGTTTATTTAAACAGTTCTTCTGTCACCGCATATGTGAAGGAACTGGCTTCCCAGTATGATACGTCTACGAAAGCCAAGAACTTAAAAACCTCTTACGGGCAGACCGTAAAGATCACGGGAGGCAGCTATGGCTGGAAAATCGACCAAAGTGCAGAGGCGGATGAGCTGGCAGCGCTGATCCGTTCCGGAGAGAGCCAGGTAAGGGAGCCTGTCTACAAACAAAAGGCTGCCAGCCGCGGGGGTAACGATTACGGCAGTACTTATGTGGAGGTGAACTTAACGGCCCAGCATTTGTATTTTTATAAAGACGGAAAGCTTGTAGTGGATTCTGATTTCGTATCCGGCAATGAATCAAAGGGCTGGTCCACTCCTGCAGGTGTGTTTTCCCTCTCCTATAAGCAGAAGGATGCCACCTTAAAAGGAGAAGATTACAGAACTCCCGTATCTTTCTGGATGCCATTTAACGGAAACATCGGCTTTCATGATGCCACATGGCGCAGCAGTTTCGGAGGTGCCATCTATAAGACCGGCGGCTCTCATGGCTGTGTCAATCTGCCTCCTGCTGTGGCAAAAACCATGTTTGAGAATATTGCGGCAGGAGTACCGGTTCTCTGCTATCATTTGCCTGGAACAGAATCCAAAACGGCCTCTAACGGAACTTCAAAGCCAGGAGAAACAAAGCCAGCCACAGAGCCGACCACGGCTGCAAATCCTACGGAAACACCGACTGCGGCTCCGTCAACCACGGCTCCCCCCACGACTGCAGCCCCTCCTGCAACCAGGGAACCGGAGACAGAGACCACAACAAGCGCTCCATCCACAGAGGGTGAGATCGGACCTGGAGTTTCCGGGTCTTCAGACAAGAAGAAAACCGGGCCAGGCGTAAAGTAGCAGTGTACCGGCAGGAACATATAGGAGCAAAGCTTTTGGCTGCTGCCCCGGCTGGCAATGTAAGCTGGGGCGGCAGCCGTTTGTTTTTTCTGAAAACAAAGGATGATCTTGACAATGGCAGGATCCTGATATAGGGTTTGATATATCAGCGCAGTAAGATTAAGGAGGAAAATAAAATGCTTAATAAAGATACTTTTGTGCCCATGCAGTTTTTCAAAAAGGAAGCCTACACCGGGAGCATGAAAGGGATGCGCTACCGGGTGAAAAAGGAAGAGGAGGAATTTTCTGCCGTGGTATACCCGGAACCGTATTGCTATGAGGCGACTCCTGAGGAGAATAAAACAAGAACATCCTTTCCTTTTACAGAAGAAGGGCGGGAAGAAGTGGTGGACTGGATCAATAAGCAGTACGAGGAGAACCGGACAACCTGGGAGAAAACCGCAAGAAAATGATGAAAAGACAGGGCAAAGACCCGCTTCTTTGCTGTATTTCCCCCTTTCCTAAATCTATGAAGTATGGTATGATAGTGTATTATTGGAATTACTGACATGGAGGAAGAGAGATGGAAGAAAACAAAGAAGACGTGGTTTCTAAAAACTTTATTGAACAGGAGATAGATAAGGATCTTGCAGAAGGTGTTTATGATCACGTGCAGACCAGGTTTCCGCCGGAGCCTAACGGTTATCTGCATATCGGACATGCAAAATCGATTTTACTTAACTATGGCCTGGCTCAGAAGTATGGTGGAAAATTCAACCTCCGTTTTGACGATACTAATCCGACAAAAGAGAAGACAGAATTTGTGGAATCAATCATAGAGGATGTGAAGTGGCTGGGAGCTGATTTTGAGGACCGCCTTTTCTTTGCTTCCAATTATTTTCAGGAAATGTATGATTGTGCCATCCTTTTAATAAAGAAGGGAAAAGCATTTGTCTGCGATCTGACTGCGGAAGAGATCAGGGAATACCGGGGAGATTTTAAGACTCCGGGAAAAGAAAGCCCCTACCGGAACCGCAGCGTGGAAGAAAACTTAAAGCTGTTTGAAGAGATGAAGGAAGGCAGGTATCAGGATGGGGAAAGAGTGCTCCGCGCCAAGATCGATATGGCGTCTCCCAACATCAACATGCGTGATCCGGTCATTTACCGGGTGGCCCGCATGTCTCATCATAACACCGGCGATCAGTGGTGCATTTATCCCATGTATGATTTCGCTCACCCCATTGAGGATGCCATCGAGTGCATCACCCATTCCATCTGTACTCTGGAATTTGAGGACCACAGGCCTCTTTACGACTGGGTGGTCAAGGAGTGTGAATTTGCAAATCCTCCCCGCCAGATCGAATTTGCAAAGCTGTATCTGACCAATGTGATCACTGGAAAACGCTATATCAAGAAGCTGGTAGAGGACGGCATTGTTGACGGCTGGGATGACCCTCGTCTGGTATCCATTGCAGCTTTAAGAAGAAGAGGCTATACACCGGAATCCCTCCGCATGTTTGTGGACCTGGTAGGTGTGTCAAAGGCCAACAGCTCCGTGGATTATGCTATGCTGGAATACTGCATCCGGGAAGATTTAAAGCTGAAAAGACCCAGAATGATGGCGATCCTGGATCCCGTTAAGCTGGTCATTGACAATTACCCGGAGGACACGATAGAATATCTGGATGTTGCAAACAACCTGGAAAATCCTGAATTGGGAGAAAGAAAGGTTCCTTTTGGAAAAGAGCTTTACATTGAACGGGAAGACTTTATGGAAGAGCCGATTAAGAAATATTTCCGCCTTTTTCCAGGCAATGAGGTCCGCCTGATGAATGCTTATTTTGTCACCTGTACCGGCTGTGAAAAGGATGCTGAAGGCAATGTGACGGTGGTACATTGTACCTATGATCCGGAGACAAAAAGCGGTTCCGGCTTTGAAGGCAGAAAGGTGAAGGGAACCATCCACTGGGTAGCTTCCTCCACTGCAGTACAGGCGGAATGCCGTTTGTATGAAAACATCGTGGATGAAGAAAAGGGAAAGCTGAATGAAGACGGCAGCTTAAACTTAAATCCAAATTCCTTGACAATCTTAAAGAATTGCTATGTGGAGCCCAGCTTCGCAGGCACAAAGGCTTATGACAGCTTCCAGTTTGTGAGAAACGGATTTTTCTGCGTTGACTGCAAGGACAGCAGGGAAGATCATCTGGTATTCAACCGGATCGTTTCTTTAAAGAGTTCTTTTAAAATAACAAAATAACTTATGACAGGCTTAAAAGGCCGGTCAAACGAGGAGAATGCTGCATGGCCGGGAGAAAAAGGGACGTGCAGCATTTCTTCATATCTGATCAAATGCTGTCCTGCGGGCTTACCTTTACACCCTGCGGGTATCCCTTTATGCAAAAAACATGAGCAGATAAGAGGAAAGGAGGAAAATTTTGTGGAGCTTATGATACCCTTAAAAAACCAACCAGGACCGCCCTATTACAGCCAGATTTACAGCTATATCAAAGAGGAAATAAAAAAGGGAAATATCAGTCCGGCTACCCGTCTTCCTTCCACAAGACAGCTGGCGGAAAATTTAAAGGTCAGCCGCAGCACCACTCAGATGGCTTATGAACAGCTGCTGTCGGAAGGGTATATTGAGGCCATACCCTGTAAAGGATATTTTGTATGCAGGATCGAGGGCCTGGTGCATACCGGACAGGAACAAAGGGATAAGATTCCAGCCTTTTTCCCCCCAGCCTCTTCTGAGAAGAAAAGGGTTCCTGAATGGAACGTGGACTTTTCCCCCAGAGGAATTGATCTTTGCGCTTTTCCATTCAATACCTGGAGAAAGATATCGAAAAATACCCTTGTAGACGATAACAGGGAGATGTTTATGCCGGGAGATCCCCAGGGAGAGCCCGCTCTAAGGGAGGCTATCCGTTCTTATCTCCATTCCGCCCGCGGGGTAAACTGTCGGGCGGAGCAGATCATCGTAGGAGCGGGAAGTGAATACCTTTTGATGCTGCTGTCCCAGATCCTTGGATCTGAACGGGTGATTGCCATGGAAAATCCCACCTATAAGCAGGCTTACCGGGTTTTTGACAGCTTAAAATACCGGGTGGCCCCCGTTGCCATGGACCGGTCCGGCATGGATGTGAAGCTTTTAGAAAAGAGCAGAGCTGACATTGCCTATGTGATGCCTTCCCACCAGTATCCAACCGGTATTGTCATGCCGGTAAAGCGTAGGCAGGAATTACTTGTCTGGGCCTATGAAAAGGAGGGGCGGTATCTCATTGAGGACGATTATGACAGTGAATTCCGTTACAAGGGAAAGCCTATCCCTGCATTACAGGGAATGGACGGAAGAAACCGGGTTATTTATTATGGAACCTTTTCTAAATCCATTGCTCCTGCCATCCGTGTGAGCTACATGGTATTGCCCGGACCTCTTTTAACTATTTACAGGGAACGGATGAATTTTTATGCTTCCACAGTGTCCCGCATTGACCAGAACATCCTTTATCAGTTTATGGCAGAGGGGCATTACGAACGCCATTTAAACCGTATGAGAGCAGTCTATAAGGCAAAGCACGATGTCCTGGCAGCGGGGTTGAAGCCCTTTGAAAGCCAGTTCTTGATCAGGGGGGAGCATGCGGGGCTCCATCTGCTTTTGACGGACAAGAAGGGAAGGCCGGAGAGCCTGCTCATAAATATGGCGGCAGAATCAGGAGTTAAGGTTTATGGAATGTCAGGATACTTTATCCATGAAGAGCATAATACCTATCCTTCTACCGTTGTCCTTGGGTTTGCAAGCCTCACGGAAGAAGAGATAAGGACAGGACTTGGGCTCCTTAGCCGGGCCTGGTCAGTAGATGAAGAGGAGGGATTTTGTGGGTGAAAATTGGGAGGATCAGAAAAGGAAGGAAAGTCTTCACATCCTCCTTTGGGTCGGTCTTATTACGTTGCTTTTGCTGCTGCTCAGTGTGGCCGGTACTCTAAGAAATGAAGAGCCTTCGGCAGATTATACTGAGGCAGAAACGGCAGAAGCAAAAGTCATGGCAGAGCCTTTACAGGAGACTTCTCTTGCTGGAATACCCCTTACCTCCGATGATAAAGAGTTTTTGAACCGGCTGACAGAGCTGTTTGACCAGGGAGACTTAGAAGGAGCTGCCAGGGTGTTAAACGGTTATGAGATCCCCTGGAAGGGTTTTCCCTGCATGTATGACGGGACAGCCATGAAAACAGAAATATCTTCCGGCAAAGGACTGGTATTTATAAAATCTTCCACAGTTTTTTACGGAAATTTCCTGTCAGGAAAGCCTGAGGGGACTGGTACGGCCCTCCAGGTCCTTGAACTGGAGGAAGGAAAACGGTATGATTACTCCTATGGGACATGGGTGAGCGGAAAAATGAACGGAGACGGGGAGTGCGGCTATAATTATTACGATGGGGTAACTGAGGGCATCACAAAGCTGAATGCTAAAAGAGGTGTTTTTAAAGATGATATGATGCAGGGAGAAATTACCTACACCAGCACCAATGCAGAAGGAGAGTCTGCTGTCTGGCAGTTTTTGGTTGCAGATGGCGTGATCGTAAGGGATGACCGGTGGATAAAGGATACGGAAGATTCCGGTGCTGTTATTTACAAGCTGCCGGCAAAGGATGATGACATTCATGCCTATGCTTTAGGGGAAAGCGCCATAGGAGAGAACAGGTGGAAAAACCTGATCGTATTTCCACAGGGTTAAAAAGGAGGCCTTGACGGGTGAATCAGGAAATCTTAGACCGTCTGGGAGTCATTACAGACGAGGAACGGGAAATTATAAACGGACGGACGGAAATCGACCGCAATCGATATACTGAGGGAAAGGATCTGGTCATTGACAGCAAAAAGATGCTGGAGCATGGGAAGATGATCTCCATCAGGCCTCACACCAGGTTCGTCCATTTTCCAAGGCACAAGCATAATTACATTGAAGTGATCTATATGTGCAAAGGGGAAACAATCCATTATATTGATGGGGAAACAGTGGTTTTAAAAACAGGGGAGCTTCTGTTTTTAAACCAGCACGCCACCCAGGAGATCCTTCCGGCAGGAGAGGAGGATATTGGAGTAAACTTCATCATCCTGCCGGAATTTTTTGACACTGCTTTTGAAATGATGGGAGAAGAAGAAAACCTTTTGAGGGATTTTCTGGTGGGATGTCTCTGCTTTGATCCCCGTTACGCCAGCTACCTCCATTTCCAGGTCGCGGATGTGCTGCCGGTGCAGAATCTGGTGGAAAACATGGTATGGACCCTTTTAAGCGACCAGCCCAATAAAAGGAGCATCAATCAGATCACCATGGGGCTTTTGTTCCTTCAGCTCATGCATTATACGGATAAGATCAGCCATACACAGGAAAGCTTTGAGCAAAAGCTGATTTTTCAGGTACTTACCTATATTGATGAAAATTATAAGGCTGGGGAGCTGACTGAGCTTGCGGCGCTGCTTAATTACAATATTTACTGGCTGAGCCGGGCAATCAAGAGGTTGACCGGGCGGACCTATAAGGAGCTTTTGCAGATAAAGCGGCTGAATCAGGCTTCTTTCCTTCTTTTGAATACCAGGCTTTCCATAACTGACATTTCCATTGCAGTTGGGTATGATAACACCAGTTATTTTCACCGTATATTCCGGAGCTATTTCAAAATGTCTCCTAAGGAGTACAGAAATTCGGTTTCTTAGAAAGAGGCAGGGGGAAATGCAGAGGATGGAAATAGAAAAAAAGTCTCTATAATTGCGAAAGTCAGTGGGTTTCTGGAAAGAATGAATGGTGACTTTGCGTTTTGCATGTGATATAATATCTTTATTGAATTAAGGAGGGATGGGTATGACAGACAGTGAAAAATTAGAGCTTTTATTACAGGCCGTAACTAATATTAACGATGACTTGCAGGAGGTCAAAGTTGACTTGCAGGAGGTCAAAGTTGACTTGCAAGAAGTCAAGGCCGATTTGCAGGAAGTCAAGGTTGACGTAGCAGATTTAAAAAAGAAAGTATCCATTATTGAATTGACACTTGAAAACGAAATCAGCCATAATATTATGGTAATTGCGGAAGGGCATTTAGACTTAAACCGTAAACTTGATGAAGCGATACACCTTACCAGTGACATTAAGGCAAAACAGGAGATTCAGGATTTATATATAAAAAGGCACGACAATAAGCTGAGAACCAAAGAGATCTCTTAACCAATAGAAAAAACAATAAATACTTTACTGTATAAAAGCGTAAAGCCTTGTGGGGCATTACGCTTTTTCCGTATCTCTGCATGGGTCCTCAACAGAGAGCGCTGCTATTACACAGATATAAACTCAAAAATAAAAGGAAAGAAGGAAACCCTTCTATTATGAGAAGGATTTCCCGTTATAACAGTCGTGTTATTGTCTGGTTTTGATTTCATAAGTCCCATGAACCAAATCGATTTCAACCACAGTGCCGTCAGCAAATGCAGTGCGCTGCCGGAAAGGGTCATTTTCTATGAATTCGTGATACATCATTTCACACATGGCCACCTTTTCGTGGAGAGAAGAGACAACGCTGCAGCGGGCAGCCATTTCTTCCTCTGAAAGAGTCTCATATCCGCCAAAAGAGCCGTCAATGTTTTCGTAAGCCCCATCCCGGATAAAGTAAGGTGCGCCGCCGTTTAAAAGGGCGTAGAGCATGAAATCCTCATTCTCGTATTTTTCCATCATCCATGGGATGATCATACAGTCATGATACACCAGGTTAAAGAGGGGGACGGCGATTCCCTGGCGGGCAGCTCCCGGTTCGTGCATCATAAAGGAATAGGGAGCATAGTGGCAGAACACAAGGCTCTTTACGCACCAGTCCGTCACTTCCTCAGAGCTGGGAAGGATCCCCTGGGAAAGTAAGTATTCAAAGCAAAGGCTCCGGTAATCCAGGCATTCCTTCCGGTTGATCCGGTGCCATGGGTGGTCGCATTCGTCAGGCTCGTTGCAGGTGAACACATCTAAGTAGGCACAATCCAGTTCCACTCCGTTTTTCCTGATCTCTGTAAAATTCCTCTTAACATAGTATGGAGCCTGGGTGGCACACAGATAGGTCTGCGGGCCCCCTGCCCAGTTGGCATGCTCCGTCAGGGTTCCGTCAGGCTTTTGTGCGGCAAAATTCTGATCAAAGGTTTTTGCCCTGCGGTAATAATCCCGGTACTGGTCGTGGACGCCAAAGAAATATCCGCATTCATGCATGGTATCCGCAAGCATTTTCAGCTTTTCCCAGCCCCCGGCCTCTTCACAGGCGGGGATATAGTCTGGATGCTGGTTGTCATAACCTGGTTCCGCCCAGCCATCCAGGTGGAGATACAGCTTTTTAAGGCCTAAATCCTTGTGGAAATGACGGATCTCACCGGCTCTTTTCTCAAAGCTGTATACATGGTTGTTTTTATCCGGATTTTCCGGATCAAAGAAGCGGGAGTCAGGCATGACCAGGGTTTTGATCCCCTTATGGACAAAGGAAACCCCCACCAGCTTGTGAACAGGGGCCTTGGCAGCCTTTTCCTTTAAGGAACAGAAGGTACCCTGCTCCTTTACATAGGTTCTGTAATGCTTGCAGATGTCATTGTAATCGCAGTCAGACAAAAAGGAGTACCGCATGGTCCTGCGGCCGTTCATTTTGCCCAGGCTTGGCAGCCATTTGATGCCGGTATGTGTGTATGGACCCTTTGCCGGATGCTCCGCATAATAGGCGGCATCCCAGGGCTGCTCACAGATTGCTAAGTAGCCTTCTCCGTCTTTTACCTGGCCAAACCAGGGCATATAGGAACCGGCGGTGCACATCATACCGTCAAAGGGAAGCTTTTCAAGAGCCGTTTCCCAGGTGTTTGGTATGAGCAGTCCTTGCTGGATGTTCAAAAGAGTATACCAGCGGTCACTTTCCTTTTCAAATTCCATGTATCCGGGCCAGTATATTTCTGAGACCGGGATGCTGCTTTCTGCCAGGGGGATCCATTCAAAATGTATGTCTCCTGTGGCATATTCCAGCCATGCAACCGTTTCAAAGGCCAGTCCAAGATCCAAGCCCTCCAGCTGAAAGCCATGGTAATGGCTGATGATTCCTTCCCCTACTCCTGTTTTCCATTGCCTGTGGGTAATGGAAGCGGCATCCTGAAAATAGACGGCCTGTCCGCCGATCACAAGACGGGGCCTGTATTTTTTGTCCCATTTCCAAAGCGCATTCCCATGCTTTATGGCAAACAGGAGGGAGCTTTCTTCAAAGCTCAAGGCGGTTTGATTGAATATAATATCTTGCATTGTCCATCCTCCACTGAAGTGATGGTTCTAATATAGCACTTTTTCGAAAAAAAACCTTACGGAATCATCACGGAATCTTGTCAAATCATCCTGTCATCAACCATCTTTTTCTTACTGGCATTTGTGATCTCGTTGGAGTATTTCTTAACGGAATTAAAATATTCCAGGGGAGACATTCCTGTTGTTTTTTTAAACTGTTTGGAAAAATACTGCAGGGAACTGTAGGATAAGAAATAAGCGATCTCCGTAAAATTCATGTTCCCATCCCGCATAATTTCCTTGGATCTCTCGATCTTCATCAAATTAAAATAGTCAATGGCCCCGCAGTTCTTTTCTTTGTGAAACAGGGAATGAAGAGTGGAACGGCTTATGGAGAATTCCTCGCAAATGGTTTTTATGGAAAGGTGTTCGCAGATGTGAAACTCCATAAACTGAATGATCTGTTCCAAATGGGTGGAATTGGCGGAAAGGACCATCTGTTCAGTTAAAACCGCGTGGTTGGGTACGCCTTCCTCTTCAAAATGATTTCGTTTTACATGGATCAGAAAAATCTGGAGATATAAAAGGATGAGCTGGGCAGCTCCAAAGGGTGGTAAAGGGGCAAGTTCTACCTTTTCCACGGAAGGAATATGAAGGGGAGTGGAAAAAGCCTGTCTTGCCTCTGCAATGATCCTGGAGATGAGAAATCGTTCCTCCTGATTTAAGAAACAGGTTTTTTCCTCAAAAAACCTCATGCTTTCGCTGGTGCAGCGGAAGGAGACTGCCACCAGATTGGGAGCTTTGTTTCCCGACGCACTTAAGGCGTGAAATTCATTTGGCTTGTGAAAGATCACATCGCCTGCTTTTAATTGGTAGAAGGAATGGTTTGCCTGTACAATGATTTCTCCCTTGTCCACATAAAGAAACTCCCAGAAGTCATGGGATTCCCCTGAAAATACAAAATCCTTCATGTATTCAAAATAGTGGACGGTTATGATTTCCCGGATATCAAATTCTATGTTTAACGGTGTGCTGCAATATGCCATTTGGAATACCTCCTTTGGCTTTTATGGTAGCATGAAATCATACGCCTGGCAAGATTGGATAATTTGATAACAAGACAGGACAATCATGCAATTCAAACCCTGTGAATAAGAGTATAATAGAGGAAAATAATGATTCAGCCAATGGAGGTATTCATAGATTCGTATGGATGCCTCTTTTTGTGTTTTTTGGAAAGTTCCGTTGAAATCACCGTAAGTCGGGAGTGCTTATCCTAAAGATTTGTGCACAATAACTGAAAAAATGATGAATTTGGTAATGAGTCTGGACAATAGTATAAGCATATCATCTCGGTTCATTATATAATGATAAAAAAAGAACCATGATATCATGAGTGCAGGAGAGCAAAGCTGGGCCTGCTCACCGGCGCGAAGGCAAAATGCCTGTCATGAACCGCTGGTTCCTGATATTAAGAAAGGAAGATCATATGAGAAGGATTACAGTTGCCCTTGCGGGCTTGGGAAGCAGAGGCAAGGATACTTATGCACCGGTTGCAAGGCTGCTTCCTGAAAAGATGGAGATCACTGCCATTGCGGATATTGATGAGGCAAAGGTGGAAGAGGTGGCCAAAGAGTATGGAGTGCCAAAGGAACGGTGTTTCTCCAGTGCCGAGGAGATGCTTGAACAGGAAAAGCTGGCGGATGTGATGTTTATCGCCACGCAGGACAGGCAGCATGTGGGCCAGGCTCTTCCGGCTCTTGAAAAGGGGTACGATCTTTTGCTGGAAAAGCCTGTTTCTCCGGATTTGGACGAATGCAGGGAACTTTTAAAATCAGCCGCTGAGAAGGGACGAAAGGTAGTTGTCTGTCATGTGCTGCGCTATACGCCCTTTTACACAAAGGTAAAAGAGCTTATTGATTCCGGAGTGATCGGTGATGTGGTCACTGTCATGGGAATCGAAAATGTAGGCTACTGGCATCAGGCCCACAGCTTTGTCAGAGGAAACTGGAGAAATTCAGAGATCACCAGTCCCATGATCCTTCAAAAGTGCTGCCATGATATGGACCTTTTATTGTGGCTGACGGGAAAGACCTGCGATTCCGTGACATCCTTTGGAAGCACCTATTTATTCAAGGAGGAAAAAGCGCCGGAGGGTGCTGCAAAACGCTGCCTGGATGGCTGCAAAGCCAAAGAAGGCTGCCCCTTTGATGCAGAAAAAATATATATAACCAATGAAAAGACCGGCATTGCCCATGGCAAGTCCGACTGGCCCTGCAACGTGCTCACCCTCCATCCTGCGGAAGAATCGGTTATGGAAGCCATAAAGACGGGCCCTTACGGAAGATGCGTATACCATTGCGATAACAACGTGGTGGATCATCAGGTGGTGAATTTAAATATGACAGACGGTTCTACTATCAGTTTTACCATGACAGGCTGCACAGAGGAAAATTCCAGGTATGCTAAATTCATGGGAACAAAGGGAGAGATTGAGGCCAGCCTTCATTCCAATCTCATTATTGTAAGGCCCTTTGGAAAGGAAAAAGAAACCATAGATGTCTCCAAATTGTCCGATGACTTTTCCGGCCATGCCGGCGGTGACAACCGGATGGTGGAGCAGCTTCTTGATATGGTCAGGGAAGGAACTGAACCAAGCCATTCCATGACCACATTGGAAAAATCCCTGGAGAGCCACTACATAGCCCTGGCAGCAGAACAGTCCAGGATCTCCGGAGGAAAGCTGATTCATTTGAAGGATATTCGTTAAATGAAGGGGTGGGAGAAATGAATCTTTCAGCCTTGAGTTTATGAATCAACCGGATGTGTTTGTATATCCGCCTGATTCATTCGTATACAAAATATCAATAAAAAGGAGAGAGCAGATTATGAAGAAAATGAGAGGAACCAAGGTGCTGGCAATGGGAATGGCCCTTGCCATGGCGGCAATGAGCCTTACCGCATGCAATGGAGGAGGCGGAGCTTCCAAGGGAGGTTCTGCCACCTTAAGCTTCGGAATATGGGATGAAAAGCAGCGCCCGGTCATGGAAGCCATGGCCCAGGCCTATGAGAAAACCCATGAAAATGTAAAGATTGAGATCCAGCTTACCCCTTATAAGGGAGGCGAATACTGGACCAAGCTGGAGGCAGCTGCAACAGGAGGAACGGCGCCGGATGTGTTCTGGCTCAATGTACTTCATGCAGAGGATTATTATGACGGAGGAATCCTTCTGGACTTAAATAGCTATTTGGAAAAGTCAGACTTGGATCTTGGAAAGAACTTCCCGGAAGCCCTTGTAAAAGCCTACAATTTTGATGGCAAGCAGATCGCCGTACCAAAGGATTTTGATACCAATGCCTTATGGTATAACAAAGATATGTTTGATAAGGCAGGGGTGGCTTATCCTACTGATGACTGGACTTATGATGATCTTGTAAAAGCATGCAGGGATTTAAAGGCAGCAGGTCTTGATTCGGGAGCTTATCCTTTTGCCTGCCCCATCGATTTCCAGACATGGTATTACCCCACCGTATATGCTAACGGCGGCTGGATCTTAAATGCCGACAAAACAGAAACCGGTTATGCAGATCCCAAGACTCAGGAAGGAATCCAGTGCTGGATCGACCTGATTAATGAGGGCTATTCCCCATCAGTAGCCGCATTGTCAGAGACCAGTGCCGATGCCATGTTTGAGGGCGGCCAGATCGCTATGGTTTTAGCGGGCTCCTATATGACCCCTGAGTATACTTCAAATGACGCCATCAACACCAAGATCGATCTGGTAGAATTCCCGTCATTTAACGGAGTTGAGCCGAACATCATAAACGGACTTGGCTATGCGGTGTTTGCAGGAAGTAAAAATAAGGACGCTGCAGCGGATTTTGCATTATGGCTTGGCAGCGAGGAAGCCATGAAGATCCAGGGAGAGAGCGGAGTCGTTATTTCCGCACGGAATGACGCACAGAAGTATTTTTCCCAGTCCAACAAGGATTTGAACCTGGCTGCCTACACCAATCATTCCGGTGAAGCAAATCCCCTTCCTGTATGTAAATCCGTGGCAGAGATCTATGATGTGGAAGCAGAGGCCTTAAAGGCAGCTTATTCCGGCGAAAAGCCTTTAGCAGATGTATGCAGCCAGCTTAAGACTGATGCAGATGCAATTCTGGCAAAAAATAAGAAGTAGGTGTATGGAATGCAGGGTACGACAAAAAAGAAAATAGCAAAGCGGCAATGGAAAGAATGGGGAGAGGGGTATTTGTTTATAGCGCCCCTGTTGTTTGGAATCTTCGTGTTTTATATTTTTCCCTTTATCCAGAACTTCTGGTTCAGCTTTAATGAAGTGAATAAATTCAATGTAGCCACCTTTTATGGCCTTAATAACTATCTGGAAATGTGTAAGGATAAAGAATTGTGGAAGGCTCTTGGCAATACACTTCTCTACGTCGGGGTTACTGTGCCCTTGGGCCTTATGTTGTCCTTGTTTGTAGCGGCCCTGCTCAATACAAAAATCAAAGGGACTTCTTTTTACAGAACCGTCTATTTCCTGCCTTCTGTTACCATGTCGGCCGCAGTGGCGATGGTCTGGAAATGGATATATAATGAGCAGTACGGCCTTTTAAATGCGGCAATGAAGGCTTTGGGTTTTGCTCCCCATGGCTGGATTACAGACCCAAAGACAGCTCTGTTTATGGTTATGCTGGTTGGAATATGGGGAACCGTAGGCTATAACATGATCATACTTTTAGCAGGTATGCAGGGAATATCAAGGTCATATTATGAGGCGGCATCTGTTGATGGAGCAAGCGGCATTCACCAGTTTTTTAAGATCACGGTTCCCATGCTGTCACCCACCATATTTTTTGTTATGATCACTTCCATCATCAGCGGTTTTCAGGTGTTTGACACCATTTATATGATGATCGGAAAAACGAATACTGCTTATCGAAGCACTCAGACTCTGGTCATGATGTTCTACCGGAATGCCTTTGATTACGGCCATAAGGGCTATGCAGCAGCCATATCCATTTTAATCTTTTCTATTATCATGCTGGTAACAGTCATTCAGATGATAGGCCAGAAAAAATGGGTCAATTACGACTAAAGGAGGTAACCGATGAAGAGAACGAGCAGTCGAAAAAAGCTATTGATCCATCTGATTCTGATCGCAGGAATCGGCATCACCGTGCTTCCCTTTCTTTGGATGCTGTGTACCTCATTTAAAACAAAAGGAGAATCCATGGCGATCCCGCCTACGATTCTTCCGGACCGGTTTGTCACAGAAGCCTATCATAACGTTCTGACCGCTCTTCCTTTTGGAAGGATCTATATGAACACCGTATTTTCTACGGTCATAACGGTTGCGGGACAGGTGGTGATCTGTACCCTGGCAGCGTATTCCTTTGCCAGAATCAAATTCCCGGGAAGGGATGTACTGTTTTTGGTGGTGCTTTCCGTCCTGATGGTACCGGGACAGATCTTTCTGGTTCCCCAGTACTTAATTGTGCAGAAGATCGGACTTTTAGATACGCTGTTTGCGCTTTTTCTGCCTAATTTATTCAGTGCCTTCGGGACTTTTATGATGCGGCAATTTTTCTTATCACTTCCCGATGAGCTGGAGGAAGCGGCCATACTTGACGGCTGCGGCAGGTTCCAGATCCTGACACAGATCATGGTTCCTCTGGTTAAATCAGGGATCGTGGCTCTTGTGATTTTCACGGCAAAGTTTGCCTGGAATGACTTTATGTGGCCCTTGATCGTCAATACCACCACAACAAAGATGACCCTGGCTCCGGCCTTGTCCACTCTTCAGGGACAGCATACCAATGATTATCCTGCTCAAATGGCAGGCGCTGTTCTGGCTGTTATTCCAATGGTTGTTTTGTTTTTTATCTTCCAGAAACAGTTCATTGAAGGCGTGGCCCATACAGGTGTAAAAGGCTGAATTCCCATATCTGAAAAATTTTTAGAATGAGAAGAAGCTTGTTTGAAACAGGGAAAGGAAAGCGGATGAAATCTGCTTTCCTTTTTTTTGTCATGGGGCAATGAAAAGCCTTTTAAAACCGGAAACTTTCCATAAAAGTTCTTCCTGAAGAAATTTCAACGGCAGAAATGATAAAGTAATAAACAAAAGAAACTTTGCATATACTTGGTAATATATGGTCGATATAAAATATTTCTGTAAAGGAGAGAACCAGTATGCCAAGAGGAGTAAGAAAGACACCGCTTGAAAAGCTTCAGGAAGAATTAAAAGAGGTCCAGGAAACCATCCAGCAATATAAGAACAGCTTGGTAACTTTAGGAGAAAAAGAGAAGGAAATTCAGGATAAAATAAAGCTGGAACAATTTAAGGAAGTATCATCCATATTGGACGAGCATGAGATGTCGATCATGGATTTAAAGGAACTGCTTATTTCATCAAAAGCAGAGTAATAAACTCAGACTGCAGAGAAAAGATATTCAGGAAAGGGCACAGTCAGATTCTTTTAAGCGTGTATCTATTTTATTGTATATATTGTAAATTGTGTGATTTAACCGGATCAAGTGGCGAAGCGGATTGCGAATATCCACTTGACACTATATGTTTATATAACCAATTATAAGGAGGGCGCTATTATGCCAAGAGGTGTACGTAAAACATCACTGGAAAAGCTTCGGGAAGAATTAAAAAATACACAAGATGCCATAGAACAGTATAAGGCTGCTGTTAAGACTCAGGAAGAAAGAGCAAAACAGATACAAGAAGAAATTAAATTAGAGGAATTCAAGGAGGTATCAGCCATTCTCCAAGAAAAAAATATGTCAATATCAGAATTAAAAGATATACTTATCAGTAAAGAATAGTGTATATGCCAAATGCCCTGATTGGGTGTTTGGCATGTTTTTAGCTTGGTGCAGCAATTAAATCCTGATAAATCAGATGAATAAAACCCGGCAAAGGAAACCATTTTGCTGATCATGCAAATAAGGACGCAGTTTTAATTAAACAGCGTCCTTATTTTTATTGCGGAGATCCATTATGATATAAAGTAGAAACAATCTGTGAGTATACGTTTAAACCTGATGTCCGGTGGTGCGGGACATGGTGTAAACGGGTGCCCCTGTTAAAAAAGCGGGGGCAGTATGAAAGAAAACAATGGGAGAGTGGTTTACATGGAGAAGTATTATCTTGCTGTGGACATCGGCGCCTCCAGCGGCCGTCATATTCTTGGGACAGTGAGGGAAGGAAAGCTGGTACTTCAGGAGATTTACCGGTTTGGCAACGGCATGAAACGGAAGGACGGGCATTTGTGCTGGGATGTGGAGGCTTTATTTGCCGGGATCAAAGAGGGTATGAAGGAGTGCAGGAAGCTTGGTAAGATCCCGGTCAGCATGGGGATCGATACCTGGGCCGTGGATTTTGTTCTTTTGGATGGGGAAAACCGGATGCTTGGGAATGCAACGGGATACCGGGATAACAGAACAAATGGAATGGATGAAAAGCTGTACAAAGTCATTTCTTTAAAAGACCTATATGGAAGGACCGGCATCCAGAAACAGATATTCAACACCATTTATCAGCTTATGGCTGTCAGAGAAGAGAATCCGGAATATCTGGAGAAAGGGGAATCCTTCCTCATGATCCCGGACTATTTCCACTATCTGCTGACAGGAGTGAAAAAGCAGGAGTATACCAATGCAACTACCACGCAGCTGGTAAATGCGGAAACAGGGACCTGGGATTATGAACTGATTCAAAAGCTGGACCTGCCTGAAAGGCTGTTTAAAGAGCTGTCCATGCCGGGAACAACTGTAGGACTATTGGCAGAGGATTTGGAAAAGGAAGTGGGATTCTCCTGTCAGGTGGTTCTTCCTGCGACCCATGATACCGGTTCTGCCGTTATGGCGGTCCCTCTGGTTCCAGGCGGAGAGGATCCCATGGGAGATATCCTTTACATCAGCTCAGGAACCTGGTCCCTTATGGGCACAGAGCTTTCTAAGGCAAACTGCTCCATGGAAAGCATGGAGTTAAATTTCACCAATGAGGGCGGTTATGACCACCGCTTCCGATACTTAAAAAACATCATGGGCCTTTGGATGATTCAGTCCGTGAAAAAGGAGCTTGAAGAAAAAGGGGAGGCTTACTCCTTTGCAGAGCTTTGCCGGCTGGCCTCTGAGGAACGGATTCCTTCCATTGTGGACTGCAATGACAGCGTGTTCCTTTCGCCGGAGAGCATGATCAAAGCAGTGCAGGAGTTCTGCCAAAGGTCTGGAATGGCTGTGCCAAAGACTGCGGGACAGCTGGCGGCAGTCATATACAACAGTCTGGCAGCCTGCTACGGGAATACGGTAAAGGAGCTGGAAGCCATTACAGGAAATAACTATCCGGCCATTCATGTGGTAGGAGGAGGTTCCAATGCGGAGTATTTAAACCAGCTGACTGCAGACTGCACAGGCCGGACCGTTTATGCCGGACCGGGAGAAGCTACTGCCATCGGAAACCTTCTTGCCCAGATGCTTGCTGCCGGGGAGTTTAAAAGCCTGAAACAGGCAAGGGAAGCAGTATACCGGTCCTTTGCAGTAAAAGAGTACCAGCCCCGCAATAGGCTGTCATGAATGGAGGAGACGACATGATAAGAAAATCTTTTAAAATGTACTTAAATGAAGGAATGGCCGAAGAATATGAAAAGAGACATAATCTGCTCTGGCCTGAGATGAAGGAAATGATCAGCCGGCATGGGGGACACAATTACTCCATTTTCTTAGATGAGGAGACCAATGTCCTTTACGGGTATATTGAGATCGAAGATGAAGAGAAATGGGCGGAATCGGCTGATACTCCCATCAACCGGAAATGGTGGGATTTCATGGCTGATATCATGAAAACCAACCCGGACAACAGTCCTGTTTCCATTGGTTTAAAGCCTGTATTTCATTTGGATTAATTAAATCGTTAAAAGGAGAAGAGAGCCATGACAATAAAAGAAAGATATGAAGCAGCAAGGGAAGCATACAAAGCCGTCGGCGTAAATACGGATGAGGCATTGGAAGCCTTAAAAACGATCCCCATTTCCATGCACTGCTGGCAGGGAGATGACGTGATGGGATTTGATGGGGATGGAGCCTTATCAGGGGGAATTCAGGCTACAGGCAATTACCCTGGCCGGGCGAGAAATCCTCAGGAGCTGATGAGGGACATGGATAAGGCGCTGAGCCTGATCCCTGGAAAGCACAGGATTAACCTTCACGCAAGCTATGCTATATTTGAGGAGGGAGAATGGGCGGACCGGGATCAGCTGGAGCCGAAACACTTCACAAAGTGGGTGGAGTTTGCAAGGGAAAGAGGGATCGGCATTGACTTTAATCCCACCTTGTTTTCCCATCCAAAGGCGGAAAATGCCACCCTGTCCAGTGAAGATGATGAGATACGGAGCTTCTGGATCAGACACGTGCAGGCGTGCCTCCGCATTTCTGAGTATTTTGCAAAGGAGCAGGGGACTCCCTGTACCATGAACATCTGGATTCCCGACGGGTTTAAGGATATACCGGCAGACCGCACTTCCCCAAGGGCGAGATTAAAGGATTCTCTTGATCAGATCCTTTCCATTGACTACGATAGGACCAAGGTATATGTGGCTGTGGAATCCAAGGTATTTGGGATAGGAATGGAAAGCTGCACCGTTGGTTCCCATGAGTTTTATATGAATTACGCCTCCAAGAATGATATCCTCTGCCTGCTGGACAGCGGCCATTATCATCCCACGGAGGTGGTGTCTGATAAGATATCTTCCATGCTCCTGTTTTTTGACAAGGTGGCCCTTCACGTAACAAGGCCGGTGCGGTGGGACAGTGACCATGTTGTGCTGTTTGACGATGAAACAAAGGAGATCGGGAAGGAGATCATACGGGGCGGGGCGGACCGCATCCTTCTGGCCCTTGACTTTTTTGATGCAAGCATCAACCGCTTAAGCGCCTGGATCGTTGGAATGCGCAACATGCAGAAGGCTCTTCTGAATGCCCTTCTTCTTCCCAATGAAACCCTTAAAAGGTTACAGGAAGAACGCAATTTTACGGAGCAGATGATGCTTCAGGAGGAGCTTAAGCTTTATCCGATAGGCGATGTTTGGAACTACTTTTGTGAGATAAACGGAGTGCCTGCAAAGGAAGACTGGTTTGAAGAGATATGCTGCTATGAAAAAGAAGTGCTGCTTAACCGGAAATAAGGAGAAAGATAATATGAAGATGTTAGATACGGAATTTGTAAAAAGCTTTATCCGCTTATGTGATGACGGCTTCCGTCAGAACTGGCATGAGAGGAACGGCGGCAATTTAAGCTACCGCATCAAGCAGTCAGAGGTGGAATCCATAAGAGAAGGCTTTACGGATGCAAATCCCTGGCAGCCCATCGGCACCAGCGTGAAGGGTCTGGCAGGAGAGTATTTTATGGTAACAGGAAGCGGAAAATACTTCCGCAACGTGATCCTGGATCCGGAAGCCAATACCTGTATTATTGAGGTAGATGAAAAGGGCGAGAATTACAGGATCCGCTGGGGTCTTATAAACGGCGGGCGTCCTACCAGTGAGCTTCCTTCCCACCTTATGAACCATGAGGTCAAAAAAGAGGCCACGGCTGGAACGCACAGGGTGATCTACCATGCCCATCCTGCCAATATAATCGCCCTTACCTTTGTCCTGCCCTTGGAGGATAAAGTGTTTACCAGGGAATTATGGGAGATGGCTACGGAATGTCCGGTGGTTTTCCCTGCCGGCGTAGGTGTTGTGGGCTGGATGGTGCCTGGCGGACGTGATATTGCAGTGGCTACCAGCGAATTGATGAAGAAGTACGATGTGGCTGTCTGGGCCCATCACGGCCTGTTTGCTTCCGGAGAGGATTTTGACTTGACTTTCGGCCTTATGCATACTGTGGAAAAATCTGCGGAGATTCTTGTTAAAGTGCTTTCCATCCGTCCGGATAAGCTTCAGACCATTACGTCTCAGAACTTCCGGGACTTAGCGGTGGATTTTAAGGTGAATTTACCGGAAGAATTCCTGTATAAGAAATAAACTGTGATTTAGGAAATGCGGCAACAGCATTGAAAAAAGCCACTGCAGAGCGAGCGCTTTCCAGTGGCTTTTCCCAGGTTCCATTACTAAATTGTTTTAATCTATTTCTTCTTCCACAATGGTAGTGGTTTCATCGGCCAGTTCCTTAATCGCCGCTCCGGTAGATTGGGCTGCTTCTTTAGTGGCCTCAAATCCGTCCTTTGCTGCCTCCTTTGCCGCCTCAAACCCCTCCTTTGCTGCATCTTTGGCTGTCTCAACAGCTGTTTCCGCTGTTTCCATTATAGAGTCCGCTGCCTCTGTGGCCTCTTCTGCCAGACGGTCTGCGGCTCCGGCAGCATAATCCAAACCGCCATCTGAGCTGTCTTCTTCGTCATCTAAATACGTATCTGCCTGTTCTTTTGCGGATTCAAACATGTCCTTCGCTGTAAAAGCCATAGCAGAAGCCGCTTCCTTTGCCGTATCGGAGACAATACTTGCCGCATCCTTAACCAGGTTTTTTGCCGCACTCACCGCATCCTTGGCAGCATCTGCCATATGGTCAGCGGCGACCTTAAATTCATCCTTATTGGCATGTAAGGAAACATAGTTGCGGTTCATCGTGCTGTCAATTTTGGAAATGTCGTCATTCCCTTCATCTTCAAAATCATGGAAATTTTCTTCCAGTTCTTTGTGGAAGGATTTGTATTTTGTAAAATAAGAGATACCGGCGGCAACAACGCCGGCCACAGTGGCCAGTGCCACAAATTTCCCAAACCCATTACCCTTTTTTGCCATTTGAAACACTCCTTTCCTTATTACCGCCCGTGTATTCTGGACATAACGGTATGCTTAAAAGGCGCTTTTTTATTAACGCCTGTGCATTTTAAACATAACGGAATGCCTGTAAGGCTCTTCATTCTATGTTATTGTAATACGTTCATAGAAAAAAATAAAGGTATATAATAAGAAAATTTCTATAAACTATGTAGGTAAAGGAGAAAATACCGCAAATATGGTAAAAATGTAAAAAAAATATAAAGTTAGCACTCAACTATTGACAGTGCTAATAATGAGTGATATAACTTAGTATGTGAATAAAATAAAACTTCTTTCGGAAGGCCAAAAGAAAGAAATAATAAGCAGAAAGCTATGAGGAGGAATTGCAATGAAATTAGTACCATTATTTGACAAAGTTGTGTTAAAACCATTGGTTGCAGAGGAGACAACAAAGTCCGGTATTGTTCTGCCGGGTCAGGCAAAAGAAAAACCCCAGCAGGCGGAAGTTATCGCAGCAGGACCAGGCGGTCTGGTAGACGGCAAGGAAGTTACCATGCAGGTTAAAGTGGGCGATAAAGTAATCTTCTCCAAATATTCAGGAACAGAAATAGAGACCGGAGAAGACGATGAGAAATATGTAATCGTCAAGCAGAGTGATATTTTAGCAGTGATCGAATAATTTTAGAAGGCAATACTGAAATCATAACAGATAGTTTTAGATAATACGTATTTTTATTTTTAGAAGAAAACTGGAGGAATGAATCATGGCAAAACAGATTAAATATGGCGTAGATGCCAGAAAAGCACTTGAGTCCGGAGTTAATCAGTTAGCAGATACCGTTCGTGTAACATTGGGACCTAAGGGAAGAAACGTTGTACTGGATAAATCCTTTGGCGCACCTTTGATCACAAACGATGGTGTTACCATTGCAAAAGAGATCGAGCTGGAGGATGCCTTTGAGAATATGGGCGCTCAGCTTGTAAAAGAAGTTGCTACAAAGACCAATGACGTGGCCGGTGACGGTACCACAACTGCAACTGTTCTGGCTCAGGCTATGATCAATGAAGGAATGAAGAACCTGGCAGCAGGCGCAAACCCAATCGTTTTAAGAAAGGGTATGAAAAAAGCCACAGAAGCAGCAGTAGAAGCTATTGCAAAGATGAGCGAGCCGATCAAAGGCAAGGCATCCATCGCAAGAGTAGCAGCTATTTCCGCATCAGATGATGAGGTTGGCGAGATGGTAGCTGACGCTATGGAGAAGGTTTCCAACAACGGTGTTATCACCATTGAAGAATCCAAGACCATGAAGACAGAGCTGGATCTTGTGGAAGGTATGCAGTTTGACAGAGGTTATATCTCTGCTTATATGTGCACCGATATGGAGAAGATGGAAGCTAATTTAGACGATCCATACATTCTCATTACAGATAAGAAGATCTCAAACATTCAGGAGATCCTTCCTTTATTAGAGCAGGTAGTTCAGTCCGGCGCAAGACTTCTCATCATCGCAGAAGATGTGGAAGGCGAGGCTTTAACCACCTTAATCGTTAATAAATTAAGAGGTACCTTCAATGTCATCGCTGTAAAGGCTCCAGGCTACGGCGACAGAAGAAAAGAGATGTTACAGGATATCGCTGTTTTAACAGGCGGTACCGTGATTTCCGATGAATTAGGCTATGAGCTTAAGAATGCAACCCTTGATCTCTTAGGACGTGCAAAATCCGTTAAGGTTCAGAAGGAAAATACCGTGATCGTGGACGGCTGCGGCGATAAGGAAGCAATCACCGCAAGAATCGGCCAGATCAAGGGCCAGATCGAAGAGACCACTTCTGATTTTGACAGAGAAAAATTACAGGAAAGACTAGCAAAATTATCCGGCGGCGTAGCAGTGATCCGTGTAGGCGCTGCAACAGAGACCGAGATGAAAGAAGCAAAGCTTCGTATGGAAGACGCTTTATCCGCAGCAAGAGCAGCTGTTGAGGAAGGCGTTATCGCAGGCGGCGGTTCTGCTTACGTTCATGCGATCAACCAGATCGAAGACACTGTAAAGGAACTGGAAGGTGATGAGAAGACCGGAGGAAAGATCATCTTAAAGGCACTCGAAGCTCCTTTATACCACATCGTAGCCAATGCAGGTCTGGAAGGAAGCGTCATCATCAATAAGGTGAGAGAGTCCAAGGTGGGAACCGGCTTTGACGCATACAAGGAAGAATACGTTGACATGGTGGAAGCAGGCATCCTGGATCCTACAAAGGTCACCAGAAGCGCCCTTCAAAATGCTACCAGTGTTGCATCTACCTTATTGACAACAGAGTCCGTTGTTGCTAATATTAAAGAAAAAGCACCTGCAATGCCAGCACCAGGCGGAATGGATATGATGTAACATTCACGAAAGCAATGAGCAGTGCGAAGCGGAAGATGAAAAAAATTTCGTTGTGCTTGCACATAAGAAATTTTTTCCATCTTCCGCTTCCCAGGGCGAACGCCCGTGAGCGGGTAAAGCCTGCGGCTTTACCCGCTGCACTGCGGATTTCCGGTATAACAAACATCTTTTGAATCGGGACAGGCTGCGCCGTAAGAAGCCATGCAGGTAAGAGGAAAGGACCCAGATCGTTATGAATGAAATGTATGCAGAATGGCTAGTGAAGCGAAAGTCTCCGGCCTATACCATGTTGATAAAAATTGCGATGGGAATCCTGTGCGTGATCGCGTTTTTCCTCTCCATGTCTCCGGTTTTCGGGATCTTTGGAGTGCTCATCCTGCTTGCTGCCGTTGCGGCCGCTTATTTTGTATTCCGCAACAGTGAAGTGGAATTTGAATACCTGTATGTGACCAATACTCTTTCCATTGACCGGATCTACGGCAGAAGCAAGAGAAAGAAAGCCTGGGAAGGTTCCATGGAAGAGATTAAGATCGTTGCTCCTACCGGCTCCACAGAAGCCAGGGATCACGAAACAAAGAATATGAAGTTACTGGATTTTTCTTCCCACGCACCGGGAGCAAAGACTTATACATTAATAAGCCAGGCCGGTGCCGAAACGACCAAGATCATATTTGAACCTAACGATAAGCTGCTTCAGTGTATGAGGATGACGGCGCCGCGTAAGGTTGTGAAAGCAGTATAAAATAAAAAAGGAATCAGATGTTTTATTAAAACATCTGATTCCTTTTTTATTTTTACAAAAGTTTCTTAAAGAAGTTATTTTGCCGGATACATCGGTTCAAAGCCGTAAAATCTTCGTTGACAACCCCTTAAAAATTTGGTACACTAGTGTAATTGATTAGAGCGTTAAAGTTTTTGAAAAAAAACGTTAACGCTTAAATAATTATGAGGAGGACGAAGATGAGAAGTAGCAAAAAGTTAATCAGTTTCCTGTGTCTGGCTGCCATGACATTAAGCCTGGCCGGATGTGGGGCTTCAAAGCCGGCGGAAACGAAATCAGAAACAAAGGAATCCGCGGCAGATGCAGCGAAGGCTGGCGGAAATGTATTGAATGTGCACATCGACGTGGAAGTAGCTTCCATGGATCCGCAGATTGCGGTGGATGGAACTTCATTTGAAGTAATCGCAGATGTGACAGACGGTCTTTATGCGTTGGCGGAAGACGGAAGCGCTGTTCCTGCATTGGCGGACAAGATTGAAAAAAGTGAGGATGGATTAACCTACACCATCACTTTAAAAGATGCCAAATGGTCCAATGGAACCCCTGTTACAGCAAATGACTTTGTATTTGCATGGAGACGTCTGGTGGATCCTGCAACTGCCAGTGAATATGCATTTATGGGCGGCATTGCAGGCATCAAAAATGCAGACGCCATTGGCGGAGGCAGTGTGGCACCGGATCAATTAGGGGTAACTGCCGTTGATGAAAAGACATTGGAAATACAATTAGATAATCCGGTTCCTTATTTTGAATCCCTGATGGCATTCCCGGCTTTTTATCCGGTAAATGAGGAATTCTTTAAAAAATGCGGGGATACCTTTGCAACATCCCCGGAAACAATTTTAAGCAACGGCCAGTTTGTAATAACTTCTTATGAACCGGCAGCAACCACAATTGAATTAGTTAAAAATGAAAATTACTGGGATGCAGCTGCGGTTAAGCTTGACGGTCTTAAGTATCAGGTAATTAAAGACAGCCAGCAGGTAATGCTTGCTTACCAGAATGGTGATCTGGATACTGCTATTCTTTCCGGAGAGCAAGTAGAGCAATTCCAGGGTGACCCTGAATTTACGAATATTATGGCCGGATATTTATGGTATCTTTCTCCAAACCTGAAAGTAGCCGGGCTGGAAAACTTAAATCTCAGAAAGGCACTTGCCCTTTCTTTTGACAAAAAGGCAATTGTTAATAACATTTTAAAAGACGGTTCTATTGTGGCAGACTTTGCAATTCCTACCGGTCTTGCAACCGGTCCTGACGGCAAAGATTTCCGTGACGGAACAGCTACTTACCTTTCAACCGACAAAGCAAAAGCATTAGAATACTGGAATGAAGCCAAGAAAGAGCTTGGGGTAGAAACCCTTACATATTCCATGATTGTAGAAGATACAGAATCCGCCCAGAATGTGGCCCAGTTTATTCAGGCTGAGGTTCAGACAACCCTTCCAGGCATTACGATCAACTTGGAAGTTCTGCCGAAGAAAAACAGAGTAGAGAGAATGCAGGAAGGTGAATTTGAAATTGCCCTGACACGCTGGGGACCGGACTATGCAGATCCTATGACATATGAGAATATGTGGATCACCGATGATCCCAACAACTATGGTTTCTGGTCAAATGCAGAATACGACGCAATCATTGAGTCCGCGAAAAAAGGAGAACTGGCACTTGATCCGGCTGCCAGATGGGAAGCTCTGAAAAAAGCGGAAGGCATTGTTATGGATGATGCAGTTATTTTCCCCATCTACCAAAAGGGCAATGCTGTTATGATCAAGAGTAATGTTAAAGGCATTGAATTCCATTCAGTAGCAATTAACAGAGTATTTAAAAATACAACAAAAAACTAATACCATAATCACAGCTTTATTGAAAGACGCTTATAAGGCGGATAACCGCAGTACGCGGCCCGGCCTGTATTCAATCAAAAGTTGCTTGTATACGGTTTCATACGGTCATGCAGGCAACTTTTTGAATTAAGGGCAATGGGAAAGGAAGTTATTATGGTAATATTTACTTAGAAAGAGAAGTAATATGATATGAAAAAATATTTGCTTAAGCGAGTAGTTGTTTCGATAATTACCTTATTAGCCATTTTAATCATATTATTTTTAATGCTGGAGTTTATGCCGGGATCTCCGTTTAATGATGAAAAGTTAACGGCAGATCAGATCGCCATATTAAATGCAAAATATGGACTTGATAAACCGGCATTCCTTCGTTTTATAAATTATATGAAAAATATGCTTACCGGGGATTTTGGAGTTTCCTATACCATATCTAAAAACACACCGATTTCACAATTACTGCAGTCTCGTTTACCCATATCTGTCCGCATCGGAGGACAGGCAGTTTTACTTGGAACTGTCATAGGTATAATTTTAGGCATTATAGCTGCGCTTAAACATAATACCATATGGGATACCTTAACAACGGTTGTTTCCGTTTTAGGAGTGAGCCTGCCTTCTTATGTTTTTGCACTGGCGTTATCTTATTCCCTTGGTTTTAAATTACGGTGGTTCCCCCTGCTTTATGACATAACCGCTCCTTTAAAATCTTCCGTTTTGCCGACTGTATCACTATGTATGTTTACCATAGCAACGGTAGCACGATTTACCAGAACGGAAATGCTGGAAGTGCTTGGATCGGATTATATGCTTTTAGCAGAAAGTAAAGGAATAAGCGGGTTTCAGTTAATATTTAAGCATGCCTTAAGGAATGCTCTGATCCCCATTATTACCGTGCTGGCTCCGTTGGTTGTAGGATTGATGACAGGAAGTCTGGTAGTGGAAAAAATATTTTCCATACCGGGAATTGGAAGCTTGCTGGTAACAGCAATACAGGCCAATGATTATAATGTTATTCTTGCATTATCCTTTATTTACAGTGCCATGTACATTGGAATCATGTTATTTGTAGATATTCTCTATGGTATCATTGACCCCAGAATACGATTGGCGAAGGGGGGAGCATCATGACAGATTTAAACGAAAATAAGCCTTTTACAGCTCATGACTTTGAATTTCTGCATAAGGATTCCATATCAAAGGTGGATCAAAATTATTCCAGTCAATCCTATTGGAAAGATGTATTTCAGCGTTTCATAAAAAACAAGGGTGCTGTTATCAGCCTGATAGGCATTGTTTTAATCATCATGCTGGCAATTTTTGCGCCTCACTGGACAGCGTATACATACGATTCCCAGATCATTGCAAACCAGAACCTTGCACCCCGTATTCCAGGGCTTGAAAAAATCGGAATATTTGACGGTTCAGAGACCATGAACACTTCTACAGGCGTTACAAAAATCAATAAATATATATCCGCTGACGGTGCAGAAACGGGGCTGGAGGATACCTATTATTGGTTTGGTTCAGATGTTCTTGGAAGGGATATCTTTACGAGAACATGGGTGGGAACCAGAATATCTTTGTACATTGCATTGGCTGCGGTCATGATTGATATGGTATTTGGCTTAAGCTATGGCTTGATATCAGGTTATTTCGGCGGAGCAGTGGACAATGCAATGCAGCGTTTTGCGGAAGTTTTAAACGGTATTCCCAATCTGGTTATCGTAACTCTGTTAATTATTGTATTAAAACCGGGATTAATAACCATAACCTTTTCCTTAATGATTACCGGATGGATCGGCATGAACCGTATTGCAAGAGCGCAGATGCTGAAGTTAAAGGAGCAGGAATTTGTTTTGGCTTCCAGGACCCTTGGAGCCTCTGATCTGACAATTATATTTAAAGAAATATTGCCGAATATTTTTGGACAGATTATAACAAATACCATGTTCTCCATTCCCAATGCTATTTTTACGGAGGCATTCTTAGCATTTATCGGATTAGGAGTGCCGGCGCCAATGGCATCACTTGGATCATTAATCAGTGATTCCTTTAAGTCCTTTACCACACATCCTTATATGATTATTCCGCCAATTATCGTGTTAGCCATATTAATGCTCAGCTTTAACATGCTGGCAGACGGCATCCGGGATGCGTTCGATCCAAGGATGAAAGAAATGTAGGAGGCCAGAAGAATGGAAAAAGAAAAAGTACTGGAAATTAATGATTTATCCATATCTTTTCAGACTTCATCCGGAGAGGTGAACGCGATACGTGGAGTAAAGCTTAATTTATATAAAGGCGAGACCATTGCAATCGTCGGGGAAAGCGGAAGCGGAAAATCGGTTACCATGAAAGCGGTTATGGGCATCTTAAGCAGCAATGGAAAAGTGAATTCCGGCACCATTGATTTTACGTATCACCGCGGAGACGAAACCGTTCATGTGGATATCTTAAAGCTAAATAAAAAACAGATGCGAAAAAGCATCAATGGAAAAAGGATGGCCATGATTTTTCAGGACCCCATGACCTCTTTAAATCCTACCATGACCATAGGTGCACAGATTATGGAAGGAATGATCTGGCACTATAAGACACCCAAAAAAGAAGCTTATGAAAAGGCTGTTGAACTTTTAGAACTGGTGGGAATCGTGGATGCCGAAAAGCGTATGAAGAATTATCCCCATCAGCTTTCAGGAGGAATGAGGCAGAGGGTTGTCATTGCCATTGCCCTTGCCTGTGATCCTGAATTGTTGATTTGTGATGAACCGACAACAGCTCTTGATGTTACGATTCAGGCTAAAATATTGGAGCTCATCAAAGAAATCCAAAGGAAAACCGGAATTTCGGTTATTTATATCACCCATGATTTAGGTGTTGTAGCGAAAGTAGCGGACTACGTGTCTGTTATGTATGCCGGTAAAATTGTAGAGCAAGGAACGGTAAATGATATTTTTTATGACCCAAGACATCCCTATACATGGGGACTGCTTTCGGCCATGCCGGATCTTGACACCGATGATGATAAGCTTTATGCCATTCCCGGCAGTCCCCCTAACCTGTTGAATAAAGTAGATGGGGATGCCTTTGCGCCGAGGAATATCTATGCTCTGAATATTGATACAAAAGAAGAACCACCCATGTTTCAAATATCCGACACACATTATGCGGCAACCTGGCTGCTGCATGAAAACGCACCCAAGGTGGAAATGCCTGCAGAGCTTAGAAACAGGATAGACAGGATGTTAAAGGAGGCTGGCATGAATGGAAACTAAAAAGCCTATATTAACTGTAAATAATTTGAAACAGTTTTTTAAAGTGAGCAGAAAATACACTGTTAAAGCAGTCAATGGGGTATCCTTTGAAATCTTTCCAGGGGAAACTTATGGCCTGGTGGGAGAGTCCGGCAGCGGGAAGTCAACCATAGGCCGTTCCCTGATCCGCCTTTATGAGCCTACAGAAGGAGAGATATTATTTGCAGGGGAGAATATTTCCGGCAAGTTATCGGGAAAGGAAATCAAGCACTTAAGAACCGGTATGCAGATGATATTCCAGGACCCTATGGCAAGCTTGAATCCAAGGAAAAAAGTCCTGGATATCATTGCGGAGGGATTGGATATCCATTATCCCTTTGCAAATGCGGAAGACAGAAAAGAGGCGGTCTACAAGATCCTTGCAAGAGTCGGATTGTCGAAAGAACATGCAAACCGCTATCCTCACCAGTTTTCCGGCGGGCAAAGGCAGCGGATCGGCATTGCCAGAGCCTTGATCATGAACCCAAAACTGATTATTGCAGATGAAGCCATCAGTGCGCTGGATGTGTCCATACAGGCCCAGGTGGTAAATCTTATGAAGGATATCCAGAAGGAAACCAATACGGCCATTCTTTTTATTGCCCATGACTTATCCATGGTAAAATATATTTCAGATAGAATCGGTGTATTGCATTTAGGATATCTGGTGGAGACAGGAACCACAGAAGAAATATTTAATAACCCCATTCATCCTTACACGAAATCTTTATTATCCGCCATACCCCATCCAAATCCAATTGTGGAGAAGGAGAGAGTTTCCGTAACCTATGATTATGCTGCGAGCGGCATTGATTACGCAAAAGGAAAACAGCATCATATTGACGGGACCCATTATGTATTGGCAAGTGAAGAAGAATTGAGCGGTTGGAAATAAAGCTGACAGCGGCGCTGTATAAGGCTGCAAAAGAAGTATAAAAGAAAAAGGAATCGGCCGGTTTTACAAAAGACTGTCCGGTTCCTTTTTTCATATTTCTGGTTTTACTGTCCATGTCAGACGGAAAATGATCAGAAAATGTCCGTTGACAACCCCTGTAAAATTTGTTAAACTATGTAACTAACAAGCGAAAAGTCTTATTAGTTACATTAATAAAATATAAAGAAGGAGAGGAAAAATTAATGGGTACAATAATTGGCGAAGGCATTACTTTTGATGATGTGCTGTTAGTTCCGACCTATTCAGAAGTCATTCCTAATCAGGTTGATTTATCGACCAACCTTACAAAAACCATCAAGCTCAATATTCCGCTTATGAGTGCCGGTATGGATACCGTTACCGAGCACCGCATGGCCATTGCCATGGCAAGACAGGGGGGTATCGGTATTATCCACAAGAATATGTCCATTGAGGAGCAGGCGGAAGAGGTTGATAAGGTAAAAAGGTCAGAAAACGGCGTCATAACGGACCCATTCTATCTTTCTCCGGAACATACATTAAAGGATGCGGATGAGCTTATGGGCAAGTTCCGCATTTCCGGAGTGCCGATCACAGAGGGAAAAAAGCTGGTGGGCATCGTTACCAACCGGGATTTAAAATTCCAAGAGGATTTTAGCAGGAAGATCAAGGAGTGCATGACTTCTGAAAATCTGGTAACAGCAAGAGAAGGCATTACCCTCATGGAGGCAAAGAAGATCCTTGCAAAGGCAAGGGTGGAAAAGCTCCCAATTGTTGACGATGATTTTAATTTAAAGGGTCTTATTACCATCAAGGATATTGAAAAGCAGATCAAATACCCGCTGTCCGCAAAGGATGGCCAGGGAAGGCTTCTTTGCGGAGCGGCTGTAGGGATCACAGCCAACGTGCTGGACCGTGTGGGCGCTTTGGTAAAGGCAAAGGTGGATGTAGTTGTTTTAGATTCCGCTCACGGCCATTCTGAGAACGTTCTCCGCTGTGTGAGAATGATCAAAGAGTCTTATCCGGCTCTTTCCGTGATTGCAGGGAATGTGGCGACCGGAGAGGCTACAAAGGCCCTTATAGAAGCAGGCGCCGACGCTGTGAAGGTGGGAATCGGACCAGGATCCATCTGCACCACCCGCGTGGTGGCAGGTATCGGCGTTCCACAGATTACAGCTGTTATGGACTGTTATGCAGTGGCTAAGGAATACGGTGTCCCCATCATTGCCGATGGAGGAATCAAGTATTCCGGAGATTTGACAAAGGCAATTGCTGCCGGCGGAAGCGTATGTATGATGGGAAGCATGTTTGCCGGATGTGACGAAAGTCCGGGAACCTTTGAACTGTATCAGGGCAGAAAATACAAGGTATACCGGGGCATGGGTTCCATCGCCGCCATGGAAAACGGAAGCAAGGACCGTTATTTCCAGAGCGATGCCAAGAAGCTGGTTCCGGAAGGAGTGGAAGGCCGTGTGGCCTACAAGGGATTGGTAGAAGATACCGTGTTCCAGATACTGGGAGGGTTGCGGTCCGGTATGGGGTACTGCGGAGCAATGAATATCAGGACCCTGCAGGAAACAGGAAGATTCATTAAAATAACCGCGGCCTCCCTTAAGGAAAGCCATCCTCATGACATTCATATTACAAAGGAAGCACCAAACTACAGCATTGATGAATAAACATATCAGCCGTTTCAAACACGGGATAGTGAATTGAATAACCATAAAGTAAAAACAGGTGGAGATCATAAAAGATTCTCCACCTGTTTGATTACCAGGGCAATGGATTCCGTTAAACTTAAGTCTTCACAGCCCACCACATAATGATTGCACCTGTTTACAGGTATCAGGATCTTATAGGCGCTGCTTTTGCCGATGGCCTCTGCCATAGCCGGGGTGATCTCTCCTAAAAGAGAGTCGGCAATGACGATCCCAATGGGGCCGATGATGATATCCGCATCCCGGCTTGCCACAATGACAGGATTTTCCCCGGTCGCTCCTGCGTCAGCTCCGGCCTTTAACATGGCGGAGGTGGCGATGGAATTGGTTCCGATGGCAATGAGCGGAAGCTTGGGAAAGGATTTTTTCAGCTGGGCAATGACGGACTGTCCCATTTTGCCGCCCTGCCCGTCAATAATTACGATTTTCATGGCATCCTCCTTGCCCTTTATTGTAGTATAGGGAAGGAAAGAAATCAAGTATTCTGCTATTTTTCCCTGTGGGGAAGCCGCCCGCGGAAGAACCTCTTTTTCAGTTCGGAAATGTGGAAGGGAATTAAGGGATAAATATAGCTTTTTCCTGCAATGGTTTTGTTAAATACAACGGCCAATATGGAAAGGGCTACACCTCCCACAAATCCCCAGAAGTTAAATAATGCGGTGGTGATCAGCATGATCAATCGCATGAATTTAAAGGCATATCCCAGTTCAAAGCTTGACTGGGAATAGTTTGCTATGGTTACAAAGGCCATGTAAAGCATGGTTTCACTGTTAAACCAGCCGGATTTTACGGAATATTCACCCAGTACAATACCGGCGATCACACTGAGGGGAGTAGTCAGCATGCTTGGAGTGTTGACTGCGGCAAGCCTGAGACCGTCAATGGCAAATTCCAGGATCAAAAGCTGGAAAAGCAGGGGAACCTGAGGTTCTTCCGACAAGCGGATAAATCGCAGCCAGGAAGGGATCACTTCCGGGTTTTGCATGAAAAACAGCCATGTAGGCGTTAAATACAGGGTCAGAATGGAAATGACCAGGCGGGACAGCCGTAAGTAGGTTCCTGTGACAGGGGGGAAATAATAATCGTCGGCCTCTTCAATGATATCAAAGACAGAAGAAGGCAGAATCATGGCAGAGGGAGAGTTGTCCACCAGGATAATGATGTTCCCTTCCAGAAGGGAAGCTGCAGCGGTATCCGGCCTTTCGGAATATTTGAATTTGGGGAAGGGGTTGTACCATTTATGGGGATAAATGCACTCCGCAAGACTTTCCTGGTTCATGGTCAGGGCATCTACTTTAAGCTTGTTGATCCGATCCTTGATCATGGTAAGAAGTTTTTCGTCATGCCGTCCCTTGAAATAGCAGATGGCGATATCCGTATGAGAGCTTTCTCCTGCATTCATGACTTCTATGGTAAGCTTTGGATCACGGATCCTGCGGCGGATGAGAGCTGTATTAAAAACCAGGGTTTCCACAAATCCATCCCTTGATCCTCTGAGGACCTTATCCTTTTCCGGCTCTGAAACGCCTCGGGAGGGATAGCTTCGGCAGTCAACTGTCAGACATTTGTCATAGCCATTAATGAGCAGGCAGGATATTCCGGTCAAAAGCTGTTTGATCATGGCTTCGTCATCTTTTACAAGGCCCACCTGACCATAAGGAAGATACCTTTTGGAAAATTCGTGGGCATCCGGCGGCATATCATTCGCTTTAATGGATGAAAAACTGTCCAGGATCTTCTGCCACACATCACTCTGAGTAAATCCTTCAATGAAGTAAAGACAGGCTTCCTGCTCCCCGATGTAAAAGGTCCGGTAGACGATATCAAAGTTTCCGGCTACATCCAGCTTTGTGTTTAAATGGTTCATGTTATTGGAAAGGCTGTTGGAAAATTCCATGGCGATTATCTCCTTGCAAATATAATGGCGAAAAGTGGGGTAATAAAGAAACACTTTGCAGGCATACGATCACACCCTAAATGATGGGCGGCAATAAAGAAAGTATGCGCATTTTTCATGAAATTATGTTTTATAAATTCTGTACGTATAACAAAGACTTTTGCCATAGTCTTGTATGGAAAAGATATGACAATGATCCTTTGATTTAAAAAGATTTTTAGTAAAATGTACTAAAAACGTTGACTTTTTAAGCAAGGGATGGTATCATCGTCCATGTGAGAAGCACAAAGGGGTTTCTTGTGTGCGTGATTTCGGCATGGGGATGCCAGATAGCAGAAACTGAATAATGTGACGGTTTCAGATCGTGACTGGGGATTGCCTTCTGTGGGGGAAGGGCAATCCTCTATTAATTTAAAAAAATTGATACAAGAGAAGGATTTACATATAATAACAAGAAGTCCCTTCCAGGGATACCTTTATGCCCGGAAAAACGGGCGATAATAAGGAAAAGAGGAGGAGTTTTATGTGGAAAAAACTGAGGAGAGATAAGCGCTTCCGCAATGTAATGACAACTCTGGCAGTTGTGGTCTCCGCACTTTTACAGACTTTTGTAATCCAGGCGTTTATTAAGCCGGCCGGCCTTTTGTCCGGAGGATTTACTGGAATTGCGATTTTGGTTGACCGGGTGACGTCTTTGTATGGATTTAATATTTCCACATCCCTGGGTATGGTCGCTTTAAACATTCCTGTTGCATGGGCTTGCAGCAGAAATATCAGCAAACGGTTTACTTTTTTTTCCCTGATGCAGGTATTTCTTGCCAGCGCATTTTTAAGGATATTTAATTTTTCACCCATATTTGAAGACAGACTCTTAAATGTTATTTATGGAGGCGTTCTCTATGGATTTGGAATCGTCTTGGCACTTCGGGGAAATGCGTCCAGCGGAGGAACGGATTTTATCGCCCTGTATGTATCCAACAAGACAGGAAATTCTATCTGGTCCGAGGTTTTCGTAGGAAATGTGCTGCTGCTTTCTATCTTCGGAGCGATTTTTGGATGGGATTACGCAGGATATTCCATTTTGTTCCAGTTTGTAGGAACAAAGGTCATTTCCACCTTTCATCACAGGTATGAGAGAGTCACTCTTCAGATCACCACGGTGCAGGGACCAAAGCTTGCCAATAAATATGTAGAAACCTTTCAGCACGGCATTTCCTGCGTGGATGCTGTGGGCGGCTACAGCAAGAAGAAGATGTACCTTCTTCATACAGTGGTGTCTTCCTATGAGGTGGCTGATATTGTGGCCCTGCTTCATGAGGTGGATGAGCATGTGATCGTAAACATGTTTAGGACCCAGCAGTTTTACGGAAGCTTTTACAGGGCGCCCATGGAATGAGTCTGGTCTTTCCTTAAAACAAAAGCGAGACTTTTACCGCTTAAAGAGAACGCTGCAGTAAAAGTCTCGCATGATATAGTTTTATGACTGTTATTTCTTAAAAACAGCTGGAAACGGTTATCCCTTTTCTGCCCGTCTTTTCAGGCATAAAGGTATTCCAGGAGGGGTTTTTCGCTTTAGTTTGCCGAACCAGTTAAAATATGCGATGAACAGCAGCGAAGTGGCAGTCCAGGTCAATGGGTAGCTGAAAATCACGGTTTCAATGGTGGGGCGTAAGGGAACTGCTACGCAGATCCAGACCACGCGGAGTGCGCAGACGCCCAGGCTGGTGAGTATCATGGGGATCCAGCAATCCCCCACTCCCCTTAAGGAACCGGAGTAAATCTCGATGCACACGTAGGTGAAAAAGGTGGGGGCAAGGTAGCGGAGTATTTGCGTCCCTTTCTGGATCACGGCTTCATCGGTAGTAAACAGCAGATAAACGTAATTACCAAAGGTATAAAGGAGAATGCTGAGTACAACAGCGGAAGCAAAGCTCATAATCATGCAGACCCGGATCCCTTTGTAGATCCGGTCCTTTTTTCCTGCGCCGTAGTTTTGTCCCACAAATGTGGTGATGGAAATGCCGAAGGCGCTGATGATCATCCAAAAGACGCTGTCGATTTTTCCATAGGCTGTCCAGGCTGCAATGGTGTCGGTTCCCAGAGAGTTGACGCTGGACTGGATGATGATGTTGGAAGCGGAGTACATAACGGACTGAAGCCCGGCAGGAAACCCGATCCTTACGATGCGCCACAGCATGGCCTTATGGATCCTTATGGCCTTTGGTGTCAAATGGTAGGCTTCCCTTGTCCTCATTAACACCAGGACCACTAAAACGGCGCTGAGGAGCTGGGAAATGATGGTGGCAAGAGCGGCTCCCATAACACCCATGTGCCAGTAAACCACGAATATAATATCCAGAATAATATTGGTAAAGCAGCTTGCGATGAGGAAATAAAGAGGGCGCCTGGAGTCCCCGATAGCTCTTAAGATTCCTGCTCCCATATTATAGACAAGATTTGGGATCACTCCCACAAAATAAATCCTCATGTAAAGGACCGCATAGTATAAGATCTCGTCAGGCGTTCCCATGGCCATTAACGCATAGGGAGCTGCCAGAATGCCCACCACCATGAGGATGGCGCCGCATAGGATGGAAAAGGCTATTGCGGTGTGAACTGCCCGGCTCACCCGTTTTTCCTGCCTGGCTCCGTAAAACTGGGAAATGATGACCCCTGCGCCGGAAGAAAGCCCTATGAAGAACCCGATCAAAAGATTGATAAGGGGTCCCGTAGGGCCTCCCACGGCTGCAAGCGCTTCCTTTCCCACAAACCGGCCCACAATGACTGCGTCGGCGGTATTATAAAGCTGCTGAAAAAAGGTTCCAAATAAAATGGGAAAGAAAAACAGAAGAAGCTGTTTCCAAATCACTCCCTCTGTAATCTGATTCTGCTTAGGTGTGTCTGTCGTGACCGTATTCTGGTTCATATCATTTCCTCTCTTATGTCCATGCTTTCCGGACATAGAGGTATACCCGTAGGGTGTTTCCTCGTTCATGTAATTATGTATTCTTTTCTTCCATTATACTGTCTCAAATGGAAAAATACAATCCCCGGCCTTATTCGGTTATCTGTGCCTTTGCAATGGCCTGGTCTACGGCCTTTAGAAGCACGCCCGAAGTATAGCGGGTTTCTGTTGAATAGGAAATGTTCTTTGTGGACTGGTTTTTAACAATCTGCTGGGACAGGTTATCCATGGCCGGCTGTATCAAAGGATACATGGTGGTAACGGCCTCGCTTAAGGGAACCAGGGTAACGGAAGTGATTTTTTTGGAGTCTACTAAAACCTCTACATTGATATCCTGGCTGTTCAGGGTGATGACAGAGGAGTATACTCCCGGAACATAGCGCACAGGATCGCCGGAAGTGGGCATAATATCCTTCTTCGGGCGGAACATGACTAAAAACAAAGTGATGAGTAGGATTCCAAGACCAACGAAGATTGCGGTGTAGATGATTTCTTTCATTCGTAAAACAACAATTTTTGTTTTTGAGCTCATAAAAAAAGCCCTCCGTATAGTTTTGTTATAATGTATGAATGAGCCAGGAGGTTTCATGCCAAAGATTTCATTGTTGGCAAAGGAAATCTGTGTTAAGATGATAAACAAACATGCGTTTTGCTTAACCCAGAGAGATAAATGGGAAACACCCTGCGGGCATACCTTTATTCCCAGAAAACATGGGCATAAAAAGAGGAAACACCCTGCGGGCATACCTTTATGCCCAGAAAACATGGGCATAAAAAGAGGAAAGGAGACGAACAAGCCATGTCCCTTCAACTGATATTAGGCGGATCCGGTTCCGGAAAAACCTATCACCTTTATACGGAATTAATACGACAGTCCTTAGAACAGCCGGATACCCGGTATATTGCCATTGTGCCGGAACAGTTTACCATGCAGACCCAGAAGGAGATCGTTTCTCTCCATCCAAATCACGGGGTCATGAATATTGATATCGTAAGCTTTAAGCGTCTTGCTTACCGGGTTTTTGAGGAGCTGGCCATTTCAAATCCTCAGGTTCTTGATGATATGGGAAAATCCATGGTGCTGCGAAAGGTGGCTGCCAATAAAAAAAAGGACTTAGTCCTTTATAGAGAACATTTGTCAAAATCAGGCTTTATTTCCCAGCTAAAGTCCATGCTGTCAGAGCTGTACCAGTACGGTGTATCGCCGGAAATGTTAAATGAACGGATATCGGATACTGTAAGCCCCATGCTCCGTCAAAAGCTTTCCGATATTTCCGTCATTTATCAGGGCTTTAAGGATTACATCAGGGATAAATACATTACCACGGAAGAAATTTTAGATGTGCTGTGCAGGGTCCTGCCACGGTCAGAGCTGATTAAGAACAGTGTGATCACCCTTGACGGGTATACGGGCTTTACTCCTGTCCAGTACCGGATTTTAGAGCTGTTTCTCCGCTACAGCAAACGTGTCATAGTTACCGTGACTATAGACCCTTCGGAAAACTTAAGCAGAAGATCCGGAGTACAGGAGTTGTTTTACATGAGCCGGCAGATGATATGGAAATTAAATGAGCTGGCAAAAGAGACAGGAGCGGGAAAGGAGAAGGACCTTCTTCTTAAGAACCATCCGGCTGTCCGCTATCTGGGCGAGGCCAAAGAGGAGAACAAGGAAGGAGGCGGCAAAGTAAATGCCCTGGATTTTCTGGAGCAGAACTTATACCGCTACAAAGGAAAGGCCTGTCATGAGGCTTCCTCCTCCATACGTCTTATTAAAGCTTTAAATCCTATGGAGGAGATCTCGTTTGTGATCCGCTCCATGGAGGAAGAGATCAGGAATCAGGGACTTCGTTACCGGGATATGGCGGTTATTACCGGGGATATTGGAGGCTATTCCAATGAAATCATTCACCAGTTCCAGTTAAATAAAATTCCTTTTTTCCTGGATGATAAAAAGAGCATTTTGAAAAATCCTATGGTGGAGCTGATCCGCGCAGCCATAGAGATCATTCAAAAGAATTTTTCCTATGAATCCGTTTTCCGGTATTTGAGAACCGGCCTTATTGTGGGGAAAGAGGAGGAGAAAACTGACCGGCTGGAAAATTATGTAATTGCCATGGGGATCCGGGGATTTAAACGGTGGGATTCCCAGTGGGAAGGCTGGTACCGGGGAGGAAAGGAACTGAATCTGGAAGAATTAAACGGATTCAGGGAAGAGATCATGGCTCCCTTAAGGCGCTTAAAAGAGGCCTTTGGGGAAGCTGATTCCACGGTTGCCTCCATGACCCGGGCAATGACGGTTCTTCTTTTGGAGACAGGGATCGAGGAAAAGATGCTGGCTTATGAGGAAAGATTCCGGGAGATGGGTGAATTCACCCTTGCCATGGAATACAGCCAGGTTTACGGGCTGGTCATGGATTTATTTGACCGGCTGGCAGGGCTATTAGGAGAAGAACATGTAAGCAAAAGGGAGTATGGGGAGATCCTGGATGCGGGATTTTCGGAAATCCAGGTAGGACTTATTCCTGCTACCATTGACCGGGTGGTGGTAGGGGACATCACCAGAACCAGGCTGGATCACATTAAGGTGTTGTTTTTCGTGGGGGTCAATGACGGAATTGTTCCGGTGAAAAAGGAAAAGAGCAGCTTATTCACGGACCGGGAGCGGGAGTTCCTGGGAGATCACCAGATGGAGCTGGCTCCCACTGCCAGAGAGGAAGGCTTCCGGCAGAGATTTTACCTTTACCTTGCCTTGACAAAGCCGGAAAAAAGGCTGGTTTTATCCTATGCGGCCATGGGCGGCAGCGGAAAAAGCCTGCGCCCCTCCACCTTGATCGGTGAGCTGAAACGCCTGTTTCCCGGACTCTTGGAAGCCCCGCCTTTAAAAATGGCGGCGCCCCTGTCCATGAGGGAGGCAAAGAACCAGCTGGCAGACGGGCTGCGGGATTACGGAAAGAACGGAGAAGACAGGAGATTACTGGAGCTTTTGAAGGCGTTTCTTTTATCCGATGATCAAAGGGAAGAAGGAAAGAGGCTGACAGAGGCCGCTTTCCATGCCTATGAGCAGAAAGGCATCGGAAAAATAGCTGCCAGGGCCCTCTATGGCTCCGTCATAAGCGGAAGCGTCACAAGGATGGAGCAGTATGCCTCCTGCGCCTACGCCCATTTCTTAAGCTACGGGCTGGAACTGATGGAGCGGCAGGAGTATGAACTGGCTGCCATGGATATCGGAAATCTGTTTCACGATTCCATTGATTTGTGGTTTCAGCGGATGAAGGAGGAAGGAAGAGATTTTAAGACCCTTACAGAGGAAGAACGGAAAAGTCTGGTCCATGAATGCGTGATCAAGGTGACGGAAGAATACGGCAATACCATTTTAAAAAGCTCCGCCAGAAACGCATATCTGGCAGGCAAGGTGGAACGGATCACAGACCGTACGGTGTGGGCCCTTTCGGAACAGCTTAAAAAGGGTGATTTTGTCCCTGTGGGATTTGAAGTATCCTTTTCTGCCGCCGACCAGCTAAAAGCTATGAGAATCCCCCTGTCAAAGGAAGAAGCCATCCATTTAAGGGGCAGGATCGACCGAATGGACTTATGCGAGGATGAAGAGGCAGTCTATGTAAAGATTATTGATTATAAGTCCGGAAGCACGGCGTTTGACTTAACGGCCCTGTATTACGGCCTTCAGCTTCAGCTGGTGGTCTACATGGATGCGGCCCTGGAGATGGAGGAGAGGAGAAAGCCGGACAAGTCTGTGGTTCCTGCCGGAATCTTCTATTACAATATCAACGACCCTGTCATTGAAAGAGAAGGGAAAATGACCGATGAGGAGATAGGCGGCAGGATATTGAAGCAGCTTCGCATGAATGGTCTGGTTAACAGCGATTTAAGCGCGGTCTCTCATCTGGATCACGAGATTGAAACAGAATCCGATGTGATCCCCGTTTCCATGAAAAACGGGATCATACAGGAGGCTAAGTCATCGGTTGCAGGGGAAAAGCGCTTTTCCTCATTAAGACAGTTCGTGCGGGAGAAGTTAAAGACGGAGGGAAGAGAGATTCTTGACGGAGTGATCCACGTAAACCCCTATAAGCAGGGAAACCGCAGCGCCTGCGATTACTGTCCCTACCATGCGGTCTGCGGATTCGATTTAAAGACGGCCGGTTATGGCTTCCGGAAGTTTAAAGCCTTAAAATCCGAGGAAATATGGCCTGCCATTGAAGGGGTAGAGGAAGAAGGTGAATAAAATGGCGATTAGCTGGACTGAGGAACAAAAGGCTGTCATTGAAAGCAGAAACAGAAATCTCCTGGTATCGGCGGCAGCAGGAAGCGGCAAGACCGCCGTATTGGTGGAAAGGATCATCCGCATGATCACGGAAGGCGAAGCGCCTTTAAAGATCGACCAGCTTCTGGTCATGACCTTTACCAAGGCGGCTGCCGACGAAATGCGGGAACGTGTGCTGAAGGCTGTGGATGAAAAGCTTATGGAGAACCCGGACAGCGACCATTTGCAGATGCAGGCGGCCATGATCCCCTATGCTCAGATCACCACCATTGACAGCTTCTGCCTGGGACTTATTAAGGACCATTACAATAAGCTGGACATTGATCCGGCCTTCCGGGTGGGAGATGAGGGAGAGCTCATCCTGTTACGGGCCGATGTGATGAAGGAAATGCTGGAAGAGCATTATGAAAAGGCTGATCCCTTATTTGAAAAGTTTGTGGAAACCTATGCAACGGGAAAATCTGATAAGGGGATCGAGGATTACATCATGCAGGTGTATACCTTTTCCCAGAGCAATCCCTGGCCGGCCCAGTGGCTTGACCGGTGCAGGAAGGAGCTGGAAACCTGTGACATGGGGCAGATCATGGATACAGGCTGGATGAAATTTCTGATGAAGGATGTGAAAATGCAGCTTTCGGAATTAAAATTCCAGGTGGAAAAGGCCATGGAGGTGTGCGAAGAGGAAAATGGGCCGGAAGCTTATCTGCCCATGCTGGCAAATGACTTGCATATGCTGGAACGCCTCAATATGGCAGAGGATTACGAGGCTTTCAATGAGCAGCTGAAAAAGGCCTCCTTTGACCGTCTGGCCTCCATAAGAAGCAAAGACATTGATGCGGAAAAAAAGGCATTTGTGACGGGGATCCGGGACCGGGTGAAAAAGGCGGTTGGAAAGCTTCTTGACTTATACTGCTTTGAATCGCCGGAAGAAGTCCTTTCCGATATCAGAGGGACCAGAGACGCGGTGACTGCCCTTCTTTCCCTGGCAGGAGAATACGCCGAAAGATACCGGGATAAGAAGCGGGAGAAAAACCTGGTGGATTTTAATGACTTGGAACACTATGCTTTGGAAATACTGTTGACAAAGGAAGATGGGAAAGATCTTCCAACCGAGGTGGCCGATGAGCTTAGCAGGCAGTTTGAGGAGATTCTGGTGGATGAGTACCAGGACAGCAACGATGTGCAGGAAGCTTTAATCAGCAGCATTTCAAGGGAACGGTTCGGGACCCCCAATGTGTTCATGGTAGGGGATGTGAAGCAGAGCATCTACCAGTTCCGTCTGGCAAGGCCCCAGCTGTTTTTAGAAAAGTATGATTCCTATTCCAAAGAGGAAGGAAAGTACCAGAAAATTGAGCTGCATCAGAATTTCAGAAGCAGAGATGAGGTCCTTAAAGGCATTAATGAGGTGTTTTACCAGATCATGACAAGAAATCTGGGAGACATACAGTATACAAAGGATGCAGCCCTTCATCCGGGAGCAGAGTTTCTTAAGGCAGACGGGCGTATTGGAGAGAAATCGGAACTTCTTTTGATCCATGGGTCAGCAAATCTGTTAAAGCAGCTTGACGATGACGGGGCTGATTATACCAGCCGTGAGATGGAGGCAAAGACCATTGCCTGGAAGATCAAAAAGCTTACGGACCCTGTAAACGGGCTTTTGATCTGGGATAAAAACCAGGGTGAAAAGGGCGGCTACCGCATTGCGGAATACGGGGACATGGTGATCCTGCTCCGGTCTTTAAGCGGCTGGGCAGAGGATTTTGTCAGCGTTTTGATGAATGAGGGAATTCCTGCTTATGCGGAACGGAAAACAGGATATTTTACCGCCTCTGAGGTGGAAACCGTTCTTTCCATGCTGAACATCATTGACAATCCCATGCAGGACATCCCTTTGGCGGCAGTATTAAAGTCTCCCATGGGCAGGGTGACTGATGAGGAAATGGCCCATTTGATGGCTGTCTGGAAAAAGACGGCTAAAAAAGGCCAGGACAGGGGATTATATGGAGCATGGCAGCATTACAGAAAGGAATATGGAGATGGCCATGATCCGGATTATCCGGAGCTTTTTGAAAAGCTGGAAGTCTTTTCCAGGCTGCTTACTGAGTACAGGGAAAAATCAGCCTATCTCTCCATTCATGAACTGCTTTATGATCTGTATGAAGGAACCGGGTATTATGATTACATTTCAGCCATGCCGGCAGGAGAGGTCCGGAGGGCCAATCTTTCCATGCTGGTGGAAAAGGCGTCGGCTTATGAAAAGACCAGCTACACCGGGCTGTTTCATTTCATCCGCTACATTGAAAACCTGAAAAAATACGATACGGATTTCGGAGAGGCTTCCCTGGCAGGGGAGGAGAATACGGTCCGGGTCATGAGCATTCACAAGAGCAAAGGACTGGAGTTCCCTGTGGTGTTTCTGGCTGGTATGGGAAAAAAATTCAATAAGCAGGATGCTTATGGGAAAATCCTCATTGATCCGGATCTTGGAATCGGCACCGACCACCTGGACTTAGAACGCCGAGTCAAAGCGCCTACCTTAAAGAAGCATGCCCTGCGGAGAAAAATGGAGCTTGGCGCCATGGGGGAAGAGCTCCGGGTGCTTTACGTAGCCATGACAAGGGCAAAGGAAAAGCTGGTGATGACCGGACTTGACCGGTATCTGGACAAAAAGCTGGAACGTTTTGCCGAGATATTAAGGGTAAAGGGGCAGATCCCCTTTACCATCCTCTGCTCCGCAGATTCTTATCTGGACTGGATGCTCATGAGTCTGTCGGGAAAATATTCCCTTTCCCAGATCCAGGAGCCGGAAGGAGCGGACACAGGAAACCTGATCGTAAAGGAATTGACTGTGCCTGATCTGGTGGGAGGGGAGATGGAAAGGCAGGCTGAAAAGAAGCTGACAAAGGCTGCGCTCCTTTCCCTTGATACGGGAAGGATTTATGACCGGGAGTTTGAAGCCGATTTAAGGGCTGCTTTTGAATATTATTATCCCTTTGAGGCCGATATCAGACTCCATACAAAGCTGACTGTGTCTGAACTGAAAAAACAGGGACAGTTTGTGGATGAAGAGGAAAGCGAATTTATTCCTACGATTCCTGCCTTCTTAAAGGAGGAAGTCCCTTCCAGGGATCCCTTGACGCCCGATACCTCCGATAATGCGGGGGGCGCTGAAGCGGGGCGGGCCCTGCCTGGAAAAACGGACGGAAAAGAGGAACGCCCTGGAGGGGGAGCTTTCCGGGGAACTGCCTATCACAGGGCCTTGGAGCTTCTGGATTTTGGAAAGGTGAGAACCAGAGAAGAGCTTCGGAATGCTCTGGACGGATTTAAGAAGGATCAGAGGATGGATGAGGAAAGCCTTTCCCTTTTATCGGAAGATGTTCTTATGTCCTTTTTGACCTCTCCCCTTGGAAAGCGGCTTGCGGCTGCCCAGTGGGAAGGTCGGTTAAAAAAGGAACGGCAGTTTGTTGTAGGCATTCCTGCCAGGGAAATGGAGGCAGGGGATTCTGACGAACGGATCCTCATCCAGGGTATCATGGATGCATATATGGAGGAGGAAGAAGGTCTGGTTCTGGTGGATTATAAGACGGATCACATCAGGCCGGGAGAAGAAAAGGTGTTAATTGAACGGTATCAGACCCAGATGGATTACTATCAGCGGGCGCTGGAACAGATGACGGGAAAACGGGTCAGGGAAAAAATTATATATTCCATGGCTTTAGAAAAGGAAATAACCCTGGGCTGAACGCGTTTATGGATTGATAATAAATGACAATATGTTAAAATAATAGAAGATGTATATAAGTACAAGGAGAAGAACAGGTATGATACCAGATCATGAAGTGAGACTTACCCAAATGACAAAAACTGCCGGCTGCGCCGCCAAGATCGGCCCTGGAACTCTTGCAGGAGTTTTAGAGAACCTGCCGAAATTCCAGGATCCTAATCTGATGGTGGGGATCGAAACCTCTGATGATGGGGCCATCTATAAGGTAAATGAGGAAACCGCATTGATCCAGACGCTTGATTTCTTCACTCCTGTGGTGGATGATCCTTATACCTTTGGCCAGATAGCTGCCGCCAATGCGCTGAGCGATATTTATGCCATGGGAGGGGAACCCAAAGTGGCTCTTAATATTGTAGCATGGCCCAACTGTGTCAATCCGGCCCTTCTGGGAAAGATCCTGGAAGGAGGGGCCTCCAAGGTCCTTGAGGCGGGAGCGGTGCTGGCCGGAGGTCATTCCATTCAGGATGATGAACCAAAGTACGGGCTGAGTGTGACCGGGTTTGTTCATCCGGACAAGGTTTTTAAAAACTGCGAAGCCAGGCCGGGAGATGTTCTTATCCTGACAAAGCCTTTGGGTACCGGGATCGTCAATACGGCAGCCAAGGCAGATATGGCCTCAAAAGAGGCGAGGGAGGAAGTGATCCGTGTTATGACCTCCTTAAACAAGAAGGCAAAACAGGTGGCAGAACATTATGAGGTACACAGCTGCACCGATATCACCGGTTTTGGCCTGGCAGGCCATGCGGTGGAGATGGCTGACGGCAGCGGGGTCACTATAGAAATATTCGTTAAGGATCTACCGATCCAGAAGGAGGCTCCAAGCCTTGCGCAGATGGGACTGATCCCGGAAGGGGCTTACCGGAACCGTTCCTTTACGGAGGAAAAGGTGGATTTCGGTGACGCAGAAGAGTATATCTGTGATATTTTCTGTGATCCCCAGACTTCCGGAGGGCTTTTGATCAGTGTCTCTCCTGAAGACGGAGAAAAGATCTTAAAGGATCTGGAGAAGGCACAGATGGACACAGCCTACGGCATCATCGGGCGGGTCGTGGAAAAAGAAGAAAAATCAGTAAAGTTGAGGTAAGGGAAATGATCTATCTGGATAATGCGGCAACCACCTTCCGGAAGCCGGAGGAAGTGAGACAGGCTGTGGCTGACGCCATGGTTTCTCTTGGAAACTCCGGCAGGGGGGCCCATGGGGCCTCTCTGGATGCATCCCGCCTGATTTTTGACACCCGCAGGCTCTTGGCGGAGCTTTTCCATGGAGGAGATCCTTCCCGGGTGGCTTTTACAGCCAATTCTACGGCCAGCTTAAATCTGGCAATTCAGGGACTGTTTGAACCGGGAGATCATGTGATCACCACCATGATGGAGCACAATTCCGTGCTGCGCCCATTATACCGCATGGAGGAACAGGGTGTGGAGCTTACCATCCTGCCTGCAGATGAAAAGGGCAGGGTTGGTTATGAGGATTATGAGAAAGCCGTACGGAGAAATACAAAGGCAGTGGTCTGTACCCATGCCTCCAACTTAACGGGAAATTTAAACGACTTAGAAATCATCGGCAATATGTGCAGACGGCATGGGCTCCTTCTGATCGTGGATGCTTCCCAGACTGCCGGAGTATTTAAAATTGATATGGAGAACATGGGAATTGATGTTTTGTGCTTTACCGGGCATAAGGGGCTTTTAGGCCCCCAGGGAACGGGAGGGATCTGTGTCCGGGAGGGAATTTCCATACGTCCTCTCCTTGTGGGAGGCAGCGGAATCAAAAGCTATTTAAAGACTCAGCCGGAGGAAATGCCGGAAGCTCTGGAAGCGGGAACCTTAAACGGCCATGGGATCGCAGGACTTCATGCAGCTCTCCTGTATCTTGAGAAAACAGGAATCGAAACCATCCGGGAAAGGGAGCTTATGCTTATGAGACGGTTTTATGAAGGGGTAAAGGATATTCCTGGAGTCCGGGTATATGGGGACTTTTCGGAAAAAGCACTTCTTTGCCGCGCTCCGGTGGTTGCTCTTAATATAGGAGATTACGATTCCGGGGAAGTAGCTGACGAGCTGGCTTGTTCCTATGATATCTATACCAGGGCGGGAGCCCATTGTGCGCCGCTCATGCACCAGGCTCTTGGCACGGTGGAGCAGGGGGCAGTGCGTTTTTCCATGTCCCATTATAATAAGGAAGAAGAGATCGACGAAGCCATTCGTGCAGTGAGGGAGCTGAGCCTATGAATTTGAAACAACTGGAGGCATTTGTATGCGTAGCGGAAGAAAAAAGCTTTTCGGCTGCAGCCAAGAAGCTTTATTTAACTCAGCCCACGGTAAGTGCCCATATCAGTTCTCTGGAAAGGGAACTGGACGTCCGTCTGTTTGTCCGCACCACAAAGGATGTGGAGTTGTCCCGTGAAGGGGAACAGCTTTATGACAATGCAAGGAAAATGCTGCAGTTGGAAAAAAATATCCTGCGTGATTTCACACAGAAGGATTTAAAAGCGGCAAATAAAATCACAGTGGGCGCCTCTACGGTGCCGGGACAGTATATCCTGCCTCAGATCCTTTCCCTGTTTTCCAGGACCTATCCCGGAAACCAGCTGGAGTTAAAGGAGGCGGACAGCATGGAGGTGGTTCGGATGGTTCAGGAGGGCCAGGTGGAAGTGGGGTTTACAGGAACCCTGGGCTCTGATCCTACCTGTGTCTTTGAACCCTTTTATTTTGACCGTCTGGTGATCATCACTCCCAATAATGACAAATACCGCCAATATGAGAAAACCGGGTTCCCCATGGAGCAGTTTTATGAAGAACGGTGGATCGTCCGGGAAGAAGGTTCGGGCACGAGAAAGGAAGCGGAGCGGCATCTAAGGGATATGGGGGTGGATTTAAACCGTCTGGAGGTTGTAGCCACTATCAGTAACCAGGAAACCATTAAAAAATCCGTGGAAGCGGCCATGGGCATTTCCATCATATCCGGTGCTGCTGTGGATGATTTTGTAGAGCAGGGCTCCCTGCTCCGCTTTTCCCTTGGAGTCGAGGAGGTTTACCGGAAATTGTATATGGTTTGGAGCAAAAATCATAAGCCTGGTAAGGCTGCCAGATTGTTTATACGTTTTGTCCGGGAGCTGTATGCATATTTATAGAATCTTTCTATAGAAAAAGAATGATCAGTGAAGCAGGAATGACAAAAGAAACGCAGGCAAAAAATATGAGAAAAAAAGAACAGAAAATTGTTATCACCTTCCGCACCACGGCAGAGGCCATTGCCCTGGAATCCCAATGCCAGAAAGAAGGGATACCGGGACGGCTCATTCCGGTTCCCAGAGAAATCTCCTCCGGCTGCGGACTTTCCTGGGCAATGCCGGTGGATTGGTCAGGGAATATTGGACAGTGGATGGAAGAGAGGGGACTCCGCTGGGATAAGTACGGAGAGTACCTGATTTAATATCTGGAAAACGACATGTGAAATTATTAACAAACTTAAGAAAAAAGGAGTCAGAAGGAGACGGCTGCGGCAGTTTCTTTCTGGCTCTTTTTTAAAAAAATAATGGCGTAAGATTTATTTATAGAAAAAATCTATTAATTATTTACCGACAATTTGTGCCTTATTAGTAAGAATAGTATAAAATTAGATGAAGTGCACAAAAATAAAAAAGGTATTGACAAATAGTTGTACAATATGATATAGTCAACCTGTCACAAATTACAGGATTTTTCAGTATCAGTATTCATCGGAACTTATATATGCTCATAATTGGTTGAGCGTTTCTACCAACTACCGTAATAGTTGCCTATAAGTTTCCACGCCATAATCAGCCCGGTTTTTTTCCGTGTGTTTATCATGCGCGTGTGAACAATATAGAAATAGCGGTAGTTTTTTATTGCGCAGAATTTTCGGAATTGGTGGGACACTGCAATCAGGGCTGCCGTATTTTATATTTTTGATACGGAATAGGAGGTTCTATGACTGGTGGTAATAATTTTGTATTAAAAGGGAACATTTGTTATAGTGGAGATGCCCGCACTTTAAAGACGGTGGAACAGGGATACTTAGTTTGTCAGGATGGGAAGTCCGCAGGAATTTTTAAGGAGATTCCGGAGCAGTTTAAAGAATACCCTCTTGAAGACTGGGGTGACCGGCTCATTGTACCAGGGCTTGTGGATCTTCATATCCATGCACCTCAGTTCGCCTTTCGCGGCATGGGAATGGATTTGGAGCTTTTAGACTGGCTGAATACCAATACCTTTCCGGAGGAGGCAAAATACGCTGATCTGGAATACGCAAAAAAGGCTTATGGGATTTTTGCGGAATCCATGAAAAAAAGCGCTACGACAAGAGCCTGTATCTTTGGTACCATCCACAGGCAGGCAACAGAGCTTTTAATGGATCTGATGGAGGAAACAGGCTTAAGGACCATGATCGGCAAGGTAAACATGGACAGAAATTCCCCTGATTATTTACGGGAACAAAGTGCCGAAGAGTCAGAGCAGGAGACCCTTCTCTGGCTGGAAGAAACAGGCTCTAAGTATAAAAATGTTAAGCCCATTCTGACACCCCGGTTCATTCCATCCTGTACGGATGAGCTGATGGAACGGCTGGGGCGGATGCAGAAGGAGCACGGGCTTCCGGTACAGTCCCATTTGTCGGAAAACCAGGGAGAGGTAGCGTGGGTAAAGGAGCTTTGCCCGGCTTCCAGATTTTATGGAGATGCTTATGATCAATTCGGCCTGTTTGGAGGAAACGGGAAGACGGTAATGGCTCACTGTGTTTCTTCGTCAGAAGAAGAAATTGAATTAATAAAAGAGCGTGGGGTTTATATCGCTCATTGTCCTCAGTCAAACACCAACTTATCCTCAGGAGTTGCTCCGGTCAGGACCTATTTAGACCGGTCGGTGAATGTGGGGTTGGGAAGCGATGTGGCAGGGGGAAGCGGGGAATCTATTTTCCGTGCCATGTCAGATGCCATTCAGGTGTCAAAGCTGAGATGGAGACTGCAGGATGAAAGCTTAAAGCCTCTTACAGTGGAAGAGGCATTTTACCTTGGAACTTTAGGCGGGGGTTCCTTCTTTGGAAAGGTGGGAAGCTTCCTGGAAGGCTATGAACTGGACGCGCTGATTCTGGATGACAGCAGTTTGCCCCATCCTCAGACCCTTACATTAAGGGAAAGGCTGGAGCGCTTCATTTACCTGTCTGATGACAGGCACTTAAAAGGGAAATATGTGGGGGGAAACAGGATTTTCTAGTTTTACTTATCAAGAGAAGAACTGCATGGGGCAGCTCTTATACAGCAAGGAAAATATTCTAACTATCAAGGAGGTAGAGGTATGGAAACAAAAAAAAGCGGTGGGCTCTTAGAGAGGGTATTTCACTTATCTGAGAATCATACGGATGCAAGGACCGAGATCGTGGCCGGTGTTACCACATTCATGACCATGGCTTATATCCTGGCGGTCAACCCAAGCATCTTAAGCGCTGCGGGTATGGACAGCGGGGCCGTATTTACGGCAACTGCTCTTGCATCACTGTTTGCAACTCTGTTAATGGCAGGACTTGCAAATTATCCCTTTGTATTGGCACCGGGAATGGGACTTAATGCGTATTTTGCATATACTGTAGTCCTTAACATGGGCTATACCTGGGAAATGGCTTTGGCTGCCGTATTCATTGAAGGTCTTATATTCATCGCTCTTTCACTGACTAGTGTCCGTGAAGCGATCTTCAATGCGATCCCTGTAAATTTAAAGCATGCCGTATCTGTTGGTATTGGCTTGTTCATCGCATTTATCGGACTTCAGAATGCGAAAATTGTTGTGGATGGGGCAACTCTTGTAACAATGTTTTCTTTCAAGGGTTCCCTTGCGGATGGTTCCTTCCATACCGTTGGCATTACCGTATTACTGGCGATCATCGGTATTCTGGTCACAGCCGTACTGGTAGTAAAAAATGTAAAGGGCAACATTTTGTGGGGAATTATCTTTACCTGGGTTTTAGGCATGGTCTGTCAGGCAATCGGTTTATATCGGCCAAATCCGGAGCTTGGAATGTTCAGCGTTTTCCCTAACTTTTCATCAGGTTTCGGTATTCCGGACATGAGCCCCACTTTTTTAAAGCTGGATTTCTCCAGGGTAATTTCTCTGGACTTCCTGGTTGTCATGTTTGCGTTTTTGTTTGTTGATATGTTTGATACTCTGGGAACCTTAATCGGTGTAGCTTCCAAGGCAGATATGCTGGATAAAGACGGAAAGCTTCCTCAGATCAAGGGCGCTTTAATGGCAGATGCCGTTGGTACCGCTGCAGGTGCATTATTCGGTACATCCACTACAACCACTTTCGTAGAAAGTGCAGCCGGTGTTGCAGAAGGCGGCAGAACCGGATTAACGGCAGTGGTTGCCGCAATCCTGTTCGGTTTATCCCTGTTCTTATCCCCAATTTTCCTGGCCATTCCGTCTTTTGCAACGGCTCCGGCCCTGGTAGTGGTAGGTTTCCTGATGCTGACCTCCGTTATCAAGATTGATTTTGCGGATTTCACAGAAGCAATTCCATGCTACATCGCAATTATTGCAATGCCTTTTATGTACAGCATTTCCGAGGGAATTTCCATGGGAATCATCTCTTATGTGGTTATTAACGTGATTACCGGAAAAGCTAAAGAAAAGAAGATAAGTACCCTTATGTATGTTTTAGCGGTATTGTTTGTGCTAAAATATATACTAATATAGTTATAAAAAGCAACCCAATAAAGCAGCCTGATTAAAATCAGAACATCCGGTCAACAGATATGGACTGGCGGCGACATCACTTTGATAAGCATTTCATGCTTTGAAAAAGTCTCGTCTCCGTCGGTCTTTTTCATAAGGGGAAGGACCGGAAGCTGTTAACACAACAGAATCAGAAATAGGAGGCGTAAATATGATAATCGGAAAAAGTGTTACCCGTGTGGATGCATTTGATAAAGCCACGGGAAGATCCAAATACACCGATGATCTCTGTGAGAGAAATGCCCTGGTAGCTAAAATCTACCACTCTTCCATAGCCAATGGAAACGTAAAATCGATTGATACTTCAGAAGCCGAAAAAATACCGGGAGTGGTCAAAGTAGTTACCTGTTTTGATGTGCCTAAGAACTATTTTCCAACGGCCGGCCATCCCTGGTCAACGGACATCTCACATCAGGATGTGGCGGACCGGCTTCTTTTAACAGACCGGGTGCGTTTTTACGGTGATGAGGTAGCTGCGGTGATCGCGGAAAATGAAATAGCTGCAAAGCAGGCGATCAGGGCCTTAAAGGTGGAATACGAGGAATATCCCTTTGTTCTTGATGTTCAGGAGGCCATGAAGGATGGGGCACCTCAGCTTCACGAGAAGTATGTCAATAATATTCTGGGCCATTCCAGTATCAGAAAGGGGAATCTGGAAGAAGCTATTAAAGAGCCGGGACTTGTAAAAATTGACCAGTGGTACGATACTCCCATCGTTCAGCACTGTCATATTGAAAACCATATTTGTTTTGCCAGCATGGAAAACGGAAAAATTACCGTGGTTTCTTCTACCCAGATCCCTCATATCGTCAGGAGAGTGGTAGGGCAGGCCCTTGGAATCCCCTGGGGAAGTGTCCGCATCATCAAGCCATATATAGGAGGCGGTTTTGGAAATAAGCAGGATGCTTTGTATGAGCCTCTTTGTGCATACCTTTCAACGGCAGTTGGAGGACGGCTGGTCAAGCTTGATGTGACCCGTGAAGAAACCTTTGTAAGCAACCGTACAAGACATGCTATCCGCAGCCATATTATCAGCTGGGTGCGCCCTGACGGAACCTTTGCCGCCCGTAAACTGGAGTGCTTTTCCAATCAGGGAGCTTATGCTTCTCACGGACATGGAATCGCGGCAAAAGGCATGAATGCATTTCCACAGTTATATCCTTGCGAAAATGTAGAATGTGATGCCTATACAGTATTCACCAATATGCCTGTGGCAGGAGCCATGCGCGGCTACGGCATTCCTCAGGCCATGTTCCCGGTGGAAAGCCAGTCTGATGACATTGCCTTGAAAATCGGCATGGATCCGGTAGAATTCCGCCGTAAAAACCTGATGCCAGTAGGCTATGTGGATGGTTTTTCTAAAAATGAAAATTACTATGACACCTTTAATCAGTGCCTGAATAAGGGAAAAGCCTATATAGATTATGACCGGAAACGAAAGGAATACGCCAACCAGACCGGACTTATCCGCAAAGGCGTGGGCTGCGCAGTATTCTGGTATAACACGGCGGTATGGCCAATCAGCCTGGAAACCTCTTCCTGCCGGATGGTCATGAACCAGGATGGCTCCATACAGGTTCAGCTGGGTGAGACGGAGATCGGCCAGGGGGCTGATACGGCTTTTGGCCAGATGGCGGCGGATACTCTGGGAATTCCTTTTGAAAAGGTTCATGTGATTTCCTGTCAGGATACAGATATCACTCCTTTTGGAACAGGATCCTATGCTTCCAGACAGACTTATGTAGGAGGCTTTTCCATCAAACAGACGGCGCTTATATTAAAAGAAAGAATTTTAAAATATGCCCATGAGCTGACCCGTATGCCGGTCTTTAACCTGGATATCAGGGAAGGAAAGATCGTACGGACCACAGATGGAAGAGAACTAATGACGTTAGGCGAATTGGCAACAGAGGCCTTTTACAGCCTTGCCAACTGCCAGCATCTGACCTCTGAAAGCACTTATCAGATAAAGTCCAACGCTTATTCCTTTGGCTGCTGCTTTGCCGAGGTAGAGGTGGATATTCCCATGTGCAAGGCAAAGCTGGTGGATATTATCAATGTCCATGACTGCGGCCAGCTGATCAATCCGGCTCTTGCAGAGGCCCAGGTCCATGGAGGAATGAGCATGGGAATCGGATATGCCCTTTCAGAACAGCTTCTCATTGATGAGAAAACAGGCAGAACCTTAAATGACAATCTGCTGGATTATAAATTGTCCACTACCATGGATCATCCCCATCTGGAGGCACAGTTTGTGGAAAATTACGAGCCTACCAGCGCATTTGGAACAAAATCCCTGGGTGAGCCCCCGGCCTGTCCAGTGGCTCCGGCCATCCGTAATGCCATTTTAAATGCAACAGGTGTGTCCATGTACCAGATACCCATGACATCTCAGAATTTATTTAAACGGTTCAAGGAAGAAGGACTTATCTGAATGCAACTATTAATAGCAAGGAGGAAAGCTTTATGTATGATATGAAAGCATTATATGAAGCAAATACCGTGGAAGAAGCGGTAAAGCTTCGTTTGGAACATCCTGAGGCCCAGATTATTGCAGGGGGAAGTGATGTTTTGATACAGATGCGTGAGGGAAAACGCGCCGGAAAGGAATTGATCAGCATTTATATGATCAATGAGATAAGGGGCGTGAAAATGGACGAAGAAGAGGCCATACGCATAGGCTCTCTCACCAGTTTCTCCCATATTACCAAGGATCCCATTATTCAGAAATACATCAATGTTCTTGGCGAAGCGGTGGATATGGTGGGCGGTCCCCAGATCAGAAACATTGCCACAATCGGAGGAAATACCTGCAACGGTGTTACCTCAGCAGATTCAGCTTCAACGCTTTTTGCATGGGATGCCATGATCGAGCTGACAGGCCCTGAAGGTGTCCGCCGGATTCCAATCAGCGATTTCTATATAAAGGCAGGAACCGTGGATATCAGAGAGGGAGAGCTTCAGACCGCAGTGATCATTCCGAAGAAAAGCTATAAAGGCTATAAAGGCCATTATATCAAATATGCCAACAGAAATGCCATGGATATTGCCACCACAGGCTGCTCCGTAAATATAAAGCTGTCAGAGGACAAAAAGACCGTGGAAGACGTGAGAATCGCTTATGGAGTGGCAGGCCCTATTCCAATGCGTACGAAAAGTGCGGAAAACTTAGCAAAGGGCCAGCCGGTGTCAAAAGAACTGGCAGAGGCCTTTGGAAAAGAAGTCCTTGCAGACATCAATCCCAGAGACAGCTGGCGCGCCTCAAAGGATTTCCGTAAGCACATTGCTGTGGAAATGGCAACCCGCTGTTTCATAGAGTCAGTGAAACTTTCAGGAGGTGAGATCTAATGCCGGTACAATATAAGTTGGTAAAATGTACCATCAACGGAAAATACACGGAAACAATGGTGGATGTACGGGCATCCCTGACCGATATGTTACGGGATGATTACCGTCTGACTTCCGTGAAAAAAGGCTGTGAGGTAGGAGAATGCGGAGCCTGTAACGTGATCATAGACCATGAGTGTTACAATTCCTGTATTTACCTGGCCATATGGGCAGAAGGAAAAGAAATTAAGACCCTGGAAAGCCTGATGGGTCCAAATGGAGAGCTTTCCGATATTCAGCAGGCATTTATAGACGAGGCAGCAGTCCAGTGCGGATTCTGCACGCCGGGATTTATTATGTCAGCGGTGGAAATTCTGGAAAGCGGAAAAGAGTATACAAGAGATGAACTTAGAAAGCTGATGTCCGGCCATCTATGCCGGTGCACAGGCTATGAGAATATCTTAAATGCGGTGGAAAAAACCATGCTCCGCAGATTGGGAAAGCTGCCTGCCTGATTGCAGCTTAAAACAACCGAAAACGCAAGGCCAGAGCAACGAAACAGTTGCCTTGACCTTGCGTTTTTGTTTTTGTAAAAATTACTGGTTTTACACATTCTATTAAAAAATTCCCGAAATTCTCAAAAACAATGCATTTTCTTATGCATTAATTAAGAAATACGATCCCCAGGTTTAAGTATGCGGCAAAGGTGACCCACAGCAGGTAAGGGATCTGCAGGACAGCAGCATCGGGACTGACAGACCAGAAGGCCGCTATCATTTTCAGGATAAAGTACCAAAGAAAAAGGAGAACCAAAAAGGCCAGGAGATAATTATTTAAGTTAAAGAACACCAGGTTCCAGAGAAAATTCAGCAGCAGCTGGATTCCATATAACCTGAGGGACTGGTTTTTCCTGTGGGAGGGCGAGGAAGCGGCCAAATAAGAGCCGATTCCCATGAGGATATATAGAACCGTCCATATGATGGGGAGCAGCCAGCCGGGAGGAGAAAAGGCAGGATGATTCAGGCTTTTGTATATGGACAAGCCGTTCCTCGTCAAAAATCCGGCCAAAGCCCCGACCACTAAGGGAAAAGCGATATAAGCAGTACGTATCCTTTGGTTTCTGTCCACATGGATTCTCCTGTCTTGCATTTGTTACTATCTTATTCACAGAGAAGGGGGAATATCCATGCGCCTCCTGAATTCCCTGGGAGTCATACCGAATTTTTCCTTAAAGATCCGGTTAAAATAAGACAGATTGTTAAAACCGGTCTCCCCTGCAACGGTAAGGACTGAATCCTCGGAGGAGAGGAGCAGCCTGGAGGCCATTGTCAGGCGGTAATCGTTTAAATAAGCGGTAAAGGGCAGCCCCATGGTCTTTTTAAAGAATTTCATAAAATGAGACTGGCTCATGCCGCAGGCCCGGGATACTTCTTCTATGGAAAGGGATTCACTGTAATGCTGTTCCATGTATTTAAGAATCTGCCGGGTCCGTTCCAGCTCCTTGGGAGGGCGGGAAGGAGGGGGAAGAGAAGCTTCCTCAATACCCCAGAGAAGAAAGAACAGTTGGAACAACTTCCCCTTGATTAACAGTTCATAGCCTTCAGGAAATGTTTCCCGGATCTGGTCGATCCGGTCCAGGCAGGAAGCGATCCCGCTGTAACCGGGAAGGCTTTTGGTCATGAGTACCGGAAGTTTTTTTTGTCCCCGGATGATGGGAGAGAAGTAAGTTTCCCAGCACATATCCGGCTGCCTGGAACCTAACAGGCTTAAGTTGAAAATAATGTTCTCATACTCCATGGATTCCTGTTTCCATTGCTTTATGGTATGGAGCTTTCCGGGGCAGACCAGGACAATATCTCCAGCCTGGACCTCATATGGGACAAAGTCCACCGAGACCTGCCCGGTTCCTTTTTTGATATAGATGAATTCCATTTCATCATGCCAGTGAAGGGGAACCTTGTTAAAATCCAGGGGGATGGTGCAGGGATAAGTCAGGTAAGGAAAATCGGAAGGGTCCTGTTCCCGTTTTTCCTGATAGTTTTCGTACTGTATGATATTCATAGAACTCCTGTTTTTCGTGATATTTCAGCAGTTAATGATAGTATTGTACCATAATAGGCCAGAATGCTGCAAGATAAACAGCAGCAGGAACATTATAATACTAGGGTAAGGTTAAAGAAAACAAAAAAGGAGTGGTTTCAATGAATCTTGAACAACAAATTTTTGAAATATACAAAAAAACAGTGAACCAGTGTTCCAATCAGGAAATTTATTCTGCGCTGCTGAAAATCGTGGAGGAGGAAGGAAAAAAGCGGCAGGAGGAGGAAGGAAAGAAAAAGGTATATTACTTATCTGCGGAATTCCTCATAGGAAAACTGCTTTCCAATAACCTGATCAACCTTGGAATCTATGATGAAGTAACCCGGGTTCTTGCTGAAAACGGCAGGGATATTTGTGAGATTGAGGAAATAGAGCCGGAGCCATCCCTTGGAAACGGCGGTCTGGGACGCCTTGCTGCCTGTTTTCTGGATTCTATGGCAACCCTTGGGTTAAACGGGGACGGCATTGGCCTTAATTATCATTTTGGCTTGTTTAAACAGACCTTTAAGGACCATCTTCAGGCAGAAGACCCTAACCCATGGATAGAGCCGGATACATGGCTTAACAGGACAGAAGTCACTTATCCGGTCACCTTTGGCAGTCTGACCGTCCGTTCCAGAATGTATGACATAGGGGTGACCGGTTATCAGGGACGCACCAATAAGCTTCATCTGTTTGACTTGGAGACCATTGATGAGGAGCTTATAGAAGATGGGATAGCCTTTGATAAAGAAGCCGTTAAAAAGAATCTGACCCTGTTCCTCTATCCCGATGACAGCGATGAGGCCGGCAGAAAGCTTCGTATTTACCAGCAGTATTTTATGGTAAGCAGCGCTGCACAGTATATCCTTGATGAGTGCGTTAAAAAGGGATGCAGGCTTTATGATTTGCCGGATTATGCGGTGATCCAGATTAATGATACCCATCCATCCATGGTGATCCCGGAACTGATCCGGCTTTTAACCCTTAGGGGGATTCCTTTTGAAAAGGCGGCTGAAATTGTCAGCAGAACCTGTGCCTACACCAATCACACCATCCTTGCAGAAGCCCTTGAAAAGTGGCCCATGGAGTATTTGGAGGAGGCTGTGCCTCAGCTGGTGCCTGTTATAGAGAAGCTGGATAAACAGATCCGTAAATCATATAAAGACCCGGCTGTGGCGATCATTGATGAAAAGGATCTGGTGCACATGGCCCACATGGATATCCACTACGGCTTCAGCGTCAATGGGGTGGCATATCTTCATACGGAGATACTGAAAAAAAGCGAATTAAAGAAATTTTACGATATTTACCCGGAAAAATTTTCCAATAAGACCAACGGGATCACCTTCCGGCGATGGCTTCTCCATTGCAATCCCCGGCTGTCGGAACTCATTGCCTCCAGAATCGGAGAGGGTTATAAGAAAGATGCAATGGAGCTGGAAAAGCTGGCTGCCTTTGACGACGAGGCGACTTTAAAAGCCATTCTGGATATAAAAAAGCAGAATAAGACCGCTTTGAAGAAATATCTTATGTCAACCCAGGAGACGGACATAGATGAAAATTCCATTTACGATATCCAGATCAAGCGTCTCCATGAATATAAGAGACAGCAGATGAATGCCCTCTATGTTATACACAAGTATCTGGAAATAAAAAGAGGAAACTTACCTGCAAGACCGGTCACAGTGATCTTCGGTGCAAAGGCGGCTCCTGCCTATGTGATAGCAAAGGATATTATTCACCTGATCCTGTGTCTTCAGGAGCTGGTGAACAATGATCCCCAGGTGAGCCCCTATCTTAAGGTGGTAATGGTGGAAAACTATAACGTATCCAAGGCAGAAAAGCTGATTCCTGCCTGTGATATTTCCCAGCAGATTTCACTTGCGTCCAAGGAGGCCAGCGGAACCGGCAATATGAAATTTATGTTAAATGGAGCAGTGACCCTTGGAACCATGGATGGAGCCAATGTTGAGATTGCAGAGCTGGTGGGAAAGGATAATATTTATATCTTCGGAGAATCCAGTGAGAAAGTGATCCAACATTACACAAAAGCTGATTATGTGGCTAAGGAGTATTATAAAGAGGATGCACAAATCCGGGAAGCTCTGGATTTTATGGTGGGAGCGGAGATGACTTCCATCGGTCATAAGGAAAATTTAAAACGGCTTTATGATGAAATCCTGAAAAAAGACTGGTTCATGACCCTGTTGGATTACAAGGCTTATGAGGAAGCCAGGGAAAGGATTTACAGGGATTATGAGGATTCGTTTGCATGGGCGAAGAAGATGCTGGTCAATATCAGCAAGGCAGGATATTTCTCTTCGGACCGTACTATTCTGGAATATAACCGGGATATCTGGAAGCTGTAAAAAAGCCGTCTAGTGAACAATAAAAAAAGCCCTTCTGCTGAAAGTTTTGGCTTAAAGCAGAAGGGCTTTTTGTTAAAATCCGTCAAAATGGAACTCAGCGGAAATTGCGGTTAACATGTTAACATAAGGATGCTTTGTTTCATTACACATCTTGCATAGCAGCTTTTGCCTTCTCTTTATCTTCTTTAGTCATTGGGAAGCAAATGCTTGCAACGATTGATACGATACAACACACGGCAGCCGGTGCGCTCATTAATGGCGCAATGGCATGTAAGAGTGGTTGAATGAACGCCGGGAAGGTTTCCACGGCCAGGCTCATGGAGGTAAGTCCAATACCAAATGCAAGTGTAATACCGATAATAGTTACGTTTCTCTCGGAGAAACCTGCTTTGGCAATCATCTTAATACCGTTTAATGTGATCATAGCAAACACAGAAATAATGGCGCCGCCCAAAACCGCATCAGGGATGGTTTGGAAAAGAGCTGCCAATTTCGGGATGAGTCCGCACAAAGCCAGGAATACAGCTCCTACGGCAACGCACCATTTGTTCACGATTCTCGTCATGGAAATGATACCTGCGTTCTGTCCAAACGCGGTGTTTGGCAGTGCGTTAAATATAGCTGCCAACATCGATCCACCCGCATCTGCCAGGATGGCACCGGAGGTTTCTTCGGAGGTAGGTTCCCTGTCAAATGCCGCAATGGTGATACCGCCGGTGTTACCGATGGTTTCCAATCCGGAAATGATATAAAACAGGGCGAAGTTTAAGATGCCGGCTAAGGAGAATTTGAGGCCGAAATAAAACGGCGTTGGTACGGAGACGACTTTAGCGGCTGTGATCGGCGCAAAGTTCACCATACCCAAGGCAACAGACACCACATATCCGATAGCCAGTCCAAAAAGCAGGGCGGAATTCTTCACTATACCTTTGCCATATTTTTGGAGCAATAACACAAGGACAAATACAAATAATGCCATGCATACATTTTTCATGGAACCAAACACGCCTGTAAATTGAAACTTGTCCGGATTCTCATTATACGCAGCCAAATTTGCAGCCGCGTTTGAACCGCCGTTAAAGTATCGCGCTCCAGCGCTTAATAAGTTTAATCCAATGGCAATAAGGGTTGTTCCCACCACGATAGGTGAAAATAAATCGGAAAGCTTCTTATAGAAGAAACCCATAAATACTTCAACAAGACCGCCTACAAGTGAACAGCCGAGAACCAACGCGTATATATCACGCGGATCGGTCAGTCCCATAGAAGGCGCGACTTGAGTGGCAACAATGGAAGCCACGGAAACAAATGCAAACGATGTCCCCATGACAATGGGGAGATTCGCTCCGATACGGAAGCTCTTTCCCAGCTTGAGCGGATACAGCTGAAACAAGGTGGTTACACCGGATACAACCATGGCTGATGATAACATAACCGTTTTATCCGCAGGTTCCAGACCACAGATACTGGCAATGATGAGTATGGGGGCTAAGTTGCCCGTAAACATGGCCAGAATGTGCTGCAGACCCAGTGGGAATGCAGTTTTTAAGCTTGGCCTGCCTTCCAGTTGATAGATTAGTTCTTTGTCGTTTTGCTTACCCATAGATAATCCCTCTCTTTATTGTGATTTTCAAAGCCAAAGAGGGACTGTTTAGAGTTAACTTGGACAGTTCCCAGCTTCCAAAGAAGAGAGCCCCAGCTAGTAATAACCAATCCGGTCTTCTATGATGGTCAATGGCTTTGAATGTTGGTATTTTACCTAACAAAAGTTTCACTTATGAATACGAGTTCCGGTCTTCCCCAGGATTCCCTCTTTAGCTTTTTCAAGCAAAGTGATAAGCGCATTGCGACCCTCTTTGGAATCTGCGAATTTCACAGCAGCCTGAACCTTTGGCAGCATGGAGCCAGGAGCAAAATGTCCTTCTCCAATGAACTGACGTGCCTCGTCTGTTGTGATATCGTCCAACCATTTCTCTTCCGGTTTACCGAAGTTTATTGCTACTTTCTCAACTGCTGTAAGGATGATTAAGAAATCTGCATCCAGTTCTTCTGCCAGCAGTTCACTTGCAAAATCTTTGTCAATTACTGCGCTTGCGCCTTTTAAGTGGTTTCCCTGAAGGGTAACGGGAATTCCACCGCCGCCGCAGGCGATAACCAGCTGTCCGGATTCCACAAGGGAGCGAATTGCGCCGATTTCAATGATTTCTGCAGGATTTGGTGAAGCTACCACACGGCGGTATCCCCGTCCGGCATCTTCTTTTGTAATATATCCGTATTTTTCCTCAGCCAGCTTTGCTTCTTCCTCAGTCATGAAGTGACCGATTGGCTTGCTGGGAGAGTTGAAGGCAGGATCGTTTTCATCTACACGAACCTGTGTGATCATGGTGGTTACGGGAATGTTGGTGAGGTTCCTGTTTACCAGTTCTTCTCTCAGGGCATTCTGTAAGTCATAGCCGATATAAGCCTGGCTCATGGCTACACAGACGGAGAGAGGAGTGTTTGGCTGTTTGGGATCTTCCCGGGTTAAAGCGCTCATTGCGTTATTAATCATACCCACCTGTGGGCCGTTGCCGTGAACCACCACTACTTCACAGCCTTCTTCGATCAGGTCAACAATTGCTTTTGACGTGATCTTTACTGCAGTCATCTGCTCCGGTAATGTGTTGCCCAGGGCATTGCCGCCTAACGCAATAACTATTCTTTTTTTCTTTGCCATTTTGCTGTCCTCTTAATGATTAAGAATTTTTTAAAAGACGCACCAGTATCCTTTGAATAGGCTGCAGGTGCGCCTGGAATTCTTAAATATAGGGCAATTGCCCCCGTATGAAATTATTCAAAAATTCTTGGTGATTTCTTTTCTTCCAGCTTTTTTAAGATCTCCTGTGGATTGCCGAATTTGCTTAAGAAGATCATAGCAGCGATTACATATGGCTTGTAGCTTGCTTCTTTGTATAACGGATCGCGGTAACGATCGAATACAGATGCCTCTACTTCGCCGTCTACACAGCTTACATCGTTGATGTCAGCAGGTAAGCAGTGCATGTAAAGAGCCTTGCCGTCTTTTGTTGTCTTCATTAATTCTTCTGTACAGCACCAGTCTTTGTGCTGAGCGTTCTGAGCCAGTAATTCTTTCTCAAGAGCCTTGATGCCGTCGGAATCGCCTTCAGCGTAAAGGTTGGTTCTCTTTTCCATAGCAGCAAATGGAGCCCAGCTCTTTGGATATACAACATCAGCATCCTTGAATGCGTCAGCCATATCGTTGGATACACGGAAGGAACCGCCGGATTTCTCTGCGTTCTTCTTAGCTATTTCCACAACCTCTGGCATAACCTCATAACCTTCCGGATGAGCCAGAACAACTTCCATACCCATACGGGTCATTAAGCCGATGATTCCCTGTGGTACGGATAATGGCTTTCCGTAGGAAGGAGAGTAAGCCCATGTCATTGCCAGCTTTTTGCCCTTTAAGTTCTCAAGGCCGCCCAGCTCATGGATGACGTGAAGCATATCAGCCATACTCTGGGTAGGATGATCGATGTCACACTGTAAGTTAACTAAGGTCGGTCTCTGCTCTAAAATGCCGTCCTTGTTTCCCTGGGTAACAGCGTCCATGAATTCATGCATATAAGCATTTCCTTTGCCGATGTACATATCATCACGGATACCGATTACGTCTGCCATGAAGGAAACCATGTTAGCTGTTTCACGAACAGTCTCGCCGTGAGCCACCTGGGATTTGCCCTCATCTAAATCCTGAACTTCCAGACCAAGTAAGTTACATGCGGAAGCAAAAGAGAAACGGGTACGTGTGGAGTTGTCGCGGAATAAGGAGATTCCAAGGCCGCTTTCAAATACTCTTGTAGAAATGTTGTTCTCTCTCATGAAGCGGAGAGCATCAGCAACGGTCCAGACAGCTTCCAGCTCGTCGTCAGTCTTTTCCCAGGTTAAGAAGAAGTCATTCTCATACATCTCCTTAAAATTTAAGGAATTCAGTTTGTCAATGTAATCCTGTAAGGTTTTCATAAAATCGTTAGCCTCCTGATTTTTTCTTTGTTTTATTGGTATCTATCCTTCATGCAGCCTGCCAGGCATTGATTGGGGAAGGAATGATCGGCAGACGGCAAAAATGATTGTTAGGAGCGGCGGCAGGCCTTTATAAGGCCCGCTGCCGGAATTATGGTTCCAAAATGGTTCCTGAATAGCTTGTCTGTTTATTTGCAGTATGCGCTTGGAAGTGCTGCATATACTGCTGCACATGTTACAAGATCCTGTTTCCAGGTCTTCTCGTTAGGAGCATGAGCCTGAGCCTCTGCGCCAGGTCCGAAGCCGATGCATGGGATTCCGTTACGGCCCATGATGGAAACGCCGTTTGTGGAGAAGGTCCACTTATCGGTAAGAGGACGGGCGGTTCTCATAGCAATTGTTTCTTCTGCACCGATTCTGACATCGCCGTAAAGGTTCTTGTAAGCTTCTTCCAGAGCTGCGGTAACAGCGTGATCCTCCGGGATAACCCAGGTTGGGAAGTAGCACTCGATCGGATAGGTAAGTCCTGTATAGGAAGGACGGGAATATTCGTACATGGAAACAGTCACATCATCGCCGTATTTCTTTACGTTTGGAAGATTACGGATCTCATCCAGACAGCTTTCCCATGTCTCGCCGGCGGTCATACGGCGGTCTAAGGATACGGAACAGGAGTCAGCAACTGCACAGCGGCTTGGGGAGGTGAAGAAGATCTCGGAAGCAGTAACAGTACCGCGGCCTAAGAAGTTAGCTTCTTTCCATTCTTTGTTGTACTTCTCATCAAGCATCTTTACAAGGCCTTTGATTTCCTTGTCATCAGCAGCGTCGTTCTCGTTAAGAGAGCGGACATCCTGAAGAATATCAGCCATTTTATAGATTGCGTTATCACCGCGCTCCGGTGCGGAACCGTGGCAGGAGATACCCTTTACGTCAATACGGATTTCCATACGGCCTCTCTGTCCGCGGTAGATACCGCCGTCAGTCGGCTCTGTGGAAACAACGAATTCCGGACGAACCTTGTCTTCGTTGATGATATACTGCCAGCAAAGACCATCACAGTCCTCTTCCTGAACAGTACCGGTTACCAGTACGGTGTACTTGTCATTTAAAAGACCTAAGTCCTTCATGATTCTTGCGCCGTAAACAGCGGATACGATACCGCCGCACTGATCAGATACACCGCGGCCGCCGATTTCTGTGTCATTTTCGTAGCCTTCGTATGGATCAAATGTCCAGTTGCTCTTGTTGCCGATACCAACGGTATCGATGTGAGCGTCAAAACCGATTAAAGTTTTGCCGGTTCCCATATAGCCTAATACGTTGCCCATGCCGTCGATTTCCACTTTGTCGAAATCCAGCTTCCGCATTTCTTCTGCGATGCGGTCGATATGAGCTTTTTCATCACAGCTCTCGCCTGGGAATTTAACGATTTCCCGTAAGAACTTTGTCATGTCGGCTTCATAGTTTTGTGCTGCTTCTTTGATTTTACTGTAATCCATATTTTTGTCCTCCATTTTATAATTTATTAAGAAATATATGCCTAACGTTCTTTTCCTTCCCAGACAATTGCTTTGTAACGATCCGGGTCGGTGTCACCCTCAGTAGAGAAGAGGAGAACTTTTGAATCCTTATTAAGTCCTAAATGCTCCCTTAATTCCTTGTACTCATCAAGAAGCATGATGCAGGTCAAAACTCCGAAAGGAGCAGCGCCTGATTCACCGGAGGTTACCGGTGCATCACCTTTGACAGGAGCGGCAAGCATTCTCATACCCTGTGCGGCTACCCAGTCAGGAGCGGAAACAAAGGTATCTACGTGATTCTTTAAGATATCCCAGGAAATTGTGTTTGGCTCTCCGCAGGCAAGGCCGGCCATAATGGTCTGCATATCCCCGTCTACAATGCGGATCTTTCCGTCTCCGGCTTTTGCTCCCTTATAGAGACAGTCAGCCACATCAGCTTCCACAACCACAACCTTAGGCGGGTTCTCAGGATAACGGTTAGCGAAATATCCCTGAACAGCGCCTGCAAGAGAACCTACGCCAGCCTGAACAAATACATGGGTAGGTCTGTCGCAGCCATATTCCTCAAGCTGCTCATTGGCTTCTAAAGCCATGGTTCCGTAACCCTGCATGATCCAGGCAGGAATCTCTTCGTAACCATCCCAGGCAGTATCCTGTACCACAACGCCGTTCTTTGTTTTGGAAGCGGCATCAGCAGCCATGCGGACGCATTCGTCATAATTGACTTCTTCAATAGTAACTGTTGCGCCTTCTGCTTTGATGTTGTTGAAACGGGTGATAGTGGAGCCCTTTGGCATGTAAACAACGGACTTCTGGCCTAATCTGTTGGCTGCCCATGCAACACCCCGTCCATGATTTCCGTCGGTGGCAGTAAAGAAGGTAGCCTGACCGAACTCTTCTCTTAAAGCGTCAGATGTGAGAACGCTGTAGGGAAGATCGGAAACATCTTTTCCAGTCTGCTTTGCAATGTACTTTGCGATAGCAAAGGATCCGCCCAATACCTTGAATGCATTTAAGCCGAACCGGTAGGATTCGTCTTTCATGTAAACCTGGCCAAGGCCTAAATAATCAGCCATGTGATCCAGCTTTACAAGAGGAGTCTTGCTGTACTGGGGAAAGCTTTCATGGAATACTCGCGCTTTCTTGATTTCATCAAGGGCCATGACCGGCAGATTCTTATCATCGGTCTTTGGCATGGTGTTTACAACCCATTCGATTGGTTTCATGATTACTGATTCTCCTTTTTCTTATTTAATTATGTTACTTTTCTTTATTCGTATCCATATAACTGTATAAAGTGAATTTGGATATGCCAAAATAATTGGAAACCTTGTCGCCTGACTTTGTGATCAGGAATGCTCCGGCATCGTTTAAATACTGGATTGCGGCAACTTTGTCGTCCTTGCTCATAAGGGCAACAGGTTTGCCCACCAAAGCTACGGACTGTTCAATCAGTTCGTCGAGAAGATCGTTCACATTATGAGTGATTCTCCTCGGCTGCTTCTCATCGTCTTCTGTTTCCGCAGTGGAGAGAAGGGATTTTAAAGAATTGTCTATGGTGAGCAGGCCTGTGATATCATAATTAAGGGCCAGAATGTAATCGATGGTATTATCTTTCCCTCTAATATACATGGTGCTGGATTTTAAAATCCTGCCGTCATCGGTTCTTGTTAAATAAGAAAGGCGGTCTTTTAAAAGATCCGGGTTCTTTTTTAAGGTCTCAAGAACGATTTCTGAGGGACCATCTCCCAGCTTACGGTTGCTTACCTGGCCATTTTCGATATAGACAATGGAGCTGTCTAAATCTTCTTTCCTTAAATCATGGATAACTACTTCACAATTATTCCCAAAATGAGTAGAAATTCCTCGTGCAATTTGTGTTAATAACTCAAGTTTTGTATCCATCGTTTGCCCTCCCCTCATGGAACTTCTTATACACTCATCATAGCATAAAAAATTAAAATTTCAAGTGGTTTTCTAAAAATTTTTTAGGTTCTCTAAATTTTTTTTGAATTTTGACTTGCATTTCTTTATATGAAATGATACACTGTACTCAGTAAGGAATTTATGGTGTAATCTGTATAGAAAATGGCGAATTATGAGAGTGAGTATAAGCAGGTTGCGAAAATAAAGTGCAGCCATAGGGGAAGAACCTATGTGAGGTTTGTACAGTTGAAAATTTTAAGATTTCACTTAAATTATGTTAAAAAAATCGAAAAAAGGAGATGGAAACATGCTTGTTATCGGTAATGGAAGAATGATTACAAGAGACCCTCAAAATCCGTTTTTTGAGAACGGTGCGGTTGCAATGGAAGAGGGTGTGATCCGTAAGGTCGGAACCACAGAAGAAATTAAAAAAGAATATCCAGATGCGGAGTATATTGATGCAAAGGGCGGGGTTATCATGCCAGCCTTTATCAATGCCCACGAGCATATTTACAGTTCTTTTGCCAGAGGCTTAAGCATTAATGGATATGATCCCCATGGATTTCTGGAGATTCTTGACGGAATGTGGTGGACCATTGACCGCAATCTCACATTGGAAGAGACAAGGTTAAGCGCCATGGCAACTTACATCGATTCTATTAAGAACGGTGTGACAACCACCTTTGACCATCATGCAAGCTTCGGACACATTACGGATTCCTTATTTAAGATCGAAGAGGCTGCAAAAGAAACCGGCGTCCGTTCCTGCCTTTGCTATGAGGTTTCCGACCGTGATGGCAAGGACAAAGCAAAGGAAGCGGTTCTGGAGAACGAGGCATTCATCAAGCACGCTCTGGCAGATGACAGCGATATGATTGCAGGAATGATGGGCATGCACGCTCAGTTCACCATCTCTGACGAGACCATGGAGCTTGCAGCTTCCCACAAGCCGGAAGGCGTTGGTTACCACATTCACGTGGCAGAGGGAATCGAAGATCTTCACGACTGTCTTAAGAAATACGGCAAGCGGATCGTAGACCGTCTGATGGACTGCAATATCCTGGGAGAGAAAACCCTCCTTGGACACTGTATCTACATCAATCCTCACGAGATGCAGTTAATTAAAGATACGGATACCATGGTAGTTCACAATCCAGAATCCAATATGGGCAATGCATGCGGATGCCCTCCCACCATGGAACTGGTACACAGAGGTATCTTAACAGGTCTTGGAACCGATGGTTATACCCATGACATGACAGAGTCCTACAAGGTAGCTAACGTTCTTCATAAGCATCATTTATGCGATCCTAATGCAGCATGGGGAGAGGTTCCCAAGATGCTGTTTGAAGGAAATGCAAAAATTGCAGGCCGTTACTTTAAGAAGCCTTTAGGCGTTTTAAAAGAAGGTGCAGCAGCAGATGTCATCGTTACCGACTACATTCCGCTGACGCCCATGAATGGGGATAACTGCAACAGCCATATCCTTTTCGGAATGACAGGACGCAGCGTAGTGACCACCGTAGGCAACGGCAAAGTGCTGATGAAGGATCGTATCCTTACAGCCGTTGACGAAGAAAAGGTGATGGCAGACTGCAGACAGGCAGCAGCCGAATTGGCAAAACGAATCAATTCCAGATAATATTTTCATAAAATTCAGAAAAAATGTAAAATCTACAGGATAGAATATTCATCGAGGGTTGTTTGCAGGATCAGTCTGCGGACAACCCCGTTACAGGAGGTAAAAAATGGGAGATAGAATGACACCAATGCCATTTGAGCAGTTAGTGGACTGGATCGTAAAGGAACATGATAACAGCGGGACTGTTTTCGGAGTCTACAGACCTTATAAGGCGGATAAGAAAGACAACAGGAAAATTTTCGGACGCACCTTAGAAACACCAATGGGACCGGCAGCAGGCCCTCATACCCAGCTTACTCAGAACATTGTGGCTTCCTATTATTCAGGCAGCCGTTTCTTTGAGTTAAAGACTGTTCAGATTTTAGACGGAGAGGATCTGCCTGTAAGCAAACCATGTATCAGGGCAGATGATGAGTGCTATAACTGTGAGTGGTCTACGGAGCTTTATGTTCCCCAGGCTCAGGACGAATATATCAAGGCATGGATCCTGCTTCACATCATTGCCAAGGAATACGGCCTTGGAGCTATGGACGGCTTCCAGTTCAACATGAGCGTGGGCTATGACTTAGAGGGAATCAAATCTCCTAAGATTAACAGCTTCATTGATTCCATGAAGGATGCAAAGGATACGGAAATATTTAAATCCTGCAAGAGCTATCTCCTGGATCATATGGACTTATTTAAGAATGTGACCAAAGAGGACATTGAGAACATTCCTTCTGAGATCTGCAATTCCGTGACCCTTTCCACACTCCACGGATGTCCTCCTCAGGAGATTCAGAGAATTGCAACTTATCTGATCGAAGAAAAAGGACTGAACACCTTTATTAAGTGCAACCCGACTCTTCTTGGCTACGAATTTGCAAGAAAGACCATGGATGATATGGGATATGATTATATCGCATTCGGCGATTTCCACTTCCTTGATGACTTACAGTATGAGGATGCGGTTCCCATGTTAAAGACCCTTATGGCTCTGGCAGAGAAAAAGAACTTGGAATTCGGCGTGAAGATCACCAACACCTTCCCTGTTGATGTAAGAAACAACGAGCTTCCAAGTGAAGAGATGTATATGTCCGGAAAGTCCTTATATCCCCTTTCCATTTCACTGGCAGCCAAGCTGGCAAAGGAATTTGACGGAAAATTAAGAATTTCCTTCTCAGGCGGTGCGGATTACCACAACATCAAGGCAATTGTAGATGCAGGAATCTGGCCGGTAACCGTTGCCACCACTCTTTTAAAACCAGGCGGCTATCAGAGGCTTTTACAGATCGCAGAGAAGCTGGAAGGCGGCAATGTGGAGTTTACGGGAGTTGATCCGGTAAAAACGGCTAAGCTGGCAGAGGATTCCATTCATGATCCTCATCACAGAAAGGCAGTAAAACCACTTCCTATCAGGAAGATGGCAAAGAGTGTTCCCCTTATTGACTGCTATGTGGCTCCGTGTAAGGACGCATGTCCGATCCATCAGGATATTACTACCTATTTACAGCTTTCCGGCGCAGGGAAATACGAAGACGCCATGAAAGTGATCGCAGAGAAGAATCCCCTTCCATTCATAACCGGGACTATCTGTGCCCATAACTGTATGGGCAAGTGCAACCGGAACTATTATGAAGATCCGGTTAACATCCGCGGTGTCAAGCTGGTCTGTGCAGAAGGCGGCTATGATGCGTTTATGAAGGAGATCGAGGCAGGAGAACTTAAGGGCAAAAAGACAGCAGTGATCGGCGGCGGCCCGGCTGGCCTTGCAGCTGCATACTTCCTCACAAAGAACGGCATGCCTGCAACTATTTTTGAGAAGACCGGCACCCTTGGCGGCGTAGTGAAGCATGTGATCCCTGGATTCCGTATTTCTGATGAGGCAATTGACAAGGATGCAGTTCTGTCTCTGGCATATGGAGCTGAGGTAAGATACAATACGGAAGTAACAGATTTAGAAGCCTTAAAGAAGGAAGGCTTTGATTATATTATCCTTGCCACCGGCGCTTCCAAGCCAGGTGTGTTAAAGCTTGAGGCAGGAGAAACGATCAATGCTCTGGATTTCCTTGCTCAGTTTAAGGCTGCTGACGGAAAATTGGACATTGGCAAGAACGTGGTAGTCATTGGCGGCGGAAACACTGCCATGGATACGGCAAGAGCGGTTAAGAGAACGGAAGGTGTGGAGCATTCCTACCTGGTTTACCGGAGAACAAAACGTTACATGCCGGCAGATGAGGAAGAGTTAGAGATGGCACTGGAAGACGGCGTGGAATTCAAGGAATTGCTGTCTCCTGTAGAGCTTAAGAACGGAAAACTCCTTTGCAAGGTGATGAAGCTTTCCGATACCGATGCTACCGGCAGAAGGGGCATTGTAGAAACAGAGGAAACAGTGGAAATTCCTGCAGATACCGTGATCGCAGCAGTTGGCGAGCAGGTTCCTACAGAATTCTATGAGGCTAACGGCATTCATGTAAGCAACCGCGGCAAAGTTCTTGTAAACGAGGAAACTCTGGAGACCAGCGTATCTGGTGTTTACGTGGTAGGCGACGGACTTTATGGACCGGCTACTGTTGTAGAGGCCATGAGAGATGCCCGCATGGCTGCTGAAGCAATTTTAGGCAAAAAGGCTGCTGTTGACTTTGATGATACAGTGGACAACTTAGGCACGATTTATGATAAACGCGGTATTCTTGAAGGAACCAAGGAATATACGGTAGAAGGCTCCAGATGCCTTGGCTGTTCTAATGTCTGTGAAAACTGCGCGGAAGTCTGTCCAAACCGTGCAAACCTGGCCTTGAATATTCCTGGATTATCCATGCACCAGATCGTTCATGTGGACTATATGTGCAACGAGTGCGGAAACTGTAAGAGCTTCTGTCCATATGACAGCGCTCCTTACTTAGATAAGTTCACCTTATTCGCTAACGAGGCTGATATGGAAAACAGCAAGAACGAAGGCTTTGTTGTAATGGATAAGGCAGAGATTGCCTGCAAGGTGCGGTACCTTGGAAACATTCTTACCTGGAAAGCCGGTGAAAAGGACAGCGTAATTCCCGATGGGCTTAGAAAAGTCATGGAAACTGTCTGCAAAGAGTATGATTATATTTTAGGATAGTCAATATCCTGAAGTAAAAAGAAAAAGTAATTGTATTGGAAATGAATCGGCGCAGTCGGAGAAGCAGCTTTCTCCCTGCGCCTTTCAATCTTGGCAGATGAACCTCCTTCCAGGGATCCCTTTACGCCCGATAAAGCGGGGCGGGCATTGCCCTGGAAAGACGGGCGGAATAGATGAAAACAGCCATCCCACGGAATCAGAGAGCGGGCCGTAAAAAGGCTGAGACAGCGAAAAGAAAGGAAGTAGATGTTTATGAAAACCCTATTAAAGGGCGGAACCGTAGTTTCGGGAAGCGGCGTCATTCAGGCGGATGTTCTCATGGATGAAGGAAAGATCCAGGCAGTGGAACCGGAAATCCAGGCGGAGGGAGCAAATGTCATTGACGTAACAGGAAAGCTTTTGTTCCCCGGGTTTATCGATGCCCACACTCATTTTGATCTCCATGTGGCAGGAACCGTGACAGCGGATAATTTTGAAACGGGAACAAAGGCCGCGCTGTCAGGCGGAACCACCATGATCATTGATTTTGCCACCCAGTATCAGGGAGAAACTCTGGAAAAGGCCCTGGAAAACTGGCATAAAAAGGCGGATGGGAACGCATCCTGTGATTATGGCTTTCATCTGGCCATTTCCGACTGGAATCCCGCTGTCAGCAAGGAATTGGAAGAAATCGTTGAAAACGGCGTGACCTCTTTTAAACTTTACATGACTTACGATGAAATGTACTTAAGTGATAAGAAGATCTATCAGGTACTGAAGCGGTTAAAGGAAGTAGGCGGAATTGCCGGCGTTCATTGTGAAAACATGGGAATCATAGAAGCACTGAAAGAAGAAGAGAAAGCAAAGGGAAATTTATCTGTCAGCGCCCATAAGAAAACCAGACCCGCCCCAGTAGAGGCGGAAGCAATCGGCAGGCTGTTAAAAATCTCCGGCCTTGCGGATACTCCGGTGATCATCGTTCACTTAAGCTCCGGAGAGGGTTATCAGGAAGTGAAATATGCCAGAGAGAGGGGCCAGGAAGTTTATCTGGAAACCTGCCCTCAGTATCTGCTTATGAATGAAAGTGTTTATGACCTTCCCGGCTTTGAAGGCAGCAAATATGTGATCTCCCCCACCATTAAGAAGGAAAAGGACTGCATCAGGCTGTGGAATGCCATTCTTAAGAATCATATCCAGACCATAGCAACGGATCACTGCAGCTTTACCACCAGCCAGAAGGCGGCGGGAAAAGAGGACTTTACAAAGATTCCAAACGGAATGCCTGGAGTGGAATCCCGTCCGGTCCTCATGTACAGCTTTGGAGTCCTGGAGCACAACTTAAAGCTGGAGCAGATGTGCAGGCTGCTGTCTGAAAATGCGGCAAAGCTTTATGGCGTTTATCCCCGGAAGGGCGCCATTGCTCCTGGAAGCGATGGGGATATCGTGGTGTGGAATCCTGATGTCCAGTGGACAATATCCGTGGAAAATCAGGTGGCAAATGTGGATTATTGCCCCTTTGAGGGAACTGATGTCAAGGGAAAGGCTGAGCTTGTATTCTTAAAGGGAAATCTGGCTGCAAAAGACGGTCAGGTGGTATTGGAGAAAACAGGTTCCTATGTCAATAGAAATAGGCGTATGGAGTTGTACTAATGGGTGCAAAAAGTGTTTATACCATGAAAAACCAGGAGGGAAAACCGGTCGTGACCAGGAGGACTTCCCTGTGGGAAGCCCTGGGGTTTCCGCTTAAGGACCATATGGTCATTTCCTTTACCGGCGGCGGCGGTAAGACCAGCGCCATGTATTCCCTGGCTGATGAGCTGGCTCACATGGGAAAACGCGTGATCGTCACCACCAGCACCCATATCTTTTGTCCTGAGGACCGGGAGGTAGTGCCGGCAGACCGGGCTGAAACCGTTAAAGAATTTCTAAAGGGCCGGGAAAAACGGCATTCTGACCGGGTGGGCCAGGTTCTGGTAACAGGACAGTCTGCAGCCGGGGGAAAGTTAAAAGGCATGGATCTCCGGGAAATGGAGCAGCTTCCGGATCTTGCAGACGTGCTTCTGGTAGAGGCAGATGGAGCAAAACGCCTGCCTCTGAAGATCCCAAGGGAAGGGGAGCCTGTGCTTTTAAAAGGCACCCATGTGGTGATCGGATGTGCCGGACTGGATGCCATAGGCTGTCCCTGGGAAGAAAAGTGCTTCCGGTGGGAGCTTGCAGAACAGGCATTTGGCTGGCAGACGGAAAATAGTCTGATCACCCCGGCCCAGGCCGGCAGAATCCTTATAAGCAGCCAGGGGACCAGAAAGGGAGCAGAATCCATGGAGTACCGGATTTTGCTGAATAAAGCCGATAATGAAGCCAGGATATCCGACGGGATCCGCATTGTGGAATCCCTGGGGGAAGAATGGACCGGACGTTGTGTGATGACCAGTTTTTTTACCATAGAGAAGGATCAGAATGGAAGAAATAAAGCAGCAGGAAAGAAATCTTAAGTATCATTTAAAGCTTCGTGTTTATTATGAAGAGCGTAATTTCGGTCCCGGGGTGGCAGACTTAATGAAGCTGGTGAGGGAGAGGGGATCTCTTTCGGCGGCTTGCCAGGAACTGCATATGGCTTATTCCAAGGCCTGGAAGATCATTAACAAGGCGGAAGAGGATCTGGGATTTTCCCTGATGGAAGGACGAAGAGGAGGAGAAAACGGAGGAAATACCGTTTTGACTCCCCAGGGCGAAAAGTTCTTAGAGCAGTATCTGGCCTTTTCACAGGCAGTGGAAACGGCGGCGGAAGAATTATTTTACAAATATTTTTCCTGATGATATAATGAAAGGATATGGAGTTTATTTGCAGGGGGGATATTCTTACATGAGAATAACATGCTCCATAAGGAACGAAAGGAGAGGGGAACATGAAGGAAATCAAAACCATAGATTCGGTGGGGCAGGTGCTCTGCCACGATATGACCCAGATCATACCTGGAGTCATAAAGGATGCAAGATTCAGGAAAGGACATGTAGTGACAGAGGAGGACATTCCGGTGCTCCTGTCCATGGGAAAAGAACATATATTTATATGGGAAAAGGATGATTCCCTGTATCATGAAAATGAAGCTGCTGAAATCCTGTGCAGTCTTTGCTTAAATGACCATATGGAGCGCAGTCAGGCAAAGGAAGGAAAAATTGAATTGAAATCAACTGTTCGGGGCCTGTTAAAAATAGATACCGGACTTTTGGATAAAATAAACAGCCAGGGAAACATGATGATCGCTTCCAGACACCCCAACACTCCCGTAGAGCCTGGAGACAAGCTGTGTGGAACCAGAATCATTCCTCTTGTCATTGAAAAGGAAAAGATGGAAGAAGTCAAAGACCTTTGCGGCGGAAAGAAGATCTTTGCTATATTGCCTTACCTGGACAAAAAGGTAGGGCTGGTGACCACTGGAAGCGAGGTATTCCACGGAAGGGTAAAGGATTCCTTTGGTCCTGTTTTAAAGGCAAAGGTGGAAGAGTTCGGTGGTAAAATCCTTGGACAAACAGTCACCGATGATAAACCGGAGCACACCACGTCAGCGATCCTTGAATTTATCCGGCAGGGAGCTGATATGGTGCTCGTCAGCGGAGGGATGAGTGTTGATCCGGATGACAAGACTCCCCTTGCCATCCGCAATACAGGGGCAGAGGTGATATCCTACGGTGCTCCCGTTCTTCCCGGAGCCATGTTCTTACTTTCTTATTACAGAAAGGACGGGAAAAAAATTCCCATAGCAGGGCTTCCCGGATGCGTCATGTATTCCAAGAGAACGGTATTTGATCTGGTGCTTCCAAGACTCATGGCCGATGATCCGGTGACAAAGGAAGACCTTGACAAGCTGGGAAAGGGAGGACTCTGTCTTTCCTGCGATGTCTGTTATTATCCAAACTGCGGTTTTGGAAAGGGTTGGTAGACACTACCGATTAAATTCATCAGGAGGCATAGAATGAACGGACTGACACATTTTGATGAACAGGGAAACGCCCGCATGGTGGACGTAGGTGAAAAGGCGGAGACAGACCGGATCGCCGTTGCACATGGGTTTATTACGGTCAATGAGGAAGTTTTTAACGCCATTTCCTTTGGTACCGCAAAAAAGGGCGATGTCCTGGGAGTGGCCAGGGTGGCCGGGATCATGGGGGCGAAGAGAACCTCTGAACTGATTCCCCTGTGCCATGGGCTGATGCTTACAAAATGCGCGGTGGATTTTGTGCTTCACCGGGAAACACTTTCGGTGGAGGCGGTCTGCACGGTCAAGACCCAGGGAAAGACCGGGGTGGAGATGGAAGCCCTGACCGGGGTGAATATCGCGCTGCTTACCATATACGACATGTGCAAGGCAATGGACCGGGGTATGGTCATCAGTGATATCTGCCTTTTAAAAAAGGATGGCGGCAAGAGCGGGTTATATGAAAAGGTCTCAGATGGCAGAGGGAGCGGATCATGAAAGACAGCTGTAACAGAACCATTGATTATATCCGGATTTCCGTTACGGACCGGTGCAATTTAAGGTGCCTATACTGCATGCCTGAGGAGGGAGTCGTCCCCATGCGCCATGAGGACATCCTCACCTACGGGGAAATTGTAAGGATCTGCGAGGCAGGCGCCCGCCTTGGGATCCGAAAGGTAAAGGTGACGGGCGGAGAGCCTTTGGTGAGAAAGGATATAGAGGTTCTGATCAAAGAACTGACAGCCATTCCGGGAATCCAGGATGTGACCATGACCACCAATGGCTGCCTGTTAAAGGAAAAAGCGGCCGCATTAAAGTCTGCTGGCTTATCCAGCGTCAATGTGAGCCTGGATACCCTGGATCCTGTGCGTTTTGCTAAGATCACCAGGAGGGATTCCTTTGAATCCGTTGTGGAAGGAATCGAAAGCGCATTGGCAGCGGGGCTGAAAGTAAAAATCAACTGTGCGGTAATGGAGGAGCTGACAAAGGAAGATGTGCTGGCTTTTGCCCGTTTTTCCATGGAACGCAGGATCCCGGTCCGTTTTATCGAAATGATGCCCATCGGCCAGGGAAAAAATTATAAGGCAATGGAAAACGACGATTTGGCGGAGATCTTATCAGAGGCTTTCGGTGAGCTTAGGGAAAGCCGGGAGGTAAAGGGTAACGGTCCTGCCGTTTATTATACGTGGGGAGAGGGGGCAGGTTTTGTGGGCTTTATCAGCGCTGTCAGCCATAAATTCTGCGGTTCCTGCAACCGGGTGAGGCTGACCTCTGACGGCTTTTTAAAGCTTTGTCTGGACAGCCCTGTTGGAGTGGATTTAAAGGGACCTATGCGCGCCGGGATTTCCGATGACAGTCTTTTTGAGCTGATGAATCAGAGCATCAGGAATAAGCCGGAAAGCCATCATTTTGAAGAAGACTGTGGGGAAACAGGCCTTAACATGAACCAAATAGGAGGATAAGCAGATGGGAAAGGTAATGGCTGTCTGTATCAGTGAAAGAAAAGGAACTCAGAAAACCAGAGTGGATGAAGGATATTTTATAGAAGAATACGGAATCGAAGGAGATGCTCATGCAGGCAAATGGCACCGGCAGGTAAGTCTTTTATCCTTTGATACCATCGAGGATTTTAAGGCAAGAGGTGCTGAGATCGGAAATGGAGCCTTTGGGGAAAACGTCATTGTCCAGGGCATTGATTTAATCCATCTTCCCATCGGTACCAGATTAGCCTGCAAAGACATCCTTTTGGAAGTGACCCAGATCGGAAAGGAATGTCACAGCCACTGTGAGATATACAAGAAAATGGGAGAATGCATCATGCCCACTAACGGGATCTTTACAAGAGTTCTCCATGGAGGGATTATGAAGGAAGGAGATGAAATTACCGTATGTACCGAGGAGGAATCGTAACCTTAAGTGATAAGGGAGCCGCCGGAGAGCGGGAAGATGTAAGCGGCGCAGTCATAAAAGAGATACTGGAAGGTGCGGGCTTTGAAGTGGTCAGCTACAGACTTCTGGCTGATGAAGGAGAGGAGCTTAAGGAAGAGCTTATACGCTTAAGCGATGAAGTGGGCTGCGATCTGGTCCTGACTACAGGAGGGACCGGTTTTTCTCCCAGGGATGTGACCCCGGAGGCCACTCTTTCCGTCGCGGACCGCAATGCACCGGGGATTGCCGAGGCCATACGGGCTTACAGCATGACAGTGACCAAGAGGGCCATGTTAAGCAGAGGTGCCAGTGTTATCCGTGGATCGACCCTCATCATCAACCTTCCCGGAAGTCCCAAAGCAGTAAGAGAGAGCCTGGAATACATTCTGGATACTCTTTCCCATGGTTTGGAGATCCTTTCAGGCAGAGGCGGAGAATGTGCCAGAAAATAAATAGGAGATTCGGAGAATCATAATGAAGGTATTGATAAAAGGGGCCGGCGACCTGGCCACAGGCATTGGCTGCCGGCTGCACCGATGCGGTTTTGACCTGGTCATGACAGATATTGCCGTTCCCACTACGGTACGGAGGACAGTGGCTTTTTCAAGAGCAGTCTACGAAGAAAAGGCAAAGGTGGAAGATGTTACAGGAGTTTTATGCAATAGTCTGGAGGAGATCCGTGAGGCTGTCGCAGGGGACAAAGTTGCGGTGATCGTAGACAAGGAATGCAGGATCAGGGAAACATGGAAGCCGGATGTGGTGGTGGATGCCATTATTGCAAAAAAGAACCTGGGAACCTTGATCACCGATGCAGCTGTGGTGGTGGGCGTTGGACCCGGCTTTACCGCAGGGCTTGACTGCCATGTTGTGGTGGAAACCAAACGTGGCCATAACCTGGGCCGGTGCATCTGGGAGGGAAGCGCTTATCCCAATACAGGTGTTCCGGGCATGATCGGCGGCTATGACAAAGAAAGGATCATACGCGCAACGGCTGACGGAGTGTTTAGAGGCCAGGTCAGGATCGGTGATCTGGTGGAAAAAGGCGGCCTGGTGGGCTATTCCGGGGATTCTCCTATTTATGCCCAGGTGGGCGGCGTTGTCAGAGGGCTGCTTCAGGACGGCGTGGAAGTGATAAAGGGAATGAAGTCAGGAGACGTTGATCCCAGAGGGATCATTGAAAGCTGCTATACTATCTCAGATAAAGCCTCTTCCATCGGCGGCGGTGTTCTGGAGGCGATCTTAAGCATGGAGAAGAAAAGAAGGCGGGAGGCTCCTGAAAGGGAAAAATAATGATGGGAAAGGGAGGTTTATGGCATGAAACTGGCACTTATCCTTCTGGCAGCAGGTGACAGCCGCAGATTTAACGGCAATAAGCTGCTTCATGAATTCAATGGAAAACCCATGTACCAATATATTTTAGAGGAAGTCGAAATGCTTCCTGATGATCTTTTTGACAGGAAAGTGGTCGTCACCCAGTACCAGGAGATCATGGACTGTATGAAGGATCATGGCTATGAGGTGGTGGTAAACATGGAGAGCAGTCTTGGGATATCCCACTCCATTCATCTGGCGTTAAAAGCTCTTGAGGAGGAAGAAACAGATTATTTCTTTGCAGTCTGTGACCAGCCTTATTTAAAGGCAGCTACCATAGGAGGCCTGGTAAAGGGCTGGCGGGACAGCGGAAAGGGGATCGGTTGTCTGTGCAACATGGGAGCTTTGGGAAATCCGGCCATATTTTCCAGGAATTACTTAAAAGAGCTGCTTTCACTGGAAGGAGATGTAGGAGGAAAACGGATCATCCGGAAACATATTGAGGATTTGTACCTTCATGAGGTGCCGGACGGTTTGGAACTGGTGGATATTGATGTACGGAAAGATTCTTTGTCCTGACCTGTATCTGATTCTGTTATGTCATAAGGACATATATAATAAATAGATAAATATTAAAATTATGGAGGTAGTGGAATGTTAAAACCAGTTGATTTAAAACAAGTGCCCATGGACGCGATCACTATGATAGGAAAGGAATGGATGCTGATTTCTGCCGGAAACCAGGAAAAGTATAATATGATGACAGCCAGCTGGGGAGGAATCGGGATCATGTGGAACAAAAGTGTTACCAGCATTGTTCTCCGCCCCCAGAGATATACCCTGGAATTTGTGGATCAAAGTGATTATTACGCTCTCAGTTTTTTCGGTGAAAATTGCAGATCAGCCTTAAATTACTGCGGCTCCCACTCCGGACGGGACGTGGACAAAGAAAAAGAGACAGGTCTTACTCCCGTTTTTGATGCACAAGCCCCTTATTTTGCCGAGGCCAGACTGGTGCTTATCTGCCGTAAGCTTTATAAGCAGAAAATTGATCCAAAGGGCTTTTTTGACAAGACCTTAGATGAACAAAACTATCCCAATAAGGATTACCATGAACATTTTATAGGGGAGATCGTTAAGGTTTTAAAGGCAGATGAATGAAAGAATGTTTTGATCAATAAAATACTGTGAGAAACCGTAAAAAGGAAGGGTGCCCGACTGCCCTTCTTTTTTTGCGGTGCATGTCATTTTTGGATGGAAAAAGCGGTAATATGTTTCTTATGGAATCAAAATAGTGTATAATACGGAAGGGAGGACAGTTCTTGTTTTCACCGATTAAAGGGGGGATTGTATGATTAAATGGATAAAGGATAAAAGGGATGCTCTCAAACACAGAGGAGATCCATTGAAGCAGGAAGGAATTAAAATCTGCATCTTGTATTTACTTTTTGGTTTTATCTGGATCTATTTTTCCGACAAAATCGTGAACAGGCTGGTTTACAATCCTTCCACAAGGATGATGATCCATACCTATAAGGGAATTATGTATGTTTTATTTACTGCTGCGGTCCTTTATTATCTCATATCCAACCTTTTAAGAAAGGTGGAACAGGCGGAAAGCAGGCTGAACAAGAGCAACGCTGATCTGTCTTCCGCCAATGAAGAACTTAAGGAATACGTGGATCAGCTGACTGTATCAGAATGGGAACTGAGGATTCAGTATGAAAAGATCGTGGATTATGATCAAAGATTAAATGTAAGCGAAGAGAAATATAAGGCTGTCATCAGCCAGATGCAATTAGGCATGGCATTGTATGAGGGAAGCGCTGGTGATGACATTTTTAAATACAGGCTGGTGGATGCCAATCACAGCCATGAAGTTCTGACAGGATTAATAAAAGAGGATATTTTAGGAAAATATTTTTCAGAAATACATAAAAACATGGAGCCGGAAAATCTGGGCATGCTGATCCGGACCATAAAAACAGGAGAATCCACCCGCTATGAGCGGTTTCAGAGGAACACCGGTTATTATTATGAGATCATCGCGTCACGTCCCAAGAAAAACCAGCTGGCCATTATTTTAAATGACATTACAAAGAGAAAAGAGGCAGAGGAGCGGTTAAATTACTTAAGCTACCATGACCAGCTGACAGGAATGTATAACAGGAGATTTTTTGAGAAAGAACTGAGAAGGCTGGATGTTTCTGCTTACTATCCCTTAACCATTACCATGGCCGATATCAATGGTTTAAAGCTTATGAACGATTCCTTCGGCCATACGGCAGGAGATAAATATATTCAAAAAGTGGCACGGGTATTGAAAGCGTGCTGCAGGGAAAAGGATATCATATGCCGTCTGGGCGGAGATGAATTCATCATCCTTTCTCCCAATACGGATGTGAAAGAAATCAAAGAGATCATTGCAAGGGCCAATGAGCGGACCAGGCGGGAAGCCGTAAATAAGATCACTCTTTCGGTTTCGTTCGGGTACAGCGTAAAACACAGGGAGGATGAATCCATATTAGAAGTTTTTAAAAAGGCTGAGGACTTTATGTATAAGAAAAAGCTGCTGGAAAGCTCAGGCATGAGAGGAAAAACCATTTACACCATTATGGCGGCGCTGCATGAGAAAAACCCAAGGGAAGAACAGCATTCTCTCCGGGTGTCCGAGCTGTGCGAAAAAATGGGGACAGCCCTTGGCATGCAGGAGGATGAAGTAAAGGAGCTAAAGACCGTTGGCCTTTTGCACGATATCGGCAAGGTGGCAATTGAAGAAGGGATACTGAATAAAAACGGAAAGCTGGTTGAAAAGGAATGGGAAGAAATTAGAAAACACCCGGAAATCGGCTACCGCATTTTAAGCACAGTCAATGAGCTGTCAGAGATGGCGGATTACGTTCTGGCCCACCATGAACGGTGGGATGGAAACGGCTATCCCAAGGGACTAAAGGGGAATGAAATACCGGTCCAATCCAGAATCATTGCCATTGCAGATGCATACGATGCCATGATCAGCGAAAGAAGCTACCGCAAGGCATTATCAAAGGAATATGCCATCAGCGAGCTGATTAGGGGCGCCGGCACCCAGTTCTGCGGGGAGTATGTCCATTTATTTATAGATAAGGTGGTTCAGGACATGGAAATGAGCCTGTAAAATAAAAGAGAATTTTGAGCGGCCCTGTTTTTCATCCATTTATAAAATACTGTATTGATCTTAGAAAGGCTTTTCTTGATTATGTTCCCTGACATTTGGAAACCCTATGGTTAGAATCATCCAATGATTAAAACAGAAGGGAGATATAAAATCCATTGTGAAAATGAAAAACCTTAATGAAAATATAAAAACCAGATTAAACAAACCGTTTTTTGAGGGCTGGTATTTTAAGCATCAAAATGAAGACACGGTCCTGGCTTTTATTCCCGGCCAAAGCATAGATGAAAGGGGAGGGAAGCATCCGTTTTTACAAATCATATGGAATGAAAACTCTTATACTATGGATTTTTCGCAGGAGGACTGCCTGATTGACAGAAAGAACAGAAGAATCATTCTTGGAGACAATATGTTTTCCCCTGGCGGAGTAAAGCTGGATATTCATTCAAATGACATGGTTATCCAGGGAGTGATCCGCTATGGCCCCTTAAGCCCCATTGATTATTCCATTATGGGTCCCTTTCAATTGGTCCCTTTTATGGAATGCAGACATGAGATCATCAGCATGTCCCACAGCCTGATGGGAAGCTTGAGGGTCAATGGAAAGGTTCTGGATTTTACTGGAGAAAGGGGGTATATTGAGGGAGACCGGGGAAGATCTTTTCCCAGAGATTATTTATGGCTTCAATGCAACCGGTTTAAGGAAGAAGCATCGGTCATGGTTTCCATTGCCCATATTCCTTTTATCGGATACAGCTTTCAGGGCTGTATCTGCGTCATCCAGCATAAGGGCAGAGAATACCGCTTTGCCACTTATCTGGGAGTAAAGGTGGTATGCAAAAGGGAAACAGCAGTCATATTAAGGCAGGGGGAGTATTCCTTTAAGATATTTTTATCAAACAGGAACAGAAAGAAAGCTGCCAGGTTTTCCCATAAGCTTTTGGCTCCTGATCAGGGAAAGATGGTGCGTTCCATAAAAGAGGAGCATTTATTGCTGGCCAGGTTTTTGCTGTATAAAAAGGAGGAGCTGATATTTGATTTAACAAGTGATCACGTGAGCTTTGAGTATGTGCCGGGTCCGGAAAACGGACAATCCATATAGAAATTTGGAAAAATTTTCATTTCCTGACTGCAGGTGATAGATAATTTCTATAAGTATAGCTTATTTATAGAATTTATGAATTGGACGTAGGCCTTAAATCTTAATAGAATAGAATTATCAATAAACATGCAGGAGGATACATGAGATGAATGTGAAACAGGCAGTTAGTATAAAGAAAATTGGGGATGATGCGGAAGATCTGTTTCGTGGAGGATTTTTTTGCTCAGAGGCGGTTGTAAGCTCTATGAGATCAAATTTTGAATTGGATATACCAGAAGAAGTCATAGCCATGGCTTCCGGCTTTCCTGTAGGAATCGGCCGTTCCAAGTGCCTGTGCGGAGCGGTATCAGGAGGAGTAATGGCCCTTGGCATATTCTTTGGACGGACAAAGCAGGGAGATCCTAAGGTAGAGAAGAATTTAGAAGTGTCAAAGGAGCTTCATGACTGGTTTAAGGAAAACAACGGGAAGAATGCCTTATGCTGCCGGATCCTGACCAAAGAGTTTGATATGGGAAAAGGGGAGCACAAGGAACAGTGCATTCATTTTACAGGACTGGTAGCCAAAAAGGTGGCTGAGATCGTGGTGCGGGAGTACGGTCTTACCAATACCGATGAACTGGTGCCTGCGGAGGGATGCAATGATTAAAAAAATTCCGGTTCCAATGGCAGGGCTTTCTCTTGGGTTTGCTGCCCTGGGAAATCTCCTTCAAACCTATTCAGAATCCATCCGTCTGGTATGCGGAAGCATCTCCGCTATATTGGCAATTTTGTTTTTGTGTAAATGCATTTTTCATTTTGATATGGTAAAGGAAGATATGAAAAACCCGGTGATGGCAAGCGTATCCGGGACCTTTTCCATGGCGGTGATTCTTCTGTCAGCCTATGCCAAGCCTTTTATCGGCGGCGGTGCGGTCTGTATCTGGTATTTTGGCATTGCCCTGCACGTTCTTCTCATCGTGTATTTTACCGCGCGTTTTCTTTATAAGCTGAATATGAAAGCCGTATTTGCCAGCTATTATATTGTTTATGTGGGAATTGTAACGGCCAGCGTAACGGCTCCTGCCTTTGGGCAAACAAAGCTGGGAATGGTCATTTTCTGGTTTGGCTTGATCTCGTGCCTGATATTACTTGTTCTTGTGACGGTCCGGTACGTAAAACACAGGGACATCGCAGAACCGGCAAGGCCGCTGTTTTGTATCTATACGGCTCCGGTGAGCCTTTGTCTGGCTGGATACCTTCAGTCCGCCGAAACAAAATCAATGACAATGGTTCTTCTGCTCATGGTATTAGCCTGTGTATTATATGTGGCCGTGCTGATCCGTCTGCCAAGATTCCTTGTCCTGCCTTTTTATCCAAGCTACGCGGCTTTTACATTTCCGGTGGTGATCAGCGCCATTGCAATGAAGATGTCAACGGCGTTCCTGGGAAAGATGGGATATGCCGTGGGATTTTTACCGGCAGTGGTCCTTGTTGAAACCGTGATTGCAGTCTGTCTGGTGGTCTATGTATTCATCAGGTATATGAAGTTTTTATTCAGCAGATAATAAGAGTACTTATAGTAAGAGGGTGTTGCTGAATCAATGCCGTTAGGTTAAAACTTAATGGCATTGATTCAGCGGCACCCCTGTTTTTTATTTTACAGGAAGGTTCTCTGGACTTTCCGGTAAAATAAAAACGCTCCGCTTTGGAACCCTGAATGTGTAGAATTTCAAACTTTTTAATAGATACGTCCCCTTAAAACATTTCCGGGGGCTTGTTATAATCTCCATAAGTGAACGAAACAGGTTCTAAGTGAAAAGGAGGATCATTCTTATGAGAAACAAAATTTGGATGCGGCTGGCCAGCCTGGCCTGTGCCGGGATCATGGGGGTTACATTGACAGGGTGCGGGCAGAAAGCGCCGGAGGCAGCAGGTCAGAAAGTGGAGATTTCCATGCTGGATTTTTTTATACCAGGGGAAGGGGTCACAAAGGCGATGAAGCCGTTGCTGGATAAGTACTTAGCAGAGCATCCCAATGTGACCATTGATGAAGAATCGGTTTCCAACGCTGATCTGGCAACAAAGGTGCAGACCCTGGCCGCAGGGGAAGAACTGCCTGACATCTTTATGATCAAGGGGCAGATGGCGGAGTCATTTGTGGAAAATGGGAAAGTATATTCTTTAAATGAGGCTTTAAACGGTGATCCGGCATGGAAGGATAATTTTAAGGAGGGAGTATTTTCCAACTTTACAATTGGAGAGAACATCTATGCTGTACCGTTTCAGGTGACAAATACCTGTGTATTTTACAATACGGACTTATTGAAACAGGCAGGGGTCCAGGAGTTTCCGAAAACATGGTCTGAGCTCTTGGAGATCGTTCCAAAACTTAAGGAAATCGGGGTGACGCCTATCGTACTTGGAAATAAGGAGAAATGGAATGCGGAATCCGTTATCATGAGCACCCTGGGCAACCGGTGTACGGGAGACGAGTGGTATCAGAGCATTCGTGACCGCAGCGGAGCGAAGTTTACAGATCCGGAGTTTGTGCAGTCCTTACAGGCTTTAAGTGATCTGGCCGAAGCCGGGGCATTTAATGAAGATGTAAACAGCATTGACGGCGCCCAGCAGAGACAGTTATATATGAATGGAAAAGCGGCTATTACCATTGACGGCAGCTGGGCCATTGCGAACTTTGATGAGAACTGCCCGGAAGAAGTGAAAAATGTAACGGAAATGGCGGCTCTTCCCATGGTAGACGGAGGAAAGGGCAATCCTGAGACAATCACCGGAGGCGCCGGCTGGGCTCTGGCGGTAAATTCCAAGATTCCGGAAGAGAAAAAGGCGGTAGTCATTGAGATCTTAAAGGCAATGACAGGGCCGGAATACGGTACGGCTGCCATTGAAGAAGGAACTTTGACTGCTGTGAAGCCGGGAGAAGAAGTTAAGATCGAAAAGACCGTAGCTGCAAAGTTTGATGTATTTGCAAAGGACAGACCATTTATTCCTGTTTATGATCATCAGCTGAATTCAGGCGTGATCGATGTGATGCAAAGCGGGCTACAGGAATTGCTGATCGGCAGGGTTTCCCCTGAGGAGCTGGCTCAGCGGATCCAGACGGAATATGAAAACAGCGGAAAGTGAGTGACAGGAAATGAGTAAGGCATTAAGACCCAAAAACATAGTGATCTATGGTTTGCTTGCTCCTGGACTGGCTGTCTTTATACTCTGCTGCATCGCACCATTGTTTGTGGCAGTTTATAACAGCTTCTTTGACTGGGATGGAGGTCCGGTGAAACGGTTTGTCGGGGTTCAGAATTATGTGGAGCTGGTACAGGACAGGGCATTTTGGAGCGCATTTAAAAATAACCTGACCTTTATCTTCTGGACGGTACTGGGGCAGATCGGGATTGCCTTTCTCATTGCCATGCTTCTCCAGTCCAGGATTTTAAAATTTAAAAATTTCCATAGGACGGTTATCTTTTTCCCGGTAGTATTATCGGCTGTTGTGGTGGGATTTTTATGGAGGATCATGTACAACTCCCAATACGGCATTGTGAATACCATGATGCGTGCTGCGGGACTTGGAAATTTCATACAGCTGTGGCTGGATGATCCGGATATTGTGATCGGCTCCCTGGCGATTCCAAAGGTCTGGCAGTTTATCGGATACTACTTGATCATTCTGCTGGCAGCGATCCAGGGCATCGACCAGAGCGTTCTGGAGGTTGCGGAATTAGACGGGGCTACCGGATGGAAAAAGTCTAAGTACATTGTAGTGCCTCTCATCAAAAACACGCTGATGGTGACCATTATGCTTTGCATATCCGGTAATATGAAGACCTTTGACCAGATTTTTGTAATGACAGGCGGGGGTCCTGGGACCAGCTCGGAGGTAGTAGCCCTGTATGCGTATAATGTTTCCATGAACCGCATGCGTTACGGCTACGGCAGTACGGCGGCTATTGGAATCCTGATTCTGAGTTTAGGACTGATTTTGCTCAGCAGGCTGGTTGGAAGAAGAAAGGAGGAGTCTTGATGAAAAAGATTTACAGCATGGTTCAGGCGGTTATGGCAAATGCGTTTGTGACGCTGTTTTCCGTCACCTGTATATTCCCGATCATCTGGATGATTTATTCTTCCCTGAAAACGGATAAGGAGTTTTCCCTGGACATATTAAGCCTTCCTGCCAGACCGGAGTTTGGAAATTACGCCAAGGCGATCACCGAGGGCAGGATCGGCTCCTATTTTATGAACAGCATGTTCAATACCCTGTCAGCCTTAGTTGTGGTGCTGGTGATTTCCTTTGTTACAGGCTACTGTCTTTCCAGATTCCGCTTTAAGGGAAGAACCTTTATTTATTATATGTTCCTTTCCGGCATGCTCATTCCCATCTATGCCCTGCTGATTCCTATTTTTGTGGAGTTTAAAACTCTGGGATTGCTGAACAGGAAATTTACGCTGATCCTTCCCTACATAGCATTTGCTCTGCCCACGGGGGTATTTCTGGTGGAAAGCTCCGTGGAAAGCGTGCCCATTGAAGTGGAGGAGGCCGCCTGCATAGACGGAAGCTCTTTTTTAAACACCATGTTCCGGATCGTTATGCCCATGTGCAAGCCGGTTTTATCCACCTGCGCCATTTTAACCTTCCTGCATACATGGAATGAATTTCCTCTGGCACTGGTGCTGATAAGAAGCAATGCACTGAAAACAATGCCCATCGGTCTGACCAATTTTGTGGGAAGCTACACGGTCAATTATCCTCTGATGCTGGCGGCGCTGGTGGTTTCTACCTTACCGGTTGTAATTATGTACTTACTGTTTTATAATCAAATTATGAAAGGCATGACTGCAGGGGCGGTGAAGGGGTAATAACGTTGGAGGAATGTTTAGGCAAGCCAGATCATGGCTTGTCTAAACTTGTTTGCACAGGCCATGAGCCGAAGGAATATGTTTGCAAAAGGAGCAGGTATGAAGACTAGGTTTAAAAATATATTTGGAAGCTTGCAGATGGCCATATTTGCCATGGTCCTGGTACTGATCCTGATTCCTACCACGATTCTGGGGGTGATTTCCTACGGCCAGTACCGGAAGATCATTACGGAAAATGCGACCACACTGAATCAGAACAATACGACTCAGATCGCCGCCAATATGGAAGGCATCATGAGAAACGTGGGGAACAATTCTCTTTCCTTTTTCCAGAATGAACGGGTGAGAAATTTCCTCCTTGCCGATGGGGAAGAAGAGGTGGAAAGCGCTGCCTATGATCTGGACCGATACGTCAGGAACCAGCTTTGCTATGAGGAGTATGTTTATGCAGTGGATTTTGTCCGCATGGACGGAAAAAGGTACAGCTCCACCTCCATCACCGACGGAATCAGCAAAGAACTGCAGGAAAAGCTGCTGAAGGAGAACGGCCATGCTGTTTTTTTAACAGATGTGAAAGTCAGCCCTGATTGGGGGAGCAACCAGGAAGAGCTGTACGGATATGCAAGAAGTATTAATGACATCAATGACATTGGCACAACCATTGGGTTTCAGAAAATCTATATAAAAAAGAGTGTGCTTAAGCGGCTGCTTTCTGATCAGCTGTCAGAGGGTGAGGCCTACTACTGTGTGGAAGACGGAATCATCCGGATTTCTACGGAGCAGGAAACGGAAGGCTGGGAGATCGCCAGAAGATTTCCGGGCTTGAAACTGGAATCCTCTGAAAACCATGATGGTGACCTGGTCTATGCCAGGGTGAAGTATCCGGGCTGGTATGTGATAAAGAAGATTTCTCCCCTCCAGGTGGAGGATGATGCGTCAGTGGTACGCCAGCTTCTGATTTCCACAGGCATTTTGGCAGTGATCCTCTGCGGGATCATGGGCTTTTTCCTGTCCCGGTTTGTGATAAAGCCCCTGGGAGATTTAGAGTCCTCCATGGGGAATCTGGAAGAGGATGATTTTAAAAGGAAGCTGCCGGAAAATGGTTACAGGGAAATATCCGTCTTATCCATGGCCTTTAACCGGATGACCCTTCGCTTAGATGAACTGGTAAACCGGGTATACAGGGCGGAAATCCGGGAAAAAGATGCCCAGATCCGTGCCATGCAGGCATACATTAACCCTCATTTTCTTTATAATACCCTGGATACCATCTGCTGGATGAGCCGGATGGAGCAGGCATTTGAAACCTGCGGCCTCATTGAGGCATTGTCCAAGCTGTTCCGCACTTCTGTGAAGGATACAAGTAAAACCACCACAGTGGCAGAGGAGACGGAACACATACAAAATTATATCAAGATTCAGGGGTGCAGGTATACGGATACCATTGAATTTGACATAATCATGGAGCCTGGAACAGAGGAATGCGAGACCGTGCGGTTTGTCCTGCAGCCTCTTGTGGAAAATGCCATTGTCCACGGAATGGGGGAGCAGGAGCATTCCGGAATGATCCGGATCAGAGCGGAGAGACAAGGGGAAGATCTGGTTCTGTCTGTGGAGGATGAAGGAAAAGGCGCCGATGTGGAAGAATTGAACCGGCTTTTGGAGGGAGAAGTGGATGGCCTGCGGGGAATGGCTTTATTCAATGTACATGAAAGGGTAAAGCTGTGCTTTGGAGCCGCTTATGGAATCCGTTTCCGGGAAAGAGGAAGCAAGGGATTGGCAGTTGAAGTTGTTCAGCCGTTTCGAAAAAGGGGAGAAGGAATATGATCCGACTGATGATAGTAGATGATGAGCCCATCATCCGGGAAGGGATGATGACCATCATTGATTGGGAGAGTTTGGGGATTATGGTAGTCGGCACTGTGGGAAATGGACGGGATGGCCTGGCCAGGGCCATGGTGGAAAAGCCGGATATTGTGATCACGGATATCCGGATGCCCATTGTGGATGGAATCAAATTTACTGAGGAATTGCGTAAGAAATTGCCAAAGACCCGGATCGTATTTCTTACCGGGTACAATGATTTTGAATATACCCGCCATGCGGTGAGGGTGGGGGCGGCGGACTATCTTTTAAAGCCCATTAACACAGAGGAACTGACCGGGCTGATTCAAAGGCTGGTAAAAGAGATCAGCAGGGAGAGCAGAGAGTTTGAAAGCCGCAGCCAGAGAGCGGTCCTGCTCAAAGAGAATCTGCCTCTGATGCGCAGCCGTTGCATCCATGATTTTATGTGGGGAAGGACGGAGAAAAAAAGATTTTTGGAACGGGCCGGTTATCTCGGCGTTCCTTTAGAGGAAAAAAGGTTCCGGATCCTTATTTTTTGCATTGACTATTATTTCCAGCTTCTTGCCAACGGGGAAAGGGAAGCAGATTTGCTTAAGTACGCCCTGTCCAATGTGACGGAAGAGCTTGCGGGACGGCTGGGAAAGGTCTGTGTCTGCGATGAAGGCGAGGCCAGGCTGATGATTCTCTTATGTTCAGGGGAAGACACCAGGGAGGTGGCAAGAAGCGCCAGGGAGGTGCAGTTTTATTTAAGAAAGCATTATGGACTGTCTCTTTCCGTTGGAATCGGTAAGCTGGTGTCAGAATGGGGAGATTTAAAGCTCTCATACCAGAATGCTGATGAAGCCCTGGAAGAGCGGATGAAGCAGGGCAGCAGCCAGGTCATCACCAGGGAAGAATCCCAGGGAAATCTTCGCGGGGAAAAGATATTCATCACGTCAGAGGAAGAGGCAGAATTAAAAAATGCTGTCACACTTCTGGACAGGCGGAAGATTTATGATATGCTGGAAGAGATCTTTCAAAAATATGTCATGGAACAGGCGGTGGGACGAAAAGCCGTGGAACAGCTTTGTATGTACCTGGTGCTGATGGCCATGCGGGAGATCCAGCGTTTCCAGCTGACTCCTGAGCAGGTTCTGGGCCGAAATTACTATTATTATGAAGAAATATCCAAATATGAAACTGCGGAAGATTTGGAAATGTGGCTGAAGGATATCTATGGCTCCGTGCTCCGGGCGGTGGAAGAACGGCGAAGCAGCAAATACAAGGGGATCGTAACAAATGGAATTGCTTATGCCCAGGACCATTTTTCAGAAAGCCTGCAGGTGGCGGAGGTGGCAAAGGCTGTTTATGTGACGCCAAACTATTTCAGCAAGATTTTTAAAGAGGAGACAGGAGAGAATTTTACTGACTGGTTAAACAAGTTCCGCATTGAGATGGCAAAAAAGCGGATGGAAAAGGAGCCGGAAACAAAAATTTATACCATTGCAGAGGAATGCGGATTCAGCGATTACAAGTACTTTGCCTTTATTTTCAAGAAATATACCGGATATACGCCTACCTCTTACCGGAACATGATCGTGTAGAATATGAAACCTTAATGTAGAATATCAGGTTTATAGATTTTCCATGGCTTTTATAATGGAAGATATTCTATAAAAAAAGGATGAATAAGGAGGACATCATGGATCGATTTTTATTTGGGGCAGTCTACATTATTGAGCAGGATTATACACAGGAGGAGATCAGGAGAGATTTGGCTTATATGAAAGACTGCGGCTTTAACCTGGTTACTCTCTGGCCGGTGTGCAATCCATGGCTTGCACAGGACAGCCATCAGTGGATATTCACTCAGACCAGACAGGTGCTCGATGAGTGCGAAAGCCTGGGAATGAAGGCTATTTTACAGCTCTTTGGACAGAATCAGGCTCAGGAATTTATGCCGGACAGTGCCTTGACCGAGGATATGCTGGTCTGTGATGAAAGAGGAGAGCATATCAATGAAAATTGCTTCTGGGCGAACTTAAATCATCCGGTGGTCCGGGATTATATGGACCGGTATTTCCGGGAAGCGATCACGTCATTACGGGATCACAGGGCTGTATACGGCTACGACGTGTTTAATGAAGCCCATTTTAGAAGCGACGACCCTTATACCATACAAAAGTATCAGGAATGGCTGGAGGAAAAATACGGCACCATCGGACATTTGAACCGGGTGTGGCATAGAAGATATGAGAGCTTTGGGCAGATTTCTCCCAAAAGAAGAAGATCGCCTTACAGTATCTGGAGCAGCATCATGCCGGATCTGGAATATGAAAGGTTCCGGAGCGTGACTTTGACCCAGATCTGCAGTTTCCTGTATGAAACCGCAAGGAAATACGATACAAGCCATCCGATCATCATTGATGGAACCAGCGCACAGATCCTGTCAGGGGATGTGACCCTTCGCAACAACGATGAATTTGCCACGGCAAAGATCCCGGATGTGTACGGCTCAACCTTTTACCCTAAGAGCTGGGGAAGAAATTACCGCAATACGCCCTGGACTATGTCCATGTATTATTCTGTTCCCGCAGGAGCGGCAAAAAAAGCCGGAAAACCGTATATGGTCAATGAGTTGCAGACTCACACCCAGTCCGTGCTGACCCCAGGCTCCGAGGTAACACCCCAGGAATTGTACAACTGGATTCTTATGTGTATCTTCACTGGTGCCAATGGGATGCAGCTGTGGCGCTGGAGGCCGTTCTTACACGGGTACCAGTCCACGGGACGGGGGCTTACCAGAATGGATGGGACCCCCAATGAACGTGGGGCACGGGTGAAAGAGCTGATGAACCTGATTCGGGAAAATGGAGATTTGTTTGACAGCTTCCAGGTGGAAGCTCCTGCTGTAAAGATAGCTGTTTCCTATTCTTCCAGACTTTATTTTGATGCGTTTTTAAAATGGAACAACAGCTTTTGGAGTGAGGATGTGGAAGGCTGGTACCGTCTTTTCTGGAACAGGGGCTTAAATCCGGAATTTACGGATATTGAGGATCTGGAAGGGGAGGAGGCCTTGGGTTTGGTGCTGCCTTCCGCCTTAAGCATCAGCGGGGACATGGCAGAAAAGCTTACCTCATACGTAGAACGAGGAGGAATCCTCATCTCTGATGGCAGAATGGGAAGTGTCAATGAATACGGGGAAGTGCCTGCAGAAGGGATCCCGGGAAAGCATTTAAGCAGGCTCTTCGGACTGCGGGAAGTGGATGTGGATTCCGGTCACTCCTTTTCCATTAAGAAACCAAGTGACGTGGAAAAAATAAATCCTTTAAAAGAGAGAATTCCATGTAATTTCATGGAACAGCGTTTAGAGGTGGATGAGGATACCCGGATCCTTGGAACCATGGAAGACGGAAGTCCTGCCGTGGTGCTTCATCCCTATGGAAAGGGCTGCACACTGTATTTCAATTCTTTTATAGGAGCGGAGCTGAAAAAACAGAACATCCCCCAGGTGGAGCAGCTGGTGATGGAGGTGATCACCGGACGGCATGATTCTCTGTTCACCGTAAATAAGGGAAGCAAGGTGCATGTGGCCTGCATCCGGTCAGAGGGGAGCAGGGCAGTTCTGATCATTAATTTTAATGAAAAGGCTGAAGAAGTGACGCTTCATGGGTTGGGAAATAAAACAGAATTTGTGAATCTTTTAACAGGTGAAATTGTAAAGGCCCGGGAGCAGGTAAAGCTGCTGATACCGGAGAATACGGCTTATATTTATAAATGTCAGGGGGAATCAGAGTGAAATTGGTGTTTGATGTAGGCGGAACAGCGGTTAAATACGGCGTTTCCGATGAGGAGGGAAACTTTTCTTTCACAGATTCGGTGCCTACGCCGAAAACAGATGTGAAGGAATTTTTGAAAGTGACCGGAGATATATTCGAAAAGGCTGTCAGGGAATATGCCCTTGACGGTCTGGCCTTCAGCTTTCCGGGAGAGGTGCACAGCAGGGAAGGGGTAATAAAGGGCATCAGTGCTGTAGAGTATCTGCATCACATCCCTTTGAAGACGATTCTGGAGGAACGGTTTGGCGGGCTCCCTGTGACCATGGCCAATGATGCCAACTGCGCTGCCATGGGGGAACGTTGGAAAGGGGTGGCAAAGGAATATCAAAATGTTGTGTTTGTGATCTGCGGGACCGGTATCGGGGGAGCGGTGATCGAACGGGGAATGCTGGACAAGGGAGTGACCATGAACCGGGGAGAATTCGGGAACTTTCCCATGGGAGGCTTTCAGGACGGAGCCCTTCTTTCCTGGAGTGATTATACCCTGGAAAAGCAGGCACAGAAATACAATATGAAAAAACAGCCAAAGGAGGCTCCTGTTGATGGGATAAGGCTGGAACTGCTGTCCAGGAAGGGAGACCGGCTGGCTGAGGAACTGATGGAAGAATTTTACTACTGGATGGCGGTTGGCTGCATAACCCTGGAATTTGCCTTTGATCCGGAACTCATTGCCCTCGGCGGCGGGATCAGCAGCAATCCGGGAATCATTGACCGGATCCGGAAAAAGGTGGTTTCCCTGTTGGATGGACAAAGGCAGGGCTATTTAATGCCAAGGATCACAGCCTGCGCAAACGGCAGCAGGGCGAATCTGTACGGAGCTCTTTATTATCACCTGTATGGAGAAACGATTGAGTTGAATGGAATTACAGAGCAGAACCATTGTGGCCTGATGCTGAGAAAAGTAATTGCACATTAAAATGGGATATGTTACCATAGTGGCATGGAGCAATCGTGTCACTGCAAGGGCGTTGGCCTTCTATCTTTACATAGATAGGAGGTGGTGCGGATGAAATATGACTTTAAGGACCTTATGTCTTTTGGTATGTTCATTTTAGCATTACTTACCTTTATATTTTATAATTGTAAGTAGCGTTTTTCTATAAAGTCCTGGGAACAGGCATAGAAAAACCACCCTTGTATACTTTGGACGGTTACAGGGTGGAATTTTCTATCGTTTAATCGGCCAACCCCTTGTATTGGGGTGGTTGCTCCTTTTGTGTATTTATTATAACATTTCTGGCATGGCATTTCAATAGTTTTCTTTGATATGCAAAGATCAAAAAACAACGGACAGGTATCCGCCATTTTGAATCTCCTAAATTGGAACTATAAATTTATTCAGACGTTGCAAACAGAACATATATACGATTTAAAGCGGTACAAGTAGCCTTAAAAACAATGATTTCATGACACATCAATGTATCAAAACGTGAATTTGAATAGGAGAGATGAAGATGGATTATGTATTTCCAAAGGGATTTTTATGGGGAGGAGCATCTTCCGGTCCCCAGTCAGAAGGCGGAAGCAGCGAAGGCGGACGTGTAAAATCGGAATGGGATTACTGGTTTGAAAGGGAACCGGAACGGTTTTTTGACGGAGTAGGACCGGCAGTGACATCCGATTTTTATCACAAATATGAAGAATACATCAGGAAGATGAGGCTGGCCGGTGTGACTTCCTACCGGACCTCCATTCAATGGAGCAGGGTGATTAAGGACTGTGAAGGAACTGTAAACGAAGAGGGAGTGAAATTCTATGATGATGTGATCAATGAAATGATTGCAAACGGAATAGAACCCATGATGTGCCTTCATCATTTTGACTTGCCGGAGTATTGGGTGAAAAAAGGCGGATTTGAGAACAGGGAAACCGTTTTTGCATTTGCAAAATTTGCTGCTGTTTGCTTTGAGCGGTTTGGGGACCGGGTAACATACTGGACTACCTTCAACGAACCGGTCATCATTCCGGAAACAGGGTACTTATATCAGAGACATTATCCTGCAGTATGTGACGCAAAGAAAGCGGCTAATGTGGGATATCATGTTCAGCTGGCCAGCAGCCTTGCAGTGGAAGAATTCCGTAAAAGCGTCTGCAGGGGTAAAATAGGCATTATCATCAACTTAACGCCAACCTATTGTGAAAATCCAGAAAGGGAAGAAGACCGGAAGGCTGCGGATATTCTGGATCTGATCTTTAACCGTTCCTTCCTGGATCCATCGGTGAAAGGTGAATATCCGGAGGCATTGACAAAGCTGCTGAAGGAGGAGGGGATTCTTCCCCAGGTGATGGAAGGGGATCTGGATATAATCCGTAAAAATACAGTGGATTATCTGGGCGTAAATTATTATCATCCAAGGCGGGCCAAAGCCAGGACTACCCCTTATGAGGGACCGCTGATGCCGGAAAAATATTATGAGCCTTATACCTTTCCAGGGCAGAAGATGAACACTTCCAGAGGCTGGGAGATTTATGAGCCGGCCATTTATGATATTGCAAAAAATATTAAGGAGAACTACGGAAATCTTCCATGGTACATATCAGAAAACGGAATGGGAATTCAGGGAGAAGAGGAGTTCTTAGATGAGAACGGTGTGGTGGCAGATGATTACCGGATCGAATTCATCAAGGGGCATTTGAAATACTTACATAAAGCCATAGAGGAAGGTTGTAATTGCTTTGGATATCATTTATGGGCGCCCTTTGACTGCTGGTCCTGGATCAATGCCTATAAGAACCGGTACGGCCTGTTAAGGGTGGATATTTATGATAACTGCAAGATCACCATGAAGAAATCGGGCACCTGGTTTAAGGAGCTGTCAGACCGGAATGGCTTTTAACCGATTGATCAGGAAAATTGCGGAGGGAAATCATGGAAATAAGAAAAGACTGCCCCATTCGCCTGACAGGCTCCAGGGCCTGGCGGACCTATTTTGGGGGTAAACTATTGGAACAATTTCACGGGGAAAAGAATGGGGAAGATGATCATTTCCCGGAAGAATGGATTGCCTCTCTTGTGGCAGCCAGGAACGCCGGAAGGGAAGAATTGACAGAAGGCTTAAGCATGCTGGCAGACCGGCCGTCAGTGTCCTTGAAAGAGCTGATTGAATCAGATCCTGCCGGTTATCTGGGAGAGGAGCATGCCGCACAGCTGGGAGCAACCCTGGGGGTGCTGGTGAAGCTGATTGATTCGGCAGAGCGGCTGGCCGTTCAGGTGCATCCGGATAAAAAGAAGGCCAGAGAACTGTTTCATTCCGAATACGGGAAAACAGAATGCTGGCACATACTGGGCGGCAGGGAGATTCATGGAGAAAAACCTTATGTTTACCTTGGATTTCGTCCCGGTGTGACACGGGAGCATTGGAAGGACTGCTTCCTGCGTCAGGATATAGAAGCCATACTTCAGTGTCTTCACCGGTTTGAAGTACAGGAGGGGGATACCATTCTGATTGAAGGCGGTGTTCCTCATGCAATTGGTGCCGGCTGTTTTCTGGTGGAAATCCAGGAGCCGACTGATTATACCATACGGGTGGAGCGTGTGACCCCGTCAGGGTATCAGGTGGCTGATTCCATGTGCCACCAGGGACTGGGTTTTGAGAAAATGTTTGAATGCTTCCATTATGAAAATTTTTCAGAGGAGGAGGCCAGGAAACGGTGGTTCATTCCGGCAAAGCTTTTAAAAGAAGAGGGAAAAAACCGCCGGATCCGTCTGGTGGGATATGAAGACACCCCATGTTTTTCCATGGAAATGCTGGAAGTAAAAGACGTCATGAGCATGAAACAGAATGGCTGCAGCGCAGCTTATGTACTGGAGGGCAGGGGAAAACTGCTTTTAGGAGGAAAAAATGCCGGGCAGGAGAACGGCTGGCAGGAGGAGATCAGTCAGGGGGACCAGTTTTTTCTGCCAACGGGAACTGAGGAACTTCAGTGGCTGGCTGAAGAAGGAAGCCATTTAAAGCTTATCCAGTGTTTTGGGCCTGAAATAAAATAAAATGGAAATCCGTCCCCACCTTTGCTTAAGAGGGGAGAAAGAGGGGAAGATAAGAACAGGACGTATTTTGGGAGTAATGGGATGAATCTTATCTTTCTTATCATGGCCTGGCTGCCAATCCTGGTTGGAGCCTTGGGGATCGTTTTGATTTTTTATTATTTTTATCAGTGGATGAAGGGTTTCCGGCTGATTAAATACCGGCTGGCTGGTGAAATCTGCCTTTTGGCCGTACTTGCGTATTTTTTGGTGTTTTTTATTTTTGGATTTCTGGGCCTTGGCCTGGCTTCCGGTTAACAGGGGGCAGGCCGGGCCTTTTCTTATAATTTGTGAAAATTGTAAAATTCCTTTAATTCTTCCTTCCTCTTCTGAGGCAGGAGGCTTTTTTTAATCCCCTGTATGGCTCCTTCCAGGCCATAGAGACGGTGGATGCAGGCGGAGGAGTCCATGGCCTGGATCTTCAGCCAAGCCTGTTCTGTGCCTGTTTCCTTTAATTCTTCATAAGTAAAGATTCCGGTTTCATTTAACTGCCGTTCCACTTCTTTTCCAATATTCGGAAGCTTTGATAATTCTCCCATATGAATCCTCCTTTTTATAGCTGTCTTTTATTATAATAGCTCTTATGGAAAAGGGAGTAAAGGATATCCCTGAAAATGTTCATGAGTTTTTGGAACTGTTTCGGTGTTTTCTGGGGGTGATATGAAATTCTCTTTTAAACAGGCGGTCAAAATAGCTGGTGCTTTCAAATCCGGTATGCTCCGCAATGTCGGTAATGGAACGGTCCGTGTGAAGAAGCAGCTTCCAGGCCTGATGGAGCCGGTATTTATTTAAGTATTCCATAGGGGATAAAGGGACCGAGCAATGAAAGCAGCGGAGGGCTTCCCGTTTACTTACGCCCACTGATGCGGCGATGTCCTCCAGGGTGATTTTTTTTCGGTAGTTTTCCTCAATAAAACAGGTCATGCCCTTAAAACGGGCCTGAGAGATCCTGGTTATTCCCGTATTCTCCATGGTGGGAAATTCCTGTCTGTGTTCAAACAGGCTTTGCCAGACCTGGCAGACCAGGGTATGGGCTTCCAGCTCCCAGGCCGGTCCGGGATGTTCACATAAGTAATACAGCCTTATAAGAGAGAAGAGAACGTCTTTCTGCCAGGGAGTGTTACTCTTCAGCACAAAGTGGGAAATGCCTGAGGTGAGAAAGGGAAGGAGGTATTTTTCGTGAATGGAGCTGCTTTCCGGTGCAATGAAATCAGATGCAAACAAAACGTTTGGGATGACCGCTGTTCCGGCTGAGAGAAAGCGGTGAATGACGCCGGAATTGATGAATATCCCATCTCCGGCTTCCAGTATGTGATTGATGTTTCCCACGGAGCACTGGAGGATCCCTTCTGTTACGGATACCAGCTCAAATTCCTTATGCCAGTGCCAGTCAATGCATTGGTTATCAAATTTTCCTACATCCTCGTAATAATATTGAAAGGGAAACGTGGAGGAACCGTGGGGGACAAGCTCCATCATGGATTCGTCGGTGAGTATTTTCGTGCTTTGCATAGAGCATTCTCCTTTGCTTGATTGGCTAGATTGTATCATAAACTGGCGGTAATTTACAAGAATTTCAAAAAAATATGCGGTATAATACAAAAAAATAAACAGCAGGTGATTACAATGAATAAAGATTATACCAAAACCGTCCATGCCTGTTTTTTGAGCTATATCGTACAGGCGATCATTAACAATTTTGTTCCCCTTTTGTTTCTGACATTCCAGTCCGAGTATGGCATTTCCTTATCCAGGATCACCATGCTTGTGACCCTTAATTTTGGAATCCAGCTGTTGGTGGATTTATTGTCAGCAGGTGTGATTGACCGGGTAGGATACCGTGCTTCCATGATAACGGCACACGTATTGTCGGCAATCGGACTGATCTCTCTGACTGTTCTGCCGGGATTGTTTTCCCAGGCATGGATGGGCCTTTTTATCTCAGTGGCCATCTATGCGGCAGGAGGCGGACTTTTGGAGGTTCTTGTAAGTCCTATTGTGGAAGCCTGTCCCACAGACAACAAGGAAAAAGCCATGAGCATGCTTCATTCCTTTTATTGCTGGGGCCATGTTGCCGTTGTCCTTGTATCCACCATATTTTTCGCCGTTGCCGGATTGAAGAGCTGGAGGCTTTTGGCGCTTTTTTGGGCCCTGGTTCCCGTTGTCAACATGATCCTGTTTTTTAAGGTGCCCATTGCTCCTCTTGTGGAAGAGGATGAAGGTCTTTCCTTAAAGGCCCTTATTGGAAAACGGATATTCTGGGGATTCATGCTTCTCATGATATGTGCCGGGGCCAGTGAGCAGGCGGTAAGCCAGTGGGCGTCTGCATTTGCGGAGAAAGGGCTGGGAGTGAGCAAGGCCGTAGGAGATCTCACGGGTCCCATGTTTTTTGCCGTAATGATGGGAACCTCAAGGGCTGTTTATGGAAAATACGGGGAAAAGGTAAATTTGAAAAAGACGATGATTGCAAGCGGGATTCTTTGCATAGGCTCTTATTTTCTGATTTCCCTTTCGCCTTTTCCGGCTTTGGGCCTTTTGGGCTGCGGGCTGTGCGGCTTATCCGTGGGCATCATGTGGCCGGGAGCCTTTAGCATGGCCTCTGCTTCTTTGCGGGGGGGAGGAACCGCAATGTTTGCATTTCTGGCGCTGGCAGGCGATTTGGGCTGTTCCGGGGGACCTTCCTTTGTAGGCATTGTTTCCGGGTATTTTGGGGATAATTTAAAAATTGGAATATTAGGAGCTGTCCTGTTTCCCGTTATTCTGGTATTCATCCTGATCCGCTTTTATAAATCAGGCAAAGAGACAGAAATTCTTATGAAAAATAATGGAGAGCAGATGAATTGTGACATATAGATGTCATGTTCCATATGCTACAATCGGCTTACCATATGAAGAAAAGAGGTAAGCAGAATGGATTTTGAGAAGGTTTTTCTAAAGGAAAAAAAGGCAGTGGGGCTGATGGCCCGGACAAACAATGGATCACCGGACATGGGAAATGTGATCGGGGGCATGTGGGAGAGCTTTTACGGCAGGGGGGTTTATTCTGCCATTAAAAATAAGAGCAATAACAAGGCTCTGGGAATTTATACGGATTATGACGGGGCGGAAATGGATGATTACAGCGTAATAACAGCCTGTGAAGTAGAAGCTGCAGATGACATTCCCGAAGGCACGGTGGCAAGGACCATTCCGGATGGGACGTATGCCAAGTTTGTGGTAAGAGGAAACATGGTAAAGGCGGTAGCAGAATTCTGGCAGGAGCTTTGGAAGCTGGATCTGCCAAGAGCCTTTGTCTGTGATTTTGAGGAATATCAGAACGAAGACATGGAGGATGCGGTTATCCATATTTATATCGGTTTAAAGGATTGATGAACAAAAAGGAGGGAGCCGTCTGCGGCTTCCTCCTTTTTGTTATTAATAGATGACTTCTTCAAATCCTTCTGTGGAAGGAAATTCAATGGAAACGGCTTTTCCCGGATCCTTATAATTTAAGTTTATATTCATGACCAGGTCCATGGTTTCTTCGTCTTCGGTTATCGTTGTGTATATGGAAATGACTTCCCTGGAAAAGTAGCCTTCCGGGCTGATGAATGCCTTTCCGTCAATCCGGTTGATCTTATAATCAGAATCAGAAAGGGAAGGCCATATCCCGTCATAAACATTGGTGAGATATTTTTCTAAGCCTTCTGTCTTGCTGGAGTACATGAGGATCTTATTCCCTCCTTCTCCGTCTGCAATCTGTACATTATCAAGGAATGCCCCAAACTGCCCGGTCAAGCCTCCCAGGGTGAGGTTTCTGGTCATATCCTCATGTCCGATTTTCATCTTGTATTTATCATACTCTCCCATGTCGGAATAATAGCAGCCGTTGGTGTAGAAGGAAGTTTCTGATTTACGTATTCCCATCATATCAATATCGGTCTGGGAAAGAAATTCCATACCAGGAGTGTTTAAGTCATGATATTTTAGCTGCATGTTCATGGTGATAGGTATCTCCAGCCAGTCATAGTAAAAATTCATCCCGATATCTGCGGAGATATCCAGACCCGGCAGTCCGGAGCTTTTTTGGTCTGCTTCCTGGTAAAGCTCCAGCCCTTTCCGGTTCATGTTCCGTGAGGCAGACGGGGATGAGGCCCTTTGACGGACAACGCCCTCATCGGTCCATGCACCGGATTCATTGACAATGCTGCCGTCAGGGGCAGTGGTTCCGGTCAAAAGATAGCCGTTTTCATCGAAATAGTAGCATTCTGCCATGCCATCCCCATCGGAATCGATCCATTTCCATGTGGAGGAGGGGTAGGATTTATCGCTGTCCTGCCACCACCAGCCATGGCCGTCCTGCTTCCAGGCTCCCGCATGGGCGGTTAATGCCATGGATACGGACAGAAGGGCTGCGACTGCAAATAATTTTATGATTTTTTTCATGAAGTTTTCATTCCTCCTGTTTGTTTTGTTCACCCTGAAAGGGAGAAAAGAACCGGACAATGTTTCCCATGCCTGTACTTATTCATCCACTATACCATATTTTGGTAATTACAGCAAGAATATGACACACCATGTATCCGATAAGTGTTTTGATGTACCCAATGCCAGTTGATGAGCAGAATCAGGCATGTTAAAATATGTGGTAAATGGGAAAAAAAGGAGAAAAGTAATATGTACGGACTGACAAGTAATCTGGTAAACATACTGTTTTTTGTGGCAGCAGGTATTGCAATTGCCACGGCTATCATAAAAAAGAGAAAGAAGTAACAGTGGATAGCCGGTATTACCGGGTAATGAGATGACTAATGAATAATAACTAGAAAAGATATATGGAGGAATTGAGTGTGTATAGTGATTTGTATGCTTCTTTAGCTGTATTTGGTATTTTTCTTTTAGTATTTGGTTTAGGTGCTTGTATTTTCTTTATTGTTACCAATTGGAGAATTTTTTCAAAAGCCGGCAAGCCAGGCTGGGCGGCTTTGATACCAATTTACAATATTTATATTTCGTCTGATATTGCTTTTGGAAATATAAGCTATTTTGTTGCGGTAATGATCTTATGGGTAGTTTCTATGATCGGAGGATTTGCAGAAGTTGGATTTTTAAGCAGTCTTGCAGGGCTGGCTTCCCTGGTTTTATATATTATCTACTGTGTCAAGATTTCCAAGGCTTTTGGAAAGGGCGGCGGGTTTGCAGTTGGCTTAGTGCTGCTGCCGTTAATATTTTTCCCAATTCTGGCATTCGGCAGTGCCGAGTACATAGGACCGCAAAATAATTAAGGTTTCCAGGCGGTGTCCTTTTTTTATCATATGAGGCAGCAAAGCGGATTGCGAATATCCGCTGGACCATGAAATAACCTGACAAGAGAGGCGGTTGATCCCCTCTCTTTTTTTGTAATTGGAAAATTCTTTGGCCCCTTTTTCCCCTGCCTTCTGTTGGATTCCTTAAGTATCAATGATTCCTCACACATAGGTACTTGATTATTTTGGAAAAATTCAGTACACTAAATTCGAAACGGAACATGTTGCTTTGTATTAAGACTGAAAAAAGTTCAAAATATCTGTTTCCGTTATGTTATGCCTTATGATTTTACCGATCGTATCACTGCATATCGTGCAAAAGTAATCACCTGCCTGGTAGCTGCAGTAATCCACCGGAAGCATCCGTGTATTAATAAGGCTGGGATCTTGGATAAAACCGGTGCCGGTCTTTTTTAGATAAGCTTCTTTTTTTGTCCATATCTCATAAAACTTATGCACGTTTGTATTTATTGAAGCGGACTCAATGTAAGATATCTCATCCGGATGGAAGACTGTTTCCATAATTTCAAATGGAGGGGGATTAAGTTTTTCAATATCTGCCCCCACCGGCTGATGATCGGATATACAAAGTAAAATACAACTCCGGGTATGAGATAAATTAAAGTACAAATTTTCTGTGTTTGCCAAATAAGGCTTTCCCATTGCTTCATAAGCTATTTCCAGTTTATCTGCGGGAACTCCCATTCGTCTGCTCACGACCATCCGCGTCAGCAGCGCTGCATACAGAGACAGCAGGCGGTCGGAAAAAAAACGGTACCTTAGTATTTTTTCTTTTCTTTCGTTCGGGACAAATTGCAGTAAATGTTTTTCCTCATGGGAAAATACAGATTTGTTAACTTCTAAATGATAATTCTCAATCATGGAATCCTCCCAAGGAAAATCATGTTTTTATGTTATATCGTATCATTTCAGGACAATTTGTCAAATTATTTTTTAAATTTAAGAATAAAAATTAAAGGGTATTCTGTAAGCAAAATGGGGCCCTGAAAGGAAATGAAATTTGGAGGCAGCCAATGAGACCAACGAATGAAAAATTAAAACAAGCCATTTTGGATGCAGGGAAGCAGGAATTCTTAACCCAGGGGTACCAAAAAGCATCCATGCGGAACATCGCAAGATCGGCAGGGGCCACAACCGGTGCTGTTTATATTTATTTTACTGATAAACAGGCACTGTTTCACGCACTCGTATCAGAGGCTGCTGAGCAGCTTGAGAATCGGTACAGAGATCAGCAGCAGGAGTTTTGGGATCTGGATGTGGATCATCAGATCGAAAACCTGGACCAGCTTGCGAAACATGACCAGAATTGGTTAATTGAATATGTTTATGACCACTTTGAAGAGTTTAAATTGATTTGCTGTTGTTCCGCAGGAACGGTTTATGAGAATTATATGGATCAGCTGGTTCAAATTGAAGCAGAAGCCAGCCTGACTTTTATTGAGCGGCTTCAATCGGAAAGAGGAAAGCAGTTAAGGATCGATAAAGAGCTGGTTCATATTGTCTCCAATGCTTTGTTTTCTGGTATTTTCGAAACCGTAATTCACGATATGCCGCGGGAAAAAGCCAGAGAATATATTGAGCGGCTGTATGTTTTTTATGAAGCCGGGTGGTTTAAGCTTCTGGATATAGAATTATAATCAGAGCAATGCATCCTGATTCCCGGTGAGGAACGTAATATTTTATGATCTGCATTCCAGAGAATAGAATATTACGTTCCTTTTTGCTATCATATAGAAGATAGAAAGACATCCTTTTACATGTAATTTCCATACCTGCCATAATTTACCTTGACAAAAGCCATAATTGGAATTAAAATATCAGTGTTATCTAAAGAGTTTAAAGTTCGGAGTATCTGACTGCTCCGCTTTTTAACACCCTAAGGTTAGTTGTATCTAACTGCATGTTTTATGATAAATATCTCATTGCATGCCTAATAGGGGAAAGAGATAGGAAGGAGTCTTTTTTATGGAGGATTACGAAAAACAATCTTCAGCCAGTATTTTGATGGAATGGGGAAAAAAATATCAATCACAGTTCATTCTGTCAATTTTTTTTGCAGTGATCGGAGTCGCAGGAGGAATTGTCCCATATTTTTGTGCGGCTCAAATGGTAGGCGGGCTGTTGGAAGGGAATGATGACTTTCATTTTTATGTTACATGGTGCGGGACAGCGCTGGCAGGATATCTGGTAAAAATCATATTTTCCTGTACTTCCACGTCCATATCCCATAAAGCCACATACAGATCGCTGAAGGATCTGCGGATCCGTTTAATTAAAAAACTGACACGGCTTCCCATGGGAACCATATTGGACACCCCTTCCGGGCAGTATAAAACGGTCATAGTAGAGCGGGTGGAAGGCATGGAACCCACATTGGCCCATCTGATTCCGGAGATGACCGCGAACCTATTGATTCCCATTTTTATTTTCATTTATCTTTTTATATTAGATTGGAGGATGGCATTTATCTCAATCATCACACTGATTGTGGGAATGGCTGTTATGATGTATGGGATGAGAGGATATGCCAAGCGGTATGAAGGGGCGGTCCTTGCAGGCCGGAAAATGGTAAATGCCATTATCGAATACATCAACGGAATAGAAGTGATCAAGACCTTTAACCAGTCAGCCGGATCCTATAAAAAGTATGCTGATGCCGTATCCTATAACGGAAATTACTATATTGACTGGATGAGAGATAATCAGAAAACAATGTGTGCATATCAGGCCATACTTCCGGCCAATTTACTGACGGTGCTGCCGGCCGGATTGTATTTCTGGGCCACAGGAAGTATTGCTTTCCATGAACTGCTGACGATCATCATCTTAGCTCTGGGCATTATCGGGCCCATTATGGCTGCCTTCACATTTACAGATGATATTGCGGTGCTTGGTGCCAATGTTGCAGAAATTAACGATATTTTAAATGCCGGGGAACTGAACCGTTCAGAAACTGATGCAATATTGGACGGAAGTGATATTCAGTTAAACAATGTATCTTTTACATATGGAACGGGCAATGAACAGGCTCTTGATCATGTCAGCTTAAGGATTCCTGCAGGGACAATGACGGCACTGGTAGGCCCCTCTGGTTCCGGAAAATCCACTCTGGCCAAATTGATTGCCGGCTTTTGGGATGTAACAGAAGGTGAAATTCATATCGGCGGTGTTGAGATGAAACAGATTCCTGTGTCGCAGCTTAATTGTCAGATTGCTTACGTTTCACAGGATACGTATTTATTTAACCGCAGCATCCGTGAGAATATCCGGATGGGCAATTTGAATGCATCGGATGAAGAGGTGGAAGAAGTGGCAAAACGAGCCGGCTGTGATGAATTTATCCGGAAACTGGAACATGGCTATGATACCCTGGTTGGAACGGCCGGAAGCAGTTTGTCCGGCGGCGAGCGGCAAAGAATCACCATTGCCAGAGCAATGCTTAAAAATGCCCCGATTGTAATTTTAGATGAAGCTACGGCAGCAATGGATCCGGAAAATGAAGCTGAAATTCAAAGAGCACTTTCTTCCCTGACCAAAGGAAAGACATTGATCATAATTGCCCATCGTTTATCCACAATTGTTGATGCGGATCAGATTGTTGTGGTAAACCATGGCAGGATTGAAGCGGCGGGCAGGCAGGATGAGCTGCTTCTTCAGTGCCCTCTGTATCAGGAAATGTGGAATGCACATATGGATGTCAAGGATCAGGCGTAGAGGAGGGAATGAAATGATACATATTTTTCGGAAGATCTTTACCTTTGCCGGAGAGCGGAAAAAGATGCTGGTTCAGTCAATCTGGATTAGTTTTATGGGATCTGTTTTTGCGGCGCTTCAGTTTTGGGCATTGCTGATTTTGATTCAGAATGTTCTGGCTGATAACCGTGAGCTAAAAACCGCCGCATATCTTTTTGGGATTATGCTGGTGTCGATTGCCGGAAAAGCCTGGGCGACTTATGGATCGGTAATCAAACAGACTGAAACCGGATATGGTATGGTCATTGATAAAAGAGTGCATATCGGGGATCGGTTAAAATACATTCCTATGGGATTTTTTAATGAAAATAATCTTGGCAATCTAACTGCAGTTGTAACGACTTCTCTTGGAGATGTGGAAAACACGGCGGCCCGAAGTCTGGCTATCATACTGAGCGGCATCTTACAGTCTCTGGCTTTTTCCATCGCTGTACTGATCATTGATTTCAGAATCGGCCTGGTGGTTTTTGGGGGAATGATTATTTATCTGATCATTACGGAAGTGGCTCAGCGCCGCTCCCGCATTGTCTCCGGGAAACGGCAGACTGCACAGGAAGAACTGGTGGGTGCGATTTTGGAATATGTGCAGGGGATGAGCGTGGTGAAATCGTTTAATCTGGAAGCTGCCGGAAATCAGGAAATTGATGATGCCATACATAAAAGCTGTGAAAAAAACATTAACCTGACTTTAAAAAGTGTTCCCTGGGATGGGTTAAAGCAGCTGATTGTAAGGGCTGCCGGTACAGGAATCCTGTTGATGACTGTCCGTCTGTATCTGGATGGAGGACTGGAGCTTGTAAAGTGCCTGCTGCTGATCATTGCTTCCTTTATGGTTTACAGTGAACTGGAATCAGCGGGTAATATGGCTTCCATGCTTCAGATGCTGAATGATTCGATGGATAAGGCAAATGCCATTGATGAGACCCCCGTTATGGACCAGAACGGAATGGAGATCGTTCCGGAGAATATGGAAATCAAATTTCAGGATGTTGACTTTTGTTATGAAAAAAGTGAGAGAAAGGTGCTGGAAAAAATCAACCTGGTTATTCCCGAAAAGTCAACTGTGGCAGTGATCGGACCCAGCGGCGGCGGAAAATCCACACTTTGCAGTTTGATCGCAAGGTTTTGGGATGTGACCGGCGGCCGGATCCTTTTAGGAGGAACCGATATCAGAAACTATACGCTGGACAGTCTTTTAGAGCATATCAGTATGGTGTTCCAGAGCGTGTATCTGTTTCAGGATACCATCGAAAATAACATTAAATTCGGCAGACCGGAAGCCACACATGAAGAGGTGGTAAAGGCTGCTAAGGCTGCCTGCTGCGATGAGTTTATCCGCCAGCTGCCGGAAGGTTATCATACGGTGCTGGGAGAGGGTGGGGGCAATCTTTCCGGAGGAGAAAAACAGCGGATTTCCATTGCCAGGGCAATGCTTAAAAATGCCCCGATTGTAATTCTCGATGAGGCGACAGCCAATGTGGACCCTGAGAATGAAGCGGATTTACAGAAGGCCATTGAGGCATTAACTCACAATAAAACCATTATCATGATCGCTCACCGGTTAAAAACAGTGAGAAATGCAGATCATTGTTTTGGATCAAGGGAATATCGTACAGAAAGGCAGACATGAGGAGCTGATCAAACAGCCGGGAATTTACGCAGATTTTATTAACGTCAGAAAAGAATCAGTCAGCTGGAAGGTGAGCCAATGAACGGAACTGCAGCAGGGTATGAGAAAACATTTCCCTTTGAGAGTAAGCTGATCCTTAACCCGGGAGCGGGAAATGAGAAAAGGGTAATGAATGTATTTTGTTTCCACCATGCAGGCGGAACCGCAGCATCTTACCGGAAATGGACCACAAAATTAATGCCGGTCAGAATCATCTGCGTGGAGCTGATGGGAAAAGGAACAAGGCGCGGGGAACCGTTTATTGGGAACAGCAAAATGCTGGCACAGACTTTGGCACAGCAGATACTGGCTAAAACAGGAAGTGAACCTTTTTGCCTGTTTGGCCACAGCATGGGGGCGGCTCTGGCATTTGAAGTCTGCTGCATCCTGGAACGGTTATATGGGGTGAGGCCGGAAAAGCTGATCGTGGCAGGCCGTCAGGCTCCCCAGGATGAGAACTTTTCCGAGTTCAAGACTTATATGGATGATCAGGCCCTGATTGAGGAATTGAGGCGTTATCAGCTCACCCCGGAGGCTGTGCTGCAGAATGAGCAGTTTATGAGCTATTACCTTCCTGAAATCAGAAGAGATTATCAATTGAATGAGAGCTTTTGCTACAACGGCGAAAGGACTGATGTTCCGGTGATTGCCCATTCGGCCATAAAAGATGCAGGAGCAGACAAAAAAATGATGAAGCGTTGGAAAGAAGTAACTACAAATCATTTTGAGATTCGCGAGTTCAAAGGAAACCACTTTTTTGTGTTGGAGGACGAAAGCTATCTTGCCGGTTTAGTAGAAGATGTGATGAAGTAAAATGGCCAAAGGAGGATAATGATAAAATGAGCAGAGAAAGCAGCAGTAAATTGAGTATGAAAGATATAATAATAGCATCTGTTTTGGGGGTGATTTGCATTGCGATCCGCTTTCTTTTTATGATCTTAGGAGGGATTCTGCCTGTTGCATGGTTTGCATCCCATATGTTTGATGCGATTTTCATTGGTCCGGTTTATATGCTGATTGTAGCAAAAACCAGGAGAACAGGACCTGTTTTTGTGATCAGTCTGGTTACTGGAATTATATTTATTTCAGCAGCAATTTCGATCATCGTTTCAGAAATCATTGCCGGTATTTTAGCTGAACTGGCGCTCAGAAAAGGGCAGTTTGAAAATAAGTTCTGGATCATGATCTCTTATGTTATCTTTTCTTTTGGATTTATTGGAGATTTTTATCTGTTGTGGTTCCACAAAGAGTCCTTTTTGAAATATTCGGAAAATTTTATGAATGCCGAATATCTGGATGCGTTAAGCCGGCTGGTCTCCGCACCGACAATGATCTTTATTATCGTCAGCATTCTGATTGGTTCTTTAGCAGGTGGGTTTTTAGGTTTTAAACTGATGAGAAAACACTTTGTAAAGGCAGGAGTTGCTCAGTAATGTATGGAAAAAGCAGGGGATTGGATCCCCGGATCGGCATGATACTGATCATTTTATCAGTGGTTATTGTATTTTCCCATACAAAGTTATACATAGAATGGATTTTTATGTCCAGCATTTTATTTTTAATGTATTGTTTCGGAGTCAGAAAAACCATGTTTCAGATTTTGGCCAGTTATCTGGTCTTATGTGTCATTCAGGTTTTCGTAATTCCTAATGTAAATGTCACATTGGCCAGCATGATATCGGTAGCTGTTTATTTTAAAATGATTTTTCCGTGTGGTGCGGCCGTAGCTTTGTTTTGCGCAACAACACCGGTCCGGGTTTTGCTGGAGGCTTTCCGAAGAATGCATATTCCATTATCTGTTTCAGTGGCGGTAGCGGTGTCCGCCAGATATTTTCCCACGCTGAAGGATGAACTGACGGCAATTTGGAATGCCATGCGTCTGCGTAATATAAAGGGAATGGAACAGAAAATAGAGAGTATGTATGTACCGCTTTTAATGAGTGCGGTAAAGACCGGTGAAGAACTGGCACAATCGGCCATTGTCCGGGGAATAGAAAATCCAGCTCCCAAGACTTCCATTGTCGAGATCCGGATCCGGTTATTGGATGTACTGGTGCTGGTGTATTTCCTGCTGCTGGCAGGGGCAGCCATTTGGCTGGGGTAAAAAATCATTGGGAGGCAAAATGATTCGTATTTGTGATGTGACATTTACATATGAAGGAGAAGAAAAGGCCAGCTTGCTCCATTGCAGTATGGAGGTGAAACGGGGAGAGTTTGTTATGCTCTGCGGGAAAAGCGGATGCGGAAAAACAACGCTAATAAAGCTGATCAATGGACTGATTCCGGAACAGATTCCAGGGACTTTAAGCGGCTCGGTGTGGATTAACAATGAAAATACAGCCGACCAGCCGACCTGGAAACTGTCTGAAACGGTAGGCTCTGTTTTTCAAAATCCAAGAACGCAATTTTTTAATTTGGATACCACCAGCGAGGTTGTATACGGACTGGAAAATAAGGGGGTTCCCAAAGATGACATTTTGGGGCGCTTGCAGCAGGTTGTGGCGGAATATCATCTGCACACACTGATGGAGAAAAGTGTCTTTGAATTGTCAGGAGGAGAAAAGCAGAAGGTTGCTATTGCTTCCGCATATATGGAACAACCGGAGATTTATGTGCTTGACGAACCTTCCGCTAATTTGGATCAGGAAGAAATACTGCGGCTGCAGGGATTGTTAAAACAATTAAAAAAGCAGGGGAAAACCATTGTGATTGCGGAACACAGGGTCTGGTATCTGGCGGATCTGCTGGACCGGGCGCTTTGGCTGGAAGAGGGGGCCGTTGCAAAAGAGTGGAGTCAGGAGGAATTTAAGGCTCTGACTCCTGAACAATGCCGGGAGTGGTCGATCCGTTCGGTTGATCCGGTGGAAATTCATGAGGAACGGGTTCAAATCCAGAGCAGTGAGGGCCTGATGGTGAAAAATCTGGCGGTTAAAAGAGGACGCCGTATTCTATGGGAACACCTTTCCTTTACTGCATTGAAAGGAACCGTGGTAGCCATTTGCGGCAAAAACGGAGCAGGAAAAACGACTCTGGTCCAGTGTTTGTGCGGACTTAGGAAGTGTAAGCAGGGGGAGCTGTATCTGGATGGCAGGCGGATGAACCGGAAACAGCTTTGCAAAAGCAGTTTTTTGATTATGCAGGATGTCAATCACCAGCTTTTTTCCGACAGTGTGCTGTCAGAGGTTATGCTTGGAAATGGTGCTTCTGAAAAAGAGGCCATAGAGATTCTTGACACCATGGAACTGAGCGGTTTTTTAGAAAAGCATCCCATGGCTTTATCAGGCGGGCAGAAACAGCGTCTGGCAGTTGCTACGGGATGTTTAAGTGAAAAAGAGATTATTATTTTCGATGAACCAACCAGCGGTTTGGACCTGGATAATATGAAACGGGTCGGCGATTTAATCAATATGTTGTGTGAAAAGAATAAAATTGTCATTGTCATTACTCATGATTTGGAATTTATCAATCATTTAAGAGCATCAGTGGTTACAATCGGCTAAGCCGGTTGATAATCATACCCATGAGTTAGTCATGACTAACTAAATGCAACGGCAAGGGGGAAATTATGATCGGTGTCATTGGAGGGTACGGGAATATTGGCCGTGAGGTGATTCAATTGCTGACAAAACGGGGATATGAAAGGATCACGGTCGGCAGCCGCAGGCAGAATCCAGAAAATCCAATTTTATGGAGCTATGTGAATATTGAAGAAGAGGAGAGCCTTCTTCATTTTATGAACCGGCATTTCATTGTGATAAACACAGCCGGGCCATCGTCTTTATTGTCATTGAAAGCAGCAGAATGCGCTTTAAAATCCGGCTGCCATTACATTGACTGCGGTTACAACCGTGAAGTGACCAGGCTTTCGGTGAAGGATAAGGCCCAGTGTATGTTATACAATATGGGTTCAGTACCGGGATTCTCAGAACTTTTACCTCTTGTTTTTCAGGAAGATTTATTAAGGCCCCAGAGGTTTAGGCATTTCTACAGCATCACCGGTAAATTTACTCAGACGGCTGCAATTGATTTTATGGCTGGGATTTTTAACGGGAATGGAGGAGTGTCCCTGCGGACAGACGGAAAAATTCCAGAAATAAGTGAACTTCAGCCGTTTTACAAAAACGCAGAACGCATGATACCTTACGAAAACGCTGATACAGCTCGTGTTCAGGAGATGATGAACGGAGTGGAGGCGCAATGGTTTCACGTGATTTGCGGCAGTAATATCAATGCTTTTTACAAAAATTTATTAAAAAAGTATGTTCAGGACAGAGAAAAGCTGGCTGCCGATCTTTGTCTGGCTGCTGAACTTGATCATATGCTCCTTCCTTCTCAGGTGACGTTCTTACTTGAAATGGAGGGGATCAACCGGGAGGGAAAACCACAGAAAAACTTATATTATCTTCAGGCCCCAGGGCAAAGCAAGCTATCGGCAGCCTTTTGTACGGCGGTCTGTGAATGTCTTTTAGAAGGCTGTATTGAACCGGGAATCGGCTGGATTGAAAAGCTTACAGATCCGGCGGCTGTGTTTGAAAAAGTGAAGCAGTTTGGTCTTGTAAGTCTGAAAAAGACAGTGCATGGAGCATTGGAGGAAAAGGAAGAAGGAGTTTTGTAACGTGCAAAGGAGAACTTATGGAAATGATTTTACAGAATTTATCTGAGATGGAAAACCGGGGGATTCGTCTGAATGAACAGGATGGAAACATAAAATACCATGCTCCGAAAGGGACGTTAACACCGGAAGATATTCAGTTTTTAAAAAACCATAAACCTGAAATCATAAAAATCTTAAAACACCGGGAAGGGAAGGCAGTTCTTTCCATTGATCCGGAGCAGCAATATGAGCCATTTCCCCTTACCGGTATCCAGGAGGCGTATTTATTAGGAAGAAACAATACGTATCAATACGGAGGGGTATCCTGTCACATCTATATGGAAATAGAATATCCTTCCCTGGATCCGGACCGGGTGGAAGTGGTATGGAATCAACTGATTGACAGGCATGGGATGTTAAAAACGGTGTTCACTCAGGAAGGATATCAGCAGGAGCTGCCGGAAGTTCCGTATTTTAAAATCACCAGAGCAGCCGGAGAGCAGGAGAGTCTGGATCTACGCAGCCAATTAGACCATAAGATGTATCCGGTTGATCGCTGGCCGCTGTTTGACATCGGTGTGTCAGATTTAGGCGGCTGCAGCATTCTTCATTATTCAACAGAGTTTCTGATCGTGGACTGGACAAGTATATGGATGCTGCTGTCAGAATTTGAAGCCATCTATTTCAGACAGCAGCAGATGCCCGTGCTGAAGCTGCGTTTCCGGGATTATGTATTAGCGGAAAGGCAGTTGAAACATACCCTGAAATATAAAAGGGATCAGCAGTACTGGCTGGAAAGAATACCGGATATAAAAGCAGCTCCCAAGCTTCCCCAGGATCACGGCAAACAGTTACAAAACACATTCCGCCGGCTGCAGATGGAAATTCCACCGGAATACTGGGAACAGATCAAGAAAAAATGTAAATCAGCCGGCGTCACCCCTACCAGTTATGTGCTGGCCGCATATGCAAAAGTGCTTGCCAGGTACAGTGAGACAGATGAATTTACCATAAATATGATCATGCTGAATCGCCAGCCCCTTCATGAAGAAGTCAATCAGATCATCGGAGATTTTACGTCGAATACACTGATTCCGGTTATTATGAGGGAGGGCCGGCCATTTCTTAATGAGGTTCTGGAGATCAATCAGGCTGTTTTTGAAGCCCTGGATCATGGCTTGTTCTCCGGTGTGGAAATTCTCCGGGAACTGTCGCGTCAAAAAGGCAGGGATGCAGCGCTTATGCCGATTATTTTTACCAGTGCCATAGGCATTACCAGCCAGAATGATGAAATTGCAGGAAAAATAAGAAATACCGGAATCAGCCAGACACCCCAGGCCTTTGTTGACTGCCAGGCAATGGATGGCATCTTTGGCCTGAGAATCAACTGGGATGTGAGAGAGGGTATTTTTTATGATGGGTATCTGGAAGATATGTTTCAGACATTTGAAACAGTTATACTGGAGGCTGCCTCTCCTGAAACCAACTGGACGAAGGAGTTCTCCTTTGCTTTGCCTGAGTGGCAGCAGCTGGAAAGAGACGCAGCCAACCGGACTGCCGGACCAGTGGGGAATAGAACCCTTCATCAGCTGGTGCTGGACCAGGCCCAAAGGACACCGGACCTGCTGGCTGCGGCAGATTGTGAACATCGGTTCAGCTATTGCCGGCTGATAGAAAAGAGTAAGCAATTGGCTTTTGCCATAAAGGAATTTGGTTTGGCAGAAGGAGCCCATATGGGAATTATAATGCCCAAAAATGTTTACCAGATTGTTGCCGCTTTAGGTACGCTGCTGTGCGGCGGGGTATTTGTTCCTATCGATGACAGCGAAGCCTTTGAACGGACGGAAACGATTATCAAAAATGCTGATATCAAGCTGCTGCTGGTGCATAGCCGTACCAGGTATCAAACGGATCATTTAAACGTGATCGTAGTAGATCAGCTGGAACAAACCGGGAAACAGGAAACAGAAGTCCAGGTTCATGACGGACTTCCGGCTTACATCATTTATACTTCCGGCTCAACGGGAATTCCCAAAGGAGTGGTCATCAGTCACAAGGCCGCAGTGAACACCATCTGTGATGTGAACGGACGTTTCGGAATCCGGGAAGGAGACCGGGTGCTGGGGCTGTCACAGCTGAATTTTGATTTGTCGGTTTATGATATTTTTGGAATGCTGAGTGTTGGAGGCGGGGTGATCTACCCTGACCATGATAAATATTCGGACCCATCCCACTGGGTAAAGTTAATAGAAAAATACCGGATTTCGGTCTGGAACTCGGTTCCTTCTCTGTTGGTAATGCTGCAGGAATATTTGCAGACTCAAAAGGAGCAGCAGCTGGATTCCATGAGAGTTGTTTTGCTGTCCGGAGACTGGATTCCCATCAAGCTTCCTCAGAAGATACAGCCATTTTTGCCGTCAGCTGAAATTGTCAGTCTGGGCGGTGCTACCGAAGCCGCAATCTGGTCCATTTATCATGTATATCGGGGATTGAAAACGGATTGGGTAAGCATTCCATATGGAAAGCCGCTGGCTAATCAGCAGATCCATATATTAAATAAAAAACTGGAAGAAAGTCCGGTATGGTTAAAAGGAGACTTATACATTTCCGGAGAGGGATTGGCCATGGGATATTATGGTGATAAAGACAGAACCGGGGAACAGTTCTTTTTCGTCCCCTCCCTGGGCAGGAGAGTTTACCGCACCGGTGATATGGGAAGATATATGCCGGGCGGAGAAATTGAATTTCTGGGCAGGGAGGACAAGCAGATTAAAATCCTGGGCTTTCGGATTGAACTGGGGGAGATTGAGTCGGCCTTAAAGCGGTTTCCGGGTGTGGAAGGTGCAATGGCAGTAACCATGGCGGTTAACAATATGACAAAAATCATGGGAATAACATGGGGAGGAGAGAACCCATTTAAAGAGGCGGAAATAAAAGATTTTTTAAAGGACAAGATTCCATCTTACATGATTCCCTATCGTATGATCCATGTGGAACATGTGCCATTAACCCCAAATGGAAAAACAGACAGAAGAGCACTGGAAAGCCTGGTTCGCTCCCAAATGGAGGCAGCTTCAACCGGGCCGGAGCAGGAGCTTATAATTTCCTCCTGCGGCTGTCTGGAAAAAATAAAAAGTACGGTTTGCCGGGTTATGGAATTACCGGATATCGGCATACATGAGGATCTTTATGAAATAGGAGCGGATTCTCTGATTATGAATCGTCTTGCTGCAAGCTTAACGGAAGCCTTTTCCCAATATTATGATTTTGAAGAGATTCTCATCCAGCTATTGAATGATCCTACCATTGAGGCTTTCAGCCAGTTTATAGAGAGAAGTGAGGGAAAAGTCAGTTGAGTAAATGGATAGCACATGAAGTACGGCACCGGGATGGGGGTATCAATTTCATCAGTTTTCCCTATGCAGGCGGAAGTCCCAGTATGTTTGCTCCCTGGAAAAGTGAAATTCCGGAGACTATTAATTTTTTTCCTGTTCTCTATCCCGGAAGGGAATTGCGGAAAAGTGATCCCATGCCAAAGACTGTGGACTTGTTTGCCAAACAGTTTGTGGATGAAAACCAGGAATTATTTCAAAATGATTTTATTCTGTTCGGTCATTGCACCGGCACTTTGCTTGCCTATGAGGTACTGTTGGAGGTGCGGCGGCGATTTGGGAAAGAGCCTTTGTATCTCCTGGCTTCCGGTTCAGAATCACCACGGTTTTTAATGACAAGGGAACGTGAAATGGAAAAGCGGGGCGCCTCTGATGAAGAAATGATTGACATGATGGTGGAATATGAGCTGGTTGATCCGGATACGGCACGCAGCGTTCTGTTTCAAAAGTATTATCTGCCGATTTACCGGATGGATCTTAACATGCTTTCAACGTATCGGTTTACCAGCCATGAGAAATTACATTGCCCCATCCGGGTGATGTATGGAAAGGACGACCGTACCTTGCGAAAGGAAGCGGTTCAGGATTGGGAAGCATTTTCTGACGATCCGGTTGAATTTAAGCTGTTTCAAGGAAAACATTTTTATTTTGCAGAAGACAAAATGCCGCTCCTTGGATATGTAAAAGAGTTGATTGAACCATTCACATGAAAAGAAAGAGGGGACTCCTGTTATGATGAAAATAACATACGATATTGAACAAATTACCTTCCATGAAAAGCTGGCGGAATTGTCTGCCAGATATCAGGATAAGACTGCAATGATTGACGGTGATATGCAGTTTACATATTTAGATATGCTGAACTATTCTGATAATCTGGCTTCCGGATATCTGGAAATGGGTATTAAAAAAGGCGACCATGTGCTGCTGCAGCTGCCAAATACAGCCGGATTTGTTTTTACCATATTTGCGCTGGCCAAGATTGGGGCCATACCGATTATGGGGCTTCCGTCACTGCGGGAAGCTGACTTAAAACATATGATTCAGTTCACCCAGCCCACTGCTTATATTGCCGCGGAACATTATCTTGGCTACGATTATGGGCAGCTGGCAGACAGGCTGCAGCAGGAGTATCCGTGCATTAAATATGTGGTGCTTGATTCTGAGAAAAGCGGGAAGCAGACGATTCAGCAGTTTTACCGTAAAAAGGCAGATCCTGCTGACGAGGCGGCAGTACCTGGGGATCTTGCATTTTTATTGCTTTCCGGTGGAACCACCAATACGCCTAAGTTAATTCCCAGAACCCAGGCTGATTATTTATATAATGCGAAAAAGTCAGCCAAACGGTGCCGGATGGATGAACAGACCGTATACTTAGCGGCACTGCCTGTTGCCCACAATTTTGCCCTGGGAAATGCCGGCATTATGGGAACCTTTTTGTCAGGCGGAACGGCCGTTCTTGCAAAGACCAGCAGTCCCGATGAGCTTCTGATGCTGATTGCACAGGAGCGGGTTACTCATACCGGTATGGTCCCCGCGGTAGTAAACCTTTTGATGGACATGCTGGAGTGGTGGGATGAGGGAGACTTATCCAGCTGGAAAGTACTGCAGGTGGGCGGTTCTGTATTGGAACAGAGCATTGCCAAAAGAATTTTTGAACGGCTTCCCTGTAAGCTGCAGCAGACCTTTGGAATAGCGGAAGGCATTACTGCAATGACCAGTCTGGATGACAGCGATGAGATCATCTTATCCACTCAGGGGACATTGGTTTCTGAGCTGGATGAAATCAAGATTGCAGATGAACAGGGAAACTGTGTGCCCCAGGGTGAATATGGAGAACTGCTTGCCAGAGGTCCTTATACCATTCATGGTTATTATGGTTCTGAAGAGGCAAATGCACGGAGCTTTACAGCGGATGGGTATTACCGCACCGGTGACAAGGCAATGATCACTTCCCAGGGAAATCTTGTGGTTTCCGGAAGGATTACAGAGCAGATCAACCGTGCCGGTGAAAAAATCATGCCCATAGAACTGGAAAACTGCCTGTGTGAGCATCCGTTGATTAAGGAAGCCAGCGTGGTGGGAGTTCCTGATGAGATGTATGGCCATCAGGCATGTGCGTTTATTATTACTGAGGAGGACGATCTGGATCTTTTAACAGTCAACAGCTTTTTAAAGGAGACCGGACTGGCAGATTATAAACGTCTTGACAGTCTGTACATACTGGAAGCGTTTCCCCTTACCAATGTGGGAAAGGTAAATAAGAAAAAACTGACAGAAATGGCCATTGCCAATAAGATCAATTAAAGGAGCAGGCGTCCTTTTGACTGCGGTCAGCGGGCGGAAGAGGAGATGAAAAAGTGTTTGAATATCAGGATATTAAGATACAGATCGGAAAGATACTGAAGGTAAACCCGGAAAATATACATGATCAGGACAATCTGATTGAAATGGGAATTAATTCTTTGAAAATCATGAGACTGGTTAATGACTGGAGGAAACGAGGTGCAAAGGTAACTTTTGCAGAATTGATTTCACAGCCTACGTTTCAGGACTGGTGGATCCTCCTTTCCATATATAATCAAAGCGAATCTGCGCCCGGGGAAACGAAGCTGGCATTGCCGAAAGACGATACAAAAAAACAGTTTGATTTAACGGATGTACAGTATGCCTACTGGGTCGGGCGAAAAAAGGGACAGGTTCTGGGGGATACCGGCTGCCATGCCTATATTGAAGTAGCCGGTGAGAACATTGATGCAAAACAGCTGCAACAAGCCTGGAAACAGCTTATCATGCACCATCCCGCACTGCGGACCCGTTTTACGGAAGACGGAAAACAGGAGGTATTAACAGCTTCTCCTTATGAAGAGGTCATGTTATGTGATATGCGCAGCAGGACCCCGGAGGAAGTGGAACGTGGATTAAATCAGCTGCGTCAGGCATTGTCCCATCGGAAATTATCCGTAGAAACAGGGGAGAATGCCGGATTGACATTAACGCTCCTGCCTGAGGGGAAAGCCAGGATTCACTTTGATGTGGACTTACTGGCAGCAGATGTACAGAGTTTCCAGATCATACTCCGTGATCTTGCCAGACTGTACCGCAGCGAGAACCTGTCTGTAAGCAAGGACTGGAATTTCGGGGCATATTTGGAAGCAGTACATCAGCAGGCTGCCGGGGCACAAAAAGAGGCGGAAGCATTTTGGCAGGAGAAAATACCCACACTTCCCCTGGGTCCGGAGCTTCCGCTGAAAAAAGCGCCGGAAACAATAGAAAAAACAGTATTTGCTCCTCACAAGGCCGGGTTCACTCCGGAACAATGGGAAACCATCAGGAAAAAGGCCGCTCAGTACCAGATCACTCCGGCAATGGTATTTTTGACAATTTATTGTGAGATCCTTGAACGGTGGAGTGAAAAATCCCGTTTTCTGGTCAACCTCCCGCTGTTTAACCGGCACACGGAGTTTGACGGGATTGAAGATGTGGTGGCGGATTTTTCCAATATTTTATTATTGGATGTTGACTGCAGCGATTCCAGAACCTTTGTGGAACGTGCCAGGCAGCTTCAGCAGCGCTTTCACAATGATATAAAATATTCTGCCTATTCCGGTGTTCAGGTGACAAGGGAGCTGGCACAGCGTTTTCCAGAAGCAAAATGCATTGCTCCGGTGGTATTTGCATGCAATTTAGGAGAACCGCTGCTGGATGACAGCTTCACAAAAACATTTGGTGAGCTGGAATTTATGGTATCCCAGACGCCCCAGGTGTGGATTGATTTTCAGACCTTTGATTATAACGGAGGACTCTATATCAGATGGGATGCGGTGGAAGAGCTTTTTCCTGACGGAATGATCGGGCAGATGTTTGGCACCTGCTGTGAGTGGATTGAAAAACTGGCAAGGCCGGACAGCGACTGGCAGCAGGTCCTGCCGTCGGCGGAGCTGGAAGATATCCGGTTAAAACGGGACCGGCAGCTGAATCTGCAAGTTCCTAATGAAATGGAAACCTTGTTAGACGGTGTGTTTCCATATGCAGAAAGACATCCGGAAAAAACAGCGGTAATCCAGCCGGATACCGGGCAGGTATTGACTTACGGAGAACTGGTGCGAAAGAGTTTGCAAACCGCTGCTTATTTACAAAAGGCCGGAGTGAAAACAGGGTCTGTTGTTGCAATCACCATGGAACGGGGGATTTCCCAGGTCATCGGTGTAATGGGAATCCTGGCGGCAGGAGCCTGCTATACTCCCATTGCCCCCACCCAGCCTGCTTTCCGGAGAGCGGTTATGTACCGGAAGTCAAATGCAGAGTATGTATTGACAACACGTGCAGTTATGGCTGAAATTGAACCTGATGAGCAGGTGACCATGCTGTGCATAGAGGACAGTGAAAAGATATTGCCCCAGCAGAAGGCAAATCCCGTTTCACCGGACAGCAGTGCCTATATTATTTTTACTTCAGGTTCCACCGGTGAGCCAAAAGGTGTGGAAATCAGTCACAGAGGTGCGGTTAATACAATAGAAGCGGTTAACCGGATCTGTGGAATTCATGAAACGGATTCGGTGTTAGCTGTTTCTTCACTGGAATTCGATTTATCGGTTTATGATCTGTTTGGAACGTTAAATACCGGCGCATCACTTATCTGCATTCCTGATCAGGAGCGGAGAAATGCCGAGTACTGGGCCGATCTCATCCATCAATACCAAATTACAATCTGGAACAGCGTTCCGGTTTTGTTTGATATGCTGTTGATTGCGGCTAAGAGCAGGGGGATTCTTCTCAGTTCCCTGCGATGGATTTTTCTTTCCGGTGACTGGATAGGACTGACTTTGCCGGAGCGGATGAAAAATCAGTGTCCCAATGCAAATATGCTGTCCATGGGCGGTGCCACAGAAGCTTCCATCTGGTCTAACTATTATGAAGTGACCCTGCCCCTGGAACCGGAATGGAAGTCTATCCCCTATGGGTATCCTTTAAGCAATCAAAAGTACTGTATTATGGATGAAAAGCTTCGTTCCTGTCCGGACTGGGTGCCAGGGGAATTGTGGATCGGAGGCAATGGCCTGGCATTGTCATATGTTGGGGAACCTCAGTTAACAGAGGAAAGGTTTATCCTTCATAACCATGAGCGTTGGTACCGGACCGGGGATATGGGCCGTTACCGTCCTGATGGGCGGATTGAATTTCTCGGCAGGAAAGACTTACAGGTAAAAATCCGTGGTCATCGGATTGAATTGGGAGAAATAGAAGCTGCTGTTTTAAAGCATTCAGGAGTAGAGGAAGCAGTTGTTTTTGCAAAAGAACTGCCATCGGGACAAAAAGAACTGCTGGCATTCCTCACAGGGGAAGACTGCGGCAGGGATTCCAATGAATGGAAAAAAAGGCTGAAACACCTGATTCCGGAGTATATGATCCCAAAACATTTTATTTATCTTGAACAGATGCCGTTAAATCAAAATGGAAAAGTGGACAGAAGCCGTTTATTGGCCCTGGAAATTACAGAAACGCATCAGACGGAAGAAGAAAAACGCCTGCCGGAAACAGAAAAAGAGAAAAGGCTTGCTCAGATATGGAAAGAAATTTTAAAACAACCGGAAGTTTATTTGGAAGATTCCTATTTTGAATTAGGAGGAGACTCGCTGATTGCTACACAGCTGACGGCTGAAATACGGAAACGGTTTGGTGTTCCGTTTATGCTGGAACATGTATTTGAACAGCCGGTGCTTTCCCTTCAGGCAGAATTGTTGGATACAATGCAGCTGCAGGATGCGGGCCGGGAAGCCATATCAACAAATCAGGATTCGGTCCTGCAAACAGATCCTGCAGGCAGATTTGAGCCATTTCCGCTGACCGAAATCCAAAAAGCATACTGGATCGGCCGCAAGGGAGTTTATGACTTAGGGCAGGTATCCACCCATTACTATTTTGAAATTGAAAATAATGATTTTAAGATCGCCAGATTGAAACAGGCCTTCCATGGATTTTTAAACGCCCACGATATGATGCGGGCGGTGATTTTAAGTGACGGAGAACGGCAGGTGGTTTTAAAGGAGATCCCGCCTTATGAACTGAAAGAATATCATCTGGAAGAAATGGACAGCGAGGTGATCGAAAGCCATATAGAACAGATACGCCGGGAATTGTCCCACCGTGTATTCCAGCCGGAGGAATGGCCTCTGTTTGATATCAGGATTTCCGTGCTGCCGGAGAAAAGGGTCCGTCTGCATCTCTGCTTTGACAACATTATTTTCGACGGATGGAGCATCTTCTATTTCTTCCGGGAGATCAGCCGAATGTATGAGCAGGAGGAGTATTCTGCGCGCCGGCCGGCTGTCACGTTCCGGGACTATGTATTAGAAGCAGAACGGATGAAACAGACGCCGGCATTTAAGCAGGATAAGGAATACTGGTTAAACCGTCTTTCCACCCTCCCGCCGGCACCGGAATTGCCCACCCTGGAAGCGCCGGTCCATACCTTTGCCCATCTGGAGCACCGGCTTTCTTCGGAAAAGTGGGAAAAAATCAAAACTCATCTGACTGGAACAGGAGGTATCACTCCATCAGTATTTCTGATCGGTGCATATGCAGAAATTCTGGCGGCCTGGAGCAGACATCAGAGATTTACCATCAATTTAACACGGTTTAACCGGATGCCGGTTCATCCTGAAATCAATGAAGTGGTGGGGGATTTTACTTCTCTGACTTTGCTGGAAATTGATATGAAGACAGGAATGACTGATTCCTTTACGGAACGCTGTAAAAAAATACAGAAACAGCTGCTGGCTGATTTAGAGCATCCGCTGTTCTGCGGTGTTTCTGTTCAGCGTGAACTGGGAAAATATTATCAAAGTCAGCAGGGAGTCATGATGCCGGTTGTATTTACCAGTTCTCTGGGACTGCAGTCAAATGGGAAGGATCACAAAAACTGGTTTGAAAACCGTATTTACAGCAGCTCGGAAACACCCCAGGTATGGCTGGACCATCAGGTGACAGAGGAGCAGGGCGACCTGGTCCTGATTTGGGATTATGTAAAAGAACTGTTCCCGGAGCGGATGATTTGGGAAATGTTCCATGCATATGTAAAACTGATCGAGAGTTTATGTGAGCATCTGGAAAACTGGGAGAAGCCGGATATTGAACTGGTCACCATTCCCCGGATTCAGGAGTTTGAGCAGGAGAATGTAAATAAGACAGTGATTCCTGATGATACGCTGGTTTCACTATTTGAACGGCAATGTGCAAAAACGCCTGAAAATATTGCAGTCATTTATAAAGACTTAACCATTACTTATGGAGAACTGGAAAACTGTGTGAAACGGACTGCCGCCGAGATTTGCCTCAGACAAAACAGGAAACCTCTCATCGGCATTTATATGGAAAAAGGAATGGAGCAGGTAATCGCGGCACTGGCTGTTATGAAAACAGGCGCAGCTTATCTGCCGCTGGATGTCCATCATCCTGCCGAACGGATTAACAGTCTGTTAGAACGGGCAGGAGTCCAGATGCTGCTGTCCCAGTCCTGGATTAAAAAAGAGGGAATCAGGGCCGGGCAATGGATTGATGTGGATACCATTCCCTATGCAGAAACAAAAGAGTGCGTCCTGGAGCCTGTTCTGCCGGAAGCTGTGGCTTATGTCATTTATACATCCGGATCCACCGGAGAACCCAAAGGTGTTACCATTACCCATAAAAATGCAGTGAACACAATCATTGATATCAATCGGCGTTTTAATGTTACAGAGGAGGACCGGAGCATTGCGCTTTCCAACTTAAATTTTGATCTGTCGGTCTACGATATCTTTGGCATGCTGTCAGCCGGAGGTGCTGTGGTAATTCCGGAGCAGGCACAGCTTAAAAATCCGGCTCATTGGGCGGCAGTCATGGAACAGCAGAAGGTCAGCATTTGGAACACAGTTCCTGCTTTTATGAGCATGCTGGCGGAGTTCTGCGGCTCTGGGGCGATTGATGCCTCCCTGCGCCTGGTGATGTTAAGCGGTGATTGGATTCCAATGACTTTACCTGAGCAGATAAAACAGCTTTTCCCTGCTACCCTTCTGATTAGTCTGGGAGGGGCCACCGAAGCGGCCATCTGGTCTAACTATTATATTATTCACCAGGTATCTCCGGAATGGAGCAGCATCCCTTATGGAAAACCCTTAAGCAATCAGGTGCTGTACATTTACAATGACAGAATGCAGCCCTGTCCGGTGGGAGTCTGCGGGGATCTGTATATCGGCGGAGCCGGTGTGGCCGCAGGATACTGGAATGATGAAAAACGCACGGCAGGACAATTTATCACCCATCCTCTTACCGGGGAACGGATATATAAAACCGGAGATCTGGCCAGATATATGCCTGACGGCAACATCGAATTTTTGGGACGTGAAGATAACCAGATTAAAATAAAAGGATTCCGTATCGGTCTGGGTGAGATTGAGCAGGCGGTCGGATTGTTTCCGGATGTAAAGGATGTGGCAGTCATTGCAGATCAAAGCCCGCAGCAGCAGCTATATGCATTTGTAACGGCAAAAACGGAAGAAAACCCTTACGGCCATTGTGAATTAATCATAGCTGATCATGGTGATATCACTGATATTGCTTCGGATATGGTGCGGAAGGAGAATGTGGATGCAGTCCAAAGGATGCTGGAAGAGATGAACCTTGTGAGCATTTGTGCAGCGGCTGATATTCTGCGAGAACTCGGCATGTTAACCGGTGAAGCTGATGAATTTTCATTTGCAGACCGGATGATTCAAACGAAGACAGACCGGCGTTTTCAGCCGCTGCTCAGACACTGGCTGGAACAGTTAAAACAGGCAGGCGCAGTTACACAGGAAAATAGCGGACTGGAAATCTTCCGCTGCAGCCAGACTTACGGACAGTGGTCACTGGTCTCTCAAAGGGTTCAGGAACTGCCGGTATCAATGAAAGATTTGGCAGAATATTATCTGGAAACACAGCAGACTTATGTGGCTGTGCTCCAGGGGAATAAGGATGTTGTTTCTCTTTTCCTTGATCAGGATTTTACAGCGGCGTTAAAGAAACTGAATTATTATCAGCGGATCAATCAGCATTATTACAATGCGTTGAATCGTTTACTGAAACAATATACTGATAAGTTCTTTGAAGGAGAAAAATTAGCTGTCCTGGAGATTGGAACCAGATTCGGGAATATGCTGGAAGAGGTTCTGAAAAACGAAGAACGTGGAAAGTGGGATTACACCTACTGTGACGAGTCAAAGTTTTTCCTGGCAGAAAAAGAATCCCGGCATCAGGGAATCCATTTTGAACTGTTTGATATGAATCAACCGGCTGATATGCAGCTGGCAAAAGGCCGGAAGTTTCACATCATACTGGCAGACAACACTCTGCACAGAGCAGCTGACATCAATACCGCACTTGAAAACATCAGGCAGCTGTTGCTGCCGGAAGGGGTATTGTTCTTTGTGGAGAACACAAAGATGAATTGTTTTGACTTAAATATTGCAGGGCTGTATGAGTACGGATTCAGCCGCTTTACAGACGAGCGAAAGGAAACAGGGATCCCCTTTTTCAATCATCAGGAATGGAGCCGCCATTTGAACAGCTGCAAAATGGAACTGATTGATTTGTTCTGTGACCTTGAGGAGATCACGGCTGTTTATGGCAGGAACCTTTATGCGGCCAGGGCAAAAGAATATGTGAAGGTAATTGATACGGAAGTATTGTCAGAATTTCTGTCCGGACAGCTTCCCGAATATATGGTCCCCAGGCATGTTGCAGTACTGCCAAAGCTTCCTGTTACTGCCAATGGAAAAATTGACAGAAAAGGCCTGCTTCCATTTACAGGAACCGGCAGGGAAGAACGCAGGGAAATTGTTTCACCTGAAAATGAAGTGGAAGCTTTTATTTCAGAAATGTGGAAAGAGATGCTGCGGCTGGATTCCGTCAGTGTGACTGATAAGTTCTTTGAAATCGGCGGCGACTCCCTCCTTGCAATTCAAAGCATGAACCGGCTCATTAAGAAATATGATACGGAAATATCTCTCCAGGAAATTTTTTCAGCCAATACTGTCAGAAATTTGAGCAGCATGATTCAGGAGAAATTAACACTATACGCAGGCGGAATGGAAGGGGAGATATAGGATGAAAGGAAAGGAACTGCTGCCGGAAACACCATACCAGGAAATTGTTGCAGAAATATGGGGGAGAGTTTTAAAACATAAACAGTTTGGAATAGAAGATGATTTCTTTGATGTGGGAGGGACGTCTCTGAGGGCAATAAACGTGATTTCTGAATTGAGTGAGAATTTTGAACTGGATATTGACGATGTTTTTGCCGCGATGACGGTCAGACATATTGCTGAATGCTTGCGGGAGAATCAGGAGGCGATGAAACAGAAGCTCAAGGACATTTTACATTTTAAAGATTTGAAGGAAATTTCAGACATTGAGCTGGAACGGTACCGGTCAGCCTTTGCAGGCCAGAATCAGATAAAGCCGGATTTCAATAAGTATCATCAGGTCCTGCTGCTGGGCGGAACCGGGTTTTTAGGGATCTACCTGTTAAAACAACTGTTGGTTCAGACAGACGCAGTGATCACTGTACTGGTCCGCAGACACTGGGATGCTGCTGAAAGGCTGAAGAAACAGTATGAATATTATTTTGGTGATGGTTCCTATGTACAGTATCAGGACCGGGTACAGATTGTATATGGAGATCTGACAAAAAAATGTATGGGCATCTCCGAAGATCTGTATGGGGCCCTGGCCCAGTCAATTGATGCGGTAGTAAATTCTGCCGCATTAGTAAAACATATGGGTAAAAATGATGATTTTGTTTCCGTAAATGTAAAAACAGTAGAAACTGTTCTGGAGTTTGCTTCAACGGGGTGCAAAAAGGCGGTTCATCATATGTCTACAATAGGAATCGCTTATGGTGAACAGGGAGAACATGCAAAAACGCTTTTCACAGAATATGATGAGCTGGTGGAGCATCCTTTAAATAATCAGTATTTGTCTTCCAAATACCAGGCGGAACAGCGGCTGATCCGTGCCAGAACAGGGGGGATCGAAAGCACGGTTTACCGCATGAGCGGCATTTTATTTGATTCACAGACCGGAAAATATCAGCAGAATATGGAGCAAAGTACGGCATATATTTTTTACCGGGCATTGTATCGGCTGGGGATCGTTCCTGAAGAGATTAAGCGCCCCATGGATATATCAAATGTGGATATGATCAGTGAAGCCATAATCCGTTTGATGTTCAGCGATCAGGAAATCAATCAGATTCATCATGTAATCAATCCAAATGCATTGTCCATTGGAGAGATTTTAAAATTGATGAGGGGAAAGAATACGGCTGTTTCCTTGAAAGAGATGTCAGTGGATGAAGTTTTTACATATTATCAGAAAACCCATCCGTCAAAACGGGAGCATTTTTATGAGCTGGCGTTTCACTGTGAAATTATCAGCTGGATCGGTAAGAACCAATACAACATTTGTATGGAAAAAACGGTCAATGTTTTGGAACAGCTTGGAATGGCCTGGAATACACCGGACGCAGCGATGGTAGAGAGGGCTTGCGATCAGGCGAAAAAAGAAGGATTCTGCTGACCATATGTCTGGAAGGTGCCGCTTGTGCTTCCGGCAAAGAGAAAAGTGAAATATATTATTATCGGGTTAAGTACCTGCCGATTTTTTGGCAGGTACTTTTCTCATATATTTAACAACGTTAAAATGACTGTTTGGTACGTGCTCCGGTACTTTGGGATAAAAGAATGATATCATGATCAGATGATTTTATACACAAATTAACTTATGAAAGGTGAAATAACCCATGAATAAACAAAATTTTGCAAAATACGTTTTTCTTTTTTGCATCATAGGGGCGGTCCTGTTAGTAGGTACCCGCCGCGGGCATCAGAAAAAATACAGCCTGAAGTTCTCTGGATCAACGGCACCTATGCAGTTTTGACAGAGCTCAACAGGTGCGGTTATACGTTATTTGGGGAGATGAAAGAGAACGAAATCAACAATCAGCCTAAGGAGTTTTTCCATTGTTCAAGCAGCTCTATGTCGGAAGCCTTAAGTTTTAAATTGGTGGCAATGGTCTTTCCTTCCGGCGATGTAACCCGGATCTCCACCACGCTTCCTTCTTTCAGCGGGCCGTTTAAGGCGGCTTTTAAGAACAGGGGAAATTTAGGGTGATTATGTTTAAAGACAGCCCAGGATTCCTTTAACTGCATCAGGTTCATTAAGTTCATTTGACTGATCCTTTCTTTCTTGATTGATAGGCATATCCTAGCATAAATAAAAAAAGGAGTCAATGAGCAGCTGGAGAAAAGAATGGCTTTTCCTAAGTCTTTCAGCCGTGGTATAATAGGCGCAAGGGTCTATGATCATGCTGCAGTGGCCGGATGCAGCCTTGCGGCGCCTGGCTCATTGCTTTATGGTACATTAGGAACATGAAAGAAAGGACTGCCTATGAAGATTGACAGACTTATCGGAATTTTATCCATCCTGCTTCAGGAGGAAAAGGTAACGGCTTCTTATCTTGCGGAAACCTTTGAGGTTTCGAGAAGGACCATAAACCGGGATGTGGAAGCTTTGTTAATGGCAGGCATTCCCCTTGCCACTTCTCAGGGGAAGAATGGGGGGATATCCATCATGCCTGCTTACCGGATCGACCGGACTGTGCTTACCTCCTCTGAAATGCAGTCCATATTGACCGGACTTAAAAGCCTGGACAGTGTGTCCGGTTCCAGCCGGTACCAGCAGCTGATGAAAAAGCTGTCCATGGACCAGGCCTCGGTGCAGGTCCCGGAAAGCCACATAATGATCAACCTTTCCTCCTGGTATAAATCCTCTCTGTCTCCTAAGATCGAGCTGATGCGGGGAGCCATAGAAGCCAGCCATTCCATAAAATTCTATTATTATGCACCAAATGGTGAGAGGGAAAGGATCATTGATCCTTATCTTCTGGTATTCCAGTGGTCCTCCTGGTATGTGTGGGGATATTGCAGGGAGCGGATGGATTTCCGCATGTTCAAACTAAACAGGATTCAGGAGCTTTTGGATACCGGTGAGCATTTTGATAAGCTTTCCCTGCCTTCCTTTGAGTGTTTTCCGGAAAATCCATACCCCGCCAGCTTTCAGGCCATTGCGGTTTGTGAGCCGGAGATCAAATGGCGCCTGATCGAAGAGTTTGGGATGGATAGCTTTAAGGAACAGGAGGATGGAAGGCTTTTATTTGAAGCCGGATTTTCCGGCAGGGGAAATCTCTTTGGCTGGTTATTAAGCATGGGAGATCAGATAGAATTGATTGAGCCGGCAGAATTCAGAGAAGAGCTGGCACAGCTGGCCTTGGGAATTTATGAAAAATATGCCGGTAAAAGGAAGGACGTGCTTCTTGCAACCGGCAGTAAAGAAGGCTATAATAATACATAAATTGACAAAAGCAGGTGAAATTTATGTATATAGCAGACTTACATATCCATTCCCATTATTCCAGGGCAACCAGTAAGGATTGTTCTCTGGAATATTTGGATTTATGGGCAAGGAAAAAAGGGATCGCCATCCTGGGGACCGGTGATTTTACCCACCCGGCATGGCGTGAGGAATTAAAGGAAAAGCTGGTTCCTGCAGAAGAGGGGCTTTATATATTAAAAGAAGAATATCGTGTGAACAAGAAGGAGGGTCCGGAAAAGGCAATTCCCAGGTTTGTGGTTTCCGGAGAGATCAGCTCGATTTATAAGAAAAACGGGAAAGTGAGGAAGGTTCACAGCGTCATCCTTCTTCCCGGCATTGAGGAGGCAAAACTGCTTTCAGAAAGGCTGGAAACCATTGGAAACCTACATTCAGACGGCAGGCCTATCCTGGGTCTGGATTGTCATGACCTTCTTGAAATTACGCTGGAAATGTGCCCCAGGGCCATTTATATTCCGGCTCATATCTGGACGCCCCATTTTTCGTTGTTCGGAGCATTTTCCGGTTTTGATTCCATTGAAGAGTGTTTTGAGGACTTAACTCCCTATGTGCATGCCCTGGAAACAGGCCTTTCTTCTGATCCGCCTATGATTTGGCGTTTGTCGGCTCTGGACCGTTTTCAGCTTGTTTCCAACTCCGATGCCCATTCTCCGTCGAAATTAGGCAGGGAAGCCAATCTTCTGGATATTCAATTATCCTATACCGGGCTTTGGAATGCCATTCAAAAAGGGGAGGGATTGGAGGGGACTGTGGAATTTTTCCCGGAAGAAGGGAAATATCATTATGACGGTCACCGGAAATGCAATCTTTGCCTTTCTCCTTCAGAAGCGAAACAGTATTCAGGCAAGTGCCCGGTATGCGGCCGCAAGCTGACTACAGGCGTTTCCCATCGGATCGGTCAGCTGGCTGACCGTGCCCCTGGCTTTGTTCTTCCCGGAGGAAGGAGATTTGAAAATCTGGTCCCTTTGTCTGAGGTGATTGCGGCTTCCATAGGCTATTCCACAGCCAGCAAAAAGGTTCAGGGCCAGTATGAATCCATGATCAGTGATCTGGGTCCGGAATTTCACATTCTGCGGGATTTGCCTTTGGAGGATATTGATCAAGCTTCCGGTCATATGATTTCAGAGGGGATCAGGCGGCTGAGGGAAGGAAGAGTCATATGCAGCCCGGGATATGACGGAGAATATGGGACCATCCGGCTGTTTGAGCCGGGAGAGATTGACCGGAGGGGCAAAGGGAAACACGTTTTTACATAGGAATAAGCGTACGGACGAAAGAGAAAAGCAGATGAAATACAGTAGCGGAAGGTTGGAATACCGGATGAAAAAGGAAAATATCGGTTATATACTTGAAAAGTTAGATCAGGTTTACGGTGTAACAAAGGAGGGCTTTTACCACCAGCAGCCCTGGCAGCTTCTGGCAGCCATCATGCTCAGTGCCCAGAGCACGGATAAACAGGTGGAGGAGGTGCTCCCCCAGCTGTTTCAGCGTTTCCAGACAGTGGAGCAGATGGCCGAAGCACCGTTAGAAGAAATTGAAGAAGCCATACGTTCGATCGGGCTTTATAAAAACAAGGCAAAAAATTTAAAGAAATGCTGCAGACAGATTGCAGAGGAATACGGCGGAGAAGTTCCAGGAGATATTGAAGGTGTTTTAACCCTGGCCGGAGTAGGAAGAAAAACTGCTACCTTGTTTCTGGCAGATGCTTATGGAATACCGGGGGTCACGGTGGATACTCATGTATTCCGCATTTCAAAGCGGCTGGGCTGGGCCTTCGGGAAAAATCCGGCAGAGGTGGAAGTGGAACTGCAGAGAATATTGCCGGAAGACCATTGGAACCGGATCAATTTTCAGCTGATTTACCATGGCAGGGCAATCTGCACGGCAAGGAAGGCAAAGTGCGGGGAATGCATGCTGAGGGAGTGGTGCGGGCAGACGGTGGACATGGAAGGGAAAGGAGAGAAAAAGATATCATGAGACTTATGTTTAAACAGAGGTTTTTTTCCTGGTTTGACAGTTACGATATTTATGATGAGAATGGCGCCACTGTATACACGGTCTGCGGCAGGCCTGCATGGGGCCATAAGCTGGAGATTTATGATAAAGACGGAAATCACCTGGCAACCTTAAGGGAGCAGGTGCTTACTTTCCTTCCCCGGTTTGCCATCCAGATCGGAGGAGAAACGGTGGGAACCATCACCAAGGAGTTCACTTTTTTTAAACCCTCTTTTTCCGTTGACTGCAATGGCTGGCATGTGGAAGGCAGCTTCCTGGAATGGGATTATTCCATTCTTTCCCAGACCGGCAGTACGGTGGCCAGGATCGAAAAACAGCTTTTTCATTTTACAGATACTTATTTGATTGATGTGGCTGACGGACAGGACAGTCTTTTGGCACTTATGGTGGTCCTTGCCATTGATGCGGTCAAATGCAGCCAGAATAAGGGCTGACAGCCTTACAGCTCAAAAGAGCAGATCAGAAAGTCATGAAATAACATAGCCTCCCTGCCGGTTTCTTTGCGAAACCGGCAGGGAGGCATTTTCATTTTCTAACACCTGGCTGCCATAGCCGTCTGTTGATGAAATGGTTATGGCAACAGTCATACAAGTTCTCAGATGGAAATATTTGCTATCCAAAAACTGAAATGGTACAGAGCTGCTTTTGCATGAAATGATTGCAGGCAGCAATGAACCACCTATTATCCTGGGTTGGCAATTAAAAATATTCCGAATTATTATAGCTTATATATGGTGCGCCATTTGCGATTTTTGTATTCAATGTTATAGTTTCGCCGGACGGAAGCAGGCGTTTCTGCTCTTCGTCATTTTTGTGTATATATTAATTCTGCGTCTGCAAAGGTGGCGGCAGGTTCTGCAGGTCCGGCGGGCCCATGGGGGCCGGGATATCCCTGTTCTCCCTAAGACCCCGGTGACCCTTCCGGTCCAGAAGATCCCTGAACGCTGAAACGGCCCCGGAAACCGGGAGCCCCCTGAATATCAGGACAGAAAGATTGGCCCATACCCCTGTTATGTATGGGACAATTGGAATTGCTGCAATCAGATAACTTCAAATAACAATTCACCTTCTTTCCTGTATCTAATAAAAATGATAAAAGATAATATTATGTTATAAACGTTAAATAATACAACAATAAATTGTTTCTATTATAGAATACGGGATTAGGGAGAAAATGTGCAAAGCATAGATACTACTTGCTGAGCGGAAATAAAAGGGTCACTGTAAAGATCTTTTCCTCCTGGCCGGCATCAATTCTAATCACCCCGCCTAAGTGCTCAATAATTTCTGTAACGATTGCCAAACCCATTCCATGAAAGTCTTTGTCAGCTTTTGTCGATTCGGGAATCCCGTTGCGCATGCTGCACTCCCCATTAAAAGAGTTGGATATTTCAACACTCAGCCAATTATTGCCCTCACTTAAATTGCTTGTGATTGTAAGAAATCTCCGAAATTCAGATGTGACTTTGGTACAGGCTTCAACCGCATTATTTGTTAGATTTGAAAAAATGCGGACACAATCAATATCTGATATATTGAGTCCCTCGGGGATATATACCATTGCTGAGAAGCGTGTTTCCTGCTCTGCACACACGTTGGCAATGTCATGAAAAATGGCGTCAAGTATAATATGGTTTGAATATGTCTTATGGACCAGAACCTGTTGCTGCATGGTATCGTGAATGGTATCGAGCATCCGTTCTGCTTTCTGGTATTCTCTGGTGGATAGCAGGGATTTCACAGAAATCATCATATTTTTATAGTCATGCTTAAATGCCCTGTAACTTTCCGTGTATTTTTGATAGGTTTTGTAATGCTGCAACTGCCTGCGAAGCTGCTCCTGAAGAAATCGGTTATGCAGTTCAAATTCCAAAAGAGCGCTCATTCTTATCCCGCGATGCACCAAAAGACTTTGAGCAGCAAAGCATATCACGCATGATACAATATAGGTTATTTTATACCAGGGCAGATCTACACCATAATATCGTCCTAAATTGACAAATAGCAGATAAGCCAATAGAGTTGTTTGAAAGATAGCTACAAACCGTATCTGCTCTTTGATGCGGTAGAACTTTTCCATTTTAGATCGGGGCGCAATAGTATGCCGAAAAATCCTGTTATAGACGAGTATAATACACATGGAGAGGAACCATGAAATGGAGTAGTAGAAATTGTCATGCCTCACCCATTGAACGCTTTTTTCCAGACACAAAGCAAAAGCCGGAAGTACAATCCCTCTTCCCCAGTAGAGAACGGAAACAAAATAACTGCTTTCAAATAGGAGCTGCACCGGATTCATTTTGTACATTAGCTTTAATTCCAATATGGTGATACCTAAGAGTATGAGAGCTCCGTAATGGGATGAAAGGCTTAATCCCCAAGCAGCCCCGAAGCTCCAGTTTGTGAAAGCAGCAATTGCAAGATAAATCCAGTAACCCTGTCTGACAAGAAAGGTATTCCTGTGATAAAAGAGGAAGGACACGCTGTAAAAGGTAAACAGACATTCCGCCAAAAATCGCAAAGTAAGCGCCATTGGACTTCTCCTTTCTCATTAAAAAATTGTATTGTGCCGGATCATGTAATCCAAAAAGGTGTTTTTTACCTTTTCTTCATAAGTCACACCTACTGGTATCGTTTCTCCTGTTTTAAGAATAATCGTGCGGCGCTGAAATTCTGCGATATACTGGAGGTTGACGATATAGGAGCGGTGTGTGCGGACAAAATTCTTTCCACGCAATTGCTCTTCCAGCTCTTCCATAGTGATCCAATACTCAAACTTTTCATTTTTTCCATAATGTATGGTTACAATCCCTTTCCAAATAACAAAATGCGAGATCTCCTTAATTGGAATGATTTTACGTAATGCACCTGATTTACAGATAAATTTCTGAGTTGCCTTACTATCGGACAAATGGACGGCACGCAAAAACACCTGTTCAAATTTAGTCTCAGATGTTTCGTTTTTTAACAGATAATATACGGGTGAGACATCGAAGGAGTCAAACACGTAATCATTGCTGGAAGTCAAAAAAATAATTTCTGCATTACATCCCAGTTCCCTCAGTTTTTTTGCCGTATTTACGCCATTAAGTCCATCCATTAATATATCAAGGTAAATGATGTCCGGCAAATCAGGAGTGTCGGACATATGAAACAGCAAGGATCTGCCGTTATAAAATGCAGAAAGGGAAATGTCGATCTGTTTTTTTTTCGCTGTCTGTTTAATTAAATCACTATATCTTTCTACTGTTTCACTGTTGTCATCGCACAAGAATATGGTTATCATTTTATACACCCTTTCCTAGAACTTAGGATGAAACGCGATGCATCCGTTTATTCGCAAATTCACATGATTTTTATACCACTTGTTTAAGCGCTTCAAATGTATAGTTCAACTTATAAGTATAAGTAAAAAACGTACATTTGGAATATATTTCGTCCAATAAAGCAGTATTTCCGCTTAATTAGTATTCATCAGCAAAGCGGTACTTTTGCTTTGTGCTTTCCCAATACTTCCAGCCCATGCAATCGAGCGGAAATTACTGCTCATTAAGCGGAAAATCGGGCAAATGGACTTTTGTTATTTTATAATCAGCAAATGAAATATATTTCAAGTTAAGTCATATTTCAAAAGCCAAGTATGCATTAATGAGGTTGAATACATGAAATTACATATGACAACAGACTATGGCATCCGCGTTATGTGTTGCCTCTATAGCAAGAACACATTAATTACGGCAAATGAGCTTTCGGAGCAGCTTTGCATTTCGTACGGATATTTAAATAAGGTACTTGGCTGCCTGAGACAGGCCGGTATGGTAGAGGTTCTGCATGGGCGTTTTGGAGGCTATCAGATTGCTGAGAGCGCGCGGGAGGTTACTCTTTATGACATCATACAGGTAATGGAAGGCGATATCCAGATCAACTCTTGTTTGGGTATGGATGGTTTTTGCAACAAGGGTTCAATAGAAACATGCCTTGTCCATGCGGTATTGGACTCAGTACAAAAGGAATTGGTCTATAATCTGCGCTGTGTACGCCTGTCTGACATTGCAGAAACGGCCAGGGGACTGCATGAGCTTAATAATATCCACATGACTATCCGGCGTTCCCGATGCGCACCTGAATGAACGTTAAGCAGATATCCGATCCCTTGCAGTTATGAAAAGGAAAGTTTTAATGCCAGAAGATAAAAGAACGAAACAGGAAGGTACAAATATCATAAAGAGAACATATCAGCTAAAGCATGCGGCTGAACCCCATAAGCCTAAGCTGCCGTTTTGGCCTTCTTTTATAAGGTGCGTGCTGATTGCCGCAACAACAGCCTTGGTATTCAACGCAATGTTTGGAATTGCGGTCGTGTCGGGAACATCCATGGAACCAGCTCTTTTGGAAGGTGATGTCCTCCTGTTTTGGAAACTTTCAAGCTCATATAAGAGAGGTGATATTGCTCTGGTAAGCAGGAACGGAAGTACAGACTATGTAAAGCGTATATGCGCTGTTCCCGGTGATATGCTGGAGTGTGGAGGCAATCCTGAACTTTTTCTTATTAATGGAGAAGTGCCCGATGAACCATACATCTATGAAAAGACCTATGGTAAAGCGGAAATCAGTTATCCGCTTACGCTTGGTATTAACGAGTACTTTGTCATGGGAGACCACCGGGGTGATTCATATGACTCACGCAACTATGGCGCTGTGAGTGTAAAACAAATTGATGGAAGGGCACTCATCATATTCCGGGGAGGTATATGAGAACATGAATAACAATGATGGAAAGATGTAATATGAAAAAACAATGTAATTTGTACGGCAGTTTTTCTCTGCTGCTTGTAATATTGCTGGTCTTCGGAGTATTGCCTATTACAGGGATCGCCCAAAACGACAGGGGAACAGAAGCAATCGCGTTTTTTGATGTGGTTGTGACAAAAGCGACTGTCCCGGCAGGAACGGAAAGAGAGGGTATTTCACTTCCTGAAACCTTGATGGCAACTCTGGAGGATGGAACGATAGCCGCCATTCCAATAATATGGAAGGACGGTGGGGGATATAACAAAGATACGGCAGGGATGTATACGTTCACTGCTGATATTGGCACATACCTATATGGGCAGGCGCGCCCTGTTGCAGTTGTAACGGTAACGGAACCTTCTTATGGGTCGTCCGGCAGCATCAGCGGAAGGCTTTGGCTGGATGAAAATGCGGACGGCGTGATGGATGAAGATGAGTCAGGCGTGGAAGATTATCCTGTAAGTCTCTATATGGCTGATGATCCTCATATTGCTGTACAGACTGCCAAAACCGGAACCGATGGTACTTACCGCTTTGAAAACATAGAGCCAGGCAGTTATGTAGTGGGCATTGCCCCTGAAATAATAGAGCAAACAGAATACCTGCTGCCAGTGATTGGAATGTCAGGAGACAATAAATTTGAGATCGTTGAAGTGGGCGAAGAAACGATCATGGCATACAGTGAAACGATTATAATTTCTGAGGAAACAGATACGGGGGAGGGGGCTGTGAACGCCGGTATTCGCTTACCGGGTAAAAAGGCTGCGCGGGTATGGACGGCAAGTAATTATAGTCAGTTGAAAACATACATAGGCCAGGCAGCGGAGAACGATATAATCGTAATATCAGGAGACATTGGATTTTTATCAAGTGAAAGTATTACCATTAATAAGAGTCTTATCTTTCGTTCCAGTTCCGGTAATCAGATTACCTTTTCCCAGCCCAATGCCAGGCGGCACTTCATCATAGATTCAAGCTCTAACGGCGGTGCGATTGAACTTACCTTTGAAAATATCGTGATTGACGGGAAAAAAAATGGTGGCGGATTCGAGATTAAGGCTGGAAAATCTCTTAAGCTTAACCTCACCAATTCTGTAATACAGAATTGTAATGCACAGTACGGAGGCGGCTTTCTGCTTAATACGGGAGCTGCGCTCACTCTTCATGGCGGTAAAATAACCGGAAATATCGGGAAAATGTACGGCGGCGGATTTTATGTTGATTCAGGTAATCTTACCATTCAAAGTACTGAAATGTCCGCAAATACTTCACCACAAAATGGGGGCGGAATTTACGTTGATTCAGGTAATCTCACCGTTGAAAGCACTAAAATATCCGGAAATACTGCGTCCCAAAATGGAGCCGGAATTTACGTTGATTCAGGTGATCTTACCGTTGAAAATACTGAAATATCCGGAAATGTTGCACTGCAAAATGGAGCTGGTGTTGATGTTAACAACAGCATTGTTTCTATCCGGGACAGCAGAATCTGTAATAATATTGCTCAATACGGTTCCAATCAAGGGAATCATCTGGGTGGCGGGTTGTATGGAAAAGAATCCAACGTCACCATAGATGACAGTGAAATCTCTGGAAATACATCAACCCATGGAGGCGGAGTATACTTTGCTTCAGGCACGCTGACGGTCAATAATACAAAAATCTCTAATAATAAAGTGGTAATGACCGGCGGGGGGATTCAGATAAATTCTATCACAAATTCAGGTATTACAGCGGCTATTAACATCACTGGCAGTGAAATCTCCGGCAATGAATCGGAGATGGGCGGCGGCGGTATTGGCATAGACGGTAGAAGTTCATCAGAAGAGATGATGAATACAATCAAGGATTGCAGCATCTTCGGCAATAAGTCGCCTTTCTTTGGCGGTGCTATACTGAGCAGCGGAGGAAATATTGCGGTTATTAATTCAAATATCTCCAACAATACGGCGGGATACGGCGGAGGTGTATACCTTTATGCTCAAGCAACTTTTACAATCAGCGGCGGTGAAATTTCCGGAAATGCTGCACTTGCTTCCTACGGCAGCTTTGGAGGAGGTCAGGGCGGTGGTATCCACGGCAGGGGTAACAGTATCATTACAATCAAGGATGGTGGGAAAATCACTAACAATGTTGCAGAATCAGTGGAAAGCGATTCAGGCAGGGGCGGCGGAGTTTATTTAAATCAGAGTCCGATTGTCGTTGAAAGCGGTGAAATTTTCGGCAATATGGCAAAGCAAAGCGGCGGCGGCATTTACAGCGAAGCGAATGGAACCGTTAAAATCCAGGCCGGAAAAATTGAGGGTAATCTGGCGCCCAACGGCGGCGGCATTTACGTGACGCCCCTGGCCAACCTTACGGTTACTTCAGATGAAGTGGTATTTAACGATAACATTGCCGGCAAGGCTAATATTAAAAGTGAAGTTGATATGAATCTGCATGCACAAAAGATCTATACAACACATTTTACTGCGCCATTTGACTTTGCTTACAATAACTTTGACGTTGGATATAAGACGACTGCAACCGGTATTTTTTACACAGTGGAGTTTGATTCCTGTGGCGGAGATCTGGTTCATCCAAAGATCGTTGCACCCGGCAGCACCATTACAGCACCATCACCCGGCCCTACCCGTGACGGATACTCCTTTGCGGGCTGGTACAGGGATATTAACGGCACAAATCCCTGGAACTTTGCCTCAGATACGGTGACAGGTAATATGAAACTGTATGCAAAGTGGGCGCTCAGCAGCAGCGTTACTGTTTCCAAGACAGTAGCCGGTGATTATGGCGACAAAACAAAGGAATTTAATTTCACCATCAGGTTTATGAATGAAAACGGAAGTAAGCTTCCAGGGGGAATACAGTTTATATATACAGGCAGTATTATTTCAGGATCGGGAGCGGAAGCTCCGGCAGGCGGTATGCTGACACTGGACAGTAACGGCGAAGCAGCGTTCACACTGAAACATGGCCAGCAAATTACCATTGCAGGTGCCGCAATGAACAGCAAGGTTCAAATTGTTGAGAACCTTGCTGCAGGCTATACCACATCGTTCCGGGACGAAAATACGATATATACCGGAGCAGATACAGGGATATGTACATTGGCTGATGCAGCCAAAACCTTTGCTTATATAAATACCAGAACTGCCGTTGTGCCCACCGGTGTATCAGCGGGAGGCAGTAAGCCCTTAGTTTTTCTGGCATTGCCCATGCTGCTGGGAGCCGGCCTGGGAACTGGCAAAGTCCTTCGCAGATATAAAAGGAGTTTATAACATGGGAGAAGTTTATAAACATGCAAAAACCAAAAGGATCTTAAGGAGCCGGGAACCACCAGGGGAACCGGTAATGGTATCTGAACCTTCTCTGTTAATGGAAATTTTGTTTCTGTTAGCCAAGATTGCAGCGGTGCTGCTGGTCATGCTGCTAGGCTTCACCTTTATGTTCGGCCTTTGCCGCAATGTGGACGCCTCTATGACTCCTGCAGTTAAAGACGGTGACCTGGTGATCTTCTACCGACTGGACAAAAACTATGTGGCCGATGATACCCTTGTGCTGGAATTTGAGGGAAAAAAACAGGTGCGCAGGGTGATTGCTACGGCAGGTGATATTGTGGATATCACGGAGGAAGGGCTGTTCATCAACGGTGCACTGCAGCAGGAAACAAAGATATATGCCCCGACTCAGCGGTACGAAGTCGGTGCGGAGTTCCCGATTACAGTCAGGGAAGGGCAGGTATTTGTCCTTGGAGACAGCCGGGTAAACGCCACAGACAGCCGCATATATGGCGCTGTGGATTTCAAAGACACACTGGGGAAAGTGATAACAATCCTCAGACGAAGAGATATATAAAACCTTTGTGTTTCTATATATAAACATGCTAAATATTAAATAAGGAGTAAAAAAATGATTAAAAAACAAAAAAAGCGGTTCCCGCGTATGCTCTTAACGGCGGCACTTGCCGTGGTAATGTGCCTGGAAGTTACTGCACCTGCATTTGCAGATGGCGGTCCCCTCACTGGAAGTGAAACCAACCCTGCCAAAGCGTCTATAACAAAAATGCTGGACATGCCGGAAGGAACAACGACACCTGCGGCGAATTTCACTTTTTCTTTCACAAAGAAAAACTATATGGGAGAAACAACACAATCTGCTTTGAGCCAGATGCCGGACATTTCACCTGTAACTGTTTTATTCTCCAGCACCGATGCGGGCAGCACAGACAGCCAAACCGGAATCAAAAGCGTGCCAAAAGAAGTGGAAGTGACTCCCACCTTTACAAGTACGGGCATATATACATACGACATTACGGAGAATGAGAACACCTATACTATTGCAGATCCTGCGAAGGAAACCATGATTTATTCTCAGGCAAAATATGAAATCAGTTACTATGTAAAAGAGAAAAACGATCACTCAGGTTTCTATGTAGAAACGATTGTTACTAAAATCCTTGTAAATGACGACGGTACAGATGGTTCCGGCGAAAAGATTAATCCAAATCCCGGCGGTCCTACGGGAAGCGGCAGCTACAGCGGTCTTGTCTTCCGCAATGCCTATACAAAGAATACCGGAGGCGTGGACCCAACAATTCCCGGGAATCAGGTTCTTGCCATCAGTAAGGTTGTAGCAGGTGATTTTGCTGACCAGACAAAATACTTCAGCTATGATATTTCAATAACCAAACCTGCTGTGTTGACGGACGAGGTGACCTACAAGGCATATGTAATTGATTCTACCGGTGTGGTAACAGGGGATGCCAATGTAGCTTCTGGTGACACAGGCAGCATTCAAACCGATGATAACGGCAAAAAGTATATTAAAGTAACAACAGGAGCAACAAAGGTGATCAACCTCAAACATAACCAGATACTGGTTTTCAATGATTTAGAAGTTGGAGCAACATATGTTGCGAATTTACAAGGTGCTGTGGGTTATACTCCGAAAGCCCGGATTACTTCCAACGGCTCCGTGATAACTCCGGATTTAACTGCTCCTGAGGGACAAAACCTCAGTACCGGATCATGGCTTATCGGTGAGAGTAAGAATGGTGCTGATTTTACCAGCATGTTTAAAACCATAACTCCTACGGGCGTTGTAATCAATAACCTTCCCTTTATCATGATTCTGATCATAGGGGCAGGTGCGTTTACTGCTTTCGTAGTAGTGAAATCAAATAAAAGACGTGTTTACGGTTCCAAGCATTAAATGTCAGCCGGTAAGGCTGATATAAAATAATACCGGGAAGGAGTCCATATGAACATAGCAGCAATAAAGATCGGCAGAATAGCAGTAAAGGTCGCAAGCAATGTGGTTGATTTCATGATACTGACGATCATTCTGCTGATGATAGCGGTTTCCGCCTATGCCATGTGGGACTCTGACCAGGTATACCAGGCAGCAGACGCCTCCCGGTTCGCGGTTTACAAGCCCAGTGCAGAGGAAGACAGTGTATCCTTTACAGAGCTTCAGGCTATGAACCCGGAGGTGTTTGGCTGGCTGACTGTCTATGGTACCAATATAGACTATCCCATCGCGCAGGGTACCGACAATGCAAAATATGTGAATACCAGTGTCTTTGGGACCTACTCCCTTTCAGGAGCAATCTTCCTGGATTATTTAAACAACAAGGACTTCCAGGACTTTAACAGCATTTTGTACGGACATCACATGGAAAAACAAGCGATGTTCGGAGATCTTGGTTCCTTTAGCAATAAGAACTTTTTTGACAGCCGCATTTATGGAAATCTGTATTTCAGCGGCAAAGATCATGGACTGGAATTTTTTGCCTTTATTAAGACTGATGCATACGATGGAGGCGTATTTACACCCTGCATCCAGGGCAGGGAGGCACAGCAGGCATACCTGCAAAACCTCATGGATAAGGCCCTGTATACCCGGGATATTGGAGTGACTGCAGAAGATCATATCCTGCTTTTGACCACATGTTCTTCCGATTCAACCAATGGAAGGGACATTCTTGCAGCAAGAATTACGAACGAGTGCTACAGCAATACCTTTAATACGGAAAATATAAGGGAAGCAAACGGGCAGGTGCTGGTAGACATGCAAGACGGCATCTGGGAGAGCACCCCTGTGTGGCTGCGGATCACGCTATTAATAGTTTTGATCATCCTGTTTGTAATTGCCATTCATTATATATTAAAAAGAAAGCGCGTAAAGGAGTAGTGGAAGATGCCTTTTTTACATAAAGCACAGGGTAAAAGAATAACAACCATGGTTTGTCTGTTTGTTCTATTCATTTTGGTTATGGTACTTCCCAGGGCCGCTTATGCAGCGGTCACTTCGGTGCCGGTCACATTACGCATAGACCAGGTCTTTATAAAGAATAGCTTTGCTTTGGGTGTGAACAGTGTGTTTTCTTACACGTTAACCTCAATGGATGCCGCAAATCCAATGCCAGCGGGAAGTATCAGCGGCGTTTATTCCTTCACAGTCGATGGAACTGGCAGCAAAAATATTGATCCGATTTCCTTTAACAATACCGGTATCTACCGTTATGAAATCAAAGGAAATACGTTTTCCTCTGCAGCAGGATATAGTTACGACAATGAGGTTTATTCGTTGACTGTCTATGTGAGACAGCCGGCTAATCATCTTGTAACGGAAATTACTGTCCAAAAAGGTGATGGCAGCAAGGCGGGCCGTATTGAGTTTAAAAACACTTATACTCCTCTTGCAAGCAAGCCTGAAATCATGGTCGATCCGCCGGTGAAAAAAACTGTATCCGGAAATCCGTCTAAAGCCAGCACCTTCACCTTTTTACTGAAAGCAAAGAATGAGGCAAATCCCATGCCTGAGGGCAGTGCCAATGGTGTGAAAACCATAACTATTACGGGTTCAGGTAAGAAGGACTTTGGCTCATGGACATACACCAGGGAAGGAACGTATTATTACACCATCTCTGAAGTGAACACCAGACAATCGAGATACACTTATGATACCACTGTTTACACGATTACAGATGTTGTGAAGGATGTGAACGGCCAGCTGGATGTTACTCGGACAGTGACAAACGGATCCAATAAGCAAGTGGAATCCTGTATTTTTATAAACAAGTACAGTGGTGGAAGTAGTGGAGGCAGCGGAAATGGGGGAAGTGGCAAAGGCAGCATCAAAGGCGTAGATGCCGGAGTACCCAAAGCCGGCGCACCCCAGACAGGTGTACCTGAAGCTGACGTATCCGAAACGCGCATACCCAAAGCCGGACTATCCCAAATCGGCATACCCAAAACCGGCGATTCTATCAGATTCGGGTTCTATACAGCAATGTTTTTGGGCAGTTTTATCGTAGCGGCCTGTTGTATTATCTATCTGATCTTTACCAGCAGACGCAAAACAGAGGAAACGGTAAAAGCCATTGGCAGATGAAAGAGAATGATGGGAAGCTCATGAGAAAAAGGCAAAAACCAATGAAAATCGCAGCAGGGTTCCTTCTAATGGTTTCAGTCTGTGTTATGGTGTTTTCCTGGTACAAGATGAGGGAAAGCTTACAGATTTATGCAGAAGGGGATCAAAACTATAAGCAGCTGCAAACGCAGATCCGGCATCCGGCAGGTGCCAATGCTTCTGAATCAGAAGCATTGGCGCTGGTGGATATTCCGTCAATCTACATAGATTTTGAAATGCTTCAAAAAGTTAATACTGACGCTGCTGTATGGCTTTACTGTCCTGATACTGAAATCGACTATCCTGTTATGTGCTCCGACGATTACAACTGGTATCTACACCATCTGCCGGACGGAACTTATCATGTGAACGGAACATTATTTCTTGACTACAGCTGTCCGCCGGATTTTAGCGGCAGGTTGAGCATCATTTACGGGCACAACATGAAATCGGGCAAGATGTTTGGTTCCCTGGTAAAATATAAGGAACAGAAATATTTTGAACAGTACCCTTACCTGTACCTTTATACAGAACAGGGAAACTACCGGATAGATCTGAAATATGGCTGTGTCATCGGTGCAGATCAATGGCGTGACCAGGCATTTATGTTCGAAGGAAATCTGGAAGCGCTGCTGTCACACGCATCATCAAAAACAACCTTTGAAAGCGGCACAGAATATACGGACCGTGATAAGTTTATTGTGCTTTCCACGTGCAGCTATGAGTTTGACGATGCCCGGTATATTGTAATCGGAGTTTTAAGGCCAGAATATGGAGCATAAAAACAGGTACGAAAGGAAGTAACAAAAAGTGATATTAACGAAAGAATCGATAGATACGGTTAAGCTGACAAGAAGATTCAGTAAATGCTATGATGCCAGGGAAGTGGATCTTTTACTTGATAAGATTGCGGCAGCAGCCGATGAGCAGTGCAGGGAGCTTGAACAGCTGCGCAGCGTTCAGGCAGAATATATGGAGATGAAGAGTCAGATTTCGGAAGCGCTTCTGATTGGGCAAAAGGCAGCGGCAGATTTAATGGAACAAACGAAGCAGGAATGTGCCCATGAACTGGCAGTACTGCACAAGAAGAAAACTGTATTGCAGGAAGAAATATCCTCTCTTGAACGGTATAAGATTCTTGCATTTCAAAGGATTAAAAATGAAATTGGAAAACTGCTTGGCGATCCGGAATATGCGGAGACGCCGCCGCAATATGCAATAGAAAAGAATGAAACAGACGGTCCCGGCAATTTGCCCGAGGAGATAGAATGTAAATAAGGAGGAAGGTCAAATGAAAAAATGGAGTACAATTGTCTTGTGTGCGGTTTTGTTTACCGGATTGGTCGCACGAGCCATCCTTCCGGTATCTGCACAGGAGGAAATCCAGCTTGATGAGCTCCAGGCTGCAGAGTCTGAGCCTCAAGTTACAGAGTCTGAGCCTCAAGTTACAGAGTCTGAACCCCAGGACAACATGGAGCCGATTCCAGGAGATGGGGAGTATCCTGAAGAAAGCGATAATGAGGAGGAGGATCAGGAAGCAGCTATAGACCAACCGGAACAAAGCGAATCCCTGGAGACCTCCAAAGAAACGGAGGGAACCCCTTCCCAGGCTATGCCAGATGGATCTGACTATGAAGGAGAAAATCTGCCGGAGGCAGGAACTGGTGGAAGCGGTGGGATTCTGATTCGGGAGGAGCTGCCAGTCCTGCAAGAAAACGAGAGCAATCCGAATGTTGCGGAAGCGATGCATGCCGCACACAGCAGCCTGGATGAGCGCATTGATTATATCGCTGATTTGCTGGGCATGTCAGAAACCTATACTCTCATAGAAGGGGAAGATAATTTTTGTGAAGCACTTTCCATCTATGCCATAAGACATGGACAGACCGAGAATTATCCCTATGAGATACAAATTACGGGCACGGATGACTTTGCTGAGCTTCAATCCATATATTGGAGCCTGAATATTGTAAATGGAGCAAAAACAGGAGCAAATGCTGTGATCCGTGTAGTGCAGCCTTCGGGTATGGATGTATACAATCTGTCAGATTCCGAACGGAATGTATATAGAATACTTAATTCTGAAGAGAACAAAGAAAAAATCAGCGCACTGCCTCAAGGCTGATATAGCTGTAAGCACCCGAAGGATGAGAATCCTTTGGGTGTTTTTTATTTTTCCAATCTTCCAATCCATGATCATCATGCTCACAGCTGCTTAAACGGTTGCTGTACCGGTCATACAAGGCCCGGACAGAAGAATCTCCCTAAAATGTAGTCAATACCAATAGGTTGTAAATACATACAAAATATGTTATACTGCTAATGCATTTTGTAAGTAAGGAAGAGGGCATAAGCATCATAAACGAACTGAAATATTGGCCGGTTTATGGGATCAAAAGGTATTTTATGGTAGGTTTAGTTTACTCGAAAAGACCTTTCTTCCAATTTTAAGATTTATGAGAAACCGGAGTGTACAACATTTGTCTTTAACTTGAAATTAGGGCGAATATATATTTTAGTACTGTTGAAATAAAGATGACGCCCGAGAGAAAGGTTGGTGAATAATTATGATGACAATATTTTTATGTGATGATAATCAAAATACCTGTGCAGAATATGCCCGGTTGATTAAAAAGATTGCAAAGAAAAACGGGGTGGAGGTCATTGTTTTCTCCTTCAACAGCGGGGAAGAGCTGTTATTTCACTTGGCAGATTCACCCAATCGGGCGGACATCATTTATCTGGATATCCTTATGGGTAAACTGAATGGTATTGAAACGGCAAAGAAACTAAGAGAACTTCAATGCAGTTCGGAAATCATTTTTCTGACCACAAGTGAAGATTTTGTTTATAAAGCTTACGATATTTCTCCGGTACATTATCTGCTGAAATCAAAAACGTCCACTGCTAAATTTGAGGAAGTATTTTTAAGGGCAATGACTTTAGCCCTGAAAAAGGAATACGATATGTTCCTTTGTGAGTCGGGGACAACTCAAAAGGTAATTCCTGTCAAGGATATCTCTTTTTTTGAAATCAGGAAACGAATCATAACAGTTCATTATAATGGAGGAGAAAGCTTTGATTTCTATTCGACAATGGAGCAATTGGAGAATCAGCTGCTTCACAAGGGATTCGTTCGCATTCATCGTTCATATATTGTGAATTTGTTTTACATTTCTCAATTTCAGAATAACATTCTATATCTAAAAACAGGTGAAAAAGTTACCGTAGGCACAACATATATGCAACAAACGAAAAAAGCTTTTGTTGATTATGTCAGTCACGCCAGTATCCATGATTGCGGAAAGGGAGAAAATCATGTCAGGGCTTATTTCACTCATTATTTATGATGTTTTTATCTATCTTGATTACAAGGCGGTGTTTCCGTCGAAAAGGAGCCATTGGCTTTATGGCGCAGCTGCGCTTGCCGTCAATATCGGTGTTGCCGTGCCAGCCTATTTGCTGCTGGATCCCCGGTTTGCCATTTATCTCATTATAGGTTCTGTAATGCTGGCCAACCATTTGCTGTTTTATGTAAACTACATGCAGATTCTTTATGTAGGCAGCATCTACATGTTTTCCTTATACAGCAGTATGGGCATAGTCTTTTCGCTGTATTCCATTATTTTTCATACCAGCATCAAAGACATTTTCTTGCGGGATATCCAGAATCAGGTAATGCTTCCATTAGTTGTGCTGCTTTCAATCGCATGGGATTTACTTTCCCGCAAGTTGATTGTTACACATAAAAAGGCCGGGCATTTGCTTCATAACAGGAGGCAGCTGAAATTCGTTGTCATTTACCTTTTTTTCCAACTGCTGTTTCTCACACTTATTAATGATGGCCGTTATTATGACAACATCAGATCCTCTGCTTGGTTCACTGTACTTTATCTGGGCGCCTGCATTATCAGTAAATTATGGTTGCTGTTTGTCCTGCATCATACGACTCAGGTATCCGAATTGTTTGAGTACGAGTTGTATACCTATCAATTACAGGATCAGCTTTCCCGCCAAATGCGTCATTATCAATCCTATCGTAAATATACGGAAAGCTATCGGGCATTTCGGCACGATTATGAAAATTTGATGGCTTCTTTAAAAGCTTTGCTGAACCGCCAGGAATATAAAAAAGCCATACGAATGTTAGACGGCATCCATGATACGATGCAGCGGAATGTACTTGTTCACAAAAGCTATTCTGACAATATTATATTGGATGCCATATTAAAGGATGCGGCCGATGTTTGTGAAGAAAAGAACATCCATTTTTCCGCACATGCATATCTTCCGGAAACTGTACCAATGACGGAATTGGACATTGTCCGTGTTTTTGCAAATATCATTAACAACGCAATAGAAGCCTGCAATAAGTTGTCCGGTCAGGAACGATTCATTGAGGTAAAGAGCAACGGAAATCAGAATTGGGTCATCATTGAGATAACCAATTCTTTTAACGGTGAGTTATTGATAGAAGGCGATGAACCGGAGACAACGAAAGAGGACAAGGATTTGCATGGCTTTGGGCTGCGAATCATTAAGGAAACGATTGAAAGCCTTGGAGGTTTAGTTGTAATTGATCCGGATAAGGAAAAGAGAGTGTTCAAAATCAGGGTCTGTATGCCTCAGACCCCATACCTTATGGATTTTAAAGAAAAGTCCCCATCAATTTGATGACGGCCTGATTCTTTACTTGTAATATTTATTCTCAAATTCGGTCCACGACTTAGAAAATTCGTGATTTTGAAACGCTTCCTTCAATCCGCTGATTTGTTTTAAGCGGATAATTTCATCCGGCTCCATGCCCAGGTTTTTTCCTATTCTGGCCTCGGACCAGCCCATTTTTGACAGCGTAACGACAATCTCGCTCATAGAACGGATTTGATGGGTTCCTCTCGCCCGGTTATGGCGGATCGTTGAGCCAATGCGTTCATCCAGGGGTTTGTCAATAATGGTTAATGGCAAGTAACCATGGCGTCTTTTTGCGATGTCGGGATACCTGCCAATTTTGTTGCGGTGAAATCCGTCTGTAATTTCGTAGTGATCGTTGTCGATACGGTAGGATACGATTGGCTGTGTAAAATCGTCCATGCGGATAGACGTATAAAGCAGCTCCATTTCATCCGGGGCGACCTTGTTGGGATTGTAATCATTCGCCTGTATTTTTTTGGCGGGGATCCACTCCACCAGATCCACAGGATCATGAAACGGGGAACATTCATTTAAAGCCCGCCGGATCTTGTTCAGAGCCTGTATCTTTTCGTGCAGTTTCATTGGATAAAGAAGATTCCTGATGTTTTCAATACAGTTTTCAAGCTCCGTATTGCAGGTTTCTGATGTTTTCTTTTCTGTGAATTTCATAAGTGTCCTCCTGACCTTCTCTGCATAAAAACCAGTAGTGTTTGGTGGTTCGATATATGTTAAAACCCTGCTTCACATAATAATCCTTAATAAACTCAATGTTGGTAGAGGTATGCACGGGCATGTTAATTTCGCAGCAATATTTGAACCGGGCTTTTGTTAAAGCTTTGAACAAACCTTGCCTTCGGTACTTTGTCTCTACATATTCCGTGGAAAATAATATATATTCACTCTTAATCAGCAGAGATGAAAAAGCGGCGACCCGTCCTTCTCTTTCGATCAGGAACCAGACCCGGTCAGGTTCGTTGCGCAGGTAAGGCATTTGCCGAATGTATCTCTCCTCGGCGAAAAAGCGCCCCATCTTGGAATAGAAAAGCGCTTTATCGTATTTTCCCTCAAAACATTGTATTTCCATGATCCACCTCCATGATTATCTCACGCATCTTCTTGTCCTGCGCGTCCTCCAAATGTATAAGATTCTGGTATTGCTTTTTAAGCTGAATCAATAGCTCTGCGTCTGATTTTGACGGTGCAAAGCTGAGCCGGCGCAGCCAAAAATCATTTTTTTCAATAGCTCTGGCTATCCGCCTCCAGGATGGTATCTTTTTCTTCGCCTCCAGCTCCCGGTTGGCTTCGTCTGGTATGTGATCCAGCTGGAATCCATGGGAAGACCACCATTTCAAATAAATCTTTATTTTGCGGTGGTAGTGATCCCTCAGCTCAGGAGAATAAAGGCCGAGGCTTTCAAGCAGTAATACGGTATATTGCTGCCAGGTCAGTCCTGCGGGCTTCTCAGACTTCATGTTTCCCAGCAGTGATGATCTGGCATAGATATTTCCGAAATTCACGCCATGCACCCTGTTTACAACCTTTTCCCAGGTCTCAGACTCCAGCGCACGGAACTGGTCCAATCCGTTGCGCTGGTCATCCCCGTATGGCTGGCAGAGCCGCTGCAAATGGATGCTCACCCCGTTTTTGTACATCAGCTCATAAATCTCATTATAGGCAAGTCCCAAACGGCTCACAGCGCCCCAGATATCTTCAGTTCGCCAATCGTACAGCGGATAGAAATGATAGATTTCGCAATCAGGCCCAGGGACCCGCAGCTTTGTTGTCCATCCGTAATCCTGATACCTTTCTTTTCTTTTGCTTATAATGGTATTGAGACGGTTAAGACTTTCGTTGCTCCGGATAGCAATGCCGACCCCGATAGTATTGCCGTGGGTTTTTTGGAACCATTGGCTGAACTGATATGTAAATTCTTCAAACTCCATGCCCCGATAAAACCATATCCAGTCTTTTGGCAGGTTATCTTCGTTTATCACACAGGCGTATTGCGGCATATCCCGCACCCACTTCTCCCGCTCATCTGGATCCCAGCAGATCCATTTTGGCTGAATGACGGATACTGCGTTGCGAAGTGACAGGGGCAGGCAGCACCAGTAAAACCTGTCCACTACATCCGCTGTCATCCGGCGCAGTTCTTCGATGTGATGAATCGTAGCCTGATACTGTGCTTCCAGATCAATATACTGGACGCTGAATTTTTTGCCCCTCAGCCGGGCTATGTATGCACAGAGCTGGAGCATGACGGACGAGTCCTTGCCGCCGGACACGCAGAGGTATAGGTGGGAGAAATTTGAAAACGCGATGTTAATCCGCCTCATTGCTGCAGTTAATACATCTTCTGAGGTATATATTTTGGGCATATAGATCACCTCTGTTTTGTGTATTGAAAAGCTGGATTTCAATAAATATTATCTTTAGTTCTTTCTGAGTATAGTCTTTCCGGCTCATAATTAAAACATGATTTGTTCCCAATTACCAGAATCATGTCCCCAATTTGCCCCAGTTTATAACATACCGGGGATTTTTATCACATAAACCCGTTGTATAAAACGAGGGACAATCTATTGTAATGGTACTGTAAATAGATGTATCCGGGCCAATCAGGAGCCAAACAGATGGAGTAAAATCAGGACAGATGACGTGAGCGATGTGGAGGGATTTATTATTGCCGAAAGCGGATTGGTAAGCTGCCGTGTCGGCGGAGAAACTTTATTTATACTTTCAAAAAGCTGCACGCCGTTGCAATCGGTGTAATCTACGCTGCATAAAGGGGGGATCGGTAAACGCATGTTCATATGCAAAATATTGGGAGGTGTTTTGGTATGAAGTAACGGAAATGTGGGATTGCGCCTGAGACAACAGCACAGGTATTGCCTGCTCCTTCCGCATTACCTGGCTCGCTGTCTTTTTGAACTCCTTGAGAAGATGCTGAATCAGTTATTGTAATTGTAAACCAGTGTTGAGCTTTAGTTTATTCCAATATCACAAAAATGAAGTTTTCTCCGGTATGCTTGATGACCAGGGACAAACAGCACCTGCAGATTGTAAAATCTATCCTCCGGCGTTTTATTAAGGATTATCCTTGAGGTACGTTGTCTCTCCAGAAATGAACAGGTTTCCAGCCTAAGATGTTTTTGGCTTTTTCATTGGAATATAAAGTCTGATACTCATCAATTGGTGTACGAATGTCGGTCACATCTGGATATTCAGCTCTCATCAGATCACAACTTTTGATGTCCATACAGTTATCATCAGCGGCGAGATTCATTACAATAGAACCGAGTCCCTCTTTTTCGATGGCAAGGCGGCAGGCCACAGCAATATCACGGGCATCAATATAATTCCACATAAGTTGTTTTCGTTTTTTTGAGTCATGAATAAAGCCAGGGAAGTTTAAATACTTTTCTTTGCTTATAATATTGCCGATCCGAAACGAGACAATCTGCATTCCGCAGCGTCGGTGAATGGCATCAGCAATCGTTTCACCAACAATCTTTCCAAGGCCATAACTATCTTCGGGAAGTGTAGGATGTTCTTCATCTATGGGGACGTAAACAGGTGCCAGCCCCTGACGAGAGTTGCAGATACCGTAAGTACATTCGCTGGAGGCAATAACCGCTTTTGTAATTCCTAATCCTGCCGCTGCTTCGAGAATATTGTATGTACCTGTTACATTATTTTGAAATGTCACCTCATTGGGATAAATGTATGCGGAAGGGATTGCAGCAAGATGGATCACTGCATAGGCGCCTTCTAAAATTCCATAACACTCGCCCAAATTGGTTAAGTCTGCCGTCATATGCCGTGTCAAAGACTCAGCCGGTTTTATTTTGTCTGCACTCAAAACCTCATATCCCTGTTCTAAAAAGTGCTTAACTACATAGGAGCCAAGAAGACCCGCGGTTCCGGTTATCACTATTTTCTTCATATACCAATAATTCCTTTCTTTATTGTGGATGTATGTTATTTGGCAGTAATACTGTGTGATAATTATAAACCTTAACGCTAACTTTAAGTCAACAGTTACTTGCTTTTTTATTGTTATGATGTTTTTGGCATATAAAATTTAATTCTAACTTCATGATTGTAGGACTAACTTCAGTTTGTAAAGGTAAATTCATTCTGCATGATGTTAGTCTTACACACCGTTTTATGTTATGATGTTTTTGGCAGTGGATCCTCCATATTTTCAGGAGGTATACACAATGAATTCTAAGAATAAAACTTACAACCGGAAACACTTGACCATGACCCAGCGCATATGGATTGAGAAAGACCCCGCTACTGTTTTGAAAGAAGTGAAGCGCAACCGCTTTTCTCCAAAACGAAGCGAGGTCTGGAAACCTCTTCCATGTAACAGAAAAAGAGAATGCCAGATTCGTTTTCTGTGCAATGGTTTGGATTGTACTAATCTTTGTAAAAGCTGTTACACGCCTGCCAGAGAATGTAAAAGCTGTATTGATATCTGCCCGGACTATCTGCCAAAGAACAGCCTGAATGGAGGCACTCCATTCAGGCTGTTTCATTTAACTCTTTATCATATTGCTAAGCTTACGCTCATGGATACAGTGCTGCAAAAGTATAATACTAAGGTGCAAGCTGAAGCAGTTTGACACTAAGCGATGCGTTCGCATTGGCTGCCAGGCTGACTGTCACAGGTCCCGTTGACTGCAGTGCCAAATCGAGGACTGAGCCCGCACCTAGCGCCAGAATGACACTCCCCTGGATGATGGTATTTTCCGTGAGAGACAAAAGAACGGATTGCAGAGTAGAAGTAAGGAACGTGCTTCCTCCGTTAAAACGCACTCCGGCATTAATTGTTGTAGTCGTTGCAGCTGGGGCGAAACGAATCATGAAGTTTACCTCGTAAAAACCAGAGAGACTAACTTGAATCGTATTACTGCCAAGAACGACGTTGGAAGAAGGCATCTGGGTTGCCAGAGCAACCTGTGATACCTGATCTGCGGCGGTAAAGGTAAATGACTGGGGTACAATTGAAAAGAGTCCCCCGTATGCAATTGTGGTTTCTCCTTGTGGACCCGTTGGTCCGGTAGGTCCCTGTATACCCTGAGGTCCTTGAGGCCCGGTAGGTCCAATGGGCCCCTGAGCACCCGTAGCACCCGTAGCACCGGTAGCGCCCGTTGGCCCGGTAGGTCCCTGTAATCCCTGAGGCCCTTGAGGTCCGATAGGCCCAACTGGTCCCTGAGCACCCGTAGCACCGGTAGCGCCGGTAGCACCCGTTGGTCCGGTAGGTCCCTGTAATCCCTGAGGTCCCTGAGGCCCGGTAGGTCCTTGAATTCCTTGAGGTCCTTGAGGTCCCTGAGGCCCTTGAGGTCCTTGTAATCCCTGCGGTCCCTGAGGCCCAGTTGGCCCGGTAGGTCCTGGACAGCCTCTTGGTCCGGTCGGCCCGGTAGGTCCTGGACAGCCTCTTGGTCCCGTTGGTCCGGTAGGTCCCTGGCAGCCTCTGGGTCCTTGTGGTCCAGGACAACAATTGCGTTCATCTTGGTAATAATTATCGTCCCTATTTCTACAATTACTCATTATAATTCCCTCCTGTTGAGGTGCGAAAATTTGGTTTCTGTAAATAGCAATTCTGTTTTTGATTAAAACCAGAATATAAAGGATGTTTGTACTCCTTTATATCTTAATATATGTATTGAAAGACAGGTTTGTTAGAAAACAGATCACTGCGAACTGAAGGGAAATATTTCGTTTTTATTTGGTGCGCCATAGGTTTTAAAAGGCCTGCTGCAGACTAAGCAGCGGCCCTTTTCAGAAAGTTAAGACAATGTTAATATGTAACAAACGTCTTTTCTCTTATGGAGATTTTGATTTCTAAAAGAGCCATAAGAAAGAAATATAGTCTGTAAACTGATCGCTTCAAAAAATGTTCATAGAAAGGATTCCAGTATAAAAACAACTAAGCAGGCGGCTATGGAAACCTGAAAAAGACTTTTTTCCTTATAAGCCAGAATGGCAGCTGTTAAAAGTGCCCCGGCACCGGACCATATATTTTTAGTGGCAATAAGAATAGCAGGAAAGGTCATTACCGACAACGTCACATAAGGAACATAGTAAAGGAAAGACCGGATAAAAGGGATCTTTATTTCCTGCCGGATCAGGGTCAGAGGAAGGACGCGGATTAAATAGGTAACTGCGGCCATGACCAGTATGTAAAGATAGATTCGGTTATTCATGGGAAACCTCCGTAGTATCAGGAACCGGAAAGAAAAAAGCAGCGGCTCCTGCAATTGCAACAGTCAGTATGATCAGCCTGAATCCGGAAGAAATCCTGTGCAGTACCGGAATCAGAAAAAACAAAAGGCTTAAAATCATGGAAACAGCGGTCACTCCTGCCAAAACCTTATCTTTCTTTGCAGGCGGAATGATAATTGCCAGAAACATCCCATATAAGGCTACGCCCAAAGCGCTTAGAGCCCTTTCTGGCAGAAGTTGTCCAAAGAAGGCTCCGGCAGCAGTCCCAAGTGTCCATCCCGGAATGGCCGGCAGAAAAAGGCCGTAGCAGTACCATGGGTTTAAGGGGCCCGGCCTGCACACGGAAACACCGAAGATTTCATCTGTTATTCCGTAGCTGATCAGCAGACGGTGATAAAATGGGGTTGTTTTGTCGAGCTTTTGGGAAATGGAACAGGACATGAGACAATAGCGCAGGTTAATGACCAGCTGGGCGACGGCCATTTCAGCGAAGGGAGCGCCTGCCGTGATAATACCCAGACCGGCAAATTGTCCTGCGGATGTCAGATTGGTAAGGGATATGACAACAGACTGCCATGGGGACAGTCCATAATTTAATGCCATAATCCCAAAGGTAAAGGATACGGCAAAGTAACCAAGACAGATGGGGATTCCATCCTTTATCCCGGATTTTAGCTGTTCTCTGCTGGTATTCATAAAGCTCCTCCCTCATAGGGCGTGACCACCCCTTGTTATGCTTATAAAAATATACCATGAATCTTTACATCAGTAAAACAAATGTTTATAATGAAAACATTAGAAAAACTGATGATAAGGAGCTGGGAATATGAAGCGGTACCGGGCAGTTATGAAGATTGTGGAAACAGGGGGATTTACCAGGGCTTCCGAAGAATTAGGGTATACACAGTCTGCCATCAGCCAGATGGTGCAGTCTTTAGAGGAAGAGCTTGGTGCTGTGCTGTTTATCCGTTCCAAAAAAGGAGTCATACTGACTCCTGACGGAGCGGAGCTTTTACCCTATATAAAAAATATATACCATGCTTACAGGGAGCTTACGGAAAAGCGAAAAGAGATGGAAGGGATCCAGAATGCTACCATCCGGGTCGGCACTTTTGCCAGTGTATCCTGTCATTGGCTGCCGGGATTGATTAAAATGTTTAAAGAAAAGTACCCATTGGTCAGCTTTGAACTATACCAGGGGGATTATACAGCAATTGAGCAGCTGGTAAAGGATGGAAGCGTGGATTTTGGCCTTATCAATCCCCTGGCAGTGGGGGATCAGGAACTTAAGACCATCCCGTTAAAGAAGGATCCCATGCTGGCCGTCCTGCCCCTTTCCCATCCCCTGGCCAGGCATAAAAGGATCGTGTTAAAGGAACTGGCATCAGAACCTTTCATTCTTCTGGAGGAAGGAAGCTTAAATGAACCAATGGAATGCTTTCGTGAGCATGGAATTGAGCCTAACCTCCAGTATATTGTCCATGATGATTATACGATCATGGCCATGATTGAAAAGGGGCTGGGAGTCGGGATTTTATCAGAGCTTATATTAAACCGTGTAAATTATGATATATCGGTAAGAGAGACAGAGCCGCCATTAGCCAGAACCATTGGTGTTGTTTTTAAGGATAAGAAAATTCTGCCCTTTGCCAGCAGGCGGTTCCTGGAATATCTCACAGAAGAATATGGGGAACTGGACGCCGGGATCTAATGCGGCCGGGAGGAAAAGAGGAGCTTTAGGAAATAATGATTAACCATGGAGGATGAAAGAATGAGGCATGAAAATTTAACAACCCTTTGTTATATAGAACGGGAGGGCAGATATCTGATGCTGCACCGGATTAAAAAGAAGGGTGACATGAACCAGGACAAGTGGCTGGGGGTCGGAGGCCACTTGGAGGAAGGAGAGAGCCCAGAGGAATGTCTTTTGCGGGAGGTAAAGGAAGAGACCGGATTATCCCTGCGTTCCTACCGGCTCAGAGGCATAATAACCTTTGTATCAGATAAATATCCGGATGAGTACATGTTTTTGTACACGGCCGATGCATATGAAGGGGCCTTGACGGAATGTGAGGAAGGAGAGCTTAAATGGGTGCCCAAAGAAGAAACAGGCGGGCTGTCTCTCTGGGAAGGAGACCGTATTTTCTTTGAGCTGTTATTGGCGGACATTCCGTTTTTCTCTTTGAAGCTTGTGTACAGAGGCGATCATCTGGCAGAGGTTTTGTTAAACGGTACGCCGCTGCCGCCGCCCTGGCCTAGTCCAAAAGTTCCTTCTTCGCAAAAAGCCCATAGCTGATCTGATACATTACCAGATTCCAAACCAGTACCAATATGGGAGAAAGGCATAAGAGGATAAATATGGAGCGACCTGTAAAAGAAACACCCAGCAAGGTTAAAAGCTTATAGAAACCAAAGCAGATCGCAGCAGGAATCGTACAGGAAACAAACAACAATATGCGGGCTTTTTCCGCACCGAATTTAAACAGAAGCGGAATGGACATGCTTCCCATGATTTCTGCAATTACCAGACTCGCTCCACTGGTAAGCAGCAGCGTGAGAACATTACTTGGGCTGTTTAAAATAACCTGGTGAATAAGGAGGCCGCCTATGGAGCCAATGACCAAGCCAAAGAAAGCGCCAATGGCTGAAAAGATCAAAAGAACAACAAATTTTCCCACTACCACGTCCTTTTTGGTAACCGGCATTACCATGGCGTATTTCAACCATTTGGAATGATCATCAAAGCTGAATGTGGTGATGATCATCATGCTGAATAGAATGCCGCTAGTAATAATATAGGATTCCACTCCCACAGAAGGAATAAGAGCAAAAGCTAAAATAAGCTGCGAAAAAAGCATGGATTTGGCGTTATGTCCCATGTTATATAAATCTTTTAAAACCAAACTTTTCATTTTACCTGGTCTCCCTTCACATAGAGAAGAAGGATATCGTCAATGGAGGCATCATCTACCACGGACGCCTTGTACTTGCGGCGTGCCTTTTCCTTATCTGCCACCAGCACATCCCATTGATAGTCACGTTTCCGATAAGCAAGGATCTCTGATTTATCGATAGCATCGAACTGAGCCGTTGTGCATCTGATGATCCCATAATGATAGCGTAATTCATCTTTTTGTTTACAGAACAGGACCTTTCCTTTATGAATAAAGGTGATGTAATCTGCTACTTTCTCCAAATCCGTGGAAATATGGGAAGACATGAGGATGGAATGGTCTTCATCCTGCACGAAATCCAGAAACAAATCCAGGATATCGTCACGCATGACCGGATCAAGTCCGCCGGTGGCTTCATCCAGTATCAGAAGCTTCGGTTTATGGGAGAGGGCAACGGCAATGCCAAGCTTCATCTTCATCCCTCTGGAAAATGTTTTGATCTCTTTGCGGGGCGGAAGCTGTAACTTTTTCAAATAGCTGTTGTAAAGGGTCTCATCCCACTGCTTATAGGCAGCTGCCGAAATCCTGCCGACTTTTTCAGGCGTGAGTGTTTCATAGAAATTGATTCCTTCAAATACGACCCCTATGTCTTCCTTGATGCTTTTGGAATCGGAAGAAAGTTCCTGCCCCCCAAATTTCACCACACCTTCATCTCTTTGGATCAGATCAAGGATCCCATTGATGGTGGTGCTTTTACCGGCTCCGTTCTCACCGATCAATCCCATAATAGCTCCTTTTGGAACGGAAAATGATACATGATCCAGCTTAAAATCCGGATATTGTTTTGTCAGATCTTTAACCTGTAAAATTGGATCCATTTTTATTCCTCCTCCTGGTAAAACATGGTCAGAAGCTCAATCAGCTTGCTCAGTGAAATACCGCTGGTGCGGGCGATTTCAGCGGCCTCCTGCAGATGCTCCTCGGCCTTGCGCTGCTGTTCTTCCTGAAAGAAATCTTTGTTTTGTGCCGATACAAAACTGCCCCGTCCAACGGTTGTCTCAATAAAGCCATCCCGCTGCAAATCTTCATAGGCTTTTTGTACGGTTATGACGCTGACATGAATGGATTTAGCCAATGCCCTCATGGATGGGATAGGATCACCCGTCTGCAGTTCTCCGCTCATAATCAGCGCTTTTATTTGGGAAGTGATCTGCTCATAGATGGGCTTATTTGTATTACTGCTGATTATAATCTCCACAGTATATCTCCTTGGTGTTGTGTAGTGTACTTATTGAATAAGCACATTATATACTTTGCTTTTCGCCTTGTCAATAGGAAAAAGTAAAAAATCCGGCAGGAGGAAGGAAAAGGGATTGACCGGATTTTCTTTCCGTGGTATAGTGATGAAAGTATAAATGATAGGATGTGTGTGTTTGTTAATTGTATTTAATCATGGAGCATAAGGCAGTTTTATATGAAAAGCAGGAGTGGGATGAGGAAGGCTACAGGTCTTACCTTTATTTCTTGTACCTGTTTTGCCCATGGAATACAAAGCAGACAGAACAAGGCGGAAAGCCTGTAAGACGTCGGTTTGTAGTCTTACAGGCTTTTTTTGTGCAGGCAATGAGCCGAACGAATATGCTTGCACAACCATTACCTGCCTGCCCCTATGCTCCATGAACCTCAGGAAACCAGTTGGAAAGCCAGAAGGAATGAGGAGAATTACATGGATCACACATTTCAGATTTTAGAATTTAATCTTATTTTAGAAAAACTCGAAGAATTTGCACACACAGAAACATCAAAAGAGAGAATACGGAATTTAACCCCATGCTTAAAGGAAGGTGAAGTGAAAAAAAGCCTTCGGGATACAACGGAAGCCAAAACTATCATCGACCGGATGGGGCTTCCTCCTGCAGTCAGCATGAACGGCTTGCAGGAGATCATGAACACAGCAAGGCAGGGCGGCTGCCTGTCCGCAGAGGAGCTGGAACGCACAGGCGGGATGCTCACCGCAGTAAAGCGATTTAAGGACTTTTTAAACCGGTGTAAATATTTAGAGCTTGGCCTTCCTTATTATGAGCAGGATTTGAACCCGCTGGAAGATTTGGCAAGAGAAATTTATGAAAGTGTCAGAAACGGAAGGGTGGAGGACAGCGCCAGCAAATATTTGAAAAACATCCGTCAGGATGTGGCCAGATTGGAAGAAAAACTGCGGACAAAAGCGGAAGCCATTTTAAGGGGAAATAAAAAATATTTTTCAGATTCCTATGTGACATTAAGAAACGGGAGGCTTTGCCTTCCGGTGAAAAAGGATTACAGGTCATTGGTTCCAGGCAGCGTCGTCGATCAGTCCTCAACCGGTTCCACCCTTTTTATTGAACCGGCTGCCATTATGGCCCTTAATGGAGAGCTGGAGCTTTTAAAGATTGAGGAGGACAATGAAGCAAGAAGGATTTTGTATACGCTCACTGCCTCAGTAGAAGAAAATTTAGAGGTGCTGGAAGGTGATAAACGCCTTTTGGAAAAGCTGGATTTCCTGTTTGCAAAGGGAAGCTTAAGCGCTTCAATGGCCGGCATTGAACCTGGAATTAATACGGACCGGATCATAAAGATCGTAAATGGGCGCCACCCTTTTATGAACCCGGAAACTGTGGTTCCTCTTGAGTTTGAACTGGGAAGGAAAGGGCGAGGCATTGTTATTACAGGGCCGAATACAGGCGGAAAGACTGTAGCCATCAAAACGGTGGGGCTTTTCTCCCTCATGGCTCAGTGCGGACTTCATGTACCCTGTAAGGAAGCGGATCTTTGCATGAACAGTCAGGTGCTCTGCGATATTGGAGATGGGCAGAACATTACAGAAAACCTGTCCACCTTTTCCGCCCACATTACCAATGTGATGAAGATTTTAGAGGCAGCCGGCCCGGAAAGTCTGGTCATCTTAGATGAACTGGGCTCAGGAACAGACCCGGCGGAAGGCATGGGAATTGCCATTGCCATACTGGAGGAGTTAAGAAACAACGGCTGTCTTTTCCTGGCAACCACACATTATCCGGAGGTGAAAACCTACGCAAAAGAAGCGGAAGGAATCACCAACGCCAGGATGGCGTTTGACAAGGAGACTCTTAAGCCTCTTTACCGCATGGAAATAGGAGAAGCAGGAGAAAGCTGCGCCCTTTATATAGCCAAACGTCTGGGAATGCCGGACAGCATGATAAGGAGAGCCAGAAGGTATGCTTACGGAGAGGGGGAAAGCTTACGGGAAGAGGAGCCGGGCTCTTTAAAAGAAGAGATTGATTTTGTAAAAACAGGCAGTCCCAAAATTGAAAAGCTGAAAAAAGCGTCTGGGAATAAAAATGTCATGGAACAAAAGTTCACCATTGGGGACAGCGTTTTTGTCTATCCGGAAAAGAAAAAGGGAATTGTGTGCACTCCTGTCAATGAGAAGGGCATGCTGCAGGTCCAGATGCCGGATAAGAAGATCTGGATCAACCAGAAGCGGGTGAAGCTTTTAGTGGCAGCAGAGGAGCTTTACCCTGAAGATTACGATTTTTCCATCATTTTCGATACCGTGGAAAACAGAAAAGCAAGACATAAGATGGAAAAAGGATATCAGAAGGACCTGGAAATAAGAATGGATTAAGTTTGCCGGAAAAGGGGTATGCCTCATGAAGCGCCCCTTTTCCGGAAGATGCCATGGTTTTATGTAGGTTCAGAGATGTGGCTGTCAGGAACGGCCTCTTCCGCGCAAACCTTGTAGTTGGAGGCCGGATTAAAAAGATCGTTGTTGAGCTCGGCCAGGATAAGCCGGAAGATCTGCACATGGCAAAGCTCATCTGCGATGATCCTGTTTAAGATTGCCTTGATCCGGCAGTCTTCGATCCACTCCGCCTGGGCCTGATATTTTTTAATGGCTTCCAGTTCATTGGCCAGGGAGTTGGCAACCAGGGCCCCGATCCGGGTGGGATAACGGTTGCAGGCAGGAGTCCAATACCTTGTGCGCCCGTTTTGATAGCTCCACAGCCTGGGGTCCGCCCCAAGCAGGAGGGCCAGTTCACCAAAGGTATTTAGATGATGCATTTCCACAATGCTGATCTTATGGAAGCATTCCGCAATATCGAAGAAGTAGCTTCTGGTGATCATACTGTTGTAAATGTAAAGGCTGATTGCGGACATTTCGGAATTACAGGCGCCTATGTTGGAAAGCATGGCTGCTGCATACTGCTTATTTTGAGAAATGCTCTCTATAGGAGGCCAGGGAGTGTTGTCTGAAAAAGCAAGAGCTGATAAATCCATATGATACCCTCATTTTAATTTGTTCTATTTTAAATATATCCGCCAGATGGTAGAGTATGACTTAAAAACACAGGAAGATGGAGGAAGTAAGGACATGGAATGCAGAGAAAAATTTAAGAAAACAGTAGAAGCCTTTTTGCCCTATAACGAGCAGGAAGAAAAGGATAAGGAGATGATTCTCCGATATCTGTCATCAGGGGAGCCGGTATTTTCCAGGGAAAGTACAGGCGCCCACATGTCGGCATCGGCCTGGGTGGTAAACAAGTCCCGTGATAAGGTCCTTATGGCCTACCATAATATCTATGACTCCTGGGCATGGACAGGAGGTCATGCAGACGGGGAAACCAATCTGCTGATGGTGGCGGTCAGGGAAGCCATGGAGGAAACCGGGATCACAGCCGTAAAGCCGGTTTCAGAAGATATTTTTTCCTTGGAAGTGCTGACAGTGGATGGGCATGAAAAGAGGGGAGCCTATGTTTCCTCCCACCTTCACTTAAATGTGACCTATCTCCTGGAAGCGGACGATAAGGAGGCACTTCACAAAAAAGAGGATGAAAACAGCGCCGTGGGCTGGTTTGGAATGGAAGAATGTCTGACGGCGGTAAATGAGCCGTGGATGAGGGAGAGGATCTACAAGAAGCTTCTTAATAAAATGAAGGATAGGAATTATTAACAGAAAATTGATAATTATTTTCTAATTTTCTGTTTTATTTTTCCTGATAATGTTTTATAATAGAGGCAGCTAATAAATAAAGTTTTGCCAAATAAGACAGCGAGGTGGTAGATATGAAGATAATTTACGCGATCGTCAGCTCCGATGATGGAAACAGGGTGACCGATGTGCTGAATGAACACCAGTTCAGCGTGACAAAACTTGCCACAACAGGTGGTTTCTTAAAAAAGGGAAACTCTACGTTAATGATCGGTACGGATGACGGACAGGTAGAAGAAGTCATCACTCTGATTAAGGATACTTGCGGAAAACGCCAAAAAATTACCTGCAACGTTCCGGCGCCCAATATTGCGTCTGTATCGGCCGGATATATGATGATGCCGATGACGGTGGAACTAGGCGGAGCTACTATATTTGTGACTGATGTAGAACGATTTGAAAAGATTTAAGAAATCAGCAAAGGGATTGCAGAGCAATCCCTTTTCGCAACTGCGGGAAGGGTATGCCGGAAGAATAACAGGAGGTGTGTTTTTGAAACTGGAAGAGAAAACAAAAAACATGCTGGTGGCAGAGGCTTATGAGGCACAGAAGATGGCTTATGTGCCTTATTCGGATTTTTGCGTTGGAGCGGCCCTGCTTGCAAAGAACGGAAAGGTATACAAGGGCTGCAATATTGAAAATGCCTCCTTTACGCCAACCAACTGTGCAGAGCGTACGGCATTTTTCAAGGCAGTCTCAGAGGGGATCACGGAATTTGATGCCATTGCCATCGTAGGAAATAAAAGGGGAGAAAAGGGAGAACTATGTGCTCCCTGCGGAGTTTGCCGGCAGGTAATGGCAGAATTTTGCGATCCTGAGGAATTTAAGATCATTTTGGGAGCAGGAGAGGAAGCTTCTGTATATTCCTTAAAGGAGCTGCTTCCTTTGGGATTTACGAAAAAGAACCTGGGTTCCCAGTAAGAGGGTGGGGTATCCCTTGATACCCCAAAAGATATGGCAGGATCAAGGCGTGTATAAGGGAGGTTTCAGGGTATTATGAGGATGTATGATATCATTGCAAAAAAGCGGAATGGAGAAGCTCTGACAGAGACGGAGATCCGCTTTATGATCCAGGGCTATGTAAAGGGGGACATTCCGGATTACCAGATGTCAGCCATGCTGATGGCCATTTATTTAAAAGGGATGAGCGATGTGGAAACGGCCATTCTCACCGATGCGGTGGCGCATTCCGGCGATATGGTGGATTTGTCCCCCATCCAGGGAGTGAAGGTGGATAAGCATTCTACCGGAGGCGTGGGAGATAAGACGACTTTAGTGGTGGCGCCTATTGTAGCAGCCTGCGGAGTCAAGGTCGCAAAAATGTCAGGCCGGGGCTTAGGTCATACGGGAGGGACCGTTGACAAAATGGAGTCCATACCGGGAATGAAGACCGTGCTGACAGAAGAGGAATTCTTCCAGGTGGTCAATAAGACCGGTCTTTCCGTTATCGGACAATCCGGAAATCTGGCTCCTGCAGATAAAAAGCTTTATGCCCTTCGGGATGTGACGGCCACTGTGGACAGCATCCCCTTGATTGCCGCTTCCATTATGAGCAAAAAGCTGGCAGCGGGAAATGACTGCATTCTTCTGGATGTAAAAACCGGAAGCGGGGCATTTATGAAGACTCTGGAAGATTCCATTACCCTGGCGGAAAAGATGGTGGCCATCGGGGAGCATGCAGGAAAGAGTACTATGGCCCTTATAACCAATATGGACATTCCTCTGGGAAGTCTGATCGGCAACAGTCTGGAAGTCATCGAAGCGGTGGAGACCCTTCGAGGCAGAGGGCCAAAGGACCTGACTGAGGTCTGCCTAAGCCTGGCTTCCGGCATGCTTTACCTGGCGGGAAAGGGCGGTATGGAAGAATGCCGGAAGCTGGCAGAAGGAGCCATTGCCGATGGAAGCGCCCTGGAACGGCTTATTGCCATGGTGGAAGCCCAGGGAGGCGATCCTTCGGTGATCAGGGATACAAGGCTTTTTTCCAAGGCCCCCTTTGAAAGACAAGTGAAGGCCTTAAAAAGCGGCTATATCACCCATATGAACACAGAGCAATGCGGAATCGCCTCCTCTCTTTTGGGAGCCGGAAGACTTACCAAAGAGAGTCTCATCGATTATACGGCAGGAATCGCCCTTAAGAAAAAGGTGGGTCAGACGGTGGAAGAGGGTGAGACCATTGCCGTGCTCTATACTTCTGTGGAAGAGCTGTTTGCAGCTTCTGAGGAGGAATTTTTAAAGGCAGTTACCATCAGCGGGCAGAAGCCGGAGGCCGAACCCCTGATTTATGCCAGTGTTACAAAGGAAGGCGTTAAACGCCTGACAGAATAGAAAGGAAGGAAAAGATAATGACAGATTTAGAAATGTTAAGCTATGTAGACCATACTTTGTTAAAGGCATTTGCCACATGGGAGGATATTGAAGAGCTTTGTAAGGAAGCCGTGGAATATAAGACTGCCTCCGTGTGCATCCCGCCCTGTTACATCAGCCGGGTACATGAGGAATTCCCAGGCCTTAATATCTGCACCGTGGTGGGCTTTCCTCTGGGCTACAGCGTAACCGAATCAAAGGTCCTTGAGACAAAGAAAGCCATTGAGGATGGAGCTTCTGAAGTGGATATGGTAGTGAATATCAGCGATGTGAAAAACGGAGATTACAATAAGGTGGAAAAGGAAATCGCAGAACTGAAAAAAGCGGCAGGCGGCAGCATCTTAAAGGTCATCATTGAAGCCTGTTATCTGACGGAAGAAGAAAAAATTGCCATGTGTAAGGCTGTTACGGCAGCAGGTGCTGATTATATCAAAACCTCCACAGGATTTGGAACCGGCGGAGCGGCTTTAGAAGATATCGAATTATTTAAAAAGCATATCGGGCCTGATGTAAAGATCAAGGCAGCCGGCGGAGTGAAGACCCTGGAAGATTTAAGGGCTTATATTGAAGCAGGATGCAGCAGGGTGGGCGCAAGCGCCGCAGTGAAACTGGCAGCACAGAAAAAGTAAAAAAATCCCCTCTGGTCCAAAATAAAAGGCCGGAGGGGAATCTTTATTCCATTAATGATAAATCTTTTTCTCTTCATAAATAGGCTCGCAGGTCAGGTTTACGCCCAGCTTTTTAAATATCTTAACATCCACGTCAGAAAGAAGCACGGAGGTATGAGCTTCCCGTCCTTTTAACTTGGGAAGCTGCTCCAGAGCGATCTGGGCATTGGGATCGGCAGCAGCACAGGCGGACAGGGCGATTAACACTTCATCCGTATGAAGCCGTGGATTTTTGCTTCCCAGATAGTTGATCTTTAATTTCTGGATGGGCTCAATGGCGGAAGGAGAAATCAGATGGATATCATGAGGAATGTTTCCTAAAACCTTGACCGCATTTAACAGGAGGGCAGCCGATGCACCTAATAAGTTGGTAGTCTTTCCTGTGACAATGGTTCCGTCGTCCAGCTCAAGGGCAGCGGCAGGAGAGCCTTTTATTTCAGCCAGCTGATTGGCTGCATTCACAACCTTTCTCATGCCGGTAGTAATTTTGGCTTGTTTCATAAGAAGCTCAATTTTATAGACCTCTTCCTTGGATCCCATATCCCTTGCCAGACGGGAAAGAGCCTGGTAATAGCGTCTGATGATCTCCTGCATGGAAGCTTCCCTGCAGGCCTCGTCATCCACCACGCAGAAGCCGGCCATATTTACGCCCATATCCGTAGGGGATTTGTAAGGGCATTCACCGTATATTCCTTCAAAAATAGCGCTTAATACAGGAAAGATCTCCACATCTCTGTTGTAATTGACCGTGGTCTTACCATAAGCCTCTAAGTGAAAGGGATCGATCATGTTCACATCGTTTAAATCTGCGGTAGCAGCCTCATAGGCCAGGTTTACCGGATGCTTTAAAGGGATATTCCAGATGGGGAATGTCTCAAACTTGGCATAACCGGCCTTGATCCCCCGCTTGTTCTCGTGGTAGAGCTGGGATAGGCAGGTTGCCATTTTTCCGCTGCCCGGCCCCGGAGCTGTAATAATTACAAGGGGTTTTGTGGTTTCAATATAATCATTTCTGCCGTATCCTTCGTCACTGACAATGAGAGAGACATTGCTTGGATAGCCGTCAATGGTGTAGTGGCGGTATACCTTTATGCCCATTTTTTCCAGCTTGCTTTTAAATAAGTCGGCGGAATTCTGTCCGGAGTACTGTGTAATAACAACGCTTCCCACATAGAGTCCCTTATCCGTAAAGGACTGGATCAGACGGAACACATCCACATCATAGGTGATGCCAAGATCATGACGGATCTTGTTTTTCTCGATGTCGGCAGCGTTGATGGCGATCACGATTTCCGCCTGGTCCGACAGCTGCATCAGCATGCGCAGCTTGCTGTCAGGCTCAAATCCGGGAAGTACCCTGGAAGCGTGGTAATCATCAAACAGCTTGCCGCCGAATTCCAGATAAAGCTTGTCCCCGAACTGGCTGATCCGTTCCTTGATGTGTTCTGACTGCATGGTTAAATATTTGTTGTTATCAAATCCGAATTTCATTTGTCCCTCCATGATGTGCGCTTACCTTATAGCCATGTTGAATAGCATGGCTGAATTTGAAGCATGCACGAAATCTTTGACCGTAATATTTATAAATTGTATCATATAAGTTATGAAATTGCCACGGATTTTTTCCTGCCCCCTTCTTTTTCCTGAAACCCTTTACAATCGGCTTTAAACGTGTTAAAACGTTGTAGTAAGAAGGAGGATCGATATGTTTAAAATAGGAAGAAATGATGCATGCTGGTGCGGTAGCGGAAAAAAATACAAGAACTGCCATCTGTCTTTTGACCAAAAGCTTGAGAATTATGCGGTCATGGGAGATGAAGTTCCGGAGCACTATATGATAAAAACACCGGCTCAGATTGAAGGAGTCCGCCGTGCAGGAGTCGTTAACAACAAGATTCTTGATCTGGTGGAGGAGATTATGAAGCCGGGCATCAGCACGGAAGATATCAATACCCTTGTGCACGAAAATACCATCAGGCTGGGAGGGATTCCCGCTCCTCTTAATTTTGAGGGATATCCCAAGAGTGTGTGCACCTCGGTCAATGATGTGGTATGCCATGGAATCCCGGATCCAAAACGGATCTTACAGGAAGGCGATATCGTCAATGTGGATGTAACCACCATTGTGGACGGCTTTTATGCTGACGCGTCCAGAATGTACTGCATCGGGAAGGTGTCTCCTGAAGCATTAAAGCTGGTTCAGGTTACAAAGGAGAGTGTGGATTTAGCTCTTAAAGAAACCAGGGCATGGGGCCATTTAGGAGATATTGGAGCAGCTATTTCTGAACATATCTATGCCAATGGTTTTACGGTGGTAAGGGAAATCGGCGGACACGGCGTTGGGCTGGATTTCCATGAAGAGCCATGGGTCAGCCACATCGGTACAAGAGGGACCGATATGCTTTTAGTACCCGGGATGATATTTACCATTGAGCCGATGGTAAATGCCGGAAAGGCTGACGTGGTGCAGGATGACGAGGATGGGTGGACCATTTACACAAGGGATGGAAGTCTGTCTGCCCAGTGGGAGTATACAATTTTGATTACAGAAGAGGGTCCGGAGGTGCTGGCAAGATAAATGGAGAAAAAACGTTGTATTTGGGTGGATGAAACCTCCCCGGTCTATGTGAAATATCACGACGAGGAGTGGGGAGTGCCGGTTTATGATGATGAGAAGCTCTATGAAATGCTTCTTTTAGAAACCTTTCAGGCAGGACTTTCCTGGATTACCATACTGAGAAAAAGAGAGGCTTTCCGTCAGGCCTTTGATGGTTTTGATGCGGAAAAAGTGGCATGCTACGGAGAGGAAAAACTAAAGGCTTTAATGGAGAATGCGGACATCATCAGGAACCGGAAAAAGCTGGAGGCGGCCGTGAAAAATGCCCGTGTGTTTTTGGAGATCCAGCGGGAATTCGGCTCATTCTCCAGGTATTTATGGGGATTTACTAACAATGAGGTCATCGTCAGCCGGGATGACAGCTTTCCGGTGAAAACGGAGCTGTCCGACCGGGTTTCAAAGGATATGAAAAAGAGAGGAATGGCCTTTGTAGGTTCTGTTACCATATATTCCTATCTTCAGGCAGTGGGTGTGGTCAATGACCACGAACTTTCCTGCTTTTGCAGAAAGGCAACGGAGAAAAAACAGGAGGAGTGAAATAAGGAAAAGCGGGGTATTATTTGATAAGAGAGTACATAGCCTGTGAAATAAGAGGTTAATAAAAATAAGGCTGCATCCGGAAAATGTAATTTTTATTGGAAAATTTTACAAATTGTGGTAAAATGTTAAATATTTATTACGATAAACACCTGAAACCATAAAGAAAGTGAACGGGAGTATTATGAAAAGATGGCTTTTGGCAGTGATTGCATTTTCGTTGGTGACCTCCGGATGCAGCAGGTATAAGGGAATTCCTGAACTCTCAGAGACAGACAGCAAAACAGAAGAATCTCAGCAGAGTGCAGAGGAATCCGGGCAGAGCACAGGGGAAAACGGCGGCCAGCTTCCCCTGGAAGCTTCCGCCGTACCGGGAAAGAAGCCGGTAAAGGTAAAGGGAATCTATATTTCCGGCTACATGGCCGGCTCTGAGGGCCTCCAGGCGATTTTGGACAAGATCCAGGGCACGGAGATCAATACTGTGGTCATTGACGTAAAGAATGACGACGGAAGGATCACCTTTGCCATGGAGGATGCACCTACTGTAAATGAGATCGGTGCCACAGAAAAGTACATCAAAGACATAGACAGCCTGATGGCCCAGTTAAAGGCCAGGGGGCTTTATACCATTGCCCGGGTTGTGGCCTTCCGGGATCCTTATCTGGCCGAGAAAAAGCCGGAGTGGGGCCTTAAGAACAAGGATGGGAGTCTGCACAGGGATAATAAGGGACTGGCCTGGGTGAACCCTTACAGGACGGAAGTGTGGGACTACTTAGTAGAGGTGGGAACCCAGGCTTCCAAGGCCGGATTTGATGAGGTTCAGTTTGACTACATCCGGTTCTCCACCGACAGTTCCATGAAACAGGTAGTATTTGATGATGAGGATACCAGGGGCCGTTCTAAAACGGACATCATTACGGAATTCATCCAATACGCTTATGAAAAGCTTTCTTCTCAGAATATTTTTGTTTCTGCAGATGTGTTCGGGACCATCATCGGAAGCAAGGTGGACGCAGAGGCAGTGGGACAAATCTATCATGAAATGGCCGGCCATCTGGATTATATCTGCCCCATGATCTACCCTTCCCATTACGGAGACGGAAACTTTGGAATTGACCACCCGGATATGGAGCCTTACCGCACCATCCGGGCTGCTTTGAAGCTGTCAAAGCAGGATCTGGAATCCGCAAAAGAGGCTGGAAAGCATCAGGCCATTGTCCGCCCCTGGCTCCAGGATTTCACAGCTTCCTATCTGAAGAACTATATTCCTTACGGAGCGAAGGAGATCAGGGCCCAGATCCAGGCGGTTTATGATGCAGGCTATGATGAGTGGATCCTTTGGAGTGCTTCCAACCGGTATACATGGGATGGCTTTTTGACTGCTGAAGCAGCCAGGGAAGAGGCGGAGGAGCTTGCCAGGGTGAGAGCAGCGGAAGAGATGTCTGCTGCAGCTTCTGCTGAAGCAAAGGAACCGTCTACTGAAGCTGCCGGCGAGACAAAGGAGTCACAGCCTGAGACCCGGTCCGAGACTCAGACAGAAGGAAAAGAAGAGAAAGCAAAAAAGAGTCTTGAGGAAAGCACAGCAGGTGAAGAGACACAGCCAGAGACGAAAGCTGCAAATAAAAAGAAAGCCAAGCCTGATGTAGTCATTGTGACCACAGGCGGCCAGGGAAATTAGGAAGTGAGGGAAGCCATGGACAGAACGCCCAGACCAGGAGATTTCTACCGGCATTTTAAGGACAAGATGTATCAGGTGATAGCTGTTGCGGTTCATTCGGAAACAGGAGAAGAAATGGTAGTATATCAGGCGCTGTACGGATCCTTTGGGATTTACGTACGCCCTCTGCCCATGTTCATCAGCGAGGTGGACAAGGAGAAGTATCCCGATGCAAAGCAGAAATACAGATTTGAAAAGGTGGATATGGGTTCTGCGGAGCGAAAGGAAAAGGACTGTACCCAGGAATCGGAAATAGAGGACAAGGAGCCCTCTGTGGACTGTGTCCAAAGCCAGGAAGGCGGGTCCTCTGATCCTTGTCTTCACGAAAACAAAAATCTTCTTGCATTTCTTGACGCTGGGACGTATCATGAGAAGTTGGAGGTTCTTGAGGAGCGGAAGGACCGTTTTTCCGCGGAAGAGCTTCTGGCCATCTGCGAGATTATGGAAATCGGAAGGCCGGATTCTGAACCTGAAGAGAAATATTATGCAGTGAAAAGGTATTTAGAACTGCAGTATAAATACGAGGGAGCAAGATTGAGGTGATTTGTTTCAGTGGACCACAGGTCGTTTAATATAGAAGAAGAATTAAAAAAACTGCCGTCCCAGCCTGGCGTGTATCTCATGCACGATAAGCGGGACGAAATTATCTATGTTGGAAAAGCCATCAGCTTAAAAAACAGGGTCAGGCAGTATTTTCAAAGCAGCAGAAATAAAACGGCGAAAATCGAACAAATGGTGTCGAGGATCGCCCGGTTTGAATACATTATAACAGACTCTGAGCTGGAAGCCCTTGTGCTGGAATGCAATCTCATTAAGGAGCACCGTCCCCGTTACAATACCATGCTAAAGGATGATAAGACCTATCCCTATATCAAGGTAACCGTGTACGAGGACTATCCCAGGATTTTGTTTTCCAGGGATATGAAAAAGGATAAAAGCAAGTATTTTGGGCCGTATACCAGTGCAGGAGCGGTAAAGGATACCATAGAACTGATTCATAAGCTTTACCAGATCAGGACCTGCAACCGGAACTTACCAAGGGACATCGGGAAGGAACGCCCCTGCTTAAATTACCATATCAAGCAGTGTTCCGCTCCGTGCCAGGATTATATCAGCAAGGAAGGATACTGGCAGTCCATTAATAAGGCTCTGGACTTTTTAGGCGGAAAATACGGACCAGTCATAAAAATGCTGGAAGAAAAGATGCAGTCCGCATCAGAGGAAATGGATTATGAAAAGGCAATTGAGTACCGGGATCTGTTAAACAGTGTCAGGCAGATTGCCCAGAAGCAGAAGATCACTGACAGCGGCACGGAAGACCGGGATATCATTGCCATGGCAAAGGATGAAAAGGATGCGGTGGTTTCCGTATTCTTTGTCAGGGAAGGCAGGCTCATCGGCCGGGAGCATTTCCACGTAAGCATAGCAACGGCAGAGGATAACAGCCAGATCCTGACCAGCTTTGTGAAACAGTTTTATGCAGGGACTCCTTTTATTCCAAAGGAACTGTGGGTACAGTCAGGACTTGAGGATGAAGGTGTCATAGGAGAGTGGCTTTCTGCAAAACGCGGGCAGAAGGTGAAGATCGTGGTTCCGCGGAAGGGCCAGAAAGAACGTCTGGTGGAGCTGGCGGAAAAAAATGCCGCGCTTGTCCTGTCCCAGGATAAGGAAAAGATCAAGCGGGAAGAGCTCCGCACCATCGGAGCAATGAATGAGGTGGGCGGCTGGCTTGGGCTTTCCGGCATTAAGCGGATCGAGGCCTTTGATATTTCCAACATCAGCGGCTTTGAGTCTGTGGGCTCCATGATCGTCTATGAAGACGGGAAGCCCAAGAGAAATGATTACAGGAAATTTAAGATCAAATGGGTCAAGGGAGCCAATGATTATGCTTCCATGAACGAGGTGCTTACAAGACGGTTTTCCCATGGCCTTCAGGAAGCGGAGAGCCTGAAAGAAAAGGGCGTGGATGAGGAGTTTGGAAGCTTCACCCGTTTCCCGGACTTAATCATGATGGATGGCGGACGGGGCCAGGTAAACATTGCCCTGGAGGTACTAAGGGCGCTGGATATTTCCATCCCTGTCTGCGGCATGGTAAAGGATGATAACCACCGGACCAGAGGGCTATACTATAATAACGTGGAAATTCCCATTGACAAACATTCTGAAGGCTTTAAACTGATTACCAGGGTCCAGGATGAGGCCCACCGGTTTGCCATTGAGTATCACAGAAGCTTAAGAAGCAAAGGACAGGTGAAATCCATTCTGGACGACATTCCCGGCATCGGCCCCAACAGGAGAAAGGCGCTGATGCGCCGGTTTAAAGGGCTGGAGGCAATCAAGGAAGCCACCTTGGAGGAGCTTTCCCAGACCCCAGGCATGAATGCCCTGGCAGCGAAGAGCGTTTATGAGTTCTTCCACATATAGCTTTTCAAAATACGAAATCTGTGTTAGTATGAAAAAAACAGATGGAAAAAAGGAGCGTACGCCATGCATGGAGTAGCCATAACAGATTTGATTAAGAAGATGAATTTCCGGAATATGACTCCGGAGATTGATGCGGAAAAAATTGTGCTCAGCCATCCGGATGTAAACCGTCCGGCTTTGCAGCTGGCCGGCTTTTATGATCATTTTGACAACGAACGGGTGCAGGTCATCGGTTATGTGGAACAGGAATATATCAATCAGATGAATCATGACAGAAAGCTTGAGATGTACGACAGGCTTTTGTCCAGCCAGATCCCATGTCTGGTATACAGCCGCAGCCAGGCTCCTGATGAGGATATACTGGCATTCTGCAACCATTACGGCGTGCCGTGTCTTGTGTCTGATAAGACCACTTCTGATCTTATGGCGGAGATCATCCGCTGGCTTAAGGTGAAGCTGGCGCCCTGTATCAGCATTCACGGGGTTTTGGTCGACGTATTCGGTGAAGGCGTGCTGATCATGGGAGAGAGCGGCATCGGAAAAAGCGAGGCGGCTCTGGAGCTTATTAAAAGAGGTCACCGTCTTGTGACCGATGATGTAGTGGAAATCCGCAAGGTAAGTGATGAGACGCTCATTGGAAGCGCTCCGGAAATTACCAGGCATTTTATTGAATTAAGAGGCATCGGCATCATTGATGTCAAAACTCTGTTCGGTGTGGAGAGCGTAAAGGATACTCAGGCCATTGATATGGTGATCAAGCTGGAAGACTGGGATAGAGATAAGGAATATGACAGGATGGGAATCGAGGACCAGTATACGGAATTCCTGGGGAACCGGGTGGTATGTCATTCCATTCCGGTACGGCCGGGACGTAATCTGGCCATTATTGTTGAATCTGCTGCAGTCAATTACAGACAAAAGAAGATGGGGTACAACGCGGCTCAGGAATTATACAACCGCGTCCAGGCAAACCTTTCAAGAAAACAGGATGATTGAGGTGTCTGATGACTGGATTTTATGAAAAACTTCTTGGTGCAGCCGATAAGGACCATATAAAAGTTGGGGAAGAGATGCGAAAGCATACCTCGTTCCGGGTGGGCGGCCCTGCCGCCTGCTTTGTAACTCCGGCGGATGAGAATGAGCTTGCTGCTGTTATTGTTCTCTGCCGAAGGGAAGAGGTGCCTTTTTTCATACTTGGCAATGGAAGCAATCTTTTAGTTGGGGATGAAGGCTTTGAAGGCGTGGTCATTTCCATGGATAGCTTTTCCGGGTGTCAGGTGGATAAGGAGACAGGGATCGTGAAGGCAGGAGCCGGAGCATCCTTAAAACGGATTGCGCTGGAAGCATATAAGGCTTCATTGACCGGCTTTGAATTTGCAGCCGGGATACCCGGCACCCTTGGGGGAGCTGTGGTGATGAATGCCGGAGCCTATGGTTCGGAGATGAAGGAGGTTTTAAAGTCTGTCAAAGTTTTGACAACCAGGGGAGAAGTACGGGAACTGCCTGTTTCTGAGCTTTCTCTGGGGTACCGGACCAGTTGTATTATACCAAAGCAGTATATTGTGCTGGAGGCTAAGATCCGCTTAAGAGATGGAGATGAGATTTCCATTAAGAACCGGATGGATGAGCTGGCGCGGAGAAGAAAAGAAAAACAGCCTTTGGAATATCCAAGCGCTGGAAGCACCTTTAAGAGGCCGGAAGGGCATTTTGCCGGCAAGCTTATAGAGGAGGCCGGATTAAGAGGGTTTTCTCTGGGCGGAGCCCAGATTTCGGAGAAGCACTGCGGATTTGTCATTAACAAGGAAAACGCTACTGCGGCTGACATCAGGAACCTGTGTGAAGAAGTGAAAAAAAGGGTGCTTAAGAATTCCGGCGTGGCCCTTGAGATGGAGGTAAAGACACTGGGGAAGTTTTAACGGTGCAAAGGAGAACAATGTGAGGCTAGTCATTGTAACAGGCATGTCAGGCGCGGGAAAGACCCAGGCGCTTAAAATGCTGGAGGACATGGGGTTTTACTGTGTGGATAATCTTCCCATTCCCCTGATTGAAACATTTGCGGAGCTGACCCTGAGCAATCATGCAGGGATCAGGAACGCGGCTTTAGGGATTGATATCCGCAGTGGGGAGGATTTGTCGGTTTTAAACAGGATTTTTGATGAATGGTCAAGAAAACGAATGCATTTTGAAATCCTATTCCTTGACGCAGGGGATGAGACGCTGATCAAACGCTATAAGGAAACCAGGAGGGCCCATCCCCTGGCGGCAGGAGGCAGGATCGACAGCGGGATCGAAAAGGAACGGGTAAAACTGGCGTTTTTAAAGGAAGAAGCGGATTATATCATAGATACCAGCCGTCTTCTTACAAAGGAGCTGAGGCAGGAACTGGAAAAAATATTTGTAAACCGGGAATCCTACCGGAACCTGTACATCACCATCCTTTCGTTTGGATTCAAATATGGAATTCCGTCGGATGCGGATCTGGTATTTGATGTAAGGTTTCTCCCAAATCCCTACTATTCAGAGGAACTGCGGCCTAAAACCGGAGAAGAAAAAGAAGTGCGGGACTATGTGATGCAGCATGGGACCGCTGCCCTGTTTTTAGACAAGCTTTATGATATGCTGGAATTTTTAATTCCCAACTATGTGCTGGAGGGAAAAAACCAGCTGGTGGTTGCCATCGGCTGTACAGGAGGCAAGCACCGGTCAGTTACCATTGCCAGGTCGGTTTATGACCGGTTTAAGTCCAGAGAAGCATTTGGGATAAAGATGGAACACCGGGACATCGACAAGGACAATACACGGAAAAGGATGGTCTAGATATGTCATTTTCTTCCAAATTAAAAGAAGAGCTTTCCAGACAAATCAGTCCGGCAAGGCATTGCCAGATCGCGGAGATGGCTGCGATCATCAGTCTTTGCGGAAAAATAATCATATCCGAAGACGACTGTTATACAATTAAAATAAATACGGAAAATGTGGCAGTTGCAAGAAAGTACTTTACATTATTGAAAAAAACATTTAATATAAGTACTGATGTGTCCATTAGAAGAAATGCCTATTTAAATAAAAACCGTACTTACACGGTGACCATCAGGGAGCATGAGGAGGCCATCCGGGTTTTGCACGCCACAAAGCTTCTTGATGAAAACGGAGAAATTGGGGAAAACTTAAATCCTGTAAGGAATGTGGTCATCCAGCAGTCCTGCTGCAGGAGAGCGTTCATCCGCGGCGCGTTTCTCTCTTCCGGGTCCTTAAGCGACCCTGAAAAATTTTACCATTTTGAAATCGTATGTGCCACAGAAGAAAAGGCAGAGCAGCTAAAATCTATTATCGGGACCTTTGACCTTGAAGCAAAAATTGTGAAGAGGAAGCGCTATTTTGTGGTTTATATAAAAGAAGGAAGCCAGATTGTGGATATCCTGAATGTGATGGAGGCGCCCGTGTCTTTGATGGAGCTTGAAAACATCAGGATTTTAAAGGATATGCGAAACAGTGTGAACCGGCAGGTCAACTGTGAAACTGCCAATATTAATAAAACGGTATCAGCTGCGGTAAAGCAGATAGAAGATATAAAATATATCAGAGATACAATCGGACTTGATAATCTTCCGGACAATCTAAGTGAAATTGCCAGGGAACGATTGGAAAGGCCGGAAGCAACATTAAAAGAGCTTGGAGAAGCTCTGGACCCTCCTGTAGGCAAATCAGGAGTGAACCACCGACTTAGAAAGCTTTGCGACCTGGCAGGGCGACTGCGCGGGACAGGCGTGAGCAGCGGAATGGAATAGATCTGTTCATAGGAATGAGGAGGATAATTATGGTAAGAAAAACAGTCACCGTTGAACTTGCATCAGGTTTAGAGGCAAGACCAGTTGCTATGCTGGTTCAGGTTGCCAGCCAGTATGAAAGCAACATTTATGTTGAGATCGAATCCAAGAGAGTAAATGCCAAGAGTATCATGGGTATGATGACTCTGGGACTTGCAGCGGGAGAGCAGATTACGATCACTGCGGATGGTACGGATGAAGAGCAGGCGATTGCCGAGATCGAAAAATACTTAAGCAATCATGAATGATATGTGAAAATACTGTGTTTTCGAGGCGGAGACTACCATTGGCGACAATGGAGGCTCCGCCTCTTGTACGTGGGTTACGGTTCTGCCATGCAGGAACAATACCATAACGTACGAGACAAAGAAATTTGGGACAAAAGGTTTTCCAGCATGTTCCTTTATGATATACTATATACTGCGGACTAAGGTACACACAGGTAAAAAAGAAGGGAAAATCAAATGGCATTTACACATTTACACGTCCATACGGAATACAGCCTGTTGGACGGCTCCTGTAAGATAAAAGAACTTGTGTCCAGGGCAAAGGAGCTTGGAATGGACAGCATGGCCATCACGGATCATGGCGTGATGTACGGCGTCATTGATTTTTACAGGGCGGCCAGAGAGGCGGGAATAAAACCCATCATCGGGTGTGAGGTATATGTGACTTCCGGATCCAGGTTTGACAGGGAAACCGTGGGCGGCGAGGACCGGTACTATCATCTGGTCTTATTGGCTGAGAATAACCAGGGATACCAGAACCTGATGAAGATCGTCTCAAAGGGCTTTGTGGATGGATTTTATTATAAACCAAGAGTTGATTATGAAGTTTTAAAAGAATACAGTGAAGGGATCATTGCATTAAGTGCCTGTCTGGCAGGAGAGGTACAGAGGCTGGTCAGCCGCGGCCAGTATGAAAAGGGCGTGGAAACCGCTCTCCGCTATCAGGAGATATTCGGGAAGGGGAATTTCTTCTTAGAGCTTCAGGATCATGGGATACCGGCGCAGAATACGGTGAATCAGGGCCTTCTGCGGATGAGCCATGAAACAGGGATCGATCTGGTGGCGACCAATGATATTCACTATACCTATGCAGAGGATGCCACTCCCCACGACATCCTGCTGTGCATCCAGACCGGAAAAAAGGTGGCTGATGAAAACCGCATGCGCTATGAAGGCGGCCAGTATTACTGCAAATCCGAAGAGGAGATGCGGAAGCTTTTCTCCTACGCAGGAGAAGCCATTGACAACACCTACAAGATCGCAGAGCGGTGCAATGTGGAAATCGAGTTCGGCGTGACCAAGCTGCCCAAATACGATGTGCCGGAAGGATATGATTCCTGGTCGTATTTGAATAAGCTTTGCCTGGATGGCTTTGAGCGCCATTATCCCCAGGCTGAGGTCACATTAAAAGAAAGGCTTGACTATGAGCTGGATGTCATTCACACCATGGGATATGTGGACTATTTCCTGATCGTATGGGATTTCATCCACTATGCCAGATCCAGGGACATCATCGTGGGGCCGGGACGAGGTTCTGCGGCAGGAAGTATTGTATCCTACTGCCTGGGGATCACCAACATCGATCCCATCCGCTACAACCTGCTGTTTGAGCGGTTCTTAAATCCGGAACGTATTTCCATGCCTGATATTGATGTGGATTTCTGCTTTGAACGACGGCAGGAGGTCATTGACTATGTGGTCGAAAAATACGGGAAGGACCAGGTGGTTCAGATCGTGACCTTTGGTACTCTGGCCGCCAAGGGTGTGGTCAGGGATGTGGGAAGGGTGCTTGACATGCCCTATGCCCGGTGCGACGCCATAGCAAAGATGATACCCGGAGATCTTGGCATGACCCTTGAAAAGGCTTTAAGGCAAAGCCCTGACTTAAGAAATGCATACGAAGGGGATCCGGAGGTCAAATACCTCATTGATATGTCCATGCGTCTGGAAGGACTGCCGAGACATACCTCCATGCATGCCGCCGGAGTTGTTATCAGCCAGACCTCAGTAGATGAATATGTTCCCCTTTCCAAAGCAGCTGACGGAACCATTACCACACAGTTTACCATGACGACCCTGGAAGAACTGGGGCTTTTAAAAATGGATTTCCTGGGACTGCGCACCCTGACGGTCATCCAGAATGCGGTGAAAGCCATTGAGAAAAACAGGAACTTGATCCTGGATATAGACCGGATCGATTATAATGATAAGGCGGTTTTAAATTCCATAGGAACCGGAAGGGATGATGGGGTGTTCCAGCTGGAAAGTTCCGGCATGAAGAGCTTTATGAAGGAGCTGAAGCCGGAAAGCCTGGAAGATATTATCGCCGGGATTTCCCTTTACCGCCCAGGCCCCATGGACTTTATCCCCAAATATTTAAAAGGGAAGAATGACCGGAATTCCATTACCTATGAATGCACCCAGCTGGAACCTATCCTGGATCCGACCTATGGCTGTATCGTGTACCAGGAGCAGGTAATGCAGATCGTAAGGGACCTGGCCGGATATACCATGGGCCGCAGCGACCTGGTGCGCAGAGCCATGTCAAAAAAGAAAACCTCTGTCATGGAAAAGGAGAGGCAGAACTTTGTTTATGGAAATCCGGAGGAGGAAGTGACAGGGTGCATCCCCAATGGAATCGATGAAAAAACGGCAAACCACATCTATGATGAGATGATTGATTTTGCTAAATACGCCTTTAACAAGTCCCATGCAGCAGCCTATGCGGTGGTGTCTTATCAGACCGCTTTTTTGAAATATTATTATCCCCAGGAATTCATGGCGGCCCTCCTCACCTCTGTTATGGACAATGTATCCAAGGTATCGGAATACATTCTAAGCTGCAGGCAGATGGGGATATCCATCCTTCCGCCGGATATCAATGAAGGAGAAAGCGGATTTTCCGTTTCCGGAAGATCAATACGCTATGGTCTGTCTGCCATTAAGAGCGTGGGAAAATCCGTGGTTGAGCTTATTGTGGCGGAGCGGGAGCAAAACGGTCTGTATCACGATATGGAAGATTTTATAGACCGGATGAGCAATAAGGAGGTCAACAAAAGAACTCTGGAAAATTTCATAAAATCAGGAGCATTGGATACCCTTCCTGGTACAAGAAAGCAGAAACTTCTGACCGCGCCGGATCTTTTGGAACAGAGAAGCAAGGAACGGAAGAATACCATGGAAGGCCAGATGACCTTGTTTGATATTGCAGGGGAAGAAGAAAAGACTCATTTTCAGGTGACCTTTCCCGATGTAGGGGAATTTTTAAAGGAAGACCTTCTTGCATTTGAAAAGGAGACCCTTGGCATCTATTTAAGCGGCCATCCCATGGAAGCCTTCGAATCCACCTGGAGAAATAATATCACCGCAACCACAATAGATTTTGTTGTGGATGAGGAAACGGGAAAAGCCGGTGTGGCTGACGGTGCTTATGTGACCATTGGAGGCATGATTACCGGAAAAACTGTAAAAACTACCAGAAATAATAAGATGATGGCATTTATCACCTTGGAAGACCTGGCAGGGGCAGTGGAAGTGATCGTGTTCCCAAAGGATTATGAGAGCAAGAGAGACCTTTTTGTGGAGGACTCCAAGGTATTCATACAGGGAAGAGTATCGGTAGGAGAAGACCCGGTGGGAAAGCTGATCTGTGAGCGGGTGACCCCATTCTCAGCCCTGCCAAAGGAGCTGTGGCTGAAATTTTCTGATAAGGAAACCTATATGGCCGTGGAAAGAGAAATTTTAGATGATTTAAAAGAATCGGAAGGTGATGATTCCGTCATCATTTATCTGGAAAAAGAGCGGGCCAGAAAGGTCTTGCCGGCTAACCGGAATGTAAATGCGGCGGGAAGACTCATCGATGCACTGGTAAAAAAACTTGGTGAAAAAAATGTCAGGCTCGTAGAAAAAAAACTTGAAAAGATTGGTAAAATGAATTAGAATACAACGTGTATGCAATGAGAAACTTACAAAAACAGATATCCGTGAATCAGGAGGAAGCTACTATGGCAAAACAAGTGAAAACCATCGGCGTATTAACCAGCGGCGGCGATGCACCAGGTATGAATGCTGCGATCCGTGCTATTGTCAGGACTGCAATCCATAAGGGATTGGAAGTAAAGGGGATCATGAGGGGATACGCAGGCCTTCTGCAGGAAGAAATCGTTGATATGACCAGCACCAGTGTATCCGATATCATCCACCGGGGCGGAACCGTTTTATATACAGCCAGATGCCAGGAGTTCACCACTGCCGAGGGGCAGAAAAAGGGCGCTGAGATCTGCAGAAAGCATAATATTGACGGCATAGTGGTCATTGGAGGAGACGGATCATTCAGGGGAGCAGGAAAGCTTTCTGCCCTTGGAATCAATACCATCGGACTTCCCGGAACCATTGATTTGGATATTGCCTGTACCGATTATACCATTGGCTTTGACACGGCTGTCAACACGGCTATGGAGGCCATTGATAAGGTACGTGATACATCTACCTCCCATGAACGCTGCAGCATCATTGAGGTAATGGGACGTAATGCAGGCTATATTGCCCTTTGGTGCGGTTTTGCCAACGGCGCAGAAGATATTCTTTTACCGGAGCGCTATGACGGGGATGAGCAGGCTCTCATCAACCGTATCATTGAGAACAGAAAACGGGGCAAAAAGCACCACATCATCATCAATGCAGAGGGGATCGGCCATTCTTCTTCCATGGCAAAGAGGATTGAGGCGGCAACAGGCATTGAGACCAGAGCCACCATACTGGGTCATATGCAGAGGGGCGGCGCTCCTACCTGTAAGGACCGTGTCTATGCTTCCATCATGGGCGCAAGGGCAGTGGAACTTCTCTGTGAGGGAAAGAGTAACCGTGTAATAGGATATAAGCATGGAGAATTCGTGGATCTGGATATTCAGGAAGCCCTTAGCATGACAAAGGACATCCCTGAGGATCAGTACCGGATCTGCAAAATGCTTGTGAGATAAGGAAACAGCGGAAGGTTTGACGGCCGGAAGAATACAGGCCTGTAGATATGGAAGGGGACGGAAGAGATGGAATATGGGGGAATCAGGCAAAACTTTGAAAAACACGGGTTTTCCACCCAGCTTTTCTCCACTAAGGAAGCAGCACGGGATTATCTAGTGTCTGCCCTGAAAAATCAGACCATTGGATTTGGAGGAAGTGTGACCCTTCAGGAGATGGGCTTATTTGAAGCGCTGCAGCAAACCAATGCCGTGGTATGGCACAACAAGGTACCTTCCAGGGATGTGCGGTACATGGCCAGTTGTGCGAACATCTATATAACCAGCGCCAATGCCGTAACAGAAGGCGGGCAGATCGTAAACATTGACGGGACAGGAAACCGGGTCGCTATGACCGCTTTTGGTCCCCAGACATGCTATTATGTTGTGGGCAAAAATAAAATCACCCCAAACCTAGAAAAGGCCATTTACCGGTGCAGGAATGTGGCTGCTCCGCAAAATGCCCGGAGAATCAATGCAAAGACTCCATGCGCCAGGAATGCAGACAAGTGCTATGACTGCAGCAGCCCAGCCCGCATCTGCCGAATAACGGCAGTCATTGACCGGGCGCCTATGGGCATGAAGTGTGAAGTCATCTTTGTGGATGAGGTATTGGGATATTAATAAAAGAATTCGGCGAGAGCAAACGGGACTTTTCAGTGAAATCCCGGCTGTTTCCCGCCTTTTTTTGTATGGGAACAATAAGAATTTTTCTTTAAGGGGATTTGACAACCGGAATCTTTCCGGTTATGCTGATATAAGGATGACCGCAAATGGATGGGAAAGCCTCGCGAATATCCGATTAACAAGGGACAGGAAGCAAGGAGAGAAAGAACATGGATGTAATTGAAAAGTATATCAATGAACTGATGGAAAAGAGTACGCCGGACCGTCCGGTATGGAACATCGAGAAACTGCTCCAGGGAGAGAAGGCCGGCTGGAATTACATAGACGGCTGTATGATCAAATCCATTTTAGAAATGTACGCCATCACCGGAGATTTAAAATATCTGGATTTTGCCGACACATTTATTGATTACCGGGTGAGAGAGGATGGAACCATAGATGGCTATGATGTGGAGGAACGGAATATCGATAATGTCAATGCAGGAAAAACCCTGTTTGAGCTTTACGATCTGACGGGAAAAGAAAAATACAGAAAGGCCATTGATCTGGTTTACAGCCAGATCGGGAAGATGCCCCGGACAAAAGAGGGAAACTTCTGGCACAAGAACATTTATCCAAACCAGGTATGGCTGGACGGCCTGTACATGTGCCAGCCATTTTATATGGAATATGAGACCCGGTTTCATAATAAGAAGAACTGCGGAGATATTTACAGCCAGTTTGCCAATGTGGTAAAGCTCATGAGGGATACGGAGACCGGGCTTTATTACCATGCATATGATTCCTCCAGGGAAATGTTCTGGTGCGATAAGATGACAGGACTGTCCCAGAATTTCTGGCTGAGAGCCTTAGGCTGGTACGCCATGGCTCTTCTGGATACCATGGACAAATCAGACAAGTCAGACGGAGAAAGCTTAAAGCACATGGAAGAAGCGTTCCGGGACCTGATTGACTCCATGCTGAAATACCAGGATGAAGGCGGTATGTGGTATCAGGTGGTAAACTTAGGGGGCATGGACCGGAATTACCTGGAGACCAGCGGAAGCGCCATTTTTTCCTATGCTATTTTAAAGGGAGTCCGTCTAGGCTATCTTCCGGAATCTTACGCTGTATATGGGAAAAAGGCTTTCCAGGGAATCTGCCGGACCTATCTTCATCTGGAGGAAGGGAATATGAGCCTGGGAGGGATCTGCCTGGTGGCAGGACTTGGCGGCAAAGATAAGAGAAACGGAACTTATGACTATTACATGTCCGAGCCTGTTGTAAAAGATGATGCCAAGGGAGTAGGCCCCTTCCTTCTTGCCTATACGGAAATGAGAAGAACCGGATGGGTATATAATAAATAAGAAAACAGGAAAATAAATGGGGATTGCGGCGCCGGCTGACCGGGCTGCAATCCCCATTTATTTTAACTTAAGCTGTTCTGCGCATATTTCTTTGGTGAAATCCCCACTTTTTTCGTAAATGCTTTAAAAAAGTTGCTGTAATCATTAAAACCGCACATGCTGTAAGCCTCATTGACGCTGTAACCGCCTGACAATAGTCTCTGAGCCAGCTCGATGCGGCAGGAAATGATATAGGAATTGATGGTGGTGCCGGTGCTTTTTTTAAAAAGCCTGCAAAGGTAAGAGGTGCTTAAATAAAAATGAGCTGCAATTTCTCCTATGCTTAATTGAGAATCAATGTTGTGATGAATATAGGTGATGATATCGGTCACCTTACTGCTGTAATACTGCCTATGCAATTTCGATTCTACTCCAGGAAAAGTCTCTGTGGCCAGTTTTGTCAGGAAAACCATGAACTCGGCAAATGCAGCCCGCTCTTCCACATCTTGTCCGAATCCGCCTTCTACGGCCAATTTGTTAAAATAATACTTAAAACGCCGCTGCTGTCCCTGGTTTAAGGGGAGGTGATGGGAAAACCTCTTCGGCCTGTGGGTAAAACAGTAGGTCAGATCCGTCTGCGGCGTAGAGATGCTTTCCAAATAAGAAGGATCGATGTATATGACAAATTTTTCGTGGGGAATGGAAGAATCGATCTGCAGAACCTGGTGTTTTTCATATTGATTGATCATGAACAGGCTCCCCGGTTCCATCCGGTAATTTTTATCATCTATAAAAAACGTGCACCCTCCGCTGGCGGAAAAGTAAAGTTCATGGCAGCGGTGGCTGTGCATGCTTAAAACTCCTGGATCCTTATGGAGATGTACAATGGAGAAGGATCGGGAGGCCATGCAGTGGTCGATTCCGTCGGAAAAAGAAGTAAGTACTTTCATAAGCTGTAATTCCCTTAACTAAATTTACTAAAACTATACCATAGGATGTCAACATTTGCAATGTTTTGTGCTGAATTTGAAATGAATTATCAAGGAATGGATGTTATAATAAGAAAAAAGCACAGTGTAAGCGCTTACGCAAAGAAGCGAAAAAAATGTCGAAAAAGTGAAAATGCTTACACATTGCTTTTAAGAACTCATTTATGAGGGAGAAGAAAAAGGAGAGAGAATCATGAAAAAAATCAAACAGTGGGCGGCAATGGGGTTAGCAACTGTTATGGCAGTGTCATTAAGCGCCTGCGGTGGAAGCAAGAGCACCAGTGAAACAACTTCAGCATCAGCTGAAACAACTTCAGCAGCGGCAGGTGAGACCACAACAGCAGCCGCAACTACAACAGGAGAGCCGGTAGAGCTTAAGTTTTCCTGGTGGGGCGGTGACAGCAGACATGCTGCTACAGAAGAGGCGATTAAGGCATTTGAAGCAAAATATCCGAACATCAAGGTAACTCCTGAGTATGGCGCATGGACCGGCTGGGAAGAGAAGCAGTCCTTAAATATTTTAGGCGGTAATGCCGCAGACGTTATGCAGATCAACTGGAACTGGATCGAATCCTACAGCCAGGGCGGAAAAGCCTTTGCAAACCTGGAAGATTATTCAGATGTTCTTGATTTAAAGCAGTTTACACCGGAAAGCCTTGACCTTTGCAAGGTTGACGATAAGTTAATGGCAGTGCCCATTTCCTTAACAGGACGTGTGTTCTACTGGAATAAGACAGCCTTTGAAGAAGTAGGCTGTGACATTCCTACTGACTTAGATTCCCTGTATGCTGCAGGTGAAGCCTTCAAAGCTAAGGATCCTGATATGTATCCCTTAGCCCTTGGCGAATATGACCGTATGATTTTAATGGTTTATTATCTGGAATCCAAGTACGGCAAAAACTGGGTTGAAGGCGGCGAGGTCAACTATACGGAAGAAGAAGTGAAAGACGGAATGGATTTCATGACTGAGCTGGAAACAAAGCATGTCATTCCTAACATGGCAACTCTCCGGGGCGATATGGCCGATTCTCTTGACAAAAACGCAAAATGGATCGACGGCAAGTATGCAGGCATCTTTGAGTGGGATTCCTCTGCTTCCAAATTCCAGAGTGCGCTGGAAGGCAGCGTAAATAAACCTGGCCAGGAATTCGTGGTTGGAGATTTCGTTAAGATGGGCGATTATAACGGAGGCTTCACAAAGATTTCCATGGCATTTGCAGTTGCCGGAAATTCCGAGCATCCAAAGGAAGCAGCTATGCTGATCGATTTCCTGTTAAATGATGAGGAAGGCGTTAAGATCTGCTCCACTGAGAGAGGAATTCCCTGTTCTACTGAGGGCTTAAAGATTCTGGAAGCCAACAAGCTTGGCGATCCTCTGACTATTGAAGCTAACACAAAGGTTATGGGTTACAGCAAATTCAGTCTGGACAGCAAATTTGAGCACAATGACTTAAAGGCAAATCCGGACGGTGTTTACTATAAGGTATTTGGTAAGTTAAGTACAGGAGAAATCGATTCCACTCAGGCAGCAAGTGAGCTGATCAAGGGAATTACCGAGACTCTTGAAGGTTAATAAGAAATTCAGACAGTTTGAATAAATGTTACATATTCCTATGAGCCGCCATAGATTTATGGCGGCTCCCATAAAGAAAAGGGCGGGCAGAGTCATGGAATGCAGAGATGAGATATGGAAGCCGTATCAGCTGACGGGAGCCATACAGATGTATGAGGCTACTGGAGAAGAGGTCTATAAGGATTTAACGATGGCTGGTCTGAACAGGCTGGAAGAGATATCAGAAGGTCTGCCGGTACAGGATGGCCTGGCCTATTTTTTTGCTTTGGATCAGACGGGTAATGAGAAATACAGACAAAAGATAGAAACACTGGTCAGCCAGTATGATTGGACGCCGGAATTTATGCCCTTTGTGACGGCATATGAGACCAGGTATAAAAGAAAAGAACATTATAATGAGATTGCAGCGTTGTTTCGTAAGAAAAAAGGATTTACAGGATGTGATCTGGTGGCTCTTATAGAAACAGTCTGTCAGATGTCAGAAGAAATCTATGAATATTACAGGGAATTAAGGGATTTATTTAAGACTGTGATCAAGGGGAAGATAAAAGAACTCCCGGATTCTTCTGAATCCCTGGAAATCGGTTATTCCATCTTAAGGGCATGTAATACAGGCGTGCTTCAAAGGGAGAAATACAGCGGTTTCGGGGAACTTATATGGAAAATGATTGAGAGTAACAATAAAAATACATGCGCGGGCTTACAGGAAATGCTCAAAGCGCAACATACCATATTAAAAAAACAGGGGGTATAAGCATGAAGTCAAAGGGTATCCGCCAGGTCCTGGCAGATAATGCAGGATTCTTTTTCGTCTTACCATGGCTGATCGGATTTATACTGTTCAAGGTTTATCCGTTCGCCTCTTCACTGTACTATAGCTTTACGAACTATGACCTGTTTAACGGAATTACAAAAACAGGCATGATGAATTACAATAAGATATTCACCGATTCCGATATTAAAAAGGCGTTTTTTGTTACGTTCAAATATGCGATTTTTGATGTGCCGTTAAAGCTTATGTTCGCATTATTCGTTGCATACATACTGAACTTTAAACTGAAAGGAGTCAATTTCTTCCGTACCGCATATTATATTCCTTCGATTCTGGGCGGATCCATTGCCATCGCTATCCTGTGGAGAGCCGTATTCAACACAGACGGTCTGATCAATGCAGCCCTTGGCGTATTTGGTTTTGAAAAGATCAACTGGATGGCAAGCGGGGGAGGCGCAATGGCTGTTATCGTACTCTTAAGAGTCTGGCAGTTTGGCTCTGCCATGGTTATTTTCCTTGCGGCCTTAAAGGGCGTTTCCGAGGATCTGTATGAGGCAGCTTCCATTGACGGGGCAGGAAAATGGACACAGTTCTTTAAAATCACCGTGCCCTTAATCACACCGGTTATTTTCTATAACCTGATCACCCAGCTGTGCCAGGCGTTCCAGGAATTCAACGGACCATTCCTTGTAACAAAGGGCGGACCGGACGGAGCAACCACTTTAATCTCCATTTTGATTTACAACAATGCATTCCTGCGTCACAAGATGGGTATGGCAAGTGCACAGGCATGGATGCTGTTCCTCATTGTCATGACCTTTACAGCGGTAGCATTTATAAGCCAGAAGAAATGGGTTTACTATTCAGATGAGGACGGGAGGTAGATAATATGACGAGAGAGACAAAGAGAAAGATCAGTGCAGTCATCCGTTATACATTGCTGATTGCAGTTGGCCTTGTTATGGTATATCCTTTAGTCTGGATGGTGGGTGCTACCTTTAAGACAAATTCGGAAATTTTCACCAGTGCCTGGTTCTGGCCTAAAAAGCCTGTATCCGACGGTTATACCAACGCATTTGTAGATTACGGCGGAAAGATCAATCTGATCAAATCCATGCTCAATACTTATAAAATAATTGCACCAAAGGTTCTTTTTACAGTGGTTTCCGCTACGATTACGGCTTATGGTTTCGGAAGGTTTGAATTCAAGGGAAAAGGAATCCTGTTTTCTCTTATGATTTCCACCCTGTTCCTGCCCCAGGTAGTCTTAAATGCCCCCCAGTATATCATGTTTAATAAATGGGGCTGGACCAATTCCTACTTACCGCTGGTGATTCCATCCCTGTTTGCAGGCGATACGTACTTTTTGTTCATGCTGATTCAGTTTTTAAGAGGCGTGCCAAAGGAATTGGAAGAAGCCGCCAAGATCGATGGCTGCAGTTCCATTAAAACCTTGTGGTATGTGATTGTCCCTATGTTAAAGCCATCTCTGGTCTCTGTTGCACTGTTCCAGTTCATGTGGACTTCCAATGACTTTATGGGACCGCTTATTTATATTTCCGATATGCCCAAATATACAAACTCCATTTATTTGCGCATGTCCATGGATGGTGATGTGGGATTCCAGTGGAACCGGATTTTGGCAATGTCCTTGATCTCCATCATTCCTTCCCTGATCGTATTCTTCTGCGCCCAGGAAGCCTTTATTGACGGCATCGCGGCCGGAGGAGTTAAGGGATAATTAAAAAACGGGCGTAGTATATCATTGCTGTGCCCTCTGCGTTAAGGAAGTATGGCTGCTTTGGCAGCCGTGCTCCGGCGCGAGAGTCTGCATTGCAGGCTCTTTATTTATATCATGGGAAAATGCAGAACAGACTCTTGATTCTATAGGAGATAAGGTTTTTGAGAAGAAAATTAACAGGGGAGGTCAGAACCAGTATGGAATTAAAAATTGTCTTTAAAACGGCACGGTCTGTGACCGTGGAAACGGTGACCCGGCAGCTCTATGAATTTGAAACGCCGGGAAAGATCCTGGTAAACGGAAAAGAATTTGGAGAAACAAAGCGGGTCATATTTACCCTGTTTGACTTAAAGCCGGATATGGATTATAATATTTCTCTGGAAAGAAATGGAGAAAGAGCGGAAGTAAGCTTCCGTACTGATTATGAATTTGTGACGTTAAATGTAAAAGATGTTGGGGCGAAAGGAGATGGGATCCAGAATGACACCTCCTTTATCCAGGCTGCTATCATGGCCTGCCCAAAGGATAGCCGGGTATTGATACCAAAAGGAAGGTACCGGATAACCAGCTTATTCTTAAAGAGCCATTTAAGGCTTGAGCTGGCAGAAGGAGCAGAGCTTTTGGCGGATACGGACCGGTACAAATATCCCAGATTTCCCGGAATGATTGAAAGCTATGACGAAAAAGAGGATTATAATCTGGGAACATGGGAAGGAAATCCACTCCCCATGTTTGCAGGGATCATAACTGGAATCGATGCAGAGGATGTGGTGATTTATGGCCCTGGCCTGATCAATGGACAGGCTTCCTTTGACAACTGGTGGGACAATGTCCGCCAGATGAAGGTGGCATTCCGCCCCCGCACCGTATTTTTGGAGAGGTGTAAAAACGTGGTCCTTCAGGGCTTTTCCTTAAAAAACAGCCCTGCCTGGGTGCTTCATCCATATTTCAGCCAGGATTTAAAATTCTTAAATCTGGATATTGAAAATCCGGCGGATTCTCCCAACACCGATGGCCTGGACCCGGAATCCTGCAAGGATGTGGAAATACTGGGCCTGCATTTTTCTTTAGGAGACGACTGCATTGCGGTCAAGTCCGGAAAAATATACATGGGCCGTAAATATCAGACACCGTCTGAAAACATCCTGATCCGCCAGTGCCTTATGGAAAACGGTCACGGGGCCGTTACCGTGGGAAGCGAAGTGGGCGCAGGCGTTAAAAATATCCGGGTGGAGTGCTGTCTGTTCCGTAATACGGACAGAGGCCTCCGGATCAAGACAAGAAGAGGCAGAGGAAAGGATTCTGTGCTTTCTGATATTTATTTTGACCATATCCACATGGATCACGTTATGACGCCTTTTGTTGTAAACAGCTTTTATTTCTGTGATCCCGACGGAAAGTCCGATTATGTACAGTGCCGTGAGGCCCTGACCGTGGATGAGAGGACCCCTGAGATCAAGAGGCTTTCCTTTACCAACATTAAGGCGGAAAACTGCCATGTGGCGGCTTCCTTCCTCTATGGGCTTCCGGAAAGGAAAATTGAACGAATTGAATTTAAAAACGTTGATATTTCCTTTGCTGACAATGCAAAGGCAGGAGCGCCCGCCATGCTGTCGGGAGTGGAAGATTGCAGGAAAAAAGGCTTTCTCATCAGCAATGTGGATACCCTGATCTGTGATCATGTGAAGATTTCCGGACAGGAAGGGGAAGCCTTTGAGCTGAGTGACATCAATCATTATGAAGTGAGATAAAGGAGGAGTTATTATGCAGATTGGAATCCGGTTACACGATGTGGCACCAGGGACCCTGGAGGAACGGGTGAAGACCGCCCATGAGCAGGGGTTTACCTGTGTCCATTTGGCCCTGGCAAAGACAGTAAAAGAGCATTCCGTGGAGAATTCCGCCCTGACACCGGGATATGCCACTTATTTGCGTAAGAAGTTTGCGGAGCATGATGTGGATATTGCAGTCCTGGGCTGCTATTTGAATCTGGCCCATCCGGACCCAGAAGAAATCAAAAAGATCCAGGAGCGTTATTTCGCCCATCTGCGTTTTGCTTCTATGTTGGGCTGCAGCGTTGTTGGAACCGAAACAGGTGCGCCTAATGAGGAGTATCGTTATGAGCCGGCCTGTCACTCGGAGGAAGCGCTTCAGACTTTTATCACAAATCTGCGGCCGGTTGTGGAATGTGCGGAAAAGTTCGGGGTGATCATTGCTATTGAGCCGGTGTGGAGTCACATTGTATATAACTCCAAGCAGGCACTGAAGGTGCTTAAGGCTATTGGCTCGCCTAATTTAAGAATTATCCTGGATCCGGTAAATCTTTTGTCAGCGGAAAACAGTGAACAGTATGAGCAGGTGATTGCAGAGGCCATTGAGGATTTAGGCCGGTATACGGATGTCCTACATATGAAAGATTTTGTGGTGGAAAACGGCCGGATCGTTTCCGGCGCTCCGGGAACCGGAGTCATGAAATATGATGTGATCATGGATTTTGTGAAAAAAGAAAAGCCGTATATTCAGATGACCATTGAGGACAGCAAGCCGGATAATGCGGAGTGGTCCAGGGAATTTCTTGAAAATTATGGCGGTTAAGAAGGTAAACTGAAAAAGAAAACAGATAATTTTTTTCATGAAAAATCAAAAACACCGATATCTCCAATCCTGGTGATACCGGTGTTTGTTTTCTCAGGTCACTGTGCTATATGAATTACTTATATTGATCAGTTTAAGCAATCCTTCATAACTTCATAAGCGCCTTTTTCTTTTAAGTCTTTTAAATACCCTGTCACGGCATCTTCAAATCCTGTAATTTCACTTAAATCCTCATCCCAGAAATCAGCATTGGTGCAAACTGCATGAACAAGGGAAGCTGCATCGTCATCTTTGTGATCATAGAAGAACTGAAGGATCGGCTTATCATCCTTGACGGTGTATTCGTCACCGGCAGGACGTGCTGCAACAAGGCCGTCATCCGTGAGATTCATTCCGTTGTAGAATGCGATGTAAAAAGCAAAGGAGGCTGTTATGCATTTGGGAAGCGTGCCTGTGTTTTCCACATAACTCTTAAGAGAAGGCATAACCCGGGCTTTCCATTTGGAAGTGGAATTTAAAGAAATGGATAACAGGGCATGATCAATAAACGGGTTTTTAAAGCGCTCTGTAACAGAGGCTGCAAAACTCATTAATTCTTCTTTTGGGAGAGTCAGGGTAGGGATGATCTCATCGTAAATGGTCTTATTCATGAAGCCGCAGATCACTTCGTCCTCCATACAGTTGCGGACAATATCCTGTCCCGCAAGGTAAGCGCCTAATACAAAGGAGGTGTGGGCACCGTTTAATATGCGGACTTTTCTCTGCTTATATGGCTTATGGTCGTTACAGATGATAACAGGAAGGCCTGCTTCTTCAAAGGGCAGTTCTTTCTTTAAGCTGTCCGGTCCCTCGATGACCCAGAATCCAAAGACTTCGCCTGTATCAATGATGTTATCCTCATAGCCTAATTCCTCGCAAATGGCAGCAGCTTCATTTCTCGGATACCCGGTAACGATGCGGTCTACCAGAGTGGAGCAGAAGATGTTCTCTGCTTTGATCCAGTCAATGAATTCCCCCCCAAGGTTCCATTGCTCAGCGTATTTTAAAACACATTTTTCCAGTTCTTTTCCGTTATTATCTATCAGCTCGCAGGAGAGGATGACAAAACCCTTTCCAGTTTCCTTTCCCAACTTTTCAAATCTTCTGTAAAGGAACTGAGTCAGTTTTCCAGGGTAGCTGTCAGCCGGGACATCTGTAAACTGGCAGGAAGGATCATAGGTAATACCTGCTTCGGTGGTATTGCAGGCAATAAAACGCAGATCAGGATTATCCGCACAGGCAAGTACGGTCTCATAATCCGTATAAGGATTTAAGCATCTGCTTACACAGGAGATCACACGCTTGTCATTTACCTTCTGCCCGTTTTCAAAACCACGGAGGAAAAGAGTATAAAGTCCTTCCTGTTGGTTGATCATATCTGCGAGACCTGGTGCAATGGGCTGGCATAAGACAACCTTGGAGTTGAATCCGGTCTTTTCATTCAAAACGTCGATAAAGTAGTCCACAAACGCCCTTAAGAAGTTACCCTCGCCGAACTGCAGCACACGCTCAGGAGCCTCCTTTAAAAGGTATCCGTCAAACCCAAGCTTTTCCAGTGTTTCATAACATAACTTTTCCATTGAATTTATCTCCTTTTTTCTTCATTGCATAGTTCAATTCCCATTCTGGATTCATAAATGAACACAGAATGACATAGTAGTTGAATTATAAGGTCACACCCTGTTTAAAGATAGCCATGTCGTGGAAGCCTGCCTCTTCGGATTTCACCTTTTTGCCGGAAGCCACTTCAATGACAAAATCAAAGAATTGGTTTTTAAGGGTATCCATATCCGTATCCTCCACCAGTACTCCGCAGTTAAAATCAATCCAGTTATTCTTCTTTGTGCTTAAGGCGGTGTTGGTGGAAATCTTCATGGTAGGCACCGGACAGGCAAATGGGGTTCCGCGGCCTGTAGTAAACAGGACAATGTGGGCGCCGGAAGCGGCCAGAGCCGTAGAGGCCACTAAGTCATTGCCTGGAGCGCTTAAGAGATTTAACCCCTTGGTACGTACCGGTTCTCCGTATTTTAAGACATCCATGACCGGAGCGCTGCCGGATTTCTGGACGCAGCCTAAGGATTTGTCTTCCAGTGTGGAGATGCCGCCCTTTTTGTTGCCTGGGGAGGGATTTTCGTATATGGTCTGGTTATGGCTGGTAAAATAGTTTTTAAAATCATTGATTAAGTCCACGGTCTTTTCAAAGACTTCTTCATTCTGGCTGCGGTTCATGAGAAGGGTTTCCGCACCGAACATTTCGGGAACCTCTGTCAGAATGGTGGTTCCGCCCTTGGAAACCAGCATATCGGAAAATGCCCCTACCGTGGGATTGGCTGTAATTCCGGATAAACCGTCGGAACCGCCGCATTTCATACCGATGACGAGTTCGCTGCAGCTTATGGGCTCCCTGCGGAACGTGGCTGCATATTCAGCCAGCTGCCCAATGAGCTCCATGGCATCAGCCATTTCATCCTCGGACTCCTGAGCTGCCAGGAACTTTACCCTGCGTTCATCGTAATCTCCGATATAGGGTTTCAGCTCGGCAATGTTGCTGTTTTCACAGCCAAGGCCCAGGACCAGAACACCGCCTGCATTTGGATGGTTGATCAAATCAGCCAGAATGGTCCGGGTATATTCCTGGTCATCGCCCATCTGGGAACAGCCATAGGGATGTGGAAATGCCGCAACCTCGTCAATGGTGCCGCCAACGTACTTCTTTGCCATGCGTTCCAGTGCAGTGGCTATGTTATTGACACAGCCAACCGTAGGAATGATCCAGATTTCATTGCGCACGCCCACTTTTCCCTCCGGTCTGCGGTAACCCTGAAAGAATCGTTCGGCAGTAGGAGCAACGGCTGTTTCCTGTCTGTCGTAAGTATAAGTCAGTAAATCCCCCAAACCTGTTTTTAAATTGTGTGTGTGAATCCAGGCCCCTGTCTTAATATCTTCCTTTGCCATGCCAATGGCACAGCCGTATTTGATGACGGATGAGCCGGCAGGTATATCGGCGAGGGCAAACTTGTGGCCCTGTGGAATATCTTCCAGAAGCGTAACAGTGTTTCCGTCAATCTCCGCGGCAGTGCCGGAAGAAAGCGGTTTTAATGCGACTGCAACATTGTCTCCGGAATGAATTTTGATAAAATCCTGCATAAGCTTCCTTTCCTTTCTTCGTATCATTTTCCATTGATACACGTAATGTAAGTACTTACATAAAACATACACTATTTTAGTGTATACGTCAATAGGGAAAGAAAAAAAGAGATTTTTCTTTTTATTTAAAGGAATAGATTAAGAAAAATAAAAGATTTTTCTTAGATTAAATCAGCAATAACAGTTGCTTTACTAAAAATTATCTTGTATAATGGATCAGGAAAAGTGTAAGCGCTTACGCTCACTTGACCCGTGGAAATTTTATAATGCTAAAGGGACAACCAGGATGAACATTTATGATATTGCAGAGCTTGCAGGAGTTTCCATCGCTACCGTGTCTCGGGTGGTGAACGACAGCCCCCGTGTGAGTGAGAGAACAAAGCAGAAGGTCAGAGCGATTATGGAGGAGAACGGCTACACTCCCAATGTATTTGCCAGGGGATTGGGGCTTGATTCAATGAAAACCATCGGGATTTTATGTCCTGATGTGTCAGATGCCTATATGGCTACAGCGGTAGCACATTTAGAGAGCCGCATGCATGAGCATGGTTATGATTGTATTTTGTGCTGCAGCGGATTTGAACAGTCAGTTAAGGAAAAATATGTCAGCCTTCTTCTTGCCAAGCGGATCGATGCGCTCATTATGGTTGGTTCCACTTATGCAGGGACAGGGGAAGCGGATAAAAAAACACAGTATGTCCGGGATGCGGCAAAGCAGGTTCCTGTGTTCCTGATCAATGGTTATCTGGACAGTGAAAATGTATACTGCGCTTATGGGGATGATTATCAGGCAACCTACAGCGTAACCAGCCAGATGATTGAGACAGGGCGGCAGCGGATCTTGTTTCTCTGCGATTCCCGCTCTTACAGCGCAACTCAGAAACTGGCAGGCTATGAAGCCGCTTTAAAAGCTCACGGACTTCCGGTGCTTGGAGATTTAAAGCTTTATGTAAAGAACCGGATCCATACGGTAAGAGATATTCTTCTGGAGCGCCGTGATTTAAAATTTGACAGCGTGGTTGCCTCTGATGACGGCCTTGCTGTGGGAGCGATTAAATATGCCAATTCAAAACTTTTAAAGATTCCGGAAGATCTGTGCATTACCGGATTTAATAATTCTGCCCTGTCCATATGCAGCGATCCTGAGCTTTCTTCCATTGATAACAGGGTGGAGGAACTATGCAACATCACCGTTGATAATATGATGAAGATCCTTTTGGGAGAAAAGACAGAAGTCAGCAGGAACAGCCGGGTGACATGCCGGCTGATTAAGCGGTGTACCACGGATTTTTAACCTATTGCCATTTCTTTTCTTGTATGCTACAATATAAAATCAGTAAATGATGGAAATACTTAAGGGCATACCTTTATGAGCAGGGCAGGCTCCACCCGGTAAGACCGGTTGGACTCTGCCCAAAAAGTATGGGCGGCAGTAAGGAAACACCCTGCAGGTATCCCTTTACACCCGGTACACCCGATAATGCGGGGTGCGCTGAAGCGAGGCGAGTCATGTTCAAAGAGCTTGGGTGAAAATAAGGAAAGAGCGGTGGCAGGAACGATGGAGCAGGATGGAGACAATGTGGTGCTTTGCGGTGCCAATTCCTATGAGCAGAAATATTATTTTAACCAGCAGTTTTCAAGCCTCCCGGAAAGCATTAAGCAGGAGCTTCAGATCATGTGTGTGCTTTATACCGAAGATGTGGGAGGAATCCTTGTTTTGGAATACGATGAGGAGGGCACTCTGGAATTTAAGGTGACGGCAGAAGAAGGAGATTACCTGTTTGATGAGATCGGAAGCGTGCTGAAGATCAAACAGTACCGGAAGGAGAAACGGGAACTTTTGGAAGCCCTGGAAATGTATTACCGGGTGTTTTATCTGGGAGAAGAATTGGAAGGCGGAGAATAAGATACGTGAAGCTTAGAATTGGAAATGTGACGTTGGACAACAACCTGATACTGGCACCGATGGCAGGGGTTACAGACCTGCCATTTCGTTTTCTCTGCAGGGAACAGGGCTGCGGCATGGCAGTGACGGAAATGGTCAGTGCCAAGGCGGTTTTATATAAAAACAGAAACACAAAAGAACTGCTGAAAGTAGCTGATGGAGAAGGCCCTGTAAGCCTCCAGCTATTTGGCTCTGACCCGGAGATCCTGGCAGATATTGCGGCCCAGGTGGAAGAGGGACCTTATGCGTTCATTGACGTAAACATGGGCTGTCCTATGCCCAAGATCGTAAATAACGGAGAAGGGTCAGCACTTATGAAGGATATCAGGCTTGCAGAGCGCATTTTGACAGCCATGGTAAAGGCTGTTAAAAAGCCTGTGACCGTAAAATTCAGAAAGGGTTTTACAGAAGAGGACTGCAATGCCGTGGAGTTCGCTAAAATGGCGGAAGGCTGCGGAGTGGCAGCAGTAGCTGTTCACGGAAGAACCAGGGAACAGTATTATTCAGGAACAGCGGACTGGAATATTATAAGGAAGGTAAAGGAAGCTGTGGAGATTCCGGTCATTGGAAACGGCGATGTATTTAAGCCGGAGGATGCCAGGGATCTTATGGATAAAACAGGCTGTGACGGGGTGATGATCGCCAGGGGAGCCAAGGGAAATCCCTGGATCTTTTCAAGGACCCTTCACTATCTGGAAACAGGAGAGCTGCTTCCTGGACCTACCAGAGAGGAGATATCTAAGATGATCATCCGCCACGGAACCCTTGAAATGGAGCACAAAGGAGAGTCTGTGGCCATGCGCGAGATGCGCGGGCACATGGCATGGTACACTGCCGGCCTGCCCCATTCCGCAAAGCTAAGAAACGATATCAACCAGGTGGGAACCATGGATGAATTGAGAAAATTTGCGGAAGAAAGGATCGGAAAAATCCGGTCAGATAAATGGAATCAGGAGTAGTTGTATTCTTGACATTTTCAGATGTTTACGCTATAATATTTGGAATGCGAATGAGCGAGTATGAAACCAGGAGGAATCAAAAACCATGGTAGACAAGAAAAATATTTTAACCTACGAAGGCCTTAAAAGATACGAGGATGAGCTTCAGAATTTAAAAGTAGTGAAACGAAAAGAGGTCGCCCAGAAGATCAAGGAAGCCAGAGAACAGGGCGATTTATCCGAGAACGCTGAATATGATGCTGCAAAGGATGAGCAGAGGGATATTGAGCTGCGTATCGAAGAGCTGGAGAAGCTCCTGAAGAATGCAGAGGTCGTGGTAGAGGATGAGATTGATTTAGATAAGATTAACATTGGCTGCAAGGTAAAAGTCTACGATGTTGACGAGGACGAAGAGATGGAATTCAAAATTGTGGGTTCCACGGAGGCAAACAGCCTTCAAAATAAAATTTCCAACGAATCCCCGGTAGGTCATGCCCTCATCGGCAAGAAAGTGGGAGATGTGGTAGACGTAGAGACACAGTCCGGAGTGATCCAGTATAAGGTATTGGAAATCCAGAGAGTGTCTTAGGTATTTTTTGGGCAAAGCTGAGTGCAGCAATGGCTGAACTTGGAAAATTAGCCGTTCGATGAGCCGACCGGCGAATCGGACTTCTTTAACATAGTTCACAAAGGAGTGAAAACAGGTGGCAGAACAGCAGAATCAAAACCAGAATCAGGTTATGGAAGAAGACATAAACCATTTGCTGAAGGTCCGCCGGGAAAAGCTGGCAGAGCTTCAGGAGACGGGAAAGGATCCGTTTAAAGTTACAAAGTACGATGTAACCGTACACAGCAGTGAAATCAAGGAACAATATGACGAATGGGAAGGAAAGGAAGTATCCATTGCAGGACGTCTTATGTCAAAGCGTGTGATGGGGAAAGCTTCCTTCTGTAATGTACAGGATTTAAAGGGCAATATTCAGTCCTACGTTGCCAGAGACAGTATCGGAGAAGAGGAATACAAGGAATTTAAGAAGCTGGATATCGGTGATATCGTAGGCATTAAGGGAATTGCGTTTACAACGAAGACTGGAGAAATTTCCATCCATGCTGAGAGTGTTCAACTGCTTACTAAGAGTCTTCAGATTCTGCCGGAGAAGTTCCACGGTCTGACCAATACGGATATTCGTTACAGGCAGAGATATGTAGATTTAATCATGAATCCCGAGGTAAGGGATACTTTTGTAAAGCGTTCCCAGATCATCAAGTCCATCCGTGACTATTTAGATGCCCAGGGCTTCATGGAGGTGGAGACGCCAATGCTGGTTGCCAATGCAGGCGGCGCTGCGGCAAGACCGTTTGAAACCCACTACAACGCCCTTGATGAGGATGTAAAGCTGCGCATTTCACTTGAGCTTTATTTAAAGAGACTGATCGTAGGCGGTTTGGAAAGGGTTTATGAAATCGGACGCGTTTTCCGCAACGAGGGTGTGGATACCCGCCATAATCCGGAGTTTACTTTGATGGAATTATATCAGGCTTATACCGATTACCATGGCATGATGGACCTTGTGGAGAATTTATTCCGTTCTGTGGCTCTTAAGGTTCTTGGAACAGCCGTGGTGACCTATGACGGCGTGGAAATTGACTTGTCAAAACCATTTGAGCGCATAACCATGGTAGACGCTTTGAAGAAATACAAGGGCATTGATTTTACTGCCGTTCATACGGATGAGGAAGCCAAAGCTCTGGCAGACCAGTACCATGTGGAATATGAGGCACACCATAAGAAGGGCGATATTTTAAGCCTGCTCTTTGAGGAATTTGTAGAAGAGCATTTGGTTCAGCCTACCTTTATCATTGACCACCCGGTGGAGATCTCCCCTCTTACCAAGAAAAAGCCCGATGACCCGGATTATACGGAGCGTTTTGAGCTGTTCATTACAAAGCGGGAGATGGCCAATGCTTACTCTGAGTTAAATGATCCATTGGATCAGATTGAACGCTTTAAGGCACAGGAAGCACTGCTTGCGGCAGGTAATGATGAAGCCAATACCATGGATGATGATTTTGTAAATGCACTCATGATCGGTATGCCTCCGACTGGCGGTATTGGAATCGGAATCGACAGGTTTGTTATGCTGCTTACGGATTCTTATGCGATAAGGGATGTGTTGTTGTTTCCGACGATGAAGAGCAAGGATGTTTAAAAAGTCTTAGAACCCTTGATTTTACGAGGTTCTATTAACATGAGAATTATTAAAATTAATGATTTGACACCAGTTTGACACCAAATTAATAAGATTTGACACCAATTATACAAGAGCCTTGGTATGATATAAAACATAAACTTAATATATTTTGGACATCTGAATAAGTCTATAAGCTTGTAGAAATATGAGTCTATAGGCTTATTTTAGTGCCTAAAAGTATCATGTGAGGAAAAATCTGTACCTGTGCCAGTAAACGTCAATATGAGTTTTCTGGTGCGTTACATGGGTACTATAGCTGCATCGCAATAGCCGGACTTGAAATAGTAGTTTTATAGCAGTCAATATGTGTAACTACCTGTAAACATTGTAGCGGTTTTCTAAAGAGTATTTATGATAGTAAATACGATATGTTCTTTCTTATTATATAGGTTATATATTATTTCAGTTCAGTAAGTGAGGAAAAAGTGCCGTCTTTGATGGGAGTTAAGTTTGGAAAGTGAGGAACCCCCTCCGTTGCCGAACTCTCGCAGAAAATATTAAGGAAACATAATAAGCGAAAGAGGTAAAGCAATGGTAAACTTTAGTAAACTGATGAATAAATTGGAAAAGAAAGGCATCACAACATATACGATTAGAAAAAAGTCTTTGATTTCCCAGAGTAGGGTAGATTGGGTCATTTAAGGTAAGGCTTTCTTTATCATATCCTTTAGATGATTGGGAATGTCATATGTTTTTATATGTACAAAGCTAATAAATGTTTTATTCCCAGATGAATCTATCTGAAATGATGCTTCGTCATAACCAACTGGATCATGCGCCCCTATCATTGGAGTAATACCAAAAGTAATATTTATATTTCCATGTTCCTTTAAGATCTTTTGAACTTTTATTTCATAATTAAAAATAGCTGGGGTCATTGTAAAATATTCGTCATAGAAGCCATTTGAGGCGGATGTAATATACTCAATAAATAATGCTATTATTAATTCATCCTTTAACTCAGTGGGGGAAGTGGCATTAATATTAAATGTGCTTTGAATTTTATAATTGTTGATAAAATTGGCAGATATCAATAATAATAAGAACCATAATAAAGCCAAGTATACAATTAAATTCTTCCGATTTTTCATAATTTCCCCCATTGAGAATTGCTTAATTAATAAAAGATATTATTTCTAAAAGAAACTTATTCCAAAGAGCTTGTTAATTAAATTGAGATTGGGAGGTCAAGATGGCAGAAATAAAAGTTGAAATAGGGCACGGTATTGATGGTTATGAGTGCCCTGAGTACGAAAACGATGAAACTGAGCTTGGTCAGAGCTTTTGCCAAGAATGCGGTGAACCGCTTGAATGGAAAGAGGAATATAATTAGGAAAAGGTATGGAATGAATATCAACAGACCCACATACCTTCTTTGGGCAGTTGTTTGGTCTTTTGATAAAGGGATATGATTTTATTAATCGTTATTAGGGCGAATATATCGAAATTCTCAAAGTTAAATTCGGCATAATAACAGGGCGTAACCTGAATTATTTGATTTTCAATTGCATCTGCAATCGTATTACGGTCATTGAAAAGATGCAAGGGAATTTGAATTCTTCCGTCAAGAGAGTTAAAGATATCCTCATCATATGAAAAGCTGAAGTTTGAACCACCATAGGCATAATATGCAATATCATTTTCTGTATTTAGTAACCTGTATTTGGCATGGATTCCTCTGCTCATATGGATACCTCCTCAAATGATGTTGAATAATTGTAATCATTACTATAATAATACAATTCATAAATGTTCTGCCGAGTTTTGCTGCATTTATTATAGCAAATTTATCTGGAATGGCAAGAAAAAGTATATGAGAGTGAGAATATTAGGATTTTACGAATCTCTGTACATTGAAAGCTTAATATTGATGGTCAGTAAGTTGGATAGTATACTATTCATAAAAATGAAATATCTATATGACGTGAGTTATGATTTTTTAGTTTGGACAGCATCAGGTAGATATTGATGTAGATAAAACGAGATCATTCTATGAAAATGCTCCTTTTATTAGTGAAGGTTGTTCTTGTAGTGGTTGCCGTAATTATGAAAAAGTTATTAAAGCGCTTCCACCAGAAGTGACAGTTTTTTTTGATCTGGGAGTTGATATGAGAAAAGTAAGTGAAGTTTATGTGAATTGCACCAATTCTAACGGGACATTGTTTTACGGTGGTTTTTATCATCTTTGTGGAACCTTGTTGGCGGGCAAAAGTGCATGGGTGCCTAAGAGTCCTTCAACTTCTCATTGAGAAGAAGAACAAGCGTTTCGAGTAACAGATGATTTTCATATTTCCTTTCAAAGAGAATGTGATTTGCTGGAGGATGTTTTCCTAGACCCGCTTTGCAGTTGGAAATATCTGCAAATGTCCCCTGGGTATTACTTGAAGATAATAAATATATGTAAGTCTATCGGTGTAATGCATATCCAATAATGTACTGAATATGAATAGAAAAACACTAACTATCAGTGTTGAGCTGGTAGTTTTTTATTGCGGTAAAAACTGAAATTTGACGGAACACAGATTGAAAGTGTCATTGCTTTTTACGTAGAATGCACTCCATAACTTTTGGAGTGCAAAATGAGATGAGTCAATGAGGTATTAATTAAACCCTGCCAACATTAAAATACCAATTAGGTATAACATCTTTTTTAGCAGGAATCGCTCTGTAACCTGCTTTAACCATGGCTTCCATAAAGCATTGTGAAGTAATTTGGTGCCCAATATTAACCCCAGTAAAGCGGTTGAAGCACGCCTTCAGACCATAAGCAGTCTGTTGATAGTTAATGCTTGGAATCATCTTATAGTTAAAAAAGATGTGATCGATCAAAATATACTGATCCTGAAGAGATAGATCAGAAAAATGATTAACTTTTATCATGGAACGTCTCCTTTGGTCTATTCTCGGTTCTGGCGTGAGCCTACAAATAAATTATATGAGAAATGTAAAAAGATATGTCAAATAATTGAAAAAGCTGTAATTATAAGAGTAAGATAGAGGTATATCATGGGAGCTATAGCATTATTAGGATTACTTGTAGGGATAATTTTATGGGCAAAAGAAAGCACGACACCAAACACACCGGCTGAGAACACAAGAGATTTAGATGGAATTATGAGAGATTCCAATAAATATTCATAAAAGGAAATGCAAAATAGAATACGAAACGGACACTACAAATAATATGAGCGTCATATATCGTTGAAGGCTACTAAATGCTAAAGATCTGGTGGCTTTTGTATTGCCAAAATAGTATAATGGAGGTGTTGATATGAATAAGATAAAAGTAGAAACTTTTACAGGTGGCAAGAATTTAGTACAATACACAAAAGGAGAATCTGAATATACCGTTTCTTGGGGAGAAACAAACTTTGAGGTTTCTTATGCAGCTTTTAATGATATTCTCAACAATTTACTTGTGAGATCAGATACATGGTATCCGCTTGGTGCGAGCATGACAAAACCTACGCATGGAGGACTGGGCGAATATACATCTAATAATATTAAGAATTTAACTCCTCGACATGCTTCAGCAATAGCACCCATCATGGAAAATGAAGGATTTCTTGAACATAGAATTAAAGGAAGTGCGATATTACTAAAGAAAATTACTGATAAAATTTGAGTTTGATGGGGTGGTAACATGAAAGTAAAAGTAAAGAATTTTTTAATCAGTGGAATTGTAATTTCAGAATTGAAGATAAAACGAATCAGTATATTGTGATTGCAGAGAGCTGCTAACAAATGAATTAAGTGAAAAGGATATTGTTGAAATTAAACTTGAAAGAAGTATGTGGATGGGTGAATAGAAAGAGGTCGTCATAACAATTTAATAAAATCTAAGATTCATGGAAAAAATAGTGGGATTAATGGATATATCAAAAAAACTGCTGGAACTTGTAAGTATTGATATAACTGCAACCGCCGGAGAAGATGAGGTTTAAATTGATTTTGGAGGAGATAATGAAGTTGAAAAATAAGGCGGGTGTGAATGAAAATAATTCTTAAAAGCTATATAGATAAAGTAGAAGAGTCGATTGCAGACTTTGATAATTGCGAAAAGCTTCGTAAAGAAGCAAAAAAATTTAATTCGTTATTTAGATAATTTGAAGCGGGAAGGCTGGATTGATGTCCCATGGAGGGTGACGTAATGTCTCCTGATTATTCCACATTATTCATTGCTTCCCGGACTCCATATGAGGGACAGTTTCTACAATTTAAAGAAAATAAAAGAGTATAATTTTATTATAAGAAAATTTGTTGATAAGGGAGATTTTATTGTGTGGAATTATTGCCGGTAAATGAAGATTATAAGCAAAATTTAGTTTAATAGAAATAGCTTATAAATTGTTCTAAATTATATAAATAAACATATAATTAGATTGTTAACAAATATAAAAAAGGGAGAGTTTATTTATGAGAAAAAGAAAAGTATTGTGTGGCGTTTTATTGTCAGTTACCATGGCGCTAGGAGGTGCGGTGACTTCTTTTGCAGCAGAAAGTTATAGCACATATGATAAGGTCGAAGTCGATGAAACAATTGTTGATACGGTAATTATAGATATTCCTCAAGACGTAATTAATAAGTCTGAGCAGGCTGCCAAAGATCAAATAATGTTGAACTTGAACAGATTGCGCTCGCCGTCATATGAATATAAATTAGAAAAAGTAGGAACTAATGTAGCTACAAAGACTAAAATAGGTTACGCCGCAAACCAGCCTGCTAATGGTACTGTTTTTGCATCGAAAGGCGGATTTTACTGGTCGGATGGCGGAAATGAGACTACAGTATCATTCAGTGTTGGTTATGGTGTTTTTAGTATGAGTGTTAGTCCGGGGAAAACGGGTACTTCAGGTACGTGGATTCAGTCGCCATATGTAAATACAGCCGTCAAATTATTGATTTATAAAGATATAACAGTTACTAAATATGATAAATATAGGAAACCTATTGCAGGGAATGGAAAATGGGAATATGTTGGAAATGAGTATGCAAAAGTGCCAACGAGAAACTATTTAGAAGTGGTAAAAGTAAAATAAAATGAAAACACATAAAAAAATATTGTTCGGACTTCTTGTTTTTTTGATTATATGTGCAGTTGGTATTTTTCTTAATTATAAGAAATCATTGAAGGGATTTTCAGTATTGCAGGGAACATACACATCTGATAAACTTCCATTCACATCAATGGTTTTTGATTTAGATAATAATTATACATTTTATTATTATAACTATGATGAAACAGATAAAGGCACTTATTCAAAAGGCTCGGATAATGAGCACTTTATCAATAGTTCCAAATTTAATAATACTAAAATACTGTATAATGGGGAAAATCAGACATTTACAATTGTGATAGATGGGGAAACTTACTTGTTCAAACAGATTAATCGGTTGCCAACTATAAAAATTGAACCAGAAAAGAATAAAGAGTAATAAAGAGAAGAATATTGTAATCAGTCAGAAGGCATTGGAGAATTATAATCCAGTGCCTTTTATAGTGCTTATAGTGTAAAAATATGGAGGTAGGAAATATGTCATTTTCACAGGAAAGATATAGTATAGGTAATAGACATGATATTAAAGAAGAAATATGTGCTGACGTAATCCAGTACCCACACTTGCCCGGTGAAGAGGTTTACGAATAGCCGATTACCTCTATACATTTTTCCTGCGGCGTTTCCTTCGTCTGACCATCTTGATGAAAAGGACAGAGGAGACGAAATTTAATGAATTACAAGTTGCGCTGAATGGAGCATAGGATACCTCAAATTTTTATAATCTTGCATATATTTACCTAATAAACATTGACTCGAAAGAACAGGGTATGTTTCAGAACATACCCTGTTCTTTTCGGCTGTCGATTCCTGTTAAGTTTCAGAGCTCCAGATTCTCTTTCATGCGATCTTTCATGTCGAAGATATGTACTAGATTATGAGGTGGGTTTATTCAGAACATTAAACCTATAATTCGTTACTTTTATCAACCATACGACTTATTTCTATATTATACCTTTCTTGTAAAGTTTTGCTTAAGTAAGGAGGTGAAAAGATAACTGACTATCCCATTCCTTTATGTTATGGTGGGAGGTCATGAAGTTTCAAATTATCACGGACTATGTTTTGAGAATCATTCTCTGCATGGCACAGCGGAAGGATAAGGTCTCACCCGTAAATAAGGCGGCGGATGCGATGGGTATCATCTGTCCAATGCAAAATTCTGCAGTCTTTTCAAGAAGAAAAAGCGGGTTGACTAAAAAACGACTTGATGAATTGGATGGGCTGATTGTCCATTCACAAAAAACATAAAGAAAAATGATCTCTTGATATGAGGAGCGGCAAATGAAGCGGAATGCGTATAAATGCAGCACAGCGTTTTTCCGAATTTAAAAAAAAGGAGCAGGCGTTAATGAAAATTTATGGAAGAACCCTTTTGAAAAAGATCTATATGCTGTTGGCCTTGGTAGTAGTAATGTCGGCTGTTCTGGGCAGTCAAATGATTGCCCGGGCGGAAGCTTCAGTTACCATGATCTACACAGCAGAGGATTTAGTTAATGTAAGCAATAATTTAAGCGGAAACTATCGGTTGGCAAATGACATCGATTTGACATCCTACCTGGCAGACAAAAGTAATGGCTGGGCAAGCATAGGCCCGTTCAGCGGAAAATTTGATGGAGACAGCCATAAAATCACTGGCTTGTGGCACAATAGCGGCGGCGCCTATAAAGGTTTGTTTTCCACGGCAAACAACGCCACAATTCAAAATCTTATTGTTGAGCTTGACGCCAAAGGCATTTCCGGTGCCTATGAAGTCGGTGGCATTGTTGGTAAGGCTACGGGCGCTACGGTCATAGAAAACTGCACTGTTTCCGGCGGGCCAATTAAGGTTACCGGAGGCGGATATGCAGGTGGAATCGTTGGAAAATCAGACGGGCCTGATGGAAAAGTGATTAACTGTACCGTGATGAACGTGACAACTTATACAAGCGGAAACTATTCCGGCGGAATTATTGGCGTGGCCTATAAGACAAAGATCACAGGCTGTAAAACTGTTGATGTACGTGCGGAGGGCAACTCCTACGTTGGCGGCTTGGCCGGTGCTATACATGGACAGTCTGTGATCACAGACAGCAGTGCAGCGGGAGGGAGCATTTATGCAAGGTCTTCTTATGCCGGCGGTTTTATCGGCGCTATGTATGAGCAATCCACAATTTCCCGGTGTAATGCGGAATTTGAAACTGTTAGAGCGGCTGCCTCTTATGCCGGAGGTTTTATCGGTACGGCCTATGAAAAAGCTGATATATCATATTGCTATGCAACGGCCGATGTTTTTGCAGACTATGGAAACTATGTCGGAGGCTTTGCTGGAGAACTGAACTCCGTGACAGTCACTAACGCTTGTTCTACGGGGAATGTGGCGGCAGTGAGAGGGCAAGTAGCCGGCGGTTTTGCCGGGATTGCCTATGCCCAGTCCTCACTAACCCGGTGCAATGCATTGGGAGATGTATCCAGCAACGGTAATTATGCCGGTGGTCTGTTAGGACAATTGCATGCAGGCTCCATCAATAATGCGTCAACGGTTGAACAGTGCAGCGCCTATGGCAACGTAACTGCAAAGGGAAATGTTGTCGGTGGTTTGATCGGTGAATCTCTTTATTCCAAGGTAAGCAACAGCTATGCCCGGGGTGACGTGTCGGGTAAGTTAAGCGTTGGAGGTCTGGTAGGCTATTTTTCCGGAACCGCTTCTTCTGGACAGACTGTCCTGAACTCTTATTCTACCGGAACAGTGTCAGGCATTTCAGGGAGTGAGTTGGGTGCCTTTACAGGACATTCTGGCGTTACATTTACAGGTACCAACTACTATGACAGCGACCGGGCCAATGTTTCTGCGAGCCATGGCTCTGCCGGAAGTCCGTCCGGGATACCGCCTCAAGGACGCGGAACGGAAGAGATGATGAAGCAGGAGACCTTCGTTGGATGGGACTTTGGAAATATTTGGAACATCGTTGAAGGTGAAACCTATCCGTACTTTGATTTTTGTGGTTTTACACCAGAGGTTCAGAATGTCTCTAGACGTCCTGTTATCAACATTGTATACACCACGGACAAACGGGTATCGGGTACAGGGATTCCCGGATCTGAGGTTACGGTGACGTTTCCCAGCGGCGCTATAAATGTGACTGAGGTCGATTCCCAGGGCAAATGGTATATTGCTGTACCCAGCGGCGAATCGCTTTATGTGGGAGATACCCTGACAGGGACACAAAAGGAAGCTGGAAAGTTGGTAAGCGGTCCGGCCAATACCGTTGTAGCAGTGCGGAATTTGCTGCCGTCGATTGAAAAAAATTGGGAAAACCTAAATGGCAAATCGACAGTGCGCCCCGGAGATACCCTGCTGTTTACCATTACAATAGAAAACACAGATGCGTCCACTCTTACCTGGAAAGATGTCGTCGCGATAGATGCGCTGCACCAATATGTATCCTTTACCGATGGGACACTTGAGATTGACGGCACGCCGGCTGATATCGGGCAGGGGGAAGAACAATATATGTATGATGAGGATAGCCATTCAGTGACGATATATCTGGGGCTGCTGGTTCCCGGACAGTCTAAAACCATTACTTTTCAGGTAGTGGTCAACGAAGAAGTGCCGGATCAAAGCGAAATTAACAGTGGCGTGCATGTAACCGGAAACTATTAAATAGGGTTACGGCTTGCAGGAGGAATAAAAGTGAGAAAAAGATCAAAAAGAAAGCCTTATGAGCGCATTTTAAATGAAAAACGGGCAAGAGCCAGACTGAAGCATATAGCTCGGGTCATATCTGCCTTTACCGTTTGTACGGTAGTAATCAGCAGGTCGCATCTGACAGTAACTGCGGCATATCTGGGAAGAGCCCCACATAAAAATGCACTCACCCAGATTGAAATGATACATAGTCAGGATTCTACATATCAGATCGAGGACCATAGCGAGATAACGCTGGAAATGGATGAAGAGGATTATGCAAACTCTGAAGCCTTTGACTTCGAAGCTGGCATTCTTTCGGAAAATGAAGAGATTGAGGCGGATACAGATGCAGTAGATATGGAAGTGCAACGTTCCGCTTCTCCAAAGCTTCTTTTCAGTGAGGATTATGAGGAAGCAGATAGTCTTTACCAATTCACCTTTGAACACGAAGGTGTTTCCATTGCTACAATCATCGTTAATGGGGAAGGTGAAATTGTAAGTGAAACATACAATGAAAATTACCTGATTGAACATTTTGATGGCTGGGAAACTACAAGTATAAAGAATGAAAACGGACGATTAAACGTTACCCTAGCCTTATACGATAACGAAAGCGGTTCCGCGATCATTTATTCGCAGAACGATCCTATTAAAATAGGTGAAGGGGATGCCGATGCTGATGCCGATGGTGATGCTGACTCAGATGCCGATGCGGATTCTGATGCGGATGCCGACGCTGATGCCGACGCTGATGCTGACGCGGATGCCGATGCTGACGCGGATGCCGACGCAGACTCAGATGCAGATGCTGACGCAGATGCGGACTCGGATGCTGACGCAGATTCAGATGCGGATTCAGATGCTGACGCTGACGCGGATGCAGATGCAGACGCCGATGCAGACGCGGATGCAGATGCCGATGCGGACTCAGACGCGGATGCAGATTCAGATGCCGACGCTGATGCCGACTCAGATGCTGACGCGGATGCCGATGCTGATGCTGATGCCGACGCGGATGCCGATGCGGACTCAGATGCGGACGCCGATGCGGATGCCGACTCAGATGCGGATGCTGACGCTGACTCAGATGCGGATTCTGATGCCGACGCAGACGCGGATGCAGATGCGGACGCCGATGCGGACGCCGATGCGGACGCCGATGCCGATGCCGATGCAGATGCGGACGCCGATGCCGATGCAGATGCGGACGCCGATGCAGATGCAGATGCAGATGCGGACGCCGACGCAGATGCAGATGCGGATGCGGATGCAGATGCCGACTCAGATGCTGACGCCGATGCTGACGCTGACTCAGATGCCGATGCAGATGCCGACGCAGATGCAGATGCAGATGCCGACGCAGATGCCGATGCCGATGCGGACTCAGACGCGGATGCAGATGCCGATGCAGATGCTGACGCGGATGCCGACGCAGACTCAGATGCCGATGCTGACGCGGATGCAGATGCTGACGCAGATGCGGACTCGGATGCAGACGCAGACGCAGATTCAGATGCGGATTCAGATGCTGACGCTGACGCCGATGCAGACGCGGATGCAGATGCAGACGCCGATGCAGACGCGGATGCAGATGCCGATGCGGATGCGGATGCAGATTCAGATGCCGACGCTGATGCCGACTCAGATGCTGACGCGGATGCCGATGCTGATGCTGATGCCGACGCGGATGCCGATGCGGACTCAGATGCGGACGCCGATGCGGATGCCGACTCAGATGCGGATGCTGACGCTGACTCAGATGCGGATTCTGATGCCGACGCAGACGCGGATGCCGATGCGGACGCCGATGCGGACGCCGATGCCGATGCCGATGCAGATGCGGACGCCGATGCAGATGCAGATGCGGACGCCGATGCAGATGCAGATGCGGATGCGGATGCAGATGCCGACTCAGATGCAGACGCCGATGCTGACGCTGATTCAGATGCCGATGCAGATGCCGACGCAGATGCAGATGCCGATGCGGACGCAGATGCCGATGCTGATGCAGATGCCGACTCAGACGCGGATGCCGATGCGGACGCAGATGCCGACGCTGATGCTGACTCAGATGCGGACGCCGATGCGGATGCTGACGCGGATGCAGACTCAGATGCCGACGCCGATGCCGATGCGGACGCCGATGCGGATGCCGATGCGGACGCCGATGCAGATGCCGATGCGGATGCCGATGCTGACGCGGACGCCGATGCGGATGCCGATGCCGACTCAGATGCTGATGCCGATGCAGATGCAGACTCCGATGCCGACGCTGATGCGGATGCGGATGCCGACGCCGATGCGGATGCCGACGCAGATGCAGATGCGGATGCGGACTCAGATGCCGACGCCGATGCAGATGCTGATGCCGATGGTGATGCTGACTCAGATGCCGATGCTGATGCTGATGCTGATTCAGATGCCGATGCAGACGCCGACGCTGATGCTGACGCGGATGCAGATGCTGACGCGGATGCCGACGCAGACGCAGATGCCGATGCTGACGCGGATTCAGATGCTGATGCAGATGCAGATGCAGATGCCGACGCCGACGCCGATGCAGATGCAGATGCAGATGCTGACGCGGATGCAGATAGTGATGCGGACGCAGATGCGGACTCGGATGCTGATGCAGACGCAGATTCAGATGCGGATTCAGATGCTGATGCGGATGCGGACGCCGATTCGGATGCAGATAGTGATGCCGACGCCGATGCGGATGCAGATTCAGATGCAGATGCTGATGCTGATGCTGACGCAGATGCAGATGCAGATGCAGACTCAGATGCAGATGCCGACTCAGATGCCGATGCAGATGCAGACGCAGACGCTGACGCCGATGCGGACTCAGATGCAGACGCCGATGCGGATGCAGATGCAGATGCAGACTCAGACGCGGACGCGGACTCAGATGCTGACGCCGATGCGGATTCTGATGCCGACGCCGATGCTGACGCAGATGCAGATGCTGATGCCGATGCAGATGCTGACGCGGATGCAGACTCAGATGCCGACGCCGATGCAGATGCTGACGCAGACTCCGATGCCGACGCAGATGCTGACGCGGATGCAGATGCGGATGCCGATGCAGATTCTGATGCGGACGCAGACTCAGATGCCGATGCGGACTCAGATGCGGATGCAGACGCCGATGCGGATTCAGATGCGGACTCAGATGCAGACGCCGATGCTGACGCCGATGCAGATGCGGACGCCGATGCAGATGCGGATGCAGATGCCGACTCAGATGCAGATGCTGATGCCGATGCAGATGCAGATGCAGACTCAGATGCGGATGCAGACTCAGACGCGGACGCCGATGCCGATGCGGACTCAGATGCAGACTCAGACTCAGACGCCGACGCCGATGCGGATTCTGATGCCGACGCAGATGCAGATGCCGACGCAGATTCAGATGCGGACTCGGATGCAGATGCCGATGCGGACTCAGACGCGGATGCTGATGCAGATGCGGATGCCGATGCGGACGCCGATGCGGATGCCGACGCGGATGCGGATGCCGACGCGGATGCGGATGCCGATGCGGATGCCGACGCCGATGCTGATGCCGACTCAGATGCAGACGCGGACTCAGATGCAGACGCCGATGCCGACTCAGATGCTGATGCGGATGCTGATGCCGACTCAGATGCTGATGCTGACGCCGATGCGGACGCCGACTCAGATGCGGATGCAGACGCCGATGCAGACGCCGATGCTGATGCAGACTCAGATGCAGACGCCGATGCGGATTCTGATGCAGACGCGGATGCGGATGCCGACTCAGATGCTGATGCGGACGCAGATGCAGACGCAGACTCAGATGCCGATGCGGACTCGGATGCGGACGCTGACTCAGATGCTGATGCTGATGCGGACGCCGATTCAGATGCTGACTCAGACGCTGATGCGGACGCAGACGCCGATGCTGATTCAGATGCGGATGCCGATGCAGACGCAGATGCAGATGCGGATTCAGATGCAGACGCCGATTCAGATGCGGATTCAGATGCGGACGCTGACTCAGACGCGGACGCCGATGCCGACTCAGATGCTGACGCGGATGCGGATGCCGACTCAGATGCTGATGCTGATGCGGATGCCGACTCAGATGCTGATGCTGATGCCGATGCAGACTCAGATGCTGATGCGGATTCAGATGCCGACGCCGATGCCGATGCGGACTCAGATGCTGACTCCGACTCAGACGGCGGTTCCAGCAACTCCGGCGGTTCCAGCAACTCCGGCGGTTCCAGCAGCTCCGGTGGTCCCGGCGGCTCCGGTAGTTCTGGAAGTTCCGGCGGTCCAGGTATAGAGGTTGTAGAAGTGCTGCCAGATGATAATGTACCAATGGGAGTTATCGATCCGGAATATACCACAGAGTCTGTTATAGGAGTTCCGGGAGAAAGAGTGCCGACAGCTTCAGGAGCGTGGGATTCTATGCCTAAGACCGGTTATAACAAAAGTGATTTGCCCAGAGATGGCTTTTTGGCTCTGCTTTCCTCTATAGGGCTTGGCCTGGGATTGGGAAAAAAGAAACGTAGAACGGATATAAAGTGATCTTCAAATAATGTCACTTGTTCCGGACCATCCATGTCGATAATATTATAAGTGTGCTGACTTGATAAAGGTTGACGAGATAAAGCTCATTGGCCTTTATCAAGCCTTTTATGAAAGCATGGAAAGTTGAGAAACAATGGGGAGATAAAATGAACGGTTCAAACGAAACTGCTGATATAAAAATGGTAAAAGAAAAAATGCTCATGTTTCAGAATAAGCTGGAGGAGCTTTCTGTAAGCGAACGGAACGGGAAAGTAAAATGCTTTATATCCGTCGGCTATCAGTCAGAAAGAGCTGTTGTCTTTACGGGAATTGGAAACAGCAAAAATACTGCGTTCAAGATGGCCCAGGATAGGGCAGTAAAACATATTAAATCAAAAAACCAGAATCCGCCTTGGCTAAAAGCGGATTTTGTGGTAATGGAAAAACGGCTGACCAGATTTGAATTTCTGGAACTTGCCTCAACCATAAAAAGATATTATTTTAAATACGGTATAGCCTTTGATGAACTGTATAATATTGCTTTTTTGCATCAGGAAGTGAACGGAGCATGTCTGCTGAAATATACAGAGCAGGAAAGAAATAAACCAAAGCCAAGTACGGATACGTTGGAGCTTGCCGGAATTTCTGTTGATACGGACTCGACAAAAGCAATAGCGGAAATTAATTGGGGAAATGTTAATCATTATTTAAAGTCAGTTCGTGGACAGTCCCTTGTGTTAGGAGACTCTGTCCTGAATGATGTGGTTATTTTTGAAACAAAGAGCTATTTTTATGATGAGGAAGAATTTTTTGAACTGGAGGAAGCCGAGCTGAGCACCGCCAGGAGAAAAATCTCCGTGTTGTCACCGGAAATCCTGAAAGACCTGCTGTTTAAAAGCTCCAGGTATTTGGCAAATACGGTACAGGACAACGGCCGGTTCATTTATGGCTATTTTAGCTGCTTTAATAAGAAGATCTCATCCTATAACGTGGTGCGGCACGCATTAAGCGTCTATTCTCTGGCGGAAACATACCTGGTAACAAAGGATGAGACACTGCTGGAGCCTATCAGGAAATCCTTTGCTTATCTCATGGGGAAGTATATTTACACGGTTAACGACTGCGCATTCGTCGTAGAATTTGATAACAACGATGAGATCAAGCTGGGTGGACTGGGTGTGACCGTGCTGGCCATTGTCAAATATCTTGAAATTTTCAATGAGAAAAATGAATATTTACAAATACTCAGACAAATTGGCAACGGCATACGCTATATGCAGGACGAAGAAACCGGACAGTTTACCCATGTGATCCGTTTTCCAGGTCTTGAAGTAGCCGACCGATTTCGAATCGTTTATTATTCCGGAGAAGCCGCCTTTGCCCTGATGCGGATATATTCGATAGACCGAAATGAATTATGGCTGAATTCGGTAAAAAAAGCATTCGAGTACTTCTTTGCCCATGACTATTGGCGCAATTATGACCACTGGCTTGCCTATTGCACCAATGAATTGACCGCCGTTCTGCCTGAAGACCGGTATTTTATATTTGGATTAAAAAATGCTTTCAACAATCTGGACTTTATGATGAACCGAATTACTACCTGGGCGACTTTTCTTGAACTGCTCTCCGCTGCGGATGCCATGGTCAGGAACATAAAAGCCTGCGGCAAAGACCATTTGCTGGAAGGCTATGATATCAGCAAGTTTAAAACGGTGCTGCAAATAAGGGCGAACCGGCAGTTGGATGGGATCTTCTTTCCGGAGCATGCCATGTATTTTAAATCACCTGAGACCATTTTGTACGGTGCTTTTATCAGGCATCATATATTCAGGGTAAGAAATGATGACGTGGCCCATCATTTATCTGGTTATTGTCACTATTTAACGGATATCGTATTGTCAGGTAACTGATAGAGGGGAGTAGAAAATGAGGGGAAGCGGCTCCTTCTCAATTCTCCGTTTCCGGCATAAAGACATAGCATGGGCCTAATACCATTTTAGTATAACTGCAAAACACGGTAAACCCAAAAAAGGGACATTTTCACTCAGATTGAAAATGTTCCTTTTTTAGTCCACATTCAGCAAGTGAAAAGCAGAAGGATGTAGGAAGGGGATAGAAAAGAAGTTGAAAGACCGGAGAGTATCAGACGAATATAAAACCCTGAAAGCATCAGGGAGTGAAAGGGACAAGCTTTCCTCGGATTCAATGGGTGAGAGAGCAGACAAAATAGAAAGAACCTTGCAGAAACATATCTGAATGGCCCGCTTAGCTTCTGAATGATAAAGCCGGTATCACGCCATTTTTTCAGCTGTGTTATGCGGCCTAAGGTTTTGGAAATTGTCAATGATGATACATCAATGAGTGGATATGAATTTCCAAAGGGAGATGTCATGTCAGTGAAAATACACCCTGATTGCTGCACGCACCATGAACATGCGGAAAATACCTGACAATTCCCATGCATTAATCCATATGACATCCAATCCATTGAAAGAGAAAAATCCATAAAATCCCCTTGGCTGTGTTTGAAAATCTTGACAATTCCAAAACCTGTTATTTCGTTTATTTATTTAGAAGGAAGTATATGAATTATTTAAATGTAATTATGACGACTTCCTTGATAGTCACTTAAAATCTATTCCTGGCAGGAGCACACTGTCTCATGCTCTTCCAGAGCGGTCTGGTAGAATTTGTTAATTGGGGTTGTGATGCTGCCTTGAAGGATGCCGTCTATGGACAGGATGCTGTCGTATCCGATCTGATACAATGGCTGCTGAATGCTGGTGATCCGCGGACCCCGGTAGGAAAAGCCGTATGTATTCAGATTGTCAAAGCCAACAACAGAAACATCTTCAGGCACTTTAAAACCAGACTGCTGCAATTCGTTAATTACCACCATGGCAATCTTGTCATTGCTGCAGAAGATGGCAGTAGGCCGCTCACCAGCCGGATGAGCCATCATCTCCCTGAAATTGGGAAGGGAGAGTGTGGAGTCATTGAGAGTATTCTGGATATAATGGTCCTGGATCAGCAGTCCGTTGTCCTGCATGGTCTCCATATAGCCGCTGAAACGCTCCAGAATGACTTTCTTGTTAGGATTGCCCATCACATGGGCAATGCGTCTGTGATTGTGGCGGATTAAATAGTTCACGGCATCCTTGGCGCCGGTCACGTTGTCAATAAGGAACTGGTTGACAGGCATCATCTGGAAGTTATTTTCAATTAACAGAAAAGGAAACCCAACTTCCTGCAGATGTTCAATCATTGCTTTATCGGAAAAAAGAGAGCCATACAGGATGATGGCATCGGAAATGCCATTTGTCAGATATTCGATGTAGCGATCCCTGACTTTTTCGTCTTTTCCCGGACTGCAAAATATGACATTACGTCCAAGGAGAGCGGAGGCATCCTCAATTCCACGAATCAGATCGGTGAAAAAGGGGTCATGTATATTACGCAGAAGAATGGCAATGGAATCTGTTTGTTTCTTTACCAGTGAACGGGCAGCGTTATTAGGAAAATATCCCAATTCTTTTATGGCTTGATTAACCTTGTCTTTGGTCTTGGGCGAGACTTTATCAGAGCCATTAACTACTCGGGATACAGTGGTTAAGGAAACTCCGGAGTAAGCTGCCACATCTTTTATTGTTTTCATTTTTAATCCCTTCTTATGAAAATATTTATGCTATTTTCATTATAGCATATCTAAAAATCACTTTCAAGGCAGTATAGTGGCTAAAAATGAAAACGTTTATAAAAATAAAATGGTAAATACTTATTAAAAAAACAATATATTATAAAAAAACACTTGCAAAATGCACAATTTTTTGCTAGTATGTAGTTGTATCAAGAATGAAAACGTTAACAAAATAGTAAGAGGGTTAAAAAAGAGCGAGGAGGAAAAACATGAAAAGGGTAGTTAAGAGAACATTAAGTATGACTATGGCAGCTGCTTGTGTCTTGGGGCTTATGGCCGGATGCTCTCCGGCCAAGGGAGAAAAGAAGGCGGAGAGTACGGCACCCCAGTCTGACCAGAAGAAAGAAGCTTCGGGGGAACCGGTTACCATTAAATTTTGGGATGGCAACTGGCAGGAAGCTGTTTGGCCGGAGGTAGAGGCTTTATGGAACAAGGAACACCCTGACATTAAGATCGAAGCAGAATTCCAGGCGGACCTGGCAAATGATAAATATATGCTGGCGCTGAAAAACGGCACTGCACCGGATGTCCTGTCTTGTGCACTGGACTGGGTTACTACATTCGGCAATGCAGGTTTGCTGGCACCATTGGATGAGTACGTGGCAAAGGATTCCCTGGATGTGAGTCAGTTTGTCAAAGGTGCAAACGATGCCTCCACTGTGGGCGGAAAGCTCTATGGCCTGCCATTCCGCAGTGAGACCTATGTCATGTTTTATAACAAGGACATTTTGGCGGCAGCAGGATATGACGCACCCCCTGCAACCTGGGATGAGGTCAAAGAGGTGGCAGCTGCATGTACCGGCAGCGACGTGTACGGATATGGTCTCTGCGGCACAAACTATTCGAATTTTTCATTCCAGTACATAACCATGCTCCGTTCTTCCGGCGGTGATATTTTAAATACTGACAACAGCGCATCTGCTTTTGGAAGTGATGTGGCAATTCAGACGGCACAGCTCTACAAGGATCTGGCAGCTTATGCACCTGCATCTTTGCTGGAGAATGACAACATTGCAAACCGCACCCTGTTTGCCAGCGGCAAGATTGCAATGTACTTAAGCGGCATTTATGATTTAGCGGAAATTGTTAAAGCAAATCCTGATCTGAATTTTGCCTGTGTCATGGTTCCCACTGCAAACGGTGCGGAGAGGAACACCATTTTAGGAGGCTGGTCCGTAGCGGTTGCAGAGAGCAGCAAGGAGAAAGAAGCTGCATGGGAATTTGTGAAATTCCTTAGCAGACCGGATATTGCAGCTATTTATACAAATACTTTTACAGGTACGGCAGAAGTAGCGGCCCGTTACACCGACTATCCGGAAGAAATCATCAAGCCAAATGCAGATGCCCTGCAGTATGCAAATGCACTTCCCTCCGTTGAAAACATTGTAGGCATCCGTCAGGCCATCATGGATAACCTTCAGCTGATGCTGTCTGAGGACATGTCCGCTGAAGAAGCATGCGGCCAGCTGGACCAGGCAGCAAATAAATTATTAGAGTAATCCGAAGAGGGGCAGACAGGCTCCGCTCACAGGCGGGGCCTTCTTTTAACCGAATCAAGTAAGCCCGGTGAAGCGGGGCAGAGCCTCCCCCGCACTATCGGGGACGCTATGAGCAAATAGGGTCGCGGAGTGCGAATATCCGCTTGATAAAGAGAAAGGTGAAAGTATGCTTAGAAAAATCAAACGTTCAGGGGCCGGCTATGTACTTCCCGCTGTGATCACCGTTGCAGTTGTCATGATATATCCGCTGCTTTATACGTTAGTCATGGGATTCTTTAACAATACCCTGTTCCTGGAAGCACCTGTTTTCAGCGGCATTTCCCAGTATAAAAAGTTGTTTGAGGATAAGGTGTTCCTGGGTTCTGTTAAAAATACATTAGTATGGACCTTTGGAAGTGTTTTCTTCCAATTTGGTCTGGGTTTTATCATGGCTTTGATACTTCACCAGCCATTTGTGAAAGGAAAGACATTTATTCGAATCCTGCTGATGATCCCATGGGTAACACCCAGCATCATCGGTTCCGCTGTATGGAAGTGGATGTACAATGCTGACTACGGTATTATTAATTTCATTTTCAGCACTCTGGGAATTATTGAAAAGAACCAGACATGGCTGTCCAATCCCAAGATCGCCATGTGGTCTGTCATTGCAGTCAACACATGGAAGATGTTTCCGTTTATCCTGCTGATGATTGAGGCATCCCTACAAAGTGTGTCCAAGGATTTAAAAGAAGCTGCAGTGATTGACGGAGCAAATGTATTTGGCATCTTTAAAAACGTGACATGGCCTTCCATTGCCGCGACCTGCTATTCTACGATCCTTTTAATGATCATCTGGACCCTGAATGCATTTACCTTTATTTATGCAATGACAGAGGGCGGACCAGCCCATAAGACGGAAGTAATGGCCATGTACATTTATAAACGGGCATTTATGGATTATGATTTCGGTATCGCCAGCGCTGCCAGTGCAGTCTTATTTGCGTTATCGATGTTCGTAAGTCTTGTATATCTCTATCTTACAAGAGAAAAGGAGGGGAAGTAACATGGTGAAAATGAAGAAATCTGTAACAAGGACTAATATTGTCTGGCAGATTTGTACCTATGGGATCTTACTTCTTGTAGTTATGGCAGCAGTGTTTCCGGCAATCTGGATGCTGTCTACATCCATCAAGCTTCCTACTGAACAGTTTGATATTCCTCCCCAGATCATCCCGGACACACCAACGTTCGGTAATTATGTTAATGTACTTACGAATTCCAAGATGTTTGATGCTTTTGTTAACAGTGTCATCATTACAGTCAGTGTGGTAGCTGTTACATTGCTCATTTCTATCCTGGCAGGCTACGGTTTAAGCAGGTATAAGTTCAGGGGACATGGGGTGCTGAAGATTGCACTTTTGTTCGGGCAGATGATTCCCAGTGTGGTAATCATTATCCCTTTGTATTTTCTGATTGCAAAAACAGGTCTTTTGGATACCCATTTTTCACTGATCATGGCAGATATGGCACTGACGATTCCCATGGGTGTTATCATGCTCAGTTCCTTTTTTGAGACTGTTCCAAAGGAATTGGAGGAAGCGGCCAAAATTGACGGCTGTACGGGAATCGGGGCACTGTTTAAGGTGGTTCTGCCCATTGCAAAGCCGGGACTGATTTCCGTGGCTATCTACACCTACATCCATGCATGGGAGGAATTCCTTTTTGCGCTGAATTTAAGTACATCGACTAAGACAAGAACACTTCCCATTGCTATTCACATGTTTGCAGGAGAGTTTGCAGTAGACTGGGGCTCCACCATGGCCGCATCGGCCGTTGTAGCTTTTCCGGTACTCCTTATTTTTCTTTCATGTAACAGGTATTTTGTCAAGGGTATGGCAGACGGTGCGGTAAAAGGTTAACAAAAGCCGGCAGGCAGCAGGTGAATCAGCAGGAAACAGTGAATAGGAGTCAGAATGGACAGGAGGCAGACAATGGATATTAAGAGCAGTCAGACGGAATTAAATTATGAGGAGTGTCTGAATTTTGTGAGGCAGAGCTCCAATCCGTCTAAACTATTGATCACGGATGTAAAATACACCAAGGTGGATCTTCCTCCATGGGGGTGTTATCTGGTGAGAATTGATACCAACCAGGGAATCAGCGGGTACGGGGAAATGCGTGACGGCGCCAGCGCCACCTATTTAAAATATTTAAAGAGCAGGATCATTGGTGAGAACCCCTGTGAGGTAGATCGTATTTTTCGAAAGATCAAGCAATTCGGCGGCCAGTCCAGGCAGTCTGCCGGGGTGTGTGCCATTGAACTGGCTCTTTGGGATCTGGTTGGAAAGGCCTACGGGGTTCCTGTGTACCAGCTTTTGGGAGGAAGATTCCGGGATAAGGTCAGGCTCTATGCAGATACCCATATTGAGGAAGGAAGGGCCACCGGCATTTTAATGGAACCGGAAAGAGTGGGGCAGATTCTGAAGGGATACATGGATCAGGGATTTACAGCAGTGAAAATTCTCAGTGTGGAGCTTCTCATGGCGCAGGAAGGGAATTACAGCGGTCCCTTAGACTGGGTCAATGAGCTGCGGGCCGTGGAAGAAGAAGTACGCAAGGTTTCAAGGTCCGGCACCAGGGCTGAAGTATCCGCGGCCAATGCGGCCCTGTATGATTTTAACCGGGTTTCCCATCCCTTTACCAATATGCATGTGACGGAACAGGGTCTGGCACATCTGGATGAATACATCGGAAGGGTGCGGGAGGTGATCGGTGCGAAAGTGCCGTTAGCCATTGACCATTTCGGGCATTTTCCTCTTCCGGATATGATTAAGATTGCAAGAAGGCTTGAAAAATATAACCTGGCATGGCTGGAGGATATGCTCCCCTGGTATCTGACGGAACAGTACAAGGAATTAAAGCACGCCACGACAGCTCCCCTTGCAACGGGAGAGGATATGTACTTAACGGAGACCTTTGAACCGCTTTTTGAGGCAGGCGCCCTGGATGTGGTGCATCCGGATCTCCTGACTTCCGGCGGAATCCTGGAGACTAAGAAGCTTGGTGACAGGGCAGCCAGATACGGGGTGTCTATGGCACTCCATATGTGCGAGAGCCCTATATCAGCCCTGGCCGGAGCTCATATGGCCACTGCCAGCGAGAATTTCTTTGTACAGGAACATGACGCCTTTGATTCTGAGTGGTGGCAGGATCTGATTATAGGGCCGGTGAAGCCTATTGTACAGAATGGCTTTACGTCAGTGACTGATGCACCTGGTCTTGGAATTGAGTCCCTTAACGAGGAGCTGATCCGGGAGCATGGTCCTATGAAGGGCAAAAATGTGTGGGTATCTACCGATGAATGGAACCAGGAGACTTCTCTGGACCGGATATGGAGCTGACAGGATATGATGAGATTAGCATATGGACAGATTCGGAGCGTGGATAAGGAGATCCTCACCAATGCCAGGCAGATGGGCATTGACAGGGTACAGTTTAACCTCCCGTATGATCTGCCTGCCAAAGAGTTTTGGAAATACGATGATCTGGCTCGTTTTAAAGAAGAATGCGACAGGTACGGCGTGATCGTGGAGGCGATGGAGAATATGCCCATTTCTTTTTATGACAAGGCCATGCTGGGTCTGGAAGGAAGAGATCAGCAGATTGAGAATGTCTGCGAATCCATCCGCAGTCTGGGCCGTGTGGGGATTCCTGTGCTGGGATACCATTTTTCACCTTCCTTTGTCTGGAGAACGGAAAATCACGCTCCAGCAGGAAGGTATGGCGCTGCTGTACAGGCTTTTGACTTAGATAAACAGAAACAGGGCATTGATGATATGGCGGATTTTGGTCAGAGAAGAGATGTTATGGTGCCTGATGTGGAATCGCTGTGGGAGAATTTTGAATATTTTATGAAACGCATCATACCTGTGGCTGAGGAATATCATGTGACCATGGCACTTCATCCGGATGACCCTCCCATAGAAAGCCTGTCGGGGATTGCTAGGATGTTTGTTGATGTGGACAGCTATAAACGGGCGGAAGCTATGATTAACAGCCCTAACTGGGGGCTTTTGTTCTGCATCGGAACCTTTTCACAGATGAAAGGCGGGGCTAAGAACATTTTTGATGCCATTGATTATTTTGGACCCAGGAAAAAACTTATTTATGCCCATATGAGGGATGTACAGGGTACGGTGCCTAAATTCCAGGAATGCTTTCTGGGGGAAGGGAATTTCGATCCCTTCCAGGTGATATATGCACTGATGCATTCAGGCTTTGATGGCTTTATGGTCAGCGACCATGTGCCTGGCATTGAGGGCGATCGGGATTGGGGCCACAAGGTACGCTATGCGGATACTGCTTACATAAAAGGACTGATGGAAGCTATAGAGAAAATGGGCACTATGGAAAAGTGCATCAATGGAAAGGAAGAGAAAGATTATGGAAAGACCGATTGAGGATATGAGACTGGCACAGATTGGATTTCTGGTAAATGATATTGAAAAGACAAAAAAGGAGTTTGCGCGTTTCTTTGGAGTTGAGGAGCCTGAAACCGTAAACAGCGGTGAATTCGAGATTACAAAGACAGAATACAGGGGAGAACCGGCGCCAAAGGCAAAGTGCTATATGACCTTTTTTTATTTCGGAGATTTACAGATGGAGCTGATCCAGCCAAATGAAGAGCCAAGCATCTGGAAGGAGCATTTAGAACAGTTCGGTGAGGGAATCCACCATATTTCTTTCAATATAAAAGGCATGCAAAAGACAATCAGCGCCTGTGAGGATTGGGGAATGAAACTGCTGCAAAAAGGTGAGTACAGGAGAGGAAATGGAAGATATGCATTTATGGATGCTCTGGACAGCCTGAAAGTAGTAATAGAACTGTTGGAGCGCGACGAATAAGAGGGAGGATGGAATCATGGAAAAGAGGCATTTCCCTGAAGGTTTTGCCTGGGGAGCAGCTACTGCATCATACCAGATCGAAGGCGCCTGGGACGAGGATGGAAGAGGAGAAACCATATGGGACAGGTATTGTTCGGTTCCCGGCAATGTTTTAAATGGAGATGATGGAAAAATTGCATGTGACCACTATCACAGGTACAAAGAGGATGTGGCTTTGATGAAGAAAATGGGGATCAAGGCTTACCGGTTTTCCATTGCATGGTCCAGGACCCTTCCAAAAGGATACGGGGAAGTCAATGAAAAGGGACTTGAATTCTACAGCCGCCTTATTGACGAGCTTCTTGATGCGGGAATTGAACCGTATATCACCTTATACCACTGGGACCTCCCCCAGGCTCTCCAGGACATAGGCGGCTGGGCCAATCCTCAGATGCCGGAATATTTCCTGGAATATGCAAAGATTATTATAGATGCATTTCATGGCAAGGTGAAGAAATGGATCACATTAAATGAACCTTACTGCGCTGCCTTTCTAGGCAATTCTGAGGGACGCCAGGCTCCCGGCATCCGGGATTTCTCAACTGCGGTGCGGGTGTCTTACTATCTTTATGTGGGTCATGGTCTGGCTGTGGATTATTTCCGTAAAAAGGGCTGTGACGGAGAAATCGGAATTACCTTAAACCTTATGGGAAGGCTTCCCCTTACGGATAAACCAGAGGATATTCAGGCAGCAGCCAGAGCAGATGGGTATTTAAACCGCTGGTTTGCAGAACCAATTGTGTACGGCAGATATCCTCAGGAAATGATCGGGTTTTACCGTTCCAAAGGGGTCCGTCTTCCGGAGTTTAGGGAGGAGCACATGAAGCTCATCGGACAGAAGCTGGATTTCATTGGTCTGAATTATTACAATGACTTTCATGTAAAGGCAGATGACAGCGTGTGGCCCCTTGGCTTTAGGATACAAAATCCAAAATACGTTCCCGTCAATGACAGGAACTGGCCGGTGACAGAGCAAGGTCTGGTGAATATGCTTTTGCGGATGAAGAATGAATACGGAATTGATAAGATTTACATTACGGAAAACGGCACTTCCTTTCCGGATGTGGTTTCCATGGAAGGAAAGGTGGAAGACGGCGGAAGGAAGGATTATCTTCACAGGCATTTAACAGCACTTTGGAAGGCCATTTCCCAGGGAGTTAATGTCCAGGGATATTTCCAGTGGTCTTTGTATGATAACTTTGAGTGGTCATTCGGATATGGCAGCCGTTTCGGAATCGTATTTGTGGACTTCAATACCCAGGAGAGAATTATCAAGGAAAGCGGACACTGGTATTCCAGGGTGATTGAACAGAATGGGGTATAAGGAGGCCTTCGCATGAAAGGAATAAAGAAAGTAAAGACAGCGGTAATCGGATGCGGAGCAATCAGCCGGATCTATATTGAAAATATGGCAAAGACCTTTGAAATTCTGGAATTGACAGGAGTCTGCGATTTAAATCGCCGGTTGGCGGAAGAAACAGCCGATGCTTACGGTATACGGGCCATGTCCATGGAAGAGATCCTGGAGGATGGTGAAATAGAAATCGTGGTGAACTTAACCAATCCTGCCGCTCATTATGAGGTCATAAAGAACCTTTTGGACCATGGGAAGCACGTGTATACGGAAAAGGTGCTGGCAGCTGATATTGACCAGGCAAGAGAGCTGACAGCCCTGGCTGCTGAGAAGGGAAAGCTGCTTTGCAGCGCACCGGACACATTTCTGGGGGCAGCTGTGCAGACTGCTAAGTATCTGGTAGAATCGGGTTTAATTGGGACCGTGACCTCCAGTGTGGCTGTTTTGCAGAGGGATGCCCGCCTTTTGGCTGAGAAATTTCCCTACACGGCCAAATCAGGAGGCGGAATTGGGATTGATGTGGGAATTTATTATACCACTGCCATGATTAATGTGCTGGGAGAGGTGAAAGAAGTGTGCGGGATGTCCGGAGTTTCCATGGCGGAGCAGAAGCACTACTTTGTGAAAAATGATAATTTCGGAGAAACCTATTTCCAGGAATCAGAGACATATCTTATGAGTACCATGCGCTTTAAAAGCGGCTGTATGGGAACTCTTCACTTTAATTCCAGAAGCATCCGCACAGAGAAACCTTATGTGGCGTTCTATGGCACGGAGGGCATCATTTTCCTGGAGGATCCCAACTTCTTCGGAGGTGAGGTGAGGGTGATATTAAAAGGCAGGACAGAGCCTGTCGTATTCCCGCATACTCATGGGTACGACGGCAACGACAGAGGTCTTGGAGTGGCAGAGATGGCCTGGGCCTTAAGGGAAGGACGTATACCCAGAACAAACGGTGATATGGCTCTTCATGCATTGGAGATCCTTACGGGAACCATTGAAAGCGGAGAAACAAAAACCTTTTATGAGATGAAATCCGGATTTGAGAGGCAGCCTATGCTGCCGAGGGGATATCTGGGCGGGAATTATGCACAGAATCAGCCTGAGGGTGGGCTGTGTTTTTAGATTGATGAATTGTTAAATGAACCAGGACAAGAAAGCTGCTGAATATGGAGGAAACTCTGTACTTCAGCAGCTTTTTAATGGATTATTTTGGCAGGAAATGACTTTGTAAGGGAGTGCAGCATATTTGCTGCGGTGTCGGAAATAAGATGATATATGTTGACATCGTGTGTAACTGGAATTAGTATATACTATATGTGGTATCAGAAAAAGAGGAAAATCTCATCGAGCCTGAAAAAAAGGCAAGCGGTATGAATAGAGAATTGAGCATCTGATGTCAGATTTAGATTGAGAAAGGAAAACGATGCAGAGATAAAATTCAGCAGATACTGGATCAATGGAAAGCGGACCAATGACAGATGATCAGGAGAGGTTATTCTCTGTTTTTGAAATCATAAGCTTTGTTCTTAAAAAGAAGAGTGATAAAATGCAAAGCCTGGCATGATCATGATGTGACATAAGCTGTCATAACCTGTAGGTGGGAAAGGCCGCCTGATCACATGGACTGGAATTTATTCCAATTAGTTTGATAGAACAGATTTCAGTGAGGAAAGGGGAAGAAAAAGTATGGATAAACCATAGGATTTGATCACTTCAGACGAGTGCATGGACTGTTTTTCCGGCAGGAGGGATCTATGTTATTGATCCGCTGTTGGAATAACAGGTAAGGCAATACATAAGTATCGCGTATATTAAAAGAATAAAAGGAGAAAGAGTATGTTAAAGCTGTTATTAAGCATTGCCCCAGTCATTATTTTTGCCATTATAATATTAGGAATCCTTGCTTCCGGTTATGTAAAGGCTCCGCCGGATACTGCATACATCATTTCCGGCTTAAAGAAGAAAACAAAAATATTAATTGGCCGGGCAGGAATTAAAATTCCTTTTTTAGAAAGACTTGATAAGCTGAATCTAAAATTGATACCTCTTGACATCAGAACAAAAGATCCGGTGCCAACACAGGATTGTATTAACATTTTTGTGGATGCAGCCGTAAACGTTAAGATCAAGGCAGAGGATGAATCAATCGATCTTGCCGCACAGAATTTCTTGAATAAGAGTTCAGAGGAAATCGGCGCAATCGTATCAGAAGTTCTGGAAGGTAATGTTCGTGAGATTATCTGTACCATGAAATTACGTGAGTTAATTGGTGACAGGAAAACTTTCGTAAGTAAGGTTTCTGAAAATGTAATCCCTGATCTGGAAAAGATGGGGATTGAGCTGGTAAGCTTTAATGTTCAGAATTTCCGTGATGAAAATGACGTTATCAATAACCTGGGTATTGATAATATTTCACAAATTAAAAAGGATGCGGCCATTGCAAAAGCAAATGCAAATAAAGAGGTTGCCATCGCACAGTCCTCGGCTGACAGAGAGGCAAACGATGCAAGAGTAAATGCTGAGTCGGAAATTGCAATAAGGAATAATGAACTTGAAATTAAAAAAGCTGAATTACAGCAGGTTTCGGATGCAAAGAGAGCACAGGCAGACGCTGCATATGAAATCCAGAAACAAGAGCAGCAAAAGACAATTCAGGCTGCTACCGTCAATGCTCAGATTGCCAAGGCAGAAAGAGAAGCCGAGCTGAAAAACAAGGAAGTTGCAGTTATGCAGCAGACTTTGGAAGCTGAGATCAATAAAAAAGCAGATGCAGAGCGCTATGCGATTGAACAAAAGGCTGCGGCTGATTTAGCAAGAAGACAGAGAGAAGCCGAAGCTAAGAAATATGAACAGGAAAAAGAAGCTGAAGCAAAAAAGGCTCAGGCAGAAGCACAAAAGTATTCCATGCTTCAGGAAGCAGAAGGTATCAAGGCAAAGGGGGAAGCAGAAGCGGCCGCAATTCAGGCAAAGGGTATAGCCGAAGCAGAAGCAATGGAAAAGAAAGCGGAAGCTTACCAAAAGTACAATAAGATTGCCATGGCGGAAATGATGATCAAGGTTCTCCCTGAAATTGCCGGGAAGATTGCAGAACCTTTGTCCCAGATTGACAAGATTACCATTATTGGCGGAGGAAATGGAGACGGGGGCAACGGTATCAGCTCTGTAGCGGGAAATGTGCCCGTTGTTATGGCTAAGTTATTTGAATCAATGAAAGAAGCGACAGGGGTTGACTTGTCGGAGATCATGAGAGCAGAAACTTATGATGCAAAAGTAACGAAGAACTTAAATATCACTGGAATTCCAGACAATGTGAAAACAACAGATGCAGCAAATGCAATATTGGCGACAGAAGTCGAGGCAGAGGTGAGAACAGAGAAAGAACAGACAGACGAGTCTATTTAATCGAAACAAGTTGCGAAGCGGATTGCGAATATCCGCTTGGCTTCAAGCCTGTTCACCGGATAAGGGGCAATGTTATAGAAACCGCACTTTCCAATGCTATACTTGCACTGCGTCTGACAGATCATATTGCAAATGTTATTGACATTTGATTCTTGTCTCTATGATATATTACAAACAGATGGAAGTTGTGAAGGGATTGAAAGGAGATATAATATGTCTGGATTATGCAATGAAAAGCTTATTTATGGAAATTTAGTCAATGGACAGTGGGTGGAATCAGCATCGGGCAATGTCATTACCGTGACCTCTCCTGTGGACGGCTCTTTTATCGGTGGGATACAGGCAATCAGCAAAGAAGAAGTCAGTGAGGTTATCCGCCATTCGAAGGAAGGCCTTCCTTTGTGGGCCAGTGTTCCCATATATGAAAAGGCACGGATACTGTACAAGGCGGCAGAGCTTTTGGAGGAAAGAGCAGAAGAGATATCAGATATTCTGATGATGGAGATTGCAAAGGATAAAAAATCTTCCTTATCAGAAGTAAAGAGAACTGCGGATTTTCTTCGGTTTACTGCTGATGCTGGAAAAAGCCTGGAAGGAACCGCAGTGAGCGGGGAAAATTTCCCAGGAGGCTCCCGCAATAAAATGTCCTATGTAAAAAGAATCCCTCTTGGTACCGTTTTAGCCATATCGCCCTTTAATTACCCCATCAATTTATCGGCTTCCAAGATAGCACCGGCTTTGATCGGGGGCAATACGGTCATATTAAAACCGGCGACACAGGGAGCCATCAGCGCTCTTCACCTTGTAAAGGCGTTACAGGATGCCGGGTTGCCGGATGGGGTACTGCAGAGCGTTACGGGTAAAGGCAGTGAGATCGGTGATTATATCGTAACACATGAAGGCATTGATTTTATTAATTTCACGGGCAGTACGGAAGTTGGCAGGCATTTATCCAAAATATCCTGTATGACCCCACTGTTACTGGAGCTTGGCGGCAAGGATGCGGCTCTTGTGCTGGAAGATGCTGATCTGGAATATGCGGCAAATAATATTATGGAAGGTGCATTTTCTTATTCCGGACAGCGTTGTACGGCAGTGAAGCGTATTATTACCACAGATAAAGTCGCGGACCGGTTAGTAGGTATGCTGAAAACAGGAATTGAAAAGTTATCAGTGGGAGATCCCAGAGACAGTGTGGTGGTCACCCCTTTGATCGATCAGAAAGCTGCTGATTTTGCCGAATTCCTAATTCAGGATGCCATTGCCAAAGGTGCAGAACTGATTGTTGGAAATAAGAGAGAGGGAAATTTAGTCTATCCTACTTTGCTGGATAAGGTAACCGTGGATATGGAGATTGCATGGAAAGAACCGTTTTCACCGATTCTTCCTATCATCCGGGTAAAGGATATGGAGGAAGGGGTAGAGATAGCCAACCGTTCTGAATATGGCTTACAGTCTTCCGTATTTACCAAAGATATCAACAAGGCCTTTCACATTGCTGAAAAATTAGAAGTAGGAACCGTGCAGATTAATAACAAGACAGAAAGAGGACCGGATCATTTTCCGTTTTTGGGAGTAAAAGCCTCCGGCATGGGAACCCAGGGGGTAAGGTATTCCATAGAGGCGATGACAAGACCAAAGGCAATCACCATTAATTTGACAGAATAAATGGAATCAGGACTGCCGTAATATGGCAGCTGAAAAAGGTGAATGTGGAGCAGAATTTATCTGCTCCGCATTTAATGTTGATGATATTTTTGATGATTATGCTCTCTTATCGTATAAGATCAATGCAATCATCTCAACTGGCTCATTGCCGATTGCTTCTATTCCGTGACCTTCATCGGTCCCTGTAAATGTGACATCTCCTGCAGTTACGGTTCTGATTGTTCCATTATCATTGTATTTTGCTGTACCACTTAAAATATAATAGGTTTCCGATTCATTTTCATGAACATGATAACCAATTGCTGAACCAGGATATACTGTAGTATGTCCAAATACTCTGCCTGCCTGATACATTTCTTCCGGTCCATTCAGAAGACTTCTGACTAATATTTCACCGTTTCCATTAAATGGGCTTGGTTTTTTATCATAAATCTTCTCATCTCTTTGTCGAATCATAAGTTTTCCTTCTTTATATATAGATATTTATATGACTATTACCAACTAAATGTATTACTTATTATACTTTTTTGCTGCTTCGTTAAATTCATCTTCTATTCCAATATAATAGTTAAGTCCCATATCAATCCAGTTTGACATTTCTTCTTTAGGAATCCCGCCCATATCATGCTCATCATGGAATACTGTATTACGGTCCTTAAGAGTTTCTTTACCATATACGTACATACCGAACATGGAAGCTTTTTCAAACACATGGCATGTAACAAAGTTAAAGCCATAAGGAATCACATCATCAAGATCAATATCAGCCTTGCCGTTCTTACTCATAACATCTGGCCACATCTTCCAGCCTGTTACTTCCCTGCTCACTTTTTCCGCTTCTTGGATTGTCTTAAGACCAATGATCAGAGTCATTATTTCAACGCCCATGTCCTTTGCCATGGCTTCAGCTGCTTTGCATCGGCTGATTGCCTCATGAATCCCGTATTCCAACTTGCACTCTGTACGTGCAATAACAAGAAAATCTGTTCCCTTTGCTGCTTCAAGACTGGCTGCAATCTTAGCTAACCATTTTTCTTTTGATACGACCTCATGCTTGATATCGCCGTCTTTGTAGCCATTCATCATGGCGAAGCCCCATCTGTTCCAACCTCTGATACCTGTTGTATCATCAATCGTACAGCCTTTAGCGCCGGCATTGATGAGTCTCTTGATCAGACGGTATGTTGTTAACGGTGTATCACCAAATCCGTCATCTGCGTCAACAATAAGAGGAAGTGAAGAGTAATTACAGATTCTTTCTGTAGACTGAACCAGATCATCCGCAGTAATAAGTCCAATATCCGGAAGTCCTGCAATGCTTTCAGCCAACTGTCCGCCGCTTAACATTAATGCCTTAAATCCAGATAATTCAGCGGCTCTTGCTGTACGGCAATCCCATACGCATGGAGCAAAAATCTGTTCATTTTTTACTAACTCCTTAAAGGAAGCTGTTTCTTTTTTTAAATATTCGTTTTTCATGTTGGTACATCCTTTCTAATAATGTTATTTTTATTCAACTTAAGCTGAAAGCGGATAAATGATATTTCCTAACACCAATGCTAATGCAAGAGCTAACAGTGTAATGACAACGGTTACCACGAATAAGTATTTGTACCCATCCTTATATGAAACATCTGAAATTGCAAGAACTGCAACAATGCCGCCGCTATGGGGCAAGCTGTCAAGGCCCACTGAGGCAATAACACCAATTCTGTGCATGATTGCTGGATTAACTCCCATTGCCATGAATGGCTCGGCTAATACGGATAGTGCTGTTGATAAGCCGCCCATACCAGAAGCATTTAATCCGCATAAAAGTGTAGTAGCAATACCAAAGATGATCAGCGGATTACCGCCTGACGTGCTGAAGCTGAGAATTCCGTCTACCATCTTGCTGAAGCCTGGTGAAATTTTAACTACAGAACCAATAGCAACAATTGCAGATGCATTGATCGTTGTTACAGCAGCGCTGTTCACTGAGTCTGTAAGGATCTGCTGAACTCCTGTAATATTCTTGAAGAAAAGGATTACACATAATGCAATACCTGATAATAATGCGACTGAAATGTCCTGTCTGAAAACATTAAGCACAACTGCGACACATACAATAGGGAGGATTGAAAGGATTACATTAGGTAATTTTCCTTTTGCTTCCATTTCATCTGTTTTCTCTAATATTTTTATCGTATTATCATCTACTTCAAAACCGATCTCTTTTTTCCTGGCTTTATTTGCTTCATATGTTAAGTAGATAAGAATTAAAACCAGTGTGAATACTCCGCAGACAATGCCTACCACAGGTGCTGCCATAGCATCTGTAGGTAAATAGGAGGACGGAATGATGTTCTGTACCTGGGGATTACCAGGTAACATGGTGACCCATGTAAATATTCCCGCACCAATTGTCGCTGGAATTAAGTATCTTGGTAAATTTGCCTTTCTAAACACAGCTAATGTAATTGGGTATAATGCAAAACAGGAAACCATTGCAGATACACCGCCATAAGTAAGAAGACCACCGGCAATAACAATTGCAGGGATTGCAAATTTGACCCCTAACTTACCAATAATAAATGAAGCTATTGATCTTGCTGCCCCTGTTACATCCATAACCTTTGAAAGGATGGCACCTAACAAAAGCATAAGCCATGATGATTTTACAAAATTTGAAAATCCTGTCATGTAATCGCTGGTCATTGTTGAAACAACCGGCAGCCGGCTGAATAATGCGATAAAGATAACACTGATCGCTGCGGCATACACAACCGGAACTTTCTTAAGTGTAAGGATAAGTAAAATCGCAAGACCCAACAGAATAACAACCATATCCATATGAAATTCCCTCCTATTAATTTAATCATGTTTTAAATTTTTCGTTAGAAGTTATGCAGCTTTGATCCTTACATAATGACATTTCACGCGTGATTAAAACGGCCTTCTGCTTTCAGTTAAATATCTTTTGCATACTTCTGGCACGTCTGTAGTATACAACAGTTATTTTAGATTGCGCAATAGTCAAAAACGGCAAAAAACTTTAATATTTTTATGCATATTAACTAAACAGCTCATCCATAGCAATAAAAAACATATATTCGTAATTGTTGCTGAGAAATTGACTTTTACCTGAATGAAAATTAAGATTTAAAAGTTATATATTTTGTTATTTGCAATTTTTCATATTTTAATGTAGTATATAATAAGTATACAACTATTTGATAAAATGTATTAATTACGGATTGCATTAGGAATGAAAAAAGCGTAAAAAATAAAGTGAATTTTGAGCGGGCTTTAACCAAGGGTTCATGCTTCATTACTTATTTGTGCCTAGAGCAAAGCGAAAGGAATGACAATATTTATGAAAGAAAAAGAAACACAAAACAGCAAAGGATTAAAAGAACATACCTATCAAATTCTAAAAGAACGAATGGTTGACTGCATTTATCCACCAGGAAGTCTGTTAAATGAAGCTCAATTAGCAACAGATTTAAAGTTGAGCCGTACACCCATCAGGGAAGCGATCAGTAAATTGGAAATGGAAGGATTTGTAAAGATTCTTCCCAAAAAAGGAATTTATGTAACAGATATCACCTTTAATGAAGTGATCCAGGTATTCCAGACACGTTTTGAAATCGAGCCGATCGCGCTGCGCCTTGCCGGTCCCCGGCTTCCTAAAGAAGAACTTGCGGCTCTTTGTCAGAAATTTCATGAACCAATTATGGATATCCATAACAGCTTTCGTTTGGATACAGCAATGCATCTTTTTATCATTGAACATTGCGGGAATCGTTATATCATCGACATGATGCGCAGAGTATTCGAAGAGAATACACGAATTATTATTTCCAGCAAGCAGAATCAGCTGCAGGTTCATGATGCAAAAAAAGAGCATATTGATATTCTTAATATGTTAATGAATGACAAATACCAGGAAGCGGAAGTTGCAATGCGGATTCACATTGAATCCTGCCGAAAGGCCGCCCTTGATTATTTTTATAACAGTCAGATCTATGTAGCGGCGCCATATAGTTCCTATAAGAAAGAGTTAAAAAAGCTGTAATCACCCATATATTTATAATTACATTTCTTCAATCATCTCCGTTGACTCTTATAAAATAATCCCCGCCAGCTATGATTCATTATCATTTCTGATGGGGATATATCTATTTTTGTAAGCATATTAATTTCCTCCTTTTTTACTTCTTCAAAGAAGTGAGAGAAGGGCATCTGGCTTTTGCACCACCTCTATCACTTCAAATTCAGCTTCAGAAATTCATGGCAAAGCTGTCATAATGAAGATGAAAAAGAAAAAGCGTATAGATAATATCTATTAATAACCATTTACTTATTGTTTTAATCAATTGGACTCAAAAGCAATACATCTTTATAATTAATAGATGTAGCAAAAAATATACATATTGGGAGATAAAGTCTTATGAAGAAAAGGGTACTGGGTACATTGCTGTGCTTTGCCATGGCAGCGTCCCTGACGGCAGGCTGTGGGGAAAAGCCTGACAGTAAACCGGCTGACAGCGGGATGACGACAGCAGAGGAAGAAAAATCTGATGTAAAAGCTGATCCGGTGGATAAAAAAAAGGTGTACGTATCAACGGACTGGGTGCAGAGTGTGATTGACGGAAATCAGGAAGAGTCTTCTGATTATGTGATTCTGGAATGTGCATGGGGAGAGGAAGCAGATGACCCGGCATACACGGAAGGTCATATTAAGGGTGCTTACCATATGAATACGGATTATATTGAGTCTGAAGAATATTGGAACATCCGCACACCGGAGGAAATAGAAAAGCTGATGGCTGATTACGGAATTACAAAGGATACCACCGTAATATGCTATGGAGCAGATGGAGTGAATTCCGCAGACGACAGAGTGGCATTTACGCTTCTCTGGGCTGGAGTGGAAAATGTAAAATGCTTAGATGGCGGTTTTGAGGCCTGGACAAAGGCCGGATACACCGCTGAAAAAGGCAGTAACAAGCCGGAGGCAACTGATAAGGGATTTGGAACAACGGTTCCCGCCCATCCGGAATATGTTATTTCCATTGCTGATGTAAAAGAAAAGCTTGAGAATGACAGCAACTTCAAATTAGTGAGCATCAGAAGCATAGCGGAGTTTTCAGGAGAAACCAGCGGATACGGCTATATTGACAAGGCGGGAGAACCAAAAGGCGCGATTTGGGGACATGATACAGACGACGGTTCCTACAATAAAGAAGACGGAACAACAGTGGGTATAGATGTGCTGGAAGGATATTTAAAAGAATCCGGAGCCTCCCTTGATAATGAACTGGCATTTTACTGCGGTACGGGCTGGAGAGCCACTGTCCCATTCCTGATCTGCTACGAAAACGGAAATACCAATGCAAAGCTTTATGATGGCGGCTGGTTCCAGTGGCAGATGGATGACAGTCTTCCAGTACAGGTAGGAGATCCTGAAAACGGTAAATGTGAATATACCACGGTAGGAAATCTTACCAAGGATAAAGCTAAAAAATAAAAATGAATATCATGAGCGCTGGACGCGGAAGCGGCAGCGCTTATTTTAGCATGGGAAGACAGAAAAATGAAAAGAGTCGGATATTTTATCGTGACATTTGCAGAAATTCTTTTTTTAGCCGGCGTTTATATCATCCAGTATTTTACCCGGCGAAAAATGGGAATGGCAAGATATGTGATTTATAAAAATCAAGGCTGGGAGCGGGCTTTCCCAATGGAAGCATTGAAATATACGGCAGCGGCAGTTTTGACGGCATTGACTCTTTTGCTTTTGGCAGCGCTGGTTAAAAGGCGGAAGCAGCTGGGGCGGCTGGTTGTTGCCATTCATTTTGTTATGCTGATACTGACAGCGGTGTATGGAGCTTATACCTGTATCAGCTCCACTGAGACAATGAGAGCGTATTATTTTATCAGCCTGATGCTTGGAGCGGCAGCACTGCTTCAGATCATAAAAGCGGGAGCGGCACTTTTCATGTGCAGGAAGAAAAGAGATGAAAAATAAAAAAATATGGATATTTGCAGGGATCATCCTGGTGATTCTTGGCCTGAATCATATATTTGGCTGGTCTTCCTATATCAGTAATATGAATAATCTGTTTTTTTTAAAGCGGGCGGTACGGGATAATCTTCCCTATGCTGTTGCAATCTACACAATTCTCACCATTGCGGGCTGTGCCTTTCTGGCGCTTCCTGGAGTAACATTTGCAATCCTTGCGGGCCTTTTGTTCGGACCAATACTTGGGACGATATGCTGTTCCGTGGCGACTACAATGGGAGCGGTCCTCGCTTTTGCGGCAGGAAGATTCTTTTTAAAAGACAGCATCAGGCCAATGGTAATAAAAAACAGGTATTTGAACAAATGGCTGTTTGACACCACAGGAAAAAACCAATTGTTTATTCTCATCATTACAAGGCTTGTCCCGGTATTCCCCTACAATCTTCAAAATTTTGCCTATGGAATTACGGATATTAAATTCAGCACCTACATGATCGGTTCTCTGGTTTTTATGCTGCCGGGGACTGCCATGTATACGGTTGGAACAGCCGGGCTTGCAGACAGAGAAAACCGTCTGCTGTATATGGGAATCGCTGCAGCGCTGGCCATAACAGTGATGGGAATGGGGGTATTCCTAAAGAAGAGATACATACTGGAGGGACAGGATGAACGATAAGCTGAGAATCATTGATCCGGAAGCCTGCATTCATTGCCATGCATGCCGGCAGCACTGTCTTTTTCTGGAAAAATATAATTTGGATATCGGTGATGAGGAAAAGTTAAAGGAGCTTTCCTACCATTGCTTTTTATGCGGCAAATGTTCCCAGGTCTGCCCAAAGGGAATCGACGGGAGAGAGATCATTTTAGGTATGCGAAAGGACCAGGTGCGGAGCAATCGTGGAAAGCTTCCTGAAAAAGGTTATGGGATGCTTGTGAGAGAAAAGCAAAACTATTTATTCCAGAATTACAGAAATGGGGCGAATAAGAGCGTGCTTTTTCCAGGCTGCAATTTTCCGGCCTTTTATCCGGAGACAACCAGGTACTTAATGGAGCTGTTCCGGGAAAAGACAGGCGCCGGAACAGTCTTTGACTGCTGCGGAAAACCCGTTGCAGAGCTGGGAATGGAACTGCAGGAGAAACAGATCATTAAAAGGATGGGGAGAAAGCTAAGGGAAAACGGTGTGGAGGAAGTGATCACCCTTTGTCCAAACTGCTACGTTTATTTAAAACCCCGTTTGAGCGTCAAAGTAGTGAGCATATATGAAAAACTACGGGAGCTTGGAATTGGGAAGAGGATTGAGGGAAGGCTTACCATTTTCCCGCCTTGCCCGGACAGGGAAGACAAGGAGCTGCTGGGTACCATAGGTGCATTTTTAACAGAGGAACCGGATATTATTTCTCATGTCCAGTGCTGCGGGCTTGGAGGCTGTGCCGGGAAAAGGGAAAAAGAGCTGGCAGAACAGATGGCAGGCAGCCTTGGACAGGAGAAAAAGAAGCCTATTTATACATACTGTGCTTCCTGTTCCGGGAATTTTGTAAGAAAAGGATATAAGAATACCAAACATATTCTTTTAGAAATATTAGAAAGAAACGAGCGGCCGGACACAGGCCGATCTGTGGTTAACCGCATAAAAACCAAGTACCGGAGAGAAAAATAATGGCTGAAAAAAATAAATGGATTAAAAAGTTAGTGACGATCTTAGTAATTGCGGCCGGGATCATGAGTTATTATGGGATTCCATCGGTAAGAGAAACCATGAACCAGGTATTTAAGATGCTTGCAAGCGGAGATTTTGGGGTGGTGAAGGATTTTATCGCATCCTGGGGGACGTATGCGGCCGTGATATCCTTTGGACTCATGATATTCCAGTCCGTTGCGGCGCCGCTGCCGGCCTTTCTCATTACCTTTGCCAATGCCAATCTGTTCGGGTGGTGGCAGGGGGCCATTCTCTCGTGGACAAGCGCCATGGCAGGAGCGGCGTTGTGCTTCTTTATTGCAAGAGTTCTGGGAAGGGATGCAGCAGAGAGGCTGGCAAGCAAAACCGGTTTAAGGCAGGTTGATGCGTTCTTTGAAAAATACGGAAAAAGTACGGTTTTGGTCTGCCGCCTTTTGCCCTTCGTATCCTTTGATCTTGTAAGCTATGGGGCAGGGCTTACCTCCATGTCCTTTGGTTCCTTCTTCCTTGCAACCGGAATCGGACAGCTCCCGGCTACCATTGTGTATTCCTATGTAGGAGGGATGCTGACAGGAGGAGCAAAGCTATTTGTGACTGGACTGATGATTTTGTTTGCATTGTCGGCGCTGATTGTTATGGCAAGAAAAATATACGTGGAAAGACAAATGAAAAAAGGAGAGGAGTAAGAATGGATGCTTGCGAAAGAAAAACGATCCGGTTTGAAGAAATCAAGGAGTTATTCATGCAGGGAATTGACTGCTCCCAGGTAGTTGCGGGAGAGTTTGCAGAAGAGTTAGGACTGGATAAGGGACTGCTGAGGAAAGCTTCCGCCTGCTTTGGCGGTGGGATGCAGTGCGGAGAAACCTGCGGTGCCGTCACTGGCGCTTTGATGGTTCTTGGAGTGAAGTATGGACACAGCCAGGAGGGGGATAAAGAGCAGAAGCAGGTTATGATGAAGAAAACCGGAGAATTTAAGAAGCTGTTTGGGGAGAAATATCCTTCCTGCATCTGCCGTGATCTCCTTGGACATGATATTTCCAGGAGAGAAGAACTGGAAAAGGTGATGGAGAAAGGGCTGCTTCTCCAGTTCTGTCCAAAGGTCGTGGAAGACACCATAGAAATTTTAGGAAAGATTATATAGATGAAACAAGCGATTATTATATTTACAAGAGTGCCGGTGCCGGGAAAGACAAAGACCAGGATGATGCCACGGCTTACTCCTCAGCAATGTGCAAAGCTTCATATCTGCTTTTTAAAAGACATTGGAAAGGAATGTGAGAAGTGCCCGGCGGATATCTTTGTCTGCCATACTCCGGATGGGGAAAAAGAAAAAAGACTGCTAAGGGCGGTCCTTGGGAAACAGAGGGGATATTTTCAGCAGCAGGGGGAGGATCTGGGGGAACGGATGTACCGGGCATTTGAAGAGGTATTTGCCAGGGGGTATGAGGAATGCGTTCTCATTGGAACCGACGTGCCGGAGCTGCGGTCCTTCCATTTAAGACAGGCATTTGAGGTGCTTAAAAAGCAGGATGTGGTGTTTGGGAAAACCTATGACGGAGGGTATTATCTCATAGGGATGAAGAAAGCCCGCCCGGAGGCTTTTGGTCTTGACCATTATGGGCATAAAGCCGTTCTGGATGAAACCATAAAGGAGCTTTCCCAGGCCGGAATTTCAGTTGGCTATACGAAACGGTTATGGGATTTGGACACCCCCATGGACTTAAAAGCGTATCGGAAACGGATGCGGTTCAGAAAAGAGCTGAAACAGACGGAAACCGGGCGGTATGCTGCAAGGATTACTTCGGTCTCAATCATTGTTCCGGTCTATAATGAAGAAAAAGGAATTGTAAAGCTGCAGGAGCAGCTAAAGGAACTGGGGGAGAAATGTGAACTATTGTTTGTGGATGGAGGAAGCACAGACCGCACACTGGAATTCATAGAGCCAGGATATACCGTGATCCACAGTGAAAAAGGAAGGGGAAGCCAGATGAATGCAGGGGCAAAGGCGAGCAGTGGTGATATTTTGTTCTTTCTCCACTGTGACAGTGAGCTTCCTCCAAAGCCTTTGGCAGAAATCAGGCGGGTGATGAAAGTTCATCAGGCAGGCTGTTTTGGAATAGCATTTCACTCCCATAATTTTTTCATGTTTACATGCAGGGTGATTTCCAACCACAGAATAAAGGACCGGAAGGTCATGTTCGGGGATCAGGGGATCTTTGTGGACCGGGAGCTGTTTTTTGAAGTTGGAATGTTTCCCGAGATTCCTATCATGGAAGACTACCAGTTTTCACTGGCCTTAAAAGAAAGAGGAGTGAAGCTGGGGATGGCAAGGAGGAGAATCCATACCTCGGACAGACGATTTCCCAAAGGTACAATACCAAAGCTGAAGCTCATGTGGAAAATGAACCGGCTTCGGAAGCTGTACCGGGAGGGGGTTCCAATAGAAAAGATTTCGGATATGTACCGGGATGTGAGATAAGAGGGGAAGGTTGAAGAAAAGTATTTCCCTTGATTTATTAGGAGGCAAAAATATGGATCAGGTACAGGGATTAGCGGACTATATTAAATGGATAGAATACCGGGAAAGGCTGGGACTTCCCAGGAAAGTGACAGAGGAATACCGGATGCTGGGGCAGGGAGAGTACAACAGAAACTATCTGTTTATTCATCCGGTCACTGGTAAGAAGCTTATTCTGCGGGTGAATTTCGGAAGCCAGATGCATCTGGAAAACCAGATTGAATACGAATTCCGTGCATTGGAGCTGTTAAAGGATTCGGGACGCACGCCAAGACCCTTGTATGTGGATGGAACAAAGGAGAAGATTCCTTATGGAGTCATGGTGATGGAGTATCTTCCGGGGCATGCACTGGATTATGAAAAAGAGCTGCTTTATGCGGCAGACTGTCTGGCAGATATACACAGCATCCCCGTTGGCAGAGAACCACCCCTCATAGCTCCGGATAATCCATTAAAAGCAATTCTGGAAGAGTGCGAGGAGATGTTCCGAAAGTATGAGGAATCCGGTCTTGGTGACGAAGAAAATAAGAGAAAAATACGCAGGCTGCTGGAAAGAGGCTGGAAAAAGGCAGATATTCTGCCAAAAGTAACCTACTGCTGCTGCATCAATACGGAGCTGAATTCTACGAATTTTCTCATCAACGGGGAAGGAAAGGGGAATTATCTCATTGACTGGGAGAAGCCGGTTTACGGTGATCCGGCACAGGACCTGGGACATTTTCTTGCGCCGACCACAACCTTCTGGAAGACAGATGTGATCCTGGAAAGGGAACAAATGGATCAGTTTATAAAAGCGTATATAAAAAAGGCGGCAGACAGATTCGATACACAGGGTCTGAAAGAGCGGATCAGTACGTATATTCCCATTACGTGCTTACGGGGAATTACCTGGTGCGCAATGGCCTGGGTGGAATATCAGCAGCCGGGCAAAGAAATATTTAATGAGTCCACGGCACACAAGCTGGAGGCGTATTTGAGTCATGGATTTTTGGATAAAATAGCAGAATATGTGGGTTAAAAAGATACCTGTAACAGGTGAAAAAACAAACACCAAGTGATGGCAGTTCCGCTTAAACAAAGCGGAAAGAACCATATATTATTATGACGCGCTAAAAAAGTATAGCGCCGGAAAACCAAGGAGGAATAAAATATGAAAAAGAAGTTTTTAGCAGTTGCCTTAGTGTCTGCAATAGCGGTGTCCATGATTGCAGGATGCAGCACAGAAAGTGCGGGAGAGAAGAAAGTAACAGCTGCAGTGGAAAGCACAGCAGCAGAAAGCACGTCAGCAGCAGATAGTTCAGCAGCGGAAAGTACATCAGTGGCGGAAAACACAGGGAAAGAAGAATACCAGTTTGTATCTGCCGAGGATGCGGTAAAAGCGGCTGCTGACGGAAAAACGCATGTTCTTGATGTAAGAGAGTGGGCAAACTACGGGGTAGGAAGAGTTGCTGATTCGGAATGGTGTCCCATTTTCCCCCTGGAGGATGAATCCCTGGCAGATCAGATGAAGACATATGCGGAAGAAAATTTAAAAGACGGACAGAACATCTACATCATCTGCAACAGCGGCCAGAGAGGCGCACAGAAGTCAACAAAGGTTCTGGAAGAAGCCGGAATCGACGCAGCCCTTATCTTTACGGTTGAGGGAGGCGCAAAAGCTCTGGCAAAAGTAAAAGGTGCGCTGACAACAAACCGTGCGGAAGAAGGAATAAACTGGCAGTATGTAAAAGCAGCAGACGTACTTGGGAAAAAGGATGCACAGATTGTGGATGTACGTGATAACGATACATATGCAGGAGGACATTTGGAAAATTCTCTTCAGGTTGATTTAAAAGAATTTGAAAGTGCTGATGCACAGGCAGCAATGTATGAACTGGCAGCAGAGAAGCTTAATAAAGACGAACCTGTATATTTCTTATGTTACAGCGGAAATAAATGCGCAAAGACAGCCATTTCTGTGTTAAAGGATGCAGGCTTTGATGAAAAGAATTTGTTCATCATTGAAAACGGGGCAAAAGACAGTGACATTCAGGCGGCATTTGTAAAATAACAAGCCTGCAGCCGGAAAACAGTAAGAGACGGAGAAAAGAGATGAAAAAGAGAATTTCGGCAGCGCTTCTGGCAGTTGTAATAGCTTGTTCCATGACAGCCTGCGGAAACAATGAAGGACCAAAAGAAGAGAAAAAACAGGTTTCAGAAACAGAAGAGATGTCCTTCGGCAGTATGAAGGAGGAAGCAAAGGGTACTGTTGTTACGTTTTATGGCTGGGGCGGAGATGAGAAGCTGAATAAATGGCTGGACAATACCTTTGCCCCCGTCATGAAGGAAAAGTATGATATTACCATGGAGCGTGTTCCCATGGACATTGACCAGGTACTAAGCCAGTTGTCTGGGGAAATTCAGGCGGGGGAAAAGGACGGAAGCATTGACATGATCTGGATCAATGGAGAAAACTTCCGGTCAGCCAAAGAAAACAGCATGCTCTACGGGCCATTCGCCGATAAACTGCCTAATTTTCAGGATTACGTGGACCCAAATTCCGAAGATGTAACACTTGATTTTGCATACCCCATTGAAGGATTTGAAGCTCCTTATGGTAAAGCGCAGATCGTGATGATCGGGGATACTGCGGTAACTCCGGACTTGCCTGAAAGTGCCGAAGGTTTAAAGGAGTTTGTCCGGAAATATCCTGGAAAGGTGACCTATCCGGCACTTCCGGATTTTACAGGAAGTGCGTTTGTCAGAAATATTATCTATGAACTATGCGGATACGAGCAGTTTCTGGATATGAAAGGGGATAAGGAAACAGTGAGAGCTGCCGTAGAACCTGCAATGACGTATCTAAGAGAGTTAAACCCGTATTTGTGGAATGAAGGAAAGACCTTCCCGGATTCCTCAACGACCCTTGACAATATGTTTGCAGACGGAGAGGTTGTGCTGAATATGACGTATGATGCCTACGGAACCGCTGTGAAGATTGCAGATGGGGCATATACGCAGACAACACAGTCCTTCCAGTTTGACAAAGGGACGATCGGAAATACCAACTTTATGGCCATTGCGGCCAATTCCGGAAATAAGGCAGGGGCAATGGTGGCAATCAATGAAATGCTGTCTCCGGAAATTCAGGCTGACCGCTATAACACCTTGAAAGTCATTCCGGTTCTTGACAATTCAAAGCTTTCAAAGGAACAGAAGGATGAATTTGATCAGGTGGAGCTTGGAAAGGGAACGATTCCCCAGGATGAGCTGCTGTTAAAACGTCTTCCGGAAATGCCCGCTGAGCTGGTTCCCATTATTGAGGAAATATGGACGGAAGAAGTGGCAGGAAAATAATGAAAAAAAAGCTGATGCCATATTTATTTCTGGCTCCCCAAATATTGCTGACTATTTTATTTATGGTCGGATTAATAACTGGAATTACCCAAAGCTTAGGGGTAATTCCAGCTTTTGGGTTAAAGAAGCCAACGCTTTTATACTATAAGGAAGTTCTGACACGGCCGGATATGCTTAAGTCCATGGGATACAGTCTTAAAATAGCCTTGTTTTCATCGGCTCTTGCAACGGCAGGGGGTGTGTTTTTTTGCGGCGTATGCGTGATGGGAAAGAAAACCCGGGGAGCGGTCATGCGCATCATCCAGGTTCCTATTATTGTTCCCCATGTGGTTGCGGCACTTTTTATCATCAATATTTTTTCCAGAAACGGGATCCTGGCCAGGGCCGCATATGCCCTGGGCTTGATTCAGGAGCAGCAGCAGTTTCCCATGCTCATCTATGATCCCCAGGGGATGGGAATCATTATGGCGTATTTATGGAAAGAAATTCCCTTTATCATTTATTTCGTCATTGCGCTGATGGCGAATATTAACGGAAGCCTGGGGGAAGCGGCCACAAACCTGGGGGCAAAAACCTGGACCGTATTCTGGAAGGTGACCCTGCCCTTATGCAGAAATACAATTATAAGCGGCTTTCTGATCATTTTTGTATTTGCCCTGGGAGCCTATGAGCTTCCCCTCCTTCTTGGAGCGACGGTTCCAAAGGCATTGCCGGTTCTTGCATATCAGGAGTATATCCATCCGGATCTGAGAAACCGTCCTTATGCCATGGCTTTAAATGGTATTATTATTGTGATCTCCCTTATCAGCGCGCTGATATATTTTTTAATGATGCGGAAAAATGTGAAATGTTTAACGGATGAAAACTAACCATGAAAAATAAAAGAAAGTCAATATTAACAAGCATCACACAGTTCCTTTTGATGGCTGCCATACTTATTCCGACGGTCACTCTGTTTATATGGATCTTTACGGAGCGGTGGACGTGGCCGGATCTGGTGCCTCAGGTGTTTTCAAAGAGAGCGCTTTTAGAAATAGCAGGAAGAAAAAAAGAGCTTTTGCAAATCTTCCGGTCAAGCATTTTGATTTCCACGGTTGTGGCGGCATTATCTGCGGTGATCGGCCTAATGACTGCGAGAGCCATGATATTATACCGTTTTCCCGGAAAGCAGCTGATGTATTTTTTTACCATCCTGCCCTTTATGGTTCCTGCAACCGTGTTTGCAATGGGGATACAGATTACGTTTATTAAAATGAGACTAAACAACAGGATTACAGGGGTCATCATTTCTCATTTGGTCTGTTCTCTTCCTTATGCTGTGCGACTCATCATGGATGGGACGATGGCTGTTGGCAACAGACTGGAGGAGCAGGCAAGAGTCCTGGGAGCATCTCCCTTTCAAGCCTTTTACAAAACGTCTCTCCCTTTGCTGGCGCCTGTGATCCTATCAGCTATGAGCATGTCATATATTGTGTCCTTCAGCCAGTATTTTCTCACGCTGATAATCGGAGGGGGAAACGTAAAGACCTTTACGATCCTTATGGTTCCCTATCTGCAAAGCGGGAATAGAAACATTGCATGTATTTACAGCGTTCTGTTTCTGGGCGTCACATTGCTGGTGTTTGGAGTGTTTGAGTGGGCGGCAGGCCATTGGATGAAACATGGGGGCGGAGAATTTTATACATGAACATGAGATGAATCAGGGAAAAGGATGAGAGAAGCCATGAGCCTTACGGTTGAAAATATAAAAGTTGTACTGCAGAAGAAAGAGATTCTTCATGGGATCAGCCTGGATATACGGGAAGGGGAATTTACCTCCCTTCTTGGTGTGTCCGGGTGCGGGAAGACAACGCTTTTGAAAAGCATAGCAGGACTTCTGGAAATCCAGCAGGGAGATGTGCGGATTAATCATGTATCTGTTACAGGGATTCCTCCCGAAAAAAGAGGAACAGTCATTGTCTTTCAGGATTTAAGGCTGTTCCCCCACATGACCGTGGAGCAGAATATCGCATTTCCCATGGAGCTTCAAAAGGTTTCTAAGAATGTCCGGAAGGAAACGGTGAAAAGATTGCTGGAAGAAGTTCAGCTTCCGGGCTTTGAGAACCGGAAAATAAAAGAAATGTCCGGAGGGCAGATGCAGAGAGTTGCACTGGCAAGAGCCCTTGCAGCAAATCCTAGAGTGCTGCTTCTGGATGAACCGTTTTCCGGGCTGGATGAGTGCTTAAGGCTGGAGATGGGGAATCTTGTGAAAAGGCTTCAACAGGAGCGGAAGATCACCACGGTTCTTGTTACCCATGAAAAAAAAGAAGCATTGCAGATGTCGGACAGGATTGCGCTGATGAGGGAGGGACAGATTTTACAGTACGATACACCGAAGAATATGTTCCGGCATCCCACTTCAAGGGCTGTGGCGGAATATTTCGGCAGGGTGAACTATGTGAAAGGAAGAATTGAGAACCGCAGGTTTTACAGCGGGCTGTTTGAAATGAGTGCAAAGCTGGATGACGGGGATTATGAGGCGATGATAAGGCCCTTCTCCGTGAAGCTTCAGAAAGAGGGGGCCTATGTGATTTCAGGAATTACATTTATGGGAGAGACGGCGGAAGTGAAGATAGAGATACCGGAGGGCACGATTTTAAGCCATGTCATGAGTCACGAGCTGGAAGGGCTTGGACTGGAAGAAGGGGACAGGGCGGGTGTTTTCATAGAGGAAAACGCAGTGACCTGGTTTCGGAGAGAAGGGTGAAATCAAATGAAGCATGTGGTATTTGACTGTGACAATACATTTGGAGTAAAGGACTGTGATGTGGATGACGGGCTTGCCCTGATGTACCTTCTTGGCTGCCCTGAGGCAAAGGTGCACGGAATTACGGCAACGTATGGGAACAACCGATTGGATATTGTATACAATACAAACCGGAAGATGCTAAAGGATCTGGGACGTGAGGATATTCCGGTGAAAAGGGGCGGGGCAAAATGCGGAGAATATGAAAGTGAGGCGGCGGATTATCTCGGGGAAATGGCGGATAAGTATAAGGGGACCTTATCAATTCTTGCAACCGGTTCCCTTACAAATCTTCGGGGAGCTTATGAAAAGGACAATCATTTTTTTGAGAAGGTAAAAGAAATTGTGGTAATGGGAGGGATTACAAGCCCTCTTGTGTTTGAGAAAAAGGTGATGGATGAGCTGAATTTCTCCTGTGATCCCTTTGCTTCACAAACAGTGCTTACAAAAGGAAAAAATGTTTCTGTGATCACAGGGAATCATTGCCTGAAGGTGCTGTTTACAAGGGAGGAATATAAGGAACGCTTATTTGGCACGGACAACAAGGCTGCCGCATACATCCGGGAGAAGACGGATTACTGGTTTGGGTATAATGAGGAAGACTATGGTATCGGGGGATTTTATAACTGGGATGTGACGGCAGCGGTGTATCTGATGCATCCGGAGCTGTTCGTGGATGAGAGAAGGACGCTGATGGTATCAATAGAGGATTTAAAACAAGGCTATCTGCGGGAAGCGGAGGTGGGAAACTGCGTGTGCAATCTTCCGGAGATTGGAGAGGAAAAGGTCTATAAAGATCATATTTATGATGCGTGGATGCGGGTTTCCATGGAGTAAGGCGGATGATCATAGATGATATTTTATAACATATGGAATGTTACCAGATGAAGATGATGACTGGCGCAGCGAAAAAGGGATGAAGAGACCTTTTCCGCTGCGCCATTTAATTTTTGTAAATTTAATGGTTAGGCTGTTGGCGGATGATAATCCACGGTTTGCGGCAGGAGAAACCGTATGTAATCAGATTGCCAGAACCTGCAATTGAAAAATCCTTTATTATTTTGATTTTTTAGTGCTAAGTATTTTACATGGTATCATTATTCGTGAATTTGTAAAAAAACAAACCATGTGATAACGATGTCTATTTTTTAAGATATTCATAAGTGTAATGATAAATCATTGCCTGATGAAACTTCTCATAATCGTGCTCATAGAGTGCCTTAATAATGCGCTCGTGCTTTTCAATCGTTATCTCAATGGATTTCGAGGAAAGCTTTGTGGTGTAATATTTGTCATACGCCCAGAAGAAATCAATGATAGAAGAGAGGAGTACATTGTCTACTTTCGAAAACATGGTTTTATGAAACATTGCATCTGCTTTTGCAAATTCAATGCCTAGGGGCTTTGTTCCGCCATGATCCACACCCAGGTGGCTTTGCATGATGGTCACCTGTTCGTTCATCCGGTCAATATCTGCCAGTCCCAGGCTGTAAAAGGCCTTCTGATCAAAACCCAGCTCCAGAACATGACGCAATTCCTCAATATAATCCTTGATCTTGCTGTCATTGGAAGCGTCAACATGTGAAATCAGCGAAGACATGAAAAAATCCGAGTTAAATTCTCTGATAATGATGCCGACACCTGGCTTGGAGGTCACGACGCCGGTGATCTCTAAGGATTTAAGTGCTTCCCTGAGTACATTCCGGCTCACACCCAGTGACTCGCAGATTTCCATTTCCGTGGGAAGTTTATCTCCTGGCTGAAGATTATGCTCCTTAATATATTGCTTGATTTCATCGTATACCTGTAAATACAATTTTCTGGTTTTTAAATTTTTCATAAGTCAACAATCCATTCTGAATTATATTTGTAGTACAAAGTAATAACTTTCTTAATATTATAATTTATATTTAAATGCGTGTCAATGTAAGAAACATAAAAACTAAAATAAAAACTTATAGAAATAAAAAATATGTGAATAATGCACAAATAATAATGTGATATTCGGTGAGGTTGTTAGTTGACATTTAAAAAAAAGTTAATTAAACTTAGGATATCAATTGCAAGTTTATACTTTATACTACAAAGTACAAATAGGAAAGGGAGGTTATTTATGAAACAAAGAAAACTTGTGAGTATTTTATGTGCCGTTTCCCTGGCCGCGTCACTTTTGATCGGCTGCAGCGGCAAACAGCAGCCGGCATCAGACACAGCAGGAACAGGGGCAAAGACAGAGAGTGCCAAATCCGGGGATCCAGGGACTGGGAATCCGGGTACTGAAAGCGGTGAAGCGCCTGGAACCCCGCTTGCAGATTTAAGAGTCAGACAGGCCCTGGCTTATGCGATTGACATGGATGCAATTGTTGAGACGCTGTTTAACGGCAAAGCGCAGGCAGCAAAAAGTTTTACCGCTCCAGGGGATTGGCTGAACGCAGAAATCCCTACATATAAGTATGATCCGGAAAAGGCAAAAGAGCTTTTAAAGGAAGCCGGCTGGCCATCGGATTATACTCTTGATGTGGTTTATTATTACGATGACCAGCAGACCGTTGACTTAATGACCATCATTGGGCAGTACTGGCAGGAGGCAGGGGTTAAGGCCCAGTTCAGAAAGCTGGAAGGTGATCTGGCTGCACAGCTTTGGGTCCCGCCGGTGGATCGGGTAAAGGGCCCTTCTGTAGTAAAATGGGATCTGGCTTATGCTGCGGTGGCTGCATTGGCAGAATCCGAATTCTATAACAGATTCAGTTCGACTGCCTCCAATAACTCCACCGTTCCAAAGCAGGAAGGGCTTGATGATTTAATTATTTCAGCCAACGGGACCATGGATACGGACGAGCAGAAAAAGGCGTTTGGTGAAATCCAGAATTTTGTGGCAGAGAATGTAATTGCACTGCCCCTTTACCATCAGGTCTGCTTTATTTATAACAGCAAAGATCTTGATATGGCAGGAGCGGGATTCGGGAACGACCAGTTCTCATATGAGAAGCACATCCTGGACTGGAAGATCAGCCGGGATGACCGTACGATGTATACAAATGGCGGGCCTCAGGAATTTTTCTGGTATCCTTTGGTGAATCCGGGACTCCTGATTAATACGGAGCTGATTTTTGATAAGCTTATAAACGCAGATGAAAATCTAAATCCGAAGGAAGGCATGCTGGCCCAGGACTATAAGGTCAGTGAGGATTCCAAATCCATTGAGTTCACGCTTCGCGACAATCTAAAATGGCACGATGACCAGCCTCTTACGGCTGAGGATGTTAAGTTTACCATTGAGCTGATGCTTAAGGCTCCCGGAACCAATGCGGTTGCCTCGGAGGTCATGAAGGCAATCCATGGTGCCCAGGACTTTATTGACGGAAAAACGGAACATTTAGAAGGCGTAGTGACTGATGGGAATAAGATCACGGTCAATTTTGATCAGGTTTCCGCCAATGCGCTGCAAGTATTTGCCCAGTGGCCCATTCTTCCCAAACACTGTCTTGAAAAGGCAGACCCGGCAGCACTCCAGCAGGATGGGTTCTGGCAGAAACCAATCGGGTCCGGGCCATTCAGGGTTGATGAGGTGGTGCTGAACAATTACGCGACCTTAAAGAGATGGGATGGATATTACAAGACCGGAAACGGGAATATCGAAACAATTTACATGTTTGCAAGCGGTGAAAATGATGCAAACCTTGTAAAGAATGCGGGAGCAGGCAAGATTGACTACGCATGGTCCAAGTCTACGGACGAAGCAAAGGCAATCGAGACCATGGATCATATGAAGGTCAATACGGCAAATATCAGATATACAAGATGCTTTTTTATCAATCAGTTTCCCCATGACGCAAATATTAAGTAAATTCCATTGATGAAGCATATAAACGGTGGATCTGAAGGTTCACCGTTTATAACAGGAGGAATTAAATGGCTACTTATACTATCAGAAAGATTTTATCGTTAATTCCAATGATGCTAGTCATCAGCTTTCTCATTTATCTGGGAATTGAACTGATGCCAGGTGATGCGGTTGATTTCCTTATTCCGCCGGATGCGCTTTCCACGATGTCGGCACAACAGCTTGAACAGATGAGAAACTCTCTTGGCTTAAATGATCCGTTTGTCATCCGGTACTTTAAATGGCTGTGGGGGATCCTGCACGGCGACTTTGGCTATTCCCTGCAGTCGGGAGTACCTGTTGCGGAAATTATGAGGAATCATATTTCGGCAACCATTGAATTATCTGTAGCATCTCTGATCATGTCTTCTGTATTCGGCATTTTTCTGGGCGTGATCAGTGCACTGAATAAGGGAAGTGTACTGGATCATATTCTGGACGTAGTGGGAATGGTCGGTGTGGCGATCCCCCAATTTTTATTCGGTCTCATCTGTATCAATGCCCTGGCTCTCCATCACAGCATTCTGCCGGTAGGAGGGCGGATGGCTTATGCCGGGCAGAGCTTTATTCAGAGATTGCCGTATTTAATCCTGCCTGCAGCGGTCCTGGGCTTTTCCATGACAGCCGGTGTTATGCGGTATGCCAGGGGCAGCATGCTGGAATCCATGGGCAGGGATTATATGAAGACCGCAAGATCGAAAGGAATCCCGGAGTGGAGGGTGAATCTCCTCCATGGTCTCAGGGCAGCGGTGACCCCTGTTGTGGTATTGATTGGATTCCGGCTGCCTATGCTGATCGGCGGAGCGGTTGTTGTGGAGGAGGTATTCCAGTGGCCTGGAATCGGCGGTCTGTTCATCAAGGCCGTGCGGGCGCAGAACACTCCCCTTGTTATGATGATTGGATTTTTTTCCGTGCTGATCGTTCTGGTGTCAAGCATTTTGGTTGATTTAGTTACCGCCATGCTGGATCCTCGCATAAAACTGAGTTAGGAGGTATGGGATCTATGAGTGCATTAAACAAAAAAATGGATCAGATCCTTGCTCAGGAGGAGTCCGGGAAAGCAAAGAAACGGTTGAAAAGCAGGGTGTTAAGGAAAATGCTTGCCAATAAGCTTTCTATTGCAGGTCTTATTATTTTTATTGTTATCTTTTTTATCTGCTTTGCAGCTCCCCTTATCACCTCCTATTCATCTACTAAGATCGATTTAAGGAGCATTCTGCAGGCGCCGTCAGCCAAGCACATTCTCGGTACGGATAAAATCGGACGTGATATCTTTGCAAGAATCCTGTATGGAGGCAGAATTTCCATTGCAGTAGGCTTAGGCTCCGCGTTGATTGCCACCCTGTTCGGTGTTTCTCTGGGTACGATTGCAGGCTATAAGGGAGGGCTGGCAGACGGGATTGTCATGAAGATTTCAGAGATTTTAATGGCGTTTCCCCAGATGATCATGGTCCTGATCCTTGTGACCATAACCGGGCAGAGCCTGTGGAATCTGATCTTCATATTTTCCATAACCGGCTGGCCTTCCATGTACCGAATGGCCAGATCCCAGATGCTTTCTCTGCGGGAGGAGGATTATGTCCAGGCCTTAAAGGCATTTGGCATAGGATCCATGAGGATCGCTTTTTTTCATATGCTTCCCAACGCAATTGGCCCTATTTTTGTTAACATAACATTGTCAACGGCGATGTTCATTCTTCAGGAGACATCACTTAGTTTCCTTGGGCTGGGTGTTCCCCTGGAGGTGGCCACCTGGGGAAATATATTGAATGCGGCACAGGATATTATGATACTAAGGGATGCATGGTGGGTCTGGGTACCTGCCGGTGTTGTGGTGACCCTGTTTGTTATCAGCATCAACTTTATTGGCGATGGCTTAAGAGATGCAGCAGATCCGTCTCAAATCGGTTAAGGAGGAAGGTCAGATGAGTCATGATACGGTAGTAAATGTTAAAAACCTCCATGTGAACTTTTACAACAATGATCGCTGCAATCAGGTAATCAGAGGAATCAACTTTGATTTAAAAAAGCGAAGGATTCTATGTATCGTGGGAGAGAGCGGCTGCGGGAAATCAGTCACTGCAAATTCCATCATGGGGCTGCTTCCTGATCTTTCCCGGATTGAAAAAGGGGAAATTCATTTTTTTAACGATGACAAGGATATCAGGATCGATCAGCTAAAGCGAAAAGGAAGTGAAATGCGTAAGATCCGGGGCAGCGGTATTTCCATGATATTCCAGGATCCAATGACGGCCCTGAATCCTGTGTTTACCGTAGGATATCAGATCAATGAAGCACTTCTTTCTCATGGAAGAGCCAAAAACAAAGCGGAAGCAACAAGGAAATCCATAGGGCTTTTAAAGGAAATGGGTATCCCGATGCCTGAAAAACGGTTTTATGAATACCCTCATCAGTTTTCCGGGGGGATGTGCCAGCGCGCCATGATTGCCATGGCAATGAGCTGCAGACCCAGAGTGCTGATCGCAGATGAACCGACTACAGCCCTGGATGTCACGATTCAGGCTCAGATATTTGAATTGATGCTGGATTTGAAGAATAACAATGATACCGCTATTCTGTTGATCACCCATGATATGGGTGTAGTGGCCGAACTGGCAGATGATGTTGCGGTGATGTATATGGGAAATATCGTAGAGAGCGGAGATGCCAGGTCGGTCCTGACGGAGCCTTCCCATCCTTATACAAAGGCACTGCTGAATTCCATTCCTGTTCTGGGACGGGGAAAAAAGCAGAAGCTTGAGCCGATCAAAGGTTCCACTCCGGATCCTTATAACCGTCCGCCGGGCTGCCAGTTTGCTCCAAGATGTCCATATGCGGCACCGGTATGTGAGGAAAAACTTCCGGATGAGCATCTGACAGCTCCAGGGCATATGTGCAGGTGTGTCTGTGACTGTTTAATAGAGGAGGGCCGGCATCATGAGTGAGAATAAGGAGAGAAAAGAAATACTGATCTCTGTGAAAGGATTAAGGACCTACTACCCGGTCAAAAAGGGAATATTTAAAAGGACTGCCGGCTATGTAAAGGCGGTGGACCATGTGGATCTGGATATTTTCACAGGGGAGATCCTTGGAGTTGTAGGGGAATCGGGCTGTGGAAAAACCACCCTTGGAAAAAGCATCCTGCAGCTGATCAGACCGTTTTCAGGAGAAGTGTTCTATCATTTCCCGGAAGGAGAGAAGGACATTACAAAGGTGCCTAAAAAGGAACTGGACGATGCCCGTAAAAAAATGCAGATCGTTTTCCAGAACCCCTATTCCTCTTTGAATCCCTCTTTCACCATATTCGGAACAATGCAGGAACCGTTGCTCCGGTTTGGGATGAAGAGCAAAAAGGAAAGACGGGAGAAGATCGCGAAACTTCTGGAGGAGGTAAATCTTCCTCAGGAGTATATGGAACGGTATCCCAATGAATTTTCAGGAGGACAAAGGCAGCGGATCGGTATTGCCAGGGCACTTTCCGTGGATCCTGAGTTTATTGTATGTGACGAAGCGGTTTCTGCACTGGATGTTTCCATTCAGGCCCAGGTATTGCAGCTGTTAAAGGAATTGAAGGAAAAGAAAAATCTGACCTATCTGTTCATAACTCATGATCTGTCTGTCGTGGAGTATATCAGTGACCGGATTGCAGTGATGTATCTGGGGCATATTGTGGAACTGGCGGAGACCCGGGAGATTTTTGAGAACACCTTGCATCCATATACGCAAGCCCTGCTGAGCGCCATTCCCATTGCGGATATTGACAGGCGCCGTAAGAGAATTCCCCTTCAGGGAGATGTCCCAAGTCCGGTGGATCCGCCCGGCGGATGTCCCTTTCATCCCCGATGTCCCAAATGCTTCCCGCGCTGCAGGACGGAAATACCCGGAGCACACAGGATCAATCATAACGGCCATGAGCATCTGGTATGCTGTCATCTGGCCGAAAACTTATAAACTGGAGGTTAACATGAGTAAATTTCAAATTACAGATATAAAAGGAGTAATTCCTGCAACAATGGCATTTTTTGATGAAAAAGAGAATATTGATGAAGCCTGTACAAGGAATATGACAGAATTTATGCTTGGAGCAGGAGTAAATGGGTTTTATTTAACCGGAAGTACAGGAGAATGTTTTACCATGACACCGGAAGAAAGAAACCGGGTGGTTGATATCGTTATTGACCAGGTAAAGGGAAGGGTGCCGGTGATCGTTCACGTTGGGGATATCGGAACCAGAAAAAGCATAGGTCTGGCAGAGCATGCGGAGGCAGCAGGGGCAGATGCCATTTCATCGGTTCCTCCTTTCTATTGGAAATTTTCAAAAGAAGATATTTATCATTATTATAAAGACATTGCAAAATCCACCAGTCTTCCGATGATTGTTTATAACATTCAACTGGCAGGAATCATGGACAAAGACTTAATCCTTAAAATAGCAGAGATCGATCATGTGAAAGGACTGAAATATACCGCCAGGAGCCATGATGAGATGGGGTCTTTAAAAGAGATACTGGGAAAGGATTTCATGATTTATTCGGGATGTGATGAGATGGCCTTTTCCGGATTATGTTTTGGAGCGGATGGGCTGATCGGTTCCTTCTATAATGTAATTCCGGAAATTTACGAAAAAATATACCGATGTGTTCAAAACAGCGATATACCGGGAGGCATCCGGCTTCAGCGGATTGCAGATGAATTTATCTTTGCATGCCTTCAATACGATTTTCCGTCCTGTGTACATAACCTAATGAGATGGAGAGGGCTTGAAGGCGGCTGTTCCAGGCGGCCATTCCATAATTATCAGGATGAGGAACTGGATGATTTAAAAATAAAATTAAGGCTGATCAAGGAAAAGTATCAGGCCGAGGATCTGGAAATGTTCTGTTTTTAAGAGCAAAGACCCCCCATTTTAAATGGCAAAAATGGGGGGCCTTTTGTCTGCCAGCCATATGTACTGACAAAAAAAGAGCACAGTGTATATAATTACCATACCATATGCAGCACAGTAAAGCGTTCCATACGCTTACCGCATCAAAAAGGTTCATGCAGTGATAATATTGGCAAAAAAAGCATGATATACAAAGCACATGGGAATAATACGTTCGTATGTGCCTAAGACCAGATCTGAACGATATTTTTAAGAAAATATTAATGATTTATCATGGAAAAAATAAAAATCAGCCCCATACATAATGGTAAAATCATACATAACTGACGTTCAGGGAAAGGAATTAAAATCTATGCAGGAAAAAATACTTGTCGTGGATGACGAGCACGAGATTTCAGATTTGGTAGAACTTTATTTACAAAATGAAAATTATTCGGTATTTAAGTTTTATAACGCAAAAGAAGCTCTTGCTTGCATTGAGACTACGGAGCTTGATCTTGCTATTTTAGACATCATGCTGCCGGATATGAGCGGTTTTGCACTCTGCCAGAAGATTAGGGAGAAGCATGCCTACCCGATCATCATGTTAACCGCAAAGGATCAGGAGATTGATAAAATTACCGGACTCACCCTGGGAGCCGATGATTATATTACAAAGCCGTTTCGTCCGTTGGAGCTGGTCGCGCGGGTAAAAGCACAGCTGCGGCGCTATAAAAAGTACAATTCGGTTCAAGCAAATACATCTGAAGAAAGTGTTATCGTGCATTCTGGTTTGGTGTTGAATAGCAGCACCCATGAATGTCTTTTGAATGAAAAAACACTGGATCTTACGCCTACCGAGTTTTACATTCTCCGTATTCTTCTGGAACGAAAAGGGAAAGTAGTCAGCGCGGAAGAGCTCTTTCGTGAAATCTGGAAAGACGAGTATTACACGAAGAGCAATAACACCATCACTGTCCATATCCGCCACCTGCGTGAAAAAATGGGGGATACTGTGGAGAATCCACAATATATCAAGACAATATGGGGAGTGGGGTACAAAATTGAAATATAATTTACAGGAAGCATCCGGATACAGAAAGTTCAGGCAAAAGATGCTTTGGCAGCTGATTCTTATGGCTGTTTTATCATTTTCCGTAATTGTGATAATCTATATGATGGTTTGGAAAGGCAAAGTAGGTGACCTGCTGGTAAAATTTTTTCAAAAAGTCTTGCACATGACGCAGGAAGAAGCATTTGCCGCCTATCACTATCTGTTCCGCTATAACTTTGGTCTTTTTTTCCTCGGTGCCGCGTTTATCGTGTTTTTTCTGTTGCTGTTCATTTTTCTCCAGCGGTTCACCCGATATTTTGATATAATCAATCGTGGAATTGATGCATTGGTGTCAGAACAGGATGACTTCATCCAACTTGTTCCTGAAATGGCCGCCATTGAGGAGAAGCTGAACACTGTCCGCAAGACTTTGTCTGACCGTGCTTACCGTGCCCAGGAAGCAGAGCAGAGGAAAAATGACCTTATCATGTATCTGGCTCACGATATACGGACGCCGCTCACATCTGTGATTGGTTATCTAAGCCTGTTAGATGAAGCCCCGGACATGCCGTTGGAGCAAAGGGCAAAATATGTCCATATTACATTGGAGAAAGCATACCGTCTGGAAAATCTGGTAAATGAGTTTTTTGAGATCACCCGCTATAATTCGCAACAGATTAAGCTTGAAAATCAAGTAGTTGATTTATATTATTTGCTGGTTCAAATGGCGGACGAATTTTATCCGGTACTTACCCCTAAAGGAAATACCATAGCGGTCCACGCGGATGAAAACCTGACCGCTTATGGAGATCCCACACAGTTGGCACGTGTGTTCAATAACATTCTAAAAAACGCGGTGGCGTACAGCAATCCCCATTCGGAAATCTCTATTTCCGCCGGGGAATGGAATCATCAGGTGGTGATTACGTTTCGAAATCAGGGAACGACGATCCCCGCTGAAGAGTTATCCTCTATTTTCGAGAAATTTTACCGGCTGGACAAAGCCCGTGCCTCGAATACAGGAGGAGCTGGTTTGGGGTTGGCCATTGCAAAGGAAATCATAACCATGCACGGAGGAACGATAATGGCGGATAGTAAAGACGGTATTACGGCCTTTACGGTATCTCTTCCGGTTATGGATTAGTAAGATATCAATCGGATATTAGGCTTTTCTTAGGAATTAAACAACTCCATATTAAAATGCAGGAAGCTCCTGTCTGGTAATATATTTACCAGCAGGAGCTTCCTGCATTCGAGTCATTTAAAGGAGAGAACTTAATTATGATGGTTAATTGCAATAATAATTTTAGCGGCTATGAAAGGAAAAGAAGATTGAAAGAACATTCACACATTAGAAAAATCCATATTATATTAAGGCTGATCTCAGTGGCAGCGGTCATGGGCCTGCTCTGGTACTGCATCAATGGTTTGAACTTAAAAGAAGTTTCGCCCGAACATATGATATCCGTTGGGACGGGCAGTTTCAACGTCAGTTCAGCCGATATGGAAAAAAGTGATACCGACGAGACCTCGTGGAGCCTGATTTTAGTCAACCGTTGGAATGCGATTCCAGAGGATTATAACGTAGATTTAACCGAATTATCAAATGGGCAAACTGTTGATACTCGGATATACCCAGCACTTCAGAAGATGTTTGATGCAGCAAGAGCTGACGGTGTTTATCCCGTGGTCGTTTCAGGATACCGAACGGCTGAAAAACAGCAGAGCTTAATGAATGAGAAAATTGCCGCATATAAAGCAGAAGGATATACCGCTTCCCAGGCAAAAACGGAGGCGGAAACATGGGTCGCCATTCCTGGCACAAGCGAGCATCAGTTAGGAATCGCAGTGGATATCAACGCGGATGGGGTTAAATCAAAGGGAAGTGAAGTTTATAAATGGCTGAAACAAAACGGTTACCGTTTTGGATTTATCCTCCGCTATCCGCCGGATAAAACAGAAATCACCGGTGTCAGCAATGAACCGTGGCATTATCGCTATGTAGGAATTAAGGCTGCCGCCACAATGCACGAACAAAACCTCTGCCTGGAGGAATATTTGAGAGAAAGAAATTGAAAAGAGGATTATCCGAGTACAGCGTTTCACTTCAAACTGCTCATGCGGTCATCAGTCATATGGACCGGTCAGAGAACACGCCAGTGCTAACCGGCATATTGCCCAGAGGTGATTATGGCAGTGACTCACTTGTGTGAGAAGGAGGGCAAGCTGCGACAGCAGCAACAGAGATCAGATTTTATGATACCGCTCCCATAAAATTAGTGAACAAGTGGAGCGAATTTTAAGGAGAATAATAGATTAAATAAAAAAATAACCAAAAAATATTGAAAATATGGTGTTGACACATAAAAAGTGCTGTGTTAATATGAATTTACAATATGAGGGACCGGTACCATAACCGAAATAGAAGCGCAAGGAGAAAGATATGCTGACAATTCATGAAGTGGCAGAGCTGGCAGGTGTTTCGAAATCAACTGTATCCAGAGTTTTAAATAATAATGGCTATGTAAATGAGGAGACCAGACGCAGGATTGAGAAAATTATACAGGAACACCAATATAAGCCGTCTGCGGCAGCAGTCAGTCTTTCCAAACAGATCGGGAGCACAATCGGTGTGGTTATCCCTGAGATAGACAATACCTTTTTTGGGGAAGTTCTAAAGGGAATTAATGAAGTGGCTGATCAGAATGGTTTTTCTATCATCTATTGTGACACACAAAATAATGGTGATAAAGAACTGAAGGCATTATCAGCCCTGGAACAGCAGCGGGTCCGGGGAGTGATTATTACACCTGCCATGGGGTATGGCGATAAAGAGTCTGTGGATAAGCTAAAGAATGCTTTGGCAAAACTGGATGTACCGGTGGTAGTGGTAGACAGGGATTTTGATTATTCCCAGTGGGATACGATTTATTTTCAAAACTATGAGAGCGGTTATATTGCAACGGAAAGCATGATCAAGGCCGGGAGCACAAAAATCGGAATTATTCAAGGTGATATGCAGCTTAAAATAGCCAGGGAGAGGTTTCGGGGATATCAGGATGCCATGGCGGCAAATGGACTGGAGATTCCGGAGCAGTTTGTGCTGAAAGGGGATTTTACCATAGAGACGGCCTATGCTCTGACCAAACGTATGATAGAAAGCAAAGAACTGCCTGATGGAATGGTTACCTGCAATAACCGTACCAGTATCGGGTTTATTAAAGCCATGATAGAGAGCGGTATTACCATTGGAAGTGATATTGCAGTTGTGGGAATTGACAATGTCCCCATGCTGGATGTGCTGGGGTTTCCATTCAGCTGTGTATCCAGGGATACCATTGAGATGGGGCGCATGAGCATGAAACTACTTATGGAACGGATGAATAAGCCGGATGTACAAAGAAGTATTTGGGTGGCCCCCTGCAAGTTAGAGCTGAATGGCTCGGAAAAAACAAACCGGTAAAGTTTGTTTTTTTTACCAGATGTGGGAGCGGTTCCACATTCAAAATACATCGTATATGCACGGGAGAGACGTCATCCCGGATATATAAATAAAACTATATTATGAATGAGAGGGATTTATTATGAAGAAACGAGTTTTAGCAATGATGATGGCAGTCACCATGGCAGGAACGCTGACTGCATGTAGCGGAAGTTCATCAACAAAGTCCACGGAAGCGGCCCAGGCCGCGACCACAACGGCAGCAACAACGGCAGCAGAAAGTGAAAAACCAGCAGAACCAGAGGCAAAATCAGGTCCTTATAAAGTAACGGTTATTATCAAAGCAACAGATTCTTCCTATTGGCAGACGGTATTGCTTGGAGCGCAGGCAGCAGCAGCTGAGAGCAATGGAGAGATTGAAGTGACCACTGCAGGTCCTGCATCTGAGACAGGAATTGATGAGCAGGTTACGATTCTGGAAAATGCCATATCTGCAAAACCGGATGGTATAGTCATTGCTTCCATCAGCTCCGAGGCAACGGTTCCGGCGGTGGAGGAAGCAGTAGCAGCAGGAATACCGGTTGTAACTGTTGACAATAAATTAGCAACAGATGTTTATACCCAGCATCTGGCAACTGACCATTATGCAGCGGCATCTACTGCTGCAGAGAAAATGGTGGAGCAGTGGAAAGAAGCAGGAGTAGATCCGTCTGGTAAAAAGGTTGCAGTGATCAGTGCGGACTCCGGTTCTGCCGTAAACCAGGCTCGTTGTGAGGGATTTGCAGATAAGGTGAAAGAACTGGTTCCAGACATTACAATGATCGAGACCCAGTATTGTGACAATGATATTGCAAAAGCACAGGATGCGGTAGACAATCTGATTCTCGCTAACCAGGACTTGATTGGAATTTTCGGAGATAATAACCACATGGGAGACGGCATTGCAAATTCCATTGCACAGAATGAAAAGTCCGGAAGTATCATTGCTTATGCATTTGATTCCGATGACACGGAAATCGAAGCAATTAAAAGCGGAGCATTGACCGGCATCGTTGTTCAGGATCCATACGGAATGGGATATGAAGGGGTACGTTCCGTCATTGTATCGTTAAAAGGCAAGAGCGTTGAGCATGATGTGGTAGCGGCTACGACTTTGGTAACCAAAGACAATTTGGACGTGCCGGAAGTGCAGAAGCTGCTGTACCCAGGTAAATAATAAATGTCAATTGGTCTGAAATTTATGGAGGTTGGTAAATGCAGGAACAAATAACACCCATTGTCTCCATGAAAGGAATTGTAAAGGAGTTTCCAGGTGTACGCGCTCTTTCCGGCGTGGACCTGGAGCTCCTTCCAGGAGAAGTACATGCACTGGTAGGCGAGAATGGCGCGGGCAAATCCACAATTATAAAAATACTCATGGGAGTCTATACCAAGACAGAGGGAGAAATCTATATAAACGGTGAGAAAAAAGATATCAAGTCCCCTTTTCATGCACAGTCATTGGGCTTGGGAGCGGTGTATCAGGATGTGAATCTGGCACAGCATCTTTCTGTAGCTGAGAACTTCTTTATGGGGCAGCTGCCCAGAACGAAATTCGGTACCGTAGATTATACCCGCATGTATAGAGAAACAAAAGAAACACTGGACTCTATTGAAGTGCATGCAGACCCAAAAGCAATTATCAGAACGCTGTCAGTGGCACAGCAGGAGATGGTTGCAATTGGAAAGACCATGCATCAGAAGGCAAAGGCGGTTATCTTTGATGAACCGACGGCATTGCTGACCGCGGATGAGACAAAACAGCTGTTCCGAATCATTGAGAAGCTGAAACAGGATGGCGTAGGGGTTTTGTATATCTCACACCGTATGGAAGAAATATTCAGTATCTGTGACAGGGCAACTGTTTTAAAGGATGGATGCTTTGTGGGAACCGTTGACATGGAAAATACGGATGAAGACCGCCTCATATCAATGATGGTGGGAAGAAACGTAAATGATATGTATCAGATTGAGCACGTACAACCGGGTGAAACCATCCTTAAGGTAGAAAATATTTCAAGGGGAACAGCCTTTCAAAATATCAGCTTTGAAGTGAAGCGCGGCGAGATCTTTGGCATGTTTGGATTGGTGGGTTCAGGGCGGACAGAAATTGTGAGAGCGATTTTTGGAGCCGATGCCAAAGATTCGGGAAAAGTGACCTTTATGGGAAAGCCGGCAGATTTTACCAGACCGGTTCAGGGGATTCGGGCCGGAATCGCACTGCTCCCGGAAGACAGGAGGGCTCAGGGCCTGGCGCTGGGCATGTCGGTGGCAGACAACACCAATATGGTCGCAGTGCATCAAATCACCCGTCTGGGAATCATGAATAAAGGCAAGGGCGAACGAATTGCCCAGCAGTATGCGGATAAACTCAGAACAAAGACACCTACGGTTTATCAGCGGGTTAAGAATCTGTCCGGGGGCAATCAGCAGAAGGTGGTTATATCGAAATGGCTGGCACAGGACAGTGAGTTATTTATCTTTGATGAGCCCACAGTGGGAGTTGATGTAGGGGCAAAGCTTGAAATCTATAAAGTATTCGAATCACTGATTAAGGAAGGCAAGACCATAATCATTATATCCTCCTATCTTCCGGAGGTAATGGGGCTTGCAAACAGGATGATGGTGATGTATGAAGGACGTCAGATGGGAATTATTTCCCGTGAAGAGTTTACCGATGAAAACATCATGCGGTATGCTTCTGGTATGAAAGGAAAGGAGTCATAAAGACTATGGCGGAAAAGAAAAAACAAAATCTGTTCCTGTCCCGTTTTCAGACGGAGCTGCTGTTGGTGGGAATTTTAGTTGCACTGTTTTTGTTCTTTGGTATGAAATCACCGGTATTTTTAAAAGTAGATACACTGATGAAGCTGTTAAAGCAGGCTTCCATCTATGGGATCATAGCAATCGGAATGACCTTTGTTATTACGTCCTCAGGTATTGACTTGTCTGTTGGCTCAGTCGTGGGTTTATCAGGAATTGTAGTTTCCATGTGCATGGTAAATGGAATCCCGGTCCTTGTCTCAATCCTGATAGCCATAGGAGCAAGTATATTAGTTGGATTGTTTAACGGAGTCCTGGTACATAATGCAAAAGTTCCGCCGTTTATTGCCACCATGGCATCCATGACGGTTGTCAGAAATGTGATCCTGTTGATGACAGGGGCCAAAACCATATCCAACCTTCCCCGGGGCTTTACGGCATTTGCATCAGGCTCTGTATTGGGAATTCCCAATATGTTTCTGACCTGGCTGGCAATTATTACCCTTGGTATATTCATCACAGGAAGAACTGTGTTTGGAAGAAATATCTATGCTTATGGAAGTAATAAAGAATCTGCAAGATTAAGCGGAATCAATATTTCCTCAACGGTATATGGAGTGTATATATTCTCTGCGATTGTATGCGGAATTGCAGGCATTCTGATGGCGGCCCGCCTTGGCAATGGGGTGCCGACTTCCGGTGTTGGATATGAGCTTGATGCAATCGCTGCTTCTGTTGTGGGCGGTGCGAGTTTGGATGGCGGAGAAGGTTCCGTAATTGGTACCGTGCTTGGCGCCATGATTATGGCGACGCTGCGTCAGGGCGGAACATTGCTTGGGATCAATTCGTTTATCATGGAAATTATAATAGGCTCGTTAATTGCAATTGCAGTGGTGATCGATAAAATGCGGAAAAGCTGATAGATGGAGGGAAAGGCTATGATATATAAGAAGGTTGGAAAAATTGCGGAAAAAATTTCAGTAATTGGAATTGGGTGCTGGAATTTTGGAGGCGATTGGGATTCCATGGATGACAGGAAATCATCACGGATTATTCATGCGGCAATTGAGATGGGTGTAAATTTCTTCGATGTGGCCCCGGTTTATGGCTGGGGGCATTCGGAAATGGTTCTGGGAGCAGCACTTAAGGAAGGCGGTTACAGAGATAAGGTGCTGATTGCTTCCAAAGGCGGCCTGCTATGGAATGAGAAGCATGAGACAACAAATAATCTCTCAAAAGCAAGCCTGCTGAAAGAGATTGATGAGACATTGACCAGGCTTCAGACTGACCATGTGGATATCTATCAGATGCATTGGCCTGATCCCAATGTGCCATTGGAGGAGACGGCGGAAGCCCTGGAAGAAATGAAAAGGGCCGGAAAAATCCGTTATGTAGGTTTGAGTAATTTTTCACAGGCAGATGTAGAGAAAATGATGGAATACACAGAGGTACATTGCCAGCAGAGCCTTTACAATATGCTGGAACGGAATACAGACAGTTATCACAGCATTCCTTTGGAATATAAGACGGAAAAAGAAGTACTGCCCAATGTAAGAAAGTATGGTCAGGCATTTTTGCCCTACAGCCCATTGTTCCAGGGTCTGCTGGCCGGGAAATTTCATTCAGGGTCAAATTTCTCTGAAAATGATATCAGAAATGCAAATCCCAAGCTGGCGGGGCCGGCGTTCCGGCAGTATTTTGATGGTGCAGAACAGATCAAGAAGATTGCAGAGGAATATGGAAGACCAATGAATGAGGTTGCACTGAACTGGCTGAGACAGAAAGAGGAGGTTACTTCCATTATTGGAGGAGCTTCTACGGTAGAGCAGCTGGAGCAGAATATTCAATGTACGGCCTGGGATATTGATGATGAAATGATGGCAAAGATTAATATAGTACTGGAACCATTTGAGAACTTGTAAGGAAATGCCATAAAACAGCAGAGTTATGTTTTTAGTAATATATATATAGAAGTGTCAACCTGGAGCGGTGGTCTTGAAAGAAATTTTCTAAAGACTGCTGCTTTTTTTATGGATTTGACGGACTCCTTTCTTCCGGCATGGAAGCCTGATTGAGCCTGAATGAGAGCTGGCTATAAAAAAGCAGAAAAGGTCAGTATTAAACTGAAACGTACATTGTAAAGTCACATTACTTTAGGGTATAAAGAGAACGGATTATACAATATTGGCACAAAAATATATCATATTCTGAAATGGGAAGGAAAGAAAGCTTATGCGTAAAGAACAGGAAAGTCCATGGATCGGCCAGGCTGTTTTACAGGTCATGGAAAAGATGGAGTGGGTCAGTGAAAAGTCAAAAAATAAAATCCCCTATACCACAGTAAACGGTGTTCATGACGATAGGAGTAAAGGCAGTGAATTCGCCGGTGATGATGGGATCAACTGGTGGTGCAATGGTTTTTGGGGCGGAATGATGTGGCAGATGTACCATAAGACAGGTGAGGAACGATATATGGAGATTGCCCGGATTTCAGAGGAAAAGCTGGATCAGTGTTTTGAGGATTATTACGGGCTTCATCATGATGTGGGCTTTATGTACCTTCCTACGGCTGTGGCAGATTACCGCCTCACCGGGAATCAGGAATCCAGAAAAAGAGGGCTTCATGCTGCAAATCTGCTGGCAGGGCGGTTTAATCCTGCCGGCCGTTTTATACGGGCCTGGAATGATATACCGGGAAGCAGTGATGATACAAGAGGCTGGGCGATTATTGACTGTCTTTTTAATATTCCCCTGCTTTACTGGGCAAGTGAAGAAACAAAAGATCCCAGGTTCAAACAGATTGCCATGCTCCATGCGGACACGGTTATGGAGCATTTTGTGAGGGGAGACGGCTCGGTATGCCATATTGTGGAGTTTGATCCTTTGACAGGAGAACGGGTAAGGGATTACGGAGGACAGGGCTATGAGACAGGATCTTCCTGGACAAGAGGCCAGGCATGGGGACTTTACGGATTTCTTATGAGCTTTTGTCATACAGGGAAACAGGAATACCTTGATACTGCAAAAAAGATTGCCCATTACTTTATGGCAGCCATCCCGGAAGACGGCATCATCCCGGTGGACTTTCGCCAGCCAAAGAAGCCTGCATGGTGTGACGACACAGCGGCGGCAATTGCAGCCTGCGGTCTGATCGAAATAGGCAGACAAGCCGGAGAGCTGGAACAGGAGATGTATCTTAAGGCGGCAGAAAGGCTGTTAAGGGCTTTGTATGAACATCACTGTGATTTCACCAAAGAAAATGATTCCATTCTCCAGAAAGGAACCGGTTCCTACCACAGCCAGGAACATGAATTTCCCATTATATACGGAGATTACTTTTTCATGGAAGGGTTGTTTAAGCTGAAAGGCCAGGATTTTTTCCTATGGTGATACGTTCCTGTAGTGGGAGCGGTACTGGCTGGGAGTCATGTTTTTATATTTCTTAAACTGCCGCATAAAGTGAAATTCACTTTCATATCCGCAAAAACCTGCCAGGGACTGAATGGACATTTCCGTGGTCCGCAGATAGAAACAGGCATTTTTTAAACGGGCAGATATTACATCCTGCATGCAGGAGGTCCCGAAAAGCTCCTTATAAAGATGCTGAAAGTAAGAGGGGCTCATATGAACTGACTGGGACATGGTTTCAATGGTCCATTTCCTGTGAGGGGCATTTAAAATGGATACCCGAAGGCTGTTCATGATCCCGTAGTATTTATGGGAAGCCGCTTTGTCCGGTTTTTCATGGATCTGGGAAGAAAGGGTGAAAAGGAGAGTCCTCATAAGGGAATCCAGGATCTGTGCCCGGTAAGGGTGAGAGGAATGCTTTTCCATTACAATCAGCCTGCTGTATTCGGAAAGCTGCCCTGCATCAGATAAGGTTACCGGGGTTTGAAAGGGGATTTTTAAATCCATAAGAAAGGGAAGATCCTCTTCAGCCAGATCAAAGTGGATCCAGTCATCATTATAATCCGGCGTGTGGCAGCCGTAATGAACATAAGCATATTTGTCATAAAGAATCACCGTATTGGCAGGGAGATTCCTGTAAATATGGCCGCATTCAAAAAAGGCTTCGGATTTGACCACAAGAAGGGTATAGTCGGGAGAGCCTTCCGGGCGAAGCATGTGAAAGGGTTTCTGATGTCTTGATTCATAACCGCAGTTCAGGATTGAAATCATCTGCTGGCTCCTTTTCATGAGATAGCCTTATTATACCGCCTTTTTACATAGGTGGGAAGCCGGAACTAAAATTTTAACTGAATCAGGCAGCAAAGCGGACTGGGAATGTCTGCCTGGAGAACAGAAAGGAGAATATGGCTGCAGCTGGTTTACACTCAGCCATAAAACAGATATGGAGCAGATTGTAAATGGAATCTGGAAATTGGTATTGGGAGAACCGGAAGAAAAGACACCGGTATCCTTTCAGATGGTACCTATGAAAACGGAGGCAATTCACAGCCTCCCTGTACGGAGAAAAGCACCGGATATCTGCAGGGAGATCCGGTTTGAAGTGACCGTCCGGGGAATCACGGTGACACTTCCCATGGAAACTGATGAGGATATTTATGGTTTTGGCCTGCAGTTAAAGAGCATGAACCATGGAGGAAGAAAAAGAAGGATCAGGGTGAATTCCGATCCGCCGGGAGATACGGGAGAAAGCCATGCACCGGCGCCTTTTTATGTTTCCACTGCCGGGTACGGCCTGTTTGCCGACACGTTCCGCTATGGGGATTTTTATATGGGGACCAATTCCCCAAAGGGAGCATCAGCCGGTAAAGCAGAGGTGAACGAAAAGCACGAGGAATTTTCGGAATCAGCCCTGTATGCATTGAAACGGGCAAAAGAGAAGCGTGCAATCATAATTGACATTCCCCATGTAAAAGGCATTACCCTGTACCTTTTTGCCGGAGAGCTGTTAGAAGTGGTACAGCGCTACAATTTATTTTCCGGAGGGGGATGCCTTCCGCCCATGTGGGGGCTTGGGGTGTGGTACCGGGCCTATGGGGGAAGCAACCAGGAAAAAATCCTTGACATAGCAGGCGGGCTGCGGAAAGACGGGATCCCTGTAGATGTGCTGGGACTTGAACCAGGCTGGCAGTCACACAGCTATTCCTGCACCTATGCATGGTCATCCCTGTTTCCTGAGCCTGACCGGATGATCAGTCAGCTGGCGGATCTGGGCTATAAGCCAAATTGCTGGGAACATGCTTTTGTATATCCGGCATCGGAAATTTATGAAAAGCTTCTGCCATTCAGCGGCGATTACGAGGTGTGGAATGGCCTTGTTCCGGACTTTGCCATGAAGGAGGCCCGTGAAATATTCGGCGGCTACCATGAGCGGGAGCTGGTGGATAAGGGGATCCTTGGTTTTAAGCTTGATGAATGCGATAATTCGGATTATAACCCGTCCAACTGGTCATTCCCGGATTCCTCCCGGTTTCCGTCAGGCATGGACGGAGAGCAGATGCACAATGGGATCGGTTTTCTCTATCAGACCATGATTCTTGAACTATTTCAAAAAAAGAATCTGCGGACCCTTTCCCAGACAAGATCCTCAGGAGCCTTAAGTGCCCCCCTTCCTTTTGTCCTGTACTCTGATCTTTACGATCACAGGGATTTTATCAGAGGAATGGTGACCTCTGGATTTTGCGGGATGCTCTGGTCCCCTGAGGTGCGAAGCTGTGAGAATCCGGAGGACCTTTTGCGAAGAGTGGAAACTGTAGTATTCTCAGCCCAGGCCCTTCTTAACTGCTGGAGGATTCCAAGCCCTCTCTGGAATCAGGTTGACGTGGAAAAGAATTTAAATGGGGAAAAAATGGACCGCTGGGAGTATTATACGGAGGTTTGCAGAGGCTATTTAAACCTGCGCATGAGCCTGCTCCCTTACCTTTACAGTGCATTTATGACCTATCACAGGGAAGGGATTCCTCCTGTCAGAGCGGTGGTTTTGGATTTTCCGGAAGATTCCCGGGCAGCAGTCCTTGACGACCAGTATCTGTTTGGAGAAAGTCTTATGATATGCCCTCTTACCATAAAAGACGGAACCATTCGGAAGGTCTGGCTTCCGGATGGAATATGGCATGATTTCTTTACCGGGGAAATGATAAAAGGCGGGCAGGAGTACCAGGTTCATGCTGATTATGACCAGATACCGGTTTACGTAAAGGACGGGGCTCTGATTCCTTATGCCCAGCCAGTGGAGTGCGTCAGAGAGGATACGGTATTTAAAATCCATGTCCGTTCTTATGGAAAGGGAAGATCATCATTTCCTTTGTATGAAGGAGATTTCCAGACCTTTTCAGATGAAAACAGTGATGATAAGATTGTAATAATAAGAGATGAGAACGGCAAGATCTCATGGGAACGGCATGGCGGCGGCAGCTCCCGGTATGAGTCCGCAGAAGGCATTCCCATCACAAGCAGCTGAGAAAGAAGGTTCCTATGAAAGTGAATAATCCCATACTTAGAGGTTTTCACCCGGATCCGTCGATGATCCGGGTGGAGGATGATTATTATATTGCCACTTCCACCTTTGAATGGTGGCCCGGAGTACGCCTCCATCATTCCAAGGATCTGATTCACTGGGAGCTGATGCCTTATCCCCTAAACGATCCTTCCAGGCTGGATTTAAGGGGAGTAGGGCCTTCCCAGGGAATCTGGGCGCCCTGCCTGACTTATGACAAAGGGACCTTTTATCTGGTTTATACCGTTGTCACGGCCTTTTACTGTAACATGTACGATACCGCCAATTATCTGGTGACTGCAGAGGATATTTCCGGGCCATGGTCCGATCCTGTACCTCTTAATAATTTCGGATTTGACCCATCCCTGTTTCATGACGATGACGGAAAAAAATATATCGTGAGTATGGTAACGGATCACCGGATTCCCCCTAAATATAAAGGCAGGCTGGTTTTGCAGGAATATGATCCGGCAGAAAAGAAGATAACAGGTGAGATAAGGGATATATATCAGGCGGAAAAAATATTTCTGGAAGGCCCCCACATATTGAAACGGGCCGGGTGGTATTATCTCTTTAGCGCAGATACCGGCACAGGCGAAGGACATGGCCAGACCATACAAAGGTCCCGGTCTGTTTGGGGGCCTTATGAGATGTACCAGCCTCCTTACGGCAGCCGTTCTTCTGAAGATGAGGCCTGTTCCATTCTCACTGCCCGCCATGATCCTGATTTCCTTCTTCAGAAATCCGGTCATTGTGATCTGGTAGAGACAGAGCAGGGGGAATGGTACGCGGTCCATTTATGCGGGCGGGCGCTGGAACGGAGGAATGCACCGGACGCGCCTAAGTTTCCCGGAAGCCGCAGATATCCTCTGGGCAGGGAGACTGCCATACAGAGGATGGAATGGACGGCTGACGGATGGCTTCGCCTGGCAAACAACACCACGCTGCCGGATATTGAATTTGATATCGGCGCCCCCCCTTCCTGGACCTGGATAAAACCTCTGGTACGGGATGAATTTGACAGCCCGGTCCTTAACCTGGAATATCAGTCTTTGAGAGTCCCCATGGATGAGACCCACATTTCCCTGACAGAGCGTCCCGGGTATCTGCGCATGTATGGCAGGGAGGGACTGGCTTCCCGTTATCACCAGACCTTGATAGCCAGACGATTTACAGAGTTTAATTTCCAGGTATCAGCATCAATGGAATTTGAACCCCAGGTATTTAAGCAGATGGCAGGGCTCATTCTTCTGTATGATGACCAGAATTATTTTTATCTCCATGTGACCTTTGATGAAGATCTGGGGAAATGCATCAGCATTCTGACGGCTGAGAATAAAAAATACCAATACCCGGTGGGATTCATGCCCATTGAAAAAGACAGGGAGATATTTTTAAAGGCAGAGGTCCACAAGGAAAGACTGCAGTTTTATTGGGGATATGGAGAGGAGCAGTGGACGGCCATTGGCCCTGTTTTAGATGTTTCCATTCTTTCTGATGAAGCATGCCGGGAAGGCTGGTTTACCGGCGCTATGGCAGGGATCTGCTGCCAGGACTTAACCGGATTCCGAAAATATGCTGATTTTGACTGGTTTGAATATAAAACCTGCAATCATCTATAAAAACCGTACTAACATCTTAAAAAATCATGTTTTCCATCCATTCCGTTCCTGATATAGTAAGGGAGTAAGAAACAGGAACGGAAAACAAGGAGGAGAAAGCTATGAGGAAACAAATAATTGCATCCATATTATGTGCCTGTATGGCGGGGACCATGCTGGCCGGGTGCAGCGGGAATTCTGCTTCCGGTACCGCTGGGGCAGATACTGCGGCACCCCAGGGCGAAGTAAAAACAGAGGCAGCATCTTCAGAGGCAGACCAGAAGGCTTCCATCGTTACGGCGCCGACAGAGCTGACGTTCATTTTCGCAGACGGAGACGAGGGAGCCAAGGCATCCATGAATGAAACGGTAAACCGGTTTAATAAAGCTTATCCGGATATTACCGTGAAAATTCAGCCAGGAAACGGCGGGGCTTACAGTGAGTTTTTAAAGACAAAGGAAAGTGTGGGAGAATTTCCGGATGTTATGGAAATGAGGGATACTCCGGTGTATGTGCGTGCAGGAATGCTGGAACCTCTCCCGGAGACGATTGTGTCTCTGTTTAAGAGTACGGTAACTTTTGACGGTAAAACCTATACGGCTCCCCTTGCAGGAGAAAATACTCAGGGAATTATTTATAACAAAAAGTATTTTGATGAAAACGGATTTGCGGAGCCGAAAACATATGATGAATTTCTGGAGCTTTGCCAGAGGATCAAAGACAAAGGGGATATGTCTCCCCTGGTGATCGGCGGCCAGGACATCTGGCACATAGGCTTCTGGTTCTATAAAGCGTATAATGATCAGGTATTAAGCCAGGATCAGGACTTCATCAAACACTGCTATGAAGGTACAAAGAATTTTTCAGATCCAGCCATTGGGGCAACCTTTGAAGAACTCCAGAAGATATTCCAGTACGCACAGGACGGATGGGTGTCAACTCCTGATGCGCAGATCACCACATTTCTGGTGAGCAATATGTCTGCCATGATGTATTCCGGCACCCATATGTTTTCCCAGATCACGGCTGCTGATCCTGATTTTGAAACCGGCTGGTTCCCGGTTCCCAGCCCCGACGGAAAAACCCGTCTGGTAGGCGGAGGCGGAGCAGGAGGACTTGCGATTTCTGCGGAATCGGCTAAGGATCCTAATAAAAAGGCTGCGGCAGAAGAATTTATCCGTTTCTTTTACCAGCCGGAAAATTACAAGGTTTACTGTGATAAGCTGAATGCCATTCCCTCCACAAAGGCAATCCCCGAGCTTGATGCGGCGCCTGTTATGATGGAAGTCATTGACGCGACCAATTCGGCAGATGATTTAAGCGTGATGTGGAACGGACGCATCGGAGATAACGAGCTTCCTCCTGATTTCAGAAACTTTATGTACAAAACAACCATTGAAGTGATTCAAGGACAGCGCGACATCCCTTCCGCATGTGAGGAATTGAATAAAACCTGGCAGGTGGCGATGCAGAGCTTTAATCCTGTGAAAGACGCCAAGTAATCAGTGAGAATGGGGCTGTTTCAAAAACGCAAAGTTTTTGGAACAGCCCTTTATAAAAGAAGTGACTACAGGAAAGGAGATGAAAAAGATGATAAGGAAGAAGAAATCCGGGATGGACTTTGTAACGGTGAGCTTTATTGCACCGGCGTTTTTGTTCTTTACCCTGTTTATCATTGCACCGACCATCGCAAGTGTCTATTACAGCTTTACTTCATGGGATGGCTTGAATCCGGTGGTTCATTTTGTGGGGCTGTCTAATTATAAGGAGATATTCACCAGTGCCCGTTTTGGAAATGCCCTGAAAAACACCATTTTGCTGACTGCTTTTATCTCGGTGCTTGAAAATGCCATGGCACTTATGCTGGCATTGATCGTGGATCATGTGAAATGGGGGAAAAACTTTTTCCGCAGCGCCTTTTATGTGCCGGTCCTGATCAGCGGCATCGTATCCGGTTTTATATGGAAGATCATGTACAATTATAATTTCGGCGCAGTCAACACCATATTAAAGGAGATGGGTATGGGGCAGTTTACCAGGGACTGGCTGGGAAATCCGGGTCTGGCACTGATCATGGTAGGTGTGGTACTGGTATGGAAGGGCGCCGGGTATTATATGATCATCTATCTTGCGTCCTTACAGAGCGTGCCGACAGACGTTGTGGAGGCCGCGGCCATTGACGGAGCCTCTCCCATGCAGCGGTTCCGGGCCATTACCCTTCCCCTTATTTCGGGAGCATTTACCATTAATTTTACCCTTTCCCTTATTAACGGCTTAAAGGTATTTGACCAGATTTCCGTGATGACAGACGGAGGTCCCGGCTTTACCACGGAAACTATCGTATACCTTCTCTATAAAGTAGGCTTTAACGAAGGACGGCAGGGCTTTGGAACCGCAGTAGGAATTGTTCTTTTATTCCTCATACTGATTTTAAATGCGATCCAGCAATCCATCCTGAAGAAAAGGGAGGTGCAGCTGTAGTGAGAGAAGCAAGTGTCTTATCTGGCAGAAAGAAGCAAAAACCGGCGCCTTATGTTTTACTGGCTGTTACCGTGATTTTGGCAGCGCTTTTTTTAGCACCTGTTTTCTTTGCCTTGATCTCTGCATTTAAAAGCAATGGCGAGATCTTAAAAAACCCCATGTCCCTTCCGGCCACCCTCTATTTGAAAAATTTTCAGGACTTATTTGCCCAGTCTGATTTTCTCACGGCTATTAAACACAGTGTGATCCTGACAGTGGTTTCGGAGGTATTGATTGTATGCATCGTCCCCATGGCGGCCTATGCCATGGAGCGGCGGCAGACCAGGGTGACAAAGCTGATTTACATGTATTTTCTGGCCGGAATGATGATCCCTTTTCATCTTTATATGTTCCCTCTCTTTAAGGAGATGAAAATGTTCGGTATATTTGGCACTCTGGCAGGCCCTGTTGTCTGCTACTTATCCGGTTCCGTGGCATTTGGAAGTCTTTTGTACTGCAGCTTTTTAAAAGGAGTACCTTTAGAGATCGAAGAAGCTGCCGAGATTGACGGCTGCAGTCCTTTTCAGACCTTCTGGCAGGTCACTTTTCCGCTCCTCGGGCCATGTACGGCTTCCATGGTGGTATTAAACGGGCTGGGGATCTGGAACGACTTTTTAATGCCTTATCTGGCACTTCCTTCTGACAAGGCGAAAACCATAACCGTTGAAGTGTATTCCTTTGTGGGGCAGTATACGGCAAGATGGGATATTGTTTTTGCAGGAACGGTTTGCTCCATCGTACCTGCGCTGATTATCTTTATCATGCTGCAGAAATATTTTGTAAAGGGGATCACCGCTGGGGCTGCAAAGGGCTGAGTTTCTGCAAGGCAAAAGTGTAATAAATTGTAAAACAAAATTTTCCGTGATAAACTGGTGGTATAAAATCCGGCGGATCGAAGGTGTGGAATTCCATGCCTTCGATTTTGGCGCATTGTAAGAATAAGAGGTGGAACATGAAGATATGGAATAAAAAGCTAAATTTATACCAGAAATTCAGCATGGTCATCCTTTTGCTTGGCCTGCTTCCCATGCTTATTTTATCCACCGTGATCATGAACCGGATGTTCCGGGAATACGGAGAATCCCTTCGGAACAACTATGAACAGGCGGCGGGCTATGTAAATGATTCCATTGGGGATATGTTTGAAACCTATAACGGAATCGCCAAAATGCCTTATTATTATAATTATTCCAGTGAAGGACAGTTTGAATTTAATTACATGTCCTTTGACAATCTGCGCCAGATCATTTATGGGATCGGAGTTGAGCCTGAAAAGGTGGAAGAGATCAGAAGGAATAATATGCGGATATTCTTAAGCAATGTCCAGGCAGTGGATAATTCTATTACAGGAACCCATTTCATTGCCAGGGATTTAGACGGTAATATTCTGCCCTTCCATAAATCCAGAACAGGCCTTCAAAATCCCAAAGATGAAACTGTTTTTAACGAGAGGATGGGATTTGGCAGCCTGGATAAAAACAGCAAGAAGTTCCTTCTGATTCCCTCTCATAAAAATGATTATTTCCCCATGCATGATGAACAGGTATTTACCGTTGCCAGAAACTACTTTGACTTAACAGGGGTGGTGGGAAATTACCATTATGTGGGAACCCTGTTCCTTGATGTGTCTGTGTCAAGGCTTGAGGAAGCGTTCCGGAACATCAATCTGAATCCGGAAGACAGTGTTTTTGTATGTGACCGGGATTTTAACTGCTATTACAGCAGCGATGCAGACTTAATCGGTACGGATCTTTCAAAGAAAAAGGGGATATTAAAAGAAACGGAAGAAAAGTTTGTCATTGAAACGGACTATAATTCCTACGGCTTACAGGTGATCATCACCATGAAAACAAGAACCGTATACCAGAAGCTGAGGCAGATGCAGCACATGATGTATCTTTTTCTTGGTATCTCTCTTGCTGCGCTGATGTGCGGCTCTCTCTGGTTTTCCAGACGCTTAACCAAGCCCATCTATCATATGATGGACCGGATGTCGGAGATTGAAACCGGTAACTTTAAAGTAGAGCTTCCCGTGACTTCGGGAGATGAAATCGGGATCTTATCCAAACGGTTCAACCAGATGTCAAAGGAACTGGAAAATTACATTAATCAGTCTTATGTTGCCCATATGAAACAGGCGGAAGCGGAGATGACAGCCTTAAAATCCCAGATATATCCTCACTTTTTATACAACACCCTGGAAGTGATCCGGATGACGGCTCTTGAACAGGAAGATTCTGTGGTTTCCGAAATGATCGAGGCTTTGTCCACCCAGATCCGCTACATGATCGGCCCCATGCAGGATATGGTGCCTTTGGAGCAGGAAGTGGATATCATCCGTAAATATGTTTATCTGCTGAACTGCCGGATCAAGGGAAAGGTGAAGCTGGTGGTGGAATTAAACGGACTCGGCGGGCAGGGAGTTCCCAAGCTGATTCTTCAGCCCATAGTGGAAAATGCCTTTGTCCATGGGATCAAACCAAAGGATGGAAGCGGAAACGTATTGATCAGCGCAGAGCTTTCGGAAGGCCTGCTGGAAATATCGGTCATGGACAATGGAGTGGGAATGGATGAAGACGCTCTTATGAGACTTCGGACTCTTCTTCTTGGAAATGAACCGGGAATCAAAAATGAGCACAACTGGCAGAGTATCGGATTAAAGAACGTTCATGACCGCATCCGGTATTTATTTGGGGAAGGATATGGGATTGAAGTGACGAGCACACCGTCGGTTGGTACCATGGTGAGAATCATTATGCCATGGAAGAAGGGGGAGGAAGAAGATGTTTCGAATGATTCTGGCAGATGATGAACCGGTGATCACAAAGGGGATTAAAAAACTGGTGGACTGGAAAGGGCTTGGAATAGAAATAACAGGGGAATACGAGGACGGAAAGGCAGCTCTTGACGGAATTATAAGAGAGCAGCCGGACATGGCTCTTCTGGATATCCATATGCCGAAAAAAAGCGGAATTGATATTTTAAAAGAGTTAAAACAGTTAGGAATCAGTACCAGGGTGATTTTTATCAGCGGTTTCCAGGATTTTCAGTATGCAAAGGATGCGCTTACCTATGGGGCGGTGGACTACCTTTTAAAGCCGATTATTAAAGATGAACTGGTAAACACCATTGAAAAATGCCTGATCAGCATGAAAAGGGATACCCTTTTGTTTAAGACAGAGGAAGGAAAAGGGGATGAGCAGATGGAATTTCCCTCTCCTTCCTACAACAAGCTGGTGGAAGTGGAGGAATGCAAATACCTTCCGGTGGTAGCGGAGGTGGTTTGTGATAGGTCCGTAAGCCTTCAGGAGCAGAAGCTGATCCGGTTTTCCGCAATCAGCTTTCTGGAGGATTTCCTTATGGAAAGAAACCAGGGAATTGTATTTGTCAAAAACCGGAATATGGTAATGGTCATAAAAAATCCGGATCAGTGCCAGATCGGAGATCTTCTTTGGGAGATCATGGAAGAGGCGGACCAGGCCATGAAATGCAGACTGGCTTTCATTGTGGGAGAACCGGTGGATTCCATGGGAGAAATTCCGGCGGCTTATGAAAAGTGCCTTTCCATGGAGGGCTATTTCTATTTTGCAGGCCAGTTTCACATCCCGGTTTTCCGGTGGGGAGGTCCTGTTTTTAAAAAGAAGGTGTCCTTAGAGGATATCCGGGAAGGCAGAGCGAAGCTGATGGATGCCATGGTTGCGCAGGATGAAAAAGGATTTACGATGGCCTGTGAACAGTTCAAACGGCTGGTCAGCATTGCGGCGGATGGGAGAAAGGAGGATGCCTGTTTTCACTATGCCAGCACCATCCGTATTCTGGAAGAACGGTTTGACACCCTTGGAATTAAGGGGCCTGAACTGGATTTTAAAGAAATCCTGGATTTGTCAAGAAAGACCGTTGGATACGGGGAACTGGCGGAACAGTTTTTGCAGTATTTCATCCAATACAAAGAGGAGATCAGGCAGGCCGTGGCAAGGGGAGATAAAAAGGATATCATTCATGCCAGGGAATATATCGAAAAGCATTACATGGAGAATTTGACACTGGAGGTGCTGGCGGGTGAGGTTCACATGAACCCCTATTATTTCAGCAGTTTCTTTAAAAAGAGTTCAGGGGAAAACTTTAAGGATTATTTAAATAAGGTTCGAATGAAACACGGAGTATCCCTGCTGGTTTCCACTGATAAAAAGACAGCGGAAATCGCCCGGGAAACAGGGTTTCGGGATCACCGTGCTTTTGCGGAGCTGTTCCATCGCTTTTATGGGGAAACGCCCACCTCTTACCGGAAAAGAATCCGGGAGAAGGGGGATTTTCGTGCTTGATTGAAAGAAAACGCACGTTGGAATATTATACAAATCATGTGCAGTGTATGGCTATGCTCAATTGTAAATCGAAATGCAACCCTTCCGATTCCAGATTGAGATAAAATTTATAAATTAGATATAGATACCAGAAGGTTGCATTCTGGCTTACAAAAATGATTGATGTTCTTTCATTGAATGTTGAGATTACCAGTCTTTTCCGTTTCCTTAGATTGCTTGATTCCTATATCCTAAAAGAGTTGGCGGCAGAACGGAGGATATTGGATGTCTAAATTTTTACTTACGAAGACAGGCTCAGCCTGCAAAAATATCTTAAAGATTCTTTGTCATTTATGGAGATCGCACGCCGCATGGATAAAAATCCAACTACCATCTCCAGAGAAGTGCGTAAATACAGCTCGCACATTGCCACTGGTTATCCCGGGTTTCCTTTCAATGCCTGTAAAAGCAGATTCAATTGCCGGAAGAAAAAAATCTGTGGAAAAGAATGTACTCGTAAATCAGATAGCTACTGTAAGCTGTGCCAGTCCTGTAATGCGAATTGCACAGACTTCCTTGAAGAAATCTGTATGGCAAGATTTCGGGCACCCTATGTCTGCAATGGTTGCCAAACCATTGGTAAGTGCACTCTTCTGAAAACTGTTTATGATGCAGAGCATGCTCACATCCACGCACATGAGAAGATTTCTGCCTCAAGGAGCGGTCTTTGTGTTTCAGAAGGGGAAATTAGCAGACTCAATCATATCATTACGCCTCTCGTGGAACAGGGACAATCGGTCAACCAGATCTATATCAATCATCAGGATGAACTGATGTGCAGTGAAAAGACAATCTATAACTACATTGATGCATGTTTGTTTGACATTAGAAACATTGATTTGCCAAGGAAAGTAAAGTTCCGAGAGCGATACAAAAAGCCGGAATTCAAAGTTGATAAAGGCTGCCGGATCAACCGCAATTATAAAAATTTCTGTGAGTTCCTTGAGAAATCTCCTGACGCGAACCTTGTACAAATGGACTCTGTCATCGGAGAAAAAGGAGGCAAATGCCTTCTTACCCTCCACTTTGTGGAGTGCAGCTTTATGCTTGCTTTTTTACGTGATGCGAATACTTCAAAATCAGTAACCGTTATTTTTGATAACCTGCATCAGACACTGGAGCATGAGCTGTTTAAAAAGCTGTTTCCAGTGATTCTGACCGACAATGGAAGTGAATTCTCAAATCCGAAAGCAATTGAGTATGGACCAGACCTTTTCTCCGGCTTAAGGACCAGAGTATTTTATTGTGATGCTGGAAGTCCATACCAAAAGGGTGCGATCGAAGTAAATCATGAACTGATACGCAGAGTCCTTCCCAAAGGAACAAGCTTTAACAATCTTACACAGGATGATATCAGCTTGATGATGAATCACATTAATTCTTATAAAAGAAAAAAGCTGAACAATCGTAGTCCCTACGAAACCTTCAGCTTTTATCATGGAGAAGAGGTTTTACTAAAACTTGGATGTAATCCGGTTGCCCCCGGAGACATCATGCTAAAACCTGTTCTACTCAAAAAATAATAAATTTGCATGCCGCCAACGTCTAATCTGTCTAAGGAATTAGGGGTGGATTCTCCGATTACAAAAAAATCGAGAGGGAATTGACCTCCCTTAGGCATACGCATTTTTATTATCATACAACAATAAAAGCAAAAAATCAAACTGCATTTCAGTCACAAAGGTGTCTTCTGGTTTACAAAGCATGCATTTCGAGTACAAAAGTGGCTTTTCGGTTACAAATATTCAATTGTCATTTACAAAGATGGCTTTTCGAATTACAAAGTGGCATCTCATCTTGCATTTGAGTGCTATATCTGCTTCCTGGATTGTTTTACAAAAAATAATTGTAAAATTTCGATATTTATTTATTGACAAACGATAAAATTGTGCTATAATCAAATTGTCAATAAATAGTAGAGGTGATTTTATGAAACAACGGATTCCAACAATTTTTCTAAAGATGGTGATAGGTTTTATCGGAATTGCTGCACTTGCTTTTTGCGTATTTCTGCTCCCTTTGTTTGCAAATGAAATGGCGGTAATAATGCCGGAATGGGCATTTCTCAAGTATCCATTCCTCATATGCATGTACGTAACAATGATAATTTTTCTCGTTGCATTATACCAGGCCATAAGGCTGATCGGCTATATTGACAAGGGAGAGGTTTTTTCTGAGTTATCTATAAAATCATTAAAAAACATGAAAATATCGGGAATAATGATGACTGTCCTTTTATACTTATCCGGTATGCCGGTCGTATATGCTGAGGCTCAAATCGAAGATGCCCCCGGCCTCGTAATTATCGGGTTTGCCATTGCTTCAATCCCCCTTGTAGTTGCAACCTTTGTGGCTGTTCTTCAAAGGCTCCTGCAAGAAGCTTTAGAGATAAAGTCAGAAAATGATTTTACGGTTTGAGGTGAGTACATGGCGATTATAATAAATATTGATGTGATGCTGGCAAAAAGAAAAATGAGTGTAACAGAACTATCTGAAAGAGTTGGGATAACATTGGCAAATCTTTCCCTGCTCAAAAATGGTAAAGTAAAAGCGATCCGATTATCAACCTTAGAAGGAATTTGCGAAGCTTTGGACTGTCAACCGGGAGATTTGTTAGAATATAAAAAGTCTGAGATATCGCAGGCTGAAATTGACTGAAAGCAGATATTTCCGCCTCCTGTTATAAAAGCTTTTTTCTGCCTGTCATGCATAAAAAAAGGCCGCTAGTTGGCATATGGTTTCTTGCGGGCCAATAATAGAAAATATAACAAACGACGGTTGTTGAAACCGTCGTTTTTGCCGTTTTCGCTGTACCGGAAGCAGCTACTGCGCAACAAAATCCACCAATTCCGAAATATGGCTGATAGAATGGGCACTTTGCTTAATATTGCCGTATCCATAGGAGGCAAAGATAAAAGGAATGCCTGCCATGGTTGCGGAATCGTAATCACCGGCTGTATCACCTACATAAACGGCTTTTTGTATTCCATTACGTTCCATGAGAAGGCTGATATTTTCCGCCTTGTTTTTCCCATTATTGCCAAAACACTCTATATCAGTGATATACGGTTCCAGGCCATACTTTTTTAAAAACATTTCAATATAGCCGGATTGACAGTTGCTGACAATGTAGAGACGGCAATATTGCGACAATTGTTCAAGGGCTTCTCTGACTCCGGGATACAGCATGTCACAGTCTGCCTCATCCAGACAGACAGTATTAAAGCAGTCGCATTGATCCATAAGCTCATTTCTGGTATCTTTATCAAACTCAGGAAACAGTTCATCAGCAATGGTACTGATGGTTTTGCCAAATTCCTGCTTAATCACATCCGGTGTGATGTGGAGAGCGCTTCTGCCGTCTTTCTGGAGCGCCCGGTTATAGGCCATGGCAGATAGTTCAGTGGTATTCCACAGCGTTCCATCCAAATCAAAAATTATATGTTTTATATCCATGATCACATTCCCCTTTCTTTTTTTCTTTGTTAAGATTATAATAATAAAAGATATGATTTTGGTCAATATATGGCGGTAAAATTGAAAAATGAGCACAAATGAGCAACCTTGGGAGAAAATGAGTAAAAGTCAGCGGGAAGAAGAGATATTGGAGATTCTAAAATTGAATAATTATGCCACTGTGGATTATTTGGCGGAGAAGCTTTTTATCAGCCCATCCAGCATACGGCGGGATCTGTCCAATTTAGAGAGCAAGGGATATGTGCGGCGTTCCTACGGAGGAGTAACCTTGATTTCCCAGCCGGCAACGATAGCGCCTTTCTCTTTCCGCAGGCAGGAAAACCGGAAAGAAAAGATGGCCATTGTCAAAAATGCCGTAAAACTTATTACTCCGGATTCTTCCATATTCATTGACAGTTCCACTACTGCTCTGAATTTTGCTTTTTTGTTGAATCCGTCTTTAAATACCACCGTTTATACCAACAATATGCAGCTGGCTCACCATCTGGCTTCCAAGCATATTAAGACCTATGCGGCCGGCGGGCTTGTATCAGATTTTGATAATGTGGTGACGACTGGATCCTACACTCTGGGGATGCTAGAGAATATTTATGTTGATCAGATGTTTTTTACCTGTACGGCACTTAGTCCGGGCGGACAGATTATGGATGTAAATGAGGAAGAAACGGTTGTCCGCAAGTTTATGCTGGCACGGGCTCAAAAACGGGTATTTCTTTGTATCAAAGAGCGGTTCGGGCAATTCTCACAGCATATGGCTGCCACGCTTGATGATGTGGAATACGTTGTGTCCGATGAAAAACTGCCTGATGAGTTTACGGAAAAATTTAAACATGTCCATTTTATCAGTTCAGATAACAATGGGAGTACGGAAAGGGGAGAAACCGTTGATTATCCAGCGACAGATTGAAATCTTATTGGAGTTATGCAAAGAATCGGACAGATTTCTGACAGCAGCTTATTTTTCAAAAAAGATGAATGTCAGCCTGCGGACAGTTCAGGGGGATTTAAAGGTGATAAAGGAAGTCCTGGCTAAGGAAGGTTCCGCCAGCATCATTTCTGCAGTTTCCAAGGGTACATGTTTACATATTGAAAACCATGAGGAATTTACCGCTTTTTTAAACAGCCTTTACCAGCAGCAGGCCCATGTTTCCCTGGCCTATCCTTCCAACCGGGTTTTGCAGATCAGCATATATTTATTAAACCAGCATCGTTCGGTTTCCATTAACACAGTAGCGGATGAATTTTTTATTTCTGCCTCCACCCTGCATAATGATATGAAAAAACTCCAGGAACTCCTGGAAGAGTTTGAGCTGGATCTTTTGAAAAATGATAACAGGATTCTCATTTTCGGATCAGAGATAAACAAACGCAGATATATTGTGGAGAAAAATGTGTTTCTCACTCATACGCCCGGCGGTTTTGGAATTGATTATGTAGATGAAAAGCAGATTCCCATCATCAAGAATCTGCTGACAGAGGTTTTGATTAAATACAAATACAGCGTGGCTGATGCGGAAATCCAGAATGCCATCCTGTTTCTGAACATTATGGTAAAACGGCTTCAAAAAGGATTCTATATCAGTCCCAGTGAGCTGAATATAACAGACAGCCTGGATGTGGAAGAAGAGATTGCCAGAGATATTTTTGAGCGTTTAAAGAAGCGCTATCTGATCAATGTCACGGATTATGAGACCAATTATTTTGCCCTGTATCTGAAAGGAAAATCCAATTGTCAGAGCACTTCAATGGTCACCCTGGAAATGGATGCATTTATACGGAAGGCATTTCTGGAAATAAAAAACCGCTTTGGTATTGATTTTACCGACAACATCAATCTCAGGATCGCCCTTGCACTCCACTGTGTGCCCTTAAGCATACGGCTTAAATATAATATGCAGCTGAAAAGCAATATGCTGGATTATATTAAGCAGACCTTTCCTTTGGGATATGACATCGGAATTTATTTTTCTCTTTTACTGGAGGAACGGTACGGCAGCAAAATGTCGGAAGCAGAAATTTCTTTAATCGCGGTGCACTTTTACAGCTGCCTTCTGGAGGAGAGCTATAAAACCGGGATCAAGCAGGTGCTGGTCATTTCTTCCCTGAAGAACAGCATGACCTTACTGCTGAGACAGACGCTTTTAAAATGGTTTTCCGGCAATATATCCAAGTTGGAATTTATGAACGAGGTTGAGGTGACTGATGATACGCTGGACCGTTTTGATGTGTTTCTCACCACTGAGAAAGGCAGGATGTATGAAAACGGCATGGCCATGTTCATTAACATCTTTCCGGACAACCACGATTATATGAATATCAAGCTGATCATGGATGGATTTAAAAATGTGGAAAGCATTTTGGAAATTTTCAGCAAGGACCTTTTCTTTGTCAATAATGGAAGGACGAAAGACGAAATTTTGAAAAATCTCTGTGAACAGGCAAATTCCAAGTTCGGATTGGAGGCCTTATATGAAGAGGTGATAAAACGGGAAGAGCGGGGAAGCACCTATTTTGCAGAAGGCATTGCAGTTCCTCATCCAATGTATGCGGTGTCCTCGGATACCTTTTCTGCCGTATCAGTTGTTACAGAGCCTTTGACATGGGATGGGGAGCAGAATCAGGTACATCTGGTTGTAATGGTATGTATCGGTAAGAACAATCCTCAGGCGTTCCAATTATGGGATTACATTGCCAGAATATTTGCAGATAAATCCTTTGCAAGCAGGCTTTTGGAGAAGCCGGACTATGAGACGTTTGTGGCCATTGTGAAAGAATCGTTAAAAGATAAAATTCAGTAATACTCCATAAAAAACACCTTCCGGCAAAGGGAACAGCCGGAAGGTGTTTTTTATGGAAAAAAGCAGCTTGTTACTGATTAATAACAGTGGTAATGCTTTCAACCGCCTTACTTACATGATCAACGGCTTCTAAACTGAGCTCGATCACACTGGCAATTTGGTGATCACTTTCGTAGGCCTTGCCAAAGGTCTGGACAAAAGCCCGCCTTAAATCAGAACCATAGTTGACTTTCAGCATCTTATAATTCTTCATTTGACGGATGACGGCAAAGTCTACGCCGGATCCTCCGTGCATAACCATGGGGACCGGGCATAAGGCAGATAATTCTTTTAACAGCGGAAGGTCGATGTTTGGCGTCATTTCCAGTCCATGGACATTTCCGATGGATACGGCAAGCAGATCACAGCCGGTCCGGGTGACAAAGTCTTCTACCAGAGCCGGATCGGTCTTGCAGTCGGATTCGTTGATAATGTCTTCTTCCTTCCCCTGTAAAGCGCCAAGCTCTGCCTCCACCGGGACTCCGTAAAAATGACAATATTCGACCGCGCGCCGGGTTTCCTTGATGTTATCTTCGTAAGGCATGTGGGAAGCATCGATCATAATAGAAGTGAAGCCGGCATTGACACAGCTCTTTACATCTTCATAAGTCTTGCCGTGATCCAAATGCAGTGCAACGGGCATATCCGAATCCTTTAAAGCATCCTTTGTCAGGGTCACAATCGCCTCAGGGCTGGAAAGCCGAAGGTTATTGGAAGAAATTTGTATGTATCCCGGAAACCCTGCACTGTTAAGTCCCTTAGCGATGGCATAAGTCATTTCCATATTTGTGGTGTTAAATGACGGAAGCAGGTATTTGTGCCGTACCGCGTAATCCATAAGATCATATCCGTTTGCAATTTTCATAAAAACTCCTCCTTTTTAATAATTTCTGTTTCTTTGAGTATAACAAGGGGGAGGCTTCTGTGAATGTATCCTATTGCCATATTCATTGCGCAATTTTGGCTTAAGACGAAATAACAAAAGTGCATGATCTTTACGAAAAACGTTGTGTGAGACCCTTCAACGATCATGCTATACTTTTTCTAAACTTGGAGTTGTACATAAAAACACAGGGAGGTTTGCGTATGAAGATAATTTTAGTATCTCATGGATACTTTTCAAAAGGGTTGTTGGAAAGCGTCCAGATGATTTTGGGTGAACAGGAAAACCTGACGGCTCATTGCCTGATGCCGGAGGAAACGCCGGCAGCTCTGTCGCAGCGGTTAGAGGCAGAGATACGAGAAACGGAAGGTGATGACATCCTGTTTTTAACGGACCTGTATCATGGAAGTCCATTTAATGTAGTGGTTTCCCTTATGAAAGATTATAAATTCCGCCATATCACAGGAATCAATATGCCGCTGTTGATCGATGCGATCATGAGCAGGAATGGGGGTCTTTCGATTCAGGAAATCTGCAGCCGCCTTGTGAAACAGGCGCCGGGAACCATCCTGGATGTAGATGATTTGCTAAAGAAGGAGGACATGGAAGAATGAGAAATGTTGTATTGGCAAGGGTCGATGACAGATTGATCCATGGAGAAGTGGTTTCTGTGTGGGCGCCCAGTTTAAGCGTAAACAGGATCGTGATCGCAGATGACGGAGTCGCAGCAGACAAATTTAACAGCAGAGTGTTAAAGGCGCTGGCCCCAGCAGGAGTAAAGGTAAATGTATACTCCGTTGACTCTGCCGGAGAAAAGCTGAAAGAGGATGAGATAAAAGGGGAACGCATCATGGTACTTGCCAAGTCACCCATTACCTTTCAGCGGCTGGTTGACAAGGGTGTTTTAATCAGGGAAGTGAACCTAGGCGGCATGGGATTGCGGGATGAGAGGATACCATTTATTAAAAATGTATCTGCCAGTCCGGCTGAAATGGAAGCCATGAAGGACATGCGGTCAAAAAACGTAAGGGTATATTATCAGCTTGTTCCTGAGCAGCAGATAATAGAAGCAGATGACTATCTAAAATAAAAGGGGGAATTTTTATGGCAATCACAATGTTTCAGGCAGTTTTATTGGGGATCGTTTACTGGCTGGCAATCGGAAACCTGCCGTTTGTAGGCCTTTGGTCATTGCAGAGACCGCTGGTCTGCGGTATGGTAACGGGATTTATTCTGGGAGATCCGGTTCAGGGCGCCGTGGTGGGAGGAACGATTAACCTGGTGTATTTAGGATTCATGTCAGCAGGAGGCAGCATGCCGGCGGATATGGGGCTTGCGGGAATCCTGGGGACTGCATATGCCATTGCCGGAGGCTTAGATGCGCAGACAGCTCTTGCTTTAGCAGTTCCTATCGGCATTCTTGGAACCATTGTCTGGTATCTTCGTATGACCTTTGACTCGGTCTTTGTTCATATGGTCGACAGGTTTATTGAGAAAGGGCAATACAATAAAATCTGGCTTGGAAATGTACTGTTTCCTCAGATTTTTGCATTCCTGATTTGCGTGATTCCGTGTACGCTGGCGGTTTATTTCGGGGCAAATTATATCCAGGGTATTTTGAATCTTTTAAGCGGCAGTATTTTGACGGTGTTCCAGATTATCGGCGGTTTAATGCCTGCTCTTGGTATTGGCATCACCTTATTGTACATTTTTAAGGGAGAGGCAAAAGTGTTCTTATTCATTGGGTTTATTCTGGCAGTGTATTCCGGATTAGGACTTTTGACCCTGGGCATCATTGCCTTGTTGACGGCAATTGTATATGTTCAGATAACTGATCGGAAAATGGCAGCAGCAACGGAGGAGGATGATTGATATGGCAGAGAAAAAGAGTTTAATTCCGCGTAAAGCGCTGATGCGCGCATGGCTGATCTGGGAAACATTCCCTCAGACCTGCTACAATTATGAACGAATGATGGGGCAGGTCGTGGCCCATATGTTTGCACCTATCATCAAATACTTCTATAAAGATAACCCGGAAAAGCAGAAGGAAGTAATGAAACGGGAAGCAGAATTTTTCAATGTACATATTGAGTTTGGCGCATGTATCCTGGGCATGGCTGTGGCCATGGAAGAACAGAAGGCAATGGGAGAGGACATTCCGGCAGAGTTTATCACCAACATCAAGACCTCTTTGATGGGACCGTTAGCAGGGGTAGGTGATACCATCTGGCAGGGAGTCGTCATACCTATTTTACTGGCAATCTGCATTGACATCACCCGTTCCGGTTCCGGAAACGTCTGGGGCTCCATTATTTATGCGGTTCTTATAGTTGGAGCGGCTTATGGACTCAGCTATGCGAACTTTATGTTCGGGTACCGGGCAGGCAGTGAGGCAATTATGGATTTCCTGGAAAAGGGAACCCTTAATAAGATTTTAAAGGGCGCGTCGGTCATGGGCTGTATGGTCATGGGCGGTCTGATTGTAAACTATGTTCACTGTGTCTGCGGAATTGAAATCGTAAGCTCCACCTCAACGTTTAATTTCCAGACTAACTTTTTCGATACGGTCATGCCCAATATTCTTCCTTTGGCAGCAACCATGGGAGTTTACGGACTGTTAAAGAAACGCTGGTCCTCTATTAAAATTATCCTTTTGATCATCGCAGTCGGTGTTGCCTGCGGATTTACAGGGATCTTAACATTTTAACCAAATCAAGTAAGTCCCCCACTTCAAATGCAAAAAGCATTAAGTGGTGGGTGGGACTTGCTTGTGTCAGGTGGAGTACAGGCTCCCCCTGACTGCCCGGCAACAATAAATTTTGGAAAACCAGAAGGTGGGATTATGAAAGCAATCGTATTGGAAGAACCAGGAAAATCGGCTATCAAAGAGGTAGAGCTTCCGCCTTTAAAAGAGGATGAAGTCCTGTTACGGATCGTGACTTCAGGAATCTGTACCAATGATGTCCGTGATTTTAATGGAGAGTGCAATTACAGCTATCCGCGCATCGGCGGGCATGAATACTGCGGCATAATAGAGGAAACCGGAAGCAATGTGAACAGCCGTTGTATAGTCAAGGGCCAGAAGGCAGTTACCTATATCATTGATGATTGTAAGATCTGCTATTACTGCAAACACGGGGAGGAGAATATCTGCGAGGGGCTTCCCCAGACAAAGACATTCCAGAATCCGGACGGTTTATCAGGATACGGTGGTTTTGCTGAATACGTGATCTGCAAGGCAAATGATGTATTTATCTATCCAAAGGATGTCTCCTTTGAAACCATGGCGTTCACTGAGCCCTTAGCCTGTGTGGTCAACAGCATTCACCGGACCGACATTCAGTTTGGAGATGATGTCCTTGTCATAGGAGGGGGCGCCATGGGGCTGCTTCACGTGATGGCGGCACGTTTAAAGGGTGCCCGGGTGATTTTAAGCGAACCATTGGAGCAGCGCCGCAATAAGGCTCTTGGCTTGGGCTGTCATGCAGTGATTGATCCAATAAATGCTGATGCAGTACAGGAAGTTAAAAAAATAACAGAGGGACGGGGGGCAAGGATCGTATTTAATACGACCGCATCTCCGGCAGTGGCAAAACAGGCAGTTGAAATGACGGCGCCTGGGGGAACCTGTGTGATGTTCAGTTCCCTTCACCCCAATGACCCGGTACAGGTAAATATGGGAGCTGTCCATTCTTATCAGATCACCGTCACCGGTGCAGTCAGTCCGACTATAAAAGCCTACCAGCAGTCCACCCTATTGCTTGGAAAAGGGTTATTGGATCCAACACCTCTGATCGAAGGAATTTACGATTACAGGGACTTTGATGCTGCAATGAAGGCTGCGGCAAAAACAGAAAGCTACAAAGTGCTTCTTAAATTCGGAGAATAATGATGGATTATTTTTTAGGAATTGATATAGGTACATCCTCGGCAAAATTAATTGCTGTGGATGAGGCCGGCAGGACAGTAAAGAGGTGTGAACGGAATTACCGGTATTCCCAGCCAAGTCCCGGCTGGAGGGAAATATGGCCCGGCGTATGGGTGGATGCTGTGGAGGATGGCCTGGAGGAATTGCTTGGGGCTTTGGACCGGCAGCAGGTAAAAGCCATTGGTTTTACAGGCCAGATGCATACTACGGTATTTCTGGATAAGAAAGGAAAATGTATCAGGCCGGCCATTATGTGGAATGATATGCGGACAAAAGACCGCATATCTTCCATGAAAGATTTCATTGCAGGAAAGGAAGACACCCGGTCCATTTTAAGAATCCTGTCAACCGGGAGCCCGGCAGCCAATCTGCTGTGGCTGAAGGAGCAGGAGGGGGAGAATTTCCAAAAGCTTGACAAATTCCTGATCGGTCCGGATTATCTGGTATATTATTTTTCCGGGGAATACAGCACGGATTATTGCGAAGCCTCCACATCTTCCCTGTACGATACGGAAGGAACATGCTGGTCTTTGACCATGAGCCGCCTGCTTTCTCTGCCTGAGACAGCCTATCCGCCTGTCAGGGGCAGCCAGGAGATTGTCGGGAATCTTACAAAAGAGCTGCAGAAAAAGTTCAGCCTTCCGGCCGGTGTCAGAATTATCGCCGGCACGGGAGATAATCCGGCAGTAGCAGTGGCAACAGGGGGGCTGCAGTACCGTTATCCGGTGCTGTCTATTGGAACCTCCGGTGTATTGGTTTTATCCCGGGATAAAGTAGATCGGGAGATGAAGGGAAAACAGATTTTATTTTCACTGGATGGAAAAGAAATCCATGTCCTGGTCCAGGGAGTTGTCCAGTCCGCAGGGGGGAGCTATAACTGGTATGTGAAAAATATTCTGGGAATGGATGACTTTGACCGTTTAACAAAAACAGTAATTCCGGATACACAGAGGGAAAGGGGCTTGTTGTTTTATCCTCATCTGACGGGGGATAAAACCATTTATGCTGATCCTGAGGTCCGGGGCGCCTTTGTAGGATTGGATACCAATCATACAAAAGAAGATCTGGCAATAGCGGTTATGGAGGGAATTTGTTTTGCCATAAAGCAGCTGGTACAGGAAATGCAGCTGACTTGCGGGGAGCTGGAGCATTTAAAGGTGACCGGCGGCGGATCTTACAGCAAAATATGGATGCAGATTCTGGCCGATGTATTAAATGTGAGCATCCAGCAGCTTGACGGAGGGGAGGGAGCCTCCTACGGCGTGGCAATTATGGCCAGAAATGCGGTTCTTCCAAAGGAAAAAGGGGCTGTGTGTGGACAGCCGGTGAAAATCCGTGCCTGTTTCATGCCCAGGGCTTATCAGGCGGGAGCATATGAAATAAAATACAAAAAATACTTGAAGATGTATGACGCACTGAAAATGATCAATGAGTAAAGATGGTGGTAAAAGTGAAAGCCTGCGGTGTGTGTAATCACAGCTTGGGAGTGGTGAGATTTAAATATAAAGATGGATTTGTTTGTCAAAACTGTTATAGAGCAGCCAGCAGAACCTATACCGAAACAATCCGGCACCTGGATTTAAATGAATTAAAAGCAAGGTGCAATAGAAACGGTGAACAATCGGATTTTGATGATTTTGAAATAACAGACAGAATTGGTAACTATATTCTGATTGACGGCAAACGGAAAAAAGTCTGTGTTGTGAATAACCGGCTGCAGGTAAAAGGATACAGAAAACCAGAAATCATATCATTGACTGATATCCGGTATTGCAGAATTTCCTGCGGTTCTTCTTTTACATGGGAAGAGCTGCAGAATGATGAAAAGCAGAAGGACGGTCATGTGACATCCTTGAGCTTAGAGTTCATTCTAAATTCTTCAACTGATTCACAGCATATCCAGATATTATCTTCTCCGATTAGAATCAAAAGCTTTGCATTTCGGAAATCATTGGATTTTATGAAGCTGATTGTAGACTATCTGCAATCCAATGGAGTGGAATGTGTATATGCCTGATTAAAATTGGTATTGGGAAGGGAAGGGGCAAAATGGAGGCTTTTAATTTTAAGGTTCGGGTTCCGGTTGGAATTCATGTCAGAAATGCGCTTCTGCTCAGCCAGAAAACAGTGCATTACCAGAGTAATATTGCGCTCCATAAAGGAAACCGGGTTGCAAATGCAAAGAAACTGATGGACATTATGATCCTGAGAGTCAGGTGCGGAGATGAGATCTTGTTTATTATGGAAGGGCCTGATGAGAAGGAAATGCTGAATGGAGTCCGGGAATTTTGTGAGAAGAATTTATGATTGGTTTATGATATTGGAATAAGGAAACTATTGTTCCAAAGATACATAAGCTGTGGGGAAGCTTATGAAAAAAACTTTGTCATGGGAAACATGGAAGCCGGGCTTGTTCCAGGAGAGGGGAAGCGGACGACAATTTATATTGGAGTACCCTGAGAAAAGGGGAGGCAGGGAGAGGAGCAGTCCCTGGATAACGGAATATAAAAACTATAAATATGAAACAGTCTGGCAGGTAGCAATCTGCCAGGCTGTTTTATATTTGCGGTTCAAGAAATAAATTTCCATACTTTCATGCAAATGTTTTATTAATTCTTATGGCATTGAAATCCTGTTCCATACAACAGAAAGATGTATTTCCTTCTTTGTCATAAGCACGAACCACATATGCCCTGACCTTCCTTTGTACATGCTTCGTAGTAAAGTGCATGGTCATCATTGGCAGAGAGATTGATTTAAAAAAAGTAAAAATATATAGTTTTACTAAAAAAAACTAACGAGATAAGAATGAAAGTTATTTAGATAATTTGAACATTATAATTGAAATATATATGAATTTGATGTATATATTTTCGAAATTATATAATTAAAAGCATAGATAAGGTGAAAATTACAAATAAAATCTATATATTTTACTTAGTAAAATAATTGACTTTTACTAAAGAGATGTATTATAATGCAAATATCAAAACATACAATTTGGAGGAGGTATTTTTATGAAAAAGAAGGTTTTAACAGCAGCAGCACTTGTAACCGCAATAGCAGCTTCCCTTATGGGCTGCAGTTCATCGGACAAGCAAAATACGGACGGGGTAAAAAGTATCCGTTTTGCTTCCTGGGATAACAGCAAGGACTTAGATGAACAGCAGAAGCTGGTGGACAAGTTTAATGAAGCTCACAAGGATATTAAGGTGACTCTGGAAGCCTATGGCAGTGACTTTGATACAAAGATCGCAGCAGGCATGGGCTCCAAGGATACGCCGGATGTGATGTACATGTGGAATTATCCTGCTTATTATGAAGGTCTGGAGCCTCTTGATTCCTATATTGAAAAAGAAGGACAGGCTTATAAGGATAATTTCTATGAAACCCTGTGGAGCTATAATGAGATGGGAGATACCGTTTATGGAATTCCCGTAGGCTTTACCACCCATGTTTTATACTACAACAAGGATATTTTTGATGCGGCAGGAGTGGATTATCCTACGGAATCCTGGACCTTTAAAGATCTAGAAGATGCAGCAGGAAAGCTTACTGATCCAGAAAAAAATATCACAGGCTTTGGCTTTAAGCGGGTTCCCGATCCCTATGATTTTGAAATGTTTCTCTGGAGTAACGGCACAGCGCTTTCCGATGACCAAGGCAATTTAAAAGATTATGTAAACAGTGATCCATCTGTTCAGGTATTCAGCACCTTCCAGAACATGGAGAAGGAAGGCGTTGCCGTGGCAACAGATAAGGACGGCACGGATGAAATGATGGCAGGCAAGATCGCAATGTACATTAACGGCTCCTGGCCTATTTCTTCCTTTAACGATGCAGGCTTGAATTACGGCGTTGTGGAAATCCCCATGTTTAAAGAAGGAAGCCCTTCCGTCAGCATCTTAAGCTCTTCCGGGCTTGCCATGGCAAAGGATTCCAAGAACAAGGAAGCTGCATGGGAATTCATCAAATACTGGACCAGCGAGGACTTGAACAGGGCACGTATTCAGTACGAACTGCCGGTTTTAAAATCCGTAGTACAGTCAGAAAGTCTTGAAAATGACGTTGTAAAGGGTGTTTTCTACTCCATGTTACAGCAAAGCGAAGGATACACGCCTACCTCTTTTAAGACTAAGAACTGGAGTGAGATATCGGATTCCTTGAGCACGGCATTTGAGAACATCTTCAATTCTACCGTATACGGTGACCCCAAAACAGTGCTGGATGAGGTGGCGGGACAGTAAGGACAAGGGCCCGTTGAATGGAAAAGGTGGAGAACACATGAAAAGTAAAGGAAGATTACGAAAAGCTACTCCCTATTTATTTATATCGCCCTGGATGGTGGGATTTCTGGTTTTCACACTGGGACCTCTTGTATTGTCATTAATCATGAGCTTTTTTAACTGGTCAATCGTTTCTACACCCAGCTTTACAGGCTTTGGAAATTACATTGAAATGTTTACAAAGGACCCTCAGTTTTATAAATCCCTGGCAATCACACTGAAATTTGCGGCGATCTTTGTACCTTTAAATCTCATAACTGCCCTGGTTCTTGCCATGCTTATTACCCAGCCGGTCAAAGGAGTTACGGTTTTCCGCACCATTTATTACATTCCGGCTGTGGTATCAGGAGTCGCTATCTCCATTATCTGGGGCTGGATATTAAACGGAGATTACGGTATTTTAAACTACTTTTTGTCCCTCATAGGAATCAAAGGACCGAAGTGGCTTGTAGACCCGGCATGGGCGCTTTTTGCAATCGTTATGGCAAGTGCCTGGGGCGTTGGTACCATGATGCTGATATTTTATACGGACATTAAGAACATATCCATGGATTTATATGAGGCGGCTTCCTTAGACGGAGCCAGCCATGTGGCCCAGTTCTTTCAGATCACCATACCCATCATAACGCCCACCATATTATTTAATGTGATAACCTCTTTAATATCCGCGTTGCAGCAGCTGACCCTGGTGCTGCTGCTCACAGGGGGAGGACCTTTAAAGTCCACCTACTTCTATGGCATGTTTGTATACAACAACGCTTTTAAGCATCATAAGCTGGGGTATGCCAGCGCCAATGCGTGGGTCATGTTTATTGTAATATTGATTTTAACATCAATTGTTTTTAAATCCTCTTCCGCATGGGTGTTCTATGAAACGGAAGTAAAGGAGGGGAAGAAGAAATGAAGACCTCAAAAAAATTCAAAGTGATCATGTATATCATTTTAGGCCTTGTTGCCCTGTACTTCTTGTTCCCTCTTTTATGGATGATCTTAACTGCCTTTAAGACGGAAGCAGAGGCCCAGGCCTATCCTCCCAAATTCCTGCCGGATCATTGGCTTATAGGAAATTTTGTCACAGCATGGAAGTCCCAGGAATTTACCCGCTATTTATTTAATTCCCTGGTGGTGACCGTTATGACGACCGTGGGGCAGATCATTTCCTGCTCTTTGGTGGCCTATGGCTTTGCCAGGTATGATTTCCGCTTTAAAAATCTGCTGTTTATGATCCTTCTGGCAACCATGATGATCCCCTGGGATGTGACCATGATCCCCATGTATATGGAGTTTAAGGTCTTTGGATGGATTAATTCCTTAAAAACCCTGATCGTCCCTTCCTTTTTTGGGTCAGCCTACTATATTTTTTTATTAAGGCAGTTTTTAATGGGAATACCAAAGGATTTTGAGGAGGCGGCCAGAATCGACGGCGCCAATGCCTTTGAAATTTATTCCAGAATTTTCATCCCAATGATGAAACCCCAGCTGATCTTAATCGGGATCTTAAATATCCTGACGGTTTGGAACGACTACCTTGGCCCGCTGATTTTCTTACAGGACAGGAGCAAATACACCCTGGCATTGGGACTGGCATCTTTTAAAGGGGTGCATGAAACGCAGATCATACCTTTGATGTGCATTACGATTATTATGATCATTCCACCCGTCTTAGTATTTATAGCCGCTCAGAAATACATTGTGGAAGGTAAGAGCGGAGCGATCAAATGACAGGAGAAACTACTATGGAGCGACAGAAAAAACGGTGGGAAGACCATACCGTTACACATATTAACAAGCTTCCGGGACATGCTGCCTTTGACAGGTATCTATCCCGTGAGGCTGCTTTAAAAAAGGACAAAGCAAAGCGGAACAACGTAAGCTTAAACGGCAGCTGGGACTTCTTATACTTGGAAGCTCCGGAATATTCCCCGGAGGATTTTTACATGCCAAAGGCTGATACAAGGGAATGGGGGGCTATAACGGTCCCCTCCTGCTGGCAGATGCAGGGATACGGGCAGATGCATTATACCGATGTTTTGTATTTATTTCCCATCAACCCTCCTTACGTGCCGTCCAAGAATCCCACAGGAATTTACAGAAGAAATTTTACATTGAAAAAGGAATGGCTTTCTAACCGCACCATTATTAAATTCCATGGCGTTGACAGCGCCTATGACCTGTGGGTAAACGGACGGTATGTGGGTTACGGTAAGGCCAGCAGAATGTCAGCGGAGTTTGATTTGACGGATGTGATTGTGGAAGGCGAAAACCAGATCACCGTAAGAGTGTACCAATGGAGCGACGGCACCTATTTAGAAGACCAGGATATGTGGTGGTTAAGCGGTATTTACAGGGATGTGGAACTGATCAATGTGGACCATACCTGTATATGGGACTGCCATATCCATACAGACTTGAATGAAACATATGAGGATGGTATTCTTAAAGCCAAGGTTTTTATGGAAAAGCCTGCAAGGGATACTTCCCTTCGATGGGCATTGCTTGACGAGGAAGAAAAGATGATTTCGGAAGGTTCCCTGTCCTCTGTGGGGGAAACAGAAGATATCCATATACCGGTGGAAAGGGTCAGACTATGGAACGCAGAAAAGCCCTGTGGATATACCTTTCTCCTCATGAGATATGAGAGAGAAGAATTAAAGGAGGCCATACCTTTTTACGTTGGCTTCCGTAAGATCGAAATCAAAGGAAATACCTTTACCGTAAATGGGAAGCCTGTGCTGCTGAACGGCGTAAACAGGCATGATTATGATCCGAAAAACGGCAGGACGGTCACAGAGGAAAATATGCTCTCTGATGTGTTGTTGATGAAACAGCACAATATCAACGGGATCCGCTGTTCCCATTATCCTGCCAATGAGTATCTTTATGAGCTTTGCGATCAATACGGACTTTATGTAATAGATGAGGCGGATTTAGAATGCCATGGCTTTGAACTCTCAGGGGAATACAACCGCATCAGCAATGACCCTTCCTGGGAAATGGCTTATGTGGACCGTGTGGTGCGGATGATCGAAAGAGACCGCAACCACCCCTGCATCATCATGTGGTCCCTTGGAAATGAATCCAGCTTTGGCTGTAATTTTGAGAAAATGGCATCTGTTGCAAAGGAAATGGACCCTTCAAGGCTGATCCATTATGAGGGGGATTCAGAAGCAAAGGTGACGGATGTGTATTCCACTATGTACACAAGGCTTAGTAAGCTGATTGAAATAGGTGAAGGAAATTTTGGGGGAAATAAGCCCCACGTCATGTGCGAGTACGGCCATTCCATGGGAAATGGGCCGGGAGGACTTTGGGAGTACCAGGAAGCATACCGGAAATATGAAAGGCTTCAGGGAGGCTTTATCTGGGAATGGTTTGACCATGGCATTGAGACCAGAAGAGGTAACGGGGAAATTTATTATAAGTACGGCGGAGATTATGGAGATACGCCGACTAACGGAAATTTCTGCATTGACGGCCTTTTATTCCCTGACCGTACCCCAAGCCCTGCATTAAAGGAATACAAGCAGGTGATCGCCCCGGTAAAGGCAGTGCTCATAAGCTGGGAAGAACAGCTGATCGAGGTGGAGAACTGTTATGATTTCCTTAGCCTTGATCATCTGGAACTGCAGTGGAATATAAGCTATGATGACAAAGTCCTTTTTCAGGGAGAGATTGGGGCTTTGAATGTTTTGCCGGGAACAAAGAAGGAAATAAAGCTTTCCTGCGGCAAAGTGGAAGCTTTGCCAAATACGGATTACTACTTAAATCTTTTCTTTGTACTAAAAGAGGAGGCTCCCTACGCAAAAGCCGGTCATTTGGTGGCAAGGGAACAGTTTCAGCTGCCGGTTTTCGCGGCGGAAAGCAGGAAGCATCCGGAGAAAGGCAGCCTTAACGTAGTTTTAAGCAAAACAGAGATTGTGATTCAGAATGATAATGTGCAGGTTGTGTTTAACAAGGTGTACGGAAATCTGGTTTCCTACAAGGCACATGGCAGGAAACTGATGAATCATGGACCGGAACTGACTGTTGACAGGGCTGTAATTGATAATGATATGTACAAAAAAGAGGACTGGAGAAATAAATATTTTCTTCACTTATCCAGTGAGCAGCTGGAATCTGTCCAGGTAGAAGAAAAAGAAGAATATGTTTCAGTGACCTTTTATAAATATTTTTCCTGTTTAAACCAGTCCTGGGGATACGGTTTAATATACCGTTACTGCCTCCACAGTGACGGAGCATTGGAGCTTGAACTGACGGGAAAGGTGAGAAAGGAAGGGGAAATATTCCCTGCCATGCTTCCCAGAATCGGGATACTTTTCCATACGCCGAAGCTTACGGAAGTTGTCTGGTATGGCAGAGGATATGGAGAAAATTACTGCGACAGCATAAAAGCGGCCTTTATGGGCGTTTACAGGGGAACTGTGGACAGTTTTCACACGGATTACGTTTATCCCCAGGAAAATGGGCACAGGGAACAGGTGAAGTGGTTCAGCCTGACAGACGGCAGGGAAGGCCTGTTAATAAAATCAGCTCTTCCTGTGGGAATTAACGTCCATGACTACACGAAGGAAGCCTTGGAAAAAGCGGCACATACGGGCTGCATTGAAAAGTGCGGGGATCTGGTTGTAAATGTGGATTACAGGCAATCAGGACTTGGCAGCAACAGCTGCGGGGAAGAGCAGCTGGAGCCTTACAGGGTAAGCCTGGAGGACTTTAAAATCTCTCTGGAATTTTCGCCGGTAAAGGCGTTTGGCGAGATCGAAGGGAGTAAGAATGTCTATTTTTAACGGGATATTCTTCTGGCACATCAGACCTGCCTCATGGGGGCGACTGGATAAGCATGCATATCCGCTTGATTCATTAGGAGATAAATTATGAGATTTGATATCAGCAAAATTCCTTTCAGCCGCTTTGGTTCCTACTTTGTTATTTCAGAAGAAGAAAGCAGCGGCCGGTGGTATCTAAGGGATCTTCACGGGGGAGATGAAGCCGTATCCAATATTTATGAAATTTCATTTCCGGGTACGGAAAGCTCTTCCATAGAGGTGGAAGCCACAGAAACCCTGCTTGTATTCAGGCAGAAGGAAGAGGAAAATAAAAGGGTTGACCTGGTATTTGGAGAAGAAAATACGGTGCACATGGAGTTTACGGGCATGCCCGTTTATTTAAAAGCCCTGGGAGGAAAATACGACAGCCTGGTTCCTTACGGCACAAACCAGTGGGAACATACCTTATATTCCAAGGAAAGAAGGATTCTCTTTACTGTGGTAAAGGGAAAGGGAGAAAGCCGGGGAACCTGGAAAATGACAGGTACAGAAGGGGCCGGTATGCTGTTTACACCAGAAGAGGAGGGCGGATATGCTGTCCTTGAAAATTACCGTACGGTCTGGAAGAAAAAGGAGTATCCATCCTTTGATAAGGTATGGAAGGGTCTGAAGGAAGAGTACGGAAGGTGGAAAACATCCATGCCCCATATTCCGGGAGTATATGAGGAAGAAACGGCTCTTGCCTCTTATCTTTCCTGGGCTAACTTTATTGGCATGGAAGGCGTTTTAAAAGAGCCCTCCATGTACAGTTCCAAGAACTGGATGTTCAATATCTGGAGCTGGGACAATTGCTTTTCCGCCCTGCCATTAAGTGATAAACAGCCGGAACTGGCTTACAGTCAGTTAAAAGTATTCTATGGGATACAGGATGCAAGCGGCTGCTATCCCGACTATGTCAATGATAAGTTCTATTCTTACAGCTGCTGTAAACCGCCAATCCACGCATGGACCTTTCAGAAAATGCGAAGGAATAACCCTTACTTTGAAGAAAAGGGCAGGCTTGCAGAATCCTATGAAAGCTTTAAACGGGTAGCTGAGTACTGGGTGAACTGGCGCATCAAGCGGGTAGGCGCCCTTCCGGAATACAATCACGGCAATGATTCCGGCTGGGATAATGCCTCGGTTTTTCATCAGGGAGTGCCGGTAGAATCCCCGGACCTTACGGCCTATTTGATCCGCCAGCTGGACATTTTAAGCGGTATGGCAGAAGAGCTTGGCAAAGAGGAAGATCAGAAATATTTAAAAGAAACTGCGGACAGTCTCTTTGACACTTTGATGAAGAGACTATATAATGGAAGAAAGTTCATTGCACGGCTGGTTGTTAATGGACAGCCGGTTACACAGGGGGACAGCCTTCTGTTATATTTGCCTGTGGTTATCGGATACCGTCTTCCAAAAGAAATACTTGACCGGATGGTCCTGGATTTGGAGGAACGGTTTGAGGCTGCTTATGGATTGTGTACGGAAAGCCTGACAAGCCCCTGTTATAAGGAAGGGGGATACTGGCTCGGACCTGTGTGGGCGCCGGTCACGTATATCATGCTGGATGCTTTGCGGGAAAATGGCTATGAAGGTTTTGCAAGGCGGCTTGCTGAAAAATTCGTAAGGCTTGCCCCCATTGGACTGATGGCGGAAAATTATGATCCGGTAAGCGGAAAAGGTTATGATGACCCTGCCTTTTCCTGGACTTCCTGTGTTTTTCTGCAGTTATTAAAAGAATATCCGGATATGGAGGAAAAGGAATGAAAAAGCACCTTGGCAGCCTGGGGCTGCTGCTCACGGCAATTATCTGGGGCAGCGGCTTCGTAGCCAATAACATAGCACTTGAGACCATGACACCTATGCAGATTTTGTGCCTCCGTTTTTTTATTGGCGCTGTCTTAATGGGAGGGATTGCCTGTAAAAGATTTAAAAATGTTGGAAAACAGGAAATCATTGCAGGGACAATTCTTGGTGTGATATTATTTGCGGCCTTTACGGCCCAGACCTTTGGGCTAAAATATACCACCCCATCCAAGAATGCCTTTTTAACGGCAACCAATGTGGTGATCGTACCGTTTATAGCCCTCCTGCTCAATAAAAAAAGGGTGGATGGCTACAGCTGCGCTGGTGCTGTCATGGCGATTACGGGAATTGGCATCCTTTCTTTAAGAGGGAATTTAAGCCTTTCCTTTGGGGATGCCCTGACTCTAATTTGCGCCTTTTGCTTTGCCTTTCATATATTTTATACCGGGGAATTTGCCCAGAAATATGATGTACTCATACTGACTGCCATACAAATGCTGGTTGCATTTTTACTTTCTTTTCTTGTAATGCTGCCTGCAGAGGGGATAAACCTTTCTGTAAGCGGCAACGGGCTTGTCAGCGTTATCTACCTGGGCGTTTTTTCAACCACAATAGCTTTTTTTCTCCAGACAGTGGCACAAAAATATACTACTGAAACAAAAGCAGCCGTTATTCTGTCCATGGAATCCGTATTTGGAACGCTGTTCTCCATTTTGATCGTACAGGAAGAGATAACGGCAAGAATGGTCGCTGGCTGCATTTTAATATTGGCGGCGGTTATCATTGCGGAAACAAAGCCGAAGTTAATAATGAAAAGATATATTGAAGAAATAAAGGAATTGTAAAAAAAGCAGTCAGGGGTGATATCAATGGCAACGATTAAGGACATTGCAGAAAAAGCGGGAGTATCCATTTCAACGGTTTCACGGGTATTAAATTATGATGAAACATTAAATGTTCCTGATGAAACAAAGCAGAAAGTTTTTGAAGCGGCAGAAGAGCTGGATTATATCGTAAAGGAAAAGAAAAAACGTAAGAAAAAGCTGAATATTGGCGTATACTACAGCTATTCCATCGAAGAGGAGCTGGTGGACACCTACTATCTGTATGTCCGGGTGGCTATTGAGAAAAAAATCGCTCTTGAGAACCAGAAGCGCCGGATCGTGACGGCAGAGGATACGGAGGAAAGCTTAAAGAATGTGGATGGCATCATTTGTCTAGGTACCTTTAACAGGCAGATGCTGAAAAAAATTGAAGGCTTTCACAAGCCTGTAGTATTTGTGGACAGCTCTCCCGACGAATCCAAGTTCGATTCCGTTGTCATAAATTTTGAGCGGGCAACGAAAAAAGTTTTGGATTATTTAAGCGGTATGGAGCATAAAAAAATTGCTTTTATCGGAGGCTTTGAGACCGATGCTTTAGGAAATGCCATTGATGACATGAGAAAAAGAGTCTATGAGCGCTATATGAAGGAGTTGGGGCTTTTCCGGGAAGAATACATTAAAATCGGAGAGTATAACCCGAAATACGGATATGTTTTGCTGAAAGAGCTTTTATCTCTTCAAGAGCCCCCAACGGCTGTCTTTGTTGCAAATGATTCCCTTGCTGTGGGCTGCTATAAGGCAGCCAATGAACTGGGGTTAAAGATCCCGGAGGACATCAGCATCGTAGGATTTAATGATCTGGCCACAACAAAATATATGGTTCCGCCTCTTACGACAGTGCGCTTATACATGGAATTCATGGGAGAGACCGCGGTTTCCCTGATGATGGAGAGAATTGAAACGGAACGGGAAATCTGCAAGATGGTTACTATACCCACGAAATTGATAGAAAGAGAAAGCTGTAAACCGCCTAAGGGAGTACAATATCATAGAATCACTGAAAATGTAAGTTTGATTGGTGAAAATGAAGATGAAGATAAAAGTTTTATTGGATAATAATACGTATATCGATCAATATTACTATGGTGAACCTGCCGTCAGTTATTATATTGAAGTCGATGACAGAAAGATATTATTTGACACCGGGTATTCTGATGTTCTGATTAAAAATGCGAAGGCCATGGGAATAGACTTAAATTCTGTCACAAACATTGTTTTATCCCATGGCCATAATGACCATAGCAATGGCCTGATGTATTTAAAAGAAGAAATCGATTTGTTAAAAGTCTCCTTAACTGCACACCCGCTATGCTTTCAGCCGAAATCAGAAGGAGCAGAACATATCGGTTCCCCTTATTCGGAAGAGGAAATATCAGCGATGTGCCGGTATGTTCCGGCAACCGGGCCATACAGAATATCGGATCACTGCTTATTCTTAGGTGAAATTCCGGCTTTTAATAGCTTTGAAAAACGTCATAAAATAGGAAAAACTGTTATAGACGGCAAGGTGGCGGATGATTATGTTATTGATGATTCCGCCCTGGTATGTGATACAAAAGAGGGGATTTTTATTATTACCGGCTGTTCGCACAGTGGGATCTGCAATATAGTGGAATATTCAAAACAACTATGTAAATGCAATAAGGTTGCAGGTGTGTTAGGCGGTTTCCATTTATTTGACAACGATCGCCGTTTAAGCAATACGGTCCAATATTTAAAACATACAATAGCAGGAACCTTATATCCCTGCCATTGCGTATCGCTCCAGGCAAAAGCTGAAATGATGAAGTATGTTGATGTGAAAGAAGTTGGTGTGGGACTGGGCATTGAGCTGTAATGATTTCTAATTGGCTGAATGTACATGATTTATCAGTGCGCAAGGAGGAAACGGATTGAACCGGATCGAAGGTTTGTAATTTTGGATTTTTCTATTCCCTTTGCAATAAGAGGTAAATAAGCCTGGAAAAGTTCAAACTCTATTTTTCCTGTTATTATTTGGACGAAAACCTTCATTGATAATCTGATGTGAAATTATAGGAGGAAGCGCTTTCTGGAACGCAGTTCTCTTTCTGAATATGGGGATAAACTTATCCTAAGGGTGGTATGCCGGTAGCTGCAATGGTGGGATTGGATCTCCGTTTTGCAATGGATTTAGATGCCACCTTCCACGCATAATTGATGCTTCTCCCGGTGATGCTATTACTCCGAGGAAACTTAAATATAGTTTTAAGCTCATGCTGGAAGCCTGCTGCTGTATGAGAGTGTGGGATACGAAAGAAGTACAGAATGCATGAACATGGATCAAACTTCTGCATTCGGAAAAGGAGAAAACGATGAACGAACATACACGCTTACACTGTGAACTTTTTATCGAAAACAAGGAACGCATCAAATCAGTATTTGGCTGGGACGGCGGGCTGATCCATCTGGCCTGCTCCTTAATCTACACTGCAAAGGATAAAAGAGCTGACGAAAGCACGCTGCAATTCTGCAAGGAACTTCTAAAGCAGAAGGTTGGCGTATTTTCCAACTTTCGCAGCACAGCAAGATCACCGATTGTTTCAATGCTGGCTGTCAGCGGCAGCCCGGAGCGCACACTGGACCAGGGTCTGGAGGTATATGGGTTACTCAAGAAAGATTTCTGGGGTTCGGTTTATCTTCCCATGGCAGCAATGATCATTGCTCAGATGGAAAATCAAAATGAGTATGAGCGCATTGCTGCCCGTACCAGAATTCTTTACGAAAGAATGAAATCCGAGCATCCTTTCCTGACATCAGGAGAAGACAGTGCGCTGTGTGCATTGATGGCATTATCGGATAAATCTGATGATAATCTGATTCATGATGCTGAAGCCTGCTATAGAATATTGAAACCAAATTTCTTTTCAGGCAATGCAGTTCAGTCCCTGAGTCATATACTTGCCCTGTGTGATGGGCAAGCTGAGGAAAAATGTGAACGAACGATTATTCTTTTTAATAAGCTGAAAGCTGCAGGTCATAAATATGGTACCGAATATGAACTTCCCACGTTGGGCGTTCTCGCTATGACAGATGGTGATGCCGATGAAATTATCCGTGAAATGATTGAGATCGACGCATGGCTGTCTGCCCAGAGTGGATTCGGATTTTTCAGCAGCATCAGCAAAAAACAACGTTTGATGTATGCGGGGATTCTTGCTCAAAAGGACTTTGCCCAAAATGGTGCCATGGAGACAGCGGCCATCAACAGCACGATATCATTGATATTGGCGCAAGAAGTCGCCATGTGTGCGGCTGTCGCCGCAAGCGCGACGGCGGCAAATAATGCGGCGAACAGCTAAAAGAAAAGACTAAGAACCTGAAGATTTGTAAATCTGGATGCTTTTCTATTCCTTATGCAATAAGAGGTAATTAAACCTGGAAAGGTTCAATCCCCTGTTTTTGATTATTTTTAAGTGCCGGTCAATCAGATCATCAGACGATCTGATTGGCCGGCACTTCTTTTGCATAATGATCCCGTGACTTTCCTGTTTTGTTTCTCCTCTGTCAGAATTTCAATAATGATCAGCAGTATAAAAATAAAAGAGATTATCTCTTGACATGTTACAAAAAACAAATTATAATGAGTGTATACTCATTGAGTTGGAGGTCATTAATTGAAATCAAAAAGACAGCTGCAAAAAGAAAATACCCGGAAAAAGATCATTGAAACGGCCTGTCAGGTTTATTCTGAGCAAGGGTTTTCAGCCACAACGGCTGTTATTGCAAAGGAAGCAGGTGTGTCCCACGGCACAATATTCGTCCATTTTGCGTCATTGGATGAATTGCTGTGCTGCCTCATACAGGATTTCGGTGATATTTTGGGAGCGGAAATACACCGGTTAGCAGAAACAAAAGATAATATTGAGGAGCTGTTAAAAGCTCATTTAGATGTTTTGGCCCGCCACGAAAGGTTTTATACCCGGCTTATTGCTGAAAGGAGTTTATTGCCTGAGGAGGCAAGATTAACATTTTCAAATATCCAGTCCATCCTTGCCTACCACTTTAACAAGGTATTTGAGCGGGAAAGCCATGGGATAAAAGCTCTTCCTGTACACCTGCTGTTTAATACGTGGATGGGATTGATTCATTATTACTTGTTAAACAAAGATTTGTTTTCGCCGGATACGCCGCTCTTAGAGCGGTATGGCTCAGAGCTTACGGAAACTTTTTTAGAACTGATTAAAAAATAAACAGGAGGAAATAAGATGAAGGTTTGTATTGCCTGCGGTATGCCAATGAATGAGGCTTCTGAATTTGCCTGTGGTGACACTACGAAGGATTATTGTGTGCACTGCGCCCGCCCTGACGGCTCCATGCAGTCGTTTGAAGAAAAGAAGGAAGGTACCATCAACTTTATTATCAAGACCCAGGGGGTAGATAAAAAGGCTGCGGTCCAAATGGCCGAAAGCAGTATGAAAAAGCTTCCGGCATGGAAGGAATATTTTAACCGAATCAAGTAAGTCAGGGCCTCCCCCGCACTATCGGGGACGCCGTGAGCAAGTAGCGAAGCGGATTGCGAATATCCGCTTGACTGGTTCATGAGGGGAGGTGATGAGATGCAGGTTAGCCCATCGTTTCAAGTCTTTGCAAAAGAGGCCCCTGAGGTACAAAAGGCATGGATGGAAATGGTACAAAAACTGGACGGCGCAAGCGCACTGGATAAAAAGACGAAAGAACTTGCCTATCTTGCAGTGATGGCTGCAGTAGGTCTTGAAAGCGGATTGCCGTTCCATGTTAAAATGGCAAAATCCAAAGGAGCAACAAGAGAAGAAATTATTAGCAGTATACTGGTAGGATTACCCGCTGTGGGGAATGGAATTGTTAAATCCTTGCCGATAGCTCTGGAGGCATTTGATGAGGAAGGGTGAAATACGGCAGAATTTGCCGTATTTCACAGAGATAAGTTAAAAATAGAACGTAGCTTCACTGACTGCTTCCCTTAGAAAAGGATGATAATATGAAAAACAATTTGACAGTAACCAGTCCGGCTTTTCAGAATGAAGCTGTAATACCGGTTCAATACACCGGGCGAGGAGAAGATATTTCGCCGGAGCTGCATCTGTCATCCATAGATGAAAATGCTAAGTCTCTGGCGGTCATAATGGATGATATGGGACACCCGATTCCTGCTTATAACCACTGGGTTATATGGAATATTCCCATCATGGAGATAATCCCCCAGAACATCCCCCACGGGGCCCATATTGCAGAACTGAACGGGGCAACGCAGGGACGCGGATACGGAAGAAACAAATATCGGGGTCCGAAACCGCCCTTCAATTGGTCCCACCGCTATCAATTTAATGTATATGTGCTTGATTGCCTGTTGGACCTGCCAGTCAGGTCCAGAAAGAGGGATGTACTGGCAGCTATGGAAGGGCATGTTTTACAGGAGGGCTGTTTGGTGGGAAGATTTCGTTAATCTGCAATAACGTTTGCATGTCTCATGATTTTCCGGATAACATTTTTGTCAGGTTCGTTGAAACTTAAAATCATTGTCTTGACAATATGACGAATAAATGTTATATTGAGAACAAGTTAATAGTGAGTGTTACTGATTCGATCAGGCATCATCAAATACAAATATCCGAATAATGGGGATATTAGTATTTGGTGATTTTTTTTACCGTATTTTTAGTGAATGTTACCTGAAACGGATTTGCAGGAAAAGATTTAACGAGAAGGGAGGTGTTCTATGTTCGAGTTTGTTAAATCACTGAATAATAACATCGTTCTTGCTTACGACGAGAATCATAACGAAGTAGTGCTATTTGGAACCGGGATCGGATTCAACCGGAAGAAAGGGGATATGGTTGAAGAATCTTCCGTCACTAAGCTTTTCATCAATGACAGCAATAAACGTCTGGCCCCTATGATTCAGAACCTGTCGGAGGATATTGTATCCGCCACGGAAGAAATCGTCCAATACGGCTCCAGAGTATTGGAGAAACAACTTCATGCTTCTATTTTGATTGTTCTGGCCGATCATTTGTATTTTGCAATGGAGCGGGCAAAGAAAAGTCAGAATGTGGATAATCCTCTGCAATGGGAGGTTCCCCATTTGTATCCAAAGGAATATGAAATCGGAGTAAAGGGGGTGAAATCCATTGAGGAACGGCTTCAGATAAAATTGCCGCCTCAGGAGGCATCCTTTATTGCCCTTCATTTTGTAAATGCGCAATTTGAGAGCCAGGATATGAGTGACACCCTGAAAATAACAGAGATAATCAGCAGGATCCTGGATATTGTCAACTATCATTTTCAACTGATATTAGACGAAAATTCCTTATATTACTCCAGGTTTATCGTGCATCTGCGGTACTTTATCATACGGCAGAAAACTCATATGAAGGATACCATTGGATTAAACGACGAAGATTTATTGGAAACGGTAAAGACGCGCTATAAAAAAAGCTATCAATGCGCCGTAAAGATTGCAAAATATCTGCACGATGCTTATTCGTGGGACGTTTCCAAGGATGAAATCATTTATTTACTGCTTCACATCGAAAGAATCACAAGTGTCACAAAGAAATAATAAAAACAAGTGGTCAAAACAAGAGTGTTACTATTCAATTAGGCATTGTCTGCGAACAAGGGTTTATTTTATTAAAAAAATAAAACGAAAAGGAGACTTTGTGTATGGAACATTTAAAATTAGCTCAGGAGATTATCCGGTATTGCGGCGGAAAGGATAATATTACCCAGGCATGGAACTGCATTACCAGGGTGCGTTTTCATTTAAAAACCAGAGAAAAGGCAGATGTAAAGGCTATACAGGCCTTAGACGGAGTTTTGGGAGCCCAGTTTCAGGGGGATCAGTTCCAGGTGATCATTGGAAACGAGGTATTAAAGGTATTTGAAGGGGTAAAGGAAGAGCTGGGTGACCTTGTGGCTTATACGGAAGAAGAAAAGCAGAAGGATAAAAAAAGGGAGAATCCGGTTAATGTGGTCTTCGGCGTGATATCGGGGATTTTCAATCCCATTTTGCCGGCCATTACAGGTTCCGGTATTATAAAAGGGATTCTGGCGCTTCTGGTTTTTCTTAAAATGCTGAATCCGGAGTCAAGCAATTATTTTGTTTTAGATATGATTTCCAATGCAACCTATTATTTCCTGCCGTTTCTCGTAGCTTTTTCAGCAGGGAAGAAATTCGGGGTAAATGAACATTTGTCTGCTACCCTTGCAGGGATCATCATGTATCCTGCATTTGTGAATTTAAGCGGCCAGGGGATCAGTACGGTGAAGTTTCTGTTTCTGAATATTCCTGTAATGGATTACAACTCCACGGTGATCCCTATTATTTTGGGTGTGCTGCTGCTGAGCATTGTATACAAATTTATAGACCGTTTTGTGCCGGGCTTTTTAAAACTGATCGTGACGCCCGTGGCTTCTCTTCTGATCACAGCCCCTGTGGTTCTTGTTTTCATCGCCCCTTTGGGAAGTTATGTGGGAAAATATGTGGCAGCCTTTTTCATTTCCCTCTTTGGAGTGGCAGGACCTGTGGCCGGTCTTCTCATGGGAGGTCTTATGTCGGTCATTGTTATAACCGGCATGCACTATGCATTTTTCCCGTCTACCTTTGATGGACTGGGGGGCGTTGGCTACGACATTTTACTGCTGCCTATGAGCATTGTGAGCAATATTGGCCAGTGCGGCGCCGTATTAGGGGCGGCCTTTAAAATAAAAGATAAGAAAATGAAATCCATTGCATTTTCCAGCGCGCTTTCCGCTTTGTTCGGCATTACGGAACCTGCCATCTACGGTGTGAACTTAAAATATAAAAAGCCCTTTTATGCCGCATTGGCAGGCGGAGCAGTGGGAGGAGCCATTTATGGTATCTTTCATGTTAAGGCTTTTGCTTTCAGCATTCCCGGAATTACAGCTTTGCCGACATATTTGAAAGAAGGGGAATTAAACAACTTTATCTGGGCCTGTGTGGGTGTGTTTGCCTCATTTTTTACAGCCTTTATCCTAACCATTGTACTTCCTCTGGAAGAAAAGGAAAAGACAAAGGAAAAGGAGAAAGAGAAAGAGCCTGAAGCGGTCAGCCAGGGTCAGGAAGGGCATATCGTAAAAATACCCGTTGCCGCGCCGATGACAGGGCAAGCAGTGGGACTTGCCCAGGTTCCTGATAAGATGTTTGCGGAGGGTATTCTTGGAAAAGGAATTGCGATCATACCCGAAGAGGGGACAGTGAAAGCACCTTTTCAGGGACAGGTTAAAATGATTGCACCTACAAAGCATGCCATCGGCCTGATATCCGACAGGGGAATCAATGTGGTGATCCATATCGGGATCGATACGGTGAATCTCCAGGGAAAAGGCTTTGAAATCCTGGTAAAAGAAGACCAGTGGGTGGAGCAGGGAGAACCTTTGATGAAGGTGGATTTGGATGTTATTAAGGAGAACCATTTAAATCCCATCACTCCGATCATTGTGACAAACTCTGATGAATATGTGAATGTGATGGACTTGCCCACGGACATGGCCCAGGCAGGAATCAGTGAGGTTTTGATGGTATTCCAGTAGGATTCCGGTAAATGTAAATAATTTCTATCAATAAAAACAGTAAGAAAAGGAGAATGATCATGAGACAGGAAGTAAGATACGGATTTCCGGAAGACTTTTTATGGGGAGGGGCAACTGCTGCCAACCAGATCGAGGGCGCTTATCAGGAAGACGGCAAAGGTATGTCCACATCAGATTATGCTGCTTATAAAGATCCCTATGCAACGGGAGAAGTGAATAACTTTACCTTTAATGTCACCTCAAAGGAACTGGAAGAGTACCGGGCCAATGAGGGAAAATATAAATTTCCCAAGCGCTGGGGAATTGATTTCTACCACCGTTATGCGGAGGATATCGCGCTGTTCGCGGAAATGGGATTTAAGGTGTTCCGGTTCTCCATTTCCTGGGTGAGAATTTTCCCAACAGGGCTGGAAACAGAGCCAAATGAAGCAGGATTTGCTTTTTATGATAAGGTGATCGCGGAGCTGAAAAAGTACAACATTGAGCCTCTCATTACATTGTCCCATTATGAACTGCCCATCGTTTTGTCAGAGAAATATAACGGCTGGCAGAGCCGGGAACTGATTGATTGTTTTGTCCGTTTTGCAGCCGCATGCTTTAAGCGCTATAAGGATGATGTAAAATACTGGATCACCTTCAATGAAATGAATATGAATTTAAACAGCCTGTACACCGGGGCAGGAAGCTTTCCTGACAAAGTGGACCATCTGGAGGAGGCAGCTTACCAGGCTTCTCACTATCAGTTTGTGGCCAGTTCCCTGGCAGTAAAAGTGGGAAAAGAAATCATGCCCAATGCAAAAATCGGCTGTATGATCAACCGGATCGAGTCCTATGCAAAGACCTGCAAGCCGGAGGACCAGTTACAGGCATTAAAAGCGGATCAGATCAACCTCTTTTATCCGGAGGTGCAGGCAAGAGGGGAATATCCGTCATATATGTGCCGGTATTTTAAAGAAAAGAACATCAACCTGAAAACGGAACCGGAAGATTTTCAGATCATTAAGGATTACACGGTGGATTTCATCGCATTCAGCTATTACATGACCCACGTTACGGAGGACAGGCCGGATGCAAACGAGCTGGCCGGAAAGCTGGACAGCCCTATCAAGAATCCTTATTTAAAATTAACGGAGTGGGGCTGGCCCATTGATCCCATCGGACTTCGAATCACCTTAAATAAAATGTATGACCGTTATAAAAAGCCTCTTTTCCTGGTGGAAAACGGATTGGGAGCCAGGGACAAGATGGAGGCGGATGGAAGCATTCATGATGATTACCGGATTGATTACATTCGTGAGCACATAAAGCAGATGAAGGAGGCAGTTACAGACGGCGTAGATATCATGGGTTATACCACATGGGGCTGCATCGATTTAATCAGCTGCGGTACATCGGAAATGACAAAACGATACGGTTTCATCTATGTAGATCAGGATGATGAAGGAAAAGGAAGCTTAAAAAGGTCTAAAAAGGATTCCTTCTACTGGTATAAAAAAGTCATTGAAAGCAATGGGGAAGAGCTGTAAGATTGGGAAAAAATCAGCTGTGGCATGAAAGAAAGTCCTGAGAAGAGTATGGAATAAGTTTTGAAAGAATGGCGCAGCGGAAAGGCTGCGCCATTTTCATAGGGTTGACAAGCTAAAAGATCTATATTGATGCCAAAACAGACACAGGTGCTGATATGCCTGCCTGCGTCTGTAATTAGGAATGGAACTATAAAATTTTATCACATTGGTTTTAAATTCTTTTCTAAACGATCCACCATCCATGCAAGGCGTTTGATGCGTCCGGCATCGGTTTTAGCATCAAAGTATGCTCTGGCATAAGTCTTCTGCACAGACGGAGGCATTCCCTGAAAGTTTGTATAAGCCTGCTCATATTCTTTCAGCAGACCGGCTACTGATTCAATTTGTTCACTTGTTACAGCAGAAGGTACGGCTGAATGATCCCATTGCCCATTACTTTTGGCTTCCTTAACTTTTTCTCTGCCAAAATCAGTCATCAGCCCACGTGTTTCCAGACTTTTTATTAATGACTTATTCTTTTCTGACCACTTGCTGCCTTTTCTTCGTGCAGAAAAATATTTCATATAGGAATGATCATCAACTCGTTTCATTAATCCGTCAATCCATCCAAAGCACAGAGCTTCTTCCAGGGCTTCCCCCGCTTTAAGCGTCTTTAATTCCTTGGTCTTTCCGAACAGCAGCCAGACTCCATCACCCGACATGCAATTATGGGTTAGCCAAATCCGGAACTCATCTCGTGTTTTAAAATGCAAAAGTTCGCTCATAACACATCCTCCTGTCTGTGTGAAAGGTCAAGCGGATATTCTCAATGACCAAGGGTCACGGCACACCCCGCACCATGAGGTGGACCCTCCGCTTCGCTGCTTGTCAGGAGGAACTTCTACGCAACCTGACTGGGAATTATTTGATTCAGTTAAATTTTATTTTATCAAATTATATCATGGATGCATGGAAAAGAACAGAGTTGAATATTAATATGCATATTTTCGACTCTGTTCTTTAAATTCTGCTTATCTGTGCCATACTTTCGTTTAATGGTGCGTTTCGTTCCGGCAGGCTGTCCGGTAAGTGATGATTGATGTGAGTATTCTGCCTGTAAAATCTGTTTGTGCTGGCCGGCGGTTTACTCACATTACCGATCTGCTGTTGAAATAGTGTTTAGCCTGTTGCTTCTATATTTATAGTCATGGTCACTCAGTTAACATGTATGTTTCTGTGTTTTCAAAATCTAAGGTGATAACAGCTGAATCAAAGGCAATTTCAAAGAGGACTAAGAAATCACCGGCCTGTTCTATAGTATCTTTGTAGCCTGGGATTTTCTTGATGAAATGTTCTGCTGCATCAAACACCGTGCGGCTGCTTTTTTTTACCGTGCCTTTCGCCCTGATATGCTCATTGCCCTCGTGAGGAATGGTTGTAAATGATACCTTGTTGCTGCTTTCAAACTCCCTGACCTTCTCATTATCCCTAAAAGAGGAAAAGCATATCACTTTGGCCGTTTCGTCAAAGTAGAAATTTACAATCCTCACATTTGGCTGGCCGTCAACACAAGTGGCCAATGCAATTTCAGTTTGTGTGTTCATCAATCGGGTGAATTCTTGTTTTGTATTCATGATTAAAACTCTCCTTGTATTATATAGTCATAGCTTTTCTTTACCTTTTCTTAGGTATGAGCTATGCTGTTTTAGATACTGTGGATTAGTTCATTTCTCCTACCACTTGATGGTTTAGTAAAGGCTCTAACCACAGTCTCTTTGTTCACTTGTTAATCAGTTAGATACCGCATGACGGTTTATTTAGAACAAGGTTACAATCGCAGAGAGCCACCGTGGTCTAAAACAGTATCAAATTCATTTAATAGGAGTTTCGCTATGATATACGCAGGGATTGATGTTTCCAAGGATAAGCATGATTGTTTTATCATCAACTCAGATGGGAAGATTCTCTTTAAATCCTTTACCATTCCCAACAACCGGGAAGGTTTTGAGGTCCTCTATCAGAAGATCACTTCCACTACAGATGATTTAACCAATGTAAAAGTAGGCCTTGAAGCCACTGGACACTACAGTTATAACATCTTGGGCTTTCTTCTTGATAAAGGTCTGACCACCTTTGTTATCAATCCGTTACATACCAGTCTTTTCAGAAAAAGTCTAAGCCTTAGAAAGACGAAAACGGATAAAGTTGATTCCCATACGATTGCTACAATGCTTATGTCTGATGTGAACTTAAAGTCCTACTCAGACATATCTTACCACAACGAGGAATTAAAGTCACTAACCCGTTACCGTTTTGATAAAGTCAGGGAGCGCGCCAAGCTTAAAACTTCTGTTTCCCGTCTGGTTACGATTCTTTTTCCTGAACTGGAAAAGCTGGTTCCCACTCTTCATATGCCTTCCATTTCCGCTTTACTAAGCGAATTCCCCGGTGCTTTTCAGATTGCTTCTGCTCATCTTACCAGACTGACCAATCTGCTTTACGAAACCTCTAAGGGTCGTTACGGCAGAGACAACGCCATCCTGTTCAGGGAAACAGCCAGAGCCTCTATCGGTTCGAATATGCCTGTAAAATCTCTGGAACTGAAACACACCCTAAAGCTGATAGGTGAATTAGATGCCGAAATTGATGAAATCGAACAGGAAATAAAACGTATCATGGATGAACTCCATTCCCCTATTCTTACGATTCCTGGAATCAGTTACCGGATGGGCGCCATGATTCTAGCTGAAATCGGTGATTTTTCCCGTTTTGACTCTCCTGATAAGATTCTTGCCTATGCTGGATTATCTCCCTCTACCTACCAATCCGGACAGTTGGAATCTTCTCATTCACATATGGAAAAGCGTGGTTCCAGGTATCTGCGCTACGCACTTTTTAATGCTGCTAAATTTGTCTGTAAGTGGGATCCGGTATTTGCCGCCTATCTTGCAAAAAAGAGGGCGGAGGGTAAGCATTATAACGTTGCTGTTTCTCATGCTGCGAAGAAGCTGGTCAGAGTCATTTATCGGTTAGAAAAATCGGGACAGGCATACAACAAAGTCTCTTAACTTTTCTGTTTAATAATTTTCTTTTTGAGCACCTGTAAAGATGCTCTGTTTGTCATGCGGTTTTCAAGGTACTGATTTACTTGAAATGCATTTCTGCAATTCATTCATAAACTTTCTTTTTTAGACTTGACTTTTAATAGTTAGTCTTTACTTTATTTGTTGTTATGATTGGAGTATAATGTATAATGGTGTCAATTAGTGAAACCATTTAACTGAATTAAGTAAATCCCCCACTTCAAATGCAAAAAGCATTAAGTGGTGGGTGGGGGCGCTGTGACTCTTGGTCATTGGATGCATCCGCCTGACTCAGAAAGAGGAAAAATTCATGAAAAAATCAGAACGGTTAAATGATATGATGATATATTTAAATGATAAAAAATCTTTTAATCTTAAAAGCATCATGGACAGATATTCCATTTCCAAAAGTACGGCACTTCGGGATATACAGTCCTTGGAAGAAATCGGCATGCCCATTTACTCCAAGTCCGGGCGAAACGGATATTATGGGATTCTTCCCAATCGTTTATTATCCCCCATTGTCTTTACAATTGATGAAGTTCACGCATTGTATTTTTCTATGGAAACGCTTAATGCCTACCAATCCACACCGTTTCATTTGAATGTAAAAAAACTTAAGCAAAAATTCGAAGGGTGCATATCAGAGGAGCGGATAAAAAAGCTGCGGAAAATGGAATTGATTTTTAGCTTGGGAAGTTACCAGAACAGGAATGAATGTAACTGCCTGAAAGATATTCTGCAAATGGCAGTTAATGAAAGTGTGTGTGAAGTCCTCTATACAAAGGGAGAGGTTGAAAAGCAGTATGATGTCCAATTCTTTGATATTACCTCAGCCTACGGGCAGTGGTATGCAACGGCGTTCAATTTCCAGACGGAAAAGCCTCAAGTGTTTCGCTGTGATAAAATTCATTTTGTGAAACCCTGCGATAAATATATGGCAAAGCCTCTTTCTGAATTTCTAATTTCATCTAAAAAAATGTTTCGGGATAAAGAGGCAACCGACTTTGAGGTCGGTGTTTCTGATAAAGGAGTGGATCTATTTTATAAAGAGCATTATCCGTCAATGGAGCTGCATCATGAAAATGGGAAATATTATATAAGAGGATTTTATAACAAAGGGGAAGAAGCGTTTATTGCGGATTATTTCACTATCTATGGTGAAAGAGTTTTTTCTATTAGACCGGCCGGCTTGAAAAACTTAATTCTTGAGCGGTTATATACGATAAAAAATCATTTTATTTCAATATGATGGTTAACAAAGTAAAATAAGGGATCAGTCGGTCAGGCTGATCTTTTGTTTTTTTAGACATCTTATCAGGCCGACCCATAAACAGTTTATTTTATTCGCCTTATATGGGGTGACTGAATAAGCCTTTTATTTTCTCATGCAGCATAATACTTTATGAAATAATGTAATATAATTACATTTATAACTTATTATTTTAATATATTGTAAAAATGTTACATGCATGCTATAATAACAAACATAAGCGCTTATATCATAAAAAACCATACATATTGCCTATGAAGTGAAAAGGCATGAGGCAGGAAAAGGAGGTAAACCATGCAGGGAGTTTCTATGCTGGTCGTCATTGGATTGATTCTGTATACGGTGATTGCTGTAGTGGATCAGATTTCCATTCAATGCGGATTGTATACCCCGTTGTTCGCGGCAGTGATTACCGGGGGATTATTGGGAGATTTACAGACAGGTCTGGTGGTTGGTGCGACTTTGCAGCTGATGACATTGGGAGTTGCTACTTATGGGGGTGCCACGGTTCCGGACTATTTATCAGGAGCGATCATGGGGACCGCTTATGCAATTATTTCGGGACAGGGAGCTGAATATGGCATCGGTCTTGCGATTCCCATCGGACTATTGCTGACCCAGATGGATATTTTGGGAAGGATGACAAACTCTTTCTTTCAGCATTACGCAGACCGCTGTGCGGAAAAGGGGGATTACAAAGGAGTGGAACGGGCAAATCTCCTGGGACTGCTTCCCTGGGTCCTGTCAAGGGTAATACCCGTTGCGTTGGGGCTGTGCTTTGGCGAGGCTGTGGTTAATGGAGTAAACGCTGTAATTCCGGCCTGGTTCATGACTGGCCTTAAAACCGCAGGCGCCATTCTTCCTGCAATGGGTATGGCTATCCTGATGCGCTATCTTCCTATTAAAAAATATTATCCCTATTTTATTTTCGGCTTTGTGCTGATTGCCTTTGGAGGCGGTACCTTTACCGTTATGGCGGCCGCATTGGTCGGCCTGGCTTTGGCAGCACTTCATCTTACAGGAGCAAGGGACCGGGCGGCAGTGCAGACATTGGATGATGAGGAGGTAGAAATCGATGGCTGATAAAAACCAGACAGGAAACGGGAAGTTGGAAAAAGGCGATATCAGAAAAGTATATCTGCGCAATCTGTTCACTTTACAATTTGGCTGGAATTATGAAAAAATGCAGGGCCTTGGCTATGCCTATGTCATCATGCCGGTTTTAAAACGGCTGTACTCCGGGGAGCCGGAGAAGATGAAACGGGCATTAAAGATGCACCTGGGTTACTTTAACACAACACCGGCAATGTCTCATCTGATCATCGGTGCGGATATGGCTTTGGAGGAAGAACTGGGAATTGAGGCGGAAGAGGCTATTACCGGTTTAAAAACCGGACTTATGGGCCCGTTTGCGGGAGTTGGCGATACTCTGTTTATTGCCATCTACCGGGCCATCGTGTTCTCCATTGCATCTTATATTGCCATGCAGGGGAATCCCGTTGGACTTATTATCCCTCTCATTGCCTGCGGGGGAATTTTATGGATACGGTATCAATTCACCAGCATTGGCTATCAGTCCGGGCGAAAGCTTGCGACCGGATTTGCGGATAAGATTTCTCCTGTAACAGAGGCTGCCAGCATCCTGGGCTTGACCGTGGTAGGGGCGCTGATCCCTTCCGTAATCAAATACAATACGGATCTACAGTTTACCATGGGAGAAGTGACCTTTGCCTTACAGGATATGCTGGATAAAATCATGCCCTCCCTGCTTCCTTTAGGAATCGTTGCATTTTCATACTGGCTTCTGGGAAAGAAGAAGGTGGATTCCACAAAATTGATTTTCATTCTGATTGTTTTAGGCATGTTACTTGGCAACCTGCAGTCCATGCTGACCTTTGCAGCCGGTTTGTTTTAGAAAAATGGAAGTTGAAACAGGAAAGGAAATAGTGGTATGATTGGAATCATAGTAACCGGTCATGGAGAATATGCCTCCGGTTTGACCAGCGGTTTAAAACTGCTGGCTGGAGAGACAGAATATTATGAAGCAGTTGATTTTAAGCCAGAGGATTCCATGGAAGTTCTGGCAGAAAAGCTGAGGTCAGCGATCAGGCGGCTGAAGGACTGTGAATCAATGGCAGTGCTTGCGGATCTGACGGGAGGCTCCCCCTTTAATGTGGCCTCCAGACTGAAAATGTCCGGTGTCCATGAAAATATGGAGGTGGTGGGAGGTATCAGCCTTCCTATGGTACTCCATGCCTATATGTCCAGAGCAATGATTTCAGATATCAAAGAGCTTCTGGATGCCTCCCTTGAGATGGGAAAACAGCATATGATGTATTTTCAACCATCAGATGAAGCATGTGAACTGGAAGAATAGGGACAAGAAAAGGAGGAAAATCCATGGCAATAGTGCATGCAAGAGTAGATGAAAGGCTGATCCATGGTCAGGTGGCTATGGTTTGGACCAATACCGTAGGAGCCAGCCGGATCATAGTGGTCAACGATGAGGCGGTTAAGGATGAGATGATCATTGCAGGCCTTAAGATGGCAAAACCGGCAGGCGTAAAGCTCTCCATCCTGTCTTTAAAACGGGCGGCTGAAAAATTTGCGGAAAAGGCTTATGAAGGGGAGAGGGTATTTCTGATCACCAAAAACGTGACGGATATGGCGGAACTGATCCGCTTTGAAGTTCCCATCAAGGCCTTTAACGTGGGAAATGTGGCAAAAAGAGAAGGAAGCAGACCCATTAAAAAGTCAGTGAATCTGACGGAAGAAGATGAAAAGGATATCCGGGAAATGATAGGTTTGGGAGTGAGCGTGACGGCTCAGATGCTGCCCAATGAGTCGGACCAGTCCATTTTAAATATGCTGTAATATAAGCGGATACAGAAGGAGGCGGAATGGAATCAGTCAGGTTAAAAATAAGAGAACAATACAATGAAATGAGCAAAGCAGAGAAGAAGATCTCGGATTTTGTATTGTCAGATACCAAAAACTGCCTTGGAATGACGGCAGTGGATATTGCAGGAAAAAGCGGGGTATCCTCCGCCTCTGTGATCCGTTATGTTCAGAAGCTTGGCTTTGACGGGCTGGAAGGCTTTAAGCTGGCACTTGCTGCGACCGATGCCCAAAATGATAAGGAAGATATGGTGGATCCCATTATCTCCAGAGAAGATGATTTAGATACCCTGTGCCGAAAAATGGATGCCCTGGTGGATGCGGCATTTCAGGATTTTTTCTATCAGCTGGATAAAGATGCATTAAAAAAAGCAATCAGCAAAGTAAAGAAAGCCCGGCGAATTTATTTGGTTGGAATCGGAAGTTCTTCGCTGCCGGCTTATGATCTGTTCCATAAACTGAAACGGGCTGACATCAATGCGAATTTTTACCAGGATATCAATATGATGGTGGAGTTTTTTAATTACATTGACAAACGGGATGTGGTGATCGCATTTTCCTACAGCGGACAGTCCCAGGAAGTTCTGTATGCCTGCAGGGCAGCAGGAAAACAGGGGGCATCGGTCATAGCGATCACCCGCAGGGGAGATTCTCCCCTTCAGGAAATTGCAGATATATGCCTCCATGTGCCGGACAATGAAAAAGTCATGCGGATCGGTGCGTTTACCTCTCTTCATACCTCCATCATGATGGCGGATCTTTTGTACATGGGAGTGATCCAGGAGAATTTAGAGCATTATGAGGTGGAGCTGATCAAAACCAGAAAAATGGTAGAGGGGCTGAAAATAAAAAAATAGAGGAGTTTTATGTGCAATATAGAAAAGCTTACAACGGAATCCACCAATGAATCCACCCGGAACATTGACAGGCTGGAATCATTGGAAATCGTTACATTAATAAATAATGAAGACAAAAAAGTGGCGGAAGCCATAGAAAAGGTGCTTCCCCAGATCGCAGAAGCAGTGGAGGCAATTGTGGATCGTTTTAAAAAAGGCGGGCGGATCATTTACTGCGGTGCAGGATCATCCGGTCGGATGGGCACACTGGATGCGGTGGAACTGACTCCTACTTACAGTGTACCGCCGACCCGGGCCTTTGGTCTTCTTGCAGGCGGAGATGAAGCCATGTATACAGCGGTGGAGGGCGCAGAAGATTCAGAAGAACTGGCATTGGAGGATTTAAAACGGGTAAAACTTACCTCCGATGATTGTGTGATCGGCATTGCTGCCAGCGGAAGAACTCCCTATACAATGGCTGCTTTGGAATTCGGCAAACAAACAGGTGCCTTTACCATTTCCGTCACCTGCAATCAGGCCAGCGCCATGGCAAAGATCGCGGATATATCCATTGCCCCGGTAGTGGGACCGGAGGTGATCAACGGATCCACCAGAATGAAGGCAGGGACTGCCCAGAAAATGGTGGTCAATATGCTATCCACCGCAGCCATGGTAAGGCTTGGGAAAGTATATCGGAACTACATGGTCCATGTGCAGCCCACCAATGAAAAACTTGTGAAACGGGCTGTTAAGATGATCGGGGAAATAACAGGTGCTGAAGAGGAGCTGGCTCTCAAGGTGCTATATGAGGCAGACAAGGAGGTGGCCGCTGCCATTGTGATGATCGAATGCGGCTGCCAAAAAGACCAGGCTCAGAAGGCTCTTTCAGAGTCCGGCGGTCAGGTGAGGAAGGCCATTGGGGCTGTGAAAAACGGAGTTTATACAGATGGAAAGAGCCTGGAATGATGAGAATGAAAAAATATTGAAAGAAATGGCGGAACAGCTGGTTGGAGAACAGGTGATACGGGGAGCCAGCCTGGGCTTTGTCAGTGACCGGGGAAACCGCCTGATGTACATCGGAAATCAGGGGGCATTGGCGCCCTATTGTGACCGGAATGTGGAAGCAGGAATGTATTACGATCTCGCTTCGCTGACAAAGGTCATTGGGACTGCCACCCGGATTCTCCAGCTGGCGGAAAACGGAGCCATAAGTCTTTCTGCTCCTGTGAAAGAGATCCTGGACCGGTTTTCCTATGGGGATATAACGGTGGAGCACTTGCTGCTTCATACAAGCGGGCTTCCTGCGGAGATACGGAACAAGGAAAGCTGGAGCCGGGAAAATCTACTGGAATACCTCTACACAACGCCCAGGGAAAGGGTAGCGGGAGAAGGGTTCCTGTATTCAGATGTGGGGTATATCCTGTTAGGAAAGATCATTGAGCGTGTGGATCATACAACCCTTGAGGAGACCTTTCAGGAGCATATCTTCCGTCCTCTTTGTATGACGGATACCTCTTATTTCGTTCATGGCGGCAGGGATCGCTGCATTCCAACGGAATGTACAGAGCAAAGAGGCTGCATCTGCGGGGAGGTCCACGATACCAAGGCTTACTTGCTGGGACAATGCGGCAGCGCCGGTTTGTTCTCCACATTGGAGGATGCGGCGAAGTTTGTTAAGGCGTATCTGGAACATTCCCAGCTATTGTTTGGAGAGGAGATGTTTGAAAAACTTTGCAGCATGATAAAGTTTGAACGCACTCTGGGCTGGAGCAAGGAGTATGGAAGGGATACCCTTTATCATACCGGATTTACGGGAACTTCTGTATTGATGGATTTGAGGAGCAGAAAAGGGTTCATTCTGCTGACAAACAGGATTCATCCCAGCAGGAATAATGAGGAGTTCTTAAGGGTGAGAAAGAAGATGAATGAAATTTATCTTAATATGGCTGTAAGGAACCTTTAAAAATAAGGGGCGGCTCTTTTGCATAGAGCTGCCTCTTATTTTTAAATGGGAAATCATAAGCAATCAGAGAATACCATAATCGAAATCCTGATTGTTAAAAATTTATAGTAAATATGAAAATAGTTTAGTTGAGAGCGAATTTTCTCCCTGTTATAATGAAGCAAGTAAAAGAAGTTAATAAAAATTGGAGGTATTTATTATGAAAAAGAGATGGTTGGCACTAGGAGGGCTGCTCCTTATGCTGTCACTGACGGCCTGCGGCAAAGCGGAAACAAAGACAGAGACAAATGAAGAAACCAAAGCGGAGACTTCCCAGGGGCAGACAGGGGCAGCGGCTGCAGAGGGTGAGAAACAGAAGGTGGTATTCTGGTCCTGGCAGCCGACGGATAAGCAGATTGCAGAGCTGGAACCGGCGTTTGAAGCCGCTTATCCTAATATTGATCTGGAGTATTGGAGAGGAGAGCTGCCCGATTATCAGAAAAAGCTGCAGGTGGCCATTGCATCAGGAGAAGGTCCTGACCTGATGGGGATGCAGACAGGTGCGATGCTGAATCAATATTCAAAGTTTTTAGAACCCCTGGGACCGATTGCGGAAAACAGCTTCGGGGCCGGCTGGGAATCAAAATTTTTAACTGATGCTATCAATGAATGTAAAGATGTAAACGGAAATTACGTGGCACTTCCCGTCAACGTAAGCGGGCAGCAGTTTGTGATGTATAATAAAACTCTTCTTGATGAAGCCGGAATTACAAAAACTCCGGCCACCTATGAAGAGTGGAAGGAAATTGTTGAAACCTTAAGGGAAAAGTACCCGGATATCGTTCCGGTGGTGTACGGTGCAAAAGAGGCTGATAAATGTGTGGATATGTTCAATGCCTTAAGCCAGCAGTTCGGACCGGGAAAATTCTATGAGGCGGAAGAGGGAAAAATTCCATGGACCGATCAGGTATTTGTGGATACCATGACGGCATGGAAACAGATGTTTGAAGATAAAATGTTCCAGGATGGTGCCATTGGTCTTCAGATGTATCCTGATGCATCTATTAAATATTTTTTTGACAGAAAAGCTGTGATGTTTATGACCGGGTCCTGGCAGCCGGGAGCACTTCAGCAGGGCGGACCAAAATATAACGGTGCCACCAATGATGATGAATTCGGAATGTTTATTCTTCCCCAGATCGGACCTTACGAGTCAAAAGCAGTAGTTAGCACCGATATTGCGGTTGCTGTCAATAAAGATGCAAAAAACAAGGAAGCGGCCATTCTTTTGATGGAATTTATGACACAGGGAGAGGGCAGCCAGATCATGGCCAACCAGTTAAATGGTACCCCGGCTAATGTCAACGTTACTCCTGAAAACATTGATTCACTGGCAGCAGAATCAGAGCGTGAAATCATTCCTTATACTACGGAACTGATAAAAAACAGTGCAGGGAAGCGATTCCTTAATGATAAGGAGCTGGTATCGGCACTGGGTGTGGCAATGCAGGATGTTGTAACAGGAAAAGATATTGAAAAAGCGCTGCAGGAAGTGCAGAGTGCTTATGAGAAACTCAAATAAATGAATGGCAGCAGGGGATGAAGAAATTGAAATTCGGAAAAAAAGCAACACCATACTTGCTATTAATACCCATATTTTTAATCAGCGGAGTATTGCTCTATTATTGTATCGGCTACACCTTTTTTACCAGTTTCCACGAGTGGGATGGCATCAGTAAAGACATGACGTTCATCGGACTGGAAAATTACATCAATACCCTGACCAATCCCACTTTTTTTATCGCCCTGAAAAATAATCTGATCTTTTTTGCGGCCACGGTATTTGTACAGGCAGTTATCGGGTTGCTGCTGGCAGTTGTGCTGAAAGAAAGATTTCGCGGAAACACAGCTTTTAAGGGGTTGTTTTTTCTGCCGGTTATTATGGCTCCAGTGGTACTGGCTACCATTTTCAGGATGATACTGGACACAAACATTGGAGCCTTGAACATTATGCTGACAAATATCGGCCTTAAGTCCCTGGCCGTATCCTGGCTGGGAGATCCGAAATATGCTCTGTTTTCCATCATCTGTGTAAATATCTTTAACTGGATGGGATTCAGCATGATGACCTATTATGCAGGGCTTATGGCCATTGATGAACAGATTTATGAATCAGCGAAGCTGGATGGGGCCGGATTTTTCAGAACCTTGTTTTCCATTACCCTTCCAATGCTGAAAGGGACAACGGCCAGTCTGATCATGCTTGGCATTGTAGGATCGCTGAAAACCTTTGATATTGTCTTTTTGATGACCGGCGGAGGTCCGGGAAGGTCGACGGAGTTTTTAACTACGTTTCTATTTCGGAAATCCCTGGATGAATACAACGGAGGCCAGGCATCAGCCATAGGAATCATCATTCTGGTCATTGCCCTTACCATGGCGATGGTCCAGAACAGAGGCTATGAAAAATCAGAAGAAGAATAGGAGGATACCGTGAAAAGAAAATATCTATGGAAATGGCTGATTTTACTGCCTATGGCCGCGATCTGGTGTTATCCTCTGTTCGTAGCCTTTAAAGAGTCCCTGGCAATTAACGGCTTGGGAAATTATGAAGCGGTGCTCAACCATCCCAGAATCAGTTACCCCAGAGTGCTGTTTAACAGTGTATTCATATCAATTGTATCAACTGCAATCGTGGTAGTGATTTCTTCGCTGGCGGCCTATGGGTTTTCGAAGTTTCAGTTTAAAGGGAAAAAGCTGCTTTATTATCTGCTGGTGGCTTGTCTTACCCTGCCGCCGGCAGCCATCATGGTACCTCTTGTATTTTTCGGCAAAACCTTTAAGCTGAATAATACCTATACTTCCATGATCCTTATCATGGCATCCTTTCATGCTCCTTATATGATGGTTACAATGAGAAATTACTTTTCTACCATTCCGGATGCATTGCTGGAAGCGGCTGTCATTGACGGCGCTTCGCCAATGCAGATTTACAGGAGGGTGATGCTTCCATTGGGGCTTCCTGCCATTTTAAATGTATGTCTGTTAAGCTTTATCTACTGCTGGAATAACTATTTGATTCCGCTTATTTTTGTAACAAAAGAACCCATGTATACCATCACCCTGGCAACTACCTACCTGACAGATTCCGGGAACATGACCATGGAGATGCAGGCTCAGCTCTATGCATATCTGATTCTGGCGATTCTTCCGTCGGTACTGTTATACATGTTCTTAAACCGGTATTTCCGTTCCGATATGACATCTGGTGCGGTGAAATAAGAAAATTAGGGATTTGCTGACAGGCAAGGAGACGAGGGATATCCGCTTGATTCATTAGGAGACAAAATATGAAAAAACCAAACATTTTATTCCTGGTGGGGGACCATCAGGCTTACTACGGACATGAACAGTATTATTCCATCAGGCGTCCGGCATATCAAAGATTGGTTGCAAAAGGGGTGGACTTTAAGCGGGCGTATTGTTCTACGCCCCTTTGCTGTCCATCCAGGCGGACGATGGCAACCGGGCTTTACGCCTTCCATCACGGCCAGATCAATAATCAGGCATCTGCGGATTACAGTTATGAAACCTATATGGACTGTCTGAAAAAAGAAGGGTACCAGCTTTATTATTATGGAAAGTGGCACGCCGGAAAGGGAACCCCCGGTGACTTTGGTGCGGAAGGAGTATTCTGTGAGGATTATGGAAATCCCTACCTGCTTCCAACCTACCAAAAATATCTGGAGGAGTTTAATCTTCCGTTCCCGGTGGCATATATAGAACAAAACTGGTGCACTCCCGGCTGGATTGATGATATAATGGAGGGCAGCGAATACCGGCTTGACAGAAAGACTATGAATGAATGTATCTCAGGCATTCTAAAGACTCCGAAAGAAACTCATGAGGCTTTTTATCTGGCTTATGAAGCCTGCAAAAAACTGGAAGAGCTAAAGGATAACAGTCAGCCGTTCTGCCTGCGTGTTGATTTCTGGGGGCCTCACCAGCCCTACTTGCCCACAAGGGAGTATTCGGATCTTTATGATCCTGCATCCATACCGGTTTATCCCAGCTTTGAGGATGATTTAAGTACAAAACCGGATGTCTATCATTTTGAAGGAGGAAAGGGAATCAGTGAAGGTTACCGGATTCTTCAGCCAAACCCTGTTCCCTGGGACCAATGGGCGAAAACGTTATCACGGTGCTACGGGCAGATAACATTAACGGATGAAGCCGGCGGTCTGATTCTTGATAAGCTGGAGGAGCTGGGGCTGGCAGAAAATACATTGATTATCTGGACTGCGGACCATGGAGACGGCCTGGCCTGTCATGGCGGTCATTTTGACAAGGATGCTTATCTTGCCGAAGAAGTCATGCGTATCCCGGCAGGAGTCCGGTTTGACGGTCAGCTTCCTGCCGGTGTGATCAGCCATGCGCTGGTGAGCAATGTGGATTTTGCTCCCACCATTCTGGATGCGGCAGGAACCAGGTTTGGCGGGCAGGTGGACGGCAGGAGCCTCCTGTCCATCTTCAGAACAGGAGAGAGGCCCTGGAGAGAGGTGTTGTATGGGGAGACCTTTGGGCATCATTTTAAGCACAGAGGACAGATGATGGTGGATAGAAGGCATAAATATGTGAAAAATAAAGAGCAGATGGAAGAGCTTTATGATCTTTATCAGGATCCTTATGAAATGGATAATCTGGCGCTGAAGCCGGACCGGCAGCAGCTTCTTTCCGACATGAGGGAAAGGCTGGAGTCCTGGATCAGAGAGGAAGGAATAGATGAAGCCTAATATATTGTGGATTTGCACCGATCAGCAGAGGTTTGACAGCCTGGGCTGTTACGGAAATCAAAAGATTGATACTCCCAACATTGACCGGCTGGCAGAAGAAGGGGTGCTGTTTCAGAATGTTTACTGCCAGAGTCCGGTCTGCTCACCCTCCAGGGCTTCTTTTCTGACAGGTCGTTATCCTCGAACCTGCAGGGTCCGGCAGAATGGACAGAAAATACCGGAAACCGAACGGCTGGTCAGCAAATTGTTCGCTGACAGCGGTTATACCTGCGGTTTGTCCGGAAAGCTTCATATTGCTCCCTGCCACCCCAGCGTCAGTCCGTCCTCTGAACCAAGAATTGATGACGGATACCATGTTTTTCACTGGTCCCATCATCCTGATTTTTACGGAAAAAAAGAAAGCAACTGGCCGCTGAATGAATATAATATCTGGCTTTCGGAACAAGGGGAGGCTTATAAGAGGATTCCATATGAGAACTCAAAGTATGTATTTGTGGGTATGGACCGGCACTTAAGCCAGAGCAGATGGTGTGCCCATAACGCCATCAGCTTTATAAATGCTCACAGTGCGTATGCTCGTCCATGGTTTTTCTCTTTGAATTTTTATGACCCTCACCATGATTTTGACCCGCCCAGGGACTTGCTTGAAAAATATTTACAACGGGTGGACGAATCAGATCTGCCTGATTATGAGGCAGAAGAATGGAGGCAAAAGCCCTATGTTCAGCAAAGAGACCATAAAGGGGCTTACGATACTCCGGGATTTTTCGACTTTGATCAGATGACTGATCAGGATCATCTGCAGGTCAAAGCGGCTTATTATGCCATGGTAGAATTAATAGACCAGGAAGTGGGGCGTGTAATCCATGCGCTCCGTGCAAGCGGTCAGTATGAAAATACCATTGTAATCTTTACCTCTGATCATGGTGAAATGCTGGGAGATCATGGGATCTATTTAAAGGGACCTTATTTTTATGATCCCCTTGTAAAGGTTCCCCTGATCATTACCTGGCCGGGAAGGATCTTGGAGGGAAAAGAGAGAGAAGCCCTGACTGAGCTTTTAGACCTGGCCCCTACGCTTTTAGACTTGGCAAATCTTGACCCGTATCCGGGAATGCAGGGGAAAAGCTTAAAGAAACTGCTCACGGAAAAAGATGCGCCGGATCATCATCGGGATGCGGTCTACTCAGAATATTATAATTCCATGGGAAATCACCAGGATTTAAAAGCATACCTGACTATGGTTGCAGACCGTCGCTATAAAATGGTGTACTGTCACAGCAGCAGCCAGGGAGAACTGTATGACAGGGAAACTGATCCGGGAGAACACACCAATCTTTATTACCGCTCGGAAATGACAAAGGTCCGGCTTTCCATGCTGGAAACAATGACAAACAAAATGGCTTTTACCATTGACCCGCTTCCGGACAGAGAGGCGATTTATTAGATCCAGGGAGTAACGAATGAGACGTAGTATTAAAAGAAAATTGCAGTTAAGCTTCACAGGGATTTTTCTTGTATTAACAGTGTTGGTTTGTCTGGCATGGTACAAGATGATGGGAGATATGGCAAAGGACCAGGCGGTTCGGTATTTTAACAGGACAGTGGATTCTCTCAATGAGGAATTTGACAGTCTGATGAAGGATGCGAACTATATCTCCCTGATCCTATCTTTTAATGCTGCCGATCAAAGTCAGATTTTAACGGGAAGGAATGCCATTGAAACCTATCGGGAGCTGGAAAGCGACCGGATTCTGACACGCAGTGTCAACGATTTTTACTCCTACAGAAGCTACATCTCAAGTATTATGCTTTGTGGCGTCAATGGCAGGGTGTTTTCAAACGGCGTGGTTTTATCGCCGGGAGAAATTTCCGGAATGCCGTGGTTTACTGATCTGGAGCAGTCTGGTCAGAATGGAATATTTATTAAAACCCACTCCAACGACACCACGGAAAACCGCCAGAAAAGTTATGTCATTTCGGCGGGCCGGAAATTGTTAAACGGTGATAAACATATCGGTTATCTTCTGGTGGATATTTCCTATGAATATATCAATAACCGGTTCAGCAAATCAGTCATGGATGGCAGCACGCTCCTGATCATAGATGATCAGGGCGGGGTGATTTATGACAGCAATTCCCCTAAAGTGCCCGTGGATACTATTTATGATACCAGATTCAAAGACATCATAGGAAATTTAAACGGTCAGCAGGACCAGATCAGTATTAAAATCGGCTCAAAAGAGTACCTTGCCATCTATAAGCGGTCAGATTTTACTAATTGGACTACCATATCATTGATGCCGACAGAAATTATTTTAAGGGATGTCAACAAAACCTTAAATATGGTTGTGCTGTTAAGCATTGTCTGCCTTGCTGCCGGAATCTTGCTGATCGGTAAATTCAGCACCCTGCTGACGAGAAATGTGCTGAAACTAAAAGAATATGTAGACCATGTGGATGCCAGTAATTTAAAGGCACTGCCCCAGCTTAATTCCGGGGATGAAATTGGCGCTTTGGGCACAAGTTTTAATCAGATGATTGAGCGGGTGAATCAATTGATGAGTGATCTGGAAGACAGAAAACAGCGGGAGCGGCAGGCCGAGTTTCAGGCGCTTTACGCACAGATTTCACCACATTTTCTTTCCAACACGTTAAACACCATCAGTTGGATGGCGGGCCGGCAGAACGCTGCCAATATCAGTGAAATCACCACCTCTCTGATAACTCTTCTTCATTACAGCATGAAAAATAAAAATGAAGTAGTGACTCTGAAGGAAGAATTGGAATATGTGAAAAATTATCTGACCATACAGGAATATCGGTATTATGGGCTGTTCGATGTAAAGTATTCACTGGATAAGGAGACAGGGGGCTGCCGGATTTTAAAATTTATCATACAGCCGCTGGTAGAAAATTCAATTATGCATGGTATTGCCAAATTGCAGAAACAGGGTAAAATTTTAATCATGGCAAAGCGGAGAGAAGACCGGCTTGTTATAGTTGTAGCGGACAACGGTGTGGGTTTTTCTGAAGAGACTTTTAAACAGCATAAGACACATCATATCGGACTTGATAATGTGAGGGAAAGAATCAGCCTGTTTTACGGAGACGAATATTTTCTTCAGATTGAGAGCAGAGAAAACTATTATACCAAGGTGACCATGGAACTGCCTTATATCAGAGAAGAATCGTAAAGGCGGGAAGGTGTTTTTGATGGGGGAATAACTGGATGCTGCATTTGATGATTGTGGATGATGACGCGCTGATGGGAAATCAACTGGCAGCAATGCTGGACTGGAAAGAATTCGGCGTGGAAATAGTTTATTTTGCTTCCGATGGCCAGGAGGCTATTGATGCCCTGAAAAGCCATGGAGTTGATTTTGTCATGACGGATATGGAGATGCCTGGGGTTGATGGGGTTGCGCTGATCGAATATATCAGCGTTCATTATCCGGAAATTTATGTGGTGGCATTAAGTGCTTATGATGATTTTCACTATGTCAGAGGAAGCATGAAATATGGAGCTCATGATTATCTGCTGAAAAACAAGCTGTCAAAGGAGGTTCTTATTGGGATGCTCACGGAGCTAAAGGATAAGGAGCAGATCGCAGATGAGCTGAAAGCACATCAGGAACTGACTAAAGAACAGCTTCAGGACTCTTTTTTCCGGAGAGTGCTGTTTCGCAGTGACTATGATAAAGTACAGATCGGACATATCATAAAGAATCTTAACATTCCTTTTAATAAAGACTGTCTGTCAGTATTGCTTGTGGATGGTGATTTTTTTAATGATCAGGTATTAAGCCGGTCCGTATTTCATATGTGTCAACAGATTTTAAAAGATGCAGATTTTGTGAAATTGCTGGAACTGGATCAGGGCAGCTTTTGTTTTATCATTTCTTTTAGGACCGAAGTCAGCCAGGCGGCGGTTTTAAAGAAACTGGAGCAGTGGGGCAATACGATTATTAGTAATGGAAGGAAGTTTTTTAATGTTTCTGTCAATATAAGCATTTCGGAGGTTTGCAGCGATATTTCAAAGCTGAATCAGTTTTATCGTCAGGCGGTGAAAAACGGAGAGTATTTTTTCTACGATGACAGCCTGTCGATGATCTGTAGCTGGGCATTTACTAATAAAGCTAGGGAAAAAAGTCAGAAACTCCAGTTTCCGGATATCAGGGAATTGAAAAAATGGATTATGGATGGTAAGCAAAAAGAAATGACAGATCATTGGGAACAATTTTTTGAACATGCCAGACAGATGAGACTGCCGGCAGGAGAATTTTCCTCAGAGGCTGCACTTCAGCTCAATCAGATTTTACTTTTTGGTGAAGAACTGGGGGCAAGCAGGTATTATCTGTTAGGTGAAAAAGAATATTCCTTCAATGATTTGAAAAATATCCGCACTTTAAGCCGCTTTAAAGAATTGTATATGTCTGTGATTAAACGGCTCTGTGAAGCGGTAACGCCGGAATACGAAAATAATTTTTATCATAAATATACGAAATATGCTTTAAAAAAGGTTCATACCAGTTACTCACAGCCGCTGACCTTAAACGATATTGCATCAGAGCTTTCAGTTACTCCTGCCTATATCAGCAGCGTGTTTAAGCAGGATATAGGGATCGGATTCAATGAATACTTAAATAAGCTTCGAATTGAAAGGGTGATCGAACATATCAGAAAAGGTGACGGAAAATTAAAAGACATTGTTAACAGTGTGGGCTTTCAGAATTACAATTACTTTTTTAAAGTGTTTAAGGAACATACGGGATTGACGCCTGCGCAGTATTTCAGGTGATCATTTAGGAGGACATCAGGAAATGAAAATAAAAAATCCGGTACCGATCAGCAATATCGGCGATCCATATATTCTCAAAGTGAAAGATATCTATTATTTATATGCCACCAGCCATTTTAACGGATTTTACTGCTGGAAATCAGCCGATCTGTCAACTTGGGGCGAGCCGGTGATCTGTTATGAGGCAACAGATAAAAGCTTTGGGAACAGCTGTTTCTGGGCTCCGGAAGTGTATGAATTTAACGGACGGTTTTATATCTATTACACGGCACAGTGGAAGATTTTTAAAGAAGAAAGCTTAAGGATCGGAGTTGCTGTTTCAGATCATCCCGAAGGCCCGTTTATGGACGTTCATGAGGAAGCTCCCATGTTTGATTTTGGCTACGGGGTGCTGGATGCTCATATTTTAAAAGATGGAGAAAAAAACTATCTTTATTATTCCAGGGCCGGAGAGGGGCACATGGTTGACGGAGCCAAAGAATCCGACCTCTATGTGGCGGAGCTGGCTCATGATCTTATTTCTGTGAAAGGTGAAGGAGTGCTGATTGCCAGACCGGAACAGGAATGGGAGAGGAAAGAACGAGAAGTGCCCCAGTACTGGAATGAAGGGGCGTTTGTTATTAAGCATCAGGGTAGATATCATATGATGTATTCTGCAAATTTTTATGCATCGGCAGATTATGGGATTGGCGGAGCGGTTGCAGATCATCCTATGGGTCCGTTTGTGAAGTATGAAGATAATCCAATTCTTTCCACCAGCAGCACCATTTCCGGACCGGGGCACAACAGTGTAGTTAAGGTTTCTGATGGAACATATTTTTGTGTCTACCATGCTCATACCGACTATCAGAACCCAAGTGGAGACAGACAGGTGTATATAGCGCCCATGTGGTTTGAGAATGGAAAAATCAAGGTGGAGTCTCCGTTAATCGAGAAATAATGTGACATCTGTACATGTGTGTGATCACTCTATGTATGGTAGTTATTAACAAGAACGTTTTGTTCCAAACCGATATCAGACAAAAGTTTCAAGTATACATCAATCTTGCCATGCTCGTCCACCACGATTTTGTCAATGACACGTTTGAGCTGGGCATTGGTCATGTGCTCCATAGAAAGAATACTTTCTAAGTCCTTAAATGTGTTATGAAGCACCTGCTCCGGCTGATTGCCCTTGCTTAGATTGTATTTAACCAGTTTTAATTCATTCTCGCACTTCTCAATCTCTATATTAAGAGATGATACCTTTCCTCTTAATTCTTCTCTGGTTATCAGCTCGTTTTGCCCTCTTGCTTTTAGTGGGCAATTCTGAGTACCAGCAGTTCCCTACCTTCTGCGACTGAACACCCAGCTCCTTTTTGGTGGTTTTCAAGGTGCGCTCGGAAATATTCTGCTTCCGGGTCTCCTCCAATAGTACCGAACTTTCCTGCCTGCCCTGGCTCAGCATCATGAGTAAAAGTACCTTTGCCTCCTTCAACACATTCCGCTTGATTTCCGTAAAGCCCAGGAGCGCGTCCACGGTGATGCAGCTCGTCCCTAAAAAGCGGAAGATGTCCCCCAACTCAAAGGCAATGGAGTCACCAGTGGGAGCAAGGTTGCTTTTACTGTGCGCCATAATGCGGATTTGCGGGTCTTTCGGGGATCTTTCAACCACCAGCACACTGCGAGCGGCAGCGGTGATGTCGATGGAGCCCAGTCCACGGTATCCACTTTTTGCTCCACACTTGTTCATATGGCCGATGATGACCACGGCACACCCGGTTTCCTCCGCAATCTGCCCCAGCTTGTGGAAAACAGGGCGAATCTCATTGGTACGATGCATACCACGTTTGCCCCAAGGTAAGCCTGTAAGGGGTCAAGGATCAGCAGCTTTGCGCCTGTCTGCCGGATCGCCTCACTGAGAGAAAGCATGGTCTTGCTCTCGTCAATCACAGAAACCCGGTCACAGTCAGCGGCTATCGCCAGCAGTCGAGGTTTGATGGTATCGGACAGACCGTCCTCTGCAGTTTGGTAAATAACGTTCATAGGCGGCTGTGGCTGGCATTCCGGCAATGGCTCTCCCTTGGTGAGCAGTGCTGTAATAGCGAGAATTAGGTGTGTCTTTCCCTCGCCGGGATCGCCCTGCAATATGGTGATTTTCCCAAGGGGGATATAGGGATACCACAGCCATGCAACCGGTGTTACATCTAGTGCATAAAACCCGCCATTTCACCGAGTATTGTGACCGAAAAATAGAAAACGGCCGCACCTGCAAGCAAGTTGGACCGAAAGCGGTATTAAATGCACAGTTGGAAAAACAGGAGAATGCAGCACTCAAGGAGTATGACCGCGTTCGCAAGGCGAAGCAGCAGAAACGGGAGCGGGACAGGAATAAGGAAACAGCGGAGAATGCCGGGAAAGCACAGGCGGCGTATGATCTGTGGTCGGAGCCTGCGATAGCGGCGAGGGAGAGGTTTGTTGCTGGGGAGATGTCGGAGGGGGAGTTTTTGAGGGAAATTAAAAAGAGTCAGGTTGATGCTGATATTGATGAGGTGAAATGATGATATTTGTGACAAGTGATACCCACGGAGAGTACACTCGCTTCAAGACGGTGCTGCGTAAAAATACAGTTGGGAATCTTGCACTTACATGCCAAACCGTCACCCGGGCGGGATGCCTTTTTCACTGCCCTCAAGAAATCGAGACAATAACCGCATATTCACCTATTCATATTTTCTTAACTTAATGTATTATCGTCTGAACTGTTACCCTTGGTAATGAAATAAAAATACAGAATAAAATATTTATATTGTAATTTAATTACGCATGGTGTATAATACTATTAAAGATACATAGCTATAAGAAGTGAGGGATACACTATGGATTTTCCAAATACAGGTTATCAGTTACGGGTACAATCAATACTGGCTGAAATTACGAAGAATGAAAAGAAAATTTATGAATTTATTGAAAACAACCGGAGAGACATAATTCATATGTCTGTTGCAGATGCAGCGGAAGCTTGTGAGGTCAGCGAGCCGACAATCGTAAGATATGCTCAAAAACTTGGTTATAAAGGATATCAGGCGATGAAAATCAGTATTGCGCAGGAGAGCATTGAACCGGAACAACAAATCTATGGTCATCTTGCAAAGGATGATACGATTTCGACAATTGTCAATAAGATTATTGACTCCAATATCCAGTCACTAAAAGACACCAGCGATGTACTTAACCGGGAAAGTATCGATGATGCAGTTAATCTGATCCTGGGATGCCGGCGGCTTTTATTCTTTGGTGTTGGCGGCTCTGGCTGCATAGCACTGGATGGACAACATAAATTTATAAAAATCGGCTATTTGGCAATGGCTTTTTCTGACAGTAATCTGCAGGCAATGGCAGCGTCAGTCTTAACTCCTAAGGACGTTGTGGTGGCCATCTCTCATTCAGGGGCGTCAAAGGATATTTTGATGGCATTGGAAATCGCCAGGAACTCAGGGGCGAGAACTATTGCAATTACCAACTATGGTCGGTCGCCGATTGTCGACAGTGCTGAAGTTGTACTTTTTACGTCTTCGAATGAAACTGCATTTAACAGTGATGCACTATCTTCAAGAATTGCGGAACTGTCTATTATCGATATGTTGTATATTGGTGTTTCTTACAAACGATATGATGAATCCTATGCTGAGATATTAAAAACAAGGAAGGCTTTGGATGCTACGAAAATTTAAGGGGGTGATAAAGGCAGGAGATGAGGGATTACTTTAGAGGAGGTGATGGAAGCCGGTCAACATTTATGGAAATCAGGAAAGGAGGGGAAAACATGTTTTGTGGTATTGATTTGGGTACTTCCGGAGTAAAGGCAGCAGTTTTTGACACCCATGGAAAACAGCTGGCATTTGCCAGAAGGGAGGTGGATTTAGTCCATCCCCGGACCGGATGGTCTGAACTGGAACCGGAAAATTATCTGAATAAGGTTTATGAGGTTATACAAGAGGTATCAGAACAATGCAGCGGTGCAATAAGGTCAGTCGCAGTATCCTCTCAGGCTCAGGCGGTTGTTCCGATCGATAAGGATGGAAAAGCATTATATAACATCATTGTCACCATGGACAACAGGACTTTGAGGCAATATCAGTTCTGGCAGGAAAATTATGATGAATGGGAACTGTATCAGCGCACTGGCAATAGTTTTGCTTCAATTTACACAGTAAATAAGATTATGTGGCACAAGGAATATATGCCAGAGGTCTATGAAAATACCTGGAAGTTCTGCTGCGTACAGGACTATGTGGTTTTTATGCTGACAGGAAGGGGACCATTTATTGATTATTCCATGGCTGGACGTACGATGATGCTGTCTTTAGAAAAACCTGAGTGGGATGAACGGATATTAAAAATCGCCGAAATACCAAACGAAAAGCTGTCTCAACCAGTCAGAGCGTCAACGATTGTGGGAACTGTAAAACAAAATATCAGAGCTTTGACAGGACTAAGAAATGATTGTCAGGTGGTTCTGGGAGGTCATGATCAGGCTTGCGGAGCAATTGGCAGCGGTGTGCTCAGACAAGGCCAGTTGATGGATGCCTGCGGGACTGTAGATGCTATGGTTTCTGTACTGCCGGGTGTGACCATTGATCAGGCGATGCTTAAGAATAAACTGCCATGTTACAGACATGTGGATGGCAGCAGTTATATTACAATGGCAATTAATACAAATGGTGGTTTGTTTTTGAAATGGTATAAAAATACCTTCTTCAATGAGGAATCACAGTTGTGCAGCAAACAGAACTGTGATATTTATACACATATGATTGAGGGGTGCGCGAACACTCCTGCTGATATCTATGTATTACCTCATCTGGAAGGTGTAGGTACACCAGTAAATGACCCGCTATCTCTTGGAGCCATAATTGGCTTAAGAGTCAGTCATACCAAAAAAGACATTACCCGTGCTGTACTTGATTCGCTGGGGTATGAGATGAAACTGAATCTCATTGCAATCGAACAGAGCACAGGTCAGAAAATCGAAGAAATCCGCATGATAGGCGGTGGCGTCAAAACTCCCAAATGGTTACAGATAAAAGCCGATATATTTAACAGGACCATTACTACATTGCAGACACAGGAAGCGGCAGCACTGGGAGCAGCTATCATCGGAGCTGTTGGAACCGGATATTTTAGAGGGTTTGAGCACGCAGTCAGTGACATGGTTCAAACCGCAGGAACATATATTCCGGATCCGAACATGGCCCAAAAATATGAAGTCAGATTTTCCGAGTATAAAACAATCTATCCGGAATTGACGAATATCAATCATGCCATTTCCGATCGTACATCTTTATTATAATTCTATTTTAAATGTTTGTCAAATAATTATTGGTATCCCAGTGATACTTTTATTAAAGTATGCTAAAAATGGAGGATTTCGAATGAGTGGGTTTACATTATCAATCAATTTAGCAATCTCGATTGCAATTATATTATTATTAGTTCTCAAATTAAAAATCAACCCGATTATTTCTATGGTTCTGGCCAGTTTATATATGGGGTTATCATGTAAACTGGGAATTATTGATACGATTACAACAATTAACAGCGGCTTTGGTACCTTAATGACAGGAATTGGTTTTCCTATTGGTTTTGGAATTATGATGGGTCAGATTCTGGAGGATTCTGGTGCGGCGGAATCATTGGCAAAATCTATCTTAAAGGCATTTCCCGGTAAAAAAGCACCCTGGGCTTTGGGTCTGACTGCTTTCTTATTATCAATTCCAGTTTTCTTTGACGTTACTTTTGTGATTCTGATTCCGTTGGGAATTGCGGTTGCCAAAGAGACAAAAAGACCTCTGGCATATTTTGCAGGAGCAATTGCAATTGGTGGTGTCAGTTCACAGACATTTGTACCACCCACACCTAATCCGCTGGCAGCAGCCACAATTCTGAACTTTGATTTGTCCTATATCATTGTTGCCGGAACTGTCATCGGTCTGGCTGCGGCAGTATTTTCCATGTTTGTCTGGTTTCGGATGCTGGACCGTCCGGGCTTCTGGAACCCAGAAAAGGATGAAACCGGTATGCTGGATATGGATGCGGAAGTGGTCATAAGAAAGGATCTGCCATCGCCGATAGCAGCAGTTATCCCGATCTGCCTGCCAGTACTGGCAATCTTAATTGGTTCCTTCTGGCCGGTTGTGACCGGAAATGAAGCTCCTGTGATCATTCAGTTTCTTTCACAGAAAACCATTGCGATTTTATTGGGATTGCTGGCGGCTTATGTCATACTTTTAAAGCGGATGAGCTGGTCAGGGATCAGTGCCTCCGCCAGTAAATCTTTGCAGCAGGCAGGAGTGGTATTGTTGATTACTGGTGCAGGCGGTGCATTTGGTGCAGTCATCCAGGCGACAAATATTGGTCAGGTTCTGGTTGCAGGCTTGTCTGAAGGGCAGTCCTCCACAGTGCTGATTCTGACACTTACATTTGGCATCGGTGTACTGTTCCGTGTCGCTCAGGGTTCAGGAACTGTAGCTTCTATCACAGCGATGACCATTATGGCCTCAGTGGCTCCATCAGCGGGCTGTCACCCGGTCTATATCGCTTTGGCAGCTCTGGCAGGCGGTAATTTTATCGGTCATGTCAATGACTCGGGGTTCTGGGTGGTGACAAATCTTTCCGGAGCCAGTGTTACCGGCGGTTTAAAAACATATACCTGGAATACCATAACCCTGGCAGGTATGGCATTTATCCTGTCATTAGTTGGTGCCATGGTGATGCCAATGGTATAAACTTTAATAAAACAATGAAAAATAAGGAGTATGAATAATGGCAATGTTAGGAAAAGAAGTAAGAATGAGCCGACTGGTGAATCCGGAGAGTAATAAAATGATGGCAATCACAGTGGATCATGCAATTTCAAGGGGAATTGCTCTGCTAAAAGGACTTCATCAGATTCAGGAAACTGTGGATAAGGTTGTGAAGGGGCGTCCTGATGCAATCACCGTGACAAAAGGAATTGCTGAGCATTGTATGTGGCCTTATGCCGGTAAGGTTGCGATGCTGATGAAGATATCAAATTATTCGCCGGCAGAACCGACGAAAGACACGATTTTCGGATCGGTGGATGAGGCCGTTCGGATGGGTGCTGACGCTGTTTCTATGGGAGCGATGACATTTGGTAACTTTCAGAGTGAGCAGTTTGAGTCTATTGGCAGGATTTCTGAGGAGTGTATGGCAAAGGGAATGCCGCTGATCGGTCATGTTTACCCCAAGGGCGAGATGGTTCCTGCAGATCAGCAGACTGCATGGGAGAATATTGCCTATTGTGTACGAAGCGCCTGTGAATTGGGCATGGACATTGTAAAAACTACATATACCGGCGACCCAGATTCCATGGCTAAAGTAGTTGCCTGTGTACCATCCACATTTCGGATTGTGATTCAGGGCGGTGACAAGTGCAAGACATTGGAAGATTATCTGGTGATGACCAGAGAGGCAATGGATTGCGGTGTTGGCGGTGTTACAATGGGCCGTTTTGTATGGGAGTATCAGGATGTTACAGCATTGATAATCACATTGCGATATATGATTCATAAAGGGTATACCGTAAAAGAAGCGAAAGAGCTTCTGGCCCAGCTGGAGCATGACCGGAACTATGACAGTTTTTAACCGATGAGGAGATTGATTATGAAGATTGTAGTTTTAGATGGTTATACCGAAAATCCGGGAGATTTGAGCTGGGGAGCGTTGGAAGCTCTGGGTGAATTAACCGTGTATGACCGGACACCTGCGGATAAAGTTGTGGAGCGAATTGGCGATGCGGAGGTGGTGTATACAAATAAGACACCTTTAAATGCCCATATTATCAAAAACTGTCCGACTATAAAATTTATTGGTGTATTGGCAACCGGTTATAATATTATTGATATGGCTGCTACCAAAGCTGCCGGGATCGTGGTTTCCAATATTCCTTCCTATGGCACAGATGCAGTGGCTCAATATGCCATCGCTTTGCTATTGGAGCTTTGTCATCATGTGGGAGCACATTCTGACAGTGTTTTGGCAGGGGAATGGGCAAAGCATGAAGACTGGTGCTACTGGAAATATCCGCTGGTGGAACTGGCAGGGAAGACATTCGGTGTTATTGGCTTTGGCAGGATCGGCAGAAGAACAGCACAGATTGCATCGGCTTTTGGAATGGAAGTGCTGGCATATGACGAGTATTCCGATCAGATGGAGAAGACAGATTTTTGCCGGTATGTATCGATGAATGAACTTTTAGGACAGGCGGATGTTATCAGTCTTCATTGTCCCCTGACACCGTCTACAGAAAAATTGGTCAATCAAAGTACGATTTCCAAAATGAAGGCTGGAGTGAAGATTATTAATACTTCCAGAGGTGCATTGATTGATGAACAGGATTTATGTAATGCATTGGATAGCGGCAAGATAAGTGGTGCAGCGGTGGATGTGATATCCGAGGAACCAATCCGGGCAGATAATCCGCTGTTGCATACAAAAAATATAATTATTACCCCACATATTGCCTGGGCGCCGAAGGAATCACGGCAGAGGCTGATGGGTATTGCAGTTGACAATTTAAAGGCATTTGTCGATGAGAAACCGATTAATGTTGTAAACCAATAATACTGGGCAGGCAGGACGGCTTGATAGCCGAGTTCGATGAGCGGCTCTGGCACACCCTCGTGGAATTCGCCACGGTCTACAGCGAAAACAATGTGCGGTTCACATTCAAGGACGGGACGGAGATAAAGGCGTAAGCGCCACTGGAACAACAAACGGATGCTGTAAATTGCGGGTATCCGTTTGTTGGTATTTGTGAAAAATCTTTCTCATTGATTATGCTAAAGTCAAACGAATTAGGATTTAATAATACTTAAGCTCACTTTCATTAACAACGCCGCTATAAATGACTGTATAAAACGTATTGCCGTCGTATTCATATGCTGTGTAAGGCACCATTCTATTGTTTCTTTCAGTAAATTTTTCTACGGGTACAAATTGAGCAATCGCATCTTCTTTACTGTAAGAACTCACAGGAAAGTAAAAATCCTCGCCCTCGTTTGCCCAACCTTGATACTTTGCACTTATTACATGATACCTCTCCTCACCGGCCATAATTCATCCCTACACATAAATGTAATTTGTTTTCACAACTATTGATAAACATATTCATGCAGCCTGAACACCAAATTCTTGTTCTTAATCGCTATTGAGTTTTAGGCTGGACACATACGATTCAAAGGAGTTCACATCTGATTCCAAAGAACTGACCCTATCCTCTAAATCATCTTGGCTTGCCTCAATAATAGTCAACCGCGTGTTATAGCCCCGCAGAGTCATAATCACTTCAACCATTAACTCCTTTTCACTCAAAGCCATAAGAGCATCTTTTTCAGCCTGAATTCTCTCGGACTCAATTCGGGCTTCTTCTTCAGCCCGCTCTCTGGCGATGCGCTCACGCTCTTCCCATTTGAGCCGACTCTCTCCTCACAAATTGAAGGCACACAGGCCACCCTTGATGATATCTTAGACCCACATATTGAACAGAATACTAATCATAATGTTTCTGAGGTCATTAACTACATTAAAGCAACAGACTTTGCAACCGAGCGCCTGAAAACGCTGCCCCTGTGCTGCCGTCTCCTGCTGGAAACCCATGAGGTGCTGCTAAGTGATGTGCGTGACAGTGAAAGGAACCCCGGTGAGTTTCGCCGCAGTCAAAATTGGATTGGAGTTCAAGGAAGTACGCTGAAGACGGCAAGGTATATACCACCATCTCCGGATGATATGCAAAACGCAATGTCTGATTTAGAGAAGTACATGAACGAAACAGACCAAACCGACCCACTGATTAAAATTGCGTTGATTCACTATCAATTTGAAACCATCCATCCGTTTTTAGATGGCAACGGACGTATTGGACGGCTGATGGTTAACCTGTTTCTCAAAGAAAACAGACTGCTTACTTACCCGACACTTTATATTTCTTATTTCTTAAAACGGAACCGTATTAAATATTACGATCGGCTGACCGAGGTGCGGGAAAAAGGGACCTTTGAACAATGGGTCAAGTTTTTTCTTCAAGGTATTTATGAGTCTGCCGAGGATTCCATCGAAACCATAGATGCATTGGCTGCACTCCACGACAAAAATATTTCTATTGTAACGGCTACGGATACCCGGACAGGTATTCTGAAAAAGCTGTTTGCCCACTTAGAGCAAACGCCGATTATCGACATTAAGAAAACTGCCGCTGCGCTGGGGAATTCTTATAATACCACCTCCACCGCTGTAAAAAAGCTCATGAAACTTGGCGTCCTTGTTCAGGTAGATAATAGCAAGCGCGAACGCAGTTTCTCCTATGAGGAATACCTGGCGATACTTCGTAAAGATACGTAACCACAAACAGATATGCGTTCTGCCGATTCAAATCCCCTGCAAATCGCCGCCAGCACTGTGTTTTCGCAAAGCTGACGGCGATTGTTATTTTACTATTTTACTTCTATCCATAACCATTCTATATTGTTACTTCTGCATGTACAGATGTTTTTTAATAATAATATTATCTGCGGGTATTGAAAATAAGAATTTTGTTTATTTCAATAAATATTTGAAATAATAGATATTGGTGTGAATTGGACAATACATTGATAATTATTAAACAGAAAGGAAGCTGTTATGGCAGATAAAAATAATATGGAAGAGCTGTTCCGGCAAATAGACCATCACTTGCTTCATGACGAACGTCCATCGGAATATCTGGAAGAAATCAGCAGGGAACCGTGGTTTTTGGATTACCCGTTTTCCATGCTTTTAAAGATGAAGGAAACTCCTCAGTCAAAGCGGTACCATCCGGAAGGAAGTGTATGGAACCATACCATGATGGTAGTGGATGAGGCAGCAAAACGGAAAATGGAGAGTAAGGATGCCAAAACTCTGATGTGGGCTGCTTTGCTTCATGATATCGGCAAGCCGGGCGTGACGAAAAACCGGAAAGGAAAGATAACCTCATATGATCATGATTCGGAGGGAGAGCAGCTGGCAGTTGATTTTTTATCCTGTTTTTCCGGTGATGAATCATGGATCAGAGCGGTTGCAAAACTGGTCCGGTATCATATGCACATCCTGTATGTGACAGGAGGACTTCCTTTTGGCGATATTGCCGGTATGAAACGGGAAACAGATATCAGTGAAGTTGCACTTTTGGGACTTTGCGACCGGATCGGAAGGGGCGGAAGCATTCTGGAAGATGAAACAAAGGCGGTCAGGGAATTTCAGAAGAAAATGCGGAATATGTAGATTAAATTACCTCCATTGAGTCTCCTATGATAAAATGAATCATTTATTTCGGCTAAAAAGAAACATAGCCGGTTGAATTGTTATGCCGCTGTAGTTAAATATCTTCTTAGCATATAACATTGGGAAATAGCCAAACGGTCATTGTTGTATTATAATAAAAGGAAAGCTGCAAAAATCAATAAAATTACAGAGGTTTACAATGAAAATAAATTATGGAATTATATCAACAGCTGCCATCGGAAAACGCTTTATCGGTGCGGTGAGGGCCAACGGAGGGTCGGTGACCGCAGCTGCGTCAAGATCACTGGATACTGCAAGGGCATTCTGCGAGGAAAACAATATTGAAAAGGCCTATGGCTCTTATGAGGAACTTTATCAGGACCCGCAGATCACAGCTGTGTATATTGCCACCATAAACCGGGAGCATTTTCATGAGATGAAGCAGGCTTTGAATCATGGCAAGCACGTGCTCTGCGAGAAACCGTTTACGCTGTCAAAGCATCAGTCGGAAGAAATCTTTCAGCTGGCAAAGAAAAAGGGGCTGTTTGTTATGGAAATGCAGAAGAGCCTTTTTCTTCCGGTCACCGGTCTGATTAAATCATATATTGATTCAGGTTTGCTGGGAAAACTCCATCAGGTGGATATGAGTGCATCCTTTCAAAGCCCTAAGGCTACATGGATGCATGAAAAGGATCAGGGGGGAGTTGTTTACGGAAGCGCTTCCTATACCTTTGAATATCTGGATTTTTTACTGGAGCCTGCCGATGTAATCGTGCAGGCCCTGGGAACCAGAGGTAAAACCGGAGTACAGGATTCTGTCAGTCTTAATATAAAAATGGATGATGTGCTGATCAGCAGCCGCATTTCCATGCGTGGATCAGCGGAAAGCTTTGCAGTATTTTATTTTGAAAAAGGGTTTATAAAAACCAATGAATACTGGAAGGCAGACCGCTGTGAAATACATACCGGCCAGGGGATTGAGCAGATTGAAAAACCGGTGGATTTTGAGATGATATATGAGGTTGCACATGGGGATGAGTGCATCAGACAGGGGCTGACGGAGAGCCCGGTTATGACTGGTGAAAGAACTCTGCGCTGCTGTGAGATTGTGGATCAGGTGGCAGCAGCCTTAGAACGGCAGCAGGGGAGAGGAGAATGGTGAAAGTGGGATAATGGGGAACGAATGAGGACCGGAATTTATTGTAGCTGATTCCATAAGTAAAGTATGCAAACTTTCCTGCAAATCATTGGTTGTGTTCAAAAATTCCTGATGCACATCAATAAAAAATATGATACAATAGGAAAAAGTAATAATTGGAGGCGGTTATATGTTTGCAGAAGAAAGGCAGAATCAAATTGTAGCCCTTGTCAATAAAAATGGTTCTGTGCGTGTAAAAGAGCTCAGTGAAAAGTACCAGGTGACAGAGGACAGTATACGGAAAGATCTGACGTTTCTTGAAAAAAAGGGACTTTTGAAAAAGACATATGGCGGAGCCATGAAAAAAAGGGTGAATGTTCATGACTTGAATGTATCCCAGAGAAAGGACAAGAATATTGAGATTAAGCAAAAGATTGCCTCAAAAGCCATAGAACTGATCAAGGACGGGGATATGGTATTTCTGGATATTTCCACTGCGAATCTGGAACTGGCAAAGCTCATTATAAAATCCCCTTTAAATATCACCGTTGTCACGAATATGGTGGATATTATGCTGGAGTTTATGGTTCCCACCACAGCCAGGCTGATTTTTATTGGAGGGTCGTTCAGCAGTGGAAAGGATGGGTTTGTGGGAAGCTTCACCAATGAACAGATTTCAGATTTCCGGTTTGACATTGCTTTCATGGGAGCGGTTGGAGTCGATGTGTTTGAAAATAACGTTTCGACCTATATGGTGGAAGATGGGCTTACAAAAAGTGCGGTGCTGGAAGTGAGTAAAAGCGCCTTTATAATGCTGGAGACCAGGAAGTTTAATACCGACGGCACCTATAAATATGCAAGAATTGATAGTTTTACCGGTGCGGTAATGGAAAATATGCCACCGTCCGAAATAGAAGAAAAATTGAAGGAATTTAATATTGAGTGTTTATAAATATGAAAGTTCAGGTCAAAAACATGCTTTTCCGTTCCGGCGGGGGAAGAGCATGTTTTTTTTATCCAGAGCCAGCAGGACTCTCTCATTATATTTCATAAGGACTAAAATACTGCTCAGGGGTAAATATCTTTTATAAATAAAAAGTAATAAATAACAATAATAACTACGTTGACAAAAATAAAAAGAAAGAATATACTGAAATTAGAAAAAATAATAAAAAACGATAAAAAATAATAAATAGGAGGAAAAAATATGGAGAATCTGATAATGACAGACCGCATCACCATCCTGAAGAAAAAGATGCTGTCAGAGCCGAGATATGCTTCTATTGAACAGGCAAAAATCATCACGAATACCTACAGGATGAATGAAGAGAAACCAAGAATAATCCAGCGGGCATTGTCTTTAAAGGCGGCATTAAAACAGATGGAAATCCACGCTGAACCGGAAGAACTGATTGTAGGCAACCGGACAGCCGGGGTACGGTATGGAGTTGTCTTTCCGGAAAGCGGAAGTACCTGGGTAGACCGGGAGTTTGAAACACTTCCTACAAGGTCACAGGATCAATTTGAGGTCAGACAGGAAGATATTACATATTTCCGCGAGGTGATCAAGCCCTACTGGAAGGGAAAATCTCTGGAGGATGTGCTGCGGGAACGCTACGGGAAAGAAATCGACCACATTGCAAAGGTGGTGAAAATCAACCAGAAAGACCATGCCCAGGGACATATATGCCCAAACTGCAGGGAATGGCTTCACAAAGGTCCGGCAGGAATTAAGAGGGAGGCAGATGACCGCTTAAGGATCGCAGGCGGGCGGCAGAGAGAATTTTTTGAAAGTGTGTCCATTGTGATGGGCGGAGCCCTCCATTTCATGGAGCGCTATCATAAGCTTCTGCTGGATATGGCACAGCAGGAAGAGGAGGCAGACAGGCGCAGTAATATGGAGGAAGTTGCCCGCATCTGCAAAAAGCTGTCTGAACAGCCGGCGGAAACCTTCCATGAGGCGGTACAGTCTTTGTGGTTCCTTTTTGTGATTCTCCACATGGAATCCAATGCTTCCTCTTTTTCGCCGGGAAGGATGGATGAATTCCTTTGGGAATATTTTGACCGGGACAGAAAGGAAGGGCGCTTAAATGAGCAGAAAGCATTGGAGATTATTGAGTGCCTGTGGCTGAAATTCAATGAGATCGTATATATGCGCAACGCCAATAGTGCCAAGTTCTTCGCAGGCTTTCCCATTGGATTTAATATTGCCATAGGAGGACAGGACGCAGAAGGAAATGATTTTGTCAATGATCTCTCATTTCTTCTGTTAAAAGCCCAGGAGCACTTGGGGCTTCCTCAACCCAATCTATCCGTAAGGCTTCATGAGCATACGGGGGATGACCTTTTAAAGCAGGCAGTGAAGGTGGTTTCCATGGGAAGCGGTATGCCTCAGTTTTTCAATGATAAGGCGGTGATTCCCTCTCTGGAAGATCTGGGAGTCGATAAAAAGGATGCCAGGGATTATGCCATCGTAGGCTGTGTGGAACTTACCACTCAGGGAAACAGCTTAGGCTGGAGCGATGCCGCCATGTTTAACTTAAATAAGGTCCTGGAGCTGACGATGACAGGAGGAAAATGCCTTTTAACAGGGGAACAGCTGGCGCCCGACTACGGAGACTTAACCACCTATGGAACCTTTGAAGAGCTGGAAGCTGTATTTCAAAGATACTTGGATGAATACATGGATTTGATGGTAAAGGCCTGTGAGGAGGTGGAAAAAGCTCACATAGACTTACTTCCCTCCCCATTTTTGTCCTCCGTTATTGATGAATGCATGAAAAAGGGAATGGATGTGACCGCAGGAGGAGCCCGCTATAATTTTTCCGGGATTCAGATGATCCAGGTGGCTAATTTAGCAGATAGTCTGGCAGCTCTAAAACTCCTTTTATTTGATAAACATAAGGTGGAGGCCGGTGAACTTCTGGAAGCTCTTAAAAATGATTTTAAAGGAAAAGAAGTGCTGCGCACCATGCTTTTAAACAAGGTTCCCAAGTATGGCAATGATGTGGACTGGGTAGACCGGCTGGGGGTCAAATGGGCGGAATATTTCAAAAAGCGTTTATCTGGGTATACCAATTACAGAGGCGGTAAGTATCACACCGGCATGTATACAGTCTCTGCCCATGTCCCTATGGGAGAGAATGTAGGGGCTTCCCCTGATGGAAGGCATGCAGGGCAGCCTCTGGCAGACGGTGGAATGTCCCCTGTATATGGACGTGATATTGCAGGGCCTACGGCAGTTTTGAAATCCGTATCAAAGCTGGATAAAAACTTGACTACAAACGGTGGTTTGCTTAACATGAAGTTTTTGCCGGAATTTTTCCGCACACAGAAAGGGATCGATAAGTTTACCTTGTTTTTGAGGACCTTTGTGGATCTGGAGATTCCCCACATTCAGTTCAATGTGGTCAGGAAGGAAGAGTTGATTGCAGCCAAGGAAAAACCGGAACAATATCGCAGCCTTACGGTCCGGGTAGCCGGCTATACCGCTTATTTTACAGAGCTTGCCGATGAACTCCAGAATGAGATCATTGCAAGAACCACCTATGGGGATATCTGATGGGAAATACAAAAAATATGGAGGCAATCAATATGGAAGAGAGGGCGGTAAAAGGTACTGTTTTTGATATCCGCCGCTTCTCCACCCATGACGGTGGTGGAATCAGGACGACCGTGTTCTTAAAAGGCTGTCCCTTATCCTGCGTATGGTGTCATAATCCCGAGGGGATCAGCACCAGGGTAAGACCCCTGCATTTCCCCAATAAATGCATTGGCTGCCGGATCTGCTGCAGCCTTTCGGAAAATGGCGGTGTTGTGATGACAGAAAAGGGAATCAGGCTGGATATATCAAAACAGGAGAACTGGGATCAGATTATTGAGGAATGCCCCTCCGGAGCGATCTTGTGGGACAGCAAACGCATGACCGTTGATGAAGTGGCGGAAGAGGTGCTTAAGGATGCTTCTTTTTATAAATACGGCGGCGGCGTTACCCTTTCAGGAGGTGAACCTCTGCTTCAGCCGGAATTTGTTCTCTCTTTTTTAAAAGCGATGAAGAAAAGGAACATCCATACGGCGGTGGAGACGGCTCTCCATGTGCCAGAGGAAACTCTGGAATCTGTACTTCCCTGGCTGGATTTGATTTATGGGGATTTTAAGATTTTTGCTCCGGAAGTGCATAAAAAATATATCGGCCAAGGGAATGCACGGATTAAAAAGCACATAGGCCTTTTGCTGGATTCGGAGAAAAGGGATCAGGTCATAATCCGTACTCCCATGATTCCAGGTGTAACCACAGGGGAAGACAATATTGCAGAAATCAGCCGGTTTATTTCCGAGGCTTACAGTGAGGTATCTTATGAAATATTAAATTATAATCCTCTGGCAGAAGCCAAGTACCGTCTTATAGATAAGACATATTGTTTTAAAGAGAATCCAAAGCGTTATTCCCGGCAGGACATGGAGCGTTTTGCAGAGATCGCCAGATCAAACGGGGTAAAAAACATAATCATAGAATCATAAGAAGGAGAGGTTGCAAAGGTATGAAATTTATTATTGACGATGCAGATATTGAGAAAATCAGGGAGTTGTACGCCACATTTGCAGTAGACGGCGTTACTACTAACCCTACGATCCTGGCAAAAAGCGGAAAGCAGCCATTTGAAGTCCTGAAGGAGATTCGTGATTTCATCGGGCCGGAAGCAGAGCTTCACGTACAGGTGGTTGCGGCAGATGCGGAGGGAATGTTGGAAGAGGCCCACAGGATACGGAAGGAACTTGGAATAAACACTTATGTAAAGGTCCCCACCACGAAAGAGGGGCTGAAAGCCATGAAAGCCTTGAAAAAAGATGGGACTAATGTGACGGCCACCGCGATCTATACCCAGATGCAGGCATATTTAGCAGGAAAAGCAGGAGCCGACTATGCGGCACCTTATGTAAACCGGATCGATAACCTGGGAGCAAACGGCGTTAAGACTGCAAAGGATATCCATGATATTTTCAAGAAAAATGGATTAAAAACAGAAGTATTGGCGGCTAGCTTTAAAAATTCCCAGCAGGTGCTGGAACTTTGCCAGTATGGGATCGGCGCGTCCACGATTTCCCCTGATGTCATTGAGGGACTGATCAAAAATGATTCTGTGACCATGGCGGTAAGCGCTTTTGTTAAAGATTTTGAAGAACTGTGCGGCACAGGCAGGACCATGAAGGACTGCCGGTAATTAAAAAACTCTTAAAGCACGTTTTTTCCGGTTGGAAAGGAGAGGGAATTCCCATGCTGACTGATAAAGCTCTGCGGATTATAAAAGTACTTGTACTTAATAAAGATACTCCTATAACTGTGAAGATGCTGTCCGTAATGCTGGATATGTCTGAACGCACGGTGAACACCTATTTAAAAGAGGTGGGAAGCTTTTGCGAAAATCATGGGATCACCTATGTTGGAAAGCGGGGAGTAGGCGTTTATCTGGAGCAGAGCGGTGGTTTAAAAAATATGAAATCACCCTTTTTAGAAAATCCCGCACAGGAGTGAAGGCTGAAGGTACGGAGATGGGGTTTCGCTCTGCCTTGGCGGCACTGTGCAGAGAACAGGAGAAAGAACTTGAGGAGAATGGTCCTTCCTATGATTACAGGATTGGAAGCCATAAGGCAGGGCACTTAAACCAGGTTTATGAAAAAAGTCTTGTGCAGGGAGTTTGCCAGGCACTCCAGCTGTTTGAAACAAAGTCGCATATGGTTTTTGTGGATCATAGCTTTATCATGATGGCGGAATATCTTTGCGTTCAGATAAAACGCATGGGAAGCGGCCATGTGATCAGGGAGGAAGAACTGGCCTTTCTTTCCCCTGAGGGAAAAGGGGATGCTCTCTCGGAAAGCCTGGCAGACACCCTGGAGTTTGTCTGCAGGGTACAATATCCTGCAGAGGAACGAAACTATGTTTATCTGCTGCTTTCCGGAGCGTAATTCCAGAGTCACAGATTTTGGCCGTTTTATCAACACTTATATTTGGTTTTTAGCATAAAACTGTGGTTAGCCCCCCATTATGGGAAAACTAACCACATAGTATTACAAGTTAACTAAATGACATTGGCTCCTGAGCAGTAACCTTCCGCTATTTTCCGGCAGGACAGAGGCAGCATTCACTTCCCAATAGAAAGTGTTCAGCGGTTATAGAATTCCCAGGAACGCTCCCAGGAAAGCTTTTTGCCGGGCAAAAGGCAGATGGGGTAAAAGACTTCCACCGATATTAAGTGATCCACCGCCCAGATGTCCACCTGACAGGGGCGAAAGCCTTCTGTGACCTTGATACCGGCTTTTGATGAGGAATGAATCATTTCCCAGGAAAAGGTATCACAGGGCATGATATCCTGTTCCGGTATGGAGTATAAGGCGGAGCTGGGATTATACCCGGTAAAGGTAAATCCCTGCTCCTGGTATTTGAGGGTTCCGGGGAGGATTCCGGCTTGAGGCCGGATTCCGGGAAGGCTGATGTGATAGCCGTCCCCCAGAGGCAGATGCTCGATCGTTAAAAAGTTGTGGCAATATTCCTTTGCCTGGATTTCCCGGCTTCCTGTGTTGCGTAATACGGTGCGGCAGATCAGACGGTTTCCTTCTACGGCAATCTGCCGTTTCTGGAACCAGCCATACCCCGGGCCCATAGAAGCCTCCATGCTGAATACGGCGGAATTGCCGGTTAAATTCCAGGTCAGGGGAAAGGGCTGCACCTCATACGTCTCATAGAAGCAATAGGGTGCCTGGCCTTTCTTTTTCATAAGGCCGATACCGGGCTTCGGAAAAAATGTATCAGGAGCTGCTTCTGAGCACATCAGAGGCGCAATGAATTCACTGCACAGCCCCAGCCCGCCGGAGCTGGGATGAGACAGGTTCTCTGGTTCAGAAGTGCAGAATTCCAGTTCCCCATCCAGAAGTACAGAGGTTATGAAGCCTGATCGGTCAAAGCGGCAGGTGGTGTTGGGAAAGGTTCCCGGTTCTGCCAGAGTGACTTTCAGTCTGTCGGTGGAAAGTGTCATATGAGCCCCCTTTATAATTCCAGATAGTCAAAGCCAAGTAACCCGGCTGTCATGCCCAGCTCCGTCAGCCAGTTTCCGTCAGCCAGGGCGTAATGCTGGGTGACGCCGAATTGCAGAAGCTTTTGAAACAGTTCTTCTGCAGGCAGTCTGGGCTTTAGAAGGCCGTGGGAGTAGCCGGCCAGGAAGTAATCGCATTCCACTGCATCTAAAACTGTGGCGGCCATTTTAAAGGAACCGTCTTTCTGGGAAATGTGGACCATGGTTTTTTCGCCGGGGCCGATCAGATGCCAGGCAAATGGGGCTCCGGCGTGTTTATAGCCGGATTTTGCAAAGCGGGTGTCCAGGGATATCTTCGTCCTGCCTGTGGGACAGGTATAGTCCTGTGGGCCTGCGTGTCCTGCGGCAAAGGTCCCGTCCTGAGAATTGATATAAAACGGTTCAATAAAATTTACATGGCAGCCGGACAGCTTTTCTAAGATGTAACATCCTAAGCCGCCTCCTAAGTCCCCTTCCGGCACGACCATGAGATCGTCGGTGCCGGGACAGGGAGAGAAGCCGGGACGGAGGCCGATCCGTTTTAACAGCATGGTATCCACATCATTTAAAACCAGCAATTCCACGCCTGCGTTTCTGGCTAAGGATTCCATGGCAAGAGAGGCCTCCACAGAAGCGAACATCTGATCCATCTGAAGCTCTCCTTCATGAGGGTACGCCGCCAGTATATCATTGACGGCCGCCCAGGTTTTTTCCGGGGGCGTATTTGCAATTTCTTCTTCCAGGCCGGAAACGGACAGAAAGCGAAGCTCAGGACCGGCATTCATAAAAAAGCTGTAAGGGTCAACGTATGTGGACCACATGACCTCGTTAAAGGATGGCAGCAGTCCAAAGGCAGTATTCTTTAGTTCATTTCTTAAGGCTGCACAACGGGAAAAGGCTTCCGTTTCTCTCATCACACGGTCTAAAGAGCCTGTGACCGTATGAAACATAGGCCGGTGAAAACGGGCAATTGAGCCGGAAGCCTCAAGGCTTCCCACAAGACCGCCTGCGGCCAGGAAATCCACAAAGGTATCCTCTGTAAAAGAATCGGAGAAACCGGGCCGTTCCTCTGTAATTGCAGCAAAAAGGATGGGGACAGGAGGCATGTCACGCAGAAAACGAATCCAGGCGTAATCATCGGACCAAGACAGGAACATGGCAAAAATCAGGTCCGGTTTTTGGGAAGAAAAGGCCTTCATGGCATGGTCCAAATCGCCTCTGGTATAGACGATTCCCGGAAATACCGTATCGGCAAAGATAAAATGTGACAGCAGGCTGGAGGCAGCTTCTTCCTTTCTTTCATAGAAAAAACCGTGCTCCGTCCCCTCGCCCAGGCGGTAGAACCTGGGCGTTGAAATAAGCAAAATGCCAATGCTTGGCTTCTTTAATGTTTTCATAAACAGTCCTTTCTGTTTATATACACCATTATTCGGGATTGAATTGAATATGCTTCTTGGCGGCAGCAAGCCGTGTCTTGTCCAAGGAGGCCTTTACATGGTTGTATTCCCGGCTGGCAACGGCCGTATAAAGGACGTCAATGACCGTAAGCTGGCCGATTCGGGAGCCCGTGGGGCCGCTGCGGATCAGTGCTTCCGCCGATGAGGAATAGAGACAGATATCCGCCATTTTGGCCAGAGGATTCTTGGAATACTTCGTAAGGCTTATCAGGACTGCACCGGACTGTTTTACGGCCTCCGCGGTCTCTAAAATGTCTTTCGTGTTGCCGGAATAGGAAATCAGGACGGCCACATCGGAAGGGCTTAAAAGGGAGGCGTTTAAGATCTGCTGGTGTGGGTCGGCGGTCGACATGGACAGCTTGTTGATCCGGACGAATTTATTGCAGGCATCCATAGCCACGTAACCGGATACAGCCACTCCGTAAAAATCCACTCGCTTTGCACCGGCTATGGCTGCAACGGCTTTTTCCAGTTCATCTGATTTTAAAACCGAGAGGGTATTCTCAATCGCCCTGATATCATTTGCGCAGACCGTATTTTTAATTGAATCTACAGAATCACCGGGCTGCACATCCCCATAATCATCAGAGGACAGAGACTGGGATTGAACCAAGTCCACCGAAAGCTCCCGGCAGAGCGTTTTGTAGCCGTCATATCCGGCGGATTTGCATAAGCGGACCACGGTTGAAATACTGGTTCCGCAGGACTGAGCCAGTTCGTTGATGGACATTTGTATGACATCGGAAGGAAAATCGATGATGAATTGTGCTAGGATCTGTTCCTTTGATGTCAGGGAATTCATTAATTCTTTCAGCTTGAAACGACAGTCTGCCATATGGCTCTGCCTCCTCTCCCGGTTCGTATTTTAGGTTTATTATATCAAATAATGGTATCAATAGTAACTAGAAAATAAATATTGTGCGGCTCCCCGCAGAGGGACGTAATCAGAATCAGAATCGGAAATGGTGCGGATTTCCATGGGAGCAGCAAAAAGCCCTTCTTTTAAAGCCGGAAGAAATAAATCGGCGGACTTTGATATGGCGCCTCCCAGAAACAGCAGCTGAAATCCATTTTCCATTACGATGGGCAGCAGGATGGCGGAAAGATGGGTCCCCATTTCCATAAACACCTGCTGTGCTTCTTTTTCTCCGCCGCGGGCAAGGTCTGCAATGGTCTTTACTTCTGTATCCTCCCGTAAGAAGGGGGAGAGCTCCCTGTAGCGGCGGAGGATCCCTCGCTTTGAAACGTAATCTTCGGCAGTTTTTCCCAGATAGGGACGGCCGAAAATACTGATGCCGGGCCCGCCGGAGGGATTTTCTAAAATATGTCCCTCAACCATGGAGGCAAATCCCAGACCGGTTCCGATGATGACGCCGCAGAGCCTCTCCGGAAGGGGAGAAAGTCCGGCGCATGCTCCAAGAAGGAACGCAGTGGAATCATGGAGAAAGCATATGGATAATTCTCTGCCAATGCCCTTAAACAGCCAGGGCTTTAAAGAACTGCCGAAAACTGCTTCATATTTGTGGTGCATGAAGAACCGCCCGTTTTCATAGTCAAAAGGACCGGGAATGCAGAATGCACATCCGGATGCTTTCACCTGCAGTTTTTCTTCCATAAGCCTTGCGCTGTGCCCCAGCTCCCAAAAGGCTTCCTGAATTTCTTCTTCCGTTCCGTCGGAATGGACCGGAATGGAGAAAAAAGAATCCTTTATTACATTATTTTTATATACAAAAGCGGCTTTTAAGGAGGTTCCGCCCCCATCCACGGAAAGAATGCAGGAATCAGAGCTCTTCATTTTCAAATCCGTCCTTTAACAGGGTCTTGTGCATGGTTACAACCCCATCCCCTCTGTTGATCACCTCATAGGGACCGAAGCCTGCAGGCACGATGACCATATCCAGATAATCCTGAATAAAGTAACGGTCCGGCCTTGAAAGGGAACGTATCATGCATTGTTCTCCTTCCACCAGAACCAGAACGTGGAAGCGGTCTGCTGCTTCATCTTCATACCCCTTTGTAAAGCGTACGTTTCTCAGGCTGAAATAAAGAAGCGGATGTTCCCCTACGATAGATTCTAAAAAGTCGGTGCCTTCCCGCAGGAGCCTGGGCTTCTGAACCAGGTTTTCTTCCACCCAGGAAGCTTTGCGGGTTCTGTCTAAGACCTTTTCTCCGTGGAAGGTGTGGATCGGGCGGAGATTGCCATCCAAGTCCTGCCGGAGGTAATCGTACATCTTATAGGTATAGGAGCCAATGGTAAGGCTGCCGATTTCCAGGATGACCTGGTTTCGCCCGGAAGCGTGGATGGTTCCGGCGGGAATCATGAACTGCATGCCCGGCTTTGACGGAAGGGAATGGACGTATTCATCGTGGTCAAAGCCTATCTTTTCTCTTTCCGCCCGCTTCGTCTTTTCAATAAAATCTTCCACGTCCGCCTGTTCGGTAAAGCCGCAGTAGGTCTTGGCCTCCTGTCCGGCAGTGACTATGTAATAGCTTTCATCCTGGCGTCCCAGTTCGTCATTATGCTCCCTGATATAGCTGCTGCCCGGATGGACCTGGATGGACATATTGCCGCTGGAATGAAACGTGTCGTCATAATTAAAGCGGATGGGGAAATAGCCGTGAAATTTTTCGGCGGCAGCTTCCCCCATGAGCTTCGGTCCAATAATTTGAACGAAGCAGTAAAAGGGGAATTCCATCATAAGCTCCTTCATGTCGGCCACAATGGAAACCTCCATGGGGATCAGATCAAAGACCCAGGCACAGTTCTTCATTTCCTTTGGCAGACTGCGTAAGTGCTGGACATAATACCCGCCCCATACGCCTTCAATATAGACCGGACGGCAGCGCAGCGGATAGGTCGTCATGGTGGAAAACAGGGCTTTTAAATGCTCCGTGGAAATCATCTGTATACCATCCGGATTGTCTCCTGCCAAATAATAGCTGATGATGCCGTCCCGTATGACCTCCTGCCGGATGGGAAAGCTGGCCTCAAAGTCGATGTAATAGCTGTGCCGTATCATTTCATTATAGGTTCCCTGCTCTTTGATTCCCAGGTTGCCGCATTTCCCGGCCCTGATGTTGAGTATGGTCCGCTTCTGAGTCATATCCATATAAATTTTCAAATCATAGAAAGGGCGGAGGGCAGGGATGAGCGCTCCGTTTCCATACACGATTAAGAGCCCGTCTCCGTGGCTCCTAAAGTCCTCTGCCATTTGTATCATATGGCTGATCTGATCCGGTTCCATCAGGCCTTCCATACCGTCCTGATACAGTCGGCCGTAAAGAAGAACCGGATCCGTTTCCCTGTTTTCCGGCAGATAAGGAAGGAGCTTGTCGTGAAGCTTTTGGCTTTCTATCCACAGCATGTCCGTGGAAAGGGTGGTGACCTTTATCCCTTTTAAGGCTGCCTGAATGGATATCTGACCGGCCAGCTGTTCAAATGGGGCGCTGATAAAGCCGTCTATTGCCAGGACGCAGAATTTCTGCTCCTGAAGGAGGAGCTGCGTCTCAGATACCAGCTTCTTTGCCGTGTCAACTGTTGTTTTTGTAATGGAAGAACAAAATTCTGCTCCCATGGGGATGTGATTGACCGCTTTGGGGTCATCATAGGGGTGGGGATTAAACATAAAGCTCATAATCATACCTCTTTTCCTAAAAATTACAGTACTTTTTGTTAACTTCATTTTACATGATTATTTTCATAAATGCAATATTATTTTCAAAAATAAATACTATTTATGATAAAAATTTTTATAATGGCATAAAAAGAAAAAAATAGAAAAAAGCCTTTTATATAGAAAAAATAAATAAATAAATAAAAAAAACAGAAATATTATTGGATAAAATTTTAACAATAAATAGAAAAATAAAGATTACGGTGAAAATATATGTCAAAAAATATTTCGAAAAATGATAAAAACTATTGACTTTTAAAAACTCAGTTACTATAATGAGATTATCAAAAACGTGAGAATTTTATAAGAAAAGGAAGTGGGAGCATGACATGGTTAAAAAAGGCCCGGGGCGGAAAAGGATTGAGGTACTTAAGACGGAACTGGATGTTGTATGCAATGATTTTGCCGGGAATCTTGTACATCATCATCTTTAAATATTTTCCCATGTACGGAATTACTATTGCGTTTAAGGATTATAACGGAATTTCTGATATTTCCAGAGCCCCATGGGTGGGAATGGAGAATTTCACCAAACTGTTTTCCACAAGGGCCTTTCAGCGGGCGCTGGAAAATAATATCGTCATCAGCCTTGCCAAGCTCCTGTTCGGATTTCCGGTTCCGATTATCATGGCTCTTATGATAGACAGTGTCCGGAAAAGCGGAATGAAACGGCTGGTGCAGACCTCTGTCATACTTCCTAATTTTATTTCCTGGGTAGTGGTCTACGGTCTGATGTATGCGATTTTTTCTCCCAGTACAGGGGCGGTGAGCCAGCTTCTTCAATTTCTGGGGTATGACGGGAAGCTGCCTGACATTCTTTCCTCTAAGGAAACTTTCCGCAGCGTCATTGTCGGCTCCCATATCTGGAAAGGTGCAGGAATCGGCACCATTGTCTATCTGGCAGCCATTACGGGAATTGACCAGCAGCTTTATGAGGCGGCGGCCATTGACGGGGCGGGACGTTTCCGCCAGATGTGGCACATCACCCTTACGGGAATCCGCGCCACAATCATCACCCTTCTCATCTTCCGTGTGGGAGAGGTCATGTACGCAGGCTTTGACCAGATTTACGCCATTTCCAATGATGCCGTTATTTCGGTGGCGGATATAATTGATACATATGTGTTCCGGATCGGACTGGAGCAGAGAAAGTTTTCACTGGCCACTGCGGCAGGCCTTTTCCAGTCCCTGGTGGGTCTGGTGCTGGTGCTGATTACGAATAAGATCGCTGTTAAGATGGATCCGGACAGCGGAATCATGTAGGAGGAGAGAGTATGGCACAGGTAAAATCAAAAAAGAGAGTATCAGGCGAACGGGCCGGTAACCTATTGATCGAAGTGATTCTTTTGTTGATGGTAGTAACCACCCTATATCCGTTCTGGCATGTATTCATGTATTCTATTTCCGATTCCAGGGCGGCCATGAGCGGAGGACTTTTCTTTCTTCCGAGAAAGCCCACATTCCTGACGTATCAGCTGATATTTAAGACTTCCCAGATTTTTGTGGCCTTTGGAAACACGGTTGCAAAGACGGTCGTGGGCACGTTTATCAGCCTTGTTCTTACTGTATTGACCGCTTATCCCCTGTCCCTGCCGTACTTTCGGGGAAGAAGATTCTTTCAGATCGTTATATTTTTTACAATGCTGTTTTCAGGCGGAATCATTCCCACGTACCTGCTTTTAAAGGACCTCCATATGCTGGATACGTTCTGGGTCTATGTACTTCCGTCCGCCATGAGCCCTTATAATATGTTTATCATGAGAAATTTTTTTCTGACAATTCCAGACTCTCTTCAGGAATCAGCCATGCTTGACGGAGCCAATCATATGCAGGTTCTTAGCAGGATCGTGCTTCCTCTTTCCAAGGCTTCCCTGGCTACCATGACCATGTTTTATGGGGTAACGAACTGGAACTCCTATATGGATGGCATACTGTATGTCAATAACCAGAAGCTTCAGCTGCTTCAGGTGTATTTAAGACAGCTGATTTCCTCCACGGGAGCGAAAGGGGCATTGAGTGCGGCCGGGGATTTAAGCGCCGCGGCGGCGGTGACAGAGGAAAGCATGAAGATGACCGTGATTTCGCTTTCCATTATTCCTATTTTGCTTGTGTACTTATTCCTGCAGAAATATTTCACGAAGGGCGTGATGGTCGGTTCCGTCAAAGGATAGGTGCGGCCATAAAAATAAAAGAACAATGAAAGGAAGGAAAGTATGATTATGACTGGGAGAAAAGGAAAAAGAATTGCTTGTTCCGTACTGGCGGCAATGATGGCATTGTCCCTTGCAGCCTGCAAGGGAAGCGGAGGGCAGCCGGATACGGCAAAAGGTACGTCAGACAGCGCTGCAGAAGTATCAGATGCAGCATCCGGGTGGACCTCTGACAATGGCGCAGAGATCACGATCATGCTTTTCGGAGATAACACTCCGGATGCAGATAATATTGTAATACAGGAGCTGGAAAAAAAGACGGATACAAAAATAAGCATCATCTACCTGCCTGAAAGCGATTACAATACGAAATTGAGCACCATGATCGCCGCCGGCACGGTGCCGGATATTTTCTGGTGCGGTAATCTTGCGGATGCGGCCGACTATAAGAAAAATGGGATTTTGGCGAATGTGGAGGAGCTGCTGTCCCAGAAGGCACCCAATGTCATGGAAGATACAAAGGATATGATCCGTAAGGTCTCTGTAAATGAGGATGGAATCTATCTGGTGCCTTCTCCTGCAAAGAACTGGGCCAATAATGTGAATATCCGCACAGACTGGCTGAAGAATTTAGGGCTTGAGATGCCGGATGACCTGGAAAGCTTTCGTGAGGTCATGCGTGCATTTACCTATGATGATCCGGATGGAAACGGGCAGAAAGATACGTATGGATATGCATTTAATTTAAATAATCTGACAAACGAGGACGGCAGAGCTTTTCAAAGCATTTTCGGAGCCTATGGAATCCCAAAGGGAAAGACCATTGAACTGGAGGATGGCACAGTCACCACATGGGTAAAGCATCCCAGATTTTTAGAAGCAATTGCCTACATCAAAACTCTGATTGATGACGGCCTTACAGAACCGGATTATGTGACCATTCCCCAAATGGATATGTTCGGAAAGCTGTGGACCGGAGTGGCAGGCTGCATGGAGTGGGAATGCGTGGGTCCCACCAATAACTGGATGCCGGTCCGCTATACGGAGGACCCCGTACCTGTTTTTGGATTCCCCGTTTTAAAGGGGCCGGATGGAAAATCCGGAGTGCCGGCAGTCTATCCGGAATTGACCTCAGGCTGGGTGTTTTCCGCCTCCAGCAAGAACCTGGAAGGAGCGGCCAGGATTGCAGACTACTGCATGAGCCCGGAAGGAAGCGATCTCCTGTTCCTCGGGGTAGAAGACACCATGTACCGGTGGACCGATCAGGAAAAGGGCCAGTTTGAATATCTGGACCAGTATAAGGACAATGCGACCCACAGGGCGGCAGGCGGCTTCTGCTACTGGCTGCTGTTTAAACCATCAGACAACGCCCAGTACCGCACATTAAACGAGCAGACGAGAGAGGGAGTGAACCAGGCCTGGGACCAGGGGATCGACTGGGCCTATGTCACCGCCACGTCAGAAGTGAGAGTGGAAAACGGAGCGGATATGGACCAGGTCATAAACGAAATGCTTGCGGACTTGCTGACGACAAAGGATGACATCAAGACCGTATTTGATAATTATATGGAAGAATGGGAAAATGTAGGCGGAAGCGACTGGGAGAAAGAAGTGACAGAGCTCTGGAAAGAGCAGAACCGGTAAAGGAGCTATTGGGAATGGAAGAATTATATTTAGACCTTGGGGCCCTTCCCGTCAGACGTGGAGCGGGGAGGATGGAGCCGGAATTGAACCCGGGAGAGCTGGTGGTATCCCCGGATCAATGCGGGTTCGTGGAGATGGACTTAATGAGTGAAGACGACGTCCGCATATGGAGCCGGTATTCTTATCTGGTTTTGGAACTGAAGGCCGGGATGGATGCCATGGCCTGTGTGGATCTATGTTTTTTCAAAGGAGAGGGAGAGAAGCCGGACAATGTTTTAAGCTACCAGATGATTCCCACACAGGATGTGACCTTACTGGTGGACTTTTCTGAATTGAAATCCGTCAGGTACTTTTTAAAAACAATGCCCGGAATGTTAAAAGGGCACTGCACAGGGCTTCCGGCAGAACTTTCAGAGATGAAACGGGTCACGGTTCTGGTTCATCCGGGCTATAGCAGAGAATTTTCCGGCATCAGGCTGAAAGCAGCATACTTAACAGATACCGTGCCGGATATCCGGGTGGAAGGGCCTTTCATGGTGGATGAGTTTGGCCAGTGGATTCAAAAGGATTGGGATACAAAGACTCACTCGGAAGAGGAGCTGATTTCTTACTTAAAGTATTCCTATGAAAGAGCAAAGGCAGAATCTGATTATCCGGAAGGCTTCAGCCGGTATGGGGGCTGCAAGGCCGTAGTTTTTGAGAAGACAGGGTACTTCCGCCTGACACATGCCCATGACCGGTGGTGGCTGGTGGATCCCGACGGATACGGTTTTTTTTCCAATGGAGTATGCTATGGTTCCAGAATGGGCGTATTCGGCTTTGTGGACGGTATGGAGCAGATGTATTCCTGGCTGCCAAAGGAGGATGATCCGGTATATCGGGAGGCATGGACCAATGCCGGTGAGATAGCGGAGTATGTAAAACGCAACGGAAAGGAGTCCGGCAAAAACAGAAAGATGTTTAATTTTGCCAGGGCCAATATGATACGGGCCTTTGGACCTGACAAATGGTGGGAGGCCTGGCATACCATAAATACCGCCAGGCTGAAGCGGTGGGGGTTTAATACCATAGGAGTGGGTGTGAATAACTATTTTGATGAGCGGGTCATGGAATATCTGGAAAAAGCCAACATTCCCTTTGTATGGACATTGAAGGAATTTCCTCAGACAAAAGAAAAGATCTTCCGTGATTTCCCCGATGTTTACTCAGAAGAGTACCGGTCGGAGGCGGAGGCCTTTGCCAGAAGGCAAATGGCACCGTTTGCAGATAATCCCTATATGATAGGCTATTTCATCAACAATGAACCCGAATGGAGGTTTCAGGAGGTGAATCTGGCTGAACGGACTTTTTCCCATCCCCAATGCCTGGAGAGCAAAAAGAAGCTGGTTGAGCTGCTAAAGGAGAAGTATGGGACAATAGAGGCCCTGAATGCTTCCTGGGATGTAAAAATGTCGGCCTTTGAAGATTTATATGTCCCCAGAGAAGCTCTTGATCAGTGGTCAGACGGTGCCGGGGAGGACTTCCGTTTTCTTCACGATACGCTGGTGGAAATGTATGAAAGTGTGGTTGCAGAGGAACTGAAAAAGAGAGATTCCAACCACCTGGACTTAGGAATGCGATATTCGAAAGCAGATATCAGAATTATGGGAGGCTGCCGGCAACACGATGTATTTTCCTTTAACTGTTATGAAGAGGAACCGGAGTCCAGACTTAAACTGTGCAGCCAAAAGGAAGATGTGCCCATGCTTATCGGAGAGTGGCATATTGGAGGAGGGGATAAAGGCAATTTATCTCATGGACTTTTGGCTTCCCCCAATCAGGAGGAGAGAGGAAAGGCCCTGGAATACTATTTGCAGAGAGCCATGAGCCATAAGAACTGTGTGGGAGCCCATTACTTTGAGATGAACGATCAGCCTCTTTTGGGGAGGTTTGACGGGGAGTGCATGGAGCACGGCCTGATCGATATCTGCAACCGCCAGTTTGAGCCGCTGGTATCCCATTTGGAACACACAGGCCATCACATGTATGAATATGTGAGAGGCATAAAAACGCCCACGAAAGTCAGGGGAATCATGGAGCGCAATGAGTGAATCAGAAGCAGACGGAGGAAGTAGAATTATGATAAAAATAAGCAACCGGTACATGGCAATCGGGATTGATGAAAAAGGCAGGCTTGCATTTCTGGAAAACTGCAGCAGGGGCAATGTGATCGACAGACCGGCAGAGGATCTTTTCATGATGAATCTAAAGCAGGGAGAGTGCTGGGAAAATCCTGTTTGGGGCCATGACCAAAGCCCTGCCGTGACAGAGTGTGAAGGCGCCATAGAAATTACCTATTCCAGCCTGTTTGTGAATCATACAAAGGAATATGCCGATATCGGGCTGAAGCTCATCATTTCCCTGAAGGAGGAGCTGATAAGGTTTGATGCGGTCATTGAAAACAGAACCGGGGATTGTGAAGTGATCGACTTCGAATATCCAAGGATCGGGGTCATAAAATCCATTGGCAATCAGCCACCATCCCTTTTATGGCCGGTACAGTCAGGAATGTGTTATCCCAACATCGGGGAGTATTTAAGTGACCTGCCCTTAACCAGGGAAATATATCCCAACAGCATTTATACCAGATTCCCGGGCAGCGACGGAAGCATGCAGTGGATGGCGCTGACAGGAGGAGAGGAGACCCTTTATTTTTCCGGTCATGATGAAGAATACTATTCCTCTGTGATGCGGGCACAGGGAAGCGGTACAGACAGGGGAGCCATAACCTTGATATATGACAAATTGGCATTTGTCAAACCGGGGGAGACCTGGGCATGTCCGCCTTACGTTTTAAGCCTGTACACCGGAAGCTGGCGGCAAGGTGCAAAGGAGTATAACAGTTGGGCTTCCTCCTTTAGAGTGCCCCGGGAAAAATCGAAATGGGTGCAGGATATGCAGGGATACTTCCTGGTGATCAACAAACAGCAGTTCGGATATGAGATGTGGGATTACGGGCAGCTGCCCAGGCTGTATGAGCTGGCCCAGGCCCATGGCTGCGATACGCTGGGACTTTTCGGATGGTATGAAAGCGGCCATGATAATCAGTATCCCGATTTAGAGGTTGGAGTGTCTATGGGAGGCCGGGAAAAGCTGATGGAAAACATCGGAAAGGTCAAAGAGGCAGGGGGACATGTAACCTTGTATCAGCAAGGTCACTTATTGGATCCTACGGCGAAATTCTATAAAATTAAGGGGCATAAGCTGGAATCGAAGAGCCGCACAGGAATGCCTTATTACGAATACTACTGTAAATCTCACAAAAGCTCCTTTTTAGGCTGTTACACCAACAAGCTGTTTACCATCTCCTGTCCTTCCTGTCCTGAATGGCAGGAACTGATGGAGGAAAAGACAGATTTTGCCGCTTCCTTTGGCCCTGACGGTGTCTTATTTGACCAGATAGGCGGAATGCATCCTTACCCCTGCTTTGATGAAAGCCATCCTCATGAAAAAGGAAAGCCATCCCTGTCCTTAAGCGGAGGCAGAAGACAGCTTCTGCCCAGAATCCGCAGCCGGGTGAAATCATACGGGCAGGAATTTGCCTTTTTCAGCGAACACATTACGGATATCTATTCCGTTTATCTTGACTGCGTACACGGTATAAACTCGCTTCCCTCCGAAGAAGGAGACAGAAAAGCCGCCGCAGAAGGAGAGCGCTTAAGAGATGGAATCAATTATCCGGAGCTGTTCCGCTATACCTTTCCGGAGACCATCATAACCATACGGAACAGTGCGCCTTTCATATCCGTAAGAAAAGCAAACTATGCATGTACCTTTGGCTTCCGGTTCGAAATGGAAATCCGGTATCAGGATGACTGTGACGATATCCTGACAGACCGCTGGCCCATAGAACGGGAGTATGCGAAACAGGTTACGGATCTGCGGAAAAAGTATTGGGATATTTTAGGCCACGGAATTTTTACAGATGAAGAACATTTAACAAACCGCAATCCTGCGATCATTGCAAAGGGCTTTCAAAAGGACCGTGCGCTGGCAGTTGTTCTGTGGAATGATACAAAAGGCAGCGAAGCAGTCTGCATGGAAGCGGCAGGTTTCCGGTTAAAGGAGGTATCCGGCATTCACGGAACGGGAGACGGGCTTCCCGATCGGATGGAAAGCCAGGAACTGCTCATAGCTATATATGAGAGGATATAAGATATATGTAATTTGGAGGACGGTGATATCGCCGTCCTCAAGCCATATCTCCATAAGCTTAAGGAAACCCAATCCTATCATATTATACTCACTGCTAAAAACTCCCCGATAATTACTCCGCCAGGCACAGAATGGGTGTAAAGTTTGACATGTTACAGGTTCCAAAGGCTGGTTTGGCATTTTCCAGTGTTGTGGCCTCTTAGAATTTTAGATATATACGATGCACCGCACGCTTTGCGAATAGTCTGTCATAATCATGGCAGTCGAAGTTGTGGTGGGGGATGTGAAACATTAGGCCCAATGGAATAACATCACAACAATATCGCCAAAGTTTACAGAAATGGCCTGTATAGTTAAGAAAATTAAGTCATGACCGTCAAAAACACAAAGCTGGCAAAATCACTTGAATTTTAATAAAGTAAATGTTATAATCCTACCAACATATCAGACGAGAGAACAATGGAGTCTCAAGCGTACACAGTACGGTTGCGGCTCTTTTTGCTTATGGGCCGGCTATTTTCCATGCATAGGATCCAGGTCCATAAAGCAAATAAAGCTCTTAAGGAGAACAAGGAGGTTTTCCCTGCATTTTCAGGGAAGCCTCCTTGTTTTGGTTTTCTATTTGTTTCTGTTCGTTTGAATGATAACAGATTGAGGAGGAAGCGATTATGAAAAAAAGATTTTTAGCCGTAACTCTTACGGCAGCAATGGCGGCAGCACTTCTTGCCGGCTGCGGCTCTTCTGCTCAGCAGAGCGCTGCAGGTGGAAGTACAACCGCAGCCGGTTCGGAATCTTCCCAGGGCGCAGCGCCTTCTGCGGAAGCAGGGGACGGGAAAACCATTAAGATCGGCGTGTTTGGTCCTGTCACAGGAGGTTCTGCTGTTTATGGAGAAGGCGCACAGAATGCCATTACCATGGCGGTTGAAGAAGTCAACTCAGGTGATTCCGGCTACAAGGTTGAAATAGTAAACGGCGGAAAAATCGTAGATGACGGCGGGGATGCCAAGCAGGCAATTAATGCTTACAACAGTCTGATGAAGGAAGGGCCCAGTGCCATAGTGGGAAGCTTTTTTTCCTCCGTCACCCTTCCGGTTGCCGAGCAGGCTTCCAAAGACAATATGCTCCTTCTGGCAACAGGAGCTACTAATAAAGATGTAACCTTAAAAGGCTCCACTATTTTCAGGAATTGTTTCATTGATCCGTATCAGGGCAAAATGGCCGCACAGTTTGCAAAGGAAAAGGGCTGGACAAAAGCTGCCATTATTTATGCCAAGGATGATGATTATTCCAACGGCTTAAAGGACGCATTTATTGAGAATGCGGAGGCAAACGGAATTGAAGTGGTTTATGTGGGAGAATGTACCACAAAGGATACGGACTTTTCTTCCCAGACTTCCCAGGCGGTGGCAAAAGGAGCAGATTTCCTGTTTTATCCCGCATTCCTTGATACGGTTCCCCTTTTGGTAGGCGCGGCAAGGGATGCAGGCTTTGACGGAGCCATTATGGGCGGCGACGGCTGGGATGGTACGGATACGGCAGGCTTTGAAGATAAATTTGAGAACTGCTATTTTACCAACCACTATTCTTCAGAAGATACCGCTCCGGCTGTAGTTAATTTCGTATCAAAATATACGGAAAAATACGGTACGGAAAGCTTGAATGCCTGTGCGGCTCTTTACTATGATGCCATTTACATGCTTGTGGAAGCAGCCAAAAACGGCGGAGCATCTGATACGGCTTCCCTGGTAAAGGGAATGACGGGAATGACTTTCACAGGTGTGGGAGGAACCTTTACTATGGATGAAAATGGTGATCCGGAGAAATCCGTAGCGATCAATACCTTTGAAGCCGGAAAGGTGAAATGGCTTATGACCCTTTCACCGGAAGGAACAAAGGAATAAATCAGCATAAATCTTACAGGAAGGTCTGAAAAAAAGATAAGGAGATGTGCATAAAGGCTTGAATGGTCTTTAGTGCACATTTTCCTTTTGAGAAAGGAAGATCCTATGACATTTTCATTATTCTTTCAAAGCCTGATAAACGGACTGAACCAGGGCGCTATTTATGCCTTGATTGCTCTTGGCTACACCATGGTGTACGGAATCATCCGCATGATTAATTTTGCTCATGGCGATTTTATCATGATTGGAGCCTATACTTTATTTTATACCATTCCTTTGATGATCCATGCAGGAATGCCTGCATGGATTTCCGTTTTCTTAGCAGTGGTCATATGCGGGCTGGTGGGGGTTCTGGTTGAGGTGATCGCCTATAAGCCGGTCCGCAAGGCAGGCTCCATGTCGGCCCTTATTACAGCGCTTGCCATGAGTCTGTTTCTTGAAAATCTGGCCATGGTCCTCTTTGGCGCCAAGCCCCATAATGTCCAGAAGATATTTGATTTGCCCTCTGTAAACGTGTTGGGAGTGGCCCTTCCCTTAAATGTTATTTTAACTATCGGTATCGGAGTGGTTATGATGGCAGGTCTTCAGATATTCATAAAGAGTACCAAGATGGGGAAAGCCATGCGGGCAGTGCCCCAGGACCGGGATGCTTCCATTCTTGCTGGAATCAATGTTAATAAGGTGATTACCATGACCTTTGCCATCGGTTCCGCACTGGCGGCAGTTGCAGCCCTTATGTACTGTGCCAAATATCCCCGCGTCACCAATGACATGGGCTCCATGATGGGCCTTAAGGCCTTTATTGCCGCTGTCCTTGGAGGAATCGGAATCATTCCGGGAGCAATGCTTGGAGGGATTCTGGTCGGTCTGATTGAGATATTTGTAAAGCTTTTTGCACCAGGCTGGTATGAGGCGATTACCTATGCCATTCTCATTGTGATTCTTTTGGTGAAACCGTCCGGCATTCTTGGCAAGAATGTGGGCGAGAAAGTGTAAGGGGGTGAATTATGGAAAAACGGTTTAAAGTTTCTTATTTCCTTAATTTCCTTGGAGTTGTGGCAGTTTTTCTCCTGTTTGTCCTGCTTTTTGAAAACAAAGTTTTTGGTATGTCCACCCAGTATATCAAGGGAATCAGCACAACAGCCTGCTATACGATCATTATGGTGGCTTCCTTAAATCTGGTGGTGGGCTGTATGGGTGAATTTTCCCTAGGCCATGCAGGGTTTGTATCCGTTGGGGCATATGCCTCAGCCATAGTGTCCAATGGACTTGCCGGAAAAGGATTGCCGGATATTGCCTTATTCCTGATCGCTCTTCTGGCGGGAGGAATTGCAGCCGGCATGACAGGAGTTCTGGTCGGAATTCCGGCCCTCCGTTTGAGAGGGGATTATCTTGCAATTGTGACCATTGCCTTTGCTGAGATCATCCGTGTTCTTTTCTGCAATCTTTCTATTACCGGCGGCGGAAAGACCATGAGCGGCATTTTGAAGCTTTCCAACTTCTACTGGAGCTTCTGGATTATGGTGATCTGCATCACTGTCATGTATATGTACGTACGCAGCCGCTTTGGCAGAACGGTGAAAGCCATTCGGGAAGATTACATAGCGGCGTCTGCATCGGGAATCAATGTGACTTATTATAAAGTACTTACTTTTACCGTAGCCGCATTCTTTGCAGGAATCGGCGGAGGAGTTTATGCCCATTACATGACAGCCATGATTCCCACGAATTTTAACTTCATGTACTCCGCAGAGCTTCTCTCAGAGGTGATCATCGGAGGAATCGGTTCCATTACCGGCTCCATTATCGGAGCGGCTTTTCTTTCTTCCCTGCCGGAAATGATGCGCCAGTTCTCCCAGTACCGCATGCTGGCATACTCTGTAGTATTGGTACTGGTTATGATCTTTAAGCCGGGCGGTATTTTTGGGGCATGGGAGTTTTCCCTCATTCGTGTATATGAACGGCTGACAGGAAAAAAGGATGAATGGAAAAAGAGTCGGAAAAAAACGGAAGGAGGTGTATAATTATGACAGGGGTAGAAAAAACCATGCCGGTATTAAAGGCGCAGAACCTAGGAATCCAGTTCGGCGGTTTAAAAGCGGTGGACAGCTTTAATATGGAAATCGGAGAATCAGAGCTGGTAGGGCTGATCGGGCCAAACGGTGCGGGAAAAACCACTGTGTTCAATCTGATCACCGGCGTTTATAAACCTACGGAAGGATCTTTTTATTTAAATGGTCAGTGTATGAATGGAAAAAAGACCTATCAGATCGTTGAAGCAGGGATTGCAAGAACATTTCAGAATATCCGGTTATTCAAGAAAATGACCGTAATTGATAATGTAAAAGCAGCCATGAGCGCCAAGCTTTCCTATAACTTATTTCATGCTGTTTTTCGTACGCCGTCTTACTGGAAGCAGGAAGAAGCGCTGACAAAAAAGGCCAGGGAACTTCTTGAGATCGTGCATCTAAGGGGAAAAGAGGATTATGAAGCAGGAAATCTTCCCTATGGAGAACAGAGACGTCTGGAAATAGCAAGGGCCTTGGCTACGGATATGAAGCTCCTTCTTCTTGATGAACCTGCGGCAGGGATGAACCCTACGGAAACGGAAGAGCTTTTGGAAATTATCAACTATATCCGGGATGAATTTAAGATTTCCGTGCTTCTCATTGAACATGATATGAGCCTGGTCATGAAAATCTGTGAACGGATTTCAGTCCTTGATTTCGGCACCACCATTGCTGCCGGAACTCCGGAGGAGATTGCCAATCATCCAAAGGTCATTGAAGCCTATTTGGGAAAAGACGATGAGGAGGTAGAGGAAGATGCTTAAGGTAAAGGATCTGGCAGTATCTTACGGAGCCATTGAAGCCATTCACGGCGTATCCTTAGAAGTTCATGACGGAGAAATCGTTTCTCTCATCGGTGCCAACGGAGCAGGAAAGACCACCATCTTAAGAACCATTTCAGGTCTAAAAAAGGCTGACAAGGGAGAAATCAACTTTGACGGAGCCGATTTGATTAAAACAGAACCAAGTAAGATCATCAATTTAAAGCTGGCACATGTGCCGGAAGGGCGTCATATTTTTCCCCAGATGACAGTAGAAGAGAATCTGGAAATGGGAGCTTTTACCGATGGAAAAGACATGGCGGCCAATATGGCAGATGTATTTGAACGCTTTTCCCGTTTGAAAGAGCGGAAAAAACAGCTGGCAGGAACCTTGTCCGGCGGAGAACAGCAGATGCTTGCCGTAGGCCGGGCTCTTATGGCAAAACCCAAAATGATCCTGATGGATGAACCGTCTATGGGACTTTCGCCATTGCTGGTAAAGGAAATATTTTCTATTATCAGAGAAGTGAATAAAAAGGGAATTACCATTCTACTGGTGGAACAAAATGCAAAAATGGCCTTATCCGTATCAAACAGAGCATATGTCATGGAAACTGGAAAAATCACCATTGAAGGCAGTGCAGGAGATTTACTAAAGGATGACAGGGTGAAGAAAGCATATCTTGGACAATAGGAGGGTACGACTATGGATGAGAATAAAAAGTATTTTGCCATTGCCATTACCCGTACCTGCGGGAGCGGAGGCGGAAGCTATATAGGGAAAAAACTGGCGGCTGATTACGGGATCGATGTCTATGACAGAAAACTGCTGCGTCTGGCATCGGAAGACAGCGGGATCAATGAGGCGATATTTGCAAATGCAGATGAAAACACGAAAAAGACCTTTTTATACCGTGCCTCAAAAAGAGTCTATAACGGTGAAGTCATTCCAAAGGAAAGCGGTAATTTTTTATCAGATCAGAACCTTTTTAATTACCAGGCAAAGGTTTTGCAGGAGCTTCTTCATCACGAATCCTATGTATGCATTGGCCGGGCGGCGGATTTTGTCTTAAAGGATGAACCCAATGTAGTGTCCGTGTACTTAGATGCCCCCTATGAATTCCGCTTAAAAAGAGAAATGGAGCGGCAGGGAATATCCCAGCCGGAGGCTGCAAAGTATATAGACAGACTGGATAAATACAGGAATTCCTATTACGTGTACCATACCGGAAGGCTGTGGAAGAATCCTGAAAATTATGATCTTTGCCTGGATACGGAAAGTCTGGGGCTGGATCATTGCGTGGAATTAATAAAGAAATACGTGGAGCTGAAATTTGGGATCAGAGCCAAGGAAAAGGAGATATTATGAAAGAGCTTGCTTATTATGATGGAAGGATCGGAACCCCTGAAGAATTGATGGTTCCCTTTCAGGACCGGGTTCATTTTTTTGGAGATGGAGTTTATGATGCCACCGTTGGGGGGAATCACAAAGTATATCTTTTAAAGGATCATCTGGACCGTTTTTATTCCAGTGCCAAAGCCCTGGATATTAAGATTCCCATGGAAAAAGAGGAGCTTGGAAATCTTCTCACCGAGCTTCTTTCCATGGTGGAAGGGGATACTCATTTTGTGTACTGGCAGGTGACAAGAGGGACTGCTCCCAGGGATCATATCTACGATGAGGCAATGCTTGGAAAGCTATGGGTCATGATAAGACCTAATAAGCTGAAGGATCCAAACGTGGCCATCCGCCTGATAACAAAGGAAGATACCAGGTTTTTCCACTGCAATATCAAGACATTAAATCTTCTCCCGTCTGTGATTGCTTCTCAGGAAGCTTTAAAAGCGGGAGCAGCGGAAACTGTTTTACACAGAGGGGATGTGGTTACAGAATGCGCCCACAGCAATGTTTCCATTTTAAAGAACGGAACTTTTCTTTCCCATCCCAACGATAATCTGATCCTTCGGGGGATTGCAAAGACTCATATGATTCAGGCCTGCTACAGGCTTGGGATCCAGGTGCTGGAGCGGGCTTTTACCCTGGAAGAACTGATGGCTGCCGATGAGGTCATCGTGACCTCTTCATCCAATTTCTGCCTTCATGCTGGCTTCATTGACGGAAAGCCTGTGGGAGGAAAAGATCCGGAAACCTTAAAGAAGATTCAGGATGCTGTTTTGGAAGAATATTTAGAGTATACAGGCAGAAAGAGCATATTTGATTAGGAGTGAATGATGGACAGAGGCGGACTGGAAAAGAGAAATGTGGGAGAAAACCTGGATGCTCTTATGAATTTAGATCCAAGAGGTTATGGGGTGTGCCGGATTCTTTATGCAGGGAGCCGGGAGCAGATGGGGGAGCCTCTCACCATGAGAGCGGCGGAAAAACTGTGTGAAACGGTAAAGGAAAATGATCTGGTTTATATTCTGACAGGATTTGTACTGCTGCCTCATAAGAAGCCGGAAATGGATGGAATGGTCAGTTCTATGCTTCTGGCACGGGCTCTGGTTATGGCTTTTGGGGCAAAGCCTGTCATCATCTGCCCGGAGGACTGTGTGAAATCCGTAAAAAAGTGTGCCGGCGTGGTAGGCCTTCATATTTACCAGGATATAGGGACTGTAAGAGAGCTTCCTCTCAGCATGGGAGTGATGGCCTTTACAAAAAATCCGGACAGGGCGGAAATTGAAGCAGAATGGCTGATAAAGGAAGGACTTCCCGGAGCAGTAATTTCTGTGGAGGCCCCAGGTTCCAATGAAAACGGTGTGTATCACAATGCAGCCGGAAACAATGTAACGGAACTGGAAGCGAAAACAGATGTGCTATGGGAAATACTCCGGAAAAAGGGAGTCTTAAATATTGCCATCGGTGATCTGGGCAATGAAATCGGTATGGGGGCAATTGCAGACCATATTAAAAAATACATACCCTTTGCTGCTTCCGGAGAATGCGTGTGCGGCTGCGGAGGCGGAATTCTGGCAGCCAGCAGAGCGGACCATGTGATTACGGCAACCTGTTCTGACTGGGGCTGCTACGGTTTGATCGCGGCTCTGGCATATTTAAAGCGGGACATGGAAATTCTCCACAGGGAAGAAATGGAAGCAGAGCTGATGAGAGTGGCGTCAAGAACCGGATTGATTGATATGACCGGATCTCTGATTCCTGGAATTGATGGGTTCAACATCCGGCTGAATACGGGAATTGTCAGCCTGATGCGCCAGTGTACGGCTTATGCGGTGCGGTATTCCCATAATTCCGATCACTGGTTTGGCTCTGTACTGAAAAAGGGGTTTTTTGAAGAAGGAGATGGACCATGGTTCAAATAAAGGCTGTTGGTGACTGCGGTGTTCTGGCGGAGCTGGGTGATTCCATCAATGAGTCAGTAAATTCAAAGGTAATGGAATTAAACCGGAAAATCAGTGAGCTTTCGCCCCAAGGGATTCTTGAGACAGTACCTGCTTTTTGTTCTGTACTTGTTTTCTATGATCCTCTGAAAACGGATTTTGACGCTGTATCAAAGGTTCTTTTAAAACTGTCAGAATCTCTGGAAGGCAAAACAGGGACAGGCGGAAAGCTGGTGGAAATTCCGGTTTGTTACGGAGGCAGCTTTGGACCGGATCTTCCTTTTGTTGCAGCCCATGGAAACTTGACAGAGGACGAGGTGATCCGGGTTCACTCGGGCAGGGATTACCGTATTTATATGCTGGGCTTTTTACCTGGATTCCCCTATCTTGGCGGAATGGATGAAAGCATTGTCACTCCCCGGTTAAAGACACCCAGAACCAGGATTCCGGCGGGAAGCGTTGGAATCGGAGGAGAGCAGACGGGAATCTATCCCATGGATTCTCCGGGAGGCTGGCAATTGATCGGACGTACGCCTTACCGCCTTTTTAAGCCGGAGCAGGCGGGAAGACCTCTTTATGAAGCGGGGGATTCCATTCGCTTTGTGCCCATCAGTCAGGAAGAATTTGAAGAAATAAGCAGAAAACAGGAAAAGGGGTGACGCAGTGGGATTAGAAATCTTGCGTCCGGGAGCCTTATCTACGGTTCAGGATAAAGGGAGAAGAGGCTTTTTAAGCCAGGGGTTCCAGGAAAGCGGAGCCTGTGATAAGTATTCCATGAAGCTTGCCAATCTCCTGGCCGGAAACTTTGAAGAACCGGAAACATCAGCAGTTCTGGAATTCACATTAAAGGGCGGAGAGATCCGCTTCACCTCTGATGAGATCATTGCTCTTGCCGGAGGGGATATGAAACCCTGTGTAAACGGAAACCCGGTTCCCATGTTCTCCCCGGTTCTGGTTCGGACAGGAGATATTCTGACTATGGACTTTGCGGTCTCCGGCCTTCGGACCTACCTGGCGGTTTATGGAGGAATCCAGGTTCCTGTTGTCATGGGAAGCCGTTCCACCAATTTAAAATGCCGAATGGGAGGCTTAGAGGGAAGGGCGCTCCTTGAAGGGGACCGCCTGGAGTCAGAAAAAAGCCGCGGGAAGTTTAAGAAAATAAGAAAGAAATTAAAAAGAAATGAGAAGCTGGCAGCCCTGGGAGAAGAGGAACCATGGCTGCGCCGTTCATCAACGCCTTACCGCTTTTACGGAAATGACCGTATGGTTCTTTTGCGTGCAGTAGCAGGCCCTCAGGAGGACGCCTTTACAAAGCTGGGACTTAGCACCCTGGTCAGGAGCTCTTTCCGCTTAAGCCGGGACTGCGACCGCATGGCCTGCAGGCTGGAGGGAGAAGCCATAGAAATGAAGAAGGGGGCTGATATCATATCCGATGGGATTGCAGAAGGCTCGGTTCAGATCTCATCTTCTGGACTTCCCATGGTTATGATGGCAGACCATCAGACCACCGGAGGATATGCAAAAATTGCCACAGTGATCAGCACGGATATCCCTGCACTGGCACAGCTAAAGCCAGGAGAATCGGTGGCATTCCAATATGTGACCCCAGGTGAGGCTGTGGCAATCTGCCGGAGGGAAAATGAAAAGCTGAATCAATTAAAGGAACGGCTTATGAACGCTGTTTACCGGTAAGCTGCCATAAGACAGGAAAGAAGGAAATAACATGGGACTTGAATACAAAGACAGGGAACCAAAAGAAGTCCGCCGTCTGATCAGGCAGGGCGTGATCCAGGAGCCAACCACCGGAATGTGCGGCGGTTATGCCCAGGGAAATCTGGTGATTCTTCCTGAAGAACTGGCCTGGGATTTTCTTTTGTTCTGCCAGAGGAATCCCAAAGCCTGCCCCCTTCTGGAAGTATCAGATGCAGGAAGCAGGAGTTTTCCCCTGACAGCAGAAGAGAGCGATATCACAAGGGACATTCCCAGATACCGGCTGTATGAATACGGCGTGTGCACCGGTGAATACACCGATGTATCAGAATTGTTTGAGGAGTATCAAAGAACCAGGGGAAAGCTGGTAAGCTTTCTCATTGGCTGCAGTTTTTCTTTTGAAACAGCACTTTTAGAGGCAGGAATACCGGTGAGACAGATTGATGAGGGAGTGAATGTTCCCATGTTCCATACCAACATTCCCTGCACACCGGCAGGCGTGTTTTCCGGCACCATGGTAGTAAGCATGAGGCCAATTCCCCACCGTAAAGTTTCCGGAGCTGTTGCCATTACCGCCTCCATGCCAAGAGTCCATGGGGCGCCTGTTCACATCGGTTATCCCGAAGTCCTTGGCATAAAAGATATTAACAAACCGGATTTTGGCGACCCGGTGACCATATATGATGGAGAGGTGCCTGTTTTCTGGCCCTGTGGGGTAACACCACAGGCAGTGGTCATGAACAGCAGACCCCCGTTTGTGATCACCCACGCCCCGGGGCACATGTTTATTACGGATCTGAAAAATGCGGAATTAAAAAATTAGAGGTGAGAATATGCCGGTCATTGATTTGAATTGTGATTTGGGAGAAAGTTTTGGTGCGTATAAAATGGGGCTGGATGAAGAGGTGCTGCCCTATGTGACATCAGCCAACATTGCCTGCGGTTTCCATGGAGGAGATCCTCTGGTAATGGAAAAGACGGTGGCTTTATGTAAAAAGTACGGAGTGAGGGCAGGAGCCCATCCTGGATTCCCTGATCTGGTGGGGTTCGGAAGAAGAAACATGAGCCTTTCCCCAAAGGAAGTAAAAGCCAGTGTCATGTATCAGATCGGCGCCTTAAAGGCTTTTTGCAACGGGGCCGGGATCAGGCTCTGTCATTTAAAGCCTCACGGAGCATTGTACAATATGGCTGCAAAAGATTATGAGCTGGCAAAAGCCATTTGCCAGGCAGTAAAAGAAGTGGATAACAGCCTGATCCTTCTGGCTCTCAGCGGCAGTGAAATGCTCCGGGCTGCAAAAGATACAGGACTGTTAGCTGCCAGTGAGGTATTTGCGGACCGTGCCTATCAAAGTGACGGAAGCCTGGTTCCACGGAGCAGGGAAGGTGCGTTAATCGAAGATGAGGATCTGGCGGTGAGACGGGTGATCCGAATGGCAAAGGAAGGTGTCGTGGAGTCCATTGACGGAAGTACCATTTCCATTGAGGCGGATTCTGTCTGCGTTCACGGAGATGGAGTAAAGGCTTTGGAATTTGTGAAAAAGATAAGGGAAGGCCTTTTGCAAGCGGGAATTGAGGTGAAAGGTTTTTAGTGGTCAATAAAAAGGCGTGGCACGGAACTGTCATGCCTTTTGTTAGTCTACTGGTGCAGTACTTCAGGTGCTGCAGTAGTTGGAAAAAGTTACCGGATACTCTATGATTACTTTTTATCAGGGAAAATTAAATTGCATCAGTCTGAAAATCATGGTATTCTGTAAAGAGTGTCAGGTATTTCATCAAACTAAGGCCACCGGTGAACGTTGTGCTATAGATACTCAGTTGATTTAAGAGGGGGTAAACTATGCAGTCAGATGCACTTTATTTACATGTGTACCAAAAGATCCTGGATGGGATTCGATCTTTTGAGTATGATGAAAATTCACCATTGCCTGCCGAGCGGGTGATATGTGAAAAGTATCATGTCAGCCGGGCTACAGTCCGTCGGGCCCTGGAAAAATTAAAGGCAGATGGATATGTCTACACGCTTCCCAATAATGGTTCATTTGTCAGGCCGCAAGTGTTTGAGCAGCCGTTGACAAAATTTTATTCTTTTACAAATGAACTTAAAAATTCCAATATTGTTATCTATAACCACATTGTCGAATATGAATTGATCCGGATTGACCATGCCCTGGCGAAAAAATTAGCATACCCCCAGGGGACGATGTTCCACAAACTTGTGCGCCTGCGTTCAGCGAAAGAATATCCGCTGATGTTGGAGACAACATATCTGCCCCTGGAAAGATTTCACACTATCGATATCTCATTTTTGGAGAACCGTGGTTCTCTCTATGAGTATTTAAGAAATACCTATGGATTTCACATGGACAGAGCCGTTGAATCTTTTCGTCCGGTCAATCCCAATGCCAGGGAACGGGATTTGCTTAATATTCCTACGACAACACCCTGTATGTTCCTTGAGCGTTTCAGCTATGAAAATCACTCCATTATCGAATATACTCTTTCCATTGTACGGGGAGATAAATACTCATTTACGGTAAATTTAACACTATAGATCCAGGGGTTTAAGGAAAAAAATATATGAGCCTTAGCAGGCGGCTTGCATAATCAAATGTTGATTGTGCAAGTTGCCTGTTTTTAGTTAGTACCAATCTATATATTGGGCTTTATTTAGATTATTTGTTGAAAAATAAATTAAAATAGGATAATATGACGGTACAAACAAATTATTTAAGCCGGCATTTGTTTGAAGTGTTTAAAAGAGTTAATGTGTGCACTAAAACGCATGGATGGGAGTGAAGATATGGGAGAACCGAACATTTTGTTAACAAGAATTGATAACAGATTGGTACATGGGCAGGTAGGTGTTACATGGACGATGTCTCTGGGGGCAAATCTGATCCTCGTTGCGGATGATGAATCATCAGAAAATGAGCTGTCCCAACAGCTGATGACCGCGACGGCAGATTCATCAGGTGCTGGTATCCGCTTTTTCACAGTCGCAAAAACAATTGCGATCATTGGCAAAGCATCAGCAAAGCAGAAGATCTTCATTGTCTGCAAGACACCGCAGGTGGTGCAGCAGCTCATTGAAGGTGGGGTTCCGATTAAAGAAGTGAATGTTGGAAATATGCACTTTGAAAAAGGAAAACGTCAGATCAGTAAAAAAGTCTATGTAAATGATGATGATATAGCAAGTTTCGCTGCGATCAAAAATGCCGGTGTTAACCTCTATATCCAGGATGTACCCGGTGATCCAAAGCAAACCATCAATCTGTAGAAGGAGAGGAAATAATTATGGTGATTACATTTGGCCAGGGGATTGGCCTTGCGCTAATGACAGCAATTGTAGGAATTGATTTTTGGCTGGAGAGCTTTTTCATCTTCAGGCCGATTATTGTATGTACGCTTGCCGGTTTTATTTTAGGTGATCTGCAGCTGGGGTTAATGGCTGGCGGTATCACGGAACTGGCATTTGCAGGCTTGACGCCGGCCGGAGGTACACAGCCTCCGAACCCAATCTTAGCAGGAGTTATGACCGTAGTCCTGGCTTATACGACAAAGGTTGAGGCAACAGCTGCGATGGCGCTGTCATTGCCCTTCAGCTTTTTAATGCAGTATGTGATCCTGTTTTGTTATTCCAGTTTTTCATTGTTTATGAAAGGTGCAGATCGTGCAGCGGAAGAAGCGGACACGGATAAAATTGTCAGGATTAATATTATCTGTACCTGTATCATTACATTTTTATATGCATTGGTTGTATTCCTCAGTGCTTATATCGCCCAGGATGCGATGAAAGCATTGGTCACAGCAATGCCGGAATGGCTGACACATGCATTTGAAGTGGCAGGAGGCATCTTACCGGCCGTTGGTTTTGCTATGCTGTTAAAGGTAATGCTGAAAAGAGAATTTATGCCTTATCTGTTAATTGGATTTGTGATTTCCTGTTTCCTTACATACTCCAATTTATTGCCTGTTGCGATTGTCGGTGTGGCATTTGCACTCATGACTTATAACACTGAAAAAGGTAAAGCCGTGATGAAAACTGTAAGTGTAGTAGAGGAGGACGATGAAGATGGCATCTGATAACAATTCCAGCAAAGTTATAACAAAACAAGATATCACAAAGCTAGGCCTTCTCTCAACATTTTTGCAGGCCAGTTTTAACTACGAAAGAATGCAGGCCGGCGGCTTTTTAGTATCCCAGCTGCCGCTTTTAAAGAAGATCTATAAAGATGACAAAGAGGGCCTTTCAGCAGCGATGCAGGATAATTTGGAGTTTATTAACACCCATCCGAACTTAGTTGGATTTTTAATGGGACTACTCATCTCTCTGGAAGAGGCTAAAGAGGACAGAGCCACCATCAAAGGTTTGAAAGTTGCTTTGTTTGCGCCTCTTGCCGGGATCGGTGATGCGATCTTCTGGTTTACCATACTGCCGATTATGGCCGGAATCTGTTCCTCTATGGCACTGAACAACAGTATCCTTGGTCCGGTTTTGTTTTTTGCTTTTTATTTGATGGTATTCCTGCTGCGGATCGTCTGGACCCATCTAGGATATAATCTTGGAACAAAAGCAATCATAACGATCAAAGAAACGTCCACGCTGATCGGTAAAGCGGCTACTGTTCTGGGCTGTACCGTGATCGGCGGATTGATCGCATCCTATGTAAATATTACGCTATTACCGGAAATTGTTGTAAATGAATTTACAACAGTCTCACTACAGGCGGACTTTTTAGATAAGATATTCCCCAATATTCTGCCATTTGGCTATGTCTTCTTTTTATACTATTTGCTGGTGAAAAAGAAAACCAGTCCCGTTATCCTGATCATCAGTACATTTGTTTTATCGATTATTTTATCATTCCTGGGGATTCTGTAAAAACATGGGTAATAAGATAAAAATGTTTGTCAGCGATATGGATGGCACGTTGCTGGGACTTGATTTCCGAATCAGTGAGAAGAATGCCGCCGCGATACGGAGTCTGGAACATGCCGGCATCGAGTTCGTGATTGCAACAGGGCGGATCTATTGTGATGCTTATGAAATCTGCCGTCAAAGCCAGATCTATCCGGCTATTATTTCCAACAACGGTGCATGTATATTTAATAGCTGCAAGGAGCAGATTTATGGCCGCTGGTTTCCCACAGAAGGCCTGAATGGAATAATCAATTTCATGGAAGAACATCGTATCTGCTATGGGATCAGTACGAGCAGGAGCTATCTGATACCCGAAAACTGGGAAGATCTGCTGGATAAAGAATCGGAAAGCCTCAAGCAAAGAGGTTCTCTGGTCTCACCGGCCCAAATTACCTATATGAGGGAAGAAATGCTGACCCAGGTGGGAGTTGAAATCGTGCCTGACCTCCGCAGTTATTTCGCAGATGGAAATTCTTGTTATATGATTTCAGTTCATACCTTTGATCCTGAGGTGATTATAAAAGTCAGGGAGTTTATCAGTGGATTTGATAATGTAACCGCCCTGTTATCTACTGATCATACGGTGGATATTATCGGGCGTAATTGTTCAAAAGCTGCGGCACTTAAGTATCTCACACAATTGCGGCATTTGAGTAGGGAAAATGTGGCATCAATCGGCGATGGAATGAATGATATTTCTATGCTTCGGGAATCAGCTGTTGCCATGTCTCCGGCCAATGCAGCGAATGAAGTGAGGGCAATCAGTGAATTTATTACCGGAAGCAATGCCGATGATGCTGTGGCAGATGCGATACGGTATATTACCGCCAACTATTAAGCGGATTATTAATTGGAAAAGAGGCGTTTTATGACAGGCTTTTTGATCACAGGACATGGGAATTTTGCATCAGGAATCATTTCAGCGGTCGAGTTGGTGGCAGGGAGGACCAACCGGCTGGTTGGTGTGGATTTCCTTGAGTCCTACAGCACAGATGATTTAGAGGGAAAATTACTTAATGCCTTGGAGGAACTTCAGAAGGATTATGAAGAAATCCTGATTTTATCTGACCTGACAGGTGGTTCGCCTTATAACCAGTCGGTCATGATAAAAATGAAAAATCCCCAATTAAATATAGAGGTAATATCTGGGAGCAACTTCCCTATGGTGATTGCCGGTATTTTTGAGGGAGAGGGTATGACATTAAAAGAACTTACACACAGCATGATTGTCAAGGGAAGAGAAAGCATTAACTGCTTTGTGCCCGCACCGTCTGTGAAAACAACAAATAATGAAAGGGAAGATGGAATTTAATTCCAATCAAGGTGATTCAAATGCTCACGCTGCAGGAAATCAGAGAACAATATACATCCATGGGACAGACAAAAGAGTATCTGTCTGGATACATAGATACAATCAAGAAGATTTTGGATGACAATTCAGATAGCAATATTATCTTTTTGGGCTGCGGATCCAGCTATTCCGTAGCAAAATCCTATGCCCAGAATACTATGACAGGCTTAAAGCGGGTCGGTCTGGCGATGGCTGCCGGTGACGTGCTCATTCATGGAGACCGCTATCAGGCGATTTTTGAAAACGCCATCGTTGTGGCCATATCCCGTTCCGGTGAAACAACGGAAATCATTCAAGCAGTGACCAAAATACGGGAAATCTGCAAGATACAGGTGATTTCGATTGTGTGCAAAGAAAATTCAACAGCCGGCAAGATCAGTGATCTCACATTGACAATGCCCTGGGCTTTTGATAACAGTGTCTGCCAGACAAGGACGGTCTCCTGCCTGTATTTTGCATGGCTCTACATAGTCGGAATGTTATCAGAAAATCAGGCTCAGTTGGCAGAACTGCAACTGGTGGTCAGCCATGGTGATGAATATATAAAACAGTGGGAAGCAGAGCTGAAAAAAATGGCGGCGCTTCCATGGAACCATGCCGTCGTATTGGGAGATGCCGAACTCAGTGGTATTTGTGAAGAGGGTTCTTTAACATTTAAAGAGATCTGCCAGCTGCCCAGTAACTATTATCATATGCTGGATTCGCGCCATGGCCCGATGGTGATGATCGGTAAAGAAACACTGGTCATCATGCCCATGTCCGGTCATTCTCCTGAGCTGCAGAAAGCATTGCTGGAGGATTTAAAGAAAAAAGGTGCTGCTATTATCGTATATACAAATGAAGCGATGGAGCTGGATGGTATTTGTAATATTTATTTTGGCAGAAACTTGAGCTATCCGGTAATGGGCCTGCCATTTCTCGCCATTAACCAGCTGGTGTCTTACTTCAAATCTGGAGAGACCGGGGCGAATCCTGATCAGCCGGACGGGCTGTCACCATGGATTCAGCTTTAACAGGGGTGCGTGAGGGATTCTATGATAATAACAGTAACATTGAATGCATCCGTTGACAAGGCGTATACCATCAGCGGCAGTGTAGAGCCAGGGTCAGTCATGAGAGTGATTGGGTGCCGAAACAGTGCCGGCGGCAAGGGTCTGAATGTGGCACGTGTGGCAAGTTTGTGCAAGGTTCCGGTTAAGGCGACTGGAATTGTCGGCGGATATAATGGTGACTATCTTCTGGAACTTTTGGAACATGATGGCGTTGCCCATGATTTCTTCCATGTCGATGGTGAAACCAGAAGCTGCATCAACATTCTGACGGAAGATAATACTTCCACAGAGTTTTTGGAGCCAGGTTTTGAGGTGACAGAAGCAGAACAGAGGGAGTTTCTGAACTTTTTCCGTAATGTTATACAAGAGGGAAGTATTGTTACCATATCCGGCAGTGTACCCGTAGGCTTTGGCAAAGGAATATATGCCGATTTAATAAAAATTGCCAAGAAAGCCAATAAGCTGGTATTGCTTGACACCAGTGGAGAATACTTAAAAGCTGCGCTGGCAGCAAAACCTGATCTTGTAAAACCCAACCGCGAGGAACTGGAGGATTTATTCGGCTGTAAGATTGATTCCATTGAGGATGTCAAGATCTGGGCACAGAAGCTTCATGATATGGGGATAAAATATGTGCTCATATCTTTGGGTTCTGACGGCGCAGTGTTGGTCTGTGATGAGGGAGTCTATCATGGAAAACCGGGAAAAATTAAAGCTGTCAATACAGTTGGCTGCGGAGATTCCATGGTGGCTTCATTTGCAGCGGCATTGGAGATGAATAAAGCTTCTAAGGATTGTCTGTCATATGCTGTGGCAGTCTCTGCTGCAAACGCATTATCAATAAGAACAGGATATTTTGAACAAGAGAACCTGGAAACAATCCTGGACGGTGTAACCGTGAGCAGGATATAAGGAAAGAGGGAATATATGCCTTTAGTAACAACTAGTCAAATATTGTCAGATGCCAGGAACGGTCGTTATGCAGTAGGGGCATTTAATGTTGAAAATATGGAGATGGTCATGGCGGTGATCCAGGCTGCCGAGGAGTTGAATGCCCCAGTGATTTTGCAGACAACGCCTTCTACTGTTAAATATGCGGGACTGGACTTGTATCTGGCAAATGTAAAAACCGCGGCGGAGCGGGCAAAAGTCCCCGTGGTTCTGCATCTGGACCATGGATCTGATTTTAGACTGGCAATGCAGGCACTGCGGACCGGTTACACTTCGATCATGATCGACGGTTCCCATGAAGCTTTTGAAGCAAACATTGAACTATCCAGACGCGTTGTCGAAGCCTGTATGCCTTCCAATATACCGGTTGAAGCGGAGCTTGGGAAGGTTGGCGGCAAGGAGGATGATTTAGATGGAGGCGAAGGCAGTGCCTACACAGATCCGGAAGAAGCGAAAACGTTTGTCGAGAAGACTGGCGTGAACTCCCTTGCGGTGGCGATTGGTACAGCACACGGTATCTACAAGGGCGAACCAAAACTGGATTTGGAGCGGTTATCCGAAATTGCCAGGGCAGTTGCTATACCGCTGGTGCTCCACGGTGCCTCAGGTGTGCCGGATGAAACCGTGAAGATGGCAATCGAACGCGGCATATGTAAAGTGAATTATGCGACTGAACTGAGAATTGCTTACAGTGAAGGTGTAAAAGAAGTGCTGAAGGAGAACCCGGATACTATTGATCCTAAAAAATACGGTTCAGCCGGTATCAGTAAAGTAAAACGATTTGTGAAAGAAAAGATGACAACCTGTGGCTGCGCAGGAAAAGGCTGATGATTTGAAAAAGATGGTATATGTGTTAGAATAGATTCTACGTCAGTGTGTGCAATAAAAGGGGGATGCCGGAAAATAAGGTAGTCTGAGAACAGGGACCGTATTACTCACATTAGTTATACGGTCCCTGTAAATTTGTGCGCTCGGCTGGACATCACGGATTTGCGGAGTGGGCCGGACGTCTTTTTTATTGAAGCACGCAAATGGTATTGATTCATTTTCAAATGAATCCGCATAATAATTCAAAGAACCAATGGAATGGTATTGACACAGAGAGAACTCATGACTATAATTTGACCAATACAAAGGCGTGGCAAGAAACTGTCGCGTCTTTTTCTGTATATATCAAAAAAGCAGAAAGCCATCATGCAAAAAAGATATATTGGATGATATTTGTACATTATGCACATGAAAATGAGGAGAAAAAATAAAAATTAATTAATATTGACATATAACCCATCGTGTGGTAAGTTAAACGTAAATAAAGAGATGCGAGAGATAACAGATGGCTAATAAGATACAACGGACATCCCTTCAGTTAGAGATTATTCGTTATATACAGAATTATATTGAAGAAAATGATTTAAAAGCAGGAGACAGGCTTCCTTCCCAGGAACAGCTGCTGGAAATGATGGGGGTAAGCAGAACTTCCTTAAGAGAAGCCATGAAGACCCTGGAGGCGCGTAATGTTCTGGAAGTGAGGAATGGAAAGGGTGTGTACGTAGGCAGTCAGAAGGACAGTGCATTTTTATCACTGATTGATTTTACCAAGGAAAAAGGAAAGCTTTTAGAAGCTCTGGAAGTGCGTAAGATTCTGGAACGTGAAATCCTCCGAATGGTGATACATACGGTTACCGAAGAAGAACTGAAAGAACTGGGTGATATTACCAAGGTATTAATGGAAAAATATCATCAGGGGGTAAGGCAGACAGAAGAGGACAAACTGTTCCATTATACCATATACCGTTTGTCCCATAATGATATTATGTATCAGTTGATTTTGTCCATCAGCCATGTAATGGATCAGTTCTGGGAATTTCCCCTCAATATGGAAGATCCTTTTTTAGAAAGCCTGCCATTGCATGAAAAACTGTATGAAGCGATCCGGGGAAAAAATGTGAAGAAAGCACAGATCATCAATGAACAATTGTTAGATGCAGTGTACCGGGATATTAAAAAGCAGATATAATGATTTATAATACATCAAATATGTTTTATAACAAATTAACCTATATTATAGCATATAGCATATAGGACAAAGAATCAAATGAGAAAAGAGGTAGAAATATGTCAGATCAGAGCCGTTACTTAAAAAGTGATAAATTAATTACAGCCCATTACGGAGAGGAATATGAGCATTACTATAATGCGGTTGTTCCGCCGATTTTCATGAATTCCCTTAATGTATTTGAAACCATAGATGAATACTATGATTTTGACCGGACGGATAAACACAAATATTGTTACGGCAGAGTACAGAATCCCACAGTCAGGATTCTGGAAGATAAAATTGCGGCTTTGGAGCATGGAGCAGGAGCCCTGGCATTTGCGTCGGGCATGGCGGCTGCAACAACAGCAGTACTGACCGTATGCAAAACAGGCAGTCATGTAATATGCATCCATAATTCCTATGGTCCGTTAAGAGATTTTCTGACCGGATACTGCAAAGAACACATGGACATTTCCACCACCTTTGTAAAGGGAGACTGTTTGGAGGAATTTGAAGAAAACATAACGGACAAAACAGACTTAATTGTTCTGGAAAGCCCTTCTTCTCTTGTATTTTCCCTCCAGGACATTGAAGCGGTCTCCAATATCGCAAAAAAACATCAGGCCCTTGTCTATATTGACAATACGTTCTGCACTCCCATTTACCAGCAGCCCCTTACTCTTGGCGCAGATATTGTAATGCACACCACTTCAAAGTATATTGGAGGCCACAGTGATATCATCGGAGGCATGCTGGCAGTGAAGGATCCTGGTTTGATGAAGAAACTGACAGCAAACAGGGAACTGTTAGGCGGTATTGCAGGACCCATGGAGGCCTGGCTGATGATCCGCGGACTTCGCACAATGGCTGTCCGCATTGCACAGCATCAGGAAACAGCGATGGCGGTCGCCAGGTTCCTGGAAACCCATCCCAAAGTAAAGAACGTGTATTATCCCGGTCTGGAATCTCATCCCCAATACCTGCTGATGAAGAAACAACAGTCAGGAAATACGGGACTTTTAAGCTTTGAGATTCATGGAACCTTAAAGGACGCTGAAAAACTAGCGGAAAGCCTTCGGATATTTAAGATCGGTGTATCATGGGGAGGGTTTGAAAGTCTGGCATTTTTACCCCATGCAAGGATGGAAGAGGATCGATGCAAGGTTTTGGGCGGCTCCCAGAAGATTATCCGAATTCATTGCGGATTGGAAGGTACAGAGGCCCTGATTTCAGATTTGGAATCGGCTCTTGCTCAAATATAAGCAAAACAAATAAAAGGAGGAGAAAAGATGAGAAAAAAGAGAGCAGCAGCATTGGCGCTGGCAGTGGCGGCGGTTCTGTCAGGATGCAGCGGAAACACAGCCACAGAAGCGACAACATCAGCAAGCGGGGAAACTGCAAAGACAGAAAGCACCAAGGAAGACAGCGGAAAGACGGGGGAAACGGTCACCATCAGCCTGGTAGAGTCCCTGACAAGTCCGGAACGAACGGTTATTTTACGGGAAATTGCAGATAAGTATGAAACAGAGCATCCCAATGTCAAGATTGATATTGTGTCCCCGCCGTTGGAGAATGCCGATGCCAAAATCACCCAGATGCTGATGAATGGAAGCGGTGTGGATATTGTAGAAGTGAGAGATTCCACAATCACCCAGTTTGTCACCAATGAATGGATTGCAGATCTTCAGAAATATTTGGATAGCTGGTCAGAAAAAGACACTTTGACAGATTCGGCCAAGGAAGTGATCCATTATATGAAAGACGGAGCTTACATGGTCCCTTATGGATTCTATCAGAGAGGTCTTTACTACAGGGCCGACTGGTTTAAGGAAAAAGGCTTGAAGCAGCCTGAAACCTGGCAGGACATTTATGATTCAGGGGTTGCCATTACGGATCCGGCAAGCAGCCGCTTTGGTTATTCGTTCCGCGGCGGCACAAGCGGTTACCAGTATGCGGATACAATCTACTGGAGCTGGATCGGTACCGATAAGCTTGCAGATTCCAATGCCGGTTATTTTTTAAAGGATGGCAATGGGGCAACCATTTTTACATTGCCGGAGGTAAAGGAAGCACTTCATTTCTATAAGGATCTATTTAAAAATGCATCTCCTACGGATTCCATAGCATGGGGCTTTTCCGAAATGGTACAAGGCTTTGTTGGAGGAACCACCTCTATGCTGATTCAGGATCCGGAAGTGATTGCGACCTGCTCCGCTGATTTACAGGATGACCAGTGGGATCTGGTTCCCTTCCCCAAGGGACCATCCGGGCAGGCAGTTTTTCCAAACGGATTTGCCGGCTGGGGTATGACATCCTTTACGGAGCATCCCGATGAGGCAGCAGATTTCCTTTTGTACTTGTCCAATTCCGAGAATAATACATATTTTGCCAAGAATTATTCCACCATTCCGATTCACAGCAACGCGGCAGAAAAAGACAGTTATTTTTCAGAGGCACGGTTTGCCATGTATATGGATATGGCAAAAGAACCGGAAGTTTACCGTCATGCGGCATATCCTCAGATGTACGAAGCATTTGCTACCTATAAAACAGAAGTGGATACCATGTATCAGAAGTATTTGACCGACGAGATCACAGATGATGATCTGTTAAAATGGCTGGATGAATTCTGGACAAAAGCATATCAGGATGAAGGTCAGAAGTGGTAAGCATTAAGAAATAAAGCGCTAGACAGGAATTAAATTTTCATAAGAAGTTTCTGGAAGGAGAAAGGTCTCCTTCCAGACTTCTTATGGAAGAAAGGCAGTAAAGAGGAGGAAGCGGTATGAAACAAAAATCGAGACTGCAATTAAAAAGAGCCTGTTTTATCTTTCTTATGGTTCTTCCCGCCGTCATCATTCCTATTATATTTACTTACTATCCTATGATCAGGGGTTCCATGATGGCCTTCCAAAGCTATAACCTGATGAATATTAAAAACATCAAATGGGTGGGATTTGATAATTTTAAAAAGCTATTTGAACACAGTGCCAGCAACACCTTCTATTCCACCATGTGGAATACCGTCAAGTGGGTGGGGATTTCCCTGTTTTTCCAGTTTGTAACAGGGTTTGCCATGGCACTGCTCTTAAAAAAGAAGTTTAAGGGAAGCGGTGTGTACCAGGGCCTGATTTTTTTCCCCTGGGCAGTCTCCGGATTTATTATCGGAATCATGTGGCGCTGGATGTTTAACGGTACCTCCGGCGTAATTAATGACCTGCTGATGAAATTGCACTTGATCCGCCTTCCTGTAGGCTGGCTGGCAAGTAAGAATACGGCGCTGTATTCCTGTATTATAGCAAATATATGGTATGGGATCCCATTTTTTACAATCATGATCACGGCTGCCTTAAGAGGGGTTCCGGAAGAACTATATGAAGCTGCTGATGTGGATGGGGCAAACCCGTTTCAGAAGTTTTCCGCAATCACAGTGCCTTGTATCCGTTCCGTGTTATTGCTGACGGTTTTACTCAGAGTGATCTGGATCTTTAATTTTCCGGATCTGATTTATTCCATGACACAGGGAGGACCGGCGGGTTCTTCCAATATCATCACTTCCTACATGATGCAGCTGGTCCAGAGTCTGGACTATGGCATGGCTTCCGCCGTGGGTGTGCTGTGCATCCTGTTTCTTATGATATTTGCTTCGTTTTACTTAACACTTACCAAATATACGGATAAGGAGGCATGACGTATGACTGCAGCGAGTAAAAAACAGATGTGGAGATTATTTAAGTTTGTCGTACTAACTGCCTTTCTTGTGCTGACCATGTTCCCTTTCCTATGGATGCTGCTGACTTCCTTAAAGGGATCTCAGGGCGAGATTTACGCATTCCCGGTGAAATATTTACCGGATCCGGTCTCTTTGGTCAATTACGCGGCAATGCTCTGGAAAGGTAATTTTGCAAGATATTTATGCAATTCATTTTTTACATCTTCTGTTGCAGCAGCCTGCTCGGTTTTCATATCCATTCTGGCCAGTTACGTCATCAGCAGATTCCGTTTCCGCTTTAAAAATGTGCTGCTGCTGTTTTTTCTGGTGACCCAGATGATACCCATGTTCATCATGCTGGCGCCGTTGTATCAGATGTTAGGCAAGATGCGGATGCTGAATAATCTGTATGGCCTGGCAATGCTGTATACCAATATGATGATACCATTTTCCGTTGTGACGTTATGCGGCTTTTTTGACGGAGTGCCCAAATCTCTGGAAGAAGCGGCATGGATTGATGGCTGCGGCTATTTGCAGGCATTGTTTCAGGTGATTGTGCCGGTCATTATGCCAGGCATTGCCGCCACATTCATCTTTGCGTTCATCAATTCCTGGAATGAACTTTTTATGTCGGTTATGTTTATTGATGTGGACAAATTTAAGACAATACCGGTAGGGCTTAATGCCCTGATCTTAAAATATGATATTAAATGGGGGGAAATGGCAGCAGGAACCATTATGTCATTGATCCCTACCATGTGTTTGTTTACTTTTGCTCAGAAATATATGATAGAAGGGCTTACAGCTGGGTCGGTGAAAGGCTGATAACGGAAAGAATAGAATAATGAAAGAAGATCAAAAGGAACGGTATCATACAGTTCCTTTTTGGTTTTTTATGAATACTGTATAGGGGATAATAACAGCCTTATTTTCGCACGATCGATCGATTGTTATAGAAAAAAACTAATTCAGCTAAACCGGAATACGTATTGACATAGAATTTTGTTAAATCTATAATGGTATCATCGGTTTAATGTATAAAAATTTATGGAAAACAGCTGTTGTGACGATAATTAAAATAGGGAGAAATGCTGAATTAATTTTAGGAAAAAACGTCTTGTACTGGACTGTAATATGTTAAGAAGGATATTGGCCATAAAATTGTTCATAGTTTGATAGACACAATGTCCGGCATACGCGCCGGGCCGCAAAGTTTTATTTACAGGGGAAAAAGATTGTGATTGAGATTGCTGTTTGTGATGATGAGTTTTACTTGTTGAAAAGGCTGGAGGAATACTTGCTGGAACTTGGGAAGAATGCCGGAATTCAAGTAGAAGTGGAGTGTTATGAAGATGGGAGCGATCTGGTTCAGGCGGTAATCGAAGGAAGGCGGTTTGATATAATCTATTTGGATGTACGGATGAAATATATGAATGGCCTGGAAGCGGCATATAAAATACGTGAAATAGACCGTACAGTACAGATGGTGTATGTAACATCTCATGATGGCTACATGAAAGACGCCTTCCGGGTAGCTCCAATTGGTTTTCTTACAAAGCCTATAAAAAAGAATGAATTTGAAGAAACCTTTTATTATGTTTTAAGGATTGTGGAAGAGCAGGATTCGTATTACCGTTTCCAATATAAGAAATCGGATTATAAAGTGTTAATCCGTGATATTCTGTATTTTGAAAGCAAGCTTCGAGTGGCGGAAATTGCTTTGCAAGATGGTCTTTTAAAAGAATATAAAGCATTGAATAAGATAGAAAAAAATCTGGAAAACAGCAAAGGGAAATTTTTAAGGATACATAAATCATATCTGGTAAATTACCAGCATGTTATCCGTATGGGGTATGAAGAGGTGGAAATGCCGAAAGGAATCATCTTACCATTAAGCAGGGCGTATAAAAAGGCGGTGGATGATAAATTGAGGCAGTATAAAAAGAGGTAAAAAATGAATGCAGTCAAGATGATTTTCACAAGCATTAGCATGTCATTGTATTCTACGCTTTTACTGAAAGTGTATCTGGATATTTTTCTTGCAAAGAAAAGCCGATATGCGGGAGTGGCCGGCTGGGCTCTTTTTTTTCTATGGCAGTTTTGCATAAATATGGAATTGATATATTTCCATCCCGTAATAAACCTGATATTGACATTAACGACAGTTTTGTCAGTTGGCATTATTTCTTATGAAGGAATCTTGTGGAAGCGGTTTACATTTCCTATAACTTTTGTAATGATGTGGATGCTTTTGGAGGGAATTGGGGATGCAGGCTATTTATTTTTGAATAATGGGCAAAATCCATCATTTATGATTAACTCTATTTTTGCAAAATTTTTACTGTTCTTAATAGTGATGGGAATCCGTTGGTTCATGAACCGCCATGGAGGCGGAATGGTTCCCTATGGCGGAGGCGCCTATTTAACCATTTTTTTGTTATCAGGACTGATCCTGTATCCCGTATTTTATATGCTGGTAGAAACGTCGGATAGAAAAGTAACGGATTCCTTTGGCTGGCTGCTGATGGCTGCATTGATATTAACAATTATGAATCTATCCATTTATCCCATTTATTTAAGATTAGTGGAAACGATTCAGGTGAAGAGAAATGCCCATATGTATGTAAAGCAACTGGAATACTATGGAAGACAGCATGATTTGGAGGAAGCAGCGTCGGCAGAAATACAGGAAATGAAGCACGATATGAAACAGCGCTTAATCTATTTGCAAGAGCTTGTGAAATCTGACCAAAAAGAAAAATTATTAACAACTTTGGAGAATTTGATAGGTCAGTCAGTGAGCATTGGTCGATTGGAGTCAAAAACAGGGAATTTAATAATAGACGCTATGGTAAACCATATATGGGAAAAAACCAGTAAAAAAGAGATACGTTTACATACAAAGCTGGAAGTACCTGGGGTTATGAAAATTAAAGATGAAGATCTTGGGGTACTGCTGGGAAATGCCTTCGATAATGCGGTAGAGGCCTCTGAGTATGTAGAAAAAGATAAGCGAGAGATCTGGATAGAGATAACCCATGAAAAAGGATATTTGTATATTTTTGTTAGAAACCGCTATCAGGGAAAAATAGAGCATGATAAGGAACACAGGCTGGTAAGCCGGAAGGAAGAGTCTTTTCATGGCTGGGGGATTTATTCGATGAAGAAGATTGCAAAAAGATACCATGGGCAAGTGAAGCTGGATTGGGAAGGAGATATATTTTCACTGGAGACTATATTATATGACGATATATAGCTTTATTTAATAACAAGAACGATTGTATGAAAGACGAAATGATATTGGTGCATAAGCCGGATGTCATTTCGTTTTTTTATTGGGCGCAAGGATACTGCAAAGGCTTTACTTAAATTTTTATTCAAAAATAAAACCTAAAATGACATATAAACCGTTAATAATTACATGATAGGAAAAAATCTCGAAAAATGTAGTATATTGTAAAAAAAGCATAGAGGAGGCTATATTATGGGATTTATGAAAAAGCTTAAAAGGAATCATTCAGTGTTTAATTTTTTAATTTTATCGGTAATTCTTTATAGCGCAAATGCTCGTTGTTGCTGGATATCTCATCAGCCAAAAATGACAGAAGATGTTAGAAAGTTTAAGAGGTTTTAATCGGTGAAAAGGTTTGAACTCATGTTGGCAAGGTATGCATATAAAAGAGATAGCTTATCATCAGTATCATTTGAAACCTACGAATACGCAGCACAGGTGACATTAGAAATGCTGATGGGGGTATTGGCAAATATAGCGATCGCACTTTGTCTTAATATGAAGCTGGAAGCAGTTGTGTTTTTTTTGGTATTCTGTGTGTTGCGTTCCTATGCCGGAGGGTTGCATTTGGACAAATTCAGTCATTGCTTTTTGTTTTCCTTTGCTGTTACGACAGGATCCATGTTGCTTGTAAAGTACATGAATGTATCACTTGCGGTATCGGGAATCATGATGGGGGGAGGATTGATAGCCTTTTGGCTTACAAAACCTGTGAACGATAAAAACAGAGATGTTAATGAAGAAGAAGATGCTTATTTCAAAAGTAAGTTAAGGCAGTCTCTTAGTATCATTACGATAGCTTATTTTACAACAGCGCTTTTATCATTCTTAAGGTATTCCTTTTTAATCGCCTTGACGGTGGATGTTGTGTACATACTTATGATTTTAGGAAAGTGGAAAAATAAAAGCACGGTATGAATGCTGCCTTATGAGCAGATTGATGGTATTAACTGCATTACACGGAACAAAATTCTGAGAATAAGACAAACAAGAAAAGACCATAGGATAAAGGTGTGTAAGAATTTATGAAAAGGTTCAAGACAGTTTCATTTTTATTAAGTTGTCTCTTTTTTATTTCTATCTCGTTTTGTTCGTCTGGAGAGGAAATAGCAAGTGGGAAAAACGGTCTGGATGTCATGTTTGTCATGGACTATAGCGGCTCTATGTCTGCCAATGATCCGGATCACACTGCCATCGGTATGGTAAAAGCGTTTATTGATACAGTCCACAGTGCTGATATCCGAATTGGGTTTGTAGCATATAATGACCATATTGTGTCATCTGCGGCTCCTGTTTCTGTGAGGACTCAGGAAGAGAGGGATGCATTAAAAGCTCTGATGGATTCCGCCGGATATTCGGGAAATACGGACATTGGTTTAGGATTGAACTATGCATATGGTCTGACCGGACAGGAAAACGGACGAAAGTGCATGATTGTTCTAATCTCGGATGGAGAAACGGATTTAAAAGGTTCCCGGGCCGGAAGGACCAGAGAAATCTCTGATCAGGACTTAAGAAATACGGTAGAGGCCTGCCGATCCCGGAATATACCGCTTTATACGGTGGCTTTCGGCAAATATGACGGCAGCAAAGAGATTCTGAAGGAAATTTCCAGCCAGACAGGAGGACAAAATTATACGGTTGAAAAGCCGGAAACCTTGATTGAAGTACTGTATGGGATTTTTCATGACAACATGGCTTACCGTATTCAGGAAATTGCGGGCGGCATTTATGGAGAAGGCAGCCAGAGCCTTCGCATTAAGCTTGATGATTCTCATTTAGATGAGATGGACGTCCTGATGATATCGCCTCAGCAAATTGGAGATACTACGGTTGTTTACGGAGAGCAGCAGATAAAACCGGTTAATCTGGTTCACTATTCTGTGGCAAAAGTATCAGACATAAAAAAAGATATCAGTGAAATGAACATACAGACCAATACAAGAAAGAATCAGGAGCTAAAGATTTATCTGATCAGCTACCGGGACCTGACTCCTGTTATGGAAATAGAAACAGCAATTGCAAGAAACAAGCCATTGTCTTATAAGATCTATTTTAAGGATAAAAGCGGGTCTGTGATCAAGGACGAGGCCTTTTATGCGAACTTCACTCCAAAGGTGGTGATTTATCCGGACGGGCAGTCGGACAGTGACAGAAGGGATGTTGAAACCACCGTCAAGGAAGGGATTCTTGCAGGAGAAATGGTATTAACCCAGTCAGGGACTTATTACATAGAAGCCCGTTTGGATGACAGGATGGAGTCTTGCATCTTTAATACAGTAAGAATTCAGGTGATTAACACACCTCCTACGGGAGAACTTCCAAAGAACATTCATTATAATCCTTTATCCAGGGAAAAACAGTTGGTACTTAACAATTATTTTATTGATTCTGATGGAGACGGTATTTTTTATACTTTGGAACAGGATGCCGGTGATCTGGCAGAGGTCGGTCTGAATAATGGAATCCTTACTATTAAACCGGTAAAAGCAGGAAGCCGAAATCTGATACTGAAGATATCTGATGGAGAGGCAGCAATATCCTATACCTATTCCTTGGAGATAATCCCATTGTGGAAAGCATACTGGTGGGTTATTGTTCTCGTTCTGGCAGCCGCAGGTGCTGTCATTTGGAGACTGTTTCATAAACCAAAGCCTGAACTGGAAGTGATTACGGAAAAGAAAGCTCAGAACCGATTCCAGGGAAAAATGGATGCCTATTTTATGGAGCAGCCGGAGGAAGAAGAGGAGATACCTCCTCTTACATTTCCCATGTATAAGATCAAGGATAACCGGGTAAGCCTTGGAGACTTAATGAAAGAATATCCAGGCGCTTCTGAATCCCTGGGACTGGATCACATATTCCTCATAGCGGATGAAGACAGGAGGATGATTTTGTATCATTCTTCAGAGTCTTCGCTTATGATCGGAAGTTCCATTATGTGCAAAAAGATACAGTACAGCGTAAGCTTTGGTGATATCATATCCATTACATCTCCGGATGGAGCTTATGATCTGGAGATTCACTATATTTCCATGATTCAATAGATGAGGCTGTAACAGCCTGAGATAAGAACTGTGATGTTCACGTTTCCCGCCAGTAACAGCTGATGGAAGCGATTGAATAAAAGTGAGAAAGAGGGAGCAAAAGCGTATGGAAACTATTACACAAACTAACCGGACCATTCTGTTTTCTGAAATGAATCCTGAAAAGCTGAATCTTCTGACCCTGATTGGGGATGTAAGAGGGAAGACAAGCCTTGATGATGACAAAATTAAGGAAATCAATGAAACGCTTCTGGTAGAAAGTTTTGAGGATTTTTTGGAGAAGTTTGCTCCGGTTGTTTATTCCTGGTGTGATGCAAATACCGGCAGTATTCAGTACAGTCTGATCAAACCGGAGAATATACCGGATAACTGCATTACAGAAATACCGCTTAATGAGATGAATGATTTACTCAACATGCTCATTACATTACAGGATGCAAGAGGTTCGTTGGGAGTAGCAAATGTGGATTTTAAATTCAGCAATGTTTTAGAGATGATCTCCCCTAAAAAGATTATGGAAGATATCCGTCAGGTGCGGAGAGAGATCCAATATACTTATGGGAATTACATGGGGCTGGAGGAGGAAGATCCCAAGCGCCTTGATTTAGGGGACAAGCTGAATTACCAGTTTGAACAGGCAAGTCACAATTACAATAATGTTTTGGCTATGCTCCCTCTTGCGATTGAAGATATCAAGACCCGCCTGCTTCTGGGAAATGGGGAGACTGCCCAAAGAGGCCAGGAATTTAAAGCTGGGCTTTTAAGTATGGGAGACGACGGAGAACTGAAAATCCTGGAAATGAAACAGGAAGAAGGAACTCAGCTTGCGATTGTAGATGACCACATCAATACCAGTTTAATTCAGACATTCCGGGATGATTACGATGCCCTTAATGAGAACAAGTCCGACTATGTCAGAGAGCTGGTGGTCAGGACCTTCTGCCCCCTTTCTTCCACAATGGAAAGCTCCGTAGACCGGGAGGTAGAAGTACAAAATTACAATACCTATCTTGAATTTTATAAAAAGAGCAAGGATGATTTTATAAGAGCGGTAAAGCCATTGATTGAAAAAATCCTGGGTGTAAAGGCGTACTTTGACCAGTACAAGGTAAAAGAGAAGGGAATGCAGCCAAGGCTCCTGATTACGAACACTCCTTTGGAAATGATGATAAAATCCAGCAATTTGCCAAGGCTTTTAACCTATTTAAATACGACAAATGATAAAAATGAATTTGAAAATACTCTTTGGTTTGGAATTGTTCCGGATGTAGAACTAAATCAGACAGGAGATGGTAAGCTTCAGAGAATGCGGTTTGCAGGAAATCAGAAAGTAAAAAAACCGGGAACCAATACCATGGAAAACCTTGCAATTTTGATGAATGCCATTAACCCCTATAAGATTACAACATTTTTCAGCTTCGCTACCGGAGAAGAGAGTACGTTTAATTATGTGGCTACTGAGGGAATTGGTATTTTTAAGGATAAATGCGCTCCTCTTATGAAGAGAGATTACAGTGAATTTGTAGTTCCCTGCATTCCCAATGTTACCATCATACCAAAGGATAAGTCAGGACTTATCCTGGATAAACGGATGGTCATTGATGACAATGGAAATGTGACTCTTTCCCAGGAAAAAGAGGACATTATGAAGATGTGGATCGAGGGAGTATATGTGGGAGCTGCCTACGGGGCTGCCGGTATCGCTGCAGCATGGCAGTGTCCGGAATACCTAAAGCAGAGGTTTCCTAATACCACCATGGAATACCCGGGAGTGCGTTATGACATAGAAGCAGGAGACAATGCACTTTTAGTCACGACCAGCATGACAAAGGAGATATCCGGATTTACCAATGCCATTAAAAATTCCATTAACAATACAGGTTTTGGATTTGTATTCACCTCTGATAATGCTCAGCATAAAGGCAGGGAGATTAAGAATGTCATGGTCTACAAAGCCAGAAATTTATTAAGCAATGGGACGGAATTTGAACCCATTTATAAAACCCTTCTGGTTACATATATTGAGAGAATGCTCAGATTTTACAGCGGAGACTTCAAACAGGATAAGATTTTACAGTTTTTCAGCAATAACCCCAGCAGCCAGAAGAGTAAATGGGATGCAAACCGTCAGTATGTCAATTCCCTGCTCCAGGATGGAGATGAGCTGGATTTCAGCATTGATGAGAAAAACGGCATCTGCAACATACAGCTGACGTTCAGCAACACAACCAGAAATCTTAAGGTGGAGCTGACAAGAAAGGGACAGACTGCGTAAATAATACCAGGTATTGTCCACTCACAATCATATGGAAGGTGGGAACAATCATGTATGGAAACGTCAGCACAATTGTGACAATTATATTTTTTGTAATTGCAGGGTATACAATTTATAAAGGAATCAGAAAGAAATACAAATAAAAGCTTTATTTCAAACATCAGATATCCGAAGGCCAGTATTAGAAAGGCTTTATGGATTATAAAAATCATTTATTAAGAATGGAGGACGTAATATGGGACTTAGAATGAAAATCACAGGCAGTGAAACCGTACAACTGCGCGAAACGAGCATTACCAATGTAGTATTTGGAGCAGACATTCCCCATGATTCCAACGCCAGATCAACAGATCTTGGTTCAACGGTGTTGATTGAAGGGAAGATACTGGCAGCAGTAGGCGGTGAGGCCGCCGATGATACCAGCAAGCTGGCCAGATGGTCTTTAGTTCCCGCAGAAAATTCAGACTGCTACCGGAATGTTCAGATCGACGTGGTAAATGCATCCCAGGTGGTTCGTCAGATAACGGTACCCAATGCATTTGTGGTTGATTACAGGGAAGATTTTACCGATGAAACGGGAACCGGAGTATTTAAGCTTCTTATTAAGCAGAAGAAGGATAAAATGGCTTCTCTTAAATTTGAAGGCGGATTCAGCGGAGAATAATCAGGAAGAATAAAAGAAAGGAAGGAACAGATTATGGGATTTACATTAAAAGTAGAAGGCCCGTCTACCATTGACTTAGGGACCATCAGTATTACAGGAGTAAAGTTTAAGACAGATATTCCCCTTGATTCCAACGCGCGTTCCACCGATCTGGGGAGCACTGTGGAAATTTCAGGAAAGATATTAACTGCAGTAGATGGAGATCCTTTTGATTCTACAAGACAGTTGGGACTCTGGTCCTTAGTACCAGCAGAAAAGTCTGACTGTTACCGGAAGGTGACCGTTGAGGTGATTGCAGCTTCTCAGGTAGTGAGAAAATATACATATCCCAATGCGTTTGTAGTGGATTATAAAGAAAACTACGGAGATACGGAAGGTGTAGGAACATTCCGGCTCATCATCAAACAGAAAAAGGACAAGATGGCGCAGATCGCTGTGGAAGGCGGATACAGCGTGTAAACATGCAGGGGCTGCCGAAAAGGCAGCCCCTTTTTGATAAGGAAAGAAAAAATGCTTGATTACTATAAAATCCTTGGGGTCCTTCCTCAGGCAACAGAAAAAGATATTAAGGCCGCTTACCGAAAGCTGGCTAAGGAATATCATCCGGATGTGGTACAGGATGACCCGGATGGAAATAAAAAGATGTATGAGATCCAGGAAGCCTATGGGATTCTGGGTGATGCAGAGAAAAGGAAACAGTATGATTCTTTCCGAAAAGAAAAAAAGGAAAGAGGAACGGCTAAAAGGGAAGACTCCCGGGAACAAAGAGAGAGACCGGGAAATGCAGCTCCGGATATGAGCCAGTTTGAACGCTTCTTTGGATTTCAGCCGGGAAAAGGGATGGAGACATATCGCGGAACCGGGGATGGGGCGAAAAAACATGACGGACCAGTCAATACCAATGAGCTGTTTTCTGCATTTTTTGGCGTGAAAAAATAAGGAAAAAGCCAACGGTTTTTGACGGAAGAAAATAGGGGGAACAGGATAGTCAGGATCTTCAAAGGAGGGAAAAGCAGATGGAACGGCTGGACATTGATTTATATTTAGCCTGTATGGAGAAAGAAGATAAAACAGAAAGCAGTGAAGAAAAACTGAAACAAAAAGCAATGGAAAAAATAGAAAAGCTCCATCAGGAACTCCAGAAGATAAAAGAACTGAACATGGAGCGGACAGTATTCTTTGGAAATTTATTTTCTATCTGCCTTCCCAAGAATCTTCTCCTAAATGAAATTACGGAAGAAGATGTTATATTATTGCGTTCTCAGTCTGAACATATGGCATTGGTGATTAAGGCTGTGGACTGTAAGAAGCCGATTGATTTAGAACATGTGAAAAAGAATTATCAGGAACAGATGACTATGTCAAAACAGCAAACATGGTTTGATATAGATGGAAGTAAAGTGGTGGATGGAGTGAAAATTTTTTATTTTACTGCAATTCATTCTATGCCGGAACAAAATCAGATAAACTATATCCTTTTATTCTGCCTGGATAATAAAACCGTTATCCTTGATTTTAATATGAGGGAAGAAAGTTACTCATTTTGGAAAAACAGCATTGCTGTGATGATGAAAACGATACAAAAGGCAGGAGGGGATTTTGATGAGAAATAAGTGGAAAAAAGGGCTGTGTCTGAATTTTGCTGTGATGATGATTTTTGTATTTACAACAGTTTTTTTATGTTCCTGTAAGAATTTGTATAGAGAAACCAATAAGGGTGTGAACTCAGAAGCGCAAAAAGTCCTGGAATCGGTTATTGAAGAAAATGGCGGTGTTGAGCCGGATATGAGATATTCGACAGGAGAAGTGTCTTTTAATATTCACCTTGGTTGGAAGAAAGTTCGGGATTCTGAATGCTTTTGGGATAGAGAACGTACCAATGTTTATGGCTTGAATGCCAGTTCTCCGCTTGGTTCTTTTACACCAGAGGAGTGTTTTTCCTTTTTGGTCGAATATTATCAGGAGGAAGATTATTTTAAATTGTTGGATCAAAGTGAATCTCTGACACAATGGTATTCCGAAGAAAAAGTACTCTGCTACTTAGGAACGATTACTGGGGAGATGGAAGGTGGATATACTTATACGGAGGTTGTTATTGCGCCGCAAAAAAATCTTGTTCTTACTTTTGTGGGGCAGACTTCTTATATTGATATAGATAAGGATACGGAATCGACTATTAAAATGAATGTAACAGAATTAAGGGAAAGCCTTATGTTTGAAACGGGAAATGCTGATTATGTAAGCGGTAATACATATTTATATGACGACGGTTCTGAGCTATGCCTGCATGACGACGGGACATTTGCCTATTACGAAAAGGAAGAAGAACATGAAAAGCAATATCTGGCAGGAACATATGAAACTTTTTACGGTCAGCCGGCATTTGATCAAGTGACATCCATGGAAGAATATGGTCTTGAGAAAGAGGAACTGGAGCAAATGCTGTCTGCAAATATGAACGGATATATACCTGGGGGAAGCAGGCCCATAGATTATATGTATGCGACAAACCCGGATATGACCGATACACGGCCTCGGTACCAGATATGCAGGGATACATTTTATGCGGTTGTTTTTCATAATATGATATATGTCAATACAGAAGGAGAGCAAGAGGAAATTGAGAAGGATTCTCTTTATATAGGATTTTACATTCCTGAATTGAATATTATGGATATGACAAACTGCAATGCGGCTGCTCATGCAACGTGGGCTTATAAAGGGAAAACGGAATGATGGTAGGGAACGCTTAGGCAGATAATAATGGGAGGGGAAGAAGGTGTGGGATGGATAAGGATTCCATCAAAAGCAGAGTGAGACGTGAAATAATGATGATGTTGATTTTGGGAATTGGTGCATGGATTGTTCTTTTGATCTTTTTAAGCTGTAAATCATTAACTGGCGGAGAGAAAGACACTTATGAATTTTTGTCAGATTCTGAGGTCTTATCTCTTCTTTCCGATAAATATGATCAAGAATTTCAGATTATTAATACTTTTAATTTAGATGAATTATTAAAAGATAGTGAAATAAAACTGAAAGTACATGGAAACGCTTTGCTGCATGGTTATATATGGCAGCTCGCACCAATTAATGATCGTGAATACACTTTTTTTGTGATGGATTACGAAGCAGCTGGACCTCCATCACCGATTCCTTTTTCTTCTGGTTCAAAATATTCTAAAGCCATTGATGATTTTCTTGTAGAAAAGGTAAAAGATGATTTTCAAACTGTTGCCTTAGAAAATGGATTGCTCTTTGATGAAGTTAAGAATTATATGATTGATGAAGAAAGATGGGAAGAAAATTATCAGTTAGGAATCCTGCCATTTGCTAATCCGCCTATAGAAAATATTAAGTTTGATATTCATGTGACGGATGAAAATAAGCAGGAAATTGCCGATAGCTTTTTTCCGTGTTTAAATGGTTTGGCAGAGCAACGATATACTTATAGCGATAAAGTCGAAAGAGTAAATTATATTCATATTACTGGTAACGATGGATGGGAATATGTAGATTTACCGTACAAAGGGAATGAACTTTTTGATACAAAAGATAAACTAATTGAATTTTTAAAATCTATAACGATAGATGAAAAGGAATATATGGAACGATTACCAGATCCGTTTATTGATTTTATGGACCGTTTTGAATTGTATAGCGATGTTTTTAAACAAATAGGAGCTGATGCAAAAATTGAAACAAACAGTTATGGTTATACACGTTTAAAACTGATACTTTCAACGGGAGAAATTGTATATTTTGATAGAAAGACCAATTATGAAAAGATATCGGAGCGTAGAATAGACAAAGAGAAACCATATACAGATTCAGATGGAACAGTATTGCGGGCAACTCTAAGAATTCAGGATAGCATTTATCAATCGGAAAGTACCAAAGAAAATCTCTGCTCGGTATATTTAGCTTTGTATGATGGTGAAAAGATTAAATACGGGCGTGGTACACCGTTTGAACTGCCATATTTTGATAAGTTTATGAGGGATACGGTAAATCATTATAGTGAAGAAGAGGTACGAGATTTTGATAGGTATATAAAAATATTCACTGCTGCAGAAATGGAAGAGACTTATAGACGAATGCAGATTTTAAAAGAGCAAATGCTTCAGGAATTTGATGGTCGCCTTCAACTTATTAAGTAGAGGGCAGGCAGAAGTAAAAAGTGAAAGATAATAAAAACGGAGAATTTATTTTAGAACAGTATTGGTATGGAACTGGTTCCGGATCACCATTTCCATGAGTAGGATGGGGAACAGAAAGTGATATGGATTTTAGTTTTCATGTATATGTTTATCCTGAATCATTGGAAAAAAGTCTGGATATTAACAATGTGAAAGAGATTCAGGATGGTTATTGTTGGAAGTATATAAAAGAAAAAATTAAAGAGGCAATGAAGGAAAAATCGGGAAAAATATTAGATAGAGAGTATAAATTATTTATCAGAACGAGCGGAGATGATTTTAATAGTCAACTAACAGCAAATTCAACTGTAAAAGATTATCTTAGACTTGCTAAATTTAGTCCCAATATTAAATGTTTATATTTGTAAAAGTCAGTAATGATGAATCAGAAAAAAAAACAAAAGTATTTTTTACAATTAATTGCTCATTTTAAAAAGATTGAAAATGAATTTGAAATAAGTTTTGACTATTATACTGTAAATAATAATGATGATTTTGATTCAATTAATGTAGTTAAAGAAGAAAATGGACATTTTGCCGGGCATGATAGAAAATGGGAAACTTGGCAAAATCCAATATGGGATTTAAAGATGAAAAAAATTTGGGATTGAGATTGATACTAGAACTGGTAAAGAAACAATATATAATTTTATCAATGATGATTTAGAAGATTATAATGATTTGGAGGAAGTTAATAATGAATACGATTGAAGATAAAGATGCTGCAAAACAAACGAGTTTGATTTATGGAACTGCTATGGGCGCAGATTGGTATAGTATGGAGGGTGAGAAAACTGTAGAAAATTTAGTTAATGTAATGGAAGAAAGTGTGAAGACCGATTCTAAATATTTCAAAAGAGATAAAGATGGAAATATAATATATGGCGGAGAAATGACCAAAGAGAAATTCTTAGATGTCATAGACCAGATCAAATCCTCTGAAACCTTAATGAGGATGGAAATCAAAGATATTACAGACAACAAAGATACGAATTTTCGAGTCATAACACTTGAAGATCCTGAAAAAGATCCTGAAAATAAAGTAAAACCAATCATTGTATTGTAGGGGAAGAAGATGTGGGATGGATAAGGATTCCATTAAAGGTAGAGTGAAACGTAAATACTGTAGCAGATTTAATAGATGAAATGGAAGAAAGTGTGAAAACCTATTCAAAAGATTTAACAAGAGATAAAGAAGGAAACATAATATACGGTGGAGAAATGACCAAAGAAGAATTCTTAGATGTCATAGAGCAGATAAGAGCTTCTGATACCTTAATGAGGATGGAAATCAAAGATATTACAGACAACGAAGATACGAATTTTCGAGCCATGACACTTGAAGATCCTGAAAAAGATCCTGAAAAAAAGTAAAATCAATCATTGAATTTCGTGATGCGGTCAGCCAGATTTTTATGAAAACCGGGAGTGATAAAAACACGGAGAACTTATTTTAGGGAAGATACCTAAAATTATAAGTTTATTACAACTGTGAAAGGTGAGAACTGATTTTTAAGAGAGGCTGGTAAGGGGTGAATAAAATGTTGAACAATGGAGTAAAGATTGCAATTATATGTGGATTGATAATCAGTGGTTTTATTCTTACATGTGCAATATTTTCCTTTGGTTCGGATAAAAAGCGGTTGAGCGACGACGAAAAGGACGAAATAAGGCAAGAGGAATTGAGGCAAATGGTAGAAAAGCATCTTGAGGATAAATATGGGGAGAGGTTTATTGTAGAGGAAGGGTGGCATGGGACAGCTGCAGGCGACCCGCTTCCATTCCCGAAGGATACAGGCGATCCATGGTATTGTATTGCTTATGCGGAAAGTGACCTAGGGTTTGGTTTTCGCGTGTATGTCTACCCGAAAGTAATTGGAAAGGAGCGTGAGGTGAATAATGTGGGGGAAATTAGGGATGGTTATTGCTGGAAGTTTCTCAGGGAACAGATAAGAAAAGATCTTGAAATAGGAGTAGACAAGGCGATCCCCCTGGAATATAAATTGGTTGTCAATGCAGATTTTGATACTGTTTTTGACGATGATATTCAACGAGATTCGTCAATAGAATCCTATATTAGAAACGCTGATGGAAATAAAATAGAGGTATATTTATACTTAATTATAGATAATGATATAGATTTATTAAAAGATAAATTATATAAAGTATTGAAAGAGAACTACGAAAAGTATAATGGAACAATAAAATTTTATTTGATTTGTTATAAAACAGAAGATGATTTAAGAATTTTTAATGAAAAAACAATGGACGATATAGGATTTACAAGAAAAGAAACAGTTTCTTCTTTTTGCAAAAGTAAATGGGGATTGGATTTAGAGATATTATTTAGAATAGAAGATTTTTCTTATTAAAAAGGGGGAAAGTAGCATGAGCAGTATTGATGAATATGATGGGGCCAATCTTGCTTCTTTTATATACGGGGGGGGGGAGATGGAGAACGTATATAAGACTAAAGAACCTGAAAATATGGCGGAATTCGTAAAAGCAATGGAAGACAAGATTCAAACATTACCATCATATAAAATAGGCGAACAAATGACCAGGGCAGAATATCAGAAAAAGCTCGACCAGATCAAATCTTCCGAAGTATTAATGCGGATGAAGATTGAAAACTTTGAAAATAATGAGGAAACAGATTTTCGTGCCATGACATTAGTTGATCCGGAAAACGAAGTAAAACCAACCATCGTATTTCGGGGAACCGCTGGAAATTATGGCTGGGGAGATAACTTTGCCGCCATGTTTTCCTCTATGACACCGTCCCAAAGAGAGGCGACCAAATATGTTGCCAATTCAGGACATGATCATGTAACGTTGGTTGGTCATTCCAAGGGAGGAAACCTGGCTGCCGCCTGTGCATATGCACTTCCGCCTGGAATGGTGGATAAGGTTAATTCCTGTGATGGTCAGGGTCTGTCTAAGACTTTTTTAAGTCAAATCAGTGGATGGAAACAGAACGTTGCCTTGAACCTTGTTCATAACATCAACGAATACCGGGATATGGTCAGCCAGATTTTTACGAAAACCAGGAGCGATAAAAATACGATTTACTTTGATTGGGGAGTGGAGTGTTATAATGCTGACCTTTTGGGAGATGGATTTAATTTAAAAATGTATTTCTTCCATGTACATAAACCGAATTATTTTATCAAACCGGGAGTAACACTGGCGGACCGTACTTTTGTTCCTTCAGGATTGCAAATCAGATATCCATTTGGAATGGGCTGGACGCATTATCGGAATCTTAGAAATGATGTGAGAATTGTTTTTTCAGAAAAGAATGGCTGGGGTAAATAGATGAGAAGTAATGGAATAAAAAGTGCAATCATTATTATTATGATTATTGGTGTATTTATTCTCGCAATAACAATATTTTTTTACAGTCCAGACAGGCATAAGGCAATACCTGAAAAAAGTGAAAGTGAAATAGAAGTAGAACTAAACCAGATGGTGGAAAGGCATTTGGAAAATAAGTATGGAGAGCGCTTTATAATAGTAAAGCCTCGTTATGGTTCTGCATGGCATACTACCACACAGGGTTCCCCTGTTCCCGGAGGCAGTGTTGGCGGAGAAAGTGGTTTTCCAAGATATTGTATCGCTTATGCAGAAAGTGATATGGATTTTAAATTTCGTGTATATGTTTATCGGGAATCATTGGAGAAACGTCTGGATATCAATAATGTGAAAGAGATTCAGGATAGCTATTCCTGGAAGTTTTTAAAAGAGAAAGTAAGAGAGTATTTTGATACGAGAATGGGGGAAATGATTCCAGATGAACGTAAATGGATAATTAGTACATTAGGAAGTATTAGATTTGGTGAATCTATAAACGAAGATTCTCCCATAGAAAAATATTTTTTGCAATATAACAAAGTTAATAAGGTAACTTTATGGATAACATTAATTGTAAATGGAGAAAGTGAAAGCGATATTTTACAAAATGCTCTGTATGCGGTGACAAAAGAATTTTATGAAGAATATGATGAGGAGGTAGCTATTAAAATTTCCTGTTTTAAGGTGAAAAAAGCAGAAGACTTTATAAATATGGACGGAACAGAAGAGGAAAATCTTAAATTTTCAGGAGAAGGAAAGTTTGATACTTGGCGGGAAAAATTAGAATATTTATTTAGTATAAAAGATTTTGATACTATGTATAGAGAAAATGGAGTATAAAAAATGAAGAATTTGGATGAAAAAGAGAGCGCAAAATTGGCTAGTTTAATTTATGGAACTTCAATGGATGTAAACTGGGAGTCGTTAAAAGCGGACGATGAGGTGGAAGATAAGACGATAGCAGATTTAATAGATAAAATAGAAGAAAGTATAAAAAATTATTCGCCTGATCTAACAAGAGATAAAGAAGGAAACATAAAATACGGCGGAGAAATGACCAGAGAAGAATTCTTAGATGTCATAGAGCAGATAAGAGCTTCTGATACCTTAATGAGGATGGAAATCAAAGATATTACAGACAACGAAGATACGAATTTTCGAGCCATGACACTTGAAGATCCTGAAAAAATTAAAACCAATCATTGTATTGTAGGGGAAGAAGGTGTGGGATGGATAAGGATTCCATGAAAAGTAGAGTGAAACGTGAAACAATAATGATGTTGATTTTTGGAATTAGTGGCTGGATTATTTTTATAATATTTTTTTACAGTCCAGACAGGCGTAAGGCAATACCTGAAAAAAGTGAAAGTGAAATAGAAGAAGAACTAAACCAGATGGTGGAAAGGCATTTGGAAAATAAGTATGGAGAGCGCTTTATAATAGTAGAGCCTCGTTATGGTTCTGCATGGCATACTACCACACAGGGTTCCCCTGTTCCCGGAGGCAGTGTTGGCGGAGAAAGTGGTTTTCCAAGATATTGTATCGCTTATGCAGAAAGTGATATGGATTTTAAATTTCGTGTATATGTTTATCGGGAATCATTGGAGAAACGTCTGGATATCAATAATGTGAAAGAGATTCAGGATAGCTATTCCTGGAAGTTTTTAAAAGAGAAAGTAAGAGAGTATTTTGATACGAGAATGGCGGAAAAGATTCCGGATGAACGTAAATGGATCATTAGTACAGTTGAAGATTTAAGGTTTGATGATGATATAAATAAAGATTCTTCATTGGAACAATATTTTTCAGAATATAATAGCGGTGAAAAGATAGATTTATGGGTTAATTTAATTGTAAATGGAGAAAGTGAAGATGCTGATTTACAAGAAGATTTATATTCTGTAACAAAAGCGTTTTGTGAGAAATATGATGGGAAAGTAAGTATTTATTTATTATGCTTTAAAGCTGAAGTAGCAGAAGATTTTATTAATTTATATGAAGAGAAAACGGAGAATCTCCACTTTTTAAAAGTTAAAGGATTTGATTCTTGGAGAGAAAAGTTCAAGCTTTTATTTCGTATAGAAGATTTTGATACTATGTCATAGAGGATACGGAGAATATAAATGAAAAATCTGGATGAAAAAGAGAGTGCAAGATTAGTAAGCTTAATTTATGGAACTTCTATGAATAAAAATTGGAACACAATACAAGATAAAAAGAACGTAAATACTGTAGCAGATTTAATAGATGAAATGGAAGAAAGTGTGAAAACCCATTCACCTGATCTAACAAGAGATAAAGAAGGAAACATAAAATACGGCGGAGAAATGACTAGAGAAGAATTCTTAGATGTCATAGAGCAGATAAGAGCTTCTGATACCTTAATGAGGATGGAAATCAAAGATATTACAGACAACGAAGATACTAATTTTCGAGCCATGACACTTGAAGATCCTGAAAAAGATCCTGAAAAAAAAGTAAAACCAATCATTGTATTTCGAGGAACAGCTGGAGATTACCAATGGGGAGACAACTCGGCCGCCATGTTTTCAACCCAAACGCCATCGCAAAGAGAAGCGGCAAAATATGTTGCAAACTCCGGTCTGGATCATGTGACACTGGCAGGACATTCAAAAGGAGGCAACATGGCGGCCTCCTGTGCCTACTTACTTCCGGAGGGAATGGTTGACAAGGTTTATTCTTATGATGGGCAGGGAGCTTCCAAAACATTCCTGAATCAGATTGGTGAAAGAAAACAGAAGTTTTGTAAAAGTATTATTTACAACATCAATGAATTTCGTGATGCGGTCAGCCAGATTTTTACGAAAACCGGGAGCGATAAAAACACGATTTACTTTGATTCGGGAGTGGATTATTATAATGCCGATCTTCCGGAAGCAGGATTTGATTTTAAGATGTATTTTTTTCATACTCATAAATCGAATTACTTTCTTAAAACGGGCCTGACATTGATGAACCGTACCTTTGTTCCTGCCAGGATAGCAAATCAAATATCCATGTGGAATGGGCTGGACGCATTGCCGGAATCCTTGAAATTAAAAATAGCAAAAAAAGTTGCTGGGCTGATGTATACGAATGAAAGCGATATAGGGCAGAAAGAAACAGAGTGGTCGAATGAGAGATGGGAAGCAGTTCTGAGAGCGGAGGAAGTTTATGCAAAAGTAAAAAAAAGCAGGGAAGATGAAATGTGTCAACGTTTGACCGAATTGTACCGTGTGGATTTCTCGAAATTCAAGTTGGATCAGGACCCCACCAGCTTTGTGGTAGAAGGAGCCATACTGACGTGTGACGGCTGTAACAATATAGGGGAATTAAAAAACATTGAGGATCATTCAAATATCATTCAGGGCAAAGCTGTCGCTTCGAAAAAAGACAATAAGGCAGGGACGAACATTCTCATAGAAAACGCAGAGTGTATGTTATGTGCAGTAGATGAGATTGAATCGGTATTGAAAAATCCGGAGACAGATAAAAAAACTCTGGAATCAGCTGGAACAGTAACATGCAAGCCGGAGATATGCCGGGAATGGGTGATTACTGATCCCAGTATCATAGTGGATGTGGAAGGGCAGGAGGTGCCTGCCGTACTAAAGAAGTCAATGTTACCATGTTTAAAAGGAGGAATTATCACAGTGGCCCACAATGGACAGATAATTATGAGTGATATAGAAAAAATGTCTCTGGAAGAAAGCATTTCAAAGAAATGGGAGCAGACTCCAAAGGCACTTCAAAAAGTGGCAGCCATTTATACCAGTGGGCTAAAAGGTGAAATAGACAGGATTATTCTGACACCGAAAAAAGTGAGAAATAATATAAAAAATCAGATTGATTTAGGCATTGATATGGGAGAAACTCTGATGAACGGCTGCATAGGCCTTAAAAATGGAATTGAAAGCGGCATCGTAAAGGTTGGTGAAGCCTTGGATGAGGCAATTCAGCAGTTGGAACAGGCAAAGGACAATTATATTCAAGACTATCTCTGGAAACAGGTACAGGGGAAGTAGAAAGGAGAAAACGTGGAAAAAATTGGATTGATCAGCAATGGCGAAATCAGGATAGAACCGGTTCATTTTATAGAAATAAACGAGTTGCAGATACATAGAAACATAAACGAACACATATTTTTTGAGGCAGTTGGAAGAATCAGTGAAGAAGAAAAGAAACAGTATGATCATGGTCTGGAGTTTGGAACCGAATTGATTGTAAAGCATGAAAAAGGACAAGTTCTTTTTCGGGGATTGCTTACACTGGCGGAAATAAATCATCAGGGAGAATGCTATAACCTTCGGGTACAGGCGTATTCCCATACAATCCTTCTGGACATGGCTCCTAAAACAAGACCGTTTCATAACGTGGAAGCCCCCTATGAGGGTATTTTCCGGACTATCACATCAGAATATAAAAATGCGGATACAATTATCCGTAAAGAATATCAGGCAAAGACCGGCCAGTTTTTTATGCAGTATCAGGAAACGGACTGGGAATTTTTAAAGCGTCTTGCTTCGCGCCAAAATCAGGGGATTCTGGCAGACTGCATTTCAGGGCACCCGGCTTATTACATAGGGATTCCTGAGCAATATGTGGCTGTGGAAAAGTATCTGGGAGAATATCAGATAACAAAGGACCTAAAAGCTTATAAAAAAGCGTTGGAAGTTTTAACACCCGCTGTTTCTGATACAAGCTATATTACCTATGCAATCCGGATGGATGAATGGGTAGAACTGGGAGAGGAAATAAACTGCCAGGGGCAGAGCCTGTATGTAAAATCAGTACATACCGTTCTGGAGCAGGCAGTTCTGGTTCATGATTGTGAACTATGCGTAAAAGAAGGATTGGCCCAGGAAAAAAAGTATAATGAAAAGTTATCGGGAAAAGCGGTAAAGGGGACAGTGGAAGAAGTAAAACGGGATCTGGTAAAAATTAATATTCAGGGAGAAGCTGGGGTACAGAATGCACAGGGAAGCTGCTGGTTTCCTTATTCTACAGTATATGCATCGAAAGATGGAAGCGGCTGGTACTGTATGCCGGAGAAAGGAGATAAGGTAAGGATAATATTCCCGGATTCTGATGAAAAGAATGCTTATGCTTCCAGTTCTGTAAGTGAATACCAGCCACAGCCCGGGGAAGCAGATCAGATGGAAGATTACCAAAGGCGGTATATCCGAAATCCGCAGGGGATGGAACTGTGCTGGACACCGGAACAGGTGAGTATTTCAGCAAATGGAGCCAGCATTGCGACATTGGACCGGGATGGGACATTAACTTTTTCTGCCAGTTCTAAAATCATTTTGCGTTCCGAAGGAGATATTGTTATGGAAGCAGGAAATCAGGTAAAGGTTCATGCATCAGACAGCATTCATATGATCTGCGGAGGAAAAGGGGAAATCAATATCAGTAAGAAGGGTGTCATAGAATTGAAAGGTAACAAGGTGTATACCAATTAAATACAGGGGATATGAATGGAACGGGAAAAATTATTAGAAACGTTTAAGTATGGTTATGTCCTTCCGGAAGGTACTGAAAGAATGATGGAGTTGGACACTTACTGTAATGAAAACCTGGAGCTATTGTGTGAAGGACTTCAGGCGGCATTCAGGCAGTTGTGGAAGCGTCTGGAAGAAAAAAAGCGTCTGGAACAGAATATATTCAGCATCAGCTTGTGTGTGTTAAGAAGCAGATTCCTTCAAAGGGATGGGCGAGTAAGAATTTATGCATTTAATGAATCATTTTATCTGGATTCCAATGCGTTATGGGTGGAATGGGATGCCAGCGTTCTTTTTGATTTTTTGTGGGAGATGGAAAAACATCTATGCTCCTCGTTAAAAGATTTTAAAAATATAATTAAAGAAGGCGATATACAGGAAATTCTTCAAACAGAATATATACCATGGATAACCCAATACATAACAGAACTTACCAGGTTCGCCATCAGAAAAAAGAAGATTGACCTTTCACCGGTATTATCCCAGGCAGGGCGGTTTTGTGTGACTGTTGGCGAATACAGGGGAATTTTTGACGAAGTATATTTAGAAGAGAATGGACTGGAGAATGACCTGGATTTGAGAAAACTCATGGAGACTGAGGAAATGACAGAGATAGGAATTTATGGCAGAAACTATAAAAATCTTCAATGGCAGGGCCTTAAACTAAAAGGAATGAACGGAACGAAAAGTAATTTTTATCATATGGATTTTTCCGGTTCTGATTTAAGTGAGTCTTATTTCATAAAAGCAGGATTTTACCACTGCAACTTAAAAAAAACGTTGTGGAAAGATGCACTGCTGTTTGAAGCAGATTTTTCAGACAGTGATTTGTCTGGAGCAAATTTCAGAAGAGCCATGGCGCCGGTCACGAAACCAGGTTTGTTTAACCGCAATTTGTTAAGCCTGGTGGGGGTGGATTTTACCAATGCAAATCTGGAATATGTAAATTTTTCGGAAGCAGATTTCAGTGGAGCAGATTTCAGGACATCAGTGCTTCAATCTACAGTATTTCAAAATACCAGATTAAACGGAGCAAAATTCAGAAGAAAATCATTGAATCAAATAGAACTTACAGAGGAACAAAGAAACAGTATTCAGATTTACGATTAGGAGTGATCCCATGGAATATTACATATTGTCACAGGAAGAGTCATATCACAATACAGTTTCTTTTGAGAAAGCCCACTTTCCTCCAGAACTACGGTCTATTTGCACGATAAACAGGAAGCTACGGCTGGATTTTCAGAACGTGCCTTTTCAGGAAAAAAGCTTTAATCTTAGGGTAAAAAGCGGGGAGGAAATCTATTATCCTGATTTGATAGAAACACCTCTGTTATTCATTTCAGACAGGCTGAAAACAGTATTTTTCAGTTATGAATCCAGAATACACTATAACTGCACAATATTGAGTGATCTGGTTCACAAGAGACAGGAGGTTTATTGGCTTTGTGCGTTGGAAGAAGCAGACTGCCTTGGTAAGTCAGCAAAATTCTATCCAGATCATTCTTTGAAAAAACTGGTTTTGGATAAAAAGAAAATTGGAAACAGAAAGATTTTTTATATATCAGGGATAAGAGAAAACCGGATTGTCGTTCATTTTGATGTGGTGGAGAGTATATTGCGCAGGCCGTTTACCGGGATATGCATGAAAAAAGTCTGTTTGGAGGGATAGGATGGATTATGAATATAAAGGATTGGAAGTAACGATAGAATTGGAATTGCTTCATATTTACGATTTATGTATTTTAAAAGAAATAAATCAACATGCCAGCTTGATTTTACGTGGGATATGTGAAGAAAATAATCATCAAAAAACAATTTTGCAGACAGATGAAAATAAAAAAATAGTAGTGAAAGATCAAGATAAATGCCTGATTTTTTGTGGACTTATAACCAAATTACATATGGAAGAAAAAGGAGAAGTCGGAATGTTTCTTTTGAATGCAGCCTCTTTTTCTTATCAGATGGATTTAACAAAGCGAAGAAGGATTTTTCAGAATTTAGAGATGACTTATCAAGAAGTTTTGGAAACGGTATTAAAAGCATATCCCAATGCTTCAGTCACTGACAGGTTGTCAGGTAATCGGAAAATTCCTCATTTTCTCATACAGTATGAAGAGACAGACTGGGAATTCATGAAACGCCTTGCATCTCATTTTAAGGAAGGAATTTATCCGAATCCTTCTTCTAAAGAAATTCAAATTTCGTTTGGTAGACCGTTTGGAGAATCTATTCGCAATATGGAAGGACAACCAGAGAAAAGGATACTGGATATTTTAAAGAAGCAGGAAACAATTTGGAGTAATTCCTGTGGAAAGTATGAAGTGGGAGAAACAGTGAGGAACCAGAATAAGAATTACTATGTGAAATCGGTTCAGCTGCTCACTGAGAAGGAAGAGGTTCAGTATCACGTGGAGTTGGTCTGTCACAGGGAATCAGAGTCTCCTTATATACCAAACAGACAGATCGCTCATACAAGAATGTGGGCAGAGGTTCTGGAAGTACAGAGAAATCAGCTTAAGCTTCATTTTCCAATGGAAGAAATATCAGGTGCTCTTATGCCTTACTTTTCGTTTGAAGCAGGACAAAATAATAAACTTGGGTATTACATGTCTGATCCCGGAGCAAAGGCAGAAGTTTATTTTCCGGACGAGGAAGAGCAAAATGGGTTTGTAATGTCTGTGATCAGGCAGGACCAGAAAGAGACATCAGGTCTGCCGATTCGTGTTCAGTCCATTGGCCATGAGATGGGGAACGGATTCCAAATGAATGAAAAAAACGTTTTATTTTCAACAACAGGAGAGAATACCACAATACGGCTGACTTCAGATGGAGTCCTGCAAATGGAATCTTCCGGTTCTATGAAATTATCGGCTTCTAAAGACATTATACTGGAAAAAGAGTTTGACCATTTGCAGATAAAAGCTGGAAAAGGAATTCAGATGAAAGCAGGAACAACCGGTAATAATACAATTGAAATGGATGAATCCGGAAATATTGAGTGCAGATGTATGGGGAATGTAATATACAGAAAAACAGGGGAAAGCAGTAAGGATAAGTTTGAAGAAGAAAAAGGAAAGGGAAATGCGGCTGAAGTAAGAGATGTTGCTATGGCGCTTGCGGGAACAGCATTTATTTCTCAGACCCTTACCGGAAGGCAAGACTATACTGGTGCAGGAAAAATAATGGATCATTTTATCGGAACAAATATTACTGCAGAGGGACCATTGGATTCGGAAGAGCAAAATCCTATAAAGGCAGGCCTGTTTCACAATGATGATCGGCTGTTTAGCTCCTTTTCCTATGGAGAGAACCGCAATGGGACAAAGGGGAGGTGAAGATGAGACAGATAAAACACAGGAGATCATCAAGAGCCAGGTATGAGAAAATAAGGAGGACACCAGATAAAGCATGGAGAGCAGAAGAAAGATGAAAATAGGATTGGATATCACCATCCTGATTTGCGCAATATTTTTAATTATTGGCCTTTTTTCTAAGGGAAACGACTGGTTGTGGATCGGGGTGATGTTTTTTGCCGGGCTTGCAGCCGCCGTTGATCTGTTTGGCCGGATAAGGGAAAAGGAGGTCAGGGAAATGAAACAACCGGAAGGATTCCCGGAGGCGGTCAGGGCCACTCAGCTCATGCTTTTGGACGAGCATGATAAACCTTTGAAATCTTGGGATTTAACAGGAAAAACAGCCCTTATCGTAGGAAAGAAAAATGAAGAAGAGGATGTGGATGTAGATTTGGAGGACTGCGAGTACAGTGCCTTCATTGACAACCAGCATGCAGTACTGAATTACTGCCTGGATTCCTGGTATTTGGAAGATTTAGGTTCACAAAACGGTGTAAGAATCATGAAGGCAGAGGATGGCATCTGTTATCAGGTGACCGGAAGGCCATGTAAAATTTTGGCGGGAGATGTGATTTACATTGCCAGTACTCGCCTTTTATTAACATAAATACATAGATAGGAGATTGGAATATGAGCTTAGTAAGATGCCCCAATGGACATGTTTATAATGCAAGACGTTATGGTAAGATATGTCCCTATTGTCAGATGAAGCTGAAAGAGGAGACAGAAGAGAAGAAACCGGTGGGCTTTGAGCCTTCTATGGAAGTTTTGCAGGAAGAGGTCCGGCCTGTCTGCGGATGGATCGTATGTATCTCTGGTGCAAGGGTTGGAATGGATTATAAGATCCACAGCGGAAAGAACTTTATAGGCCGTGGTGATGACATGGATATACAAATTTTAGGAGACAATGAAATCAACCGGAAAAACCACACCATCATTGTTTATGATGAGAAAAAGAGGAATACAGTCATCCTTCCGGGGGATGCGGCAGGGCTTGCCTATCTGAATGATGAGGCAGTTTATGTGCCTACGGAATTAAAACCTTATGATGTGATTGAGCTGGGGAAAAGCCGGTTTTTATTTGCCCCTTTATGCGGAGAAAATTTTGAATGGAATGATAAAAAATGACTGTGATGATCATGGGAGGTCTTGGGATCATGCTGTCGGCCTCTGTGCTAGGCCGGCTGGTTCTGGCGGCCGCAGATATAAGGATAGAAGAAAATAGAAAAAGAGAACCTTCAGATGAAACTGCCGTCAGCCAGACCACCGGCTGTAAGGAGATCCAGGCGGATCTGGCGGGAATCCAAACAAGCAGCGCAGGGACCCTGGCAATTTTGGCTGATGGGATTGGAAAAGCAAATACAGGAAAAGTGTGTGCCAGGATTGCAGTAGATACTTTGCTGGATCGATATCAGCCCTGCCATGTGCTCAATAACCCTGAATATTTCTTTAAGACTACTTTTTGTGAAGCAAGTCAGAGAATTCAGAGGACCATAGGGGAACGGCGGGGAGGTACATGTCTGGCAGCAGTATTTGTCAATGGAGGGTCTATGCATTACGGTCTGGCCGGAGATATCCGGATTGCTTTGTTTCGGAATCAGGAATTGATCCCCATCAGCAAAGGCCAGACTCTTAATGTGCTTGCATTAAACGCTTATCAGGAAGGAATCTTATCAAGGCCTGAAACCATCTGGACCATGGAAGAAAAACGGGTGTGGAACTATCTGGGAATTGATGGATTTCATGAAATTGAGATTGGAGAAAGACCTATCTGGTTAAAGCCTGGTGATGTGGTACTGCTCGCTACAAAAGGGATTTTTGAAGCGGTATCCTGGGCGGAGATGGAAGATATCCTGTTAAAGGATCTTACTTTGAAGGAAAAAGCAGACGCCATTGTCATGGAGTCGGAAAAGAAAAATGGGATGGAAATAGAAAACGGGAGCGTTCTGCTTCTGAGAGCGGAGGTGGCTTATGAGAAGAATGAATTCTGATTTTCGTACACAGTATATCTCAGAAGAAGGGCAGAAGCTCACGAACCGGGATTATTTTGGATTTGCAGAAATGGATGACTATGCCTGCTATGTGCTGGCAGACAGCCTGGATGGAGAACTGGAGACCAACAGTGCAAAGTTTGTTGTGGAAAGCCTGATCCGAAGCTTTGTAGAGGGACCTACCATGAATGCAGGGAAGCTGAAGCACAATATGAATCAGGCTCACCGTGAGCTCTTAAAAAAACGGGGAGGAATGCACTTAAAGGCATCTGTCACCATGGTGGTCACGGATTACAGAAAATTACTCTGCTGCCATGTGGGAAACAGCCGGTTTTATCTGCTTCGGAACGGCAGGATCATGGTCAGGACAAGGGATCAGTCCCTGACTGAGAATCTGCTGAAAGAAGAAAGGATCACCCTGGATCAGGCGGCTGCCCATGAGGAAAGAAATAATCTTTATTCTTTTTTGGGAGAGCGGGGGCAGCCGGAAATCCTTGTGTCAAAAAAGATCGGGCTGGAAGCCGGTGATATCTTTGCTCTTTTTACAAGAGGGGCTTGGGAGAGCTTTGGCGAGGAAGAGTTTCTGGAGGCTGCAAAGGAAGCCAAGGAGCCTAAGGAGATACTGGACCAGGCAGAGGATGTGATCTTAGGACAGCAGGAGACAGAGGAGGTGGACAATTACAGCCTTGCAGTGACCTTTATTGAAAAGGTTTACCAGCCTCCGAAGAAGTTGTCCCTTAAAAAGATTTTAATGGCTGCCATACCCATTGTTTTGGTGGTGGGTGGGATCAGCCTTGGGCTTTATCTGCATCATAGAAGCATAAAGAACAAGGAATACAATCTGGAAAAATACTTAAGCAGCGGTCAGGAATATTTGAAATATGATAATTACTTAAAAGCTTCTGAGGATTATGGAGAGGCAAAGAAGCTGGCGGATGGCTTGAAGAAAAAAGAGGAATCAAAGGAGGCGGACCAGTATAAAAAGCTGGCAGAGCAGATACTTTTAGCGGATGAGGCTATGATGGGAGGAGAATATCAGAAGGCCCAAAACCTTTACTTAAAAGCCAGGGAACTGTCCGTAAAGGCAGGAAATACAGGAAAAGCATACATAGACGCCGGATTAAAGCAAACAAGAGATTATATCGATGTATTTGACTTAATTGAAATAGGGCAGCAAAAAGAGGGATACGGTGACATGGACGGAGCCGTGAAATCTTATGGTCAGGCGAGAGATAAAGCGGCAGCCCTTTATTTTTCATCTGGAAAAGAAGAGGCTTTGGCAAAGCAGGCGGCGGCCGAGGAAAAAATGGAGAAAGACAGTCAGAAGCAGGAAGCTGCAGAGGCGGCAGCCAAGGAAGAATCCCAAGCGGCAAAAAATTCGGAAGAAGAGTCAAAGCAGGCAGAAGAAGAAAAGATGAAAAAAGAGGAAGAGGAAAAGCGGGAGCTGGAAAACCAGCAGAAGCTGAATGATCAGAAAAATGCCATTGACCTGGAGAATAAGGGAAATGAACTTCTGGCGGAGGAAAAGTATGAAAGCGCCATTACCTATTATCAGACGGCCAAAACGATCTATATCCGCTTGGAGCTGTACGAGCTGGCGGATGGGATCAACGATAAGATTGCGGCAGCAAAGGCCGGAATAAAGACAAAGGATCAGAAAACGTCCGAATCAGGCAGCGGGACGGGAACAGAGAATGGAGATCCTGGAAAAAACGGTCCGGGAGTGGGCCGTTAAGCTGCCGGAAACCATTTATGGGAAATACATGACAAAGTGAGGAATACAAATGAGCCGATATACCTATACCTTACACCCGGGAAAAACAGAACCGGAAAAAAATACTTATAAAAGAAGCAAATTGGAAACGATGACCACCTTTCAGCTTAAGGAAATCTGCCGGAAGGAGAAGCTGGTCATGCCTTCCGGAGGCTGCATGGATCGGGAAGTACTTCTTCGGCTGATCCTGCGGTTCAGGGGGCAGAAGGATTATCGGCATATTGATACAGAATGCAAAGGCGGGCTGGAACGTCTTCAGGAGTTCTTTGACAGGAATCTCATAGATATCCGTTCCAACCAGAAGGTGAGAATTCCGGGAACCATAGTAATTTACCGTGGAACTGGATTAAATGAACTGGATCATTACAAGGTAGAATCGGACATGGCCTTATATGAAGGAAACCTGTTGCTCGTAGACGAAAATTTCCTGATTTATACCTGTTTTTACATAAAAGAGGTGGAAAATACCTTTTATTTGTTCCAGGGGAAAGATATGCGGGTCCTGCCTCTTGGGAAGCACCAGTATTTTATTTTGTATTTCCCCAATGAACGAGATTCGGAATTTCTTTATGACTGCTATCAGGGTGATCACTCATCCATTCCGGGCCATATGGATGGAATCCGGATTCCTCTTCTTGATATTGAGGTACGGGATGTAGCGGAGACAGATCTTCCTTTGGTTATTGACTTTGGAAGCTCCAATACGACAATGGGGATATGCCTCCCTGATGGAAGTGTGAAAATTGCAAGGGATGGAAAACATTCTGTCATACCCAGTGTCATAGGGGTGGAGGAATGCCGGGAAGGCGGGCACGGATTCAAATTTGGAAACGAGGCACTTGCCATGGGAGACCAGGGGTACTTAGATGAAGATGTCCCTGTGTTCTTTGATATTAAGAGATGGATCAGTGATGCAGAACGGATGGAAAGTGTCATTTTAAAAAGCGGGTTTAAATATCAGATTCCTCGCCGGGACATGCTGAAAGCATACTTGGAATACTTAATCGACCTGGCGAAACAGCAGTTTAAATGCCAGTTTAAGAACATTCAGTTTCTGGCCCCTATCCGCCAAAAGGAGAAGTTCCGGGAGCTGTTTGAGGAGCTGCTTCCCAAATTTCATGTAAACTGTGAGCTGGATGAAGGGATGGCTGTACTTTTTAACAGCATTTACGGGATGGTAGGTGAGAATCGCTATGAGAAAGGGAGATGGTATCATGCATTGATCATTGACTGCGGAGGAGGAACTACAGATCTGACCTCCGGGCGGTTCCGCATTGATAACAGCCGGGTGTCTTATACCATTGATTTAGAAACCCGTTATGAAAACGGGGATACGAATTTTGGTGGAAATAATTTGACATTTCGCATCCTGCAGATGCTGAAAATTAAGATTTCACAGGCATTGGGATATTTGGAACAGGGGGATTCCTCTGACTCATCTGACGGAAATTACGGGCAGAAACTGGAGGAGGATTATCACAGGGCAGAGGAATTCCTTCCGACCCGGTTTAAGGATTATGAGGAGAAAAGCAGGGAGCAGTATTTTCATGTAAAGAATAACTATTATTATCTGTTTCAGCTTGCAGAAGAGGTGAAAAAATCCTTTTTTGGATCCGGGTTCCAGTATGAGCTTTGGATTGAAACCAGCAGGGAAAGGGAAAGCAGGGGAATGTTTTTGGATAAATGGAAGCTGTCAGTACTTGATGAGGGCTGTTTTACCCACATTGACCGGGAAATACGCTTTCCCTTGTATTTAAATGAGATTGAGACGATTTTAAGACCGGATATTTATCATCTGATGGAGCGTTTTCTGGATCAGAAATTTGAACAGGGAGAATTGCAGGAATATGAAATGATCAAGCTGACCGGACAGTCTTGCAGATCCAGCTTGTTTATGGAGGCTTTGAAGCAGTATGTTCCTGGTAAACTGATCCAAAGTGCAAAAAAGGGAGAGGATGAGTCGGAGCTTAAGATGTGCTGCTTAAAGGGAGCTCTTGCTTACTTTATAAACTGCAAAAGAGGCTATATGAAGGTAAATCAGGATTACCAGGTGCGGACCCTTCCTTATGAAATCGTGGCACATACTCATGAGAATCAGGAAAAAATATTGATCCGCAGTCTGGATCCAGAAGATCATATCGGCTGCATTTCCCGCTTCATGATTGGAAAACAGCTGGACCTTTACTTAAATGATGATAAAGGAAAACGCTTAAAACCCTATTACTTTGAGTATGACACCGAAACTTTTGAGCGGACGACACAGGAAGAGATTGATAAACAGTATGGAGGAAGCGTGATTCAGGAGGAAACGGATACCATACTGGAAGGCGAAATGAAGTTCTTTGTATGGGTATCAAGAAAGCGCTGGGGATTTGTGGTGCTTCCGGTATTGCGGGAAAATGAAGTGCTTTATAAGGGGAAGGAAACCTTCTTTGATTTTGAAGATGATACATGGGAAGAGAATTTTTTTGACGGTAGAAAGTAAGGACTTACTTCATATGACAGGAGGATTATTAATGGAAGAACACCAGATATTAGATGATTGGAGTGCTGAAATATTCGTGGGAAATAATTACGAATATTACAAAAACAAATGGCGTGACAAACCGGAACGTCAAAACTTTGCAAGTTGGAACTGGCCTGCTTTCCTTTTTCCGCTTTACTGGCTGGCATACAGAAAAATGTATTTAGAGGCTTTTTTATATGGGGTAATCTCTCTTTTATCTGTGATCATTCCGGGGAGCGGACTGATTCTTCGTATTGTTGTGGGAATATATGCAAATTCTTATTATTGCAAAAAAGGACTGAAAATCATAATACAAACCTCCGGAATGACGGATGGGGAGGCTGGGATGTACATAAGCAAGCATGGCGGTACAAGCGTTTTAAGCATTTTCATTACCATACTGATTACTGTCTTTCTAGCTATTGCGGTGATAGCGGGAATTGTATTTTTTCCCACAGGAGAGAAGGGAATTTATTCACAGAATGCGCAGTCTGAATCTTTTACATCAAACGATTTAGTATTTAGTTTTCCTAATGATTGGAAATTATAGGAAGAGGAAAATCCTTTTGATTTGCAGTGATAATACAAAATTGCCTTCCAAGTAGTTTTGAGAAAAATAAATCAACGTTAGATGAAATAGTAAGTTCGTGCACACCGAATCAATAAATAAGCAATTCTCAAAATAAGGAGGTGAAGGAAAGATGGATCAGATAGAAGAAATGAAATCAATGATCAGGGATGAGATCCAGTCAATCAGCAATCTGGAGGAGCGAATTGTATTTAAAAACTTAATGGAAGGCGTGTTTTTAGAACTGTATGAAACAAACGTAAAGATGTACCGGATGTTAGAGGAGCGGGTGATGAATGATCTTGCGTATGACATCAACCGTTATTTAATCCGTACGGGTCTAATGGAACGTACCTATCTGGATAAGTCCCATCATCTAATGTCCCCCATATGTGAAGAAGATTTAGAAACGGCCTCCTATAAGATTTCAGATGTGAGGGAGAAGCTTAAGGCTGAGGAAAAATTTTGTCTGTCTACCGTATTTTTGGAATGTGATGCTTTGAAGGTTGAAGAGATATTAAAAAACCAGGAGGACTTTACAGGAATTTTGCGGGCAGGAAAAGAGTATCCGGTTAATATCCGCTTAGTACGGAGTGAACGCTATGGGAAGGAAATAGAGCATCTCTATCACCTGTTCATGAAAAATGGAATCCCATGGAAAACCATCAATGCTCCCTATCTTTTTAAAATGGCTGACATTTGTATTACCGGCCTCCCGGATGAGGTGAGGGATGAGGAGTCAGTGACAAATTTCGGAACCGATTTCGGGAAGTATAACCGGTTTGTCCATTACGATATGATCCCCATATGGAATGTACGTCATTTGAAGCTGGAAAGCGTAGGCTTTCCCATTGCCTGCAGTGATCATGAAAATTTTGAGCATGTGATATCCATTCAGGATCATGGAACAGAGCACGCATATCTAGTAGAAGAAAAGGCCGGTATTAGAAGCGTCAGGCAGAGCGGAGATAAGCTTTTAGTCACCGGGCAGGTTGAAAATGCAAAAAAGTGGGACATTTATATGATACGAAGTGGCGTAGATCATAAAATAGACCGCTATACTTATCCGCTTATGGAGAACTTAAGAAAAGACGGGTTTGCAGAGCGTTTTCAGAGGAAAATGGGACAGTCGGTAAAAACAAAAGGAGAACTGGAACGGTTTATCCGCGGATTTGGCCTGGAGGATTTTATTGAATACCAAGATTGTGCCTTGAAGGAAAATGGACTGGAATTCTTAGAAACCTACTCCATGAACTTTTTTATAGAAGATGAAATCCGGGACAGGGAAGGTAAAAAGCAGCTGATCCTCTATTTTAAGCCAAAAGGAAAGGAAACATGGCTTTTGCGGGATTTAGCAAGCTTTATCTCCTCTGAGGTTCAGGAATATTTTCCCGAGTACGAATGCGGAGGAAAGCTTGTATGAATTATTTGTGGGAAGTCATGTTGGCGTTAAAAAAGAGAGGAGTACCGAAAAAGAGCATTCGGTTTGAAATGCCCCGTGAATTCAGTGCTTATATGGAACTGTCTGGTTCTTATCTGAATCAAAAGGAGATAGAGGAGGGAGAGATTATTGAAATTAATCCCTACTATCGGTTTTACAACATTTTTAAGGATTTCTTCCGGCCGGATCAAAAGGAATTTCCCAAGCTTAAAGAAAACCTGTTTCATTTGATCTTTCATCAGTTGATGCAAAATGATGCAGTTTCCGGAATGTCAAGGGAAGAGTATTATAAGAAGCTGCTTTACCAGGATCTGGCAGACCATGCTTTTGGAACTCAGGCCAAAGAGACCATGGCTCTCTTTGGCAGGGAAGAGCAGGAAATTCTGTTAAGCGGCTTGCTAAAGCAGTATGAAACCGGAAGTTCTCTGGATATGTTTAAGGACATGATGGAGGCACTGATTCCAGGTAACATTGTATATCGCAGCAACCAAAACTCCTATGAGATCCTGATTTATATCGGACAAAAAAAGGAGAACAAAATTGTAAAGAAAATGGATTTTTTAATCAATATGTTTTTGGAGATGCCTTATCATGTGGATATTTATTATGAATACCATTTTGGTATCATCGAAATAGCAGAAACCATGGAAATAGACGAAATTATCTTATGCTGATGGAGGAAATGAAATGTTTCAGTATGATTATCCCCAATTTGAAAAAAAGCGCCTTTTAAGGGCCGAGATGCTGGATAAGCTTAGGGACTATCCTAAGGTTTTTCTGGATCTGCAGTTTCAGGGATTTGGTGATGGAATTATAAATGGATGTGACATTGTCTGGAATGACGGACAACTGACCATTTCCCCTGGCATGATTTATTGGAAGGGAAAGCTTTATTTTATGGAGCAGCCCTATATGGTGGAGTGCAGTGCCCAGGATAAGATACGGTATTTAAAGGTGCAGTTTCTGACCGAAATCAGGGTGGCAGGAAAGATCATGGGAAATACCAGGATCTTTCTGGAGGATAAGAAGCCGGATACGACCTGTGAAATGGAGCTGTGCAGGTTCCGGCTTCAGGAAGGAGCAAAGCTCCGCAGCTGTTATGAGAATTTTCAGGATTATTCCACGGAGTATGACACAGTGAACTTAATTCATCAGCCCTACGCGGCAGAAGGGGGAAGTACATTAAATCCCAGGATCATCAGGCAGTTTTCAAAGGAGATCATAAGAAGCAGACCGTTAGATCCTCTTGATGCAAGCTTTTCCGTGACGGCCCTGGCCGTTCATGGAGTTGTGACAGTTGACTGCATCCGGGAATATCTGTTTGCTAGATTGGGAGAGGATTATGGAGACAGGGGACATGGAGGGCTCTATAGAGGACTTATGGTGATTTTGAATAATCAGAGGAATGGGGAAGTGAGAAGAGGTGAAGTTAGCCGGGGAAAGAGAAGTGTTATGTTGTTATAAACGGGAGGGAAACGAATGAATCTGGGTGAAAAGATTGCACTGTTGGAGCGTGCCAGAAGACAAAAGGTAAGAGAAGAAAAGGAACAGGCAGTAGGAATGGTGCTTAAATTAAAAATAAATTGAAGGAGGGATTGTATGATTGATGAGATGATTTTGGGACTTGTAAATAAAGATGCTTTAGAAGAGGATAATACGCAGCTAATAAATAGGTGTTTATTTAATGGGACAATTTTCATGGATATGCCGGTGGCGTTTACAGAACTGTCTGATAAAAAAATAAAAGAACGTTACACAGTGGATCCAAGACCCAGGATTGTTTATTCAGACGAAAGCGGCAAAATTAATTTTACTTTTAATATGTTGAATGAAAAGATACCTGATTTGCAGTTATACGTATTTAAAATCAGAGAATCGATAAAAATGGTATATCCAAATACTCTATTTTACGAAGAAAACTTTTTTGCAGATCCAGACAATGTTTCAATTCAATACTTTGATTTTAGAAGTTCATCTTTAGAAGGATCAATCTATAACGTTATGTACTTAGTACAATTGACTGACAAAACTTTGCTAGGGGCTTTTAACTGCCCTTTTGAAGTGTACATAAACTGGAAACCGGTAGTAAAAAGAGTAATTAAATCAATAAGAATTTAACTGGATTTTTATGAAAGAGGAGGAGTTTTATGAAAGCATTGCAAGTTAGAACCGAACCATTTGATTTTTTAGAAATTCATGAGCTTACTACTAAACGTTATGTAAACTGCCATTCGATTTTGAAAATTCAGGGAATTATTGATGGAGGGTCAGAACAGGAATACGTAAATCATTGCATTAGAAACAAATACCCTCAGTTTCAAATGATCATTACAGACGAAGAAACAGAGCAGGTGTTTTTTAATGGATTTATTACTCAGTTTAGTATGAAAAATGAAGGAAAATTATGTGTACTGACTATTGAGGTCACAAGTGACACCTATAGAATGGACTTAAATGAACATTTACGCTTTTATCAGGACAGGAACCAGCCCTATAAAGAGATCATTGACGGTATTTGTAATACCTATTCAAATTGTAATTTTATGATTAAGAACAAAGACGTACAGTCATTGAACGATTTTACAATTCAGTACCTTGAAACAGACTGGCAGTTTTTAAAACGGTTAGCAAGCCGGTATCATTCGGTACTCATACCGGAAGATCGTACACCAGGTATTCATTTTTATCTGGGTATTCCAAAACTAAATGCTTATGAGGTAAAAAAGGATAATTACACACTGACAAATGAAATTCAGGATTACCACAAAAAGAATAGTGAATTGAAAATGAATCAGTATGATCTGATTTCTTATAATCTTACTGATAGAAAGGTCTATTACCTGGGAGACAAAATTTTATTTAATGGATTTGAACTGTATGTGTATGGGGTAAATAGTAAGCTTTCGTATGGTGAATTGATTCATCATTATATATTAAAAACAAAAAATGCTTTTCAAACATCATATATAACAAATTTTTCTTTGATAGGAGCTTCTTTTGATGCGGTTATTACTGACATAGTGAAAGATAAGGTTTTGATAGAACTCAGACAGGGAGAAAACAGCTCCCAGTCACCGGCCATGGAATTCCCGTTTTCCACCGTATATTCATCAGCGGATGGTACGGGATGGTATTGTATGCCTGAGAAAGGCGATTCAGCCCGGCTGTATCTGCCTTCCCCAAATGAATCTGATGCATATGTAACCAGTGCTATACATCAAAAGTCAACCGATCCAAATGCCAGAACGAATCCTGATGTCAAATCATTAAAAACCCGATATGGAAAGGAGATTTATTTTACTCCGGACCGTATTGTTATGACTAACCACAAAGGAGAAAATATTACGATACATGATAATAGTGGAATTTCAATTGAGAGCAGTAAAAACATTACCATGAGGGCCAAAGGAGATATATCTTTAACAAGTGTGGAACAGACGTTGACCATGAATGCGGCTGATCAGGTCGACATTGGTCAGGGAGGAAGCCGGCTTGTCATAGACGATGATATTGCTTTTAAAGGCGGTAAACTGCGGATGGAGTAAAATATGGACCGATTGCAAAAAATACAATCAGAAGGCAGTAAATTAATGGAGCCGGTATTACATAATCGTTTGAAAGAAATACAGACTTATTTTTCGGATAACAGAGATATGATCATAACGGATTTCAAAAAATCCGTAGAAATGTTATATTCAGAAGCCCACAGCTTGCAGCAAATGAATAAAAAAGATCCCGTTCAGTTTTTTAGCATCAGCTATCTGCAAAGATGTATTTTTACAAAGAAATATGAGGTACGGCTGGATCTGTATAATAAAGATTTTTATTTAGAAAGGTGCAGGACTGTTCAATATTGGAATATGAATTTTATATTTCAGTTTTTTGAAAAAGATATGGAATATTTTAAAAAACATATTGGTGCAGTGATATTTCATTTAAAAGAATACGAAGAGAAGGAATTTGCTTTGTGGTATATCACTCATTATTACAAAATAGCAGAATTGTTTTTTAGGGATCATATCACCGATATTATACACAATAAATTTTCAGAAGCTTTAGAAAAGAATGAAGATTTTAAAGTTGTTTTCGGCGGATATATGGATGAGCAAGCTGTATTATTTGAAGAAGGGAATGACAGAATATGAAATATTTTATCCTTTCAGAGCAGGAGGAGAATAATCCTAATCCAGATATTAAGAATTGGTTTGGAAAAATAACCTCAAAGGATAACTCAGAGCAATTTGATGCGGAAAAAAGCTGGATTCTACTTGACTCGAAGTTGAAAGCTGATTCCATTTATATGGATATATTGACATTTCCATGTATATTTGTGTCAGAAAAGGTGATGAAAGTAATCTGGATGTACAGGAGGGGAATAAAAGCGATAAAAATTATTTTAATAGATCCTGACAGTCAAAATTCTTTGTTTTATTATTTGCCGGAATTACCGGAGCATAGGCTGTTAAGTATGGAAAGTACCTTTGATAAAACTAAGAGCAGATTATTAAAAGGATCATTAGATAAGAATAAAATTCAGGATATTCCATTTTTTATCCTGGGAGAAGTCAGTAAAGCAACATTAGTAATACGTGAAGACGTTGCAGAAAGTCTGATCCGCAGAAATGTGAGGGGGATAAAGTTACAGGAATTATTAATTGTGTGAGGGAAAGCTTATGATTACAAAAAATAATCTTATTATAACTGGCCTTGGTTCAGTTGTGGGTGTAAATGATTTGCACTTTAGTATGAATCCAAATCAGCATGTGAAATTAACGGTTGATTTGCAACTAAAAACTGAACTATTATGTGATTCGTTATATAGCCAGTCTATTTCTATTGGTTACAAGAAAAATGGGCAGGAATATTTCATTTTTTACGGGTTTGTGGACCATTATAACCAAAAAAGAGAAGGGAATTTATATACCGCCAGATTATCTCTTATATCTGCAAGTATTAAACTGGATGAAAAAAAATACATACGGACATTTCAAAATACAGAGCAGACCTATAAAAGTGTAATACGGAGTATTCTATACCAGGTTCCAAAAGCAGATGTACTTTTTTCGGTGAAAGGCAAGGAAGAATCTCCGATCCAGGACCTGCTGGTTCAATATCAGGAAAGTGACTGGGAATTTTATAAAAGAATAGCCAGTCATTTTGGCAGTGTGCTGATTCCGGATATTAAAACCGGAGAACCTAAATTCTATTTAGGTTTTCCAGAGGGAAACAAGCTCATAGATGAAAAATTCACATCATATACCGTATCACTAGACGAGCGGTATTTTGAAAACAGAGCAGAAAATATGCAAAAAGATTGGTTTGTATTTTATAGAGCAGAGTCAGACCGGTTTTATCAGATTGGAGACGAGGTTGAAATTGATGGGAGAAGACTTCGGGTGCTGAGCATTTTGGCAAACATGATCAGAGGAGAAATTATTTTTTCCTATGAATTTGGAAGGACAGATCTTTATTATAAGAAAAAAGAATATAATCAGCAATTAATCGGCGCATCTTTGACAGGGACAGTGATTACTTCGGTGGGAGGAGAGGTTAAACTAGTATTTGATATAAATCCGGAAGAACAAAATATAATAAAAACCTATCCTTGGGTGCCGGTAACGGGGAATATATTTACCTGTATGCCAGAAAAGGGAGAGAGGGCTGCTATTATATTTACTAATTACAATGAGGCAGATAGCATAGCGATACAGTATTTAAGAAGCAATGATATTTCAAAATGTCCCAACGTATCCTCTCCTTTCGACCGATATTTTACAACCAGCCAGAGGAAAGAAATGAAATTAGTTCCGGGAACTATGGGCTTTGATAATCATATGGGCAATTCCCTGACATTGGAGGATGAGCAGGGCATCGTTCTGGAAGGTGATGAAATTTTATTAGAAGCAAAAGGAAAAATCTTATTAACTGCTGATGGGATAAAGACCTTTGCGCCATTACAGTCCACACTTATTAAAGGTAGTTCCGGAGGAGGAAGCATTAATATCTGTCAGGATTTTAATCTATCCGGTCCGGTTAAAATCCTTGCACAGGCAAATCCATTAACTGAGGAGGAACCGGTTAGAGTTTACAGCAATAAGGATACTGAAAAAATAGGAAAGCAGGCATTAGGAATGATTCCTGCCGGAAAAACAGAGGATAAAATAATCAGTCAGGCATTGGGAATGATTGTACAGAGATAAGGGGGAAACTAATATTGGGAAAGAATGCAGATACAATTAAAATGGGAGGAAACCGGCAAGACTGCGGACCGTCCGTATTAAAAAAGGTCAGCAAAAACGAACCGGAATTTGATCCGGGCGTATTTATAAAAACGAAACCAAATAATTCTACATTCATCAATGGATTTGAAGCATCCTTAAAAAGTATGAATTTTAAGTAAAGGGGTGAGTAAAATGAGTAGTTCCTATTTAGTTAAAGGTGCAAAAATTAAATGTACATGTGGTTCCCAAGTGGGTGAACTGATTGTAGAAAATAAGAATGTCTGTCTGCTTAAAGTACCGATCGCAACTGTGGATGATTGTAAAACGGGTGAAAATATCCCAAGCTTTGGAATTTGTTCTCACACGGGGAAACCCTGTGTTCCAATGATTCTTGGAAAATGGCTTTGTCCCCATGAACAGACTAAGATCAATGGTACCAGTGCAATAACAACGGATTCGGCACTTGTTTGTGGTAAGGGCGGAATCATTCTTTCAGAGACAAGTGGTCAGGAAACGATCATGAAGCTTTTAAAGGAAGCGGGAAAGATTTTTAAAAATCTTTTTGGTTTGAGTTGTGCTCCTTTTAGCGGAGATCCAGTCAACCTTATTACAGGAAATTACGTGCTGCAGTCTGAAGATCTTCATATTATGGGAAGTTATCCTCTCTCCTTTACACGAACTTATAATTCTCTTTCAGATGAAAATACCGTGTGCGGGAACGGCTGGAATCATAATCATCAGGTTTACCTGATCGATCATCGTGAAACCATAGAGATACATACTGGGGTTGGAGGCCAGGTCCGAACGTTTGAAAGGGCGGAAGCAGGGGATTATAAAACAAATGAATTAGCGAAGGAATCCTTACGTCTTTCAATGGATGGGTATTTCTATAAGGATATTTTAAACCAGACTTTTGTTTTTGATAAAGATGGCTTATGCAAAGAGATAAAAGATAAAAATGGGAATTCAACTATTTATACATATACGAACCGCGTTCTTTCGAAGGTTCAGAACTTATCAGGTTATTTTACATTCTCTTATAATAACGAGGGAAAACTGGCCGGTGTGAGTGATCATTCCGGACGGTCTGTTACGTTTGCATATGACAATGGCAATTTAATCAAAGCAGATAATCTTTCGGGCGGTTTTAAAGAGTATACTTATGATAAAAAAAACCGGTTAATCGAGGAAATAACACCATATGGTGTGAAAAAGGTAGTCAATGAGTTTGATAAAAATGGACGGGCAGTCAAACAGTTATTTCCCGATGGCGGAGTCATGGAGTATGAATATGATGATGACAGGACTGTATTTATTGACCAGAATAAAAACAAAATCAGATTTTATAGAGATAAATGGCAACGGGATTGCAGGATTACTTCTCATGAAGGACAGATAGAAAAGAAATATAATGAAAAACATCAATTAGCCGAAATTACGGATTACAATGGAAATAAAACCTGTTACGAATATGATCATGATGGAAATATGACTTTAATCAGGGACCCTACCGGCCATGAGACAAGAATTGAGTATGACAGAATGAAGCATCCTGTCAGATTAATTTATCCGGATGGCTCTGTTACAAGGACTGATTATAATCAAAATGGACAGATACTCCGGAATACCGATCAATTAGGACGGACGTTTCAGTATCAGTATCATTCCAAAGGCATGGTAGAAACGGTCACTCATCCGGATGGCTCCGAAATGCATGTCCAATTTGATGGCAGAGGGAATATTATTGAAGTAGCAAACCCTTTTCATTCAAAGGTGAAATATGAATATGACCAGTTAAACCGCGTTGTTGCAACAATAGATGGAAATGGAAATAAAACACAGTATGTATATAATCAAAACAACGATATTGTTGAGATGACAGACACGTTGGGATTCAGTAAAAAATATTTCTATAATAATAATGGAAAAATTACTGAGATCATAGATCAGAACGGTAATTCAACAACCTGGGAATACAATGATATGAATTGCCCTGTCAAAAAGACAGATCCACAGGGACGTGAAACCTTCCGGGAATATGATCTTATGTGGAATGTCAGCCAGCAGACAGAGGCGAATGGCGCAGTCACGAAGTATTTGTATAATAAATCCAACCGCCTGGAGAAGGTGATAGCTCCGGAAGGAGGAGAGACATCCTATCAGTATGATGGAAACGGAAACCGGATAAAAACAACCTTACCGGATGGCTCAAGTGTACTGTATAATTACGATGCCCTCAACCGAATAATTCAAATTAATTATCCAAATGAAACATCTTCTCGTTTTGAATATAATTTTTCGGGTAAAATAACCAGAGCGGTTGATCCGATGGGCGGGGAATACCACATGGAATACGATGCTGCCGGGCAAAAAATAAAGCAGACAGATCCATCTGGGAAAATCAGTAGTTTTGAATATAATGAATTAGGATTGATCACAAAGGTAACAGAACCTTTGAATCGAATTACTGAGTATCAATACTTTCCGGGTGGCAGACTGAAAAATAAAAAATTTCCTGATGGCAGTGAATTGCATTATTCTTATGATTCCAATGGTAATCTTATAGCAAAGCAGGATCATACCGGTTATCAGGTAGAATTCACCTATGACGCCCTAAACAGGATTTCTTTCATTTCAAACAGCCGAGGACAAAGCAAATCTTTTACTTATGATGGAGTCGGAAACCTCCTGTCTGTCAAAAATAATAAAGGAGTTGTGACTGATTATGAATATACAAAAAGCGGATCACTGCAGGCAGTCATTGACCCTGCCGGACTAAAAACTCTTTACAACTATGACGAAGTAGACCGAATTGTTTCTGTAAAACAGATCGCACCGCTGACCTTAGAGGAAGAACTAGAAGAGGCTAGGAATATAAATAAGCAAAAGGAACTTTTACTGGTACGTTATAAACGGAATTTAGAAGGTGAGGTAATATGTTCTGAAAATGCTGCAGGTCATGAGGAAAGATACCAAAGAGATTATTTTGGGAGAATTCTTACCCATACGGATCAGGAAGGCATGGAAACACATTATACCTATGATCCATCAGGCAATATAAGCAAAATTGTATATCCGGATGGAAAAAAAGTTATGATGGAATACAATGCATTAAACCAGCTGATCCAACTGAAAGACTGGCTTGGCAGCACAACAATCCAGCGTAACAGTTTTGGAATACCTGATCAGATAACCGATCATCAGGGAAATACAGTTCAGTATGAGTGGAATGTTTTTGGGAACAGAACAAGAACGGTTTATCCGGATGGAGAAGATATTGAATATGAATATGATGATGCCAGTCAAAAGATTAAGAAAGTCCATTGGGCTGATCAGTTTATTGAATATCACTATAACGAAGCAGGCTTTTTATCTTCCAGAAAATGCAGTAATCAACAGGAATCTCGTTATGGATATGACTCGTTTGGCCAGCTAAAGTATTTAAGCCATTCTTATCAAGGCGGATTTTTAAACTATCAATATGAATATGATTCCGATGGATTACCTGTTAATATAAACCGGATTTCAGAGAAGGGGAAGGAGAGCTTCCGGTATTTTTATGATGATTTAAACCGCTTGGCCGAAGTTAGAGATGGATTGCATACAGTAAGAAAGTATGAATATGATCCGTACGGAAACCGTATTTTTAAGAAAGAAAATGGAATTGATACACAGTATCATTATAACGAATTGAATCAGTTGGTCAGGGAAGAAACAGTAGACTTTATCAGGCGCTATGAATATGATAAAAGAGGGAACATTCGCTGTTGCTATGAAAATGAGGAAATGCAGGATGCCTACTTTTATAATGGGAGAAATCTATTAGAAAAAATCAGGAAAAAAAATGGCACAGAAATATCCTACCTTTATGACGGTTTCGGCCAGCGTACAATGAAACAGCAAAAAGAGCATGCGGAATCAGATTTTTATGGTTATCAAAAGCCAGATGAATCCAGTGTAGAATTTATCATTGATTATGCCAGGAGCAATCATAACCTGATTGGAGAGAAATGTGATGGCATCCCCAAAAGCTATATATGGGAACCGCAAAGTCATCATTTGACGGGATTGATTGAAGATGATAAAAGCTTCTTTTATCAAAATGATTCTTTAGGAACTCCAATGCGGTTATTAAGCCAAGCAGGTGCTGTGAGGACAAGTTATGATTATGATGAGTTTGGTAAACCGAATCGAAAAGTCTCTGGCGAATCATATTTTGGATTTACCGGGTACTATTACGAAGATGAAACAGAACTTTACTATGCGGGGAGAAGATACTATAATTCTAATATGGGATTCTTTTATGGAAGGGATTCTGTGAAGGGGAATACCTGTGAACCTATGACCCTTCATCCTTATCTATATTGTTTAAATAATCCATTATTATTCATTGATCCTGATGGTGCAAAACCTGGTGCTGTCACAGGTCCAGATGGAACGGAGGCACACACTTTATTGGAGGCATATTTTAAGGCCTATTATGCTGGATTGCCATATGTAGCTCGTACTGAAGAAACAATACCTGGTGGAAATCCTGAAGCAAAAACAACCAATGGCAGATACGATATGATTTTAATGTATCAAAACCAGGTAGAATTGTATGAAATCAAACATATAAGTCATCATAATCAAGCGTCACATATGAGTGATTTGTTACGGTTTAATAGTTATATGGCTGGTCTACGGAAAATGTATCCGGGGTATAATATTTCTCCGGGTACGACATTTAACCCTGACCAGTTGTATATACCAAGTGAACGCTATCCGGATTATTATATAAGATACTATACTTATTATAATGGTGGTTATTCAATGCCCATAAATGGGAAAGAGTTTAATCAAACTTATGCAGGATTCATATATTGGGGTTACGTAAAAAAGGATGAAGAAAAAGATAAGCATAGATACATATGGATTCCAAACCAAAATAGTAATTCTAACTCTGGCAGTAATGATAAGAAAGATGATAACGTGATACAATTTCCTGATGTCAAAGGTGAAGACGTAGCTGCAGCTGCAATTGTTGGAGCTGTATTATATGGGGCATGGTGGTTGATAAAGGCTGGAGTTACATTTAGTACCGGTTTTCCTGCGTTGGCGTGCCCATTTTAAAGGAGACTATTTATGAAAAAAAGAGAAATTATAAATAAGATTATTGGAGAAGTATTGGAACCGGAGGGACTTATTTTTAGTGAAAAAATAGATAGTTGTTGGTTTATTAAGGAATTTAAAAATAGTAAGGGAGAAATAGCAAGGCAGGTTATAGAATTTTACAGTAGTAGGTGGGAAAAAAACTATTTATGGATATTAACTGTTTTTCAGGAAGATACAGTAGTTATCGAATAGACAATTTTGTGCCGGGTTGCAGGGACGATGGCCTTAAATATTCCACAACAGGAGAATATAAGCAGGCAGTTGAAACTTATGCAGATATACTGAAAAAATATGGTTTAGATTTTTTAAAGAAAATTGCTGAGCCACCGAAAGAGAATGATTATTTTAGACAAGAAGATCATTATAAGCTATTTAATGAGCATGAGAGTACGGCTCAAAAATTTATAAAAGAGCAGCAGATAGACATGGAATGTGTCAAGATAGAAGATGCAGTAAGGCTGATAAAAGATATGGTATTAGAGAAACAGGGAGAACCATTTGATGATTGTCGGGAGTTGTTTTTAGAAATGGCAGCATTTTATGGACGTGTTGTAAGTAAATACAATTCCTGTAAGTGGTTGATGAGGGATATGAAAACTCACTTTATTTGCAAACTTGAAATTGAATCTAAACGGAAACTATCTTTATCTATGCTTAATGAAATCCATTTGGCATGGAAAAACGGAGTGGACAGACTGAATTCTTTAATAATCTAATATTTATTGTGAATTAAAAACTCTTGTTAATTTAATTGATCTGAAAGAGTGAGGTGATGCATTATTCTAATATCAGATGAGAAGACGTAGCTGCAGCTGCAATTGTTGGAGCTGTATTATATGGGGCATGGTGGTTGATAAAGGCTGGAGTTACATTTAGTACCGGTTTTCCTGCGTTGGCGTGCCCATTTTAAAGGAGACTATTTATGAAAAAAAGAGAAATTATAAATAAGATTATTGGAGAAGTATTGGAACCGGAGGGATTTATTTTTAGTGAAAAAATAGATAGTTGTTGGTTTATTAAGGAATTTAAAAATAGTAAGGGAGAAATAGCAAGGCAGGTTATAGAATTTTACAGTAGTAGGTGGGAAAAAAAACTATTTATGGATATTAACTGTTTTTCAGGAAGATACAGTAGTTATCGAATAGACAATTTTGTGCCGGGTTGCAGGGACGATGGCCTTAAATATTCCACAACAGGAGAATATAAGCAGGTAGTTGAAACTTATGCAGATATACTGAAAAAATATGGTTTAGATTTTTTAAAGAAAATTGCTGAGCCACCGGAAGAGAATGATTATTTTAGGGAGGAAGATTATTATAAGCTGTTTGAGGAACATGAATCACTTGCTCAAAGGTTTATAACAGAACAGCATATAGAGATGGAACATATTACAATAGAAGACGTTGTAAAATTAATAAAAGATATGGTATTAAGGCAACAAGTGGAGACATTTGATGATTGCCGGGAACTGTTTTTAGAAATGGCAGCGTTTTATGGTTGTGTGGTAAGAAAAAACTATCCATATAAGTGGATAATGAATGATGTAAGAACCCACAAAGTTTGTACACTAGAAATTGATTCTAAACAAGCCCCATCATGGCTTGTTATTACTGGAAAAATATCATTATTTGTCACTAATGACATTCATTTGGCATGGAAAAATGGTGTAGACAAACTGGATACCTTGATAATTTGATAGCTGCGATAGTAGTTATTACTTAATGATCCTTGAGTTTGCATTGATGATAATATGTCTTCTGGTACACATTCGATTTGGATGAATTAGATGTTGTATCAGAAGATATAAAAAAGTGAAAGCAGCAATGCAGATAAACATAAAAGAAAGAACAATAACTAAACCGGAGACGGAGGTGCGGACGTAACCTTGGATTATCAGTGTAAGTTCAACTTTACGTCCGCACCTCCTTCCCTCAGTTAATGCTTTTGCAACAGCCCCTTGAAATTTGGGCTGTACCCATGTATATGAAAAAATTTAAAAGAAGAAATCCCAGGATGCTTCTTTCATCTGATCAGCGATTATTTACATAATAATGCCTGATTAAAATAACACTGATCACATCTGCCAGAGCCCACCCAATAGGAATTGCCCACCATATCCCAACAATTCCGATCCAGTTTACAGCGGATAGCATATAAGCCAGGATAACTCTGGTACCAAGTCTTACAATGGTAAGTATAATGGATACCACCGGCTTTCCGATCCCGCGGAACTTGCAACAAATATTGTATTTTCTATCGATCCAGTCGATATGGCAACCGGTGCATTCTGTCTGGAAACAACTGACCTGACGTTAGCAAATATGACAAAAAGCCAGTTTCGGATCCAACGGTTTTATAATTCCCGTCTGTCATGTAAGGGAATTATGGGGAAGGGCTGGAGGTTAAATTTAGAATCACGGTTATTTCTCCATGACGAGGAACAGGCAATTGATGTGCTATGCTTTGACGGACATATGGAGCAGTTTTTTCTTCAGGAGGAGAACTACCGAAACATGCGGCAGGGAGATGAGCGGTATCAATTGAGAAAGCTGCCGGAAGAAGGCTTTGTGATGATCGATATCCCAGGTGACCAGAAGTATTATTATGACCAAATGGGCCGTTTGACTGCCATCAAAGGACGAGGCCAGTGCAGTACGGAGATCCATTACCAGAAAGCTCATATGAGCCAGGTTGTGACAGCATCTGGATATGTGATTGATTTTATCTATGAGGAAGACCGTCTTGTTGAAGTCAGAGAAGAATCAGGACGTACCATACAATACAAATACGAAAATGATTATTTAACAGCAGTATGTCATGTGGATGAGGGAATAACTACCTATCAGTATGAAGAAAATCACCATATTTCTCAAGTGATAGATCAAAACGGTCATGCTTATGTAAGAAATGAATACGATGAAAAAGGCCGTGTGGCTGCCCAGTATTATCTGGATGGCAGTAAAAGCACAATCCGGTATGATCCTAAAAAACGGGAAAATATTGTTTTTATTGAGGCGTTGGGAAGAACCGAACGGTATCGGTATAATGAGCAGTGTTTAATTACTCACAGCTTCTTTGATGATGGGACAATAGAAGAGACAGGTTACGATGAATGGACGAATAAGATCTATGAGAAGGACCGGAATGGAAATATCATCAGGAGAGACTTTAGTGTTTTTGGCAATATAGTAAGGGAGGAGCTGCCTTCCGGTCAGATCTGGGAGAATGAATATGATACAGAACAGCATTTGATTGCCAGGACAGCAAATACCGGTGAAGAGTTCAGATATCGCTATAATCCTGATGGTTTTTTAGTGGAAGAAAGGACGAAAGTAAGAGAAGGTATTTGGAAGCGATCCCAATATGAACGTGATAGCTATGGCAGGATTTTAAAGAAAACAGACAGCAGAGGAAACGAGATAAGCTATACCTATGATAAAAATGGCGGGCATCTTTTACCGGAACCCTCTCAGGTTACGGATGCGGTTGGTCAAACAACGATCTTTGAATACGATCAGGCAGGACGAAAAGTTTCTACAACTACGGAGTATGGGACAGTAGAGTTTTGTTATAATAAGCAAAACTATATGATCTATGTCCGTGATGGAAAGGAAAATGAAACCAGGAGAGCCTATGATAAAATGGGAAATATGACGGCTCTTTTCCCGCCTAATCAGGGAGTCGGCGGCCATGCATGGATGTATCAGTATGATTTCTTTGACAGGTTGACTGAAACCCGTGATCCATTGGGAAATGTCTGGAAACAGGAAAGGGATCTGGCTGGAAACATCATCAGAAAGATACACCCCTGCGGTTATGCGAAAGACGGAGAGGCTGGCTATGGTACTCGTTATGAATATGATTCTGACAGCAGAAGGATTCGCACGATCTATCCGGATGAATCCGTGGAGCGATGCTTTTATGATGGAAACGGAAATTTGATCAAAAAGGTAAGGCCGGAATCTTATGATGCACAGATTGATGATGGGAAAGGGATTTGTTACCAATATGATGGCATGAATCGTCTGATTCGGATCATCGATGAGGAGGGTGTGGCTCAAAAAACCTTAACGTATGATTTGGCAGGAAATCTGACTGAAGAAACGGATGCCATGGGTTATACAACCAGCCATCATTATGATTTGTTAGGGAATCGGATTGCAACCTGGAAACCAATCGAATCAACTGAAGAAGAAGTATGGTATTCGGTAAACTTGTTTGAGTATGATACAGAATCAAATTTGATTCGTGAAAAGCGGGGACGCGATAAAGTTCATTATGGAGACTATCCCCTCCGTTATCATGAATTATATTTTACCTATGACAAGTTAAACCGGTTAACCGGAGTGAAAGACCGGCATGGAGCCAAAACTGTTTATCAATACAACTGCTTAAACCAGAAGGTTTATGAAAGCTTTCAGATCAGTGAAGCAGTCAAACGAATGATTTCTTATGAGTATGATTCTGCGGGCAATCTGGTGAAAAAGAAAGAAGGAATCGAAGAAAGGTTCTTAAAAGCAAAAGGGAAAGAAAAAACCATCCTGGCAGTTACTCAATATGAATATGATCCCAATGGAAACTGTGTCCGGATGATAACTCCCAAAGGGTATCGGAAGGATTGGTACTATGATGCTCTGGATCGTGTGATCAGGGAAGAAGAACAGGATAAACAGGGAGGAATCCACAGAATTTATGGGTATAAGTATGATCCGGCAGGAAATCTGTCAGAACGAGTGGATCAAAGCTTAAAGGACCGCGTTTACAGCCGCCGGTACCAGTATGATCAAAAAGACAGGCTCACGCATTTCGTGGATGAAAATGGAGGAGTAAGCCGTTTTATTTATGATAAGAATGATCGTATTTTGAAGGTGGTACGTCCGGAACAATATCAGGCCGATTGTGATAACGGAGCAGGAACAGAGTTTGCTTATAACGGTCAGGATCAGGTGGTATCGGTAACAACACCAGACAAACGCATACTGCATCAATACCAGTATGATCTGAGTGGAAATCTGCATTCGGTATGGACGGGTGAGACTGAATATACCGAGTACACATATAATGCAGAAGGTAAAACGGTAGGGGTCTATACCGGTAAGGGCCAGGCCGAGAAAAGAGAGGCGGCGCAGTCCTTTCAGTATGATGCCCAGGGAAATATTACAGGAGTCAGGGATGGGAATGAGAACCTGACCCAGTTTGTCCTTGATGACTGGGGGAGGATTACAGAGGTATATACACCCGATGGAGGAATCGAACGTTATGCCTATGATTATGCCGGTAATATCATCAGTACTACTGATGCCAACGGAGGAACGATTACTTATAAGTATAATAGCTTTGGCCAGGTGTATGAACGGGTTGATCAGGAAGGAAACAGTGAATATTTTTATTATGATGAAGAAGGCCGTCCAGACCTCTGCATAGACCGGAATGACAATCATATTACTACCCACTACAATATGGACAATCATCTGGTATACCGCCGGGCCGAGGATGGGAAAGGAAGATATGCCGTTACCAATCAGTATCACTATTATCCAAACGGCAGGTTAAAAGAGTCGGCAGGGGATGGAATTACCTATCAATACGATTACACAGCCACGGGGCTGTTAAGCAGGAAGTCATCAGCCGGGAGATCGTTACTGTCGTATGATTATGACAAGAATGGAAATGTAATAGAACTGACAGATGTAACAGGGATTGCAACCCGGTATACCTACGATGTTCTTAACCGGGTCAGAGAGGTGAGAGACAGTCAAAACCATACATTTCTGGCAGCGTATCAATATACGCCGGAAGGGAGGATCCGTTCCCTTGCCTACGGGAATGGAGTCAAAACAGAGTATCAATACCAGGACGATGGGCTGATGGAGCATCTGGTGACAGTAGGCTCTGACGGGAAAGTACTGCTTAATTATGCATATGCCTATGACGGAAATGGAAACTGCACGAAAAAGTCAGGGGATGTTTATCAGAATGCATATGGTTATGATGTAATGAACCGTTTGTCAGAAGCAACGTATCACGGTGACACAGAACAGTTTACTTATGATCTGGCAGGGAACCGGTTAACCAGGAAGACCCAAACCGGAGAAGAACGATATGAGTATAACTGTAAAAATCAACTGACAGGGCTGGAAACAGAATCAGACCACATGGTTTATCTCTATGACAAGCAGGGGAATCTGTTGTCAGAACAGGGAAAGGATGTCAGCCGAACCTATGGTTATGATCCTTTGAACCGGCAGAACAGCGTGACCACGGAAAAAGGTGCTGCCAGCTATCGGTACGATGGAGAAGGCCTGCGTTATGAAACGGAAGAAGCAGGAAAGGTGATCCGTTTTGTATTTGACCGGGGAGAATTAGCAACAGAAGAGAGTGGTTCGGAACAGAAACGTTATTGCCGGGGACATCATGTGATGTCATTGCAAAGTGCAAGAGAGGACTCCCCGCACTATTTTGTGTGTGATGAGATGGGAAGTACGATATTTCTGCTGGATCAGGAACAGGAGATCAGAAAAAGCTACCACTATGACCCGTTTGGAAGTATAATAGAAACGTCAGGAAGTATAGAAAACCGAATTACCTATACGGGTCAGATGTATGATGGAATCAGCGGTCAATACTACTTGAGGGCGAGGTTTTATAATCCGAAGATCGGCAGATTTATGCAGGAGGATGCGTACCGGGGAGATGGACTGAACCTCTATGCTTATTGTCAGAATAATCCTATTACTTACTATGATCCCAGTGGTTATCTGGGGCTGTGTCCGGCGGGGAAGAGTAATCCGCAGGCGGAGCAGACTGAGGGTTCGGGTAAGATTGCACAACAAGAAATTGATGCATTGAAAAAAACTGTAATTGATGAGGGACAGATACTCAAGGATATGGGATTAAATAATAAAGAATTAGGTCCAGCAATTGCAGGCGCCTATGATAGCAAAACAGGAAAAACCTATACAGCGATTAATGAGATGCATGGTGCACTTCCAGATGAGTTACACCCAATTTTAAAAGAGCGAATTATGAACATGCCACCAGAAGTTCTAGATTCATATATGTATACTCATGGAGCCGGTTCACATGCAGAGATTTACGCTGCTAACAAAGCATTATTAGCAAATCCAGATGCAAATATTTCTGATATTACAATTTATGTAAACAGAACATTAGGAACAACGAAACCAGTGATAGAAATCCCGTTTCAAACTTGTCCACATTGTGAGTATATTTTACGCGGCTTTAATATAATATCAGATATAAAATAAGAATGAGGTAAATGAATGGAACAAGAAAAAGTTTTAACAAAAGAAGAAGTTATGGAGATAGGTCTTTGTTTTGATGGAGATATAGTTTTCTATGGTGGTGAGTACGGTCAACAAGTGTGCAGAATTTCTGAGGAAGGAGTAGAAGAACCTGTCACAGGAGTTATATTTGAATTATATAAGAGCCAAAAATTGAATTACTATTGTTATTATAATTGTGGTATTTCAAATGGTCAATATGTTTGCTTCTATGAGAATGGTAATATAAAAAACATTAGTTATATGCATAAAGGCACGAGGCATGGAAAGTCTTTACAGTACTATGAAGATGGCAAAAAAAAATCTGAGAGTAGTTATAAGTATGGATTTTGTGAGTCATTTATTGAATGGGATGATAAGGGGATATTAGTTAAAGAGCAAACAGAGCCAACTGAATTTGATAAAAAGATGATTGAAAAATACGAAAATTATGAAGAACAAAAAAGAAAAGAGTAATGGCTTAGAGGCGTATTATACTGAGATTCAACTCGATTTTGCTGATAAAATTGAATTGTTTGATAAAATTAAACTAGAAGATATAAAAACAATTTCAGGAATTGATTTAGCATATTGGAGAGAAAAAGGTACAGATTATGCAGTTTGTTGCATTGTAACAATTAACTACTGTTCTAAGGAAATAGTAGAAATTAAATCATTAACTGGCAAAATTGATGTTCCTTATATTCCTGGTTATTTATCCTTTAGGGAATTGCCGTTGATAATTAATACTTTTAAAATGTTAGAATCAAATACGGATTTAATTATGTTTGATGGAAACGGATATTTACATTATCGGAATATGGGAATAGCGACTCATGCCTCCTTTTATCTTAATAAGCCTACTATAGGTGTAGCAAAAAGTTATTTAAAAATCAATAATGTTGATTATTTAATGCCAGAAGATTTTGATGGTGCCTATACAGATATTATTATAAAAGACAAGGTACATGGTCGTGTGCTAAGAACACATAAAGGTGTTAAACCAATTTTTGTATCATGTGGAAATTGGATAACACTTGATACATCAACAAATATTGTATTGAATCTTATAGATAAAGATAGCCGGCAACCTCTACCAACCCGTTTAGCAGATATTGAAACAAGAAAGCAAAGAAAAATTATAACGGGAATTTAATTTATGTTATATGAACATAGTAGTTTCATTTAAGTTATACTTTTATTATTAATTCTCAGGCACAGTGACTTTTATTTGTTGAAGTCGCTGTGCTTTGTTGTACAAAGTTTTTAAATGATTTAAGCGTTCTGGTTCTGGATAAGCAGTTCAAGGGAACACATTAGAGACATTGATATTATTCAAGACTCTAATACGTCTCAACGATAAGTATTAGATTGCAAAGCAATTTGAAAAAGTTGCAGCAAAGTCGATTAACGCTTTATCCGAATCAAGATGCATCAGTTGATTTGTGGCAACGAAATTTAAATAGAATTAAGTAAAGGAGTATATGTTATATATGGATAAGGAAAAAGAAAAAATTATTCAGCAAATGTTATATGAAAAAAATGCTGAGGAAGTATTAAATGAATTACACGGTATTAATGATCCTGAAATACTGTATGTGTATGCCTACAATTATAATTGGAATAATGGGTTTGAGATACCTAAAAATATACTTCTTAAAGAATGCTGTAATCTAAGTATAGCATTAATGATTTTTTATTCGGCTGATGGATTTAGGTATTTGCAGAATAAAGATGAAAAGAATGATAGCTTAAAGGAATGGTCTATTTTTATTAAAGATTTGTATCACATGATACTTGAAAATAGATTTATAAAAAATGACACAAAATTTGTTCCTCCTTTAAGCAGTGTTCAAATATTTAAATTGAAAAAAGATTTTGTTAATGAAGAATATGTCTTTTTAGAAAGCATAGGAAATAATGATTTGAACATAACTTTATAAATACATTTATTAGCCATAATGCTTTATAATTATTAAGATTAATTCATTAAAGCACTATAGCTTTTGTATGTTTTCAATTTATGAAAACTTTTAGGGCTGATTTAATGCAAATCGTAATGATGGGTTTGGTTTATTAATAGAAAATCACAATTTATCAATATATTTTAACAGTTTCATACCATCCATAAAACCATGTTGATATAGAAAAGCTTCTTCCAACATGAACTGCCTTATTAGCGAATCAATGTGATTTTGAACTAGTTCTTTTTCCTTGCTTGGTAAATTATCAATGAAGATTTCGGCGTGAAGAATTTGCTTATATTCTTCCTCGTATTGGTTCGGCTGTTTTTGATGGAATATTTCAATTAGCATAGCGATACGTTCCTGAATAAACATATCCAGTAATTCCTGTTCGGTCATAATGTTTCCCTCCTTTGAGAACATACGATACCGAAATTTCTTTAGAAAGTCGATACCATAAATTACTAATAATAAGCTTTTAAAGCAGCAGAAATGAACGATAGGCATAATAGGTGGACGCTCAAGGTGTACTTCGTAAAGTCTTAGTGCATGCCAATTTTTCTAGATTCCGACCACCTTTACTGTGACAAAGCGTAAATCCGACCACCTCATGTAAAAGTCCCTCAAACGCCCAGCACTGCTGGGCGAAGTGGATGTCGGGTGGTTGCTTTTGACCACCCGGCTTTCTCCTGCTCTATTTTCGACCCGGTAAATACAGGCTAAAAAATCTGCCTGGATATAGGCTTTGCGGCTGATTCGTAATTCGGCAGTTCAGTGGACTTTGGTAGAAAGATATCAATAAGGCAGTTGGGATTTCTCGTTTGCCAAATCGCCTTACGTTTGGTTTTAATCAGTAAATGGTCAACTATGCGGCCTGAGTCTTGTTAAGGGCATACAGGGGCAACACGAGCGTACAAACGGGCTAATAAAAAAGGATTGCCAGCAGGAACGGTGAATTGTGTGTTAAGCCGATAGTCTTTACAAGCTCTGTCCAAAAGTGTCATAAAAAAGTAAGGAAAAAGTTTACCAATACAGGGGTGAACCCACCTTCTCAAAAAAATCCACTTATGGTAAACTGGACAGGAGGGGGGCTACGGGGGGAGAAATATTCTTGCGGCAGCCCCCTTTTCTTTTTTCTGTTCTTTCTCCTAAAAAATAAAATCAGAAATGACTTGTAATCCATTCGATAGAGAGTTAACATCAACAACCAATCAAAGAAATAACTTGTCCTTTCACCCATTGGTTTGTTGTAGATAGGCTGTCGAACCCTTGCGGGCTCATTCCGAGTTAACGCTGTCATCTGAGGTTGCCGGTACAGGAACTGACTGGTTGGAAACAAGAGCAGGAGGGAGAGAATTGCAGAGAAGAGAAAATCTGCTTTATGTGGGGATTGATCTGCATAAAGAAACTCATACAGCAGTAATGGTAAACTGTTGGAATGAAAAGTTAGAGGTTGTTGCGATAGAAAACAAGCCCAGTGAATTTAAAAAGCTGGCAGAAAAGGTAAATAGAAAATCACGTAATCTTGGGCTGAATCCGATTTACGGATTAGAGAATGCCTATGGCTATGGCAGAAGCTTGGCGGTCTGGCTGATTGAAAATGGTTATGCTGTGAAAGACATTAATCCCGCCCTGGCCTATGACCAGAGAAAAAGTGCGCCTATGTTCCGAAAAAATGACGAGTGGGATGCATACTGCGTGGCAACAGTTTTGATTAATCAGTTGCATACTTTGCCTGATGCAAAGCCCAAGGATAACGAATGGACTCTGTCACAATTGGTAAACCAGAGGGAAATGTTAGTAAAAGACGGAATCCGCTTTAAAAACGGCCTTCATGAACAGATATCTATGGCATACCCCAGCTATCATAAATTTTTCAGTGAAATCGATGGAAAATGTGCTATGTACTTCTGGAGGACTTATCCTTCTCCAGTGCATTTAGAGGGGAAAACAGCAGAAGAATTAACTGCTGAATTTAAAGAAATAGCCCGTATTACAAAAAGGGATAAAGCGGAACTCATTCTGGACTGTGTTCGGAATGATGGAAATACCATACGGGAATACCAGGAATCCAGGGATTTTATCACAAGGAGTCTGGTAAGAAATTTAGAACATCAGAAAGAAGAACTGGCAGGAGTTGATGAAGAAATCGAAAAGATCCTGCTCACCTTTGATTATAAACTGACCAGTATGCCGGGAATTGGAATAACGGTAGCCAGTAAGCTGATTGCGGAAATCGGAGATATCCGAAGGTTTTCCAATGCAGATAAACTGGCGAGATTTGCAGGAGTGGCGCCTGTCAAGTTCAGTTCTGCCGGAAAAGGCAAGGAACAGAGTTCCAGACAGGGGAACCGTCAACTGCATGGTCTGTTTTATTTCCTGGCAGTGACTATGGTTTCTGTACCCAAGAACGGAATGCCCAATCATCCGGTATTTCACAGTTATTATATGCGGAAAATCAGTGAGGGAAAGACAAAATCTCAGGCATTGGTCTGTATCATGCGCCAGTTGGTGAACATTGTGTACGGAATGATGAAAAATAAGACAGAATACAGGGAACCACTGCCAGAAGAAGAACAGTAATTTTTTTCTTAAAAATAGCGTCAAGATGTGCTATACTTTTTTAATAGAATACTAATTTTCACCCCTTTCCGTACATCTCAGTACTCCACCTGAGGGTTCGGGGGATGGTCTTACAGGTAGCAATTGGGAATTCAATTCTCAAAAAGATGTCGATCTTAGAAGTACCGGAAAAACATATCAAGATGGACTTGATGAAGCATTCAGGCGAACGGGAGTTCCCAAAGAAGAGTTCGAAGTGACTAAGTGGGGCACTAATGAGTACGGGAAAAGTATACCTGTAGAATGGCAAGGGCCTAATGGGGCGAATGTAAATATGGACATTCCGCAGTGGAATAATGTTAAACCTAATGGACAACTTGGAGAAGGACCACATGCGCCTCATATCGGATATCAAACTGCTGGTAAGGGAAGCAATAGAATTAGGGGACATATATTTGTAGATAGGGTTCCAGCAACTAGAAAGTAGGTGTGAATATGTTGGATTATGTAAAAGAATTAATTGAAGCAAGTAATAAGCTAAATATAGAGATTTGTCTGCTGAATGAGAATGAGGCTCAAGGGTATATTAGGGCTGTTTTAGCATTTTATAATCCCTTTAAGACAGATGGACATTTGGGTATCGGTAAAAATACAGTTTCAATACCTACAGAAAAGTATGAATTTACTTATTCTCAGTACCTTAAAGAAGAACCAGCATATGTTTTTTGGGGCCAGGATAGTAATATTGCAAGAAAATCTGTAGTAAAAGTCAATAATGCTAAAAGATTAGGAGAATTGTTCGAAAATTCATATGGTATGGAGTACTTTGTATCTAATGAAACAATGGATTACTTAATTGCTGTTAATTGGTATACAATTGAGATTGCAGGTCTTGCTACCCAATATCTATTACCACTTAATATATAGAGAAAAAGAAATAAATTAAGTTTAAAATCAGATAAATTTTTATAAGGCTATAAATTTTAAAGAAATATTAACTTATTTAATTTCAATCAAAAACACAGCCTTAATTTACTGGCTGTGTTTTTGATTGCTATAATGTTCTTAAAGAATTCAATACCCTGACCCCAGCCATAAAACCTTGTTGGTAGAGAAATGTTTCCTCAAATGCTAATTGCCCAGTCATGTGGTCAATGTATCGGGACAATATCTGCCTGCCTTTGGTAAAACATCGTTTGGTGTCATTGCAAAGTGCAAGAGAGGACTCCCCCCACTATTTTGTATGTGACGAGATGGGAAGTACGATATTTCTGTTGGATCAGGAACAGGAGATCAGAAAAAGCTACCACTATGACCCGTTTGGAAGTATAATAGAAACGTCAGGAAGTATAGAAAACCGAATTACCTATACGGGTCAGATGTATGATGGAATTAGCGGTCAATACTACTTGAGGGCGAGGTTTTATAATCCGAAGATCGGCAGATTTATGCAGGAGGATGCGTACCGGGGAGATGGACTGAACCTTTATGCTTATTGTCAGAATAATCCTATTACTTACTATGATCCCAATGGTTATATGGGGCTGTGTCCGGCGGGGAAGAATAATCCACAGGAGGAGCAGACTAAGGGTCCGGGTAGCAAGGATTCTACTACAGCAACGCAAAGAATAAATTCTTCAGGAATAGTAACAGGCGGAGAAAATGCTCCAGATGCAGGGAAGATGTTATATGGTTCAGAAGGAAACGCAGGTGTTATTCCAAAAGAGATTGCTGATACACTTTCAGGGAGAACATATGATAATTTTGATGAGTTTAGAAAGGATTTCTGGAGAGAAGTTGGTAATTCTTCATATGCTGATGAATTTATGATTAATGGGGATATGACTAACATTTACCGAATGAGAAATGGTGGTGCTCCAATTGTTATAGATTCTCAGACAATAAATGGTTCGGTAACATATCAAATACACCACAAAACTCCCATAAATCAAGGCGGCGGGGTATTTGATCTAAATAATCTTGTTGTTGTAACACCTAGATATCATGCGGAAATTTTGATACCAGAGTATCATGGTTATAATGGTTTTAACAAATATTTTAAATAAAGGAGCAATTTAATAATGGAAAAAATAACCAAACAAGAAGTAACAGAACTCGTAAGTAAAATTAGAATAGGAGCAGGTGATGATAATGAAATTTCTGAATGGATATCAAAGATATCAATAGCAACTTCTAATCCAGAAGTAATAAAAACAATTATGTCTGGTAATGGGATAACTGTTGAAGAAATAGTTGAAAAGCTATATAGTTACAAACCAATTATTTTGTAAGCAGGAATCATATATTTTACTTATTCTCAGTACCTTAAAGAAGAACCAGCATATGTTTTTGGGGTCAGGATAGTAATATTGCAAGAAAATCTGTAGTAAAAGTCAATAATGCTAAAAGATTAGGAGAATTATTTGAAAATTCATATGGTATGGAATACTTTGTATTTAATGAAACAATGGATTATTTAATTGCTGTTAATTGTATACAATTGAGATTGCAGGTATTGCTACCCGATATCTATTACCACTTAATATTAGAGAAAAAGAAATAAATCATGTTTGAAATTAGATAAATTTTTATAAGGCTATAATTTCTATAGAAGTATTAACTTATTTAATTTCAATCAAAAACACAGCCCTAATTTACTGGCTGTGTTTTTGATTGCTATAATGATCTTAAAGAATAATACCATTTCTGTTAGATCAGGAACAGGAGATTAGAAAAAGCTACCATTATGACCCGCTTGGAAGTATACTAGAAACGTCAGGAAGTATAGAAAACCGAATTACCTATACGGGTCAGATGCATGATGGAATCAGCGGTCAATACTACTTGAGGGCGAGGTTTTATAATCCGAGGATCGGCAGATTTATGCAGGAGGATGCGTACCGGGGAGATGGACTGAACCTTTATGCGTATTGTCAGAATAATCCTATTACTTACTATGATCCCAGTGGTTATCTGGGGCTGTGTCCGGCGGGGAAGAGTAATACTTTTGAACAGGAACAATATAAAAATAGAATTAATCAAACACCTAGCGAGGATTCATCATTAGGTACTTGGACAGGAAAAAGAGGTGAATCAACATTTATACCAAGTGATCCCAAATTAAGAGAGATTATACAAACACAGTATGGAGTTGATGGAGTTACTTATACAAATGGAGTTCCTGATTTTAGTTCATTTTCCGTTGGTACAGTTGAGATTTTTAATATGCATGGGGGACCAAATGGTAGGAATACAAATTTTTCCATGGCATATGAGCAGCTATCTTTACAAACAGGAAAAAGCGTTACTGAGCTAAAAGAAATGGTTAAAACAAATAAATTAACATGGCATGAATGTAATAATATGATTACAATGCAACTTGTGCCAACGAGAATAAATTCATACTTTGGTCATACAGGTGGGGTGGGGGAAATTAATTTTTACTTTAAGTATTTTGGTTATTAAGACTTTTAAACATTAGAAATAATATAAAAGTACTGTATTAAAATATATTGATACAATATCTTTAGTTTAATTATTAAATTTTTAAGAGGAGGAATAAAATGGAATTGATAAAAGAAGTATTTGAGAATGAATTTGGACAAATGGAAGGAAAGGTATATTTTGACTACATAAAAAAATATATTACATTATTTTTTGATAAAGAAGTACCTATGCCATATGTAATAAAAACTGTAAATTATTTAAATAATATTAATGAAAATGTTGTAGTAGATTTATGTAGATATTCAAAAAAATTTTGTGAAATAAAAATGAAAAATTATCCGGATGCTGAATATCCAGATGGTTTAAGTGAAGTTAAAGATCCTTTAGAGATATTTAACTATATGCAAATAAATCATTTGAAAGTTGATATGTACATAGATGAAAGTGATCAAAACATTCCTGTACTCAATTTAGGGGGGAGTTGTGATTGGGATGAGGATAATGGTATACAATGGTTAATAAAAGAAGATAAGGTGGTTTATGTAGGTGTTTGGGATGATTTAGACATATGGTATTGTGATTTTGATGATTATATAACAAATTATGTATGCAGAGAAGATGAGTAAGTAATAAAAAAGTAAGCGATGAATAACCTACCGTATTTCAGAATGACGTATAATTAAGGACCTGTTGACATAACGCATCTTTATGTAATAAGTGCTGCCCTCATGCAGTGGCATCTTAAATAAATTAAATAGAGAACAGTTTTTCCATTCTTTTTAGGTTTAAATTTATGACAGAGAGACTGTTTCAAAGTCTGTGTAAACTCAAATACTGATATAAGATAACCATCAGTTACCATGGGGAGAGATCATTTTTTGGTCTTTCCCCTTTGTTTGTATTATAATGCTGTCGTATGATTATGACAAGAATGGAAATGTAACAGAACTGAAGGATGTAACAGGGATTGCAACCCGGTATACCTACGATGTTCTTAACCGGGTCAGAGAGGTTAGAGACAGCCAAAACCATACATTTCTGGCAGCGTATCAATATACGCCGGAAGGGAGGATCCGTTCCCTTGCATATGGGAATGGAGTCAAAACAGAGTATCAATACCAGGACGATGGGCTGATGAAGCATCTGGTGACAGTAGGCTCTGACGGGAAAGTACTGCTTAATTATGCATATGCCTATGACGGAAATGGAAACTGCACGAAAAAGTCAGGGGATGTTTATCAAAACGCATATGGTTATGATGTGATGAACCGTTTGTCAGAAGCAACGTATCGCTGTGACACAGAACAGTATACTTATGATCTGGCAGGGAACCGATTAACCAGGAAGACCCAAACCGGAGAAGAACGATATGAGTATAACCGTAGAAATCAACTGACAGGGCTGGAAACAGAATCAGACCACATGGTTTATCTCTATGACAAGCAGGGGAATCTGTTGTCAGAACAGGGAAAGGATGTCAGCCGAACCTATGGTTATGATCCTTTGAACCGGCAGAACAGCGTGACCACGGAAAAAGGTGCTGCCAGCTATCGGTACGATGGAGAAGGCCTGCGTTATGAAACGGAAGAAGCAGGAAAGGTGATCCGTTTTGTATTTGACCGGGGAGAATTAGCAACAGAAGAGAGTGGTTTGGAACAGAAACGTTATTGCCGCGGACATCATGTGGTGTCACTGCAAAATGCAAGAGAGGACTCCCTCCACTATTTTGTGTGTGATGAGATGGGAAGTACGATATATCTGTTGGATCAGGAACAGGAGATCAGAAAAAGCTACCATTATGACCCGTTTGGAAGTATAATAGAAACGTCAGGAAGTATAGAAAACCGAATTACCTATACGGGTCAGATGTATGATGGAATCAGCGGTCAATACTACTTGAGGGCGAGGTTTTATAATCCGAAGATCGGCAGATTTATGCAGGAGGATGCGTACCGGGGAGATGGACTGAACCTTTATGCTTATTGTCAGAATAATCCTATTACTTACTATGATCCCAGTGGTTATATGGGGCTGTGTCCGGCGGGGAAGAATAATCCGCAGGCGGAGCAGACTGAGGGTTCGGGTAAGGTTCCAAAGCCCGGTGATTCAGACTTTATGGGGCCATTAACTAAAGCCGATAATCACTTCATTAATGGAGACGGTATTGGACCGAAAAAGAAAGGCGTATTAGGTGCACATAACTTGGATAATTTTAACAGTACATTAGAGAGTACAGGATTTCCATTAGATGATCTGAAAGTGGGTGAACCCGTTCCGCATCCGACAATAGATGGAGTATATGCTCAAAAGTATCGTGTACCTGCCTACGATGGACGAGGAAATTTTCTTGGATTTAAAGATATACCAGATCCTAAAACATATTATGATCCTAATATCATTTCTGACAGTCAAATGTTAGAATGGGGCTGGGAAGCGATGAAAAATGGAACTATAAATGGTAGATATGTTAAAGGATTTTCTTCAAATGGGTTAGAATTTCGAGGTTTTTATGAGGATGGGAAAATAACAAATTTCTTTCCTAAATTGCCAGGAGAATAAAATAGAGTAGGAGGAATAGATAATGAGAGTTTCAGAAGAGAAAGAAAAGTATTTAAAATTATATTTTGAATATATATGCTTTTTAGGAGAATTAGAAATAGGTGCAGTGAAACAAATGGCACAATCAAAAGGACAAGGGGCAGAATACATTTCTTGTTCCTTCGATCCTGAGGATGAAGACTATAAAGAAGGGTACGTAACCTTGTTGTTTTGGAAACCGGCAGATGATGAAGATACTATGATATTTATCGAAAATAGTTTATTTTATGAGCGACTTTTAGAAGTATGTAATGCGCATATCACAAAAAATTCCAATGACAAAGAATTATTAGATGGTTATTTGAATCAGATAAAAAAAGACTTGAAGATTTCATAGTTTTGAAAGGTTAAATAGGTATTGCAAAGAGGATGTCCCATAAGTCATTTCATGACTTATGGGACATCCTCATATTCAACAGAACATACTTACTTAAGAGAATTCATTTATAGTTTTTCAATATATTTAGTATCTTCATACCATCCATGAATCCATGCTGATACAGAAAAGCTTCTTCTAAAGCAAGTTGGCTTATAAGGGAGTCAATATACTTATCAATTAGTTTCTTCTCTTCAACTGGTAAATTTTCAATAAAGATTTCAGCGGTTATATGGGGCTGTGTCCGGCGGGGAAGAATAATCCGCAGGAAGAGCAGACTGAGGGTCTGGGGGATTTATCTAGAAAAGAAGTTTTGGGGGATATTAAGCAAGAATTGGTAATTCCTAAATCTCAACAACCAGATTCGCAAACAATGGTAAGGTTACGTGATGAGTATGGAAATCCTATAGTAGAAAATGGTGACTTCGTATACTCAAGAGAATTGACATATTCAGTTACAGGAAAAACTGATGCACAAGGAAATTCGATCCAACAGGTAGTTATACAAGATCATTCGTATGGACATTTGTATTCGGATGGAGTAGGGAATCAATCATCGCATTTTAATGTCAGGCCCGATACGAATACAAATACAGGACGTGTGTCAGGTATGAAAGACCACTATTACTTTAATTATAGAAATAAGAAGTAGAAAGGGAAGTAATATGCTGTTAGGTTTTGATAATGAGTTTGTTTTAAGTGAGATTTTTGGTGAGGATGATGTCTTTACAGGGGCTGCAATAGATAATATTAACTACCAGCCATTAGGTTTTAACATGAAAATGGATGTTTTAACAAAATGTAATGTAAAGAATTCACCTCCAAAATGGAAAGCATGGGATATTGTATGTTTAAATATTGAGTTGTTTGGAGTGAAGGAATTTCAAGCAAAAATCAATCATGAATTATTACATTCAGAAGTATTTACTATTAGTAAAGATGAAACTATGTATGTTCTGGAGATTTTAGGAAGTAACAAGTCTAGAGTTTTTTGTAAATTTGGAGGAGGTCGTATTCAAAGAATAGTTCCGATGAAATATAATGATGAGTTTAAAGGGTATGAAAAAGCATAATCTAAGTTAACGAATCTGATATGCGATAATTCGAGAAGGAAAGTCTTTCTCAACGGAAAGGCTTTCCCTTTTAAAACGCAACTTTAAATTGATCTAATAATCTACTTACTCGTATACTGTCAATAAAGCCATGTTGGTAGAGAAACGATATGATATGTGGATGTTCAGGGTGCATCTGACAAAGTCTTGGTGTATGCCAACTTTGTTACATTCTGACCAGCTTTACTGTGACAAGCTAAGTTTCCGACCACCTCATGTAAAAGCTCCTCGCCCAGCACTGCTGGGTGAAGTAGCTGTCGGGGGGTGTTATTGACCACCCGGCTTTCTCCAGCTCTCTTTTCGACCCGGTAATAATAGATTAAATTATGATAAGAATGGAAATGTAACAGAACTGACGGATGTAACAGGGATTGCAACCCGGTATACCTACGATGTTCTTAATCGAGTCAGGGAAGTGAGGGACAGCCAAAACCATACATTTCTGGCAGCGTATCAATATACGCCGGAAGGGAGGATCCGTTCCCTTGCCTACGGGAATGGAGTCAAAACAGAGTATCAATACCAGGACGATGGGCTGATGGAGCATCTGGTGACAGTAGGCTCTGACGGGAAAGTACTGCTTAATTATGCATATGCCTATGACGGAAATGGAAACTGCACGAAAAAGTCAGGGGATGTTTATCAGAATGCATATGGTTATGATGTAATGAACCGTTTGTCAGAAGCAACGTATCACGGTGACACAGAACAGTATACTTATGATCTGGCAGGGAACCGGTTAACCAGAAAGACCCAAACCGGAGAAGAACGATATGAGTATAACTGTAAAAATCAGCTGACAGGGCTGGAAGCAGAATCAGACCACATGGTTTATCTCTATGACAAGCAGGGGAATCTGTTGTCAGAACAGGGAAAGGATGTCAGCCGAACCTATGCTTATGATCCTTTGAACCGGCAATACAGCGTGACCACGGAAAAAGGTGTTGCCAGCTATCGGTACGATGGAGAAGGCCTGCGTTATGAAACGGAAGAAGCAGGAAAGGTGATCCGTTTTGTATTTGACCGGGGAGAATTGGCGGCAGAAGAGAGTGGCTCGGAACAGAAACGTTATTGCCGGGGACATCATGTGGTGTCATTGCAAAGTGCAAGAGAGGACTCCCCGCACTATTTTGTATGTGACGAGATGGGAAGTACGATATTTCTGTTGAATCAGGAACAGGAGATCAGAAAAAGCTACCACTATGACCCGTTTGGAAGTATAATAGAAACGTCAGGAAGTATAGAAAACCGAATTACCTATACGGGTCAGATGTATGATGGAATCAGTGGTCAATACTACTTGAGGGCGAGGTTTTATAATCCGAAGATCGGCAGATTTATGCAGGAGGATGCGTACCGGGGAGATGGGATTAACCTTTATGCTTATTGTCAGAATAATCCTATTACTTACTATGATCCCAGTGGTTATATGGGGCTGTGTCCGGCGGGGAAGAGTAATCCGCAGGCGGGTACGGAGGATAAACCTGATCTTCAATATCGGCTGAAAGATCAAGATATGGATTGGAGAGGTACCGATAAAACATATAGAGATGCAGTAGATGAAGCTTTCGCTCAGATAGAATCACGAACCGGATATACAAGAGATCAATTCAAAGTGACAAAATGGGCTAAAGATTTAAATGGAAAATCAATTCCAGTGGAATATTTAGGGCCAGATAAATCCTTTGTAGATTTAGATCTTGCACATTATGGAGTAGATAGAAATGGGAATTGGGCAGGTGGACCAGATACACCGCATGTAGGATGGCAGTATGGAACGAAAGGAAAAACTGTAGGACACATTTTAGTAGACGTGCCTACAGGAAGAGATTATACATATTCCGATTTGCTTGAACAAATCTATAAACAAGTGCGACCAACTTGGCCAAAGATATATTAGAGATTCCTATATAAAAAAACGAGCGAAAAGACAGTTTGGAAAGGATATGATAATTGTTATGGAACAACACTTATTGGAATTCTGGAGAAATATTGGAGAAAAAATCAGCATATTGTCAGAGGCTGAAAGAGAGAGAATATGGATGGCTGTTAAGGAGAAGTATTTAAGACCTAATGTACGTATAGGTTATTCAATATTCGATGCTGTGGTTTTTTCTTCAATGGTTGGTATTGATGTTCCGGATTCTTGGAGATGGATTGGAGATTTTATTAAAAGTGACTCAATTATTCTGTTTTTTAATAAAGATATGGGGAATAATTTTTATGAGATTGAGAATGGAAGTAAGTTTGTTGAGTTTTATGACGAGTGTGGGGTGATAGAATTTTATATTACGGATCGAGATGCAAATTACTTATTAGGTTATAATCATTCACAATGTCTATTTACTATGGGAACTGCATGTGAATGGTTAGAAAATGATAAGAGGTATAAAGCAAGATATCCAAAGTAAAAGACTTACGGGAAATCTTTCTTCACTCATTTGATAATCAAGAATTTGATGATTAATCGGGTTGTAAATAATGTTTAATGTAAATAGAATAACCATTCTAAAAGACTGTTAATAATTTCCCTGAATTGCTAGAAACATCTTGTTTGAGCCCCGCTCGCCATAACAAGCTATAATAGATTTAAACATTGTTCATTATTTATGTATCCATAAGTAAAACCATCAAACCGCCGCCGGATTCAAGTTTAATTTTGCGGCGGTTTTAAGTTCGAACTTGTGTTTGCACCCCGCCCGCCAGTATCCGAGGGTCGATGCCACCCCTAATATCAACAATCCGATCTTGATAGAGAAGGCCACTGTATATGGTTATGATGTGATGAACCGTTTGTCAGAAGCAACGTATCACTGTGACACAGAACAGTATACTTATGATCTGGCAGGGAACCGGTTAACCAAGAAGACCCAAACCGGAGAAGAACGATATCAGTATAACCGTAAAAATCAACTGACAGGGCTGGAATCAGAATCAAACCGCATGGTTTATCTCTATGATAAGCAGGGGAATCTGGTGTCAGAACAGAGAAAGGATGTCAGCCGAACCTATGCTTATGATCCTTTGAACCGGCAGAACAGCGTAACCGCGGAAAAGGGTGCTGCCAGCTATCGGTACGATGGAGAAGGCATGCGTTATGAAACGGAAGAAGCAGGAAAGGTGATCCGTTTTGTATTTGACCGGGGAGAATTAGTGACAGAAGAGAGTGGTTCGGAACAGAAACGTTATTGCCGCGGACATCATGTGGTGTCATTGCAAAGTGCAAGAGAGGACTCCCCGCACTATTTTGTGTGTGATGAGATGGGAAGTACGATATTTCTGTTGGATCAGGAACAGGAGATCAGAAAAAGCTACCACTATGACCCGTTTGGAAGTATAATAGAAACGTCAGGAAGTATAGAAAACCGAATTACCTATACGGGTCAGATGTATGATGGAATCAGCGGTCAATACTACTTGAGGGCGAGGTTTTATAATCCGAAGATCGGCAGATTTATGCAGGAGGATGCGTACCGGGGATATGGACTGAACCTCTATGCTTATTGTCAGAATAATCCTATTACTTACTATGATCCCAGTGGTTATCTGGGGCTGTGTCCGGCGGGGAAGAATAATCCGCAGGCGGAGTAGACTGAGGGTTCGAGACAGTCATATTCATCAGCTGGAGATATTCCAAAAGATATTCTAGATACAAAACCTAAAAATTCACCAGATGTGAAAAAGTGGTATGACAAAGGTGGAAAAATTTCCATAGACACAGATGGGACATGGACATACAATGATTGGGAAGGAAATAAAGTTAGTTATCCCGATGGATATCCTGATTTTATGGCTGCGGGGATGGTAAATCAAGAAGCTGATATAGGACCGTTTCAAGGTAGAAATAAAGATTTTCAAACTGCCAAAGATTTAGGCTATATTAAGAGTGAAGATGGTACGTGGCACCATCATCAAGATGGAAAGACCTTGCAAGATGTGATTTCAATTATTCACGATAGGTTTAGACATCGAGGGGGGATATCAAAGATGAAAAGTAATAATTAATATCTTCTTTTTATGAACATACAAATAATTAAAATACTATGAAATAAGGAGGATAACATATGTTATCAAGTTTTGGGAGTTTGGATAGTAAAGATTTAGAAGTATTTCAAAGAAACAACAATCTAGATTTACCTGATGATTATAAAGAATATTTATTGAGAAATAATGGCGGGAGTGCCAATGATGAGATTGTTTGCTTTAATGCTGAAAAGATAGCAGAACCGATTGCTCTAGGGTCGTTATTTGGGGTGGGTAATGCTAAAGAAAGTTTATCTATTGAAACATGGCTGAATGAGTATAGGGATGAATTACTAGAAAATATGTTAATTATAGGACATGCAACAGGAAGTGGTCTGGTTTTGTTAGTGAATCAAGAAGATTGGAAAGGAATCTATTTTTGGGATAATTGTTTAGATTATGAAAATTCTACAGAAGATGAATGCATGTATTTTGTTGCAAAAACTTTTATAGAATTTTTAAATGGATTATTTTTATATAAAGAATAAAAAATTATTGGCTTTACTAAGAAAAATGCAATTTTAATAAGGATGTTACCATACATTACAAACTTTGTTTAATAATTAAATTTAGAACACAGGAGTCGCTTTATTTCAGCGATCCGGATGAGAAAGGTGCGAAAGATATCAACTGTGTACGTGCGGCAGCCTCTCGGCAGACAGCCGTTATGGCCGATCCAAACTCGGATCAACACCAGAAGGTTTAGCAGAACAACAATCATTCCTAGATTATGAGCAAAGTAAAAGGTTTTATTTAGAAGTAATGGAAGGCAAGAGAAATAACTCCTAAATCGGAGCATTCTCTTGCCTTTCTATTATTTGCATACTGAAAAGATGGAATATTCTTTGATATTATTCAGGGGAGGAACAGCATAATTTAGAGGATAGCACTACAGTGGGTCGATACAACAAGTAAAATTAAAAGATAGATTGTTGGTAGGAACTATATTTATGGATTAATGTAGATAGGCTTTTTGAAAGCATATTTAAAAATGTCATAAAAAGTAAGGAAGAGTTTACCAGTATGGGGGTGAACTCTTCTTTTCAAAAAAACCACTTATGGTAAACTGGACTGGAGAGGGGCTACAGAGGGAGAAATACTCTTGCTGTAGTTCCTCTTTTTCTCTTTTTCTGTTCTTTTCACCCATTAGTTTATTGTAGATAGGCTGTCGAACCTATGGACGGGTGAGACTGAATATACCGAGTACACATATAATGCATCAGGTAAAACAGCAGGGGGCTATACCGGTAAGGGGCAGGCCCAAAAAAGAGAGGCGGCGCAGTCCTTTCAGTATGATGCCCAGGGAAATATTACAGGAGTCAGGGATGGGAATGAGAACCTGACCCAGTTTGTCCTTGATGACTGGGGGAGGATTACAGAGGTATATACACCCGATGGAGGAATCGAACGTTATGCCTATGATTATGCCGGTAATATCATCAGTACTACTGATGCCAACGGAGGAACGATTACTTATAAGTATAATAGCTTTGGCCAGGTGTATGAACGGGTTGATCAGGAAGGAAACAGTGAATATTTTTATTATGATGAAGAAGGCCGTCCAGACCTCTGCATAGACCGGAATGACAATCATATTACTACCCACTACAATATGGACAATCATCTGGTATACCGCCGGGCCGAGGATGGGAAAGGAAGATATGCCGTTACCAATCAGTATCACTATTATCCAAACGGCAGGTTAAAAGAGTCGGCAG